>NZ_NPFY01000008.1 GCF_002259415.1 Rhodococcus sp. 14-2470-1b
GCGACAACTCCTGCCCGACGCTCAACAACGGCCGCGCGGCGCTCTGCGACAGACCCAGCGACACCGCCACCTCGGTGACCACCTGCGCCAGAACAGTCGACGGATCACCACCGATGCCGGTGGTGTCGGCGGTGTCGGCGTCGGCGAGGCGGATGTCGGCGATCTCGCACACCGCCTCCACCGTCCTGGCGCGGGCGATGTTCTCCCGCACCCGGCACACCGCGGCATAACCTGCCAACCCGGCCACGCACGCAGTACTCGACCCCGCCGTACCGACCCCGGTACCGTCGTACCCCGCCGAAACCCCAGTATCGAACATACTTTCGAATATACCGAGAGGGTCCGACACAAGCGAAAACACTGCCGAAGTGGGGAATGATGACGTGCATGCCAGCCAAGAAATCGACACAGGACCCAACCGCTGCAGTACTGGAGAAGATCGCCTCCTACCCCGCACCGTACGACTCCGTCGGGCGCAGGCTGCACGAGGTGATCCTGGCTGCCGCGCCGGAGTTGCAACCTCGGTTGTTCTACGGAATGCCCGGATACGCGAAAGGGAAGGGCCCGATTCTCTGCCACTTCATCGCCGAGAAATACATTGCATTCGGGTTGTCGGAGAAGGCGAACGTGTCCGTGCCGGACGATGCGGACGACCTGTTGATGCCGTCGGGATGGTTTGTGACGGAGCTCGACGACGCGACGGAGAAGAAGATCGCAGCCATCGTTCGACGGGCAGTCGAGTGATGAATTATTTACGTAGATAGAGCCTTTCGGGCCGTCCGACGTTCCCGTAGTCCAGGGACACCTCGACGCGCCCGATACCCGCGAGGTATTCGAGATACCGCCGAGCGCTGGATCGGGAGATCCCCGCTCGCTCGGACATCTCGGTGGCCGACACCGGTCCTTCCACGTCACGAAGCCTGAGTTCGACCAGATCCAGCGTGACGCGACTCAAACCTTTGGGAAGGTCCTGGCCGGATCCACTGATACCGAAAGCTTTGTCGACGGCAGCCTGTTCGGCCTCCGCCGAGGACCCGAGGGTTTGCCGCGTGGTTCGGTACTGCTCCAGCCGCGCCTGCAGCACGGAGAACTTGAACGGCTTGATCAGGTAATGCACGACGCCGCTCCGGAGCGCTTTCTGCACGGACGCGACTTCTCGTTCGCTGGTGATGACGAGAATGTCGAGGTCCGGCACCAACTCTCGGAACGACCCGATGAGGTCCAGGCCGCTGGCACCGGGCAGGTGCACGTCGAGCAGCACGAGGTCCGGACGGAGAGTGGACACTGCGTCGATCGCGGACTCGGACGTGTGGGCGACGCCGCAGACCTCGAAGCCGTCGACCTTCCCGACGAACCCCGAATGCACCTTGGCGACCATGAAGTCGTCGTCGACGACAAGAACCCGAATCACACTCACTCCTTCATCATCGCGCGGAACACCGTCCACTCGCCGTCCTTTCCGACGGTCACGTCGCCGCCCCGACGCCTGCAGGCAAGCCGGACCAGCGCGAGACCGAAGCCATGACCGGTCGACACTGCCCCTTTCGTGCTCCAGCCTTGTTCGAAGATTTTCGTGGTGTCCGACGCGTCGACGCCCGGTCCGTCGTCGAACACCTCGATTACGATGTCACCGCCGTTCTCGTGCAACGCGATCCGTACCCGTCCACTCGATGCCGCCACGGCATTGTCGACGAGGTTGCCGAGGACAGTGCAGAGATCTCGGGACAACGCTCCCCCGTGCGATCGAAGAGCAGATCCCTCGACGATGTCGACGGTCACCGAACGATGCGCGGCAGCACCGATTTTCGCGATCAGGAGCGCAGCGACACTGACGTCGGCGACGGAATCGGTGACCACCGACGTCGCATCCTCACGGCGCGCGGTGAGTCCGTCCACGTAGCGCACCACCTCGTCGTATTCGTGCAGTTGAACCAGTCCGGAAATGGTGTGCAGCTGGTTGTCGAATTCGTGGATGTGTTCACGCAGCGCCGTCGAACTGGTCTTGGTGACTCCGAGTTCCTCCTCGACGTCGGTCAGTTCGGTGCGGTCACGGAAGGTCGTGACCGTTCCCACCGCTTTGCCGTCGGCGACGACGGGGACCGTGTTCAGGACCAGGACTCGATCGCCGACCAGCACGATCTCGTCGGAGGTCTCCACGGTTCCGAGAAGGACGTCGCGAAGCCGACCGGTGACGCCGAGCTCGTCGACGGTTGCGCCCTTGCTTCCGTATTCGATGTGCAGCAACTCGTGCGCACTCTCGCTCATCAGCACGACGCGGCCGTTCGGGTCGAGGGCGATGACGCCTTCCTTGAGTCCCCGCAGCATCGCTTCTCGCTGTCCGACGAGGTCCAGGATCTCGCTGGCCTCCATGCCGAGGGTCTGTCGCTTGACTCTCCGCGCGAGCAGTACCGAACCCAGCCCGCCCAGCACCGACGCGACCGCCAGGTAGACGATCAGATTGGGTGCCGATTGCAGGAACCGGTCCACGGCCGAGGGATATCGGTCGCCGACGACGGCCGTTCCCACGAGTGTTCCCGAGTCGTCGAGCACCGGTACCCGCGCTTCGACGGCTCTACCCGCCGCCGTGTCGGTGAGCCCGACCCTCGATCCGTCCGCACCGGTCTGCACGGTCGTCCCGACTTGTTCGGGAACGGTGGACAACACCACCACTCCGTCGACGCCCGAGAGTGCCGCGTAGTCGAGGCTGGAGACTGCGCGAACGGATTCGACTGCGCTCTGCAGACCGGTTCGGATACGAGGCTGGGCCGACGGCAACAGCTGACGGACGACGGGGTTCGCCGCGAGAGTTTCGGCCGCAGACTGTGCGCGGCGGCCTGCGTCTCGTTGGAACGCGGTCGACGATTGGGCGAGCGACAGGCCGCCGATGGCGACCAGAACGACCACGACGATCAGCAGCTGCAACCTCAGCAACTGGGCCGCCAGCGTGGTTCTGCGCACCAAGAGACCCTACTGCGCAGCCCGGAGAGTGGAGCGCAGTTCGGCGCGACCACAATGGACACAAAAGAAACTGTGATCGCAAGGGTGACCGCAGTCACAAAGTGTTGTTCACTTCCATGGTGCCTACTACGAGAGTTCGATCAGCAACCAGCGCCGTGTGCGTCGCGGTTGCCGTTCTCGTGGGCGCATGCAGTTCCGAACCGGCGGTGTTCGCCGGCGCGAACGGCACTCCCCGGGTCCAATTGGTCGTGCCGTCGGATGCAGGTGGCGGATACGACCTGACGGCCCGAAATCTCACCCAAGCTCTGGGCAGCGGCACCCCCGGCAGCACCGACCCCGATTACGACGTCGTGGTGTTGCCCGGATCGGGTGGCATCGTCGGCCTGGGCCGGTTGACTCTCGAGCGCGGAAATCCCGACCTCGCGATGGTCATGGGCCTGGGTCTGATCGGCGCACTGGAGACGACGGAGTCCGACAACTCGCTGTCCGAGGCCACGCCCGTCGCCAAGCTGCTGGAGGAACCGGAAGTGGTTCTGGTTCCGGCGAACTCGCCGCTTCGGACGATGAACGATCTGGTCGACTCGTGGCGCGCCGACCCGTCGGCGCTCAGTTTTGCCGGTGGTTCCGCCGAGGGCGGGCCCGACGGTCTGTTCCGGATCCTTCTTGCTCGGGCCATCGGCGTCGACCCGTCGGCGTCGACGTATCGACAGTACGAAGGTGGCGGGCAGCTGCTTCCGGCGCTACTGACCGGTGACGTCGACGTCGCGACGACCGGCGTCAGCGAGTATCTCGACCAGATTTCGGCCGGAACCGTGCGGGCACTTGCCATCAGCACCGACGAACGCGTGCCGGTGGTGGACGCGCCGACCGCACGCGAGGCCGGGGTCGACGTCGTCTTCGCCAACTGGCGAGGCCTGCTCGCGCCGCCGGGCATCACGCCGGACCAGGCGACGACGTGGACCGACCGCATCCGTGATCTCGACACGTCCGGCCAATGGCAGGACATCCTCACCCGAAACGGCTGGCGCAGTTCGATACTGACCGGCTCCGACTTCGCCGATTTCTTGGGCGAACAAGCTCGATTCGTCCACGAGACGCTGACCGTCACCCCCTGACGTTCGGATTCACCCGACACCACGTTTCACCCTGCTCGCACAAAGGAGTACACCCATGCTCGTGATACTGGGCTTCCTCATGGTTGCCGTCTTCATGTATCTGATCCTGACCAAGCGCGCGACCCCGGTCGTGGCGCTGACGTTGGTGCCGGTTGCGTTCGGCCTCATGGCCGGTGCGGGACTCGGGATCGGCGACATGATCACCGACGGCATCAAGTCGCTCGCCCCGACGGCTGCCCTGCTGTTCTTCGCGATCATCTTCTTCGGGATCATGATCGACGTCGGCCTGTTCGATCCACTGGTGAAGGGCATTCTGAAGCTCGTCAGGAACGACCCGATGAGGCTCGTCGTCGGTACTGCCGTTCTGGCGATGGTCGTGTCCCTCGACGGTGACGGGTCGACGACGTTCATCATCGTCACCTCCGCGATGCTGCCTCTGTACCTGAAACTCGGTGTGAGCCCGGTGATCTTGACGGTCGTTGCCGGTCTGGCCAACGGAACCATGAACATCATCCCGTGGGGCGGACCCACCGTGCGTGCAGCGTCGGCGCTCGGCATCTCGCCTTCGGAGGTCTTCGTGCCGATGGTTCCCTCGTTGATCGCCGGATTGGTCATCGTGCTGCTGTTCTCGGTGCACCTCGGGCTGATGGAGCGTAAACGAATCGGCAAGTTGGTCTACGAATCCGAGCTGGTTCACGCAGGCGGCTCCACTGGCACCGGGTCCAAGAAGACCGGTGGCTCCAAGAACACCGGCGGATCGGCAGGCACTGGCAGTGATCACGACGGCGGCGCCGGTCAGTTCATCGACGGCCTCGATCCCAATCGCGACACGCTGCGTCCGAAGTTGTTGTGGTTCAACGCCGCTCTGACCGTCGCGTTGCTGGTTGTCCTCGTCATGGACATCCTCCCCATCCCGGTGCTCTTCATGATCGCAGCGTCGATCGCGCTCGCCGTGAATTTCCCGAAGGTCAAGGAGCAGGGCGAGGCCATCGCGCGGCACTCGTCGTCGATCGTGTCCGTCGTCGCCATGGTTCTCGCTGCAGCGATCCTCACCGGCGTGTTCCAGGGAACGGGCATGGTCGAGGCCATGGCCGAGTGGCTGCTCAACGTCATTCCGGCGGGTATGGGTCCGTACCTCGCCGTCATCACCGGCGTTCTGTCCCTTCCGTTCACGTTCTTCATGACCAACGACGCGTTCTACTTCGGCATCCTGCCGGTTCTCAGCGAAACCGCTGCGCAGTACGGAATCGAGCCCGTCGAGATGGCGCGTGCGTCGATCACCGGTCAGGCATTCCACCTGCAGAGCCCTCTCGTCCCCGCCATCCTGCTTCTCGTGACCCTCGCCGGTGTATCGCTCGCCGACCATCACCGCAAGGTTCTGTGGCGCGCAGCGGTCATCTCCCTGACCATGCTCGTCGTCGGTGTTGCCCTCGGCCAGATCCCGTTCGGCTGATCCCCCACGTACCCGAAAGGTCAAGCACATGTCCGTCGTAGTAGTTCACAATCAGTCCGACGAGGGAAGAAGCGCACTCACCGCCGGTGTACGTGAGGCGCAGTCCAGAGGAACCGAACTCGTTGTGATTCACGCACTGTCGGGTTCGCCGGAACCACGTGCGCAGGCGCAGGAAGTTGCCGCGGTCGAAACCGCGGTGCACGCTCTGGCACCCGGTGCACGGGTCGAGGTCGGGGCCCCGGATCCCGATTCGACGTCCACGTTGCTTGCACTCGTCGACAAGGTGGACGCGGAGCTCGTGGTCATCGGGTCACGTCACCGCAGCGCCGTCGGGAAATTCCTGATGGGGCAGACGGTCCAGCGATTGCTGCTGGAGATACCGGTGGAGATCCTGTTGGTCAAATCCCGATAACACGTTCACCACCGAAGGGGCGGATCCGACACGCGGGTCCGTCCTTTCGCGTGTGACAGGACTGCACAACGGTGACCTGGTGCGTGAAGTCCGACGGGTGTTGTCGTAATATTTCCAGTCTCATTCGGTGAAGTCATCGCCGGCAATCCAAGGGCACTGCAAGTGCGCTCGAAGAGTGTGGTGATGACATGAAAGAGACGCCGCGAGTCGATTACTCGCGTGAAGGCGACGTGCGCGCGGGCGACGACGGCTCCTTCGAGCCGGGGCTCGAATCGTTCCGCAACCTCCTGCTGTCGCACGCTCAGGTCGAGACACTGCTGCACAGCGTGTGCACCCAGGTCGTCGACACCGTGCTGGGTGCCGACATGGCTGGCGTCACACTCGTGGACGAGTCGACAGGAACTCCGAAGACGGTCGCGTACACGGACCCTCGTGTTCTCGAGTTCGATGCGCCGGGCTGCCTGTCGGCGCCGATGTCGCTGTCTGCGCCAATTTCGGTCGACACGACGCAGATCGGCGCCCTCGAGGTCTACAGCTTGACCGACCACACGTTCACCGAGACGGACGAGATACTGATCAAGGTGTTCGTCACCGCGGTCGAGAGCGCCATCTGGAACTCGCGACGTGCGAGCGAGGCGCAGCGCGAACTCACGGGACTTCGTGAGGCGATGCGCACACGAGCGACGATCGAGCAGGCCAAGGGGATCGTGATGGCGATCCGGGGCATCGCTGCGGACGACGCCTTCGAGGTACTGTCGCTGCAATCGCAGAACGAGAACGTCAAGCTGCACACCCTGGCTCACCGCATCGTCGAATCGGTCGGCCGCGACCAGTCCTGATTGACTCTCGCCCGTGCGGGGCATGCACCCGGCAGCACTCTCGCGAAAGGTCGCCTCCCGGATGAGCACCACCACCACTGCCGATGCCGTTGTCATCGGCGCAGGCCACAACGGCCTCGTCGCCGCCGCCGCACTTGCCGACGCGGGTTGGGACGTGGTGATCGTCGAGGCGGCGTCCGCTCCCGGCGGCGCGGTACGCAGCGCCGAACTGGTTCCCGGCTTCACCAGCGACCTGTTCAGTGCGTTCTATCCACTCGGCGCGTCGTCTCCGGCGATGACGGCGCTGGGGTTGGAGGACCACGGGTTGAGGTGGTCCCGATCGCCTGCGGCGTACGGCCACGCTCGGTCGTCCGCCGACGAGGATGCGCCGACGGTTCTGCGGAACGTCGCCGATACTGCAGCCGCACTGAGCGAGCACGACCGTCGTGACGGCGATGCGTGGTTCGCATTGTTCGAGCAGTGGCAGAAGATCAAGAAACCGCTGCTCGACGCGTTCTTCACGCCGTTTCCGCCCGTCAAGGCCGGCGTGTCTCTGTCGAGGAAGCTCGGTCCCGCGGGGACGCTGAGGTTCGCGCGGTTCATGGCGTTGCCTGCACGTGCGATGGCACACGAGACGTTCCGCAGTTCCGCGGCCCGGTGCCTGTTGCTGGGCAACGCGATGCACGGAGACGCACCCCTGGATGCGTCGGTCAGCGGCGCGATGGGGTATCTGCTGACGATGATGGCTCAGGACGTCGGCTACCCCGTTCCGGTCGGCGGAGCCGGCGAGCTGACGGCCGCCCTGGTTCGTCGGGCCGGGTCCGCCGAGCTCCGGTGCGGCACCCCCGTGGTGTCGGTGATCACGTCGAACGGCCGGGCCACCGGGGTTCGCACCGCGTCGGGCGACGTAGTCCTGGCCCGTAAGGCGATCGTCGCCGACGTCTCGGCGCCGATGCTCTACCAGGACCTCCTCCCGCACGACGCCATTCCGCAGCGCATGCACGACGACCTGGCGAAGTTCGAATGGGACACCCCGGTGGTGAAGGTCAACTACGCGCTCGACCGTCCGATTCCGTGGCGATCGAAGAGTCTGTCCGACGCGGGGACCGTCCACTTGGGTGCGGACGAGGACGGGCTGCTGCGGTGGACCACGGACCTGTCGGTCAACGTGTTGCCCAAGCGCCCGTTCATGCTGTTCGGCCAGATGACCACCGCGGATCCTTCTCGGTCACCGGCGGGGACCGAGAGCGCATGGGCGTACACGCACCTTCCCCGCGGAGTCACCGACGACGCGTCGGCCGACACCATCGCGGCTCGGGTGCGGACGGTACTGGAGGAACACGCACCCGGTTTCAGCGGATCGATCGTCGGCGAGGTCGTTCAACGCCCGTCCGATCTGGCGACCGAGAACACCAACCTGTTCGGCGGTGCGGTCAACGGCGGGACCGCGCAACTGCAACAGCAACTGATCTTCCGGCCGACGCCGGGTCTGGGGCGGGCGGAGACGCCCGTCGAAGGGCTGTTCCTGGGAAGTTCGTCCGCTCATCCCGGTGGCGGGGTGCACGGCGCAGCCGGGATGAACGCAGCTCGCGCTGCCCTTGGACAGACGGGCCTGCTCGGCCCTGTACGCAAAAAAGTGACCAGCTCCCTGTTGGAGCTGGTCACCAGATGAAGTGCGTGCCTACATGAATCTGCTAGCGGGCGGTCAGTGGACCGCGTTCTCGACCGAGTCGAACCTCTGGGCCGTGGGAACGACGGCTGCTGCCTGCAGCAACCTGTGCACCGCGTACCCCTCGACCAGGCACCAGTCCAGGCGTGCCTCGTCCAGTGCTGTGAAGATCGTCAATCCGGCGATTGCGAAGAAGTCCACATCCGACAGATCGAGAATCATCCTGACGTCGGGGGTGACCCGACTGAGAACGAAATCCGTCAGAATCGGTGCGCTACGCATATCGATGTCGCCGTGAACTTTGACGACGAGAGAGTTGGATCCGGCCGCGGAGGCGCTGAAAATGGCACCTGTCGCGGCAACCGAGACCGAAGTTTCGGTGGCAGCATGCGGCCGGGTAGTTCCTTCGTCGTTCAAACCGTGTGGAGTAACAGTCATAGCCATCCCATCGTTGATCGATCGGGAGGAAACTGAGCGAGCTGATGCGGGTGACCGGAGCCGGCCACACATCCGAACAAGCCGCCGGGCTATCCCGTGGAGTCTCCTCCGACAACGGCTGTTATCTCAACCGCGTCCAACCCTACGGCACCGGGGGCTTCCCGTACACCCGCGTTTCGGCTCGTCCTACCCAGGGCACCCGAGACATGAGCTCGACCGTCTCCGACCTAGCGAGGACCGAACATGAAAGCTGTTACATACCAAGGAAAGCGCAAGGTAAGCGTCGACACCGTGCCTGATCCGAGGATCGAGGAACCCACCGATGCGATCATCAAGGTGACCACCACGAACATCTGCGGATCGGACCTTCACCTGTACGAAGTGCTCGGTGCGTTCATGTCCGAGGGCGACATCCTGGGGCACGAACCCATGGGGATCGTCGAGGAGGTGGGGCCGGATGTCGGCGATCTGAAGGTCGGCGACCGGGTGGTCGTTCCGTTCCAGATCTCGTGCGGTCACTGCTACATGTGCAATTCGAGTCTGTACACCCAGTGCGAGACCACGCAGGTCCGCGACCAGGGAATGGGTGCCGCCTTGTTCGGATACTCGAGCCTGTACGGCCAAGTTCCCGGTGGTCAAGCCGAGTATCTTCGGATTCCGCAAGCGCAGAACACGCACATCAAGGTTCCCGTCGGGCCGGACGACTCACGGTTCGTCTACCTGTCCGACGTGCTCCCCACAGCGTGGCAGGCGGTGGAATACGCCGACATTCCCGACGGAGGTTCGGTCACGGTGCTCGGACTCGGCCCCATCGGCGACATGGCGGCCCGCATCGCGCATCACCGTGGTCACCGAGTCATCGGCGTCGACCGAGTCCCGGAGCGGCTCCAGCGTGCCGCGGACCGCGGAATCGAGGTATTGAACTTCGACGATCTGGGCGGCGATCTTGCCGACGCCATCCGCGACCTCACCGACGGTCGCGGTACCGACTCCGTCGTCGACGCGGTCGGCATGGAGGCACACGGGTCTCCCGTGGCGAAGTTGGCCCAGAGTGTGACGTCTCTGCTCCCCGACGCGATCGCCGGACCGATGATGCAGAAGGCGGGCGTGGACCGTCTCGGCGCGTTCTACAGTGCCATCGACATCGTCCGACGGGGCGGCACCATCTCGCTGAGCGGCGTGTACGGCGGTATGGCGGACCCGCTGCCGATGCTCACGTTGTTCGACAAGCAGATTCGGCTGCACATGGGCCAAGCGAACGTGCTGCGGTGGGTCGACGACATCCTGCCGCTCCTGACCGACGACGATCCGCTGGGCGTCGACGATTTCGCCACCCACACATTGCCCCTCGACCAGGCGCCGCACGCCTACGAGATCTTCCAGAAGAAGCAGGACGGAGCCGTGAAGGTGCTGCTGAAGCCCTAGTTCTGCCCGGCGTGTAGTTCGTCGTGGTGATCGCGCATGGCGTCGATCAGCACGGCGAACACCCGGTGCGCGGCAGCCAGATCTCCGTCGGGAAGGTCGGCCAAGGCGGCCGACGTCTTGATCCCCAGTGGTCCGAAGAATCCGCGCGCGACTTCCATGCCGTGCTCGTCGTACCGGAGGATCACCTTGCGGCGGTCGTGCGCATCTTTTTCCCGCCGGATGTGTCCCGACGAGATCATGCGTTCGACGAGATACGTCATGGCCGCAGAGGACAGTCCGAGCCGGCCGCCGAGCTCGCCCGCGGTGAGCGGCTGCCCCTCGACATCGGCGACCATGATGAGCAGCAGGGCACGAAAGTCATTGGGCCGCAGCTCATGTTGCGCCCCGAACGCTCGGCCGATCTCCTCGGACACCGACGACAGGGCGCGAACGTCCGACGAGATCATCGACTCCAGTTCCGCGCGTCGTTCGGATGCACGTCGCTCGGATGTACTGCGGTCGGGCACGGGGTTCACTTTCTTCGGTTTCGTTCCATCGGGTCCTGGGCAACACTATCGCGCTGAAGACGCGCAAGTTCTCTCAGTTGCTTAATTGTTAAGTTAATGAGATTGTTGGCCGGTGGACTTCTGGACTCGTTTTGCCCGAATTGTCAGCTCACGACGCTCGTGGGCCCTGTCGCTTGCCGTGATCGTTCTCTCCGTCGCCTTCATGGGCCTCGTGGGTGAAAACGACTCAGCCGGGCAAGCCCCTTCCTCGGTGCCACCCGAAGCGGATTCCGCGCAGGTCACCGAACTACTCGACCAATTCCCCGGGTCGGAGACCGCGCCGGTCATCCTCGTGGTGAGCCGCATCGACGACGGTGTCCTGACCCCGGCCGACACCGATGCCGCCGCTCAGGCCCTCGCACGCCTGTCGGACACCGCGTCATCGGACACCGCGTCACCGCTGGTACCTGCGCCGGACGGCAAAGCCACCCTCGGCATCGTGCAGGTGGACAGCTCCTTGTCCGGCTTCGACCTGAACGACACCGTCACCTCGCTCCGCGACAAGGCGGTCGACGGGCTTCCCTCGGACCTCGAGGCGCAGCTCACCGGCGGGCCCGCATTCGGCGCCGACATCGCGAACTCCTTCTCCGGCGCCAACTTCACCCTGTTGGCCGTCACCGCACTCGTCGTCGCGATCCTGCTCATCGTGACCTACCGCTCCCCCATCCTGTGGCTCGTTCCACTGCTGGTCATCGGGCTCGGCGACCGCGTCGCCACCTCGGTGGGCACCGCTCTGGCCGAACTGACCGGCCTGTCGTTCGACGGGTCGACATCCGGCATCACCAGCGTGCTCGTCTTCGGCGCGGGTACCAACTACGCACTCCTTCTCATCTCGCGATATCGAGAGGAACTGCGCACCCGCGACGACCACCGCGAGGCGCTGCGGCATGCCGTTCGACACGCCGGGCCCGCCATTCTCGCCAGCAACGCCACCGTTGTCCTCGCGCTGCTGACGTTGTTGCTCGCGATCCTGCCCAGCACCCGCAGCCTGGGTGCTCTCGCTGCCGCGGGCCTCGTGGTGGCGGCCGTGTTCGTTCTTGTCGTCCTACCGCCGCTGCTCGCGTTGTGCGGGCCGAAATTGTTCTGGCCGTTCATCCCCAAGGGCGAGGACAAGGACACCGCGACGACGGGTGCCTGGCACTCGGTCGCTGCGGCCGTCTCACGCCACCCGACGCGTACTGCATCCGTCACACTCGTCGCGCTGATCGCCTGCGCCGCGGCCCTGTTCGGCACCGGAATCGGCCTGTCACAGACCGAGCAGTTCCGCGTCACCGCCGAGTCCGTCGAAGGTTTCGACACTCTCTCGGAACATTTCCCGGCCGGACTGGCCGATCCGACGACCGTCGTCGCACCCACCGAATCCGCCGATCGCATCGAGACCGCCCTGGACGGGGTCACCTCCGTCGACTCGTTCACGCGCGGAGCGGATTCCGGGACCGGCCTGACTCAGTGGTCCGTCGTCACCGACGCAGCTCCTGCCTCGGACGACGCGTTCGCAGCTGTCGAGGAACTGCGTGCTGCCTTCTCCGACATCCCCGACGCCCTGGTGGGCGGCAGCGACGCACAGGCCCTCGACACATCCGACGCCGCCGCACGCGACCGACTCGTGGTCGTTCCAGCCATCCTGATCGTCGTACTCGTCGTGCTGATCGCACTGCTGCGCTCGTTGATCGCGCCGTTGATACTCGTCGGCACGACGGTGCTCAGCGCTCTGGCCGCGCTCGGCGTCGGAAGTTGGTTCAGCAGCAGCGTGTTCGGATTCCCGGCGCTCGACGACAACGTCCCGCTGTACGCGTTCCTCTTCCTTGTCGCGCTCGGTGTGGACTACACGATCTTCCTCGTCACTCGCACGCGCGAGGAAGTTCCAGGTCACGGCACGCGCTCGGCCATCGTTCGAGCCGTCGGCGCGACAGGTGGAGTCATCACCAGCGCCGGCATCGTGTTGGCCGCTGTGTTCTGCGTCCTCGGCGTGCTACCGCTGATCACGCTGACGCAGTTGGGCATCATCGTCGGGTTCGGCATCCTTCTCGACACGTTCGTCGTGCGCACGCTGGTCATACCGGCACTGTTCACCCTTGTCGGCCCGGGGATATGGTGGCCGAACCGAATCGATTCCAGCAGAACCGAACTGGTGGGAACAAAGGAGTGAGATTCATGAAGGTACGTGTTTCGATCGCTGCAGCAGCCTGCGTGGCAGGACTCGCCCTCGTGGGCAGCCCGGCCCAGGCGGCGCCCGACACGGGATCGGCGGGATGGCAGCCACTGACCCCGATTCCGTCGCTGGACGTCGAGCGCTATCTGGGAACCTGGAACCAGGTCGCTGCGGTACCGCAGCCGTTCAACCTCGAGTGCGCGCGCGACACCCAGGCCAACTACCAGTTGATCGATCCGGCCAACATCCGCGTCGAGAACACCTGCACCACGTGGACAGGTGAGCAGAACCGCATCGTCGGTAATGCACGGGTGAACGACACGGTGACCAACGCCCAATTGCACGTGAGCTTCCCGGGCGTTCCTATTCAGGAGAATCCGGAAGGGCCGACCAACTACATCGTCGCCTACATCGCGGACGACTACTCGTGGGCGCTCGTCGGCGACCCGCTGCGTACGTCGGGCTTCATCCTCTCGCGTTCTCCCGAGGTCAGCACCGAGAAGTTCCGTGAAATCCGGGCAGTCGTCGAGTCCAAGGGATACAACTCGACGTTCATCCTGACCTCGCCCACCGCGGGCGGGGCGACGGACATCCGCCCGCTCTCGACGGTCTGACCCCCACGGTCCAACCCTTGTGTGAGTGGAGATGTAGGCCATGGGCCAGGAGCAGAGCCTGCGGAGCGACCAGAAGACGCTACATCTCCACTCACAGAGGTTTGTCGGCATTCAGCGCGACCTTACGCAGAAGTGCTGCGAGAGTGCGCAGTTCGTCCTCGTCGAGCCCGCCCAGGAGTTCCTCGTCTCGCTGCAGTCGGATGGGAAACACCCGATCCACCAGATCGGTTCCTCGGTCGGTCAATTCGAGAAGAACGACCCGGGCATCACGCTCGAACCGCTTGCGTTCGACCAGACCCTCCTTGACGAGTCGCTCGGAGATCTTCGTCGTCGACGCCCCACTGAGAAGTGTCACCGATGTGACCTCACTGGCACGAAGAGGCCGTCCCGCCCGTCGCAACGCGCTCATGACGTCGAATTCGGCGCGCGAGACCCCGACGGGAGCAAGCGTCGCGTCGAGCAGGTGACTTGCCCGCGACGCGATGCGGCCCACGCGAGCGAGCACCTCGATCGCGGAGGTGTCGACGTCGGGGAAAGTGGTCGTCCACTCTCGTCTGACCTGGTCGACGAAATCCCCACCTGATCGCTGCGCCGGAATCATGACTTCACCCTACGGCGAGTATCACACCGGCTCGTGGTTTATTTTACTAGTGAAATATCTGTACCCTTGATCCCGTGCTTCTCGACCGAATCGACCACACCCGTTCCGCGATCGCCCATGCCGTCGCGGTCAGCACCTGGCGCCAGGCACTGACCGTCGGGAAGGCCGATGCAACCATCGCACCCGCCGTGCGCGTCGGGCTCGCCGTGGCGATCGTCCTGGTCGGAGGCGGCATCCTCGGACGGCACGACCTCGCGGGCTTCGCCGCGCTCGGAGCGTTGTGCTCGGCCTTCGGCAGATACGAGCCATATCCCCGACGTGCAGGAAAGATCGCTCTCGTCGGGGCGCTCATCGTCGTGTACGCGACGCTCGGCGCCGCACTCGGGGCCGCAACGACGTCGGCGATCATCCAGGTGCTGGCCATCTCCGTCGCGGCCGGTGTGGCGGCCTTGCTGTTGACAGCGTTCGCCATCACCGGTCCCGGCGCGGTCATTCTCATCTTCGCCGCGACCGCCGCCGTCGGGTTCTCGCACGCCATCGGGGACCTCGGACCCGTCTTCGTGTCCGTCGCGGTCGGCGCGGTCGTCGGGTGGACACTGTCCATGGCCCCGGCGATCCTGCATCCGACGGGCCCGTCGCAGCTCGCCGTCGCCCGGGCCCTGACCGCACTGGACCGTCGTGACGCACCCGGCGCACGAGCCGCAATCGCCCGCGCGCGGACCGTCGTCGCGCTCGATCCCGGTGACCGTGAACATCGGCACGGTCTGACCACACTTCTCGACGACGCCGACGCCGTGCTCGACGCGTGGAGCCGCGGTGAGGATCCTTCGCACGCCGCCGAGGTTCTGGCCCACGAACGGCACCTGCGCAAAATGCGCCGCTACCGCGTTCCGATGGCAGGCATGCTCTCCGCCGAGGCGCTGGTGCACCCGAAACCACGGAATTTCTTCGCCGAAGGCCTGACCCAGGCGGCATCGACACCGATCGTGCGGGGCGCCGTGCGCATCACCGTCGCGGCGGCTCTCGCTGCCTGGTGCGCTACTGCTCTCGGGTTCGAACATCCCCTGTGGGCGACGATGGGCGCGATGGCTGCCATGCAAGGAATCGATTACCGAACCACGGTTCAGCGAGGGATCCAGCGTTTGCTCGGAAACGTCGGCGGCGCTGCCATCGCCGCGGTGCTCATCGCCTCGTCACTCGGGTACTGGGAGACCGTGGTGGTGATCGTCGCGATGCAGATCGCCGCCGAACTTCTGGTGATGAAGAACTACGCTCTGACCTCGCTCGCGATCACTCCGATGGCGTTGCTCATGACCGGTTTGGCCGGCCATCTGAGCCCCACGGTGTCCGTCAGCCGGATCGGCGACACCCTCGTCGGCGTGGTCATCGGCATCGGCGTTGCCGCCCTGACGGTGGACCGGACGGACCGCCACCACGTGAGGTGACGGTCCGTCCGGCTGCACTTCCGTCCTACCGTCAGCCGAGAACGGACGCGACGGGCGTCGACGCCCGGCCGATCAGCGTCTGGAGGTCGCCCGAGTCCGTGTCGAGCTCGCCCCGTGCGATTCCCGCATCGGCACTCGCGAGCATCTCGGCGACGAAGCCCGGCAGGCCTGCTCCTTCGAGGACACCCTTGTAGTCGTCCTCCGACACATTCTTGTACTCGACGGGCTTGCCGGACACCTCTGCGAACACAGCGGCGAGCTCGGCGTAGGTGAGCCGCTCGTCTCCGCCCAGCTCGTAGACCTTGCCGCCCTGATCCTGGGCGAGCAGCACCTCCACGGCGGCGGCGGCGTAGTCCGCGCGCGACGCCGCGGCAAGTTTGCCCTCGCCCGCCGCGCCCAGCAGCACTCCGGTGTCGGCTGCCTGCTGCACCGCGCCCAGGTAGTTCTCCCAGTACCAACCGTTGCGCAGAACGACGGAGGGGACCGAAGACTCGGTCAGGCGGTTCTCGGTCGCGAGGTGTTCGGGTGCGAGGCTCAGGCCGGACGTGTCCGCCTTCAGCAACGAGGTGTACGCGATGAGCGACACACCCGCGGCCTCGGCTGCGCCGATGACGTTCTCGTGCTGCGCGATGCGTTGGCCGACGTCCGACCCCGAGACCAGCAGAAGCTTGTCGACGCCGGCGAACGCTACCTGCAGCGCATCGGTGTCGGTGTAATCCGCGACGCGTACCTGCACTCCGCGGTCTGCGAGCGACTGCGCCTTGGCTGCATCGCGGACGACGGCGACGATGTCCCCTGCATCCGTTCCACGTTCGATCAGGCCGTCCACGACGAGCGCGCCGAGGTGTCCGGTTGCGCCGGTAACTGCTGTGGTCATGATTCGTTCCTTCGGTTGTCGGTGTTCGTCGACCACTATGCACTTACTTTTTCGACAGTGCAACCTTTTGGTGCAGCGCTATACGATATGCATGCGCTACCCTGGACTGCATGAGCGAACAGGACCCGACACTCGAGGCCGATGTCTTCGCGCGGGGCTGCCACTCACGTGAAGCACTGCAGAACGTCACCAGCCGCTGGGGCATCCTCGCGCTCGCCGCTCTGTCCGAAGGCGACTACAGGTTCAACGCTCTACGGCGACGGGTCGACGGCGTCAGCGAGCGCATGCTGTCCCAGACACTGCAGACCCTCGAACGCGACGGATTCGTTCTGCGGACGGTCCTCGAATCGATACCACCAAAGGTCGAGTACAGCCTCACCCCGCTCGGTCGCTCGGTCGCAGATCGACTGGTCGGCCTGATCGAGTTGGTCGAATCGAATCTCCCCGCCGTTCTCGACGCTCGCACCCAGCACGACGCTCGCTGAGCGATTTGCGCGCCTGAAAGAAGCAGCGGCTATAGCGTGTCACCGGTGACCTCGCATCCGTCAAGAAGAACATTCCTTGCTGCAGCCGGCGTGGCAACTCTGGCGACTGCAACGCGCGAATCGACTTCCGCATGGGCGTCACCCGCCGGACTGCATGTCGGTCGCGGAATCGGCGACATGACGGGTGAGCCCTTCGGCGCAGGCTTGAACGGCTATGCAGTACTGGAACAATCGAGCGCAGGCCTTCATCTACGGCAGCGCGCACGGGCATTCGTCTTCGTCGATCCGGCGTCGGACACACGTTTGGTGCACGTGACATGCGAGGTCGGGTTGATGTTCGAGAGCATCCTCGAAGCGGTGCTCACTCGGCTCGACGCGGTGTACGGACACCTCTACCACCGCGGAAACGTCCTGTTGTCGGCCACCCACACCCACGCTGCACCCGGCGGTACCGACGGGCACCTCCTCGTGGACATCACGACACTCGGATTCCGTCCGATCACGTTCGAGGCCAACGTCTCCGGCATCGTCGACGCGATCTCGCGGGCTCACGCCGACATTCAGCCGTCCGATGTCGCCGTCACCGCATCCTCCCTGACCGATGCCGGGGTGAACCGTTCGCCGCAGGCGTTCGACCGGAACCCCGACGCCGCCGAACTGCCGGGGCGGATCGATCCTCGCTCGGTGACGCTACAGGTGTCCAGACGCGGTGAGCTCGCAGGCGTCGTCAATTGGTTTGCCACGCACGGTACGTCGATGAAAGCGACCAACCTGCTGGTGAGCACCGACAACAAAGGCTACGCAGCGTGGCACTGGGAGCGTGAGGTCGCGGGTGTCGATTACCGCGATCCGTCGTTCGTCGCGGCGTTCTGCCAGAGCACACCGGGAGATGTGACACCGAACCTCGACAAGCAGCCGGGCACCGGTCCGACCGGCGACGAATTCGAGAACACCCGCATCATCGGTGCACGCCAATTCGACTCGGCACGTGCGCAGATCGGCGGAGCAGGCACAGCGCTTCGGTCCGGCATCGACATGCGCGGAATGTACGTCGACTTCACCTCCGTCACAGTGCGACCGGAGTTCACCGGCGACGGCCGCACCCACACCACCAGCCCTGCGGCCCTCGGGGCCGCATTCGCCGCGTCGAGTCAGGAGGACGGTGGCGGCCTGCCGGAGCTAGGCCTGCAGGAGGGGGAGCGCGGCGGCAATCCTGCACTGGCAGCGCTCGGTTCGGTTGTCATGCCTCAGTGGTTGCGCGACGCACACGCACCCAAGGACGTGATCCTCCCCGTCGGGCTGATCCCCGGTGTCGTACAGCAGGTCCTGCCGTTCCACCTCGCGCGAATAGGCGCATTCCACCTCTTCTCCTGCCCGTTCGAACCGACGGTGATGGCGGGTTCGCGCCTGCGGACTGCACTCGCGGACACCTTGGGAGTCGACCGCGAACTCGTCGTCGTTCAGGGCTACACGAACGGATACGGCCACTACGTCACCACTCCGGAGGAGTACGACCAGCAGGACTACGAGGGCGGCGCCACCGCATTCGGGCGCTGGCAACTGCCCGCTACGATTCAGATCGCGACCGAGCTCGCCATCGCTCTCCGCGACGGAACAGCCGTACCGAGCGGAGAACCCCAGCGAGATCTCACGGGGTCGATTCCCAACTCCCCCGGCGGACTACCCTTCGTCGACATAGCCGCCCCCCGAACCACATTCGGTGACGTCCTGACCCAACCGGCCGCGGCATACGGCGTCGGGCAGCGGGTGTCGGTTCGTTTTTCCGGCTCGAACCCGAACTCCGACCTACGCCGCGACGACACCTATCTCGCGATCGAACGAGACCGAGCAGGTACGTGGACGCGCGAATACGACGACGGCGATTGGTACACGAAGATCTTCTTCGACGCCGCCGGGCCGATCACCACGACGACCGTCGAGTGGGACATACCGACGGATCAGCCCGCAGGCACGTATCGGGTGGTGCTCTACGGAAGCTCGCGGGATCTCGCCGGACATCTGACACCGTTCACCGGAATCTCGTCGTCGTTCGAAGTCGGTCGAAGTTGGAAGTGAGACATGTCACGTCAGCCCCGCCGAGTTGTGTCCGAGTGAAGTCACTCTCTAGTTTCTAAGCCATGCCTAATGTTGTCTACAAAAGCGCGTTCGCGGCATCCCTCGTATGCGTCGCGGTCCTGACCGGGTGCAGTTCCCCACAGGAAGACGAGACGTCGTCCGCCGACACTCGGACCGTGACCCACCTGTACGGCACCACGGACATTCCGGTGGACCCGCAGCGTGTCGTCGTGCTCGACGCCGGGAACGTGCTCGAGTCGGTCCTCGCTCTCGGAGTCGAACCCGTCGCGACGGTCGTTCCGAAGACGACCGGCACCTGGCCGGACTTCATTGCCGAGAAGCTTCCCGAGAACGCCGCGTCGGTGGGCGATTCCGAGGCCAACGTGGACGTGGAGAAGGTCATCGGCGCGAACCCCGACCTGATCATCGTCACCAGTGAGGACGAGTCCCAACGTGAGTTCTACGACAATGTCTCCGGCATCGCTCCCACCGTCGCCGTCGGAGATGTCGCGAAAGAGTGGAAGAACACTCTCCGTCTGCTCGGCGATCACCTCGGCAAACAGGACGAGGCCGCCACGCTGCTGTCGGACTACGAGGCCCGCGTCGACGCGGTGCGGCAGGAACTCGGTCCCGACCCGGGGACGGCGAGCTTCATCCGCGTGCGTGCGGACAAGTTGAACTACATGGGGTACGAGGGTTCGTTCATCTGGACCACACCGAAAGCAGTCGGTCTCCGGTCGCCCGAGTACCAGGACGTCGGCACGGCGGAGGATTCGTTCTTCGAGGTCAGCCTCGAACAGACCAATCTGCTCGACGCGGACCGCATCTTCGTCGTCACCGACGGCGCTGCGGCCGAGCCCGGCCAGTTCCTCGACACCGTCACGTCCAACCCGCTGTTCGGGCTCCTGCAGGGACGGATCGAGTACCTGCCGTCCAACGCCTACCTGTTCGGCAGCATCATGAAGGCGAACAAGATGCTCGACGTCCTCGAGTCCTAGGGCGTCTCGAGTCGTGATTCACGGCTCGAGCAGGGATCCGACTATCCGTGCGGTCAGGGCGACGACGTCGTCCTGATCCGCGGTCGCCAGTTCGTCCAGCGTGCCGGCAACCCGGCCGAGCGCGATACCGGAGAGCGCCGCGACCGCCAGCTGTGCCCGTAACCGCGGATTGCCGACACCTGCTGCGCGCAGCCGGTTCTCGAGTCCCACCGTCAGGCGTTTGTCCACCCGCTCCGCGGCGGTTGCCTGCACGTCCGGGTCGTCGTGCTTGCCTACGACGGCATGTAGAACCGGTCCCGGTCCGAGGCGAGCGACCCTCCTGATCGTGTCCTCGATGCGCGATGGATCGGCGATGTCGGCGAGGTCCGGGCCTGTGTCGTCGGTGGGTAGCGTCGCGAGGTACAGCGCCGCCTTGTTGCCGAAGTATCGTGCGACGAGGGCCGGGTCGGCGCCGGCGCGGTCGCCGATATCGCGCAGGGTCGTCTTCTGAAATCCTCGCTGCCCGAACAACTCGGCCGCGGCTGCCAGCAGATCCGCCCTGGTGCGTGCCGAATTCCTGTTCCGCCCCTCAGATCCCACTACGCACCTCGACATCGCCGCGCACCTCTGAATCGCCGCGCACCTCCGTCGCTCGGGGCGTGCGCCGACGGGCGTAGGACAGCACGGTTGCGAGCAGAGCGGTGACGATCCACAGGATCGCTCCGACGACGATGATCGCCGTGTACCCGTCGGCCGTCGGATACAGAGTGTCCGGCACCGTGTACGCGGCCAGAACCGTTGCACTGACGGCACTTCCGATGGCACCGCCCACCGTGCGTGTGACCTGGTTGACGCCGAGTGCGCTGCCGGTCTCGTGCTGCGGGACCGCACTGACGATGAGTGCAGGCATGGCGGCGAACGTGAAGCCGACACCCAGTCCGGCGATGCCCATCACCGCGAACACGACCCACAGTTCCGAGCGACCGACGAGGAAGACGACGAGCGCGGCGACGAATGCCAGTGCACCGATGGGCATGATCAGGTTCTTCGGCAGGACCCTGCTCGCCGCAGGCAGCAGACGGTTGGCCGCGACGCTGGCCAGCGAGAACGGCACCAGCACGAGTCCGGCGACCATGGCCGACCGACCGAGGCCGTACCCGGTGTCGGTGGGGGTCTGCACCAGTCGGATGACCGTCGAGGACAGCACGAACATGCCGATGCCTGCCAGCAGTCCGGTGACGTCGGCGGTGAGCACCGACCGAGTGCGCAGCAGTCGAAGCTGGACGATGGGGTGCGGCGTGCGTAGTTCGTGGCGAGCCCACAGCGCGAGGGTGACGGCGGCGGCGAGGAACGAACCGATCAGCATCGGTGATCCCCAGCCCCATTGCCCACCGAGGCTGATCGCGAGGAGCAGGAACGTCAGGCCGGCGCCGAGCACGAGAGCACCGGTGACGTCGAGCCGGTGCCGTGTCAGGTGCGCGCTGCTCGGCACGACGACGACGGCCGACACCAGAACCAGCGCCGACGCCAGCGCGGCCACGACGAAGCACGCGTGAAATCCCCAGACGTGGGCGATGACTCCGGTCAACGGATATCCGAGTCCGATACCGGCGACCGCGGTGACGGACAGTGCCGCGACACACGATCGGGCTTGGGGCGGGTTCAGGTGGTCGCGAGCGATGGCCATGGCCAGAGGCATGAGGCCGAGGCCGATTCCCTGCAGACCACGCCCGATGATCAGCATGGCGAAGTTACCGGGAATTGCCGCGAAGATGCATCCCAGCAGGACCACGGCCAGGGCACCGATCAGGACTTCTCGACGCCTCGGCCCGTCGCCCAACCGTCCGAGTACGGGAACCGTGACGGCGCCGGTGAGCATCGTGATGGTCAGTGACCACTGGGCGCCGGTGAACGACACACCGTACGTCTCGGCCACCGTGGGGATGAGCGGTGCACCGACGCTGCTGACCACAGCCACGATGGTGCAGATCGCGATCAGGACAGGTACGAGTAGTCGACTGCGCGTGTCTGCCCGCGCGGCGTGCATGTCACCGGTCGATGTCATCGGCTGATGATAAACGACTTCGCTTTCATTACCCAATCAAATGAACTGAGCGTCAGCCCACGAGGGCGTCGTCACGCTGCTTCTTCCGATCGGACCGCGCCCGGACCGCCAGGAACGCCTTGGCACCGAACGGTGCGGCGAACAGCATGATGACCAACCGAACGACCTGGACCGCAGCCACGAAGGTCACGTTGGCGCCACTCGCCGCAGACACCGCCAACACCGCCGACAGACCACCGGGCGTCGTCGCGAGGTATCCCTCGAGCAGGCTGATTCCGGTCAGGTGAGACAGCAGGAGACCCAGCAAGGCGCAGATCACGCCGAGGATCACGATGAGCAGGATCGCCCAGGGCAGCACACGGCCGACCGCTCGCACACTCTCCCCGGTGAAGGCGAGGCCTGCCTGCCAACCGATGAGGACGAACGCGATCGGCAGCAGAACCATCGGCGCGGACACCGAGTCGATCCACCCCGACAACTCCAGCGCGCCCGACGCCACCAGCGGCCCGAGCGTCGCGGGCGCGGGCAGCCTGATCAGGCGTGCACCGCCGATTCCGACGACGATGCATCCGAGAACCACGAGGAGGTCGATGTACAGGGGACCGTCGCCGCCGGAACCCAGCGCGGCACCCGACGAGCCGGCACCGAACACGAGCGTCGCCACCAGCGGCATCGTGACGATGATCAGACCGACGCGGACGTACTGCACGACGGCGACGATCCGCTCGTCGCCACCGAGCTCTCTGGCGATCGCGACGAGGCCTTGCGCACCTCCGGCGATCATCGACAGCGCCCCGGTCAGCACGTCGACGTCGCGGTGCGCGCCGAGCAATACCCCGGCTGCCACACTGACGATCAACGTGGCGACGCAGACAGCCAGCGCCGGAAGCCAGTTGGCCCCGAGCGCAGACAACGTGTCCGTGTCGATCATGAGTCCGATACTGACCGCCAGGATGCCCTGTGCAGCCATACCCGCGGGCCTCGGCACCTTGCGCGGACCGTATCCCTTCACCGCGAACACGGCGGCGACGACGAGCGAGGCGAACAACGGCGCCGCCGACAGCCCGATCGCGGCCAGGACCGCCCACACCACCCCAGTGACGAGCACGAGGCCCACCCACAGCCTCACAGCTCGCTGCAGCGTGTACCCAAGTTTTCGCACACGCTAAGCCTACTCTTATCATTGGGACGCACATAATCGATTCAAAGGCTGTTAAAGGTACGCACACCCTTACCAAGAACGGGGTCGGAACGCATGAGCATCGACAGCACCGCCATTACGCCTGCCGGCGCGGGGGTGAGTCCGCCGCACGCGACCGAGTTGCGCGAGGCGATGCTCGCCCTGACACGCAGGCTCCGACGCCAACGCCCCCGGCACTACCTCACGCCGAGCCAGATGCAGGTGCTCGGCGACGTGGAACGCAGCGGCGGGTCCAGCGCACCCGTCGACCTCGCCGCGATGCAAGGCGTGCGGATCCAATCGCTCACCAGCAACCTGAACGCACTGGAGGCCGAAGGGTTCATCACCCGCAGCCCCGATCCCGGCGACCGTCGACGCCTGCTGATTCGTATCACCGACTCCGGCACCGAACTCGTCGCGGCGGACCGCGAACAGCGCGACAGTTGGCTCGCCGAGGCGATGAGCGAGGAACTGACCCAACTGGAACGCGACGTCCTGCACCTCGCCGCCCCGATCCTGTGGAAACTGGCCAGAAGTCCCGAGCCCCTCGTCCAACAGGCCTGACGCACGTTGACCACGGGCCCGGCGTGGGGAAACATGAACGTCGATGCCCGCCACCGTGCGCCGCGTGCGGCGCAGCGAAGAACAAGGAGTTCGCCCCTCATGTCCTACCTGCTGTACGACGCCCTGCTCCCCCAGCTCGGACACGATATCGCCACCTACTGGGCCACCCTCCTGGTGATCAACCCCGCCTGATCGCTCCCGCCTGATCGCTCCCGCCTTCTGATCACTGCGGTGGCACTACACACGACAAGGGCCGCACCGATAAATCGGTGCGGCCCCTGCTTCTCGAACCCCTGCGGCTAGCCTGCCGGGACGGGTGTCGGCAACAGACGTGAGAGAACGTCCGACAGCGTCACGACGCCCACCGTCGTATCGGCTCCGTCCGTGGAGCGGTTCACGACGAGTGCGAGATGACTGCTCGTCTCACGCATCGACGCGAGAGCGACATACACCGGCGTCGACGCCTCCAACGTGAAGACCGGCCGAGTGACCTCGGCGAGCGTCACGTCCCCGGAGAGCGTGTCACGCACGTGCACGACACCGCTGATCGTGTCACCGTCACGCACCAGGATGCGCAGATGACCGGATTCCAAGGCCACTGCACGCACGTCCTCGACCGTCGCGTCCGTCCGGACCGAGATCGGGACACCCTGCGCACGAACGAGATCGCCGACCTGGAGGTTCTGCAACTCGAGCGCACCCGCGATCTGGACCGAGTAACTGGCGTCGAGCGCACCGACGTTCACCGAATGCTCGACCAGTTGCCTCAGATCGTCCGGGTTCTGGCCCGACGCCACCTGTGCTGTCGGCTCGACGCCGACCTTGCGGAGCAGCCAGTTGGCCATCTCGTTCATCGCGACGATGACGGGCCGGGTCAGGAACATGAAACCGCGCATCGGCAATGCCAGCATCGTCGCCGACTTCTCGGGGTGAGCGATAGCCCAGGATTTGGGCGCCATCTCCCCGACGACGAGGTGCAGGAAGGTGACGATGATCAACGCGAGAACGAAGCCTGCGACGTCGGCGACCCAGTACGGGATGCCCCACGACTCGAACACCGGAGTCAGCGCGTAGTGCACTGCAGGCTTGGTGGTCGCGCCGAGCGCCAACGTGCACAGTGTGATTCCGAGCTGCGAGCCTGCCAGCAGAACGGTCAGCTCGCTCGAACTACGGAGCGCGGCCCGTGCGGACCTACTGTTCGGAGCTGCGTCCTCGAGCCGGTGACGCTTGGCCGCCAACAGTGCGAACTCCACCGCGACGAAGAACGCGCTGGCTGCGATGAGTCCGATGGTGACCACGAGAACTACCCAGGGATTGCTCATCGGTGATCATCCATTTCTGCCTCGGCCGAATCGGCCTCGGCTTTTTCTCGCTGCCCCAGTTCGAGGCGCACGGACGACGGGACGTAATTGTCGATCTCGAGCACCTCGACGGACACGAACCGCTCGGGTAGTTCGTCGTCGTCGGCGATGAGGTCTTCCGACTCGGCCGGCAGATCCACCTCGATGCGCGTGCCGACGGTCGGCAACGAACCGTGGTGCGCGATGACGAAACCGGCGATGGTCTCGTAATCACCGTCCGGAAGGTCGTGGTCGATCGACCGCTCGACCTCGTCGACGTGTACTTCACCCGCCATGGTCCAGGAGCCGTCCTCCCCCGCGATCGGGGTCTGATCGACTTCGTCCTCGTCGTGCTCGTCGGTGATCTCGCCGACGAGTTCCTCGGCGAGATCCTCGATCGTGACGACGCCCGTCAACCCGCCGTATTCGTCGATGACGCAGGCGAGTTGGTTCTTCGACGACCGCAGCTCGACGACGGCGTCGGGCAGGGCTTGAACCTCGGGGAGGATCAACGCGGGGCGGACGAACTCGGACACCTGCGCGTCCGGTCGATCGGTCACCGCGAGGATGTCCTGCAGGTGCACGACGCCGACGATTCCGTCGTCGTCGTCGAGGACGGGGTACCGGGAGTGCTCCTGACCCATCAGCGTCTTGACCTCGGCGAGAGTGTCCGTCGCGCGGACGGTCGCCGCCCGCGAACGAGGAATCATCGCGTGTTCCACCGTGCGGGTCGGGAAGTCGAGGATGCGATCGAGCAGATCCGACAGCTCGTCGGGCAGATCTCCGGAGTCCTTGGACTCGGCGACGATGTGCTCGAGGTCCCGAGGGGTGGCCGAATGTTCGACGTCGTGCACCGGTTCGATCTTCAGAGCCTTCAGCAACAGGTTCGATGCGTGATCGAAAATGGTGATGAGCCAACCGAAGAGCTTCAGATAGATGGTGGTCGACAGCGACAGCCACCGGGCCACCGGCTCGGGACGAGCGATCGCGAAGTTCTTGGGGAACAACTCGCCGAACAGCATCTGAACGAACGTCGAGAACAGCAGCGCGAGCACTGCGCCGATGCCGACTCCCACGGCGGTCGGGATCCCGACGCCGCCGAGGATGGTGCCGAGCGACTGGCCGATGAGGGGTTCGGCGACATAACCGACGAGCAGTCCGGTCACGGTGATTCCCAGCTGGGCGCCGGACAGCATGAAGGACGTGCGTTTGGTTACCTGAAGAGTTCGACGGGCGCCCGCGTCACCGGCTTCGGCGCGAGCCTTGAGCCGTGAGCGATCCACCGTCATGTATGCGAATTCCTGGGCCACGAAGTAGCCGGTACCGACCGTGATCAGGAATACGACGAGGAAGCCGAGCAAGAGAGTGAGAATCACGCTCATTCGCCGGACACCGCCTCGCACGTCGTGGAAATAGTGCGGGGGGCCGTGTCCGGCCCGGGTTTATCGCTGTCCATGAATCCTCTGTTTGATGGGTTGGGCAGTGCACGACCCTGATTTGTTCGACACCGTGGTTTTCGGGTGTTGCTTCGGACCGTGATGTCCGATTCTAGCGGCCTCGCTCGACTTCGGGTGCTTTCACCACGAGAACGGGGACCGGACTGTCCAGAAGCACACGCTGCACGGTGCTTCCCATCAGGAATTTCCCGACGGCGGAGCGCCGCTTCGACCCGATGACGAGAAGTTCGGCACCGGTGTCGGCGACCAGGTCGACGATTGCTCCGGCGGGATCTCCCCCGTCCGGCTCGACGCGCACCGAGAAGGTCGCGTCGGCGACACCGCGGCTGGTGAGAATCTGCTCCGTCGCGAGAGTCGTTGCTTCCCTGTCCTCCTCGGACACGGAGTTGGTGTCCACGACAGCCAGGGCGACGAGCTCCAGGCCCCGAAGGTTCGCTTCCGACACGGCCCGGACGAGGGCCTCCCGGCCCTCGGGCGAATCGCTCGCCACTACCGCTACAGACATGGGCATTTCACTTCCTCTGAATTGTGCTCATTGTGGTCACGTCGAATGATTGGACTATTCGGACAAAGCGTATCTACTGTGTCGCTGTGACACATCACACGAAAGGTTTTTGATGGCGGTCTCGCCCACATTGTCCAAGTCGATTCTTGCCGTCGCCGTCGTTGCTGCCGTGAGCGTCGCAGGTATCGATGCGAGCCGCAGCGAAAGCGGCTCCGACGCCCGGTCCAAGCTCACGATGATCGCGCCTGCCGCGGCGGGTGGCGGCTGGGATCTCGTCGCTCGCGAAGCGCAGCAAGCCCTGCGCAGCGACGGTATCGTCAACAACGCACAGGTGGTCAACGTGCCGGGTGCGGGCGGAACCATCGGCCTCAGCCAGCTCGACAATCTGTCCGGTCAGGCGACGACGGTGATGATCACCGGCACCGTCATGCTCGGCGGCATCGCGATCAACAATTCCGACACGACACTGGCCGACACCGTTCCCATCGCGAAGCTTGCCGAGGATTTCGAAGTCTTCGTCGTGCCGAAGGAATCGCCGTACCAGAATCTCGAGGACATGATCGCGGCGTGGCGTGCCAACCCCGGCGGCCTCCCCATCGGTGGCGGATCGCTCGGCGGCATCGACCACATCGTGGCAGGCCAGCTCGCGCAGGAAGCCGACATCGATCCCGCCGCGATCAACTACATCGCGTACTCCGGTGGCGGCGAGGTCCTCACCTCGCTGCTGTCCAACACGGTCGGAGTCGCGGTCAGCGGATACAACGACTTCCGCGACCAGATCGAAGCAGGCAACGTCCGTGCACTCGCGGTCGCCGCACCCGAACCCGTCGACGGCATCGACGTCGACACCTTCACCGAGCTCGGATACAACGTCGACTTGGTGAACTGGCGCGGCATCGTCGCACCACCCGGTATCTCGGACGAGGACCGCGACACGTTGATCGCGATCGCCACCGAGATGCACGAGACGGAGCAGTGGCAGGGGGCCGTCGAACGTAATCGGTGGAAGGAATCGTTCTCCACCGGCGACGAATTCGCCGAGTTCCTCGACGTGGAACAGACCCGCATCACCGACATTCTCCGAGAGCTGGGACTCGTATGACCGCCGACACGACTACGAAATCCGAGGCCTCGCGCTCGTTCTGGGTCGGCCGGAGCGGATTGATCGTTCCGGCGCTGCTCGTCGCGCTCGGCATCTTCCTCGTCTACGGAACGATCACCATGGATGTTCCGGCGACCGCGACGTCGCCCGGCCCACAAGTCTTCCCCTCCATCGTGGCGGTTGGCTGCTTCGTGGTGGCGCTGCTGGTGACCATTCAGTTGCTGGTCAAGCCCGACGAGATCGATCGAGGCGTCGACGACGACGGACGCGCGTTGACCGGCACGGTCAGCAACTGGCGCACCCTGGCGATCACCGTCGGATCGGTCGCGCTGTTCATCGTGTTGCTGAACCCGCTCGGCTGGGTCCTCGCCGGTGCACTGCTGTTCTGGGGTGTGTCGATCGGCCTCGGCGGACGCCGCTACGTGTTCGACGCAGCCGTGGCGCTACTGGTCTCCTCGGCTGTGCAGTTGGCGTTCTCCGCCGGCCTCGGCTTGACCTTGCCCGGCGGCGTTCTCGCCCAGATCTTCTGATGGAGCTGACGTTCTCATGGATTCACTGAACAATCTCTTCGAGGGCTTCGGCACGGCTCTGACGCCGATGAACCTCGTGTGGGTGTTCGTCGGCGCGCTCCTGGGCACCGCAGTCGGTGTCCTCCCCGGCCTCGGTTCCGCCATGGCTGTCGCCCTGCTGCTCCCGGTGACGTTCACCCTCGATCCCACCGCTGCCCTCATCATGTTCGCGGGTGTGTACTTCGGCGGACTGTTCGGCGATTCGATCTCCGGCATCCTGATGAACACCCCCGGCAACAGCACCGCCATCGCCGGCACGTTCGAAGGCCATCGCATGGCCAAGAACGGTCGTGCGCCCCAGGCTTTGGCGACCTCGGCTATCGCGTCGTTCATCGGCGGCATGATCGCAACGACGCTCGTCGTGTTCTTCGCGCCGACCCTTGCGTCGTTGGCGACCAACTTCGGGCCCGCCGAATACTTCGCTCTCGCGGTGTTCGCGTTCATCGCGACGTCCGCGGTGGTGTCGGATTCCGCCCTGAAGGGCCTGACGGCTCTGCTGATCGGCCTGACCCTGGCGGTCATCGGCATCGACGGGCCGTCCGGAGCGTCGCGCTTCACGTTCGATGTACCCGCGATGTTCGACGGCATCCACATCGTCGTCATCACCGTCGCGATGCTCGCACTCGGTGAAGTCATTCACATCGCATCGAGAATCGGTCGTCCCGAGGACAATTCGTTGATCAACTCGGGCGGTCGGCCATGGCTGAGCAAGTCCGAGTTCCGGGAAGCACTGCCGGCCTGGTTGCGCGGCACCGCATTCGGCGTCCCGTTCGGCGTCATCCCCGCCGGCGGCGCCGAGGTACCGAGCTTCCTCGCGTACGGCACCGAGCGCAGGCTCGACCGTCGGCGCAAGAACCCGATGTTCGGCAAGGGCGCCATCCGCGGCGTCGCCGGCCCTGAAGCTGCGGGCAACTCCACGGCCGGTACCGCGATGGGCGCACTGCTCGCGCTGGGTCTGCCGACGTCCGCCACCGCGGCGATCCTTCTCGCGGCATTCCAGCAGTACGGAATGCAGCCGGGGCCGTTGCTGTTCGAACGCAGCGGCGACATCGTCTGGGCCCTCATCGCCAGCCTGTTCCTCGCGATGATCGTCCTGCTGATCCTCAACCTGCCGTTCGCGCCTCTGTGGGCGCAACTGCTGAAGATCCCCAAGAACTACCTGTACGCAGGTATCTCGGTGTTCGCGGCCCTCGGTGTCTACGCATCCAGTGCGTCCATCGTCGATCTGATGTTCATGCTCGGCCTCGGAATCCTCGGATTCATGATGCGCCGCTACGGCATTCCGCTGGCCCCGGTCCTCATCGCGGTGATCCTCGGACCCCTCGCCGAGGATTCGCTACGACGCGCGCTCGCAGTCAGCGAAGGCGATCCGACCATTCTCGTCGGCAGCGCCATCACCGTGGTGCTGTACTCCCTGATGGCTCTGGCCATCGTCTTCACGATCGTGAGCAAGATCCGCGCTCGGGCGAAGGTCGACTTCTGACCCCTGTGTGAGTGGAAATGCAGACCCTGGACAGGAGCGGAGCCTGCGGAGCGACCCGATGGCACTGTCATTTCCACTCACATTGGGCTCACGTGAGTCAGAGGATGTACAGCATTTCCTGGTAGGTCGGAAGCGGCCAGAGATCGTCCGCCACCATGCCCTCGAGAGTGTCCGCTGCTGTCCGGACTGCGGCCATGGCAGGAAGCAGAGCGTCCTTCGCGTGGGTCGCCTCGGCGAGAGCGTCGCCGCCGGGGTCGCTGTCCAGTGCAGCCTCGAGAGTCGCCAGAGCCGAACGCAATGCGGACAGCGGCTCGGTCACCGACTGCAGTTCGGCGGTGTCGGCTTCGACGCCTGCAGCCTTCAGCGCTGCGACGTTCTGTGCCAGCTCGGTCTGGTACCGCACGGCCGCGGGAAGCACAGATGTCCGTCCCATCTCGACGGTGAGGCGCGCTTCGACGAACACCGTCAGTGCGTACTGCTCCAAGCCGATCTCGTACCGCGAGTGCATCTCTCGGTGGTTGAAGACGTTGTACTTCTCGAACAGCTCCATCGCGGAATCGGTGATGAGTTCCGGTAGCGCGTCGAGCGTCGTTCGCAGGTTCGGCAACCCGCGGGACTCGGCCTCGATCTGCCAGTTGTCGGAGTAACCGTCACCGTTGAACACCACGGCACCGTGCTCGGTGATGATCTCGGTGAGCAGATTCTGGACGGCCGTGTCGAATTCGGTGCCGTTCGCAACCGCGGTTTCCAGGTTGGTGGCCATGTAGTCGAGCGACTCGGCCATGATGGTGTTGATCGTGACCATCGGCCCGCTCACCGTCTGCATCGAGCCCGGTGCGCGGAACTCGAACCTGTTGCCGGTGAACGCGAACGGGCTCGTCCGGTTGCGGTCGCCCGGATCGGTCGGGAGCACCGGCAGCGTGTCGGCCCCGATCATCATGGTTCCCTTGCCCTTCGACGACGTCGCCGCGCCCTTGGCGATCTGATCGAAGACGTCGGCGAGCTGGTCGCCGAGGAAGATCGAGATGATGGCCGGTGGGGCTTCGTTGGCGCCGAGCCGGTGATCGTTGGTCGCCGACGCCACCGAGGCGCGCAGCAGGCCGCCGTACTTGTGCACCGCGCGGATGACCGCAGCGCAGAAGACGAGGAACTGGGCGTTGTCGTGCGGGTTGTCTCCCGGCACCAGCAGTGACCCGAGCTCGGAGTTGCCGAGCGAGAAGTTGACGTGTTTGCCGGATCCGTTGACGCCGTCGAACGGCTTCTCGTGGAACAGGCATTCCATGCCGTGCTTCTTGGCGATCGTCTTGAACGTCGTCATCAACAGCTGTTGGTGGTCGGCTGCGATGTTGCCGCGCTCGAACATCGGCGCGATCTCGAACTGCCCCGGCGCGACCTCGTTGTGCCGTGTCTTCGCTGGAATACCCAGCTTGAACAGCTCGCGTTCGGTGTCCATCATGAAGCCGAGGACACGCTCCGGGATGGCGCCGAAGTAGTGATCGTCGAATTCCTGCCCTTTGGGGGGCTTCGAGCCGAACAGCGTACGGCCTGCATTGAGCAGGTCCGGGCGTGCGAGGAAGAAGTGCCGGTCGACCAGGAAGTACTCCTGCTCCGGGCCGCAGAAGGACACGATGTTCTCGATGTCCTCGTGTCCGAAGAGCGTCAGGATGCGTTCGGCGTGACCGCCCATCGCCTGCTGCGAACGGAGCAGCGGCGTCTTGTGGTCGAGCGCCTCGCCGGTCATGGACACGAACACCGTGGGGATACACAGCGTGTTGCCGTTCGGGTTCTCGAGCACGTACGCCGGGCTGGTGACGTCCCAACCCGTGTAGCCGCGGGCTTCGAACGTGTTGCGCAGACCGCCGTTGGGGAAGCTCGACGCGTCGGGCTCGCCTTGGATGAGGGTCTTGCCGGCGAACTCGGCGAGCGCACTGCCGTCACCGACGGGGTCGAAGAAGCTGTCGTGCTTCTCCGCCGTCAATCCCGTCAGGGGGTAGAAGACGTGCGCGTAGTGGGTGGCGCCTTTCTCGAGCGCCCAATCCTTCATCGCCGACGCCACGGCGTCGGCGACCATGGGATCGAGGGCCATGCCTTTCTCGATCGTCGCGATGACCGACTTGTAGACCGACTTGGGCAGGCGCTTCTGCATGACCACTTTGCTGAAGACGTTCTCGCCGAAGATCTCGCCGGGCTTCTCTTCCCCGACGAAGCTGACCGCGGGCGGGACGTACGCCTCGACGTCCTTGATCGCCTGCAGGCGGACGGTATTTCCACTCATGAGCTACCCCTTGACAAGGTGCGCTCCGCAATTGGATTTCGCGGAGTCCGACCTGGCGACAGTACGAAGCTCCCGTGGCGGCAATGTTTCGCCGCTGTGACCACTGCAATTCGACGGCCGCGCGCGGTGAGACCGGCATCCAGTCGTGCGGCTCAGGTATGGACTGAATCACAACGAGATAGACAAATCTTCAATTTTGTCTATCCAGGTTTACATTAAAGCGGTATTGTCACTCTCGTAGTGATCGACACCACTAGACGGTCAGGGCTCGATCGACCGCCTGAAGACGAGGAGTTCAGTCGTGGCAACCCAGACGAGTCCACAGTCGAATACGCCGGTCGACGAGTGGCGCGACAAGAAGCGGTACCTGTGGCTGTTCGGCCTGGTACCTCCGACCGCGATCTTCATGGCGCTGGGTCTGATCTGGGCATTCAACCAACTCGGCTGGAATGCCGTTTCACCGATCTGGTGGTGGATCGGCCCGATTCTGGTGTACGGGCTGCTGCCGATCCTCGACCTGTTCTTCGGGCCCGACGGCCAGAATCCGCCGGACGAGGTCATGGAAGCGCTCGAGAACGACAAGTACTACCGGTACTGCACCTACATCTACATTCCGTTCCAACTCGCGAGCCTGGTGATCGCCTGCTACTTGTGGACGGCGGACAACCTGAGCTGGCTCGGCATCGACGGTGCCCTCGGGCTGATCTCGAAGATCGGTTTGGCAATCAGCATCGGCGTCATGGGCGGCGTCGGAATCAACACCGCACACGAGATGGGGCACAAGAAGGACAGCTTGGAACGATGGTTGTCGAAAGTCACTCTGGCTCAAACGTTCTACGGCCACTTCTACATCGAGCACAATCGAGGACACCACGTTCGCGTCGCGACGCCGGAGGACCCTGCCAGCTCGAAGTTCGGGGAGAGCTTCTGGCGATTCCTTCCTCGTAGCGTGTGGGGCAGCCTGAAATCGTCGTGGAAGCTCGAGCAGACTCGCATGCAGCGATTGGGCAAGTCCACGTGGAACATTCGCAATGATGTGCTCAACGCTTGGCTCATGTCGATCGTGCTGTTCGGCGTTCTGACGGCCGTGTTCGGAGTCGGCATCCTGCCGTTCCTCGTCATCCAGGCCGTGTACGGGTTCTCATTGCTCGAGACGGTGAACTACCTCGAGCACTACGGGTTGCTGCGGGCGACCACCAAGTCCGGACGCTACGAGCGGTGTGCTCCGGCGCACAGCTGGAACTCCGACCACATCGTCACCAACATCTTCCTGTACCACCTGCAGCGCCACAGCGATCACCACGCCAACCCCACCAGGCGGTACCAGACCCTGCGCAGTATGGAAGGTGCACCCAATCTTCCCAGCGGGTACGCCAGCATGATCACCGTCGCCTACTTCCCGCCGCTCTGGCGAAAGGTGATGGACCACAGGGTTCTCGATCACTACCGGGGTGATATCACCGCGGTCAACATCGAGCCGAGCAAGCGCGACAAGATTCTCGCACGCCACGGCGCCCAGTCCGGTGGCCGATCAGGTGCAGCTACAGATGCACCGAAGGACGCGCAGTGATGACGGCGTACGAGTGCCCGGTGTGCAACTACGTCTACGACGAGGCCACCGGGGCGCCGCGGGAGGGTTTCCCGGCAGGAACGCCGTGGTCCGACATCGCCGACGATTGGCCGTGCCCGGATTGCGGCGTCCGGGAGAAGATCGACTTCGAACAGAAAGCAGGATGAGAGATGGCCACGGATTTCAAGCTCTACCAGTGCATTCAGTGTGGTTTCGAGTACGACGAGGAACTGGGCTGGCCGGAGGACGGGATCGAACCGGGTACTCGGTGGGAGGATATCCCCGAGGACTGGAGCTGCCCGGACTGCGGAGCCGCGAAGGCCGACTTCTTCATGGTCGAGATCAGCAGGCCGTGACTCTCGGGGCGCCCGATAGAGTGGGGGTCGTGTCAACGCAACCGGTCCACCCGAGCCTCTACCAGGACGCCGCGATCAAGCACGCACCCCTCAAGAATGCCGTGTCGAGCCCGATGCGGACGACGATTCTCGACGGGCTGCACGATCTCCTTCTCGAGCGCACGTGGTCGACGGTCAACATGGCGGACGTCGCCAAGGCGGCGGGCATCTCGCGGCAGACGCTGTACAAGGAGTTCGGTACCCGTAAGGGGTTGGCACAGGGGTACGCACTGAGGTTGACGGATTCGTTCGTCTCGGCGGTGGACGATGCGGTGTACGCCAACGAGGGTGACAGTCTGCGCACCCTCTACGTCGCGTTCACCGAGTTCTTCGGCCGCAGTGCATCGGACCCGCTGGTGCTGTCGATGCTGACGGACGATCCTCCGCCGGACCTGCTACGGCTCGTCACCACCGAGAGCGGTGCCCTCATCGAGCATGCGTCGCTGCGACTCGCTCGGACCTTCGAACGCAGCTGGCTCCGCGCGTCGGCGCACAACGCAGACGTGCTGGGCCGCACCGTGGTTCGGCTGGCGCTCAGTTACATTTCGATGCCGCCGGAGAACTCGGCCGACGTGGCTGCGGATCTGGCGTCGCTGCTCACCCCGTTCGTCGACGCGATCAAGGGCACCGCATGACCGAGTACACCGCATGAGCGAAGTACACCGCGCGCACTTCGCCGAGCTGTCCGGCCACCAGGTCTACGCACTGTGCAAACTACGGGTCGACGTGTTCGTCGTCGAGCAGAACTGCGCATACCCGGAGCTCGACGGCGCCGACGAGGATCCGTCGACCGTGCATTTCTGGCACACGGACAACGGGCGGATCGTGTCCGCGCTGCGGTTGCTGTACATCGACGGGGAAACCAGGATCGGACGGGTGTGCACGGCGGTGGACGCTCGCGGCCGCGGCCTGAGCGCCGAATTGCTACGCGCGGCAATCGATCACGCACGCGGCGATACCATCGTCATCGGAGCACAGGCTCATCTGGAGCAATGGTACGGCCGGTTCGGTTTCGTTCGCAGCGGTGAGAACTACGACGAGGACGGGATCCCCCACCTTCCCATGACCAGGAAGGGCGATTAGGCGGTCATCTGCCGTGCTGCTTCGAGGACAGTGTTCTCGGAGAGCAGGACGTGCAGTGCTGCATCACCCACTGGGATGAAACTGTCCTCGCTGCAGACGCGTCGCACCTTGCCCGGGTATCCGGCGTCGACCATTGCGGTGACGATGCCTTCGCTCACACCACCGGACCTGCGCGTCTCGTCCACCACCAGCACCCGGCCGGTGGCCTCTGCATGTTCGACGATGTCCGCCAACGGAAGTGGTGCGATCCACCGGATGTCGACGACGCGCACGCCCACGCCTTCGTCGGCGAGTGCCCGCGCGACCCGCAGGCTCATCCTGACGCCGTTGCCGAAGGTGACGATGGTGAGATCGACTCCGTCCCCGTGGATTCGAGCGCGTCCGATCGGGGCAGGCGGCACTGCTCCCCCGGCAAGCCACAGTCCGTCGCCGTCCAGGTACAGATCCCTGGTGTGGTACAGCGCAATGGGTTCCAGGACGACGCACACGGCGCCGTGTTCCACTGCGGCGTGGGCGCAGACGAGAAGCATGGCGGCTGCGTCGTCCGGCGTCGAGGGTGAGGCGATGATCATGCCGGGGATGTCGCGCAGGGCGGCAACAGCGTTGTCGTTGTGGAAGTGTCCGCCGAAACCCTTCTGGTAGCCGTATCCCGCGATCCGGACGATCATCGGATTTCGATACTGACCGTTCGAGAAGAATTGAAGCGTTGCCGCTTCCCCGCGAAGTTGGTCTGCCGCATTGTGCAGGTAGGCGAGGTACTGAATCTCGGCGATCGGGAGCAGACCGGACACTCCGGCGCCCAGGGCCAGCCCGAGGATCGTCTGTTCGTCGAGCACGGTGTCGAACACTCGGGCCGCTCCGGCATACGCCTGCAGACCTCGGGTGACGCCGTACACTCCGCCTTTGCGCGCCACGTCCTCGCCGAACAGAATCGACTGTGGATACATGGACAGAATGTGCTGCAGCGCGGCGTTGACGGCTTTCGCCAGGGTGGTCGCCTGCGGCAACTCGATGCTCTCCGTCTCGGTGGTTCCACGCGCCTGCTCGGATGCGCTCGTCAGGGGTTCCATGACCGCTGCCGCGCTGCTCAATTGCGGTAGCTCGGCTACTTCCCGTGCCACACAGAGCACCTGTGCGCGCTTGTTCTCGTAGAGATCCACCACCTCGTCGATCTCGAGGACCCCCGTCTCGACGAGGCGCCGTGCGGTGCAGAGGACCGGATCGCGGGCGAGATCGGCGGTGAGCTCCGTGGCCGACCGATAGGACGACTCCACGTCGGATCCTGCGTGCCCCATCAATCGGACCGACTCGATGTGCAGAAACGCGGGGCGACGTCGTGTCCGGACCCAGTTCGCGGCCGCGATCGATGCGGCGTGGACCTCCTCGAGGTCCCGGCCGTCCGCGTGGAAGTATTCGAGGCCCGCTCGGGTCGAGAAGTTCGACGCGATCCATCCCGTGGGTGTACGCACGCTGATGCCGATCCCGTTGTCCTCGCAGACGAACAGCAGGGGCATCGGGACACCCTGATACGCAGTGTTGATCGCGGAGTTGATCGCACCCACCGCGGTGGAGTGGCCGGCGGATGCGTCACCGAAGCTGCATACGGTCACCGCGTCGGACGGCCACGTGGTGTCCACCCCGAGCTTGGGTGCACGGGCGAGGGAGAATGCGACTCCCACCGCGCGCGGCAGGTGCGAGGCGATGGTCGAGGTCTGTGGGACGACTGCGAGGTCTACTCGTCCGAACACTTTGTGCCTGCCACCGGAGATGGGTTCCTCGGTGGCGGCGACGACCCCGAGCAGGACGTCGCGAATCGGATCGCTTCCCCCTACCTGTCTGGCGCGTTCCAGGAAGAACGCTCCGGACCGATAGTGCAGAAGAGCTGGGTCCGTCGGCCTCAGCGCACCGGCGACCGCTGCGTTGAACTCGTGCCCGGACGAGCCGATCGTGTAGAAGCCCGTGCCGTGGGAACGCAGCCATCGTGCCGCGAGGTCGAGGTGGCGGCTGCCGAGTTGAGCGTCGAACAAATCCAGCGCCCTCGTCGGCGTGAGACCGGTCCCGAGTTCCTCTCGACCTGGTACCGCAGCTCGAATCGACTGCAGGAAGTACTCGTCGATCGGCTCGGCCATGCGGTCAGGATATGCGCGTGCGCCACCGCACGCGGGCGAAGTCAGCGCGAGTCGGTGTTTCGCCAGGCCAAGAGCACACCGGCCCCGGACTGACGCGCCCACGGAAGGAACACGGCCACGGCGAGGGCGCAGGCCAGTGCCGATCCGACGGTGACGTACGACGCGAGCTGAAATCCCTCCAGCGACGCGGCTTTCATCGCGTACACCAGGTCCGCCTTCTGCGTGGCGAACACCGAGTTGGTCGGTGCCTTCACGATCTCGATGACGCTGACGACGGTCTCCCGAGCGAACGCCTTCTGGTAGGGCTCCATCAGCGCGTCGGGGATCGCGTCGATTCGAGGTCCCACCTTGGTGGTGTAGATGGACGCGACGATCGACCCCAGCACAGCAACTCCGAGCGTTCCGCCGACTTCACGCGTGGTGTCGTTGACGGCCGAGCCTGCCCCTGCTTCGTCGAGGGAGACCGAGGACATGATGGATTCCGTTGCGGGCCCTTGAACGATGGCCAGTCCCAATCCCATCAGCACCATCGAGATCAACACCGGTCCGAAGTAGGGGGTTTCGACTTTCACCTGGCCTGCGATGAACATGCCGACGCTCATCACGACGAGTCCGAAGACGATCACCGCCGTGGTACCGACGCGTTGTGCGATCAGGGTGGCCAGTGGCGCGCCGATCGCGATGGACACCGCGAACGGTAATGAGTGGATGCCGAATTGGAGTGGACTGAGCTCCATCACACCTTGGAAGTACTGGGTGATCATGAACAGGAACCCGAACATCGAAAAGTACGCGACGGCAATGGCCAAGGCAGGCAGCGAGAATCGTCTGATCCGGAACAGTGCCATGTCGAGAACGGGCGAGGGGGTGCGTAGTTCCCACCACACGAACACCGCGAGGCAGACCACACCGAGCAGGTAAGCCGCGATACTGATTCCGGACAGCCAACCCTGGTGTGGGGCTTCGATGATGGCCCACACCAGTACGGTGATGCCGACCAGGGACAGAGCGATACCGACCGGGTCGAATTTTCCGATGTGCGATGCCTTGGACTCCGGCACGAATTTCCACGCCGCAGCCAGCACCACCGCGGCCACGGGCACGTTGATCCAGAACACCGAGTGCCACGAGAAATGTTCCAGCAGAAAGCCTCCCGCGGTGGGTCCGATCGCAATGGCGAAACCTGCCATCGCGGTCCACGCAGCGATGGCGAGTGCGCGTTCCCTGGCGTCGGAGAAGATGTTGATGATCAGCGCGAGGGTTGCCGGAAACACCGCTGCGGCACAGATTCCCATGAGCGCGCGGGCCGCGATCACCTGTCCGAGGTTCGCGGCGAGAGCGCCGCCGATCGACATCACCGCGATTCCGGCGAGGCCGACGATCATGACTTTCTTCCGTCCGTAGCGATCCCCTAGATGCCCGAACGCGAGCAGGAGACCAGCGAAGGTCAGCGTGTAGGCGTCGACGACCCATTGCAGGCCGCTGATGCTGGACCTCAGTTGCAGGCCCATCGACGGGAGGGCGACGTTGACGACGGTGTTGTCGAGTACGACGAGCAGTTCGGCGGTACAGATGACGACAAGCGCGATCCAGCGTTGCCTGACTGTCGTCATCGATACAGGGGATGCGAGCGATCGGTGCTGAGATGTTCGAACCATGGGCGGATCCTTCTCGACTGGTCATGCCGCGAGCTTTTCGAACATGCCCGGACTATGACGCGCTGCATAGCGACCATCGGAAGGTAACTGTAACTCGAAGTAATAGCAACAGTGGCGGCGTCAGGATGCGTCGAGCGCAGCCTCCAGCCAGGCGAGAAGTTCGACCTCGACCCGGTCCAGCGCGGCGGTGCTGCGCTGGGCTTTCGCGATGATCAGAGCCCCTTCGAACGACGCGATTGCCATCGTGGCGAGACCTCTCGAACGGTCCTGCGACAGTCCGCGCTGCCACAGCGACGCGGCGATCGTGTCCTCCCAGGACGTGAACGACTCACCGGCGGCGACGAGGGCCGCGGGCGAATTCATGCCCTCCAGTGCAGCCGGGGCCACCGGGCAACCCGCGGTGTATTCGGTGGCTTCCAACTGCTGACGGAAACCCCCGATGATGGCTCTGAGCGTCGCAGCGGGCCCGTCGCTCGCGAGACCGCGGGAGATCATCGACCCCATCAGCGCACCCGCGGTCCTCGTCGCCTCCTCGACCAGCTGCGGCTTTCCGCGGGGGAAGTGGTGGTAGATGGACCCGCGGGGCGCGCCTGCATGCTCGATGACGTCCGCGAGCGACGTGGCCTCGACGCCGCGCTCTCTGAACAGCAGGGCCGCGCTGCGCAACATGTCCTCGCGGGCTGTACTCCGACTCACGCGACCTACCCCTCTTGACGTTACCGATCGTCACACATACGGTGACCTCGGGTATGCACTACAGCATAACGTCGACGACGAGAGGCCACCATGACCACCGAGGTCGATCCTGTCACCACGCTCGCGGCACCGCTGACCTTGGCGTGCGGTCAGGTGCTGCCGAACCGCCTCATGAAGGCCGCGTTGAGCGAGGGCCTCGGCACCAGGACCCACAGTCCCGACGTTCGGCTCGAACGCCTGTACACGCGCTGGGGCGCAGGAGGTTACGGTCTCGTTCTCACCGGCAACGTCATGGTCGACCGTCACCACATCGGTGAACCCGGGAACGTGGTGATCGAGGACGACCGCGACCTCGACGGTATGACCCGGTGGGCCAAGTCCGCGCGCGACGGCGGGTCTCCGATCTGGATGCAACTCAACCACCCCGGTCGCCAGGCCAATCCGATGGCGACCCGGTCCAAGCCGATCGCGCCGTCGGCGATCGCTCCCGGTATTCCTGGCATCCCGGCACCGCGCGCCATGACGGAGTACGAGATTCGGGGCATCGTCGAGCGATTCGCGACCGCAGCACTCGTCGCCGAGTCCGCCGGATTCGACGGCGTCCAGATCCACGGGGCACACGGCTACCTCGTCTCGCAGTTCCTCTCACCGTCGGCCAACCGACGTGAAGACCGATGGGGTGGCAGTCTCGACAACCGCATGCGGTTCGTACTCGACGTGGTCCGCGCCATCCGCACGGCCGTGTCCCCCGGATTCGCCGTCGGCATCAAGCTCAACTCGGCAGATTTCCAACGCGGCGGATTCGGCGAAGAAGAGTCACGCCTCGTCGTCGAACATCTGGCCGACGAGCACATCGATTTGATCGAGATCAGCGGTGGAACCTACGAGTCGCCCGCGATGATGGGCCGGTCGGTGGCCGACAGTACGCGTCGGCGTGAGGCGTACTTCCTGGATTATGCCCGCGAGGTCCGCACTGCCGCGGGCGACGTTCCGCTCGCGGTCACCGGAGGCTTCCGCACGCGGTCGGCGATGGGTGCCGCGGTGGCGTCGGGAGAGTGCGACGTCGTCGGTCTCGGGCGACCTGCCGCCGTGACACCCGACGCAGGCAACGCGCTGCTTCGAGGCGGGGCCGACAGCGTCGTGTCGCCGGCGATCGGCCTCGGGTTGCCGCGCAGGTTCGCCAAGCCGCTCGACGGCGCCCTCGACCTGCAGTGGCACACCGACCAGCTGCACCTGATCGGTGCGGGGTCCGAGCCGGACCCGAACCGATCCGTCTGGCGCACCGCGGTGAGGACTCTGCAGCGCAACGGGCTCGATGCCTTCCGGAGCAGGCGCAGCGGATCCAAGTAGCGGGGTGAACACAAGTAGTCAGTCGACGTACTGATGTTTTTCGAGTCGATGTGCAGGACGATATGGCCATGCAACCCGAATACGACGCATGGCCGTCACTTCCGGTGGACTCGTGGATCGAGACCCGCGACACCGTTCAACTCTGGACCCAGATCGTCGGAAAGACCCGAATGGCATTGGGTCCGGCCGTCAATCATTGGTGGGGTGTGCCCCTGTACGTCGACGCCCGTGGCCTGACGACGTCGTTGATGCCCGTCGGCGATCGAGGGCTCGAGATCAGGTTCGACTTCCTCGCTCACGAACTGGTCTTCGAGGTCACCGACGGCAGCTCGCGCCGCATGAAGCTGGAACCGCGCACCGTCGCGGACTTCTACTCCGAGTACACCGCGCATCTCGACGCGTTGAAGATCGACGTCGACATCGTCGGAACGCCGGTGGAGTTGCCCGACGCGACGCCGTTCGCCGAGGACACCGTGCACGGTTCCTACGACGCGGAGGCGGTGTCGGCATTCTGGCGTTCGCTTGTCAGCGCGCACTCGGTGTTCTCCGCGTTCCGGGCCGATTTCCGCGGCAAGTCGAGCCCCGTACATTTTTTCTGGGGTGCGTTCGACCTGGCGGTCACGCGATTCTCCGGCCGACCTGCGCCCACTCATCCCGGTGGTATCCCCAACTGCCCGGACTGGGTGATGCACGAGGCGTACAGCGACGAGGTCTCCAGCGCGGGCTACTGGCCGGGCGGAGCGGAGGAAGGCGTCTTCTACGCCTACGCCTATCCGCATCCCGACGGGTACGACACCCACCCTGCGGTCGAGGCGCCGGGCCGGTGGGACTCCACGCTCGGCGAGTACGTCCTGCCGTACCACCTCGTCCGCCAGTCGGACGACCCCGCGGCCACGGTGCGCCGGTTCCTGGAGCAGACTCACCGCGCTGCCGTGGAGACCGCCGGTTGGTGAGGGACCGAGAGGCAGACCGCGTGGGTTTCGCCTGCCGGCTCTCCGCCGAGAACGTGGGTGAGTGCCGCAGCGATGGCCTCGTGGTCGGAGCCGGTCCACCGTTCGTCGCGCTGGCGCCGGTACTGCGACCACGACGGCACGCGGAACTGCTCGAGGATCAGTTCCGGGTTGTCGAGGCTGCGATACATCCGCCACGAGAACGCACCGGTGCGTCGACGTGATCGTCCGACGTCTGCCATCGCCCTGGTGAACGCGTCTCGTCGAGCTTCCTCGACCGTGTAGGACACCGTGATCTGGACGGGTCCGTCGTCCGGTTCCGGTTCGAACACCACCGTCGGTGTCGGCCATGCAGTCGACACCGTTCGGTCGAGGGTTCCGGTGTCCGGCAGCAGCGGCAGCAGGGCCACGCTGGCGGCGACGATCACGAGCAGTGCCGTCGCCACCAGCGCGGCGTCGACGAGACCGATGGTCGACGCCACCCACCCCCAGATCAGGGAACCGGCGGCCTGCGATCCCATGAAGACCAGCAGATAGACCGACATCGCCCGGGCGCGGACCCAGTGCGCAACCGACAGTTGAATGGCGGCGTTCAATGCGGTCAGTGTCGTGATCCACGCGATACCGGCCAACACCAGACCTGGGATCACCACCCACATCGGCAACCACACGAGGGCGGCGGTTCCCGCGCCGTACGCCACCGCCGACACGACGAGAAGTGTGTTGGCGGACCACCGGGCTCGCAGCGCGGGTGTCAGTGCTACGCCTGCCACCGCCCCGACACCCAGGACCCCCAGCAGCGCGCCGTACCCTATTGCGCCCAGGTCCAGAACGGACGACGCGATGGACGGAAGAAGCGCCCACAGCGCCGACGCAGGGAAGGCGAACAGTGCCGAGCGGACCATGATCCGTCGGACGATCGGCCCGGATCGTACGTACCGAAGGCCTGTCAGCAACGATTCTCCGAGTCGCTCGCGGCCGGAGTTGTCCGTGCGGGGACGCTTCCATCCCAGCAGCGCACCGACTACGGCCAGGAACGACAGGGCGTTGAGACCGAAGACGAACGTCGGCCCGGCGAACGCGACGAGCACGCCTGCAATGGCGGGACCGACAGCGCGAGCTGCATTGACCGTCACGCTTCCCAGTGCGGACGCTGCAGGAATCTGTTCCCGTGGAACCAACTCGGGCTGGATCGCCTGCCATGCCGGTGCCGACAGCGACGTCCAACACCCCAGGACGAAGGTCGACGCCAGCAGACCGATCGGGGTCAGCGTGCCCGTCCAGGCGAGGACCGTGAGAACGCCGGCCGTGACACTCGACGCGACGCCGATCACGAGAAGCAGGATCCTGCGATCCAGTGCGTCGGCGAGGACTCCCGCGAACAGCGCCAGCAGCAACGTCGGGGCGAGGCTCGCGGTCTGTACCGAGGCGATCACCGTCGTCGACGCGCTTCGTTCGACGAGGAACCATTGCGCCCCGACGGTCTGCATCCAGCCGCCGATGTTGGACACGAGCTGAGCGAGAAAAAGCATGCGATACACCGAGTTTCGCAGCGGCGCCCATGCTGAACCCTCGTGTGCAGTCACCCCAGTCACCCCAGTCACCCCAGTCACCTCAGTTCCGCCACCCAGTCCGTGAACCTTTGCCAGCCGACCTCCGGGTACTCGCGGCGCAGACCGTCGATGTCCGCGTCGTACCCGGTATCGGTCAGGAACTGGAACATCGCGCGCATGTCCGGCGACGAGATCGCGGCGGCGTCGTACGAGTGCGCGGTGACGGCGGTACCGAGGACTGCCCCGAGCGCAGCGGCCATCTGGGCGGGGGTCGGATCGTCGGACGCCAGATCGATTCGGGCGCCGAGGAATCGGGACGGATCGGACAACACGAGCGCGACGAATCGACCGAGATCGCGGCGGGACATCTGCTGCAACGGGGTGTCCACCGGTAGCGGTAGGTCGAGTCGTCCACGTCGAACGTCCTCGATGCCGCCCAGCATGTTGTCGTAGAAGTAGGTGGGGCCGACGATGGTGAACGGCACGGTGGACGCTCGCAGAATCGCTTCCGTCCTGGCCTTCGTCTCGAAGTGCGGTATTCCCGTGGATCGATCCGCGTCGGCAACGGACGAGAACACGACGTGGGGAACGTTCGCGGCCACCAGTGCGTCGACGAGTGCCTGCCCCTGGGCGATCTCAGCCTCCGGCCCGTCCTCGAACGGAGTGGTCATTGCGAACACTCCGGCCACACCGGTGAACGCGTCGGTCGTCGCGGACCGATCGGTGATGTCCGCTTCTCTGATCTCCACACCCCGCTGCTGGAGTGCGTCGGTGCGGGCGGACAGGCGCCGTACCAGGGCCCGGACCGGAATGCCCCGTTCCAGGAGGGCGTCGACAACCGCCCCTCCCTGACCTCCGGTTGCTCCCACGACTGCACAAGGCTTGCTCATACTCGTCACAGTGCCGTGTCCGTGCGGCTCGGTCATCAGTCGTGCGACTGAACTCAGCGCAGAGCATTACCCAAATCGGGCGCCCTCTCGATCAACTGACGCGCATCCCTGGCCGTCACGACGCCGTTGCACACCTCGGCGTACTCGCTCATGGCGCACGAGGCCTGCGACCAATACCTCTCGTGCTCGGGTGTCACCCAGGCCAGGCGATGCACCTTCCTGGACAGTTCCTCCAATTTGTCCACCCGCGGTGGCAGACCGTTGCACCGGCCGTCACCGACGATCAGGACCGAGGTGCGCGAGGTGACCTTGGAGCCGTGCGTCGTCAACAGCTCTTCGAGCGTGCGGCCGTAATCGCTGCTCGCCTCCAGGTCCAACTCGGGTGCCGCGAGCACCGATGCGAGCGCGTCGTCACCGGTACTGCGCGCCAGCAGGTCCGTCACGTCGACGGGATTGTCCACGAAGGCGAGCACCGTGCACCTGCTGGTCCGGTGCCGCATCGCCTGCGCGAGCCGCAGTGTGAACGCGGTGATCGGACGCACCGACAGCGAGACGTCGGCGAGGACGAGGAGCCGAACCCGTTCCGGCACTGGCTTGTCCACCATCAAATGGAAAGGCACGCCGTCGGTTCTCATGCTCGCCCGGACCGTTCGGCGCATGTTCAGTCGCCCGTTCGTGGCTTCACGTGGGCGAGGTCGCGGTGTACCACGCATGCGGCGCAGTACTTCTCGACACGCATCGCCCACCTCGGCGCGCGACGGAATGTCCGAGTCGGGTGCGTCGGACGCCGTCGCCGTGTCTCGGGAGTCTGCGGTTCGATCCTGGCCTGCGATGGCGTCGACGAACGCTTCCACCGCGTCGACCAACTTGTCGAGTTGTGCCGCGGTCAACGGCTCACCGTCTCCCTGATCACCGTAGAGCGAGTGGGGGTCGTAGGCGTCGAGCCAACGGAGAATGCCCTCCGGGTCATCCCATGCCAGCGTCCCTTGCGAGATCATCGCTTGTGCCGACGAGAGGTCGCCGACGGTCGCGGAGTCGGCGCGGTCGACGTCGACGGTGAAGGACACGCCCCTTCTGCCGCTGTCGTTCTCGGTGTCGACGGCAAGGTTGGAGTCCGCGCCGGTGATGGACAGGTCGTCGTCGTCCTTGTGCGGATTGAATCCTTTGTCCGCCTCGGGAGTGTCGAAGAAGTCACCGACTTCGGCTGCATTCTCGTTGTAGTCCGCGTAGCGGCCGGTGTCCCTGTCGTCGTTCGAGATCTCGAGGGTAGTGGGCGCCCCGTCGGCACCCGAATCATGCGTCGGCCGACGCTCGTCCAACACGGTAACCGGGCGGGGGTGGAACAGCCGCTCGAACGCGGCGTCGAATCCGTCCTGCTCGTAGCTGTACTTGGCACACGTCGCGCGCAGCGCGGATTCGAGCACTCGGAGGTCACCGGCGCCGACGAGACCGAGAACTCTACGCACCTCGATCACTTCGGCAGGCGACGCCGATACACCGTGACGACGAAGCAGGCGGCCGAACACCGCTGCGAGGACGTCGAGTACGTAGGCCGGTGTGCTTCGGCGACCGAGATCGGACACGGCACTCACTTCTTTCGGATTCCGAACCCCACGCCGCTCGTGCGAGGGTCGCGGCCGCCGGTGCCTCGAAACGCCGCGGTGGTGGTGTTGGGCGGGCGGGAGGCGACGGTCGCGTTCGGCTCGTCGGATGTGTCCGGGGCAGGCGCCTGCGCTCGTCCACGAACCAGTTCGACGTCGCTTCCGTACTTGAGAAGAGCTGCCAGCAGGATCTCTCGCGTGCGTTCGGTGTCGTGATCCTTCAGGATCATCGCGGCGCGGGCTGCGTCGATGACCTCGGAGACCGATGGACTCTTGCGCAGCGGGAGTTCCCTCAGGGACCTGGCGAGTTCGACGACGTCGGCGACGGTGGCGTCCTCCACTTCGGGGGCCCGGGAGGACACGATCTCACGTTCGCGTTCGGGCGTCGGGTAGCCGACGGAGAAGTGCAGGCAGCGACGTTTCAACGCAGCAGACAGTTCGCGAGTGTCGTTGGAGGTGAGTATGACCCACGGATCGGTCCTGGCCACGAAGGTTCCGACTTCGGGGATCGTGATCTGTTTCTCCGCGAGGATTTCCAGGAGCATCGCCTCCATGGATTCCTCGGTTCGGTCGACCTCGTCGATGAGGAGTACGACGGGTTCCTCGGACAGTATGGCGTCGAGGAGTGGCCGCACCGCGAGAAACTTCTCCGAGTACAGGCCGAAGTCCGTGTCCGCCAGGATCTGCGACGCTTCCTCGGTGCTCTCGACCGCCGCGAGTTCGGAGCCGATGCGGTCGCGCAGCATCTGTACGTGCAGAAGCTGTTTGGCGTAATCCCATTCGTAGAGGGCGCGGTTGTCGTCCAGGCCCTCGTAGCACTGCAACCGCACCAGCCTGCGCCCGCCTGCGACGGCGAGCGCCTTGGCCAATTCGGTCTTGCCGACACCGGCCGGCCCTTCGAGCAGCAATGGTCGATCCAGGGCGATCGCGAGATGGACTACGACGGCGAGATCGTCCCCCGAGATGTATCCCGTCTCGCGAAGCCCGTCACGGACGGTGTCCGCACTGGTCGAGAAGATCGGTTCACTGCATGCCTCCAGGCCGGCCGATGTCATGGTAATTCTCTCCTGCGCTCAGTAAGCCTTGTTGATGGCGTGGTCGACGACGGGGATCATGGAGTCGACGGTGACCTCGCGAGGGTTGCCCGGGGTGCACCAGTCTCCCTGGATGTGCTCGGAAATCTTGAGCACCGTCTTCTCGTCGCCGGGGATGACCTCGCCGCGGCCGGCGTACTTGCCGGTGTTCATCCGGTTCTTGTCGTAGAGCCTGGTGTTGACCTCACCGAAGTTGTCGGGGATGCCCACGTCCTTCGACAGCCGAATCGCGGCCTCCACAGCGGCGTCGGCAGCTTGTACCGTCGTGAGATTGCGGGTGTCCACGCCGAGAGCCCCTGCCATCTGTGCGTAGCGTTCGTACCGCGAGGGCAGGTTGTACTCCCATACGCGGGGCAGCGCGATGGCGTTGTTCAGACCGTGGTGCGAGTCGAAGTATGCACTGACCGCGTGCGAGATGGAGTGCACGATGCCCAGACCACCGGAGTTGAACGCCTGTCCGGCGATGTACTGCGCGTTCATCATTCCCTCGCGGGCCTTCAGGTTGCGCGGCTCGTACACGGCTTCGCGGAGGTTCTTCGCCACGAGCTCCACCGAGTACAAGGCGTTGCCGAGCGACGGAGCGAAGTCCAACCGGGACACGAAAGGCTCACTGCCGTGGGCCAACACGTCGAACCCGCAGTAGGCGGTGAAGTGCTGGGGGCAGGTGTAGTACAGCAGCGGATCGTCGATGGCGACGGTGACGATCGATGCCTCGTCGAACGCGACCCACTTGTGCGGATTGTCCATGTCCGAGGTATCGGTGATCACGTATGCCCAGGACGTCTCCGAACCCGTTCCGGCGGTGGTCGATACCGCGATGTGAGGGGGGTTCTCCTTGTTGGTGGACTTGGCGAAGCCCTCGAACTCGTTGATGTTGCGTCCGTCGTGGGCGATCACGATGCGAGCGCCCTTGGCTGCGTCGTGACTCGAGCCACCACCGACGGAGATGATGCTGTCGCACTTCTCCTTCTGGTAGAGGGCAGCAGCGTCCATGACGTTGTAGTCTTTCGGGTTCGACTCGACCTTGTCGTACAGGACGACCTCGACACCCTGGTACTCGATCTTGCCGATGAGTTCTTCGATGATGCCCGAACCGCGGAGTCCGGTGGTGACCAGCAGCGAACGCTTGAATCCGAGGTTCTTCGCCTCGACGCCGATGATGTCGTGTGCGCCCACTCCGAGAAGCGCGCGTGGGAAGGGGTGGAATTCCTTGATCGGGAAGTCCCAGATCTGGTTGAGCTCGATTGCCATCGGATCCTCCTGGTGAGTCGGTGTGACTACGCTCACTCTGAGGGTTCGACATGATCGGCGACAAGGGATTTCACCCCGAACCGCCCGTCCGCTGGACCGAACTACCCGATCGGTCAGGTCAGCGTGCTGCCCGGTCGATCATCCCCCGCAGTTCGTGACGCTTGCTGACTCCGAGCTTCGGATACACGTGATACAGGTGCGAGCCGATCGTGCGTGGTGAGAGGTGCAATTGCTCGCCGATCTGGCGGTTCGTCAGGCCTTCCGCGGCGAGGGTCGCGATGTGTTGTTCCTGAGCAGTCAGCGACGCCCACCCGTCCGTCGTCGTCGACGTCGATCCGCGAGTGCCGCCTGCTGCCCGCAGTTCCGCCCGAGCGATGTCCGCGAACGTCCGCGCGCCGACGGATTCGAACGTGTCCAACGCCGCTGCCAACTGTGGCCTGGCGTCGGTAGGACGGCGGTTGCGCCGCAGCCATTCGCCGTAGTGAAGCTGAGCACGTGCACGCTCGACCGGCCACTGACCACCGTCCGGATCGAGAACTGCCGTCCGGTAATGACGTTCGGCGCCGCGGGTGGTTTCGCTCACCAGGGCGGCAGCCAGGTGCCGAAGCAACCTGATCCTGGCCGGTGGCTTCGACCCGATCGCACGCCCGATGGCTGTCACGAACCGCCTGGCCGACGCCTGTTGCCCGCTCCTTGCACCAGCCCATGCCAGGTCCGCGATACCGAGCACCGATTGGATGCTGTGCAGCGGCGTGCCGTCGTCCTCGAAGACACCTCGCAGTCGCTCGTACGCGCTCGCGAAATCACCGTTCACACAGGCGAGGAACGAACGGGCCCGCGTCAGATCGACCGTCAGCGCACCGTTCGCTCGCGGCTCGAACAGTGTCGCCGCCCGGGCCAGGTGTCCTTTCGCGACATCCACGTTGCCGCGGTGAGTCTCGATGGTGCCACGGTGGATTTCGACGATCGCTTCGACGAGCGCCATCCTGCCCACCGTCGCCACCTCGGATGCCTCCTCGGCAGCTTTGTCCACCTCGTTCCACCGGCCGGTGTCGACAAGGGCACCCAGGAATGCAGCCATCCCCATCGCCCCGGCTCCGAGACTTCCTACCTCACGCAGAGATTCGATTCCTCGCCCGAAGTAGGACAGGGCGTCGACGCTGTTCTCGCTGAGGTATGCCCTCGTCCCTTCCGCCAGCAGGTACGAGATCTTGGCTGCGATGGACGAGGTCTCGTCGAGGGCTACGCGAGCCTCCGCCCCGAGGGTGCTCGTCGAGTACTCGGCAATCAGCTGCCTGACGGCTTCCTTCGCCGCATCCGGCATCGGCGACAGAAGGTCGCGCCCTTCCGAGGAGACCTCACCGCCGGCGCTCGGTGCGGGAATCGCCTCGGCGAGACTGGACAATGCGGTCCTTCGCCACTCTCCGCCACTGAAATGCGCCGCGCCGAGGGCAGTGAACAACAGCGCCAGAGTAAGACTTTCGTCCGTCGGTGTGTACTCCGAGAACGTGCGACGCACCACGTCGAACGCCTCGTCCGGTTTCGCCGTTTGCAGCAGTATCGAGGCAGTCGGAAGCGCTGCCGCACTGCGAATCTCGGGCGAGGTCGTTGCTCGGCGAACCTGAGCAGCCAACGACAGTCCCCACTGCGGATCGCCCGCCATGTAGGCAGCGTGCGCAGCACTGGCGTATCGCAACGCCGCTTTGTCCGGCGCCGGAGAGATTTGCGCAGACCGTTCCAACGCACGTGCGACCTCGAAGAACCCTCCTCGGCGGTGAGACAGTTCGGCGGCGCCTTCCAGTTCCGCGGCCACCGATTCGTCCACGCCGTCCGCGGCCGCAGCACGATGCCACGCCCGGCATGGCGGGTCGTCGACCAGTCGAGCAGCGAAATCCTCGTGTGCGGCGCGGCGCTGGTCCACACTGCAGTCGGAATAGGCTGCGGAGCGGACCAGCGGATGCGTGAAATGTACGGCACGGCCGTCGATCACAACGAGACCGGACTGTTCCGCTTCCCTCCACACCGACAGATCGCCGCCGAACCCTGCAGCCGCGGTGATGATGTCCAGAGACTCGTATCCGGATCCGGACGCCGCGTAGAGCAACAACTTTCGGGTCTGCGGCGTCAGGTCGGCGATTCGAAGGGAGAACAGCGACTGCACCCGACGAACCCGGTCGTCGCCCGTACTGGCCGACAGGTCGACGCCCGACCGGACGACGGCACGGCTGAACTCGATGATCGCCAGAGGATTTCCCTTTGCCTGACGAATGATCTCGAGTCGCGCAGAGCGCGACGGTGTCATGGGCTGACGGTCCAACAAGACGGCGGACTCTGCTTCGGTGAGACTGGGGACCTCCGCCGCGGCGACGCCAGGATCGACGCCGTCGGGAATACGGTGACCTCTCGAGCTGCACAGCGTGGTCATCGGACCGGCCACCCGCCGGACTGCGTAGACGACGATGTCGAGCGAATCACGGTCGAGCAGGTGCGCGTCGTCGAGAAGCAGCACGAGGGGTGACTCCGCGGCGAGCACTTCGAGGAGGTGGAGTACCGCGTGCCTGCAGGCGTACATGTCGACCATGGCGGGCAGGGGTGCGCGACCCAGCATCTCGTCGAGTGGGATTCGAATTGCTTCGGGCAGACGGTCGGCATACGCCATGACCGGCCACAACAACTGCTGCAGTCCGGAGAACATCTGCTGGGTCTCGGCGTCCACGCCTGAGGCTTGCAGCACTCGAACACCGGCGTCCTCGGCGACGGCACGCGCATGCCGGAGAAGAGTGCTCTTGCCGATCCCGGCCTCACCCAGCAGCCAGAACATCCGATCGCCCGCGCCCGGATTCGTCACCATGCGGGTGATCGACGCAGCCAGCGCGTCTCGCCCCACCAGCGCCCCAGCGGGCTCGCGTTCCGCAGTCATCGAGCACCGCCCGTAGTTGTAGCAACAATATGTCGTTCACATTGTGACACCGCCGCGCCTGTCGTACAGCGTTCGCATGGCCACCCACGGCAGCGCGCTGGACCCCGTGGGTTGGACTGCTCAATGCAAAGCCTAGGCCGCGAGGGCCTGGGCTCGGCATCGCACCGGGCTCAGGCCGTCGAGGCGTAACGAGATGCGGTCGTTGTAGAACCAGTCGAGGTATCGGAGGTGACGAAACATTTCTTCTCGAGAGCGATACTGCGCCTCGAGCGCGATGCCAGCGAGAACCTTCACCGTCGTCCCAGTTCCCTCGAGGCCCGCAATTCTCCCAGGTACGCCATCTGAGTGCGCACCCGCTCGTTCCTTCCGCGCAGGCGGTCGAGCTCGCTGGCCTCACCCGGATCAACTCCCGACGGTGCCGGTCCCCGACCCGACCTCTTCGGACGTAGCGCCTCGTCGCCGCGCGGCGATATCCGCGCACCCACGGATCGATGATTCTCGCCGACGACAGTCCGCACTCACGCGCCAGCTCGATCCGGTTTCTCCACCAACCCATTTCCCCCTCGAACCCGCCACCGGCCGTAAAGCAAGACCACAGCGCCTACCACCGACCTTCGCAGCAGCCGAGAGGGCACCAACACCCTCCTCGAACAACGCAAACCCCGCAACACGTTGATCCTCGGTAACTGAACTACCTACACGCATACACGCACAGCGCGTGGCTATTGCGTTCGAACATACGTTCGATTAGACTTGCGGCATGGGGATGCAGGGGGGCACGACCAGAGAGATTCGCGCGGCTGCCGATGCAGCCGCGGCGACAGCGCTGTCCTCGCTTGCAGATGCCCGCCGAGCCGAGAACAGGTGCGCCGCCGCGGTGGTCCGTTCCGTACACGACTTGACCGAACTCAGATTCGCAACGGAGATGGATGTACATCACTTAGGAGAGGACGAGGCCGATATCGCATTGGCCAGGCGCACGGTCGAATGCGAGGCCGCCGTCGCATTGTCCCTGTCCCGCATGATGACGCGTGACCTGTTGACCGTCGGTGCGCAACTCGCGTGGCGCCTACCTCGGGTCTCCGCAGCCTTCGACGAGGGCGACTTGGACTACCCACGCGCCCGGGCAATCGCACTCACCCTGGAGAAGGCAAGCGATACCACGGTCGCGGCGTTGGAGGAGTCCGTACTGTCGGCCGCGCTGCGCATGAACACCAGAGCACTCAAGGAGAACATCTGGCGAGCCTGGTTCGAGCACGACGCCGCCGAAGCCTCCGCCGCTCAGAAAGCAACCGAATCCGAGGAGCGCTGCGCCGAGGTGAAGCGAGGCGATGACGGTACGGCCACCCTCATTGCCAAGATGTCCACTCTCGAAGGCGCGGAATGCAACTCGGTTCTGGAAGAATTGATCGGGACAGTGTGCTCCCGTGATCCGCGGACCAAGAAGCAGCTCCGAGGATTCGCACTGCTGGCCCTCTTCCACCGCGAGGACTACATCCTCTGCACCTGCGGTCGAGCAGAGTGCCCTGTCCGCAGCACCGAGCGAGTCCACAAGGATCGTCGCCCCCACCTGCTCCAGATCATGATCGACATCAAGACACTACTGGGGCTGACCAACGAACCCGCGACCCTCGGAGACGGAACCGTTCTCGACCCTGAAATCGCACGACACATCGCCCGCAGTGCCGAGTGGCAGATCCTGTTGACCGAACTTCTCGACGCCGCGCACCACGCGACCGCTGCAACCGATCGCACCGCCGAAGCCCGGGTCGAGTCCGACGACGCCTCGCCACAACACAACACCGACGGCACCGACGGTGACAGCGACACCGACGGGGACAGCGACACCGACGGCCCCGGTGATTCGGGCGGCCCCAGTGACTCGGGTGGCCCCGGTGTTCCGTCCGGCCCTGGTGTTCCGTCCGACCCTGATGTTCCGTCCGGCCCTGTACCGCGGGTACCTTCGGGCAGCGGCGAATCGGAAGGTCCGCGCGCTGTGCGGCTGCTGCGCCGAGGCAAGATCCGGTCGGCAGCTCCGCTACCTTCACGGGAATCCGCTTCCGCCAACAGAACAACGTCGTCGAAGGTCCGACACCACGACATCGATCTGTCGAAGTACATACAGGACTTCCTGTCCGCGTCGGCGCAGGATTCATCGTTGACCCGCGGAATACACCCCGACGGCCATGGCGGTTTCCTCGAGCCGCCACCTGGCGCGCTGACGTACAGGCCGTCGGCCGAGCTTGTCGCACTCACGCGAGCTACGCACTGCACGTGCACATTTCCTGGGTGCAGTGTGCCGTCCGAACGGTGCGAAATCGACCACGTCGTACCGTTCGATCACAACGATCCCCTCGCAGGCGGATGGACCGTTCGATCCAACCTGCAGCCTCTGTGCAAATACCACCACCAGGCGAAGACACTGAAGCTGTGGACCGCTGCGGTATTGGCCGGCGACGCGATCTACTGGGTGTCGACGTCGGGCCTGCGCCACATGACACCGTCGACCTTCGGGACAGTCGTGGTGCCCGCGACGTTCCGACATACATCGAAACACCGCATGCGGCCTGAATCGTGGATATGGAACTCGGACCGAGAGAACGGCATGGGCTACGTCGTCGACCCATGCGATCTGGACGACTCGGCGCAACCCATGTCCGCCGACAGAGCAGACACTGCAGCGGCACTGGAGCGTGTGCCCTCCGACGCACTGTACGAGCCGACATGGTGGGAGATGCACATCTCCGTCACCGACTCGACGTGGTCGAAGGTCGCCGACATGAATTCCCCGATGGCCGACGGCACCATTCGCATACCCTCGCTCGGCGACATCGCGCGGATGACCGACACCCAGGACCGGGAGGACGCCACGTTCATTCGGCGCATGTTCGTCGAGCATCGAACGGTCATCGCAGCCCGAGAAACACGAAACTACCGGGCGCCCTTCTGAATGCTCTGCGCTCGGGACGCTAGATCACCGTGCCGACGTCCTCGGTGACCAGTCGGTCGAGGGCGCGTTCTGCGATGGCTGCGATGGTCATCGACGGATTGCAGGCGGCCGCATTGCCGGGGAGAAGCGCCCCGTCGAGAACGTACAGTCCACGCTGCCCGAGGACACGACCCTCGAGATCGCACACCGAACCCATGTTGGCGCCGCCGAGTGGATGCCAAGTGGTCGGCACGAGGGCGTTGGTGTCGGTGAGCAGACCCGATGGACCGGCCAACCTGTGTGCAGCGGGCCCGATCTTCGACAGTTGTATGGCCGAGTCGCCCTCCCACGGCCATCGCAGTACCGCGTCGTCGACGGCGCTGTCGTATTCGAACCTTCCGCGGCCTGCACTGACGCCGTACCCGACCATCGTCGTGCTTCTGCCGTCCAGTCCGAGCGGCGGGAACGACGCCTGGATGATAGTGAAGGCGGCATGCGGATCGTCCCACTGCAAACTTCCGTAGACGACCGGTCCTCCCTGCTGCGGTCCGAACCCGTTCGCGATGTCCGTCCACACGTAGATGCGGTCTGCGTTGGTGCCCCATCCCTCACCGAGTGCATCCGGCATGTCGGGGATACGGCCCGACGCGGACGCCCGCAGCAGCAGCTTGGTGGTGTTGGTGCTTCCTGCGGCCATCACGAGCGTGTCGGTCGTCAGAATCTTGTTCTCGAGCACCACACCCGACGGGTCCGTCCGGTCCACGTAGAGGGTCCATCTGCCGTCCGGTGCTCGCTCCACATCGCGGACTTCGTGGAGAATTTCCACGGTGACGAGTCCCGTCGCCTCCCCTGCGGCAATGTAAGTGACGTCGACAGAGTTCTTTCCGCCGTTGTTGACACCGAGAGCTCCGTCGCCGTTGGTGTACGACGGGGCCATTTCTCCGCGCAGTTCTGCGAGTGCGTAGTTCCAGTCGATCGGCATCGGAATCTTCGACACCGGAAAACCCTCTCGCACAGCGTTCTGTGCGAACACTCGCGCGGCCTGGTAGTTGGGGCTGTCGATCAGTTCGTCCGGCGCGGTGGCCAGTCCGAGCATGCGTGCCACGCGCGGGTAGTGCACACGGTCGAGGGTCTTCCAGTCGAGCCCGTCCGGGAAGTTGGCGTCGAAGACGTGTTCCGCGGGTTGCAGCGTCATACCCTGATACACGAGGGACCCGCCTCCGACGCCGGCTGCGCACAGAGCCGTCATGTTGTCTCCGACGACGGCTTCGAGGAGGCCTGCGTACGGATCGAATGCGAGCGGTCTCCCGAACAGCTGCGGGTTGGACCTGTGCCACAAGATGCGTTTGTCCGGGTTGGCCGCGTGCGGGAACGTCTCGGAGTTCGGGCCGGTCGGCCAGCGCATTCCACGCTCGAGCACCGTCACCGGCACACCGGCCTCCGCCAAGCGCAGCGATGCGACGCCGCCGCCGAATCCGGACCCCACGACGACGACGCGGTGGTCCTCCCGGACGAGGGGCACCCGGTTCACCTTCGACCGCGCACCGGCTCGGCCACCTCCCAGCGCGGCGCCCGCTACGGCGACCCCTGCCCCGGTCAAGAACGTTCTGCGACTCACAGTCGGCATCGAGCCCACCCCCACCCCGTAGGAAACTGCAGCCACTTCGGGCTGAGTGGACCCAAAACTAGACACCGCAGCGGAGAAGTGTCAAGGTTTCCCTCGGTAACGGCGTCAGGTCAGCCGTTCGAGCGCGGGTTCGAGCCACTTGCCGAGGAACTCGCGGAGCAACTCATCCGTACGCACCGCATCACTGTCGAAGACGATCACCGACAACCCGAGGCGCACGGTGATCTCGACGATCTCGTCAAGGTAGTGTTCGTCGACCATTCCGCGATCCACGAGCGAAACGAAGAACTGCTTCGCAACAGGTTTGGCGCGCGCGATCATGCCGTAGTCGAAGACCGGGTTTCCCTGCTCGGCCACCAGAAGCGCTGCGAGCACCGGATTGGACCGAAACGCGTCACGCCCGGACACGATCATTTCCGTCGCGAACTCCGCGACGGACCCGGCGGATTCGAGCCTCACTCGAATACCGCCCAGAATCTCCAACACCAGGCTGGCCACCGCCTGCGACACGACCTCTTCGCGGGACCCGAAGATGCTGTAGACGGTTTGCCGTGAGACCCCCGCGGCACTGGCGACCGCGGCGACGTTGACTCCTTCGAATCCACCGTCCTCGATCAGACGCAACGTTGCGTTGAGGACCTTCTGCCGCGACCGCATCGGTCCATTATCTACGTCTTCAGCAGTTTCATGCGGACAGGCGCGGCGGCAGGTGTTCGCGAAGATGGTCGACGGCCGCACGCACTCGTCGCGGAACCTGGGGAGCCGCCGAGTACACAGCGTGAATATCCGCGTCGGGGGTGGCGATGTCCGGAAGAACCTGCACCAGCGTGCCGTCACGCAGCATCGGACCGACGTGCCACAGCGATCGCATCAGCAGACCACGTCCCTCCACACACCACGCGGTGGTGACGTCCCCGTCGTTGCTCGTCATGTTGCCCGAGACCCGCAGCGCCGTCTCGTCGGCCCCGACGCCGAATCGCCACAACGCGAAGTCACCCTCGTCCTGACGAAGCACGATGCAGTTGTGCCGGCGTATCTCTTCGACGGTCCGAGGAAATCCGTGCTCGGCGACGTAGCCGGGTGAGGCGACCACGATTCGACGGCTGCGCGCCAGCCGCTTGGCGGTGGACCTCGAATCCTGTAGTGCACCAACCCGAATGGAGAGGTCGTACGGCGTCCTCGATGCCGCCGGAGGTGTTGCGGAGAGTTCCACGTCCACCTCGAGCCTCGGATGCAACGCCACGAATTCCGCCATCAGGGGAGCGATGTGGGCCCGCCCCAGTCCGACCGACGAGTGAACCTGCAGGCGCCCACGCAGCTCCGCATAGTGGCCGCTGATGGATTCCTCCAATTCGGCCACGTCGGCCGATATGGCCGCGGCACCGCGTGCATATCGCTCGCCTTCCGGAGTCAACGTGAGCCGGCGGGTACTGCGATGGACGAGCCGTACCGCCAATCTGGATTCGAGCTGGGCGAGACGCTTGCTGACCGACGAGACGGACACCCCCAGCTCGCGGCCGACCGCGGTGAGGCTGGCCGACCTGGCCACTACCTCGAAGAATCCCAGATCATCCTTCTGCATCAGACTCCTTTCTTTCCTTTGAAGAAAGAATACTTTGCCTCCTGCGCCCTTTCACCGCGGCTTCTTGCGAATTACTGTCGAACCGAACGTTCACCTACAGACCGACACCCACAGACCGACACCAGGAGGACTGCTCGATGGGTTCCACGCACAGAATCGCCGTCATTGCCGGAGACGGAATCGGCAAGGAAGTGGTTCCCGAGGGCCTCTCGGTTCTCCAGGCGGCCGCGTCGACGTTCGACTTCACTCTCGACATCGAGGAGTTCGACTACGCAAGTGCGGAGTACTACACCGCGCACGGAAAGATGCTGCCCGACGGCTGGTTCGATCAACTGAATCGCTTCGACGCCATCTTCTTCGGCGCGGTCGGGTGGCCGGATGTGGTGCCGGATCACGTGTCGTTGTGGGGCAGCCTCCTGCAGTTTCGTCGCACGTTCGATCAGTACGTCAACCTTCGGCCGGTCAAGTCGATGCCGGGTGTGACAAGCCCTCTGGCCGGACGCGAGCCTGGCGAGATCGACTTCTACGTCGTCCGCGAGAACACCGAAGGTGAGTACTCGAGCATCGGCGGCACGATGTTCGAGGGCACGGACCGGGAGACGGTCATCCAGGAGACCGTCATGACCAGGACCGGGGTCGATCGAATCCTGAAGTACGCCTTCGACCTCGCTCAGCAGCGGCCGGCGAGACACCTGACCTCGGCGACGAAGAGCAACGGCATTTCCATCACCATGCCGTACTGGGACGAACGCGTCGAGAAGATGGCCGCCGGGTACGACGATGTGCGAGTGGACAAGTACCACATCGATATTCTGACCGCGAACTTCGTCATGCATCCGGACTGGTTCGACGTGGTCGTCGCCAGCAATCTGTTCGGCGACATCCTGTCCGATCTGGGTCCGGCGTGCACCGGCACGATCGGGATCGCTCCGAGCGCGAACATCAACCCGGAGAGGACGTTTCCGAGCCTGTTCGAGCCGGTGCACGGTTCTGCCCCCGATATCGCCGGACAAGGCATCGCCAATCCGATCGGGCAGATCTGGAGCGCGTCGCTGATGCTCGAGCACCTCGGCGAGCCCGAGGCAGGCGCCGCGGTTCTGCGTGCTGTCGAGTCCGTTCTGGCCGACGGCTCCTACGCAACACCGGATCTAGGTGGCACGGGGACCACCGCCGGCCTCGGCGCCGCGGTGAAGGATGCTCTCCTCGCGTCGGACGTCAGCGGGCACTGAGCATGGCACGGATTCTGATCACCACCGACTATCTCGAACCGGGTGACGACGTCGACCGCCTTCTTCGCGGCCGTGGGCACACCACCGTCCACAGCCCGTCACGCGGTCCGCGCCCTCCGGGTGAGATGGCCTCGCTGCTCTCCGTCGCCGACGCCGCCCTCGTGGCGGGGGAACCGATCACGGCCGAGATGATCGACGCAGCACCTGATCTCACCGTCATCGCGCGCAGCGGGGTGGGTTACGACACCATCGACGTGGACGCGGCCTCGCGACGAGGAATTGCCGTGTGCAACACACCGGGGGCCAACAGCAACGCCGTCGCCGAGATGGCGTTCATGCTGGTCTCGATGTGCGCCCGACGCATCGGCGAGACGCTCGCCGGAGTGGCAAGCGGCGGTTGGCCTCGCCACGACACCGTCGAATTGCGCGGTTCGACGCTGGGGATCGTCGGATTCGGGCCGAGCGGGTCACGTCTGGCCGAGCTCGCCGCGTGTTTCGGAATGAGAGTCCTGGTTCACACGTCGTACCCGGACGCGACGAGACCGGTGCAGTACTGCGGCCTCGACGAGGTTCTTCGCGAGTCCGATTTCGTGTCGCTGCACGTGCGACCGACAGCCGGGAACATTCACATGATCGGCGTTCGAGAGCTGGCGATCATGAAAAGCACTGCTTCGCTGATCAATACCGCCCGAGGTTCTCTGGTCGACGAGGACGCGTTGGCGGATGCGGTGCACTCGGGGGTGATCGCCGGGGCAGGGCTCGATGTGGTGGACATCGAACCGTTGCCGGCCGGCAGTGCGCTACGCGAGCTTCCGAGCGTGGTGGTCACCTCGCACCTCGCCGGCCAGACTGCGCAGGCACGCGCAGTCGCCAGTCGCTCTGCAGCTGAGGACATTCTGCGAGTCCTGGACGGTGACGAGCCGCTCTCCCGTGTCGACCTGGCCTGACCCTGACCCTGACACTGACACTGACACTGACACTGACACTTCAGTGCGAGGTGTAGACCTTCAGGAATACGATGACGGCGGCGAGAGCCGCAGTCACCAAACCGGCGACGAACACCTTGAACGTGAGGGGTTGGCCGCGCAGCCGCTGCGCGACGATCTGAAGCGTCGCGATGCGGAACACCACGACCCCGCCTGCGATGAGCTGCGCCCAGAACGTCGGCAGGATCCACAGCCACGCGAGGGCCAGGATCACCGCCGGAACGGTGCCGGACGACGCGATGGGGACGGCGTCCCGAATTTCGTCGATCACCGTCTGCTTCTTCTCGTTGTCCGTCGACCCGTGCACGGACTCGGGAATGTTGCTGCGCGCGACGGTTTCGGCGAACACATGGGCGACGAACGTCGTCGACGCGGTTGCGAGCACGAGAAGAAACGCGTCACCGTCGTCGATACTCGCGGGCGACGCTGCAACCACCGCGGTCAACACGAGAATGTTTCCGTAGACGTACGCGGACAGTCTCGCGGCAGCGCGGGTGGGGGTCAGCGGTCCGCTCGCCCGGGTGGACAGGCGCCGGTACGCGGCCGTCCGAACGATGCGGCTCCGCAGATTATCGATCATGTGTAGAAGACTATTGCCGCCCGATGACCTGGCGCAGTTCACCGCGCGTAGTTCTGTAGATCTCGGCGAGATCGGCTTCCTCGCCGGCGTCGACGCGGGTGGCCCACTCGTCGAACGCGATCCGCAACGTCATCCCCGCACTCTCCACCATCAGCCGTGCGAACGAGCGTGACTGCGTGCCCTCCAGCTTGCTCGCCAGGGAATCGGCCAGGCGGCACAGCGTGGTTGCGTCCATCGCGATCGCGGTAGCCCGCAGGTGTGCGTCACAGTTGATGAGTCGACGCGCACGCAGCACCCGGCTCTTCGTTTCCTCCGAGGCTCCGACGAGCCGTAGCGCAGCGCGCTCGTAGATCGCCTCCATCCCGGCGATGTCGATATCGCGTGCGTCGGTGTGCTCGAGCCAGTGCTCGATCTCGGCGTCCAGATCGAGATCCACCGACAGGATCGACTCTTCCTTCGTCTTGAACTGACGGAAGAACGTACTGGGCGACACGCCTGCCGCTTTGGCGATCTCGTCGACGGTCGTTGCCGCCACTCCACGCTGCTCGAACAAGTCGAGCGCGGCCAGGTTGATGTCCAGCCGGGTCTCGCGCCGCCGTCGTTCCCTCAGATCGAGAACCGGCGGCGCGTAATCGGACTGTGCGTGATCGGACTGCGCTGGCGCCTCACTCGCATCGTTCATCTCCGCGTCACCCTTTCTGTTGCCTTCAACATACCAGTCCATTCCAAGTTGACAGTCACTGTCAGTTCGCCGCACACTGTCAACAAGAACGTCGGCCACACTTCGAGGAATCACTGAACATGCAGACAGACGCGATGGATACTTCGCCGAACAAGAACGAGGCCGCACAGCTGCCGCCGGGAGGGAAGCTGCTCATCGGCGTCCTGGTGGTCGCGGCATTCGTCATGATCCTCAACGAGACGATCATGAGTGTCGCGCTGCCGCGGTTGATGGTGGACCTGAGCATCACCGCAACGACCGCGCAGTGGCTGACCACCGGCTTCATGCTCACCATGGCCGTCGTCATCCCGACGACCGGGTACCTGTTCCAACGCTTCACCCTGCGCCAGGTGTTCGTCGCCGCGATGACGCTGTTCACCGTCGGCACCCTGCTGGCGGCGTCGGCTCCCGGCTTCGAATTGCTGCTCGCGGGCCGCATCGTCCAGGCCAGCGGTACCGCTCTCATGCTCCCGCTGCTGATGAACACCGTCCTCAACCTCGTCCCTGCCCACGAGCGCGGAAAGATGATGGGCGTCATTTCCATCGTCATCGCGGTGGCCCCTGCCGTCGGTCCGACGATTTCCGGCGTCATCCTCGACGCGCTCGATTGGCGTTGGATGTTCTGGCTCGTACTGCCCATCGCGTTGATCGCGTTCGGCATCGGCGTCGGTTTGGTCAAGAACGTGACGCCGACCAGCAGGCCGTCCTTCGACGGACTGTCCGTCGTACTGTCCGCGCTGGCATTCGGTGGACTCGTCTACGGGTTGAGCAGCATCGGCCACTCGGCCGAGGGATCGTCGATCCCCGTGTGGGTTCCGCTGACGGTCGGCGTCGTCGCACTGGCCATCTTCGTGATGCGACAGATCGCGCGTCAGGACTCGGAGCGTGCACTGCTCAACATGCGGCCGTTCTCGACACCGACGTTCACCATCGGCCTCGGCATGCTGATGATCAGCATGATGGCGCTGTTCGGTGCGTTGATTCTGCTGCCGATGTACCTGCAGAACATCCTCGGGCTCGACACGCTGACCACCGGTCTGATGCTCCTGCCGGGCGGTCTGACGATGGGCTTGCTGGCGCCGTTCGTCGGACGCGCGTTCGACCGAATCGGCCCGCGGCCGCTCGTCATTCCCGGTGCGATGATCGTCAGCGCCGCTCTCTGGGCGATGACCCTGCTCGACGCCGAGTCCTCGCTCCCGATGGTCGTCGCGATCCATTGCGTCCTCTCGGTCGGTCTCGCCACGATCATGACGCCGCTGATGACGTCGTCGCTGGGATCGCTGCCGAAGCACCTGTACTCGCACGGCAGCGCGATCTTCAACACCCTCCAGCAGCTGGCGGGTGCCGCCGGTACCGCACTGTTCGTGACCGTCATGTCCACGACAGCGGCCTCGCGCGTCGCGTCCGGTGTCGCGGAGACCGCCGCCAGCCAGGACGGCATCCACACCGCGTTCCTGTGCGGCGGCGTCGTCTCCCTCGTCGCGGTGGCGGCCTCGTTCTTCATCCGCAGGCCTGCAACCGACCAGCCGGCCGAGCACGTTCAGCCGGAGGAAGTTCGGACCGCCTAGCTCCCGCACCGTGCCCGGCGGTTGAAGCCGCTGGACAACGGTTACTCCAGTCGGCATGACCGACAACGCTGACCACAGCAAGACCGACGACAGCAACACCGACGACAGCAGTATCAGAGCCCGCCCCGAGGATTCTCCGAAGGGCGGGCATCCTGGTCCCGTCGACGAAGGCAAGAACGGCGGCATGGCCACCCGCGAGCTCGCTCCGGATCTCGCCGACGGGGATGCAGCTGAAGGCAAGTCCTCGGACTGACGCCCGCCGTCGACCTCGCACCGCGTGCGGTCCGCGGAGCTCGGCGTTACGGTGATGAGCCGAGCCGAGCAGTGAGGACCGTCCGTGGATCTGGCCCAGTACGACGCCTTGAGTTTCGATTGTTACGGCACTCTGATCGATTGGGAAACCGGAATCGCCGCGGTTCTCGCGCCCTGGGCGCGCGATGTCGGGCTGACGATGTCCGACGAGGAACTGTTGCTCGCGTACGCCGCGAACGAGGCGCAGGCCGAGGTGGATTCACCCGGTTCGCTGTATCCCGACATCCTCGCCGACGCGTTCCGTCGCACCGGCGAGGTCCTCGGGGCTCCGGTATCCGATACGTGGGCGGCGCGCCTGGGCAGTTCGGTCCCCGAGTGGCCCGCGTTCGCAGACAGTCACGACGCTCTGGCGGCTCTCGCGTCGCGATACTCGTTGATCATCCTGTCCAACGTCCACCGCGACGGATTCGCCGGAAGCAACGCCCGTCTCGGCGTTCGATTCGATCGGATCATCACCGCGGAGGACGTCGGCGCCTACAAGCCGGCATCCCAGCACTTCGACGCTCTGGAAACCACGCTGGCGGATCTCGGCATCCCGAGGACCCGACTACTGCATGTCGCGCAGAGCCTGTTCCACGACCACGTCCCTGCTGCGCGCCACGGCCTCGACTCCGTGTGGATCAACCGTCGACACGCACGACCGGGGTGGGGCGCGACACCCGAGCCGACGGGCGACGTCGGCTACGGTCTCGAGTTTCCGTCCATGGCGGACTTCGCTGCAGCAGCATTAGAGTCGAACGACTGATGACGGCGGACGACCCGCTGACGCACACTGCTTTCTCGACACCAGCGTGAGGGAGCGTGATGGCAGGGCTGCGGGTAGTGATCGCCGACGACGACGTGCTGCTGAGGGAAGGGCTCTCCAGCCTTCTGACTCGGGCAGAGCTCGACGTGGTCGGCACGGCAGGTGACGGGGAGGAACTGCTCGCGCTGGTAGGCCGTGAGCGACCGCAGTTGGCGATCATCGACATCAGAATGCCGCCGACCTACACCGCGGAAGGGCTCGACGCCGCACTCCGCATTCGCAGCGAGTTCCCCGGCGTCTCGATGCTTCTGCTCTCCGCTCACGTCGAGGTGGAGCACGCCTTGGAACTGCTCGACGACATGAAGAACGGGTCGGTTCAGGGCATCGGGTATCTGCTCAAGAGTCGCGTCACCGACGTCGACGACTTCGTCGGCGTCGTCGAACGCGTCGCCGCGGGATCGTCCGTGATCGATCCCGCGCTCGTCTACGAGTTGGTTGCCGCGAAACGCCGCGACGATCCGCTGGGCGCGCTGACCACGCGGGAACGAGACGTGCTGACTCACATGGCCGAGGGGCTCTCCAACGCCGGTATCGGCCGTCGCCTGTGGATCACCGAGGGCACCGTCGAGAAGCACGTCCGCAGCATTCTCACCAAGCTGGATCTGGCCGAGACGGCGGACGACCACCGACGGGTGCGCGCCGTGATCATGTATCTCGACACGCTGTCGTGAGCAGTGTTCGAATCGACTGGGCCGACAGGTCGAACTTCGGCAGGAACCCGACGGCCGAGCTCGATTCCACGAGGTCAGCGAAGTCGTCCTCGTCGTGCGTGGACACCAGGATGATCGACGGCCGTGATTCAGCGCTCGCCTCGGCGATTGCTTCCACCACGTCGAACCCGCTTTCGTCACCGAGGTCGATGTCGACGAGGACGAGATCGGGGCGCGACCCCAGGACGATCTCCACCGCCTGCGCGAGCGTCGACGCAGTCCCGACGACAGTGACATCTGCCGCCTCCAGCATTCGGCGCGCCGACATGCAGAACGCGTCGCTGTCGTCGACGATGAGGCAGCTGCGGGCGAAGGACTTCACTTCACCCAGGGTGTCAGACGCCGCCGCGGGCAACATGCCCGCTAGCCGGAATACTCGTCCCGCGGGTTCGCACCGATGACGACGTCCGTTGCGCGCAAGGAGCGCCTCGTCACCCTGGTGCTGCGTCCCAGCTCCCCTCCCGTCGCCTGTGGAATCGCCCTGGCGGCGGCGCTCGTTCTGATCGAGATCGTCGTTGTTCTGATGCTCAAACGGATCGCACCCGAGAACGCCTTCGGCGCGGTCTTCCTGTTCGGTGTGCTGGTCGTCTCCGCCGGTTGGGGATTTCGGTTGTCGATCGCGACCTCGATTGCCAGCGCCGCGGCATACGCGTACATCCACGTCATCGAAAGCAGCGAAAGCCTGGTCCCTGCAGTCGTCGTCTTCCTGGCTCTCGCGCTGCTGACGAACATGCTCGTCGGGCAGTCCCGTTTGCGCGCCGTGGAATCGGCGCGGCAGAACCGCCGTGCCACGGCGTTGGCGCGACAGCAAGCCTCGCTCCGACGGGTCGCCACCCTCGTCGCCTCCAGAGCCGAGCCGGACGAGGTCTACGCCGCCGTCACCGACGAGCTCGCCGGGGGCCTGGGCATCGAGCACGTCTCCGTCGTGCAATTCGACCTCGTGCATTTCGACCCCGTGCATTTCGACCCCGTGCAGGCTCGTTCGGGGCTGGACAGCTCGACGCTGGGGACGTACGTGGTGCTCGCGGGGCGCGATACCACCGAGGGGCATCGGCTCACTCCCGGTGAAAGGCTCACGCTCGGCGGGCACAACGTGTGCACCGCGGTGGCCGCGACGGGCCGACCCGCGACGATCGACTTCGCCACCGCAACAGGCGATATCGTCGATCGTCTCGATGGCCGAGGAATAGCCGTCGGACTGGGTGTACCGATCAACGTCGACGGCAGAATCTGGGGTGCGATCGTCGTCGGCTCCACCGAGAGCTCGGTCGAGCCCGATCTGCAAGACAGACTGACCGACTTCGCGGACCTCCTCGCCACCGCCGTCTACAACAGCGAAACGCGAGAAGAGCTCACCCGGTCGCGGGCTCGTGTCGTCGCCGCCGCGGACCAGGCCCGACGGAGCATCGAACGAGACCTGCACGACGGCGCGCAACAGAGAATCGTCTCTCTCGGAATGGAATTGAGAACAGCACAGGCCGTCGTTCCCGAGGATCTGCGCGAGCTGAGACAGAGCCTGGACCGCAGTGTCGACACACTCGCACAGATTCACACCGATCTTCGCGAGCTCTCGCGCGGCATACACCCCGCCATCCTCTCTCGCGGCGGGCTGGCACCGGCGCTCAAGACGCTCGCCCGTCGCAGCCCGGTGCCGGTGTCGCTCACGACCGACATTCCGGTTCGCCTGGACGACTCCATCGAAGTGGCAGCGTATTACGTCGTCGCCGAGTCACTCACCAACACAGCCAAATACGCCGATGCCTCCCATATCAGGGTGACCGCGGTCGTCACCGACGGGGACCTGACGCTCACCGTCAGCGACGACGGTCGTGGCGGCGCAGACCCTGCCCTCGGATCGGGCCTGATCGGCCTGCAGGACAGGGTGGCCGCAGCAGGGGGCACACTGGCACTGAACAGCCCTGCAGGTGAGGGCACATCCGTCACGGTCACGATCGCGGCGTCTACCGGCTAGCAGGTATCGCGACCGGCCGAAACCAGGCACACGGTGTGGACGCCAGCCGCGACGACATCGACGCGCGTGTGGACGAGTGTTCTCGGTACCACCCTGTCGAACCCCAGCCTTCCGATTCGAGGAGCTCCCCATGCCGTACATCACCACGACCGACGGAACCGAGATCTACTACACCGAGCAGGGCACCGGCAAGCCGGTGTTGCTCAGCCACGGATGGCCGCTGTCCTCGGATGCGTGGCAGCTCGAACTCAAACTGCTCGCCGACGCCGGGTACCGGGCAATCGCGCACGACCGTCGCGGTCACGGACGCTCCTCGAAGACGTACACCGGCAACGACATGGACACCTACGCACGCGACCTCGCCGAACTCGTCGAGGCACTCGATCTGCAGGAGCTGACTCTCATCGGTCACTCCACCGGGGGCGGCGAGGTCGTCCGCTACGCGGCGCAGCACGGCGGCAGCCGCGTCGCCCGTGTCATCACTGCGGGTGCCGTTCCTCCGATCATGCTGAAGTCCGACGCCAACCCGGAGGGCACCCCGATCGAGGCGCTCGACGACATCCGCAACGGTGTCCTGACCGACCGATCGCAGTTCTACAAGGACCTCGCCGAGCCGTTCTTCGGCGCCAACCGCGACGGTGCCCAGGTGTCGCAGGGAGCGAAGGACGACTTCTGGCGTCAGGGCATGCTGGTGAACCTCGCCGCGGCGTACGACTGCGTGAAGGCGTTCTCCGAGACCGACTTCACCGAGGATCTGAAGGCACTCACCGTTCCCGTGTTCATCGCCCAGGGCGACGACGATCAGATCGTGCCCATCGCCGCCGCGGCGCTGAAGTCCATCGAACTCGTCAAGGACGGCACACTGAAGGTCTACCCCGGGGCACCGCACGGCATCTACGGCGACTACCAGAAAGCCTTGGACGCAGACATTCTCGCGTTCATCGCGAAGTAGCGCCGAAGCGCACTTCCCTCCGCGCGTGTGGAGTCGCCGATCGTCGTGATTCCACATGCGCGGAGGGAAACTATCTGATACTGCAAATTACATAGTGCAACATGCAGTCACGGGTGTATCGTCATCGCCACAGTGCGCAGCGTCCATCGTCGGGATCGGCGCGCCTGCCAAATCGATCTGTGCTCGCGGACTCTCGGACAGTGCCGGTGAACCGTCCACGCGAGAACACGTGACGCTTTGGATGGAGCAACTCGATGGTCGGGACATGCACTCCCCTCGTTCGTGCGCGATTGTCGGCTCTCCCCCTCCTCGCACTCGGGATGACCGTGCTTCTGGCGTGTAGTTCCACCGCCGGCACGGACTCCGATTCCAACACCGATTCCAACGCCGGATCCGAGACGAACGGGAGCGCACTCGCCGAGACGCCCCCGCAGGTTCCACCGGCATCGATCGACCGGGCAGCCGTCGACGCCGCCGTCGGACAACTCGACGGGTACGTCGAGGACATGATGGCGCGAACGGGCGCTCCCGGTATCGCCGTCGCGGTCGTCTACCAGGACGAAGTGCTGTATTCGAAGGGATTCGGTGTACGCAAGGTGGGCGAACCGGACCCGGTGGACACCAACACCATGTTCCAGCTTGCCTCGGTGTCGAAGCCCGTTGCGTCGTCGGTGGTCGCCTCGCTGGTCGGCGAAGGCAAGCTCGAGTGGGACGAGCCGATCCGCCGGTTCGAACCGGGTTTCGCGGTGTCGGATCCGTACGTCACCGAGAATGCCAGCTTCACCGACCTGATGTCGCACCGCTCCGGCCTGCCCGATCACGCAGGCGACCTTCTCGAAGACCTCGGCTACAGCTACGACGAGATCATCGCCCGATTGAATCAGGTTCCGTTGGAAACGTTTCGAGACAATTACGACTACACCAACTACGGGTTCTCCGCAGCAGGCGTGGCAGCAGCCAAATCCCAGGGCACCACGTGGGCGGAACTGTCCGAGCAGAAGATCTACGAACCCCTCGGCATGACCAACACGACGTCGAGTCAGCAGGAATGGGTCGACTCGCCCAACCATGCCTTCAATCACGTTCTGACGGAACCGGGTTCGACCACGTGGGAGGCGAAGTACGTCAGCGATCCCGAAGGTCAGGCCCCGGCGGGTGGTGCAGCGTCCTCCGTCGGCGACATGGCCCAGTGGATCCGCATGCAACTCGCAGGCGGAGAGTTCGACGGCACCACCGTCGTCGAGCCCGAAGCCCTGCAGTTCACCCACCAGGCGCATTCTCTCGCCCACCCCTCGGAGACGCCAGGAGCGCGAGACACTTTCTACGGCATCGGCTTCAATGTCGGCACCGACAGTCAGGGCCGCGTCGAGGTCAGTCATGCAGGGGCGTTCGGACTCGGCGCGAGCACCGACGTCGTGATGCTACCGAGCGAGCAACTCGGCATCGTCGTACTTGCCAACACCGCACCCGTCGGTGTCTCGGAAACCATTGCGGCACAGTTCATGGATTACGCCAAGAACGGCGAACTCACCGTCGACTGGGCGCCGTTCGTCGCGGGCCAGTTCGAGAAGATGGTCGAGCACGGCCGTTCCGAGACGGACTACGAGAATCCGCCCGCATCGACGACGCCTGCGCGGGAGCCGAGCAGCTACGAAGGCACGTACACCAGCCCGTTCTACGGCGCCGCCGAGGTCACCGCCGAGGGAGACGAACTGGTGTTGAACATCGGCAAGGAACTCCAGTCGCGTTATCCCCTCACTCACTACGACGGTGACACCTACTGGTTCGAACCCGTCGGCGAGAACGCGTCGGGGCCGACGGGTGCCGAATTCATGGTCACCGCCGGGGCACCGACCACACTCACCGTCGAGTATCTCGATCCTCTCGGACTCGGCACGTTCACCCGCTCCTGACTTCGTAGACGCCCACGACACGAACGGACCCCAGACGATGCACCGCACTTCAGGCAAACTACTGACCATTCTGTTCACCGCAGGACTGCTCGTCGCGGCATGTTCGTCGGGCAACGACAGTGCTGTCTCGGAGAGTGCTGTGTCCGAGAGTGCTGTGTCCGAGAATGCTGCCTCGGAGAGCTCTACCGGTTCCAGCTCTCCTGATTCGTCCTCGGCCCTCGTACCGTTCGACACCGCTGCGATGGACGCGATAGTGGACGAGAAGGCGAAAGAGTACCGCGCAATCGGCATGGTGGTGTTGGTCCGGACCCCGGACGGCGAGTACGTGAACACCTGGGGCAGCACGGACGCGGGCACAGCGACGCCACCTACGCTCGACACCAAGGTGCGCGTCGGATCCAACACCAAGACGTGGACGGGCACCGTCATCCTGCAGATGGTTCAGGAAGGCAAGATCTCCGTCGACGACCCGGTGAGCAAGTATCGCCCCGATGTCCCCAACGGTGAGAACATCACCATCGGACAACTCCTCGACATGCGCAGCGGTCTCTACAGCTACACCCAGACCGTCGAGCTCAACCGAGCGCTCGACGAGGATCCCGAAAGGGTCTGGGAACCAGAGGAACTGGTTGCGCTCGGGCTCTCGAATTCGCCGACGTCCGCGCCGGGCACCGAATACAACTACTCCAACACCAATACCGTGCTGCTCGGGCTGATCGCGGAGCAGTTGGACGGAAAGCCGATTGCGCAGATCTACCAGGATCGACTGTTCTCCGCGCTCGAGTTGACGGACACCTCGTTCCCGGCGAACACCGACACCTCCATTCCCGCGCCGTACACCGCCGGATACTCCTACAGCGGAAACCTCGAAACCCTGGGCGAGGGAAAGGAATCGCTGTCACCCGAACGCATCGCCGCCATCGACGCAGGCTCCGTCACGCCGAGAACGACGACGAACGACAACCCGTCGTGGACGTGGTCGGCCGGACAAGGAATTTCGACGGCGAACGAGATGGCCACGTGGGTGAAGGCTCTCGCCGTCGGCGAACTGCTCGACGCCGACACCCAGCAGCTGCGGATGGACAGCATCACTCCGAGCGACGACACGGGAACCGCGGCGTACGGCTACGGAATCGCACAGATGGGTCCGCTGTACGGGCACATCGGCGAGATGCCGGGATACAACTCCTTCATGGGATACGACCCGGAGAACGACGTCACCTTCGTCGTCTGGGCCAACCTCGCCCCCGCGGTCGACGGCAGTGCACCCGCCGCCAAGGTCGCCCGAGAACTGTTCCCGTACGTGTACGCGACGCCGTCCGCCGAGGCCTCGGACGCCGTCGAGGAGCACAGCGACGACGCCGGCGAGTGACTGGCCGGCGAGTGACAGCTCGGGCCGATAGTTAGGATCGGGACGTCGGCGCCGATCGGCGATCGGTCTTTCGGCAGGAAGGACCATCGGTGGCGCAGGGCGATCTGAATACAACCTCGTACGTCATCCTCGGATTGCTCGCCACGCGGGATTGGACGGCCTACGACATCTCGGTGCAGTTCGGCCGTGGAGTCGCCGAACTGTGGCCCCGGGCCGACCGCCAGCTGTACAACGCGCCGAAGAAGCTGCTCGAACGTGGCCTGGTCTCGGCATCGACGGATCCGGTGGGCACCGGCCGCAGTCGCACCGTCTACTCGATCACCGACGCAGGTCGCGACGCCCTCGCGTCATGGCTCGCGACCGCGTCGAAGCCGTCGGCCATGGAGTTCGAGGGCATGATTCGAGTGCTGTTCGCCGAGCAGGGTTCGCTCACCGACCTGCGCAACAACATCACCACGATGCGCGATCACGCTCAGCAGACCCGCGCCCTGTTCCTGGCCCACGCCGAGCGTCTACACGACGTCGACAGCTCGACGTTCCCCGAACGCCAACACTTGATGACGCTGGCCAACCGCTTCATGATCGGGCACTTCACCCACATCTCGGACTGGGCGGAGTGGGCTCTGACCGAGACCGACACCTGGTCGGACACGACGTCTCCGGCCACGACTCACCGCGAGCGCAGCTGCGCAATTCTCGAAGAATCATTGCAGCAGGATCGGCCGTCGCCCGACTGAACACTCGGAAAGTGCAAGTTTGAGACAACGGAAGGTGGGAATCCATGCTCGTGAACTCACCCAGCGGCGCGCCCACGTGCTGAGCATCCTCGGACTCGTGTTGGCCGCGACGGCACTGATCGTGCTGGCGCAGGTCGTGTCCGAGAAGTCGTCGATACCCGCCGCAGCGTTGCTCACCGTGGCAGGTCTTGCGGTGTCGACGTCGTCGCTACCGGACATCGTGCTGGACCCGGAACTCGTTCTGACGCTGGTGATTCCACCGCTGCTCTACAGTGCAGCGTTGAACTCGTCACTCGTCGCGATCCGCCGCAACGTGTGGACGATTCTGAGCCTGTCCGTCGCGTTGGTCGTGGTGACGGCCTCGATCGTCGGCGTCGGGTTGGCACTGCTGATACCCGGGGCGACCCTCGCCGCGGGAATGGCCCTGGGAGCTGCCGTCGCACCGCCCGATCCCGTGGCCGCACTCGCGGTCGGCAGGCGAGCCGGGATACCGCCGAAGCTGATCACGCTGATCGAGGGCGAGGGACTGCTCAACGACGCGACCGCACTGACGATGCTGACCGTCGCGGCCACCGCGATCGCGTCGCAGGACATGACCTTCACGCACGCGGGCGGACTCTTCGTGCTGGCCGCGGTCGGCGGAGTCATCGTCGGGTGCGCCATTGCGCTCGTCATCAGGTTCGTACAGAAGTTTCTCGGAGACGCGCTTCTGCTCAACGTCGTATCCCTGGCCACTCCGTTCGTCGCCTACGTCGCCGCGGAGGAAGTGCACGCCTCCGGGGTACTCGCTGTCGTCGTCGCAGCCCTCTTCATCGGCCACGACACTCGCCACGCCGTGTCCGGAGCCAGCAGATTGCAGACGGGAGCCGTGTGGAGATTGATCGATCTACTTCTCGAGGGTTTCGTGTTCCTGCTGATCGGCGAACAGTTGCCGACAGTGATCGAGGGGCTTGCTGCCTACCCGCTCACCACCGTCGTCGGCGCCGTCGCGGTCACGCTCGCCGGTGTGCTGCTCGTCCGTCCCGTGTGGCTGCTCGGCACCGAGGCAGTGGCACGCATGGTCGACCGGTCGTCATCACGGTCCTCATCGCGGTCTTCACGGCTGTCGGGACGCGAGGTCGTGGTGATGAGCTGGGCGGGAACTCGCGGAGTGATCACCGTCGCCGCCGTGTTCTCGCTACCGCTGACGACGGAATCGGGTGAGCCGTTCGAGATCCGAAATCTGTTGCTGTTCTGCGCATTCGTGGTCGTCCTGGTGACCGTGGTGGCGCAGGGTACGACCTTCGCTCCTCTCGTGCGGCTGCTGAACGTGCGGGCCGACCCCGCCGCCGAATCGAGGTTGCGCAACGAAGCACGCGTGGGCGTGACGAAAGCTGCACTGCAACAACTCGATCACATCGCCGACGAAGAAAAGCTCGACGACGACGGCAGAGCACTCATGCGCCGCGAGCTCGACGAGCGCATCGACCGGTACAACCGCAGGCTCGATCATCTCGACGAAACGAACGACGACGCACCCGTCATCTCCCCCGAGCAGCAGGCCGCGACAACGGTTCGCCGGCGCCTCATCGACGCCCAACGCGAGGAACTGGTGCGCTGGCGTGACTGCGGACGCCTCCCCGACGCCGGAATGCGGAGTCTCGAGCACGAACTCGACCACGAGGAGCATTCCTTCAAACAGCACCCGGACGAGACGGACCAACCGGGCTAGGTTTTCCTCAGTGCAGTTTCCTCAGTGCAGTTTCCTCAGCGCAGTTTCCTCAGCGCGTGGAATCGCGGATGGTGAGCGTCGGCTGGAACTGCACGTGGCGTGGTTCGGCGCGGTGGTCCTGTGCCGATTCCTCCAGCAGATCCACCGCAGCACTGCCGATGTCGCGGCTGGGCTGCCTGATCGAGGACAGCGATACGACGGCCGACGCTGCGAAATCGATGTCGTCGTAGCCGATCACGGCGATGTCGTCGGGGACGACCGAGTTGCCCAGCATCACCAGGCTCTGCAGAACCCCCAGTGCGAGCAGGTCGTTGGCGCAGAATATGGCGTCCGGTCGATCTTTCGGGGCGCGCTCGGCGATCGAGGCCGCAGCCGCTCGGCCTGCCAGGACACTGGGCTCGCGGGTCGGCACGACCTCGATGACTGCGCCCGCCGCCTCCGCGGCCGTGCGTGCGCCTCGCAGTCGATCCGCGACCTGCCTCAGCGAGGCGGGCCCACCGACGTAGGCGATTCTGCGCCGGCCCTGCTCACACAGATGCCGGACGGCGAGTTCGCCTCCGGCGATGTCGTCCACCGCGACGGACGAGAACGACGTGCCCGCTCCGTCTCGGTCGACCAGCACCACCGGGGTGCCTCGGGACTGGAGGAGTTCGAGTCGCTCGAGATCCTCCCCGACCGGAGACACCAGCAGGCCGTGGACACGTTGCTCGTCGAACGTGTCCAGGTAGAGACGCTCACGTTCCGGGTCGTCGTCCGTGGACCCCAGGAGAACGGTGAGGCCTCGGTCGGTGGCACTGGACTCGACGCCTCGTGCGATCTCGGTGAAGAACGGGTTGCCGATGTCGAGCACCACCAGCCCGACGCATCGAGACCGGCCGGCACGCAACTGCCGGGCAGCGTCGTTGCGGACGAAACCGAGTCGGTCGATCGCGGACATGACACGTTTCACCGTCGCGGGCGCAACCTTGTCGGGTGCATTGAGCACGTTGGACACCGTGCCGACGGACACACCCGCCGCCGCAGCAACCTGCTTCATGCTCTTCGCCACGACAGAAGTCTTACCAGCCGGCCACGGTCACCGTGGGCGCGGGACCAACCGCTCGAGCTGAGTGACGTGGCCAGGGCCCAATTCCTCCAACGCGGTGACACCCAAGAGACGCATGGTGCGTTCGACCTGCTCGGACAGAATGTCCACGGCACGGTTGACCCCGGCTTCGCCGCCTGCCATGAGCCCGTACAGGTATACGCGACCGACGAGGGTGAATCGGGCTCCGAGGGCGATCGACGCCACGATGTCGGCGCCGGACATGATGCCGGTGTCGATCATGACCTCGGTGTCCTTGCCCACCTCGCGGGCCACCTCGGGCAGAAGATGGAACGGAATCGGAGCACGGTCGAGTTGTCGTCCACCGTGGTTGGACAGAACGAGACCGTCGACGCCCAAGGCGGTGACGGCCTTGGCGTCGTCGAGTGTCTGGATTCCCTTGACGACGAGCTTGCCCGGCCACTGCTCCTTGATCCACGCCAGGTCCTCGAAGGTGACCGTCGGGTCGAACATCGTGTCGAGCAGTTCCGCCACGGTGCCGGACCATCGGTCGATCGACGCGAACGACAGCGGTTCGGTGGTGAGGAAGTCGATCCACCACTGTGGACGCGGCAGCGCGTTCAACACGGTCCCCGGTGTCAGCGCGGGCGGAATCGTCATGCCGTTGCGCTTGTCTCGCAACCTCGCTCCCGCCACGGGAACGTCGACGGTGACCAGCAGGGTGTCGTACCCCGCCTTCGCGGCACGGTCCACCAGGCTCATCGACCGCTCGCGGTCCTTCCACATGTACAGCTGAAACCAGTTGCGACCGTGCGGGTTGGCGTCGCGCACGTCCTCGATCGAGGTCGTTCCCATCGTCGACAACGAGAACGGGATGCCCGCGCGAGCTGCCGCATGCGCACCGGCGATCTCACCCTCGGTCTGCATCATTCGGGTGAAGCCCGTCGGGGCGATACCGAAAGGCTGCGCCACCGGTGCGCCGAGCACGTCCCATCCCGTCGACACCTTGGACACGTCGCGCAGGATCGACGGCGAGAACTCGATGTCCTGGAACGCCTGACGCGCCCTGGTGATCGACAGTTCGGCCTCCGCCGACCCATCGGTGTAGTCGAACGCCGCTGTCGGGGTCCGACGCTTGGCGATCCGGCGAAGATCCTCGATGGTCAGGGCGGCGTCGAGCCTGCGCTTCTTGCCGTTCAACTCCGGCTTCTTGAACTGCATCAGGGGCGCGAGATCGCGCACCTTGGGGATTTGCCTCTTGACCATGGTCAATCCTTTGTCGTGTGTGTCATAACGCTGTGTGTCATAACGCTGTATCTCATGACGCTGTATCTCAAAAAGATGCCGCCCGGCGGGAGGACGCAGGTTCGTGACGAACGGGAGGGAAGGTGGTTGCGACCGTGTGCCGCAGCCGTGTCAGATCTCCGGAGATCCACCCGTGGGTCCGTGCCTGTACCAGCACGTTACCCAACGCGGTCGCCTCGACGGGCCCGGCCAGCACGTCGAGTCCGGACCTGTCGGCGAGAATCCGGCACAGCAGCGAATTCTGTGCTCCGCCGCCGACGACGTGGATCCGCCTCACATCGATGCCGGCGAGGTCCGCGGCGTCGTACACCGCGGCGCTGAAAGCGACGGCCAGGGATTCGACGATCGCCCGAACCATCTCCACCCGCGACGACGGAACCGCAAGGCCACGATCGGAGTACCAGGCCGCGATTCGTGTCGGCATGTCGCCGCGAGGAAGGAACATCGGGTCTTCGGCGTCGAAGACATGCGTGGGAGCCGGGCAGTGTGCCGCAGCCGCCAACATCTCCGGCAGGTCCACCGCCGCGCCGTCGGCTCTGCTCCACTCGCGCACCGATTCCGACAGCAGCCACAGACCCATCACGTTGTGCAACAACCGGTTACGGCCGTCCACCCCGGCTTCATTGGTGAACCCCGCGTCGCGCACTCGGGAATTCACCACCGGCGAGGAGGTCTCGGCGCCGACGAGGCCCCACGTGCCGCAGGAGATGTAGACCGCCGAATCCGGATCCATCGGTACCGCGGCGACCGCGGACGCGGTGTCGTGCGAACCGACAGCGGTGACCGACACGGACGGATCACCGTCCACCACACCGGGCAGGATCGGACCCAGAACCTCGCCCGGGTCGACGACACCGGGAAACAGCGACCTGTCGATTCCCAGGCGATCCAGCAGGACACCGTCGAGCACGCCGTCGGTACCGAAAATGCCCGTCGTCGACGCGTTGGTGCGCTCGGCGACCTCGCGGCCGGTGAGCCAGTACGAGACGAGATCCGGCACCAGCAGCACGCGGTCCGCTGGTTCGAGCAGACCGTCGGCCCGGTCCACCGCAAGCTGGTACACGGTGGTGAACGGGAGGAACTGCAAACCGTTGCGGGCGAACAACTCCGCACGGTCGACGACGGATTCCACGAGCTCGACGCCCCGCTCGGATCGTTCGTCACGGTAGTGATGCGGCAACCCGACCAGGCGCCCTCCGCGCATGAGGCCGTAATCGACGGCCCACGAATCGACTCCGACGCTCACCAGGTTGTCCGCGTCGCGAGCGGCGTCGGCGAGACCACGCCGAACATGCCCGAACAATCCGGGCACATCGGTGTGCAGCGCTGCCCGCGACCCGTTCCACAGCCGGCAGGGTTCGTTGGGAAAGCGGGTGACGACGTCCAGACGCAGTACGTCCCTGCCTGCGGTATCGGTGCCGACGGTGCCGACCACGACGCGACCGCTCGTCGCACCGAGGTCGACGGCCGCGACCTGAGCTGTACTCATGCCCGTCTCATCTCAGGAAGGCGGCGGCGACACCCGCGTCGACAGGCACGTGCAGTCCTGTCGTGTGCGAGAAGTCCGACGTGCACAGTGCGAACGCGGCATTGGCGATGTTCTCCGGCAACACCTCTCGCTTGAGCAGCGTGCGCTGCGCGTAGAACTTGCCGAGGTCGGCCTCGTCGACGCCGTAGACCGCTGCGCGGGACGCTCCCCAGCCGGCGGCGAAGATGCCCGATCCCTGCACCACCCCGTCGGGGTTGATGCCGTTCACCTTGACACCGTGCTCTCCCAGCTCGGCGGCGAGCAACCGAACCTGATGTGCCTGATCGGCTTTCGTCGCCGAGTAGGCGATGTTGTTGGGTCCGGCGAACACCGAGTTCTTCGACGAGATGTACAGGATGTCGCCTCCCATCTTCTGGGCGATCAGCGCAGCTGCCGCGGCACGCGAGACCAGGAACGATCCGCGAGCCATCACGTCGTGCTGCAGATCCCAGTCCGCGACGGTCGTCTCCAGCAGAGGCTTCGACAATGAGAGGCCGGCGTTGTTGACCACCAGGTCGATACCGCCGAACGCGAGCACGGTCGCATCGACAGCTGCCTGCACCGCAGCTTCGTCGGTGACGTCGGCCCGAACTCCGATCGCCACGTCCGTCGATCCGATCTCGGCCGCTACGTCGGATGCCTTCTGCGCGTCGAGGTCGGCGATGACGACGCACGCGCCCTCCGCGGCCAATCGTGTGGCGATCGCCTTGCCGATGCCCGACGCCGCGCCGGTGACCAGGGCGATGCGCGTCGCGAGCGGCTTGGGTTTCGGCATCCGAGCGAGCTTGGCTTCTTCCAGCGCCCAGTACTCGATGTCGAACTTCTCCGACTCGTCGATGGGGCTGTAGGTGGACACCGATTCGGCGCCGCGCATCACGTTGATCGCGTTGACGTAGAACTCACCCGCCACCCGGGCGGTCTGCTTGTTGGCGCCGTAACTGAACATGCCGACGCCGGGAATCAATACGATCGCCGGATCGGCACCGCGCATCGCGGGTGAGTCCTCGGTCGCGAAGCGCTCGTAGTAGGCCTGGTAGTCCTTGCGGTACGCCTCGTGCAGGGTCTGCAAGCGTTCGACGGACTGCTCGATCGATGTGTCTGCAGGGAGGTCCAGAACGAGGGGCTTCACCTTGGTCCGCAGGAAGTGGTCGGGGCAGCTGGTGCCGAGCGCGGCCAGACGCGGATGCTCGGCGGCAGCCAGGAAGTCCAGGACCACGTCGGAGTCGGTGAAGTGCCCGACCTTGGGTTCGTCGGTGGATGCCATCCCTCGGATGTACGGGGCCAGGGCTGCTGCCTTGGCGCGTCGCTCGGCCTCCGGCAGGGCCGAGTAACCGTCCAGCGGGGCGCCGAACGGTTCTGCTCGGCCGTGCTCGGCGAGGTAGGCCTGGGCAGCGCGGATGATCTCGAGCGAGTTCGCCTCCGACTCCTCGGACGTCTCACCCCATGCGGTGATGCCGTGTCCGCCGAGAATGCAGCCGATCGCCTGCGGATTCTCGGCTTTGATCGCGGAGATGTCGAGTCCGAGCTGGAATCCGGGTCGTCGCCACGGAACCCACACCACCGTGTCGCCGAATATCTTTCGGGTCAGTTCGGGGCCGTCCGCGGCGGTCGCGATCGCGATGCCGGAGTCCGGATGCAGGTGGTCGACGTGTGCTGCGTCGACGAGTCCGTGCATCGCGGTGTCGATCGACGGCGCCGCTCCCCCGCGTCCGTGCAGGGTGTAGTCGAACGCCGCGACCATCTCGTCCTCGCGGTCCAGCCCCGGGTAGACGTCGACCAGTGCGCGCAGCCGATCGAGCCGCAGGACGGCCAGGCCGGACTCGGTCAGCGTTCCGAGATCGCCGCCGGATCCTTTCACCCACATGAGTTCGACATCGGCACCGGTCACCGGGTCGGTGTCGGTTCCCTTGGCGGAGGTGTTACCACCGGCGTAGTTGGTGTTGCTCGGATCGGACCCGAGACGGTTCGATCGTGCCAACAACGCTGCGACAGTCCGGTTCATCGTGTTCGCTTCCTGCTGTGTCGTCATAGCTCATGCACCCCAGGAGGTCTGGGTGCCGCCGACTCGGTCGGCTTCGATCTGCTGCTGGTAGCCCGATTCCGCGAAGGCTCGCATCGGGTCGGCCGGTAGACCGCGGTTCTCACGCCACTCGGCGAGCCGTGGACGCACGTCGGTGTAGAAGGCATCCATGAAGATGCCGTTGGCGCCGAGCACGTCTCCGGCTTCCTGCGCCGTGGTGAGTGCCTCGGTGTCCACGAGAGCCGCACGCAACGTCATCTCCTGGACGTTGAGGACGGAGCGAATCTGCCCGGGGATCTTCGCCTCGACGTTGTGACACTGGTCCAGCATGAGCGCGAGGTCCGACTCGGGTGCGAGCCCGCCGCCGCGGATGACCTCGAACAGAATCCTGAACAGCTGGAACGGATCCGCCGCGCCGACGATCAGGTCGTCGTCGGCGTAGAAGCGTGAGTTGAAGTCGAAGGAACCGAGTTTTCCGAGGCGCAGAAGCTGCGCGACGATGAACTCGATGTTGGTTCCCGGCGCGTGGTGCCCGGTGTCGAGGCACACTGCCGCGCGCTCACCGAGGGCGACGGTGTGCGCGTAGGACGTGCCCCAGTCCGGTACGTCCGTCACGTAGACGGCAGGCTCGAAGAACTTGTACTCGAGCACCAACCGCTGGCCGTCGCCGACGTGCTGGTAGATCGCGGCCAGCGATTCCGCGAGACGGTCCTGCCTACCGCGGATGTCGCCCTGACCCGGGTAGTTGGTGCCGTCGGCCAGCCAGACCTTCAGGTCCTGCGAGCCGATCTCGGTCATGACCTCGAGGCACCGCAGATGGTGGTCGATCGCCTTCTGCCGCACGGCTTTGTCGGTGTGCGTGAGACTGCCGAACTTGTAGTCGTCGTCCTGGAAGGTATTGGAGTTCACCGTTCCCAGACGAACACCGAGATCGGCGGCGTAGGACTTCAGTGTCGTGAAGCTGTCGACGTTGTCCCACGGGATATGAAGCGCGACAACGGGGGCCAATCCGGTGAGCCGATGCACGGTGGCTGCGTCGGCGATCTTCTCCTCGATCGTGCGGGGTGTGCCGGGAGTGCCGAACACCTTGAAGCGGGTCCCGGAGTTTCCGAAGGCCCATGACGGGAGTTCGATGGCGAGGGCGTCGAGAACGGCGTCGGGACTGACGGTATGTGTGGTCACGGCTCGTGTAGTCACAGTGCAGGCTCTCGGGTCTGGGTGACTCCGTCTCGAGAGTCGGGAAGTTCAGGGGACACGACCGCACCGTATCGCTCGGTCTCGATTTCCGGCAGGGACTTTCCACGCGTGTTCGGCGCGAAGATCGCACCGATCGCGAGGGCGACGGTCAGCAGGCCGATGAGCAGCAGGCCGACGGTGGTGAGCCCGGTGGCGGCGAGCAGGGTCGGGAAGAAGTAGCTCAGCAGGCCGGTGGCGGTGCGGACGACGAAGAACATGAAGCCCTGTGCGCTGGCACGGTACGGCGTGGCGAACAGCTCGCTCGCCCAGAGGCTGTAGAACGCCTGGGCACCGATGCCGCTGGAGATGCCCCAGGTGATGGCGAAGATCAGCAGTGTCGGAAGTCCGTTGTCGGTGAAGAACACCAGGATCGCCCAGGCCGCGATGCCGAGCAGAGCTCCGATGGAGTAGAGCAGCTTCTGGGACACGCGATCGGCGAACTTCATGAAGCCGAAGTACGTGGCGAGCACGGTGCAGCCCCACACCAGAACCTGCAGGAGATTCTGTTCGACGGCGCTCTCGACGCCTGCGCTCTCGTACACACGCGGCATGAAGATGCCTGCCTGTCCCGCGACGGTGTTCCAGAAGCCGTAGATGCCGATGAGGACCAGCAGCGCGGTGATGTTCACTTTCTTGGTGAACAGACCCTTCAATCCTGCTGCACCGAACGTCTTCTCGCGTGCAGCGGCCCCTGCGGTGTCGCCCGTTTCGTTCTTCCAGATCACCGACTCCGGCAGGCCCTGGCGAATCCACCACACCACCGCGGCCACGACGAAGAGGTGCAGGAAAATGATGCGCGAGCCGAGCAGATCCAGGGGCGCGAGCAACGCGGCGAGTGCGAATCCGACGAACGGCCCGACCGACCACGCCAACTGTGCGGTTCCGACGTGCCGCGCCCGCTCACGTGACGGCGCCTGTTCGGCGATGTACGTCCACGACGCAGGGACGCCTGCTCCGACGGCGATGCCGGTGATCACGAACGCAGTCAGCAACATCGCGAAGTTCATCGCGAACGCTGCGATCAGCACACCGACCATGTACACCATCAGGTCGTAGGTGTAGATCGCCTTGCGGCCGAACCTGTCGCACAGCGGACCGCCGATGCCGGCGCCGATCGCCGCACCGAATGCATTGGCGCTGAAGGCCGCAAGCAGACCGACGGCGAGGTTGCTGATGCCGAACTCGTTCTGCCACAACGTCAACGACGTGGCGATGGCGATGATCGATCCGGCTTCGATGTAGTTGCTCATCGCGACCGATATGGTCGCTCGCCACCCGGTGGTGGACTTGGCGCCGATCTTCATGAGGGCTCCGTGTTGTGAGGGGGTCGTTGTGAGGGGGGATCAGGGGAGATGGAAGTAGTGGTGCAGAAACTCGAGAGGGGCGTCGGGGCGCGCCGCGGGTTCGAAGTACTGGGCCATGGTGGCCTGCCAGCGTGCGTCGACGTCGGTCGCGCTCATGGCTGCGGTCATCGCCGTGGGGTCGTCCGACTCGACGTAGCCGACGACGAGACCGTCCTCGGGTCGAAGGAACAGCGAATAGTTCTTCCACCCCGTCTCGCGCAGAGCATCGAGCATCTCCGGCCAGACGGTCTCGTGCGCGGCCAGGTAGTCCTGCACTCGCTCGGGGCGCAGTTTCAACAGGAAGCACAGCTTCTTCGTGTCGGACAGAACCGATGCCATGGAAGACCTTCTCGACGATCAGAGTGTGGGTGCCGCCATCGACTGTTGCACGTTCGAGGATATTGAAACGTTTCAATCGATGGCTTGGATCACATTAGGGCCCGCCAGTGCGGCGCGTCAACCCCTTGTCTCGGGAGTCCGGCCCTCTACTCGGCCTCGCGCATCGTCCTGCCCAGACGCGACGCCTGCAACGACAGGTGATGACGCTCGGCGAGATTCGACGCCGCCTGTGCCGCCTCGGAGTACAGCCGCGCGGCCGAGACCAGGTCACCCACTTTCTCGTGGAGATACGCCGAGGCAGCGGCGAAGCGGGGCACGCCCGGATCCACGGCTCCGAGAGCCGCCAGACCCGCGGCCGCACCGTCGGCCTCCCCCACTGCGACAGCCCGATTGAGCTGCACGACAGGGCTCGCGGTCACGGCGAGAAGTTCGTCGTACCAGCTCACGATCTGCACCCAGTCGGTCTCGTCGACGCTCCTGGCGTCGGCGTGCAGCGCGGCGATCGCGGCGTGCGCCTGGAACTCACCCAGTCGGTCGCGCGCCAACGCGGCCTGCAGGATGTCGACGCCTTCGGCGATCAGCGTCGTGTCCCACTGTGATCGATCCTGCTCGGCCAGGGGAACGACGCTGCCGTCGGGGCGTGTCCTGGCACTCCGGCGGGCATGGTGCAGCAACATCAGCGCGAGAAGACCGGACGTCTCCTCGTCGGAGATCGATGCGGCCAACTGCCGGGTCAGCCGGACCGCCTCGGCCGCGAGGTCGACGTCGCCGGTGTACCCCTCGTTGAAGATCAAATAGAGCACCCGATGAACCGTCGACAGATCCCCGTTCTCCGTGAATCGCACGTGCCCGACGGTTTTCTTCGCGCGGCTGATGCGCTGACCCATCGTCTTCTCCGGGACGAGGTATGCGTCGGCGATCTGCTTGGTGGTCAGGCCACCGACTGCGCGCAACGTCAACGCGACCGCCGCCGACGGCGTCAACGACGGATGCGCGCACAGGAAGAGCAGCTGCAGGGTGTCGTCGACGTTCTGGGTGTCCCCCGGTGGCGGCTCGGCCCAGGTCCGCAGCTCCCGTGTTCGACGGGCTTCGTCGGCTCGGTACACGTCCAGGAACTTCCGCCAGGCGACGGTGACGAGCCACCCCTTGGGGTCCGACGGCATCCTCGTCGGCCAGGACGTCGTGGCCTGGATCAACGCCTCTTGGACGGCGTCCTCGGCTGTCGCGAAATCGAGTCCGCGACGAGTGAGGACGCCGATCACAGCGGGAGTCAACTGCCGGACCAGGGCGTCGTCCATCCCGGGCTGATCCGGAGTCGTGTCGGCCCCGGGGTGCATGTCAGTCTTCGATGGTGGTGGGCGTGCTCATCAGCGGGCGGACCTCGAGCCACTCGTGAATCGGCTTACCGCCTGCACCGGGTGCTGCGGACAGCTCGGCCGCGAGTTCGAGGGCGCGGTCGTAGGAATCGACGTCGACCACCATCCACCCGGCGACGAGGTCTTTGGTCTCGGCGAACGGGCCGTCGGTGACCGGCGGCTTTCCCTCGCCGTCGTACCGGACCCACGCCCCGGCCTGCTTCAGAGCCTGACTGTCGACGAACTCGCCGGTCTCCTGCAGCGTGGCGGCGAAGTCGTCCATGTACTTCAGGTGGGCCTCCACCTCGTCCTGCGTCCATTCGTTCATGGGGACATCGTTGACTGCCTCGGGAGCGCCGCGGTAGTGCTTGAGAAACAGGTACTTGGCCATGATGGTCTCCTTCTGCGTGCGTTCGTGCAGCCCCTTCGGCTGCATCCAACACTGGGACGGAACCGGGTGAGTGTTTTCGACATCATCCACGAAGATATTTCTCCGATTCGGCGAAGTAGTAGGTGTTACCTCTATTCACAGCTACTATGTGCTCCCATGAAGATGCGGTACGACGTCGCCGGTAGCGGTCCCACTCTCGTCCTCGTTCACGGAGTGGTTCACCGGAGGCAGGCATGGGATCCGGTCCTCGACCTACTCACTCCCTATCGACGGGTGGTCACCGTCGACCTGCTCGGTCACGGCGAGTCCCCCGCACTCGAGGCGAACGTAACCGATCCGCTCGGCTACGTCGTCGATGCCCTCGACGATCTGCTCGGAGACTTCGACACTCCGGACGCGAAGCCTCACATCGGGGGTAACTCACTAGGGGGCTGGCTGGCGATCGCCATGGCGTGCCGCGGGCGAGTGGCGTCGGCGACCGCGCTGTCTCCCGCCGGATTCTTCGTGAACGACCTCGATCGACGTCGCGCGATCGGCACGTTCCGCGTTCTGCGAACCCTGGCCCGCGGAATGGGTGAGCATGCGCCTCGTCTGCTGTCCTACAAAGCCGTGCGCTACCCGGCCATCTCCGCGTTCTTCGCCCACCCCAGCCGAGTGCCGTATGCCGACGCAGTGGTGGACACCGCGTCCCTGGTCTCCAACACCTTCGTCGACGAGGGACTGGAGGCTGTGTTCGAACTGCCTGTCGCGGCGGAGCCGCAGGTTCCGATCACCATCGCCTGGGGCCGACGCGACCTCACCCTGCCGTTCTACGAGCGTGCGGTCGCGAAGCGGAACCTGCCGCACGCCAAGTTCATCACCGTGCCTGGCGTCGGACACGTCCCGATGAGTGACAATCCCGAGCTCATCGCGTCGATCCTGTTGGCAGGAAGTGAAACTCGCACGGTCTAGTCAAGAGCGCAGCGGGTGCCTTCGGGCGGAGATCTCAGGTCCACGAGGTACTCGGCCACGACCGTGTCGACGCAGTCGTTCGCTCCGGAGAACGCGACGGTGTGCTGGTCTCCGTCGACGGAGAGCAGTGAACCACCCAGCGTGTCGGCAAGACTGACACCACCCGCGTACGGCGTGGACGGGTCGCCGGTGATGGAGATGGTCAACGTGTCCGGCAGACCGTCGATGTCGGTTGCGTACGGGAATCCCAAAGTGGGTTCGACGGGCCAGGATTCACACGGGTCGCGTGCGCCATCCGGCCCCAGACCGGAGTCGGTGAACGGTGCGACGCCCTGAATTCGCTCCTTGAGCTCGACCTCCTGCTCGGCAGTGTTGCGCTGCTCGTCGTTGCAGTTGATCGCGTACAGCGCCTCGGCGAAGTTCGGGTACGCACCGTCGACGTCACGCCCGCCGAACACGTCACTGATCTTCAGCAACGTCTCTGCTTGCCCCACCTGTAGTTCCGCGATGCCCTGGGTGATGACGGGCCAGACGGTCGAGTCGTAGAGACCGGCGATCACGGCCCCGTAGGCGGCGTCGAAGTCCATCTTCCTGCCGCCCGGGGTGACGATCGGATCGTCGATCAGCGGGCGGACGATGTTCTGGAAATTCTCGACGGACCTCGTCGGATCCTGGCCGAGAGGGCAGTCGGGCTTGGTGGCGCAATCCGCAGCCATGGCGTCGAATGCCTCTTGGAACGCCGTGAACTGATCGATCCGACGGTCCGCAGTGCTCTGCAGTGGATCGATGGCACCGTCGAGCACCATGGCACGAACGTTCTGCGGGAACATCTCTCCGTAGACCGCGCCCAGGCGCGTGCCATAGCTTTGTCCGAGGTAACTGAGCTGGTCGTCGCCCAGCACTTCGCGCAGCACATCCATGTCCCGGGCTGCGTCACGGGTTCCGACGTTCGCCAGTACGTCCTCGCCGCCGGACCGCTCGGCACACTGCTGAACCAGCGCGCGTGCCCCGTCTTCCGACAGCGTTCTCGCTCCCGTCAGAACCGTCGTGTACGCCTCGCCTGCTTCGTTCTCGGAGTCGGTGAAGCAGTCGACAGCCGGCGTCGAGGCCGCGACGCCGCGTGGATCGAATCCGACGATGTCGAATTTCTCGGTCAACGGGCTGTCTGCCAACGTTGTCGCCGCAGCTGCGGCCATACTCATGCCGGGTCCTCCGGGGCCACCCGAGTTGAGGAGCAAAGACCCGATGGGCTCGCCTTTCGCGGGAACTTTCAGCAGCGCGATCTGCGCCGTTCGCCCGTCCGGGTCGTCGTAGTCGAGCGGGACATCCACTCGCGCACACTGGAACGTCGGATCGCTGACGAACGCTGCCTCGTCGGTCGACGTCGTGCCATACCCCTCGCATGGCTCGAACGTGACCGCTTGACCGTAGAAGCGATCCAGATCGGCAGTCGTATCCGGTTCCGGCTCGGCCTGGCTACACCCTCCGAGGACGAGAACTGCTGCGGCCAGGACGCTTACGGTCCGGCGTGGTCGGTGACGATAGTTCACGAGTGGCTCACTCCTGGTGTGTTCAGAATGACGGAAATCCTGCGCAGAACATCGTGTTGGGCGGGGTTGTACAGCTCTTCCACTGCTACCGCGAATGCTCGTGTGGCCCGCTCCTTACCGAGCGCCGAGGTGTTCGCGTCGAACAATCCCGGATACCGCATCGTCAGGTCCTGGATGTGTGGAGCCATCCGCTCGGCCAAGTCGATGCGGGTGGCCTCGTCCGCGTCTCGCGGAAGCGACTGGAACTCCGTGTCGGTGGATGTACGCGGAGTGTTCCTGATCAACTCGCCGTACGCATCGAGTGCGGAGGGCGTCAGAATCGTGGTGGCGAACGACACGAACGTGCGGTCCGGTTCGGAGAGCTCCGCGGCCGCGTCTGCGAACTCGGCAGGCAGATCTGTCGGGACCGAATCGCGAAGAATGATCGCGAGCTCCGTGCGTGCTCGCTGCAACCGTTCGATCGTGGCCTCCAGCTCGGCATCGAGGGTTCGGAGGGCCTGCTCGGGATGCTCACGACTGTCTCCCAGTGCGGCTATCTGCGCCAACGAGAAGCCGAGGTCGGTCAGCCGTCCGATCTGCAACAGCCGAACGAGATGCCGAACGCCGTACTGTTTGTAGCCGTTCGACGTACGCTCGGGCTCGTCGAGCAGACCGACGTCGTGGTAGTGCCGTACCGATTTCAATGTCGTCCCCGCCAGGTCGGCTACCTCCCTGGTGCTCCAGCCCATACCGGACACTCCTCGCAGATCGGATCTCGTGGGTTTCAGTCTGAACTGTGCCCTTACGGCACAGTCAAGAGGTTTCGTTCACCAGCCGCTTCGTGGAGCGTCGGAAAGCCCAGACGGTGACCAGGATCGCGAGCGCGAACAACGGGGTGCCCATCGAGATCCTCGCGAACGCCAGCCATCCGGTGGCGTCGGTGTCGTAGAGGTGGTCCTGCACGATGTAGCGCGCGCCGAACAGCAGCACGAAGGCGCCGGTCGCGATGTCGTGCGCGCGCAGGGTGTAGCGATTCGATCGCCACTGGTACTTGTTGCCGTGCAGCGCGTTCCACAGGAGGCCGGTCAACGGTCGACGTGCGAGCAGGGACAGCATCATCAGCGCACCCATGACCAGGCTGGTCCAGATCCCGATCAGGAAGTACCCACCGGCCGAGCCCGTCCATGCCGCTACGGCACCCGCCGTCACGACGCCGATCAGTCCACCGCTCGCCTGGACGATCGGTTCACCGCGCACCATCCTCAGCACTGTCAGCACGACGGCGATGGCGACGGCGACTCCGATGGCGATCGGAAGCGAGACCAACGCATTGGCGGTCACGAAGGCGACCACAGGTACAGCGGTGTAGATCATGCCGCTCACGCCGCCGAGGTTGTGCAGCAGGAGTTGGGTGGCGTCGACTTTCTTCTCGTCTTGAATCGGTGTGGAATCCGGAGTCGTCATCGTGTCCTCCTCGTGTCGAAGTCGTCGCTCTGTCTGTTCCCAGAGTCGTCGACACGGAGGGTCCACAACAGTGCAGACGGGAATCGAAACTGCGCTACTTCGTCACGGGTCGGGCATGACAGATGTCAGGAACTGCCAGGTCAGAGGGCTTTCACCTCGGGCCGGACAGGTACCGACGCGATGCGCTCGGCCGTCAGGACGGTTCCCACCGTCGCGGCGATGACCAGTCCGATGGCGGTCAGCCGGATCGCCCCTGCCGTTTGATGCAGGAGCAGCCACCCGGCCAGTGTCGCGAAGATCGGTTCGAGGGCCAGGAGGACGCCGAAGACGTTGCGCGGAATGATCCGCAACGCAGCAAGTTCGAGGGTGTACGGAACGACCGACGACAACAGCGCAACCACCGTTGCGAGGGCAAGAGTTTCGGGGTCCGCGAAGGCGGTCAGTCCCTGCATCATCCCGGCCGGAAGTACGCAGACGGCGGCGATCACCATGGCCGCAGCCAGGCCACCTGTGCCGGGAACCGTTGCCGCTACCCGTGCATTGGTCAGGATGTAGAGAACCCAGAACGACGCGGCGAACAATGCGAACATGATTCCGACAGGATCGAGACTCGTTGCGTGTACGGCGGATTCGACGCCCAGCAGCACCATGCCGACCAATGCGAGGCACGCCCATCCGACGTCGGCGCGCCTGCGTGACAGGACAGCGGCCAGAACGAGTGGTCCGAGAAACTCGATCGACACCGCCACGCCGAGAGGGATTCGATCGATCGCGGCGTAGAAGCATCCGTTCATGGCGGCCAATGCGAACCCCAGCGCGGCCATGCTCTTCCATTGCGCCTTCGACCATCCGCGCACCCGTGGACGCACCAGGAGAAGCAGCAGAGCGGCTGCGATGGCCAACCGCGCCGCAGTGACGGCCCACGACCCGGCGACAGGAAAGATCTGAACGGCAAGAGCTGCGCCGAACTGCAGGGACAAACACGACCCGACCATCATCGCCACTGCTGAGCCCGTGCCGGGTGTCCGGGAGGTTGCCGTCATGACAGTGAATGCTTCTCGTGTAAGTCACGTAAGTCCAGCGAATCATTTTGTAGAATAACAGTCACTATTGCTTACCTATGACGGGAATCCGATGCTCAACGTCCCTCGCCTGCGGATCCTTCTCGAATTACACCGGCGCGGCACGCTCGCCGAGGTAGCCCGTGTGATGTCCTACACGCCGTCCGCGGTGTCACAGCAGCTGTCGCTGCTCGAGAAGGAGTCCGGCGTTCGGCTGCTGGAACCGGTGGGGCGAGGGGTGACGTTGACCGACGCCGCAGTCGGACTCGCCGCCCACGCCGAGATCGTCCTTCGCCAACTCGAGGAAGCCGAGGCGGATCTCGCGTCCGCGCAATCGGCCGTTCAGGGAACATTGCGGGTCGCGTCGTTCCAGACGGTCGTGTTCGCGATCGTGCCCGCAGTGCTGGACCTGCTTGCCGCCGAGGAACCCTCGCTGACCGTCGAGTTCGACCAGCTACAGGTCTCCGCCGCCTACGACGGTCTGCTGTCGCACTCCTTCGACCTGATTCTGGGCGAGGAATACCCCGGCATGCCCGAACCCGTCCGAGACAACATCGACCGAGCGGACCTCGCCGCCGATCCACTGCTGCTCGCCGTCCCGTCCGAGGCCGCCTGGTTGCCGTCCGCGCGTACCGACCTGGCAGGCCTGTCCGACGTGCCCTGGGCGATGGACCCGCCGGACAGTGCGACGGGCACGTGGGCCCGGTCGGTGTGCCGTGCCGCAGGATTCGAACCCAGGGTCCGCTTCGTCAGCCCGGACCCCCTGATGCATGCGCATCTGGTGCGCACCGGCCACGCCGCGGCGTTCATCCCCGCGCTGATCGCCGCGACCCAGTCCGACGGACTCGATCTTCGCGCACTGCCGGGGCGTCCGGACCGAACCATCTACACGGCAGTCCGCGCCGGGCGAGCCGGTCACCCAGCAATTCGCGCGTTCCGAGCAGCGCTCGCGTCGACGGCGGCATCTCGAACCTCCGAGTGGAACACCGCCGATCGACTTCGCATACAGAATGGACTGGTGACATCCGAAACAAGCCCTGCCCGCTAGACGAAGCCCGTCGATCCTTCAGGAGTGTGGACCATGGCACCGAGGACGCGCGAACAGCTGGCGGACGACGCGGTTGCCCTGGCACGGAGTTGGGTGACACGCTCCGCCGACCGTCCCGCCGATCGTGCCGCCGTCCGTCTGGCGGGCCTGCTGCGCGACGAGCGTGGTCTGGAGTTCGCCGTGGGGTTCATCGACGGCGTCGTACGACCGGAGGATGTGCGGGTCGCCGCCAGGAACTGGGCGCATCTGACGGACGGTGATCTGCCTGAGTTCCTGGGCGTGCATCTGCGCGTCGCCCTTCGGCTCGGCAACGTGGCCGCGAGGATCGCACCGGCACTGGTCGTCCCCGTCGCGAAGAGGGCTCTGCGAGCGATGGTCGGCCATCTCGTGCTCGACGCCTCGCCGCGCGCACTGTCTAGCGGTCTCGCTCGCATTCGCCGGGACGGAATGCGTCCGGGCATCAATCTGCTCGGCGAGGCCGTGTTGGGATCGGACGGGGCTCGGGCACGTCTCGACGGAACCACGGCGTTGCTGGCGCGATCGGATGTCGACTACGTGTCCGTCAAGGTCTCGGCGGTCGTTGCGCCGCACTCGCCCTGGGCCTTCGAGGAGGCCGTCGCACACACCGTCGACGAGCTCGCACCGCTGTACTCGGCGGCCGCGCAGTCCGGCACACCCAAGTTCATCAACATGGACATGGAGGAGTACCACGATCTCGATCTGACGATCGCAGTGTTCACGACCCTGCTGGACCGACCTGAACTTCTGTCGCTTCAGGCGGGAATCGTGTTGCAGGCATACCTTCCCGATTCGCTGTCCGCGATGATGCGGCTGCAGGACTGGGCCGCCCAGCGCACCGCACGCGGAGGCGCCCCGGTCAAGATCCGCATCGTCAAGGGCGCGAATCTTCCGCTGGAGCGAGTCGAATCCGCTCTGCACGGATGGCCCCTGGCCACGTGGTCGTCCAAACAGGACACCGACACCAACTACAAGCGCATCGTCGACTACGCGCTCGACTCCGATCGAATCCGCAATGTGCACATCGGCATTGCCGGGCACAACCTGTTCGACCTCGCCTGGGCACGGTGTCTCGCCGAACATCGCGGCATCGACTCCGGATACGAATTCGAGATGCTGCTCGGCATGGCGTCGGCGACGGCACAGGTGATCGCCGAGGACACCGGCGGGATGCTTCTCTACACCCCCGTTGTCGGCGCCGACGAATTCGACGTCGCGATCGCCTACCTCGTCCGCCGGCTGGAAGAAGGAGCAGCGCCGGAAAACTTCATGCCCTCGATGTTCGAACTGACCACCGCGAGCGGGCAACCGACCCCGCAGTTCACGATGCAGGAGAATCGATTCCGTGCGTCGCTGACCGCGCTGGACGACTCCGTTCCCGTGCCGCGACGGATCCAGAACCGCACCACCGACAACACCGGCAGCACCGACAGCACCGACAGCGCCGACAGCGCCGACAGCGCCGATGTCGCAGTACCGTTCGCCAACACTCCCGACACCGATCCCTCCGTGGCCGCCAACAGACGGTGGGGCCGCGGCATCCTCGAGCGCGCCGAGGCGTCGGACATCGGGGTGGAGCTCGTCACCGAGTACACCGTCGACGATCCCGTCCGCCTCGACGAGCTGATTCAGCAGACGTGCGACGCAGGGGCGGGCTGGGGTTCGCTCCCGCCGACCGAGCGAGCACGCATCCTGAGGTCCGCGGCGCGCGAGCTGTCCAGCGCACGTGCGGACCTGCTCGAGGTCATGGCCGCGGAATGTGGCAAGACCTTGGAGGAGGGCGACCCCGAGGTCAGCGAGGCCATCGACTTCGCCAGGTACTACGCCGAACTCGCCGAGGAGCTTTCACGGGTGGACGGCGCACTCCATCGGCCGAGGCGTCTGACCGTCGTCACACCGCCGTGGAACTTCCCGGTGGCCATACCGGCCGGATCGACGCTGGCTGCACTCGCTGCGGGTTCTGCCGTCGTGATCAAGCCTGCGCCGCAGGCGAAGCGTTGCGGGTCGGTGATGGTCGACGCTCTGTGGCGGGCTGGCGTGCCGCGAGAGGTGTTGCGCCTCATGCACGTCGACGAGGCGTCCCTCGCCGGCACCCTCGTCGCGGATCCGCGGGTCGATCAGGTGATCCTCACCGGTGGCTACGAGACGGCAGAGCTGTTCCACCGGCTGCGCCCCGACATTCGACTGTTCGCGGAAACGAGCGGCAAGAACGCCGTGGTCGTCACACCCGCAGCCGATCTGGACCTGGCGGTGAAGGACCTTGCGAGGTCTGCCTTCGGCCACGCAGGCCAGAAGTGCTCCGCAGCGTCCCTGGCGATTCTGGTCGGATCCGTCGGTACGTCGGATCGTTTCCTGGGCCAGCTGGTCGACGCCGTCCGGTCCATGAAGGTTGCGTACCCGACGGACCCCGAATCGCGTATCGGCCCTCTCGTCGAACCTGCGAGCGGCAAGGTTCTCCGGGGTCTGACCCACCTCGACCCTGGTGAGTCGTGGTTGCTCGAACCCCGTGCACTGGACGACGAGGGCCGGCTGTGGTCGCCTGGGATACGCGTCGGCGTGTCTCCTGGTTCCGAGTTCCATCGAACGGAGTACTTCGGTCCGATCCTCGGCATCATCACCGTCGCCACTCTCGCCGAGGCGATCGAGGTGCAGAACGACGTCGACTACGGGCTCACCGCAGGCCTTCATTCCCTCGACGATGCCGAACAGGCGCAGTGGATCCAGGAGGTCGCCGCGGGCAACCTCTACGTGGGCCGGGGCATCACCGGTGCCGTCGTGCGACGGCAGCCCTTCGGCGGGTGGAAGAAGTCGACGGTCGGCACGGGGAGCAAGGCAGGAGGACCGAACTACCTCGTGGGTCTGTCCGACTGGTCTCCTGCGCCCGCGTCCGGCACGACCGTCGGCTGCGTGGTCGACGCGTGGGCGGAGAAGTTCCTGCGCGAGACCGCGCTTGTCGGCGACGACCTCGACTTTCTACGGCGTTCTCTGGCAAGCGATCTCGTGGCGTGGGACACGGAGTTCGGCGTCACCCGTGACGTATCGAATCTCGGGGTGGAGGCGAACGTGCTGCGCTACCTTCCTGCCACGGTGACCGTGCGAGCGGAGGCCGACGCTCGCCCCGTGGAGGTTCTGCGCGTCGTCGCAGCCGGATTGCGTGCCCGTTCCACTCTGCGCCTGTCCGTGCACGCGTCCGTCGCCCTCGGAGAGGGCGTGCTCGGGTTCCTGACCACCAACGGCGTGTCGGTCGACACCGAAACGGACTGGGCGCGTGCGGTTTCGCACGGCGGGGCTGACAGAACCCGCGTCGTCGGGTCCGGAACCGACGTGCCCACCGGGCCGTCGGCCGCAGTGTGGTCGGGCGCCGTGACCGAAGCGGGTCGCGTCGAGATGCTGCCGTTCCTGCGCGAGCAGTCCATCAGCATCACCCATCACCGGTTCGGCACCTACCGCGAGATGCCTCGGGTGGACGCTCTGCTGAACATCGCGACAGGCGGCGACCGTTTCGATTCGCCGTGAACGGCTACTCACACCGCATGCGCCTGAACCTTCGTCGCGGGATGCCCGTCGTCGAACTCCCCATGTCCGTTCCGCCTGCCGCGGCATGGGAGGTTCTGGTGGACCTGACGGCATGGCCGGTGTGGGGTCCGACGGTGGCCGGCGCCGAACTGGACCGACCCGGTCCGCTTGCCCTGGGTTCCCGAGGCCGGGTGTTCACCCCGGTCGGAGTGCCTCTGCCGTTCCGCATCACCGAGTTCGAGGACGGCCGACTCTGGGCGTGGCGGGTGGCGGGTGTGCCGGCGACTCGGCACGAGGTGATCCCCGACGGCGAGGGCTGCGTGGTGAGCTTCGGCGTACCGATTTGGGCGCCCGCGTATCTGACGATCATGGCCGTTGCGCTCCCCCGGATCGAGCGATTGGCTGCGGAACGCGCGCACTGATCGCGGGAGGCTGTGTAGTCCGTCACGCCCGGACCTAGGTTTGATCGAGTCCAGAAAGCCCACGCTGGATCGATAAGCTCGAGCTATCGAGATCTGAGCAATCATCGATTGGCCCGATCAATCCAGGATCATTAGGGTCGTCAACCGACACCAACGCACCCGAATACGAATGAGGCCGTACATGTCGCTCATCAACAAGAAGATCAAGCCGTTCACCGCTGAGGCCTTCAAAGACGGTGCCTTCGTTACCGTTTCCGACGAGGACATCAAGGACAAGTGGGCGGTCTTCTACTTCTACCCCGCCGACTTCACATTCGTCTGCCCCACCGAGCTCGGCGACCTCGCCGACCACTACGACGAGCTGCAGCGCCTCGGCGTCGAGGTGTTCTCGGTCTCGACCGACACCCACTTCACCCACAAGGCGTGGCACGCGTCGTCCGACACGATCGGCAAGATCAAGTACACGATGATCGGTGACCCGACGCTGAAGATCAGCACGGACTTCGAGGTTCTCCGCGAGAACCAGGGCCTCGCCGACCGCGGCACCTTCCTGGTCGACCCGGACGGCGTCGTGCAGTTCACCGAGGTGACCGCAGAAGGTATCGGCCGCAACGCATCCGAGCTTCTCCGCAAGGTCAAGGCCGCACAGTACGTGCGCAGCCACCCGGGTGAGGTCTGCCCGGCGAAGTGGGAAGAGGGCGAAGACACCCTCGCACCGTCGCTGGAGCTCGTCGGCAAGATCTGATTCGTTCGGATCGATGCGCAGCGGCACAGGAGCGTCAAAGCCCTGTGCCGCCTGCGCATCCCCCACGTTCGGATCACTCGGCCCGAGCTGAGAATCCACGACCATTCCTTCCGATCTCAGGAGTACACCTCATGCTCGACGCCGCACTCGCCAATCAACTGAAGACCCTGCTCCAGAACGTGACGCAGCCGATCGAGCTCGTGTCCTCTCTCGGCGACGCACCCAAATCCGTCGAACTCGGCGAACTTCTCGACCAGATCGCCGGACTGTCGGACTCGGTCACCCACTCCCGCACCGGCACCGACCCGCGCAAGCCGTCGTTCGCCATCCGTCGGATCGGCACCGACATCGAGGTCCAGTTCGCCGGTATCCCGCTCGGACACGAGTTCACCTCTCTCGTGCTCGCGCTGTTGCAGGTCGGTGGCCACCCCTCCAAGGAAGACGCCGCGCTGCTTGCCCAGGTCCGCGACCTCGAAGGCGACTTCTACTTCGAAACCTACTTCTCCCTCTCCTGCCAGAACTGCCCGGACGTGGTGCAGGCGTTGAACGTGATGGCTGTACTCAACGCCAACGTCAAGCACATCGCCATCGACGGTGCCCTGTTCCAGGACGAGGTCGACGACCGCGGCATTATGGCCGTTCCGTCGGTGTTCCTCAACGGTGAGCCCTTCGGGTCCGGCCGCATGACCCTCGAACAGATCGTCGGCAAGCTCGACACCGGCTCCGCGGAACGCACCGCGACAGCGATCTCCGAGAAGGACCCGTTCGACGTGCTCGTCGTCGGAGGCGGCCCGGCGGGTGCAACCGCAGCACTCTACGCTGCGCGCAAGGGAATTCGCACCGGCGTCGTCGCCGAGCGCTTCGGTGGTCAGACGCTGGACACCATGGGTATCGAGAACTTCGCGTCCGTTGCGTACACCGAAGGACCGAAGTTCGCCGCCGAGCTGGAGAACCACGTTCGCCAGTACGACGTCGACATCATGAACGTCCAGAACGCCACCAAGTTGACCCCCGCCGCCACACCGCAGGGACTTGTCGAGGTCGAACTCGCAAGCGGCGCACGGCTTCTCTCACGTAGCGTGATCCTGTCCACCGGCGCACGGTGGCGCTCGATGAACGTTCCCGGCGAGACCGAATACCGCAACAAGGGCGTCACGTACTGCCCGCACTGCGACGGCCCGCTGTTCAAGGGCAAGCGCGTCGCCGTCATCGGCGGCGGCAACTCGGGCGTCGAGGCAGCGATCGACCTGGCCGGCATCGTCGCGCACGTCACCCTCGTGGAGTTCGACTCGCAGCTGCGCGCCGACGACGTTCTGCAGCGCAAGCTCCGCAGCCTCCCCAACGTCGACATCCTGGTCAGCACCCTGAGCACCCAGGTCATCGGCGACGGTTCCAAGGTCACCGGGTTGGCGTACACCGACCGCACGAACGACACCGCGCACACCGTCGACCTCGACGGAGTGTTCGTTCAGATCGGCCTGCTGCCCAACACCGAGTTCCTCTCCGGCACCGTCGATCTCACCCCGCGCGGGGAGATCATCGTCGACGATCACGCACGGACATCGGTACCGGGCGTCTTCGCAGCAGGTGATTGCACCACCGCGCCGTTCAAGCAGATCATCGTCGCGGCAGGATCGGGTGCGACGGCAGCGCTCAGCGCGTTCGATCACTTGATTCGCACCAGCACCCCGGCCGAGGAAGCAGTCTCGGTCTGACGCTCCCGGGTACGCTCGGGCGATGCTGACCGCCGAACTCGCCCAGCGCGTGGTCGACCAAGTGCGTCCTGTTGTGGCACACAACGTCAACATCATGGATGCGCACGGCATCATCATCGCGTCCGTCGACCCAGCGCGCCTGGGCACGCTGCACGACGGTGCAGTGCGGGCGCTCGAGCGTGGGGACGTCGTCCGGATCGACGCCGACGGTGCCGATCCGGACATGCGCGAGGGTGTGAACGTTCCGTTCTACCTGGGCGACGACGGGGCGGAACCCGGCGCGGTGAAGAACGAAGCAGCGGAGAGCGAGGCGGTGGGGGTCGTCGGAATCACCGGCGACCCCGCCGTCGTCGAGCCTCTCGCCCGCATCCTCGTGCTCACCGTGTCGCTTCTGCTGAAGCAGGAGCAGCACCTCGACGACGCGCGGTGGAGGGAATCGTCGCTGCGCGATCTACTGAACGCGATGATCGTCGACTCCCACGTGTCCGAGGCTCGCGTCGTGGCCAGGCTTCGCGACGTGGGCAGACCGATCCGGCCGCCGTGGTCGATCGTGACTGCTCGCGGTACGTCGCCCGGCCCGGCTGCGCTCGGTCGGTTCCGCAACAGCGTGGTGGGCATCGGCAACGTCGTCGCGTGGGAGCGCGACACCACGCTGTGGCTCCTCGTCGGTTCGTCCGACGCCAGCACCCGCGCGGTCGTCGTCGATCGACTGCGCGCGGCTGGCGCCTCCGTCGTCGCCGGGCGTGTGGGAGCGTCCACACCCGAACTGGTCGTCGACGTGCAGCAGATGGACGTTCTGCTCCGGCATCACCTTCCGGACGGCATCGTCCACGAGCTCTCCGCACTCGACATCGACATCCTCGTCGGTCGTCAGCCCGAGGCCATCGCGCTGGACTCTGCGAGGCGAATCCTCGGACCCCTGTCGGAGGCGTTGCGCGAGACCGCGGCAGTCCTGATCGAGAACAATCTGTCGATCGTGACGACGGCTTCTGCTCTGCACACCCACCGGAACACCGTCGTGCAACGGTTGAACCGCATCGAGCAACTGACGGGGCTGGACCTGCGGGTGTTCGACGACGCCGTGGCCATGAAGCTGGCCCTTGCGTCGGCCCGACGAGTCGATGCGGACGAGCTTGTCCGATGAGTGTGCGCCGCGCACCGATATCGGCGCCAATTCCGACCGAACAATGTGCACGAAGCCCATACCCCGACCGGAGTCGGTGACTTAACCTACTGTCATGGAACAGCACAGAACCGACGCGCGACGCACCACGATCGTCGTTGCCCCGGACTCGTTCAAGGGCTCCGGCACGGCCGCCGAGGTGGCGTCGGCGATGGCCGCCGGCTTCCGGGACGTACTGGGACCGGACGCGAGGATCGTCGAATGCCCGATGGCCGACGGCGGGGAGGGGACGCTGGATGCGCTCGCGGCATCTCTCGACGCGCGCATCAGCGAGATCGACACCGTCGACGCGATCGGACGACCCCGAACCGCGCGGATCGCAGTGTCCGCCGACGGCAGGACCGGCGTCATCGAAGCTGCTGAAGCCAACGGTCTCCCCCATGTCTCCGACGCCCCGCTGCAGCCTCTGCGAGCGGACAGTCACGGGGTGGGCGTGCTCGCCCGACAACTTCTCGACGACGGTGTCTCCGAGATCCTGCTGTGCATCGGCGGGAGCGCGAGCAACGACGGCGGTACCGGTTTCCTGTCTGCCCTCGGCGCACGTTTTCTCGACGGCGCAGGCAGTGTCGTCGAGCCGGGTGCCGCCGGCCTGGCGAACATCGACAGCATCGACGTCAGCGGCCTGCATCCGCGAGCAGGCGAGGTGACCGTTCGAATCGCCGTCGACGTCGACAATCCGTTGCTCGGAGACAGCGGTGCCGCAGCGGTGTTCGGGCCGCAGAAGGGCGCAACCCCGTCGGACGTGGAGACCATCGACTCCGGTTTGGCGCATCTCGCCGACGTGCTGAAATCCGCCACCGGGACCGACGTCACCACGACCGAGGGCATTGGTGCGGCGGGCGGGTTGCCTGCGTCTCTCGCGGCCTACCTCGATGTGCAGCTGATGCCCGGGTCGGACATGGTCATGACTGCGATCGGGTTCGAAGAACTGTGCTCCGGCGCATCGATGATCGTGACCGGTGAGGGATCGTTCGATTCACAGTCGTTGCGAGGCAAGGTAGTTGCCGGTGTACGACGCGCCGCGCCACCCTCGTGCCCCGTCGTCGTCATCGCCGGACGAGTCGTCCTGACGCCCGCGGAGATACGCGACGCGGGGATCGCCGCGGCCTTCTCCATCGCCGCCGGGCCGTCCACCCTCGAGGACATGTCCTCGCGGACAACGGAACTGGTACACGACACGGCCGCGCACGTCGCCGGCCTGTACAAGACGCTCGCGCAGCACGCGGCGGTGTGAAGGAGAACAATGTCGCTCGATCCGCATTCCGCCGTCACGCGCTACCGTTCGTTGCCGCCGAGCTTGCCTCAGCCCGTGGCCGAGCAGTGGGATTGGCAGCTGCATGGATCGTGCAGGCACGAGGATCCACTGCTGTTCTACCCGCCGACCAGTGCACGCGGGCGGTCGCTCGCGGCCATGGAGGCTCGCGCCAAAGCCATCTGCACCGACTGCCCGGTACTGCACACCTGCAGGGACTACGCGATGGAAGCCGCCGAGCCGCACGGCATCTGGGGTGCCACCACATCGAAGGAACGGGCCCTGGCCGGTGCCTCGTTGGATATCGGGCCGGCACCGACACCACCGGCACCGACACCACCGGCAGTGGAGTCGATCGCGGAGGCCGAGCAGCCGCCCCGGCGCAAGCACCGCATCGGACCACCGCAGCGCCCCTACCGACGCATTCCCCGCCCCGACTCGGCGCAGCCCGTCACCCCGGACCGGCCGCCGACGAAATTCTGATCGGCTCAGTTGAACGGTGTTCCGCCGGTGACGGCAATGGTCTCGCCGGTGATGTAACTCGACTCGTTCGACGCGAGGAACACGTAGGCGGGAGCAAGCTCGGCCGGCTGTCCCGGCCTGCCGAGCGGAACCGTCTCACCGAACTGTTCGTACTTGCCCGCCGGCATCGTCGCCGGTATCAGCGGAGTCCAGATGGGTCCGGGTGCAACGGCGTTGACGCGGATTCCCCGCGACGCGAGGTCACCGGACAAGCCCTTCGTGAAGGCGACGATTCCAGCCTTGGTGGTCGCGTAGTCGAGCAGCTCCGGAGACGGGTTCGACGCCTGGATCGAGGTGGTGTTGATGATGGTCGCTCCGGCGGTCATGATCTCGACGGCACGTTTGCTGATCCAGAACAGCGCGTACAGATTGGTCTTGAGCACACGGTCGAACTGCTCGGAGCTGATCTCGGCGATCCCGCCCATCCTGGCCATCTGGAACGCCGCGTTGTTGACGACGATGTCCAGGCCACCGAGTGCGTCGACCGCGGAATCGACCAACCGGATGCATTGCGACTCGTCGGTGAGATCGCAGGCAACTGCAACGCCGGATCGTCCTGCCGACTCGATCAGATCCACCGTCACCTGCGCATCGGCGGCCTCGGCGGGCAGGTGGCCGATCACCACGTCGGCGCCTTCGCGTGCGAACGCCAGGGCGACCGCGCGGCCGATGCCGGAGTCACCTCCGGTCACGAGAGCCTTACGTCCGTCCAGACGTCCGGCACCGCGGTACGAGGCTTCACCGTGGTCCGGTGCCGACACCAGATCCGCAGTCAGGCCGGGGTGCTCTATCTCGTCCTGGTCCGCTCGCTCCGGCATCGGGAACGACGTGGTCGGGTCCTGTTTGGTGAACTGGTCTGCCATCGGTGTCCTTTCGTCGGGAGAACTGGTTACCCGTCGATGGGACCGGCAACCGTCGCCGGCGACACCGATGCAGGTGTCACTGTTCGAGACCGGTACGTCAGATCCCTGCGACGCCCGCGAGTTGACCGATGCCGTAGGTGACGACCATAGCCAGCGCACCCCCGAGCACGATCCGCGTCACTGCCGGTCGAGCAGGTGAGTCCCCGAGCCACGCACTGATCGTTCCCGTCGCGGCCAGTGCAATCAGGACGACGACGAAGGTCACCGGGATACGAACCGACGCCGGTAGCAGAACGATGGCAAGCAGCGGGAGAAGCGCTCCACTGACGAACGCCACCGCGGACGACGCCGCCGCCTGCCACGGGTTGGTCAGAGCGTCCGGATCGATTCCCAGTTCTGCGTCGACGTGCGCTGCGAAGGGGTCACTTGCGGTCAATTCCTCGGCGACGGTCATGGCTGTCGCCGGCGACAGCCCTTTGGCCTCGTACAGAGCGGCGAGCTCTGCCAGTTCTTGCTCGGGCTCGTCCTCGAGCTCACGGCGTTCCTTGTCCAGCAGCGATCGCTCGGTGTCGCGTTGCGTGCTCACGGAAACGTACTCACCGAGCGCCATCGACACCGCGCCGGCGACCAGACCCGCAACGCCCGCGGTGAGCACAGGCCCACGCTCGACGGTGGCAGCCGCGACACCCACGACGAGTCCGGCGGTCGACACGATGCCGTCGTTGGCACCCAGAACTCCGGCACGCAGCCAGTTCAGGCGCCCACCGATGTCTCGGTGTGGTTCTGCCTCGTGTGTCCCGGGAACAGTGTCCGGCATGCTCGCCTCCTGTGGGCCGTAATCACGATCGATCGGGATCACCCGTCATCGGACTGGTCCATATTGCGCCTGCGCCGAAGCGTCTACCTCTTCCCACGCCGCAGGGCACCGTGTTCGATACGTCGCAGTCTCCATGTCCGTACCCGTCGTTGTCTCAACTGAGATCCCAGACCGCCGGCTGCCCTGTTGCATACAATCGCGCTTCGTCCATCAGTTTCTGCGCAGGCGGTGTGAGGTGGGTTTTCCGGCAGACGGCGGCAACGTGCAGGTACGACTCCGGGACGATCCGGTGAATTCTGGCGCCCGCCTGCCGCGCCGACGGCGCCCACGACGACGGCATGACCGCCTGACCGAATCCACTGAGCACCATCGGCAGGATCGACGTTCGATGTGCAACCTCGGCGGCGATGGTGGCGTCGACGCCACTCGCGAGAACCTCGTCGACGAGTGTCCGCATCAACGAACCGTGCTGGGACACGATCAGTCTCAGTCCGGACAGTTCGGACCGTTCGATGACCGGGCCGTCCGGCGTGCTCGCGCCGGCGCCCGAGATGAGGATCAACGGTTGGCTTTCCAGTGCCACGACCTCCAGCTCGGGGGCACGGACGTCACTGGGCGAACCCAGAATTCCCACTTCGCACGCGCCGGTTCGCACTGCGTGCAAAACCTCGTCCGGGGTGAAGGCAGCCTCGGCGTTCACGGTGACGGACGGATACGACGTGCTGAACCGAGTCAGGATGGTCGTCAACGGCTCGATACCCGGTGAGGGCATCGTGATCAGATCTACACGTCCACGACGCAAACCCTTCAACTCCTCGACCGAGGCGGCCGCGTCGTCGAGGTCTCGCAGCACCACCCGCGCGGGGCCGATCAAGGTCTCGCCCGCATCGCTCAGGACCAAGCGTCGTCCGATGCGGTGGAAAAGCGGAACACCTAGCTCCCGCTCCAACGATGCGATCGACTGAGACAGAGACGGCTGCGCGATGAGAAGCGCCTCGGCTGCCCGGTTGATGCCCCCTTCGTCGACGACGGCCAGAAAGTACCTCAGATGCCGCGCGTCCATCCGTCGAACCTCCTCGGGTGTGATGACGCTCCGTGAAGCCGGTGCCCGAGCACGCACTCTACCTGCGAAAATCCGACTCGATTAGGAAAAACCGATAAGCCGGATCGGCTTTTGGTCTTGGACGCCGATTGCCCTGTCACCCCTTAATGGTTCAAGACAGAATGTGACCTGCACAACAACGGAGGAACTCATGGCAATCGAACCCACCACGTACAAGATCGCGTCCATCCCGGCCGACGGTGTCGGCCGGGAGGTGGTCGAGGCGGGCCAGCGCGTATTGGACGTTCTGGCCGCGCAGTCCGGCGGCAAGTTCGCCTTCCAGTGGGACGAGTTCCCCTGGGGCTGCGGTTACTACGCGGAAACCGGCAAGATGATGGCCGACGACGGACTGGACACCCTGAAGGGCTACGACGCCATCTACTTCGGTGCTGTCGGCTGGGAAAACGTTCCGGATCACATCAGCCTGTGGGGTCTGCGGCTCAACATCACGCAGAACTTCGACCAATGGGCCAACGTGCGTCCGGTGAAGTTCCTCCCCGGCGTCCAGTCGCCGCTTCGGAAGGCCGATGACACCGAGCTCGACTGGGTCGTCGTTCGTGAGAACAGCGAAGGCGAGTACGCCGGCCTCGGAGGGCGCAACCTCAGCGGCCGCGGACCCGGGAACGAAGTCGCACTGCAGACCGCGCTGTTCACCGAGAAGGGATGCGAGCGCATCATGCGCTTCGCGTTCGACCTCGCCCGCACCCGTACCGTGAAGAAAGTCTCCAGCGTCACCAAATCCAACGCTCAGCAGTACGGAATGGTGCTGTGGGACGACGTCTTCAAGCGCGTCGCACTCGATTACCCGGACGTCACGACCGAAAGCGTGCTCGTCGACGCCATGAGCGCAAAGTTCATCTTGCATCCGGAGGACCTGTCCGTCGTCGTGGCCTCCAACCTCAACGCCGACATCCTCTCCGACCTCGGGTCGGCTCTCGCGGGAAGTCTCGGCGTCGCCGCGAGCGCGAACCTCAATCCCGAGCGCCGCTTCCCGAGCATGTTCGAGCCCGTTCACGGCTCGGCCCCCGACATCGCAGGCAAGGGGATCAGTAACCCGATCGGCGCCATCGCCAGCGCAGCGTTGATGCTCGATCACTTCGGGCTGCACGAGGAGGCACGCCGCGTCGAAGCTGCGATCGAAACGGCGACCGGTGGCGGCGCACTGACGCGCGACATCGGCGGTACCTCGGACACCCACGAGGTCACCGAGGCCATCGTCCATGCACTGCAGAACGCCCTGACACCCGCCTGATCCACCGCGTCACCCACGTCGGTCGGTAACTCTCGACCACCAACGAAGAAAAATGCGAACTCTCACCCGAGGTGAATCTCATGGGAACAACAAGCAGCACAGCGAGTTACCAACCGACCACGGTGAAGAAACCCTGGTACAAACAGCTCTACTTCTGGGTCATCGTCGCCATCGTCGCCGGCATCGGTGTCGGATGGCTCTGGCCTAGCACCGGCGAAGCGATGGAACCGATCGGAACCACCTTCATCACCGCGATGAAGATGCTCATCGGGCCGATCGTGTTCCTGACCATCGTCGGCGGCATCGCCTCGGTCGCAGACCTCAAGAAGGTCGGCCTGACCGGCATCAAGGCTCTGACCTACTTCCAAGTCGGCACCATCATCGCGATGCTCACCGGCTTGGTGGCCATCAACATCTTCCGACTGGGTGACGGGGTCAACGCGGACGCAGCATCCCTCGAAACCACCGACTCGGCAAACAGTTTCATCAAGGCAGGCGAGGAGAAGGAATGGTGGGAATTCATCACCCACCTCGTCCCGGACAGTGTCGTCGGCCCCTTCGTCGAGGGCGACATCCTTCAGGTCATCTTCCTTGCCGTCATCTTCGGCGTCGCCATCAATGCGGTGGGCCAGATCTCGGATCCGATCCGAGATGCCGTCGAGCGACTCACTGCGGTCGTGTTCAAGGTCCTGAGCTTCATCATGAAGCTCGCCCCACTGGGAGCCTTCGGAGCCATGGCATTCGCCATCGGCAAGTACGGCGTGTCCACGCTCACCAGCCTCGGCAGCCTCATCCTTCTCTTCTACGCCACCTCGGCACTGTTCGTCATCGTCGTACTCGGGTCGGTCATGGCGTACCTGCGGCTCAACATCTTCCGAATGTTGGGCTTCTTCAAAGAAGAACTCCTGCTGATCCTCGGCACATCAACCGCCGAACCCGCTTTGCCGGGGTTGATGCGCAAACTCGAATACGCAGGCGTCAAGAAGACCACCGTCGGCCTCGTCGTCCCCACCGGCTACAGTTTCAACCTCGACGGCGCCGCGATCTACCTCTCCCTCGCTGCGCTCTACATCGCGCAGGCCACCAACACCGACCTGACGATCGCCCAGCAGCTCGGACTCCTCGGCGTCATGCTCCTCACCTCCAAGGGAGCGGCAGGAGTGGCCGGCGGCGGATTCATCGCCCTGACAGCGACATTGAGCACACTGGGCACCATCCCCGCCGCAGGCATCATGCTCATCTTCGGCATCGACAAGTTCATGTCCGAATGCCGCGCACTGGTCAATTTCATCGGCAACGCCGTCGCCACCCTGTTCGTCGCCAAATGGAACCATGAACTCGACGTCGACCGCGCCCGCCGCGTCTTCGCCGGCGAAGTACTTCCCCCTCCCGAGGGCGACACCGAGAACGACTTCGACATGGAAGTCCTCGAACACCAGCCGCAACCCGTCACCGCGCGCTCCTCGGCAGTTCACGAACAACTGCAGCCCGCGACACAGTCGAGCAGCTCGAGTCACAGCTAGGGCGCCACTACGACCGAGTATTACGAATTGCCCGATACTTCACGAATTCGCGGAATACCGCCGAATCGACGAAGTATCGGGCAATTCGTGTCTCGCGACCACACTCTGTGCAGCGTCAGCCGACAGTCACGTATCCGATGACCATGTCGGTGAGCATTTTTCGAAGGCGCTCCCGGTTCTCGGGCGCGACGGGGTCGAACTGGAACAGCCAGTCGAAGGTGTACTGGTTGGAGACGCGGAAGAAACTGAAGCTGGTGATGGTGAAGTGGAGGTCGACGGCGTCGATACCGTCCTTGAAGACTTTCGCCTCGCGGCCGCGTCGGAGGATGTCGGACAGTAGATCCAGTGCCGGGCCGGCGAGTTCGCTTCGCTCCCCGGATTGTCCCAGGTAGAAGGCTTTGAGCGTGTTCTCGCTCGCCATCAGACGGACGAAGTCGGGGTTGCGCTCGTGGTAGTCGAAGGTCAGCTCGACGACGCGCCGGAGTGCGTCCACGGGGTCGAGTTCGTCGACGTGAACCCGCTGCTCCTCGGCGCGAATGTTGACGATCGCGCTCTCCAGCACCGATCGGTAGAGGCCCTTCTTGTCGCCGAAGTAGTAGTAGATCATCTTCTTCGTCGTCTTCGTTCGCAGCGCGATGTCGTCCATTCGTGCGCCGGTGAAGCCCTTGGCAGCGAATTCCGCCATGGCCTCCGTCAAGATGTTGCCCCGAACATCCCCGCCGCGTGCACCTCGGCGGCCCTGAACCTCGGACGCTGTCGACATCGTGTCGAACCCCCTGGCTGTCTCCACTCGTTCCCTACGCCTGTTCGGCGACTTACACCAGACAGTGAACCACGGCACAGGCCGATCCGGTGGACGAAGACGTCGATCGCGGGGCCGGAAGGCCGGTACACGCCCATTCTTTTTGGCATCCGTCGATTCAACTGGGGCATCGACACAGGTAAAGCGGCACGAACAGCCGTCTCCAGCGGTCAGCGCGTGGACATTGTCTGCCGGCGATCTATGGACGTGTCGACGATCACGTTGTACGGTTCGCCTAGTTCACCAAAAAGTGAAACCCTGTTCATGCAGACGAAGTAGTCGCTGCCGATCGCGCAATCGGGAGCAGTCGCACCACCGAGCGGTGCAGGCACGCCGGAATGCCTGCGCCCACCAGTCCTCGTCGAGCCCGCACCGTGTCGGCAACCCCAGTCGTCGTTCGGTCACAACGATCCAGCCCTGAATTCGATCCCTCACCGAAGGATGAATGGCCATGACAGCATCCGAAATACAGACAAGCGCAGCGCCCGCAGGCGTTCCGACTCCTGCCGCACCGCCGGTTCGAGTACCGACCCGCAGGCCGTGGCCTCGTCGCGACTCGCTCGTCACCGGCACCAAAGCCGTCGTCGGCATCCTCGGGCTGTTGGGCCTGTGGGAACTGGCAGTGGCGATAACCCGACCTCCTGAATACATTCTGGTCGGACCCGTCGCGGCGTTCGCCGAACTGTTCTCCCGCTTCGACTATTTCGCGACGAACGCCTGGGTGACGATCGGCGAGGCGCTGGCTGGATTCGTCGGCGGCACGTTGCTCGGCATCGTGTGCGGCGGCCTGCTGCACTATTCACCGACGATCCGCACGTTTCTCTATCCGGCCCTCGTCACGATCGACACGATTCCCAAGGTCGCCCTGGCACCTCTGTTCATCGTGTGGTTCGGCTTCGGCTTCGAGTCGAAAGCGTTCGTCGCCATGGCAATTGCATTCTTCCCACTGGTCATCAACACGTTCGACGGTCTCAGCACCGTTCCGCACGAGCTGAAGGAACTGGCGCGGATCAACAAGGCGTCGACATGGAAGCGTCTGACGAAAATCGAGTTCATCTACGCACTTCCGTCGATCTTCTCCGGTGCCAAGATCTCGATCTCCCTTGCTGTGGGCGGCGCCGTCGTCGGTGAGTTCATCGCCGGGTCGAAGGGCCTCGGATACGTGATCATGCTCGCCAACAGTCAGGTGGATCTGGCCGCCATGTTCGCGGCGTTCTTCGTACTCGCCGCCATCGCGTTGGTTCTGTTCTTCGTCGTCGACTTCGCCGGCAAGAAGCTCATGCCCTGGAAGTCCCACGCGAAATGACCGATCGAACTGGAGACCAGAATGCGTAGGACACGCACTGCGGCGTTGATGATCGCCGCCGCCCTCGTCGCACCGTTGACCGCCTGTAGCGCAACAGGATCCGGCGAGAAGATGTCGCTGATGGTCGACGTCGGGTACCTGCCCAAGCACGCACCCTTCTTCGCGGCCGTGGATCGTGGATTCTTCGAGGAGGAAGGCCTCGACGTCACCGTGATGCCCGGATCCGGGTCGGGTAACACCGTCGCCGCCGTGGATACCGGCAAGGTCGACGCCGGGTGGGCCGATTTCGGTGTCACCGTCCTCAACCAGGGTCGCGGCGCTCAGGTGACGCAGGTGGACCTGCTGCAGGCCCGGTCGGCCTATGCGGTGGTTGCCTTGTCCGACGGCGACATCCACAGTTGGGAAGACCTGCCGGGCAAAACCATTGCAACCGAGGGTGCAGGCGCGATGACAGCCATGTGGCCGTACGCTCTGAGCAAGTTGGGCCTCTCCGCCGACGACGTGAACGTGATCCACGCGGCCAGCAGCGCCAAGATTCCCGGGCTCGTCTCGGGCCAGTGGGACGCCAATTTGGCTCTCTCGGTCTCCGACGGTCCGGCTATCGATGCCCTCGGCAAGGAGCCGGTGGTGTTGAAGTGGTCCGACCTCGGCATCGATCTGTACGGCAACGGAATCGTCTTCTCCAACGAGCAACTGCAGAACAACCCGGAGCGCGTCGTCAAGTTCAACCGGGCGCTGCAGAAGGCCTACCTGTGGTCCTGCGAGAACCCGGAGGGCGCTGCCGACTCGTTCCACAAGGAGGTGCAGGGGTACGAGACCAGCACCGTCGTTCTTGCCCTGGACGAACAGTGCGCGCTGAACAATCGCCTCGGCGAGGAGTCGGAGCCCTTCGGCCTCATGACCGACGACGGCGTCCAACAGATGATCGACGTCTCCCGAGAGTTTCTCGGTCTCGATCCGAACTCGACGCTGACGCCCGCACAGGTCTACAGCAACGACTTCATCGACCCACTACCCACTTCCGACGAGATCTCCGCACCATGACCGCCTACCTGACCGGGAGAGAACAATGAACAAGGCAGTTGAAGTCAACAATGTAGGGGTCTCGTTCCGATCGCGCGACGGCGACACCAACGCGGTCCTCGACGGCGTGAACTTCGACGTCGAGCACGGCCAGTTCGTCTCGATCGTCGGCCAGTCCGGCAGCGGCAAGACGACCCTTCTGAAAACCATCTCCGGGCTGCAGGCGGCGACGAAGGGCGAGGTGCTCATCAAGGGCGATCCGATCGCCGCGGGTGTCGAAGAGATCGGCATGGTCTTCCAGAGCCCGGTGCTGCTGCCGTGGCGCAACAACCTCGACAATGTCCTGCTGCCGCTGGAGTTCCGAGGCACTCGCGACAACGCATCGAAGGCCAGGGCACTCGAACTCCTGGACATGGTGGGGCTGAAGGACAAAGCCAAGCGCTACTCCTACGAGTTGTCGGGCGGTATGCAGCAGCGAGTCGCCATCTGTCGGGCTTTGGTATCGGACCCGGAACTGCTCTTGATGGACGAACCGTTCGGTGCACTCGACGCGATGACCCGCGACACCATGAACTTCGAGATCCAGCGCATCTGGCAGAAGACGGGATGCAGCGTCGTCTTCGTCACCCACAGCATCTCCGAGGCCGTCTGGCTGGGTGACCGCGTCGTGGTCGTCGGAGACCGCCCGGGCCGGATCATCGCCGACATCACGATCGACTTGCCCCGCCCCCGCGACAAAGAGCACCGCTATTCACCCACGTTCGCCGACTACGTCACCGAAGTCGAGTCGCACATCGGGGTCACTGCCGGAATCAGCTGACCTCGACTAGTTTTCAACGACAGGAGTAATCATGTTGCGTCTATCCGCACATCTCGACACGCTGGCCGACGAGTTCGGCCTGCACCCCCGGAAGAGTCTGCTGTTCTCGGCCATTCGGTTGGACTCCCATCCGCTCGTCACGCCACTGATCGCATCCCGCGACGGTGAGGACGCCATCCTCCTCGTCCGCCAGCAGGAACAGGGCAACGTCCTCTCGGCCGGCGTCGCCCCCGAGCGCATCCGCTTCTACGCACCGTGGGTCACCATCGATCCACGTCCCATCGCCGATGTCACCGTCGCGCAGAGTCTTACCTCCCTGGTGAAGAACCTTGCCGACGACGACGCCGTGCATCTCGACGCCGACGTGGTCTACAGCCACCAGTTGACGCTCTCGGACAGCCTGACGGTCACCACCGAACCTCTCGCTCCGAGTCCTGTTCGTGTTCACGCGATCTCGACGTCGGAGATCGTCGATCGGTTCACCGACTGGCGTCGACGTGGGGCCGACGTCGCCACCGCGCTGATTTCCGACGTGCCGCACCTGCAGGGTCTGACCGAGGATTTCGGTGCCGCGGACACTCGTTTCAGGGGCTTGGAATCCATTGCCGCCGAACGCGGTGTCGACGGTCTGGTCGTGCTCGCGCCGCCGAACTTCTCCGAGATCACCGGCAGGTCGGCACGCGGTGACATCGCAGTGTGGTCACCGGGGAGCGACCGGGTGTTCGTGATCACCACCGCCGACGGAAGCGAGTACGGCGACGCGGTCGGCCACTATGCCTCTCTCGCCGAGGCCGTCGCGGCACTGGTGCCCGGGAAGCGGATCGGTATCGAGGAAGAATTCATGTCCGTCGGGATCGCCGGACAGCTCGTGGCCGCCGGGTTGAATCCGGTCTCCGCGTCGATCGATCTGGCGCACTGGCGCGACATCCGCGATCACGAAGACCTACCGTTCCAGGTCATCGCGGCCAGGACGAGCGTGTACGCGATCGAGGAGGCGCTGGCCTGGGCCGAACAGGAAATCGACGCAGGCAACGAGTTCACCGAACTGGACATCTACGGCCGCTACGTCGACTTCATCGACAAGTTCACGACCGAGAATGCCATCGGGTTCGTCGTCGAGCCGTATTTCACCAACCTGCACTCGTCGAACCGCATGCTGTTCCCTGGCCCACCCGTCGACTTCCCGATCAACGGGGACACCACGTGCATTCAGCTCGACGCCGGTGTGCAGGTGACCATCGACGGCGTCGTCGTCGCGACGTCCGACATGGCTCGTTCGCTTCCGCGCACCCCTGCGGCCAAGGAAGCGTACGAGTTCTTCTTCACGGTCGTACGGGAGGGCATCATCGGCCAACTCCGCCCGGGTGTCGTGTGCGAGGACGTCCACGAGGGAACGCTGCAGTTCCTGGCCCCGCACCTCCCCCGCATGATCGAGATCGGAATGCTCGGCGAGGACACCGATTTTAACACCATCTATCGTCGCCGCAACGTCGGCCATCTCATGGGCAAACAGGAGTCCTTCGCCAACGAGCTGCGTCCCGGCTACAAACACGCGCTCGACGTGGGCTCCTTCGGTGCTGCCGAGATCCCCTGGCGTTACGGAGATGTGGCCATCGGTACCGAAGATCTCTGGTTCATCGGCCGGAACGGAACGTACAACCTCACTCGACGCGACAGGACCACGGCATGACCGACACGAGCACCATCGATCCCCGGCAGCGTCTCGCAGAACGGAACTTGACTCTGCCCGAGCTCGGCGCCCCGGCCTACTCCTACTACGCCTGGACGCAGCACCGCGATGTGCTGTATCTGTCGGGACAGATCTCGCGCACCCCGAGCGGAGAGATCCTCGGCGGCAAGGCAGGCGTGGACGCCACCACCGAAGATGCCGCGGCCGCCGCCGAGGTCGCCGCGCTCAATCTGCTGGCCAGAATCGATCAGGCCGTCGGACTCGAGAACGTGGCTCAGGTTCTCAAACTGAACGTCTGGATTGCCAGCGGACCGGACTTCACGGACCAACCGGCCGCCGCCGAATCCGCGTCGGGGCTCCTGATCGACGTGTTGGGACCTGCGGGTCGTCACGCTCGAACGACGTTGCCGACGCACGTCCTACCGAAGAATGCACTGGTGGAACTGGAAGCCGTCGTCGCTGTCCGGCAGTAGCGTTCAGCTACCGACCGAGGCCAGGATCGGCGACGGTACGGCCACGAACAGTTCGGCGGTGGCGATGCGGCGAACCGCCCGACGCAGCGTGACCGAGTGCAGCAGTCCGGCCGAGTCCAGGGCGATGTCGACGTCGAGAACCCCTGCTGCGGTGCCGATTCGGATGGAACCTGGCCATCCGATACGGGCATTGGTGGCGACCACCCCACCGGACACGGTGGCTGCGGCGGCAACGGCGACAGCGGAGGTCAGACCGATGGCCGGATGGGGCGCCATCATCGACAGCATGCGGACGGAGATGTCGTAGTCGGCTGCGTCGACGTCGACACCAGCGGTTGTGCGGTAGTCCCGGGGCGGTCCGACGACCCCCACCTTGGGGATCGCGTGGGTGATCGGCTCGTCGGGTGCGCTGAGTCCCATGCGTAGCGCTGCTTGTCTGCGCAGCGCTACGAGAACCGGCAGATGCAGGCCGAGAACGTCGTTGAGTTCGGACCCACCGAGTCCCAGGTCCGAGGCGTCGAAGAGAGCCGCCGGGGCGCCCGCTCGAACAAGGGTGCCCCGGTAGTCCTTCCCGTCCAGTTCGATCCTGTCGACGGCTTCACCCGTCGGCAGAAGCGAGACCCGATCGGCAGCGAGGTCCGTGAAGGTCAGACCGACGGGGACGCCGAGTGCGGTGGTGCCGGGCACTGCGGCGTCGCCCTCGGTGGGGACTCGGCCGTCGGGTGTCGCGATGTCCGCGGCGAGAATGGCACCGGTGTTCTCGTTGCGCATCCGGACGACGGTGACCGTGTTGCCTACGGGAACCAGTCCCGCCTGCACCGCGTAGAGACCGATCGCGGTGGCGCAGTTGCCGCAGTTGCTTCCCCATTCGACGGTTCGATTCTCGACGGCGACCTGCGCGAACAGGTAGTCGACGTCGATGCCGGGGGTGGCCGAGCGTCGCACGATCGCCGCTTTGGACGTTGTCGAGCTTCCCCCGCCCACTCCGTCGAGTTGGCGGGGATCTCCCGACCCGAAGGCCGCGGTCAGGATTGCGTCCAGTCCCCCGGCGTCCGCGATGTAGGGGTCGATGTCCACGGCATTGAACAGCCAGCACTTGCTGGTGCCGCCGCGCATCCAGGTTCCTCGAAGAGTGAACATCCGATGTGCCTTTCGATCATGTTCTGAAGCTTGATTCCAGCGTGCGTTCTCGGCGCGTCAAGGACAATTACGAAATATGTTCGCGAGGTTCAGGAGAACTTAACGCGATCAGAGCATCTCCGGGATGACGACGAGGATCAGCCAGCACAGCGCAGGTGCGATGGCGACGACGATGCCTGCGTTGAGGAGAAGCTGGCGGTAGAAACGCGGTCGCTCGATGTTCTGAGCGTTGGCCAGCACCAGTGCGCCGTTGGTGGAGAACGGGGAGACGTCGACGACGGTCGCCGAGATCGCGAGGGCAGCGACTACTCCGACGACGGGCAGTGCGCCTGTTCCGAGCAGCGGCATCGCGAGCGGGATGATCGCGGCCAGCAGCGCCGTCGACGACGCGAATGCCGAGGTGACGCCGATGACGTAACAGAGAACGATCGCGACGACGATCGGTGCGCCGATCGTGATTGCCATCTCGGCCAGGTGATCGATGGTGCCGACCTCTTCGAGGATCGAGATGTAGGTGACCATGCCTGCGACCAGCAGGACCGTCGACCAGCTTATGTCCGCGATCGCCTCGCTCTGCTTCTTCAAGTCCGTGAAGGCCAGGACGGCGCCCGCGCCGATCGCGATGAAGCTGATCGGCAGATGCAGGACCAGGACGAGAACGAGAAGCGCGCCGATGAGGAACAACGTCAGCTTCTGCACTGCCGTGACGGGCTCGGGCGCGCCGAGCACTGCGGTGCCGCCTGGCCTGGCGAGAACCTGCGTGGCCTGACGACCACCGCCGGCCGGGATTCTCGCACCCCCGTCGCCGCCGGTCCGGGGAGTCAGACGAGGCGAACCGTCACGCGACCCGCTGGTGGGCTCGGGTTCGCTGGTGCCGGTGGCGGTGTACTCGAGACCGCGGACACGAGCCACCGTGGCGTAGCCGACGACGGTCAGTACCGAGAGCAGCAGGTTGATGCCGTAGCTGGCGAAGAAGAGGGTCCACGGGTTGATGGACAACCCGTTGGATTCGACGATGTCGCGGACCAGCACGCCCGACACGGAGATCGGTGAGAATGCGCCTGCATGAGCGCCGTTGATGGCCATGATGCCCATGACCAGAGGGCTCATCCTGGTGCGAGCGGCGAATCCCATCGCGGCGGGTGTGATCAACGCGACGGCCGCCGGGCTGAACGTTCCCAACGCGGTGAGTACCGACGCGGCGAAGAAGAACACCCACGGCACCACCGTCACTCGGCCGTGAACGGCCCGGATACAGCTGTTCACCAGTAGGTCGATAGTGCCGTTCTTCTTCGCCATTCCGAAGAAGTAGGTGACGCCGACGATGGTCAGGACGATCGAACTCGGGAAGGCCGTGAGGATTTCCTTGTCGTCGTATCCGAGCGCGAAGTACCCGACGGCGAACGCGCCGATGAAGCCGAGGATTCCGATGTTGATCGGGAAGAAGGTTGCAATCACGAACATCGCGACCAGGGCGACGAGTGGCAGTAACTCGATGGAGGTCATGGGAGGTCTTTCGGTGGCTGGGTCGATCCTTGGTTACATTCAGCGCTTGAACGTTGTCCACGTCACATTATTGACCTGTGCCGTTCAGAACAATATCGTTCTGCTACCAACTCGTTTAGCTCAACTGAAAGCAGACCGGCTGTGCAGCATTCCTTCGATGTGGTGACCCTGTTCCTCCTGCTCGACATTGCCGAGGCGGGTTCGCTGACCGCAGGCGCCGAACGCGCGAACATGACCCCGTCCGCTGCGTCCCAACGCATCGCCAAGCTCGAACACAGCATCAAGCAGCCGGTCCTGACGCGGCTCCCCCGCGGCGTGCAGTTGACGGAAGCAGGAGAGATCCTCACGAGCAGGGCCCGACTGTTCCGCCGTGAGATGCGCGCGGCAAGCGGTGATCTCGAAGCAATCCGGGGATTGACGCGTGGATCGGTGCGACTCGGCTCGTTCCCCACAGTCAGCGCGTCACTGCTCTCGGACGCGTTGAAGGACTACCACGCGCGATGGCCGGGGGTCGACGTCCGAGTCAGGTCGGCGGTACGCCCTCAACTGCTGGACATGCTTCACTCCAGCGAAGTGGATCTGGCCCTGCTGTGGAGTTACGCATGGACGGAGGAAGCCGAAAGGTCGCTGTCGCTCGAATCGTTGATGGAGGACGAGACTCTCCTGCTGCGCCCGATCACCGACGTTCACGCAGACAGGGAAGTTGCCCTGTCCGACCTCGAGAAGTCGAGGTGGATCATCCGTAGCAGCGACCACCCGGCCGCCGAGGTATTGTTTCGCAGTTGCCGCGCAGCAGGATTCGAGCCGGAAGTGGTGTACGAGGCCCACGATTATCAGGAGATCGAAGCCATGGTCGCCGCCGGAGTCGGCATTGCTATGGTTCCCAGACTTGCAGTGGTGCACCATCGCCCGGATGTGCAAACCGTTCGCTTCCGAGCACAGGACAACGTTCCGACACGCGTCATCTACATCGCGTCGCTTGCTCGCCGCCAGTACACACCCGCGATGTACGCGATCTCCAGCGCCCTGCGGGGTGCCGCGGACCGAATCGCAGGAGCCCCTGCAACGGCGTGAGCCGGGCCGATCACGCCTGAAGCGACGCGTCACCATCACACCGTGAGGTAGCGTCGGGCAATGGGTGTCTCGGAGTTCAGTGCGAAGAAACTGACGATTGCGGCGTGCGCTCTGGTGCTGATTCCCATCACCGCCTGCACCACATCACAGGACGACGCCTCCGCGCCCGAGCCCTGTACGTTGCCCGCATCGGACTCGGTGACCACGGTGGAGGCGGCGCCGCCGGCCGGAGGTGACATCGGTACCAATCCGGAGATCGCAACCGGCTACCGCTCCGGAATGGAACCGGTCGACACCGCGGACTTCGCAGTGTCGACGGCCAATCCGATCTCCACCGACGCTGCGTGCGAGGTGCTGGCGGACGGCGGAACCGCCGCCGACGCGTTGATCGCCGCGCAGACCGTCCTCGGTCTGGTGGAACCTCAGTCGTCGGGAATCGGAGGAGGAGCATTCCTTCTCTACTACGACGCGGCGTCGGGTGACATACAGGCGTACGACGGACGCGAGGTCGCACCCGCGGCAGCAACCGGTGACTACTTGCGGTACATCGACGACGTGAACAGGACGGTGCCCCAGCCCGACGCACGGTCCAGCGGCAGATCGATCGGCGTGCCGGGCGTCATGCGTATGCTCGAGCAAGCCCACGCCGACCACGGAAAGCAGGACTGGGCGGAGCTCTTCGATCCGGCAGTCGCGCTCGCGGACAACGGCTTCGAGATCAGTCCGCGAATGGCACAGTCCATTGCCGATTCCGCGCCGAAGCTCGCGCTCGACCCGTCGTCGAAAGAGTACTTCCTGAACCCGGACGCGTCCCCGAAGGCCGAGGGAACGGTACTGACCAATCCCGGGATGTCGAAGACGTTGTCCGCCATCGCAACAGGCGGCGCCGACGCCTTCTACACCGGCGACATCGCGCAAGCGATCGTCGACGCCACCGCGGACACCTCCGCCGGCCGCACACCGGGATCACTGACCCTGGAGGACCTGGCCGCCTACGAGCCGAAGACCAGAACCGCCGTCTGCACCGAATACCGAGACCACGACATCTGCGGAATGCCCGGGCCGTCGTCCGGTGGGATAGCCGTCGCGTCGACGATGGGGATTCTGTCCAACTTCGATCTCGGCCAGTACGCGCCCACCGACATGGATGCCGACGGCGGTGTCCCGACGGCCGAGGGCGTACATCTGATCTCCGAAGCGGAACGACTCGCCTACGCAGACCGCGACTTCTACGTCGCCGATCCGGATTTCGTACCGCTTCCCGGTGGTTCACCCGACGCCCTTCTCGATCCCGAGTACCTTTCCGGGCGTGCGGCTCTCATCGATCCTGCGCGCAGCATGGGCAAGGCCGAGCACGGCGACTTCGGCCCCGTGCAGTTCGCGTCGTCCACCGACCAGGAGCACGGGACCAGCCACATCTCCGTCGTCGACAGCTACGGAAACGCCGCATCCATGACGACGACCGTCGAGTCCGCGTTCGGCTCGTTCCACATGGTCGACGGCTTCCTGCTGAACAATCAGTTGACGGACTTCTCCGCCGAGCCTGTGTCGCCCGACGGCACGCCGTTGGCCAACCGAGTCGAGCCAGGTAAGCGCCCACGTAGCTCGATGGCGCCGACGCTCGTCTTCGATCGAACCGACGACGGTAGCCGCGGCGACCTCGCACTGGTCGCGGGTTCGCCCGGCGGATCAGTGATCATCCAGTTCGTGGTCAAGACACTTGTCGGCGTGCTGGATTGGGGGATGAACCCCCAACAGGCCGTCTCCATGGTGGATTTCGGGGCCGCGAACTCCCCTGCCACCAATTACGGCGGTGAGCACCCCAATGTGTCCGGACCTGACGACCCCGTCGTCCGCCAACTCGAACAATGGGGACATCAAGTGTCCACAGCGGACCAATCCAGTGGGCTCAGCGCGCTCCAGCGCACCGACGACGGCTGGACCGGCGGCGCCGATCCTCGTCGAGAAGGCATCGTGTTGGGGAACTGAATCGAAGGCAGCGTGTCTCGAGTCAGGCCAGCCAGTGCAGTAGGTGTTCGACGATGGACTTCCCCGCACTACGTTGAGCAGTGTCGTTCGCTGTCGAGGCCATGACAGGGAAGTCGTGATCGACTCCAGGGACGATCTGTTGTGTCACATCGGCCCCCGCAGCGTGCGCCTTGACGACGAAACTCTCGGCTTGCGACCGCAGTGAGTCGTCCTCGGCGGCCAGGACGAGCAGAGGCGGAAGCGCAGCGAGCTCTTCGGCGTCCAGCAGAAGCGGCGAGGCGAGAGTGTCCGATCGGCTCGAAGCGTCGGCGAAGTAACTCACGTTGATCGTTCGGATCAATGCTTCGCTGACGAAATGCTTCCCGGGTAGAGAGGCGAAGTACTCCGGTGGAACAGTGGAGTCCACGAGTGGGACTGTCAGGACCGCTGTACGCACGGTCGGTTTGCCTGCTCGACGGAGGAGTTCGATCACCCCGAGCGAGAGGTTCGCGCCGGCGCTTCCGCCGCCGATGGACATGCGCTCGGTGTCCCACCCCATGCGACTGCCCTCGCGACGTACCCATTCGAACACATCGAAGCATTCTTCGTGAGCACGGGGGAACCGCTGTCGAGGACTTGTCGTGTAGTCGATGTTGACGACCACGGCGCCCACGTCACCTGCGACGGCTCGGACGATCTGGTCGTCCTGACGAGGGTTGCCGATCAGGAATGCGCCACCGTGGATGTTGATGTGCACGGGAGGCGCAACTGTGTTCGCGGACAAGGGGGCATCCGACGCAGGCCGGGTGACGAAACAGCGAATCTCGCCGTGACGCGTCGGCACCATCAGTTCTTCCGGCTTGCCCACCGGGCGAGTGGTCAGATCGAGCTTGGGCGCTTTGATCACACGGGTGACGAACTTCGACAGCACCACAGCGCGAATCTGTGCAGTGAGGTCCATTCTTACAGTTCCCTTCCTGTCGTCGGTTGCTTTGTCGAACTCCAATGCGCCAGCGGTGCACCGGCGATCGGCGATCTGAACGTGGGCAACGACGTTCCGTTGAGTGAGCCGATGTACACGGTACGCAGGTCGGGCCCGCCGAAGGTGATGCTTGCCATGCGCGGGGCCAGACCGTCACCGGGCTTGGCGGCGAGTGTGGTCCCGATCCCGTTGTCTTCGAGATCGTCCGACGCGTTGTCGCCGTCCTGCCAGATGGTGACAACGCGCCCCTGAGGGGTGATTGCGACGAGACGGTCGGCGCCGATCAGTGTCGTCCACAGATTTCCGTCTGCGTCGAACGCGAATCCGTCCGGACCACCGCCGAGTCGATCGGGTCCGTAGACCTCACGGTCGGTCAGTGTCGCATCGGGCCCGACCCGATAGCGGGTCATGTGATCGGCGCCCGTTTCTGCGACGAACAACTCGGTACCGTCGGGGGAGAACCGCATCTCGTTGGTCCCACACAGACCGTCGGCGACCACCCGGGCCGATCCTGGTCGACCCGGTTTCCAGTCGTCGATCACCGCGATGTATCCGTCCGACGCGAGAGGGGCCGGTCGCCGACTCCAGGTGTCCGTCGACGAGGTCACCGAGAACCACAGCCGCCCCTCGGAATCGAACGCCGGAAAGTTGGCCTTCCCGATGGGAGTCGTGCGCCCGTCCGGCCAGCGGACCGAGTCGGCGATGAGCGTGTAATGGCCGTCCCGCGTGAGGTGTTCGATCACGTTGGTCCCGAAGTTGGCGATCACGAAATTTCCGTCGGGGTCGAAACACAACCCGTTCGGCAGGGAAAAGCCCTGATTTCCGTCGATGTTCGGGTTCACCTCCGGCGCGAACGGTCCGCCGCCGTCGAGGGGGCCGATGAGTTCTTGACGGCCGTCGGCGTCGATGTGCAGTACGCCGCCCGACAGGTCCGCAATCCATAGATCCCCGGACGGTTCGGCGAGTACGCATTCCGGTCGGGACAGGCCCGATCCGGTCAAGGTGATGTCGGCCGGATCGAGTGTCCAGTCGTCCAGCGAGACGCTCATGACTTGTCCACCGCGGTGAACGTCTCGTCGATCCAGTCGGCGACGAACGACGACGCGAGTGGGAGATGGTCGAGGCTGACGTGCTCGGCACCGCCCTCCTCGGCAGTGAAGACCCGTAGTTCGCGCTTGGGGCTGTTGATTGCCTGCTCGTACGAGCGGTGCGCATACCGCAGCGGAATCTGGCGATCGTTCTCGCCGTGAGTGATCAGGAACGGAACGGTGATCTTCTCCACGACACCGTCGAGGTTGATCTGGTCGGCGAACTCGATGAAGGTGTCGAGATCGTCGTGTCCCCACACCCACAGGACATGCTCCCAGTAGTGCGGAACCGGCCGCTCGCCTTCGCGCTCGAGCCTGCTTCGTTGCACAGCGCCCCAGTCGTGGTTCGCTCCCCAGGCGACGACGAGCGCCAACCGCTTCTCGAATGCCGCCGCACGGGGGGCGTAGTAACCACCGAGCGACCATCCGACGAGACCGATCCGGTCGACGTCCACGTCGTCGCGTTCTTCGAGCCAGTCGACGCAGGCACTGGCGAAGACTTCACTGTCGGGACGCGCCACCAGTCCCTGCAGCCGTAGTGCTTCACCCGTCCCCGGTGTGTCGACCATGAGCGTGGAAATACCCCGCGCGGCCAGTTCATGGCAGAAGCCCGAGGTGTACTGATGCTCTTTGGTCGAGTCCAATCCGTTCCACTGGATGACCACGGGCGCGGGCGAGCCGTCGGCTCGTACGGCTTTGGTGAAGTACGCGGGCAGAAACGCGCCCGGCGCCGCATCGTCGGCGGTGTAGGGGATCTCGACGCGGGTGGTGGCCGGATCGATCAACCGCTGAGCCTTGTCGGTCAGGTCCAGGATTCGTTCGTAGGTCGGAATGCGGTCGGGATTGGAGTTCGACAGCATGCGCTCGGCGACCGAGAGGTAGCTGCTGGACCGGAAATACAACTGCCCGGCGGTTCGAAGCCGGCCGGCGGCTTCGGCGGCGTCCGCATCGGTGGTCAGCTGGTCGACGAGGGTGGACCAGGCTCGCAGGAAATCCTCGGTGCCTGCGTCCTCACCTCGCGTTGCGGCGTCACGGATGGGGCGGCACGCACGATCGACCTCGTCGATCGTTCCGCCACTGTTGAGGGCGGCGACGACGGAGAGATTCCACACATAATTTCCGGGGAAGTATTCGAACACGTACTTGTCCTTCGCTATTGGTTACTTCTGGTGCGCTCAGGCGCCGATCCAGGTGGTACGGATGTTGGTGAATTCGCGTATGCCTTCTTCGGAGAGTTCTCGACCGTGGCCGCTCCGTCTGGTTCCGCCGAAGGGCAAGCGAGCGTCCGAGGCCACAACGGCGTTGACGAACAATGCGCCGGAGGTGATTCGGCGTCCGACCGCCAGGGCTCGTTCGAGGTCGGCAGACCACACGCTCGCACCGAGTCCGAAGGCGCTGTCGTCCGCCAGACGTGCGGCGTGGTCGTCGTCGACGGCACGAATCACGGCTGCGACCGGACCGAAGGTCTCCTCCCTGAACGCCGGCATGTCGGTGGTGACGTCGGCGAGGACGGTCGGCTCGAAGAATGCTCCTGGGCCGGGGCGACGTGCACCGCCGGTGAGGATCTTTGCGCCACCGGAGACCGAGCGTTCGACCAGTCCTTCGAGCGCCGTGACCTGATCGAGTCGCGCCAACGGTCCGACCTGGGTCTGCGGGTCGGCGGGATCTCCTACCCGGAGCGCTGCGACGGCGTCGGTGAAACGACTCGTGAATTCCTCGGCGATCGACCCGGCGACGATGAACCGCTTTGCGGCAAGGCAACTCTGGCCGCTGTTGAGGAACCGAGACCGAACCGCCCCCTCCACTGCTCGCTCCACATCAGCGTCGTCGAGTACCACGAACGGATCCGATCCGCCCAGTTCGAGAACGGTCTTCTTCAGTGCGGACCCGGCCGCGGTCGCGACCGCGATCCCGGCTCGTTCGCTACCGGTCAGGGTGACCGCGGCGACGTGGGGGTCGTTGATCAGTGCGGTGGTCACCGCACCCACCTGCGCCTCGTCGACGAGCAAGGTGGTGAACAGCGATCGGGGTGCGTTCACCGATTCCGCAGCGTCGTGGAAGATTTCTTCTATTGCCAGCGCGCATCCGGTGACGGACGGGGCATGTTTGAGGAGCGCTGCGTTGCCTGCCGCGATTGCCGGTGCGCCGAAGCGGACGACCTGCCAGAACGGGAAGTTCCACGGCATGACCGCCAACACGACACCGAGAGGTTCGTAGCTGACCCAGCTCTGCGCTGCCGGCGAATCCACGATGCGGTCGGCGAGGAAGTCGGACGCATTCTCCGCGTAGAAGCGCGCGGTCCACGCGCACTTGTCGACCTCGGCCAGTGCCTCGGCTGTGGGTTTTCCCATCTCGGAGGTAGCCAGGGCAGCCAAGGCCTCGCGGCGCTCGGTCAGGCGATCTGCAACGGCGACGAGCATCGCGGTGCGCTGCTCCCGATCACTGGTGCGCCAAGCCTGGAAGGCCTCGTGCGCAGCGTCGACGCTCCGCTGGATGTCGTTGTCGCTGTGGGTGTTCCAGGTACCCAGGACATCACCGGTCGCTGGATCGATACTGGTCAGAGTTCCCATGTCACTTAAATCCTTCGGTGGGAGTCGGCTGGGACATGACTGCGTCGGCTGGGGGCATGACTGCGTCGGCTGGGGGCATGACTGCGTCGGAGAGGAACTTCACTCCGCCTTGGCTGGAGAATCCGCCGTCCACGGCGATCTCGGCACCGGAGATGTAGGTCGATTCGTCGCTCAACAGAAAGACGATGAGGTTCGCCATGTCGTCCACACTGCCGACTTTCCCCAGGGGCGTGCTGTCGATGTTGGCCTGGCGGAAGGTAGCGGGCGCGTTCGCGACCATCGGGGTTTCGATGTAACCGGGGTGAACGAGGTTGACGCGAATACCACGTGGCCCGAGTTCGAGACTTGCCACTTTCGACAGCCCCCGTACTGCCCATTTCGACGCCGTGTACGCGACTGTGTAATGGGGTGTGACAGCCGCGACGCTTCCGATCGTGACGATGGACGCCCCGGACTTCATCAGCGGCGCCATTGTCTGGATACCGAGAAGTGCGCCGGTGGTATTGACCCGGAACATGCGTTCCCAGTCCGCCACTTCGACGTCCATCAAGCGTGCGCGGTGGGTGAGTCCGGCGTTGTTGACCAATCCGTGAACCTCGCCGTACGTCTGGCTCAATTCTGCGCCGAGCGCCGCCCATGCCGCGGGATCCCCGACGTCGAGCTGGCGGTAGACGATGGCGCCGCCGAGGTCACCGAACTGCTGCGGATCGAGCTCCTCGGGGCGGGTGATGTCGGTGGCGACGACTCTCGCTCCCTGTGCTGCGAGTGCAAGCGCCTCCGCTGCGCCCTGCCCGCGGGCAGCACCGGTCACCACGACGACTTTGCCTGCCATACGTCCTGCCGCACCAGGTGTCGCGACGTTCATGCTCGGGCCTCCCTTGCTGCCTTGAGTGCGTCGAGGTCGGCGGCACGGGTAACCAGCTGCCGATCCGGGCGAGCTGCTACCACCTCGTTCGAGACGGTGCCGAGGATGTCGACCGTCATGGTTACGACGTCCCCGGTGCGCAGGGGCGGAGGATCCTGAACACCGCTACGCCCCCAGAACTCCGACAGTGCGCCGCGCCCACAGGTTCCCGATGCGACGAGGTCCCCTGCGCGTACCCATGCGGCACGAGATGCGTGCGCTATGAGCTCGGGAAAGGACCACCCCATGTGGGCAAGAGAATCCTCGCCGATGACCGCGTCGTTGACCTTCACCTGCATGCGCAGATCGTGTCGATCACCGATGCGGAACCCCTCGATCTCGTCGGGCGTGACCAGCCACGGCCCGATCGTCGTCGCGAAATCCTTGCCCTTGGCAGGGCCGAGACCGACTGCCATCTCCCGACGTTGGATATCGCGAGCCGACCAATCGTTGACCACGAGATAGCCGGCGATGCACTCTCGTGCCTCGTCGGCGGTGAGGTCACGTCCGTCCCGCCCGATCACCACGCCGACTTCGAGTTCGAAGTCGAGACTGTCGGTGTCGGACGGGGGGACCACCGGCTCGTCGGCGCCGATCATGGCGTGGGGGTTGCCGAACAGAAATGTCGGTGCCTGTGCCCACGCGTTCATCGCAGCGGCCGGGTCGGGGCTCATCGACGACGCGCCTTGGACGTGTTCCTCGAAGGCCACGAAATCACGGAAGCTCCCGGGGTGAATCGGGGGGAGCAGTTCCACGTCCGTCAGCGCGACGCGGGGCGCATCGGCACCCGGAACGGCGCGTCGGACTGCGACGTCGAGGAGGTCTGTGCCGAGGGGGAACAACTCGAGGTGGTCGGGGGTCTCACCGTCCGGTGAGACCCCCACGATTGCCACTCGTGTTCCGGACTCGTGTCGTGCACGGGCGTACTTCATGACCGTTCTACCTTCGTTGGGCGCACTACCGCAGGACGCGACGTGATGTCGACGGTGCGCTGGGGAGGATGGGCGTCGTCTCGGGTCAGACGTCGAGGACCGTGCTGAACGCGCGCTCGCGGTTGGCCAGCGCCGGGATGGCCTTGCCGAGTGCGTACGTCTCGAAGTGCGGGTACGTACCGTGAGCCTTGAATGCGGCCTCGTCGTCGTACACCTCGAAAATGCGGAAGATCGAGGGCTGCTCGGGATCCTGGTGGACGATGTACGTCTGGCAACCCGGCTCGTTGCGGGAGGCCGGAGCGAGCTCGACGAGTGCTTCGTGCACGGTGCTCTCCTGGCCGGGCTGAGCGGTCCAGGTTGCGGAGCAGACGAACGACATGATGAATCTCTTTCTGTTGAAGGGTGTCGAGCGAAATTGAGTCAGAACGGTTGTGCGAGAATGCCCATCGACGCGCCCATGAGCGCTGCCGGGTCAGCTCCGGGGGTGTCCGGTTCGAGTTCCCACCGGGCGAGTTGTACCGAGTTCTCCACCACCATCTCGGCCCTGGCTTGTCGGCGTTGCATGAACAAGTCCAGGAGGGTCTCCACGTCGTGGTCCTGGCCGAGGAGCTCACCGAGCACGGCTCCGTCCTCGGTCGCCATGGCTGCACCTTGTGCGAGCATCGGGGGGCACGCATGTGCGGCGTCGCCGATGAGCAGGACGCGGCCGCGGTGCCACGGTCCGTCGATGCGCAACGCTTCGAGGGTGCGGTAGTCGACCAGCGTGTCGGGGCCCATGTCCGCACGGATGTCGTCCCACAGTCCGTGGTAACCCTCGGTCCGTTCGGACATGATCTCGGGCAACGAGCCGGTGCCGAAATCGCTCAGCGGCAGATCGTCGTCGATGATGTAGGCGTACATGCGCTCCGGGCTGGTCGGGGTGAAACCGGCCTTGTACCGCGGGCCGCCGTAGAAGATCTGCGAGCACGTCATGTCCGCGGGCCGTGGACCTTCCATCCTGAAGATGGACATCCCGACCGACTGCGGTTGCGCATCGATGCCGATCGAACGGCGTACGGTGGAGCGGATCCCGTCGGCCCCGACGACGAGATCGAAGGTGTCTTCGGAACCGTCCGAGAACCTCACGGTGACACCGTCACTCGTGCTGTCGTCGTCGATCCCTTGGACGCACAGATTCATTCGAACGTCCACCCCGGATGCATCGACGGCGGTGCTGAGCACCCGCTGCAGATGGAACCGCATCGATCCCATGCCGGGAGGCAAGCCGGGGCCGCCCATCGGCGGCATGGGCATGTCGTTGATCAGGTTCCCGTCGGCGGTACGAAACTGAACGTGATCCCACGGATAGCCTGCCGCGAGGATGTCGTCGACTACTCCTACCCGGTCGAGCGCCATGAGCGCATTGCCCTGCAGGGTGATGCCGTGGCCGAGAGTAGGCCAGGCGCTCTGGCGTTCGGCCAGGACGACATCGATGCCATTGCGACGCATGGCAAGTGCTGCGACGGAGCCGGCGGTACCGCCTCCGACGACGAGCACACGATTGATGGATCGGGACATGGGTTTTCTCCTGGGAAGGACACGCGGACGCGCATCGTTGCGTGGCTGCCGGGCCCACGCGTCGTGTTTGCGGGCGGGTGTCCAGCACGTGAGATTCACTGACGATAGGAAGAACTCGACACAGGGTGTCGGTCGACGCTCGGAAGATCAGACCGGCGGCGCGACGAAGAGTGGGTCAGGGGTGTTGAACAGCTTCTTGGCGATCAGCTCGCCCATTTCGTCCGCAGTGCCCCACTGGTCTTGATTCTCGGGCTGGCTGATGTCGTAGACATGTGGATGCCAGGTGTCCTCGTCCAAAGTCTCGACGCCGTAGGTGTATTCGTGACCGTTGCCGTGGGGATCCAAGAAGTACATGAACACGTTGTCGCCGGCCATGTGGCGTCCCGGTCCCCACACCTTCTCCGTCCCGGCCCTCATTGCGCGGCCCGATCCGCGCATCCACTCTTCCAGTCCGCGCATCTCGAACGACGCGTGGTGCAGAGATACGTGCGGCGCTCGCGTGATGGCCAAGTTGTGGTGGTACGGGTTGCACCGCATGAAATACATCATCTCGCCGGCCTGAGGGTGAGCGAGCGTGTCCGACAGGTCGAAACCGAGTTGCTGCTCGTAGAAGCCACGGGTGCGCAGCGGGTCGGGCGAATTGATCACCGCGTGGGCCAGTCGCACCGGGATGGCTTCTCGCTCTTCGACCTTCCGGTGCCGGCGCGCAGCGACGTCGGAGGACACCTCGATCACGCGACCGTCGATGTCGAAGAATCGGAAGCCGTAACCGCCTCCTGGCGTCTGCATCGCCTGCGGTTCGGACACGATGCGGATGCCGTTGGCGATGAGCTGCTCGGCGAGCTTGTCGACGTCGGCCTCGTTGGCGGCACCGAATGCCAGCAGATCCAGTCGCTTCTCGGTGTCCTTGCGCAGACGGACGACATACTGCTCGGGCGAACCTTCTGCGGCGAAGAACGAGATACCCGTGTCCGACTCGGTCTGAGTCAAGCCCCAGGTGGTGCGATAGAACTCGACCTGATCCTCGTAGTCGGGGACCGCGAAGTCGACGTGACGCAAGTGCGTGATCAACCGGTTGCTCATGAAACTTCTCCTATTTGGACGGGCTTCTGTCGACGCCTCGTTCGATGGCCGGTAGGTCGCTTGGTGAGACACAGCCTGTGGTGTGGGGCGATGTCTCCACTGTGCATGACCTCGATCACATAGGAAAGAGCGATTCGACGATGCCAGCAATAGGCACGAGCTATAGTGCGGAATGCCTCGAGTCAACCTGCGGGACTTCGATCTGAACATGTTGGTCACCCTCGACGCGCTCCTGCAGGAGAAGAACGTCACCAGGGCCGCACGCCGCCTGGGCGTCACTCAGCCGTCGGTCTCCGCCGCACTTGCCCGGCTTCGCCGCCACTTCGGCGACGACCTACTCCGTCGCACCGGCAGCCGATACGAGCTGACCTCGCTGGCGGAACTGCTCGCGACGCAGACTGCCCCGGCGCTTCTGGGGGTGCAGCGAGTACTCGACGTGGCACCCAGTTTCGATCCCGGTTCGTCCGAGCGGGAGTTCACGCTCATGATGAGCGATTACGCCACGACGATCTTCGCGGACTCGCTGTCCGGAGTCATCGCCGCGCAGGCTCCTGGGGTGCGGTTGATGTTCCGAGAGGTCAACGCATTCGCGGTCTCTCACGCCGCCGAAACACTACGAAGTGTGGATGGAATATTGTTGCCGCACGGATTCATTCACGATGTTCCGGCCGACAAGCTGTGGGAGGACACTTGGGTGTGCATTGTCTCCGGCGACAATGCACACGTGGGCGCTTCGGTCACGCTCGAGCAGTTGAAAAGCCTGCCGTGGATCGTGAGCTACAACAACGCGACGGCATTCACCCCAGCGGTCCAGCAGCTCCGCACGATCGGCATCGAACCGGACATCCGATCGGTTACCGAAAGCTTTCTTGCACTTCCCTTTCTGATCGCCGGGACCGACCGCATCGCACTGATACAAGCGCGGTTGGCCGACAGACTCCGCCACGCCGCCGACATTCGCATTCTGCCGTGCCCATGGGAGGTCAACCCTCTCGTCGAGGCGTTCTGGTGGCATCCGGCGATGCACGACGATCCCGCGCACGCATGGTTGCGGAAGTCGCTGCGCGAAGCCGGTCGCCGGCTCGAACGATCAGGCGCGCAGCCTCCGTCGAGAGCTCACCACTCGTAGAAGCCTCGTCCCGTCTTTCGCCCCAGATGTCCTGCGGCGACTTTCTCGCGCAACAGCGCCGGTGGATCGAACCGTGCGCCCACTTCGGCCGCCAGATGTTCGGCGATCGCCAACCGAACGTCGAGCCCGACCACGTCGGTGGTCCTCAGCGGACCCATCGGGTGCTTGTACCCCAAAGTCATTGCGGTATCGATGTCTTCCGCCGACGCAACTCCGTCCTCGAGCATCCTGATAGCTTCCAGAGCGATCGCGACCCCGAGCCGTGACGACGCGAACCCCGGCGAGTCGGTCACGGTGATCGCCGTCTTGTCCAGAGACTCCACCCACAGCTGCGCACCGGAGACGACGTCGGCATCCGTTTTCGCTCCGACGACGATCTCCACCAGTTGGCTGGCGGGAACGGGATTGAAGAAGTGCAGTCCGAGGAATCGTTCCGGCCGAGTCAACGTCGCGGCGAGGTCGTCCACGGACAACGAACTGGTGTTGGTAGCGAGAACTGCGTCGGGTGCTGCCGCTTCCACACGAGCCAACACGGACGCTTTGAGCTCGACGATCTCCGGCACTGCTTCGACCACCAGGGTGCACCCGGCGAGCGCGGAGTCCTCGGTCGCAATCGTGAGTCGCTCGAGCGTTTCGTCCCGAGTCGAGTGCAGCGAACCACGTTCTGCTGCTGTGGCAACGCTGGTCCGCACACGCTCGCGCGCAGCATCACCCGCGGCCGAGTCGGCCTCGATGACAGTCACGTTCGATCCCGCGACGAGGAAGGCGTGGGCTATTCCGGCGCCCATTCGGCCTCCGCCGAATACTCCGACGTGCGTAGGCAGGGTCATCAGTTCTCCGATCCGAATCGTATTTTGTCCGAGTCGACTACGCGTACTCGGCTTCGCCACCCGGTCATGCCGACCGTCGGGCGATCAGAAGCGTTTTCGTTCCTTGCTGAACGGTTGCACCGTGTTGGTCGAGCACGGTGACCGCGAAATCGACGATCCCCCGGTCCGTCCGATCGGAGACCGGTCGCTGGCCCGACACTCGATACTCCACCCGGATCGTGTCTCCGAAATGGATCGGACCTCGAAATCTCCAGTCCCCGATCCCCACCAATGCCAACACCGATTCGTCGAGCTCGCCGGTGCGGGCCCACATCAAACCATGAGCGAACGTCAGGCCCAGCAAGCCGTGCGCAATGCGAGTGCCGAAGGCCGTCGTCTTCGCGTATTCCTCACTCGTGTGCAGCGGGAAATGATCGCCGGTGAGACCGGCGAAGTTCCCTACGTCGGCCTCGGTGACGGTGCGCGAAGGACTCGACCATGACCTCCCGACGGTCAGATCGTCGAACCACAGCGACGTCATCCCAATCCGGTCGTCACGACGACCTTCCCCTTGACCTTCCCGTCCTTGACGTATTGCATTGCGTCCCCGACCTTGTCCAACGAATACGTGGAGTCGACCGCCGCGTTCAGTTCTCCCTTGTCGAACCGCTCGAACATCTCGGCCATCGTCGAGCGCATCAGTTCCGGATCGCGATCGCGGTAGTCACTGCTCTGCAGACCGATGATGCTGATGCTCTTGACGAGGACATGACCCGGTTTGATCGGGTTCTGCCCACCGGCCGCGAAGCCGACGATGACGATACGACCCTCCCACGCGGTTGCTCGAATGATCTGCGTCAGGAAATCGCCACCGAGCATTTCGAGTACGACGTCGACGCCACGACCGTCGGTTGCGGCGAGAAGGTCGTCGCGAAGGGTCTCCGGAGTCGATGTCAGGACCACGTCGGCCCCCTGTCGACGGGCCAGTTCGCCTTTGGCTTCGTCCTGGGCGAGGGCGATCACGCGTGCACCCCACGCCTTCGCCACCTGTACGCCGGCCGACCCGACCCCACCGCCTGCACCGGTGACGAGAACGGTCTCGCCCGGCCGCATCTGACCGCGTCGAAGCAGTCCGAAGTACGCCGTCGAATACACCAACCCGAATGCTGCAGCTTCTTCGTAGCTCATGCTGTCGGGCAGTGGCATCACCAGCTCCGCCGACACCCTCAACTGTTCGGCGTAACCGCCGTATTCGACGAGTGCCAGTACGCGTTCGCCCACCGACAGCCGGGTGACCCCGTCACCGACGGCGATGACTCGTCCCGCGGCCTCCTTACCCGGGCTGAACGGACGATCAGGCAAGTTCTGGTAGCTGCCTTCTACGACCAGAATGTCCGGGAAGTTGATGCTGACCGCACCGATCTCGATCACCACTTCGCCTGGCCCGGGCTGCAGGTCCGGCACGTCCTCCACGACGAGCGTCGACGGCGGGCCGAATTCCTTGACAAGTGCTGCACGCATGAATCAATCCTGTTCTCGAACGAAGATTTGTGTAGGGCGGACCGATTCAATCCCAGAGTGGTCCATCGGGTAGTTCCTGGAGAGCGGGATACGGCACCGTCTCACCGACGCCGCGCAGCCCGGGGACAAGCGGACTCGGCAGTGTGGCGAACGACGCCTGCCGGTCGCCCGGTTGGGATACCCGCTCGGGCGCATCGACGTCCACCAGCGACGTCTCGACCGCCTCGTCCCAGCTGGCGACCACGACGGTACAGACGTCTTCACCGTCGAGCACCTCGCGCCAGTGCACCGCGCTGTGCCGGGAGAACACTTCGGTCAGGGCGGAGATGACAGCTTCTTCGTTTCCGGCGTCGTCGTGGAATTTCTCGTCGAGCCCCACGAGGGCGACCAGACGATCCCAGAACTTCTGTTCCAGTGCAGCACAGGCGATATGCCGACCGTCACTCGTCGGGTAGATGTGGTAGCGCGGGCTACCGCCGGTCAGTTGTTCGGCGCCGGGTCGTGGCCAGGACCCGCCGGCCTGGTGCGCTGCGAAGTATCCGTAGCTCAGGACCTGCAGGTTGTGGGCCATCGACACCTGAATGTGCCGGCCCTTGCCGGTCTTGTCGACCTGGCGCAGTGCGAGCAGGATGTTCACCACCGCCGGGTACGTACCTGCAGCGATGTCCGCCAGCACCGTGACCGGCAGCGAAGGTGATCCGGACGAGTCTCTGACGACCCCGAGCAGTCCGGTCTCCGCAAGATAGTTGAGGTCGTGTCCTGCCCGAGCAGCGTGCGGGCCCGTCGGCCCGTATCCGGTGATGGAACAGTAGATCACGCGGGGATTGACCGATTCGATCGCGTCGAAACCCAAGCCGAGGCGATCCGCGACACCTGGCCTGAACTGCTCGATCACCACATCGGCTTCGGCAGCGAGCTCGACGACGCGGTCCCGTTGAGCGGGATCCTTGAAGTCGACACCGTACGCGCGCTTACCTCGATTGAGGACAGCATAGTTCGCACTGGCGTCACCGAATTTCGGCTCGTACGAGCGCATTTCGTCACCGCGACCGGGTCGCTCCAACTTGACCACGTCGGCGCCTGCCTCGGCGAGAAACAGCGTCGCGAGCGGGCCGGGCAACAGCGTCGACAGGTCGAGCACCTTCACCCCGTCGAGGGGCAGATCGGTGTCGGTCACAGAACCATCTCCCGCAACTTGAACTTCTGGATCTTTCCGCTCGGTGTCATGGGCAACTCGGGCATGCTGACGACGCGTTCGGGCAGGTAGTGCTTGGACATGCCCTGTTCGAGGAGGTACGCCGACAGGGTCTCCACGGTGAAGTCGGCGAACCCGTCCTTGACGACGATCACTGCGCACACCCGTTCACCGAGTCGCTCGTCGGGAATGCCGATGACCGCGACGTTCAGCACCTCGGGGTGATCGAAAATGGCCGATTCCACGTCGGTCACGGGGATGTTCTCCCCGCCCCTGATGATGATGTCCTTCGTGCGGCCGCGCAGGGACAACCAACCGTTGCCGTCCACACTCGCCCGATCACCGGTACGAAACCACAGCCCCGGGAGGTACGAATCCTCGGTCGCGTCACGGCGATCGTAATAACCGAAAACGACACCCGGTCCCCGCATCAACAGATCCCCGACCTCGTCGGCTCCGACCTCGACACCGTCGGGATCGACGACCTTGACCGCCGATCCGGCGAACAGCGACCCGTCGGTGCGCTGAATCTCGGACGGTGAATCGGGCGTGCACGAGCTCATGATGCTGCACTCGGTCAACCCCCATGCCGGGCAGATGTAGGCACCCAGTGCAGCCTGCGCCTGGGCGGGTAGATTTCGTGGTACCGACGATCCTGCGACCACGATGCACTTCAGCGGACAGTCCGGATCGCCCGCGAGGCTGGTCCGCATCATGTCCTGCAGGAAGGTCGGGGCTCCGAAGAAGCTCGTGACGCCTTCCTCGCGGATGACCTGAACACCCCACACCGGATCCCAGCGATCGACGTGCACTGCGGTTCCGCACAGCAACGTCGTCAGGACGATGCCCCATTCGAATCCGGTATGGTGCCCGGCCGGCGATGCCACCAGTTGCACCATCGGATCACCCCAGACGTCGGCACCGACGTGCTCGGCCTGTCGACGAGCCGAGTAGATCAGCGTGTCGTGACTGTGCATGGCGCCCTTGGGCTCTCCGGTCGTACCCGAGGTGAACCCCAGGTAGCACAACCGGCCGGGCTCCGGGTCCGCGAACCGCCGAGTCGGAGTGTCCGCGTACGACGACCAGAGGGACTCCCCCGCGCGTAGATCGCTCGCGTCGTCGTCGATGATCACGACGTGTTCGAGCGCCGGAATCTGTTCACGCAGAACGCGGGAGAGCTCGAGATGCTCCGTACTGCGCCACCGACGCGGGATCACAAGCACTCGGGCTTTGCTGCGTCGCAGGATCGCCGCGGCCTGCTGCTCTCCGTAGGCGACAGGAATGCCGGCGTAGATGGCGCCGATCTCGTTGATCCCGAACACCAACTCCGCGTACTCGACCCAGTTCGGCAACATCAGTACCACTGCATCACCGACACCGACGCCGAGGGAAGACAGGACGCTGGCGGCGTGGGTGGCGTTCGCGTCGAACTCTGTGTACGAACGGGTGACGCGGTCACCGTCGGATCTGCGTCCGACGAGAGCCTCGCGGTCCGGGTACCGAGATGCGGCCTCGGTGAGCAGTGATCGAATCGACCGGTTCTCCCACCACCCGGCCTCGCGCCACTGCGCTGCTGTTTCCTCGTCGATCGGGGTGTATTGACCGTCGAGGAGGTCTGCGATCGGCGAGAACGTATCCGCGCTCATCACGCGTCCTTTCGTAGTGCAGAGGCCACCGGCGCGAGTCCGACCAGGCTTCTGGCTGTGAACAAAGCTGCGCCGCTCGAATCTGCTGCGGCCCGCAGAGATACAGCGTCACGCAATCTGCGTTCGGCGCTGTACTCGGTCAGATACCCGTACCCACCGTGTGACTGCAGCGCCTTGGCTGCCACGTCGATCGCAGTGTCACACGCAGCTCGTAGCGCGGCCAGCACCGCCAGCTCACCGTCCGCACCGTGCGCCGCGAGAAGAGAGACCGCCGAGTGCGCGGCCTGGTCCAGAATCGACTGCCGCACAGTCGGAATGGCAGTCAGCGCGTCTCCGAACTGGCGTCGCTCGGTCGCGTACTCGAGCGCGTCGTGCGCTGCGCCCGCTGCCAACCCGGCGGCGACAGTTGCCGCGCCCCACCGCAGCCGAGAGCGAGCCGATGCCACATCGGCGCCTGCGATCTCGTGCCACCCGCCCGCGCCCGCGTCGATGTCCAGCGCACGTGTGAAGGCGCCACCCAGACCCGTTCGGCGCAATGGCTCGGCGTCGATAGCCGTGGGTTCGATCACCAGCGCGGTGTCCTCCGTCCCGAGAACCACCACGTAGGGGTGCTCGTGGGCAGCGTCCACCCGGGCGATACTGCCGGACAACCCATCACCGTCGCGTCCGAGTCGCACGTGCACCGACATCTCGTCGACGACTGCGACCGCCGCGGATCCTTCGTGGACACGGGTGCACAGGTCGGTGAATCGTTCGTCGCCCGCCAACACGTCGACAGCGGCGTGTGCTTGAACCGACGCCCATCCGAGCGCAGGCCACGAGCGGCCGAGCCGCTCGAACACCACGGACGTCGTCACGCGGTCGGCCCCGCCTCCGCCGGCATTCTCGGCCGTACCCAGGGTCCAGACGCCGAGGGCGGCAAGTTCACCGACCAGGTTCGCAACGGTCGTCGTATCGTCGTGCAGGACGAGGTCATGTGCCTGGGAGAACGCATCGAGCATGGTCTGAAGGTCCAGTTCGTCGGGCCCCAGTTCCGTACCCCACCAACTGCTCTTGACGGTCACGACCAGAATCTTTCGGTGTCGGGCTGACGACGAGCACCGAAGGCTTCGCTCATCTCGTGTGCCTCCTGAGACTGCAAGTACAGGCTCAGATGCTGATCGTGAGCCATCCGGGCCTGTCCGGACACGCCGTTGTGGCGTGCCGAGAACGCGCCCTTCATACCGCCGATGGCGAGGGGGCTGCGCGTCGCGATCTCCTGAGCAACTTCGGTGGCACGGGAGGACAGTTCCTCCGCTGACACCACCTCGTTGACCAAGCCCATTCCCAACGCCTGATCGGCGGTGTACTTCTTGTTCAAATACCACATCTCCTTGGCACGTTTACGGCCGATGGTGTCTTCGAGGTACCAGCTGCCGTAGCCGGCGTCGAAGCTGCCGACCATCGGTCCGACCTGCCGGAACAGTGCATTGGACGAGGCGATGGTCAGGTCGCACACCGTGTGCAGGACGTTGCCGCCGCCGACTGCAAATCCGTTGACCGCGGCGATTATCGGCTTCGGGATGGTGTCGATGGCTTGGTAGACATCGATGATGGGCAAGACCTGCGATTGATCCAGCGAGGTGACCGGATCGTGCTCACCACCGATGCAGAAGAACTTCTCCCCCGCTCCGGTCAGGACCGCCGCACGCAACGATCTGTCCAGACGTAGCTTCTGCATTGCGTCGAACAGTTCGAGGCAGGTCTGATGACGGAACTTGTTTCCCGCCTCGGGCCGATTGATGGTGATCGTCAGGACCGGGCCGTCGACCGTCGTGAGGATGTCTTCGTATGTCATGTCAGTGGCCCTTCGGGGTCGTGTCGTCGGTTCGGAATCCGTGGCCGTTCTTGTTGCCCAGGCGCCCCGCCGCCACCATTTGCCGCAGCAGCGGCGGCGGCGCGAACCGCTCGTCCAGGGTGGCGTCGTAGGCGGCCTGCGTGGCGTGCAGATGAACGTCGAGGCCGATGATGTCGAGCATTTTCAGCGGGCCCGTCTTGTATCCGAGGCCGAGCTCGAGGGCGACGTCGATGTCCTCCGCGGTCGCCAACTCGTTGTCGAATTCTCCGATGACGTCGTTCAGGTACGGCAACAGAAGTGAATTGACCAGGAAGCCCGGCCTGTCCTTGACGACGACTGGGCTCTTGTTCTCCAGCGAGTGCACCAGCTCGACCAGACGGTCGATCAGATCGTCGTCGGTTTGCAGCGCCCGAACGACCTCGACGGTCTTCATCACCGGCGCCGGGTTGAAGAAGTGCAATCCGGCGACCCGTTCCGGGTTATCAAGGCCTGCAGCGAGGTCGGTCACGGACAATGCCGAGGTGTTGGTCAGAATCGGAACGGCGGGCCCGACGACGTCCGCCACCGAAGCGAGGAGCCCCTTCTTGACGTCGGGGTTCTCGCTCACCGATTCGAGGATCAGGTCGACTTCGGCCAGGTCCGCGATCGACGTGGTACCGGCGATCCGCCCCAGAACAGCGTCCTTCTCGGATTCGGTGGCCTTGCCGCGTTCGATGCCTCCGTCGAGAAACTGTGCGATCGAGGCCGACCCGGCGTCGATGCGCTCGCGATCGGTCTCGAGAACGATGACCGTGCGGCCGGATGCCGCGAAGACCTGGGCGATTCCCGCCCCCATGGTGCCGAACCCGAGGACGCCGATCGTGGGAAATTCCGGTGTTGACTCACTCATTGCTGCTCCTCAGGATCCGAAAAGTCGGGTGTCGTCGTAGTCGTAGAATCCACGTCCGGTCTTACGGCCGAGATCGCCTGCGGCGACCATGCGTTCGACCATCGGGGGCGGGAAGAACTTCGGGTCACGGAGTTGCTCGTACAACCTCGTTGCGACCTGTTGATGAATGTCCATTCCCACGATGTCGAGCAGACGGAACGGGCCCATCGGGTGCCCGAGCGATCCGAGCACGGCCGCATCGATGGATTCCTTGGTTCCCAGACCGGCGTCGAGAGCTCTGATGCACGAGTTCTCCCACGGAATCAAGAACCGATTGACGATGAAGCCCGGACGATCCTGGGTGACCACGCTGGTCTTGCCCAGCGACGCCATGAACTCGATCGTCGCCTTGTGCGCCCACGTCGCCGTGTGGCGTCCGTCGGCGACCTCGACCAGTTTCATCAGCGGCGCCGGGTTGCAGTAGTGCGTCCCGACCACTCGTTCCTGATGCTTCGACCCCGAGGCGATACCGGTGACCGACAGTGTCGACGTATTGGTGTGGAACAGAGTCGATTCCGAGACGATGTCGTCGAGCGAGGCGAAGAGATCCTTCTTCAATTCCAGGCTCTCGTAGACGGCCTCCACGACCACCTCGCACGGCGCCAGGTCTTTCAGGTCGGTGGTTCCCACGATCCTGTCCTTGGCGCGCTGCCCGGTCTCGGCGTCGAGCTTTCCGAGCGCGATGCTCTTGTCGAAGAACCCGTGCACCGTATCGATGCCGCGCTGCAAGTTCGCGGAATCGATGTCGAAGAGGATCGTTCGGTGTCCCGCGCGCGCCATGACGGTCGCAATACCCGACCCCATGGTTCCGGCGCCGAGTACAGCTACGGTCTTGCTCTCGTTGTTCATTGCTTCTCCTGGGTCTGTCATCGGACGCTCTGGCCACCGTCGATGACGATGACTTCGCCGGTCATGAAGCTCGATTCGCTACCTGCAAGCAGGAGAAGCCACGGCCGTAGTTCGTCGGGTTGTCCCATCCGGCGGGCCGGAATCGCGCGAACCACGCGGGCCAGAGAATCAGGATCCTCCCGCATGTCGGCGTTGAGCGGGGTCGCGAAATATCCGGGCGCAATGGCGTTGACCTGCACATCATGGCGCGCCCACTCGATCGCCATCGAACGGGTGAAGGCAATGACCCCGGCTTTCGACGCCGAGTACGCACCGTGGTTGGCAACGCCCTGCAGTGCGAAGTTGGACGCGATGTTGACGACCTTGCCGGAACGCTGCGCCACGAAATGCCGACCGGCCGCTCGTGTTGCCAGGAAGGTACCGCGAAGGTTGGTGGCGACGACGCGATCCCACTCGTCGGCCGACTGATCGATCAGCGGAGTCGATGCCACGATTCCCGAGTTGTTGACCAGAATGTCGACCCTACCGAAGGTCTCGACGGTAGCTTCCACCATACGTTCGACGGACGACTCGTCGGTGATATCGGTAGGGCACGCAAGCGCCTGCCCACCTTCGGCTTTGACGCCGTCGACGAAGCTGTCGAGTTCGCTGACGGTCCGCGAGGCAACCGACACCGAAGCTCCTGCGTCGACGAGTGCGTGGGCCATCGATCGACCGAGACCGCGGCCGGCTCCGGTGACGATGGCGACTTTGCCTGCCAGCGGGGTGGTGGTCATGACAACTCCTTCAGCGAGCGTGTTGTTTCGCGTCCGATCAGCAGACGTTGAATTTCGTTGGTGCCGTCGTAGATCTGGGTGATCTTGGCGTCGCGTAGGCATCGCTCGACGCCGATGTGTGCCAGGTCCCCGTATGGCCCGAGGATTCGAGCGGCCTCGACCGATGCCTCGAATCCGAGGTCCGTGCAGGACTGCTTCATCACACCGATCTGCCCCGGGGTGACACCGGGGTCGGTGTCGACGAGACGCGCAGTGGAGTGCAGCAGCAGCCGACCCTGCAGGATCTTCCCGCGCAGATCTGCGAGAGCGAAGACATGCTCGTCGGGAATCTTGTTGCCGTAGAGCATTTTCAGGCATGCAAGCGTTCGCGCGTAGGCCGACCGTGCGATACCGACTCCCTGGGCAGCCGCACTGATACGACTCTTGACGACCGACCCCATCACCACCGACCACCCTTTGCCCTCTTCTCCGAGAAGGTTGCGGCGCGGAATCGAGGCATGATCGAAGAACAGTTCTGCGGTACTCGAACCGTTCATTCCCATCTTGTGGAAAGGCTGTCCACCCGTCACACCGTCCCACCCGCCCTCGACCACGAACGCGGTGATGCCATCGCGCTTGCGGGCACGGTCGACGGTGGCGAAGCAGATGATCACATCGGCTCGATCGCCGGTGGTGATGAACGTCTTCTGTCCCGTCAACGACCACCCCTCGGCTGTGGGAGTCGCGGTGGTGGTCATGCTGGCCACATCGGACCCTGCGTCGGGTTCGGTGATACCGAGCGAGCCGTAGGCCGACGCGTCGAGCAGACCCGGAATGTACTGTTGCTGCAGCTCTTCCGAGCCGGCGATGAAAATCGGATACGCCGCGTGCATCTGCGTCATGAACACGAGACTGGTCGCAGCGCATCCCGCAGTGATCTCCTCCATCGCAACGGCGTACGCGACGTTGGTATCGCCGGTGCCGCCGAGGTGTTCGGGAAAGATCAGTCCGCAGAGCCCCGCCGCCGCGAGCGCCTGCACACTGTCGTGCGCGAAGGTATGCGTCGCGTCCAACTCCGCAGCGCGAGGCGCGACCTCACGCGATACCACCTCGCGAGTGAGTGCACGGATGTCGCGCTCACGCACTGTCAGTGAGATGTCCGCAGCCGGCTCGTCGAGCAGTGCATGCAGTGCAACATAGGCTTTGGGATCGGTGGCCATTGCCAGTAGATCGATGCTCATCGTCTATGCCTCCGGGTTGTCGAACCGCGCCGGGCGGCGCTCGAGGAATGCGCTGATTCCTTCGGTGGACTCGTCGCCGGCCACGGCCAGTGCGGCCAGACCGGTTTCGATGGCCAGGCCTGCGTCGAGAGTGGAGTCACGACCCGCCCCGACGGCGGAGAGGATGCTGCGTACTGCGTCGGGTCCTTGCGCAGCGATTTTCTCCGCCAGGTCGAGTGCAGTGGGCAGAAGGTCGTCCGGACTGGTCGGCGGTATCGGGGTGAGCCCCAGCTCGAACGCCCGCGCGGCGCTCAGGCGGGCACCGGTCAGCATCATGTACGCCGCGGTGCGTTCACCGATCGCACGAGGCAGCCGCTGCGTACCGCCGTATCCCGGTATGAGTCCGAGTCCGGACTCGGGCAACCCGAGCGATGCCGATGTCGACAGAACGGGAAAGGTCGCGGTGAGGGCGAGCTCGAATCCACCGCCGAGCGCGAGCCCGTTCACTGCGGCAATGACCGGTATCGGAAGTTGCTCGATCAGACGAAACGCACGCTGACCGTCGGTCATCGTCCGCCGCGCCGTATCCGGCGTCATGCCGGCAAGCTCTTTGAGATCGGCCCCGGCGCTGAATGCCTTTTTGCCCGAACCCGTCACGATCACGGCACGCGTCGAGCGATCGGCCGCGGCATCGCTCATGGAGGCCAGTAGCGCACCGATCACGTCCGCGTTCAGAGCGTTGAAGGCCTCCGGGCGGTCGATGGTCAATGTGGTGACGGAGCCGGATCGCTCGGTCGTGACAACGCTCATGAGATGGTCTGTGCTTTCTTGGCTGTGGATGCAGCGACAACCGCGTCCGAGGCGATCAAGGCGTCGACCTCGTCGGGTTCGTAACCGAGCCCGAGGAGGACCTCCCGCGAATGCTCACCGAGATCGGGGAATCGCTCGTTCCGCGGGGGGACCGTCGCAAGCCGAAATGGACTGTGCACCGTCACCAGCTGGTCCGCGGAGTCCGGCACGTTCATCAGTGAGCCGCGCGCAACGACCTGCGGATCCTTGACCACTTCCGACAACGTCTGGACCAGGGATGCCGGAACGTCGATCTCACCGAACACTCGAAGCCACTCCGCCGCGGTCCGGCCCTGGAGCTTCGCCGCGGCCTGCTCGGTGATTCTCGCGCGTCCGGCACGACGCCCGGCGTTGTCGGCAAGCGACGGATCGGCGGCGAGATCGGTCAATCCCAGAGCCGTGCAGAATCTCTGCCACATCGAGTCGTTTCCGATCGCGACGACGATGGTGCGATCCGACGCCTCGAACGTCTGATAGACGGCGAGTACCGAGTCGGTTCCACCGCTCGGGGCAGGCTCGGGCTCACCTGCGTGGAACGCGGCGATCCTCGGCGCCATCAACGCAAGGTCGGTGTCGAGCAAGGACACGTCGATGGTTTCGCCCTCACCGGTCCGTGCCTGCCGCACGAGTGCCGCGTTGATCGCAATGGATGCGCACATTCCGGTGACGACGTCGGACAGTGCCGTGGACACGCGCTGCGGGCTCCCACCCGCTGCGCCGGTCACCGACATCAATCCCGAACGCGCCTGGGCAACAAGATCATAACCGGGCAAGCTACTGTCCGGACCGGTCAACCCGAATCCTGACATCGCACAGTAGATCAGCCTGGAGTTGCGTGCCCGCAGGGATTCTCCGTCGATTCCCATGCGCTCCAGTTTCGCAGGATTCATGTTCTGCAGGAAGACATCGGCGTTGTCGAGCAAACGAAAGAGGACTTCGCGTCCTTCTTCGGTCCGCAGGTTGAGTACCAACGACTTCTTGTTGCGGTTGGCCGATGCGAACCAGGCGGAGGTCCCGTCGACGAACGGCGGCCCCCACCCCCGCGCATCGTCACCGTGGCCTGGGCGCTCGACTTTGATGACGGACGCACCGAGGTCCGCCAGGTACATCGACGCCGTCGGGCCGGCGTACGAAGTGGTCATGTCGACCACGGTCACTCCATGCAACGGGCCCTGGTTCTCGAGGTTCATATCTGTCCTTCGTGTATCGAACGTGTTCGACGCCGTGCGCCACGCCGGTGGCGACGTGGCGCACTGGGGCTCCGAAGATCACACGTTGCGTGCGACATCGCTGTCGGTCGTCGCGGCCCTGGCCGAGCCGGCCCGGTCGTGGTCACCAGGTGTTTCCACCCAGTTGATTTCGTCGTTCTTGGACTCTCGCGACAGTCCGACGGCGACGATGGTGAGCAGACCGCCGATGGCGATGTAGATCGACAGTGGCCATGCTGCATCGAAGTGATCCAGCAGTGCCGCGGCAATGAACGGGACAGGAGCGCTGAAGGCCAGGCCACCGATGGTGTACGCGATACCGGCGCCGCTGTAGCGCAGCTGGGTGGGAAAGATCTCGGGCAGAAAGCTCGCCTGCGGCCCGTAGGTGAGCGCATGGCAGATCGGTAGCGCCAAGAACAGTGCGAAGAAGATCGCCAGCGTGTTGTGCGTGTCCAGCAGCCAGAAGAACGGGAATGCCATGAGCGTCGTCGCAGCGGCGCCGACCATCATGATCGGGCGACGGCCGAAGCGGTCACAGAGGGTGCCGACGTAAGGAATCGTGAAGATCTGAATGAACGAGGCAACGCAGACTGCGCCGAGCACGGTGTTGCGCCCCACTCCCTCGTCTGCTCCGTAGGTGAGCGCGAAGACAGTCGCCATGTAGAACGGAATGTTCGCTGCGGCAATCGAAAGCGCTCCGAGGAAAACGCCCTTTCCTGCACGCTGGAACACGACGGCGGCGGGGTAACGCTCTTCTTGCTTGCTGTTCTTGAGTTCCTTGAACGCCGGTGAGTCTTCGATCTTCAGACGGATGTAGAGACCGGTCAGCACCAGCAGCGAGCTGAGCAGGAACGGAACACGCCATCCCCAGGAAAGCAGGTCTTCCTCCGGAAGCTGCTGGACGAAGTAGAACATGCCGGTCGCCAGAACCAAGCCGAGCGGGACCCCGACCTGCGGCCAGCTTGCGTAGAAGCCGCGCTTGCCCTTGGGTGCGTGTTCCACTGCCATCAGGACTGCACCGCCCCATTCTCCGCCGAGGGCGAGGCCCTGAAGCAGACGGCACAGGACCAGCAGGATCGGCGCCAACATTCCCACCTGATCGAATGTGGGAAGCACACCGATGGCCACGGTACCGGCGCCCATCAGCAGCAAGCTGGTGACCAGCATCTGCTTCCGCCCGACCCTGTCGCCGAAGTGTCCGAAGATCAGAGCACCGAGTGGGCGCGCCACGAAGGCGACGCCGAAGGTCGCGAACGACGCCAGCGTCCCGACCAGCGGGCTGAGGTCGGGAAAGAACAGTTTGCCGAAGACGAGGGCGGCAGCCGTGCCGAAGATGAAGAAGTCGAAGAACTCGATCGTCGTACCGACCAGACTCGCCGTGGCAACTTTCGTGATCGATGCCTTCGGCGGTGGCGAAGTGGTGCTCATTGATTTCCTTCCGGGGCCGATTGCCTCGCCGCACTGTGAGGTGGCCGCGACGGCGTCTATTCGGTGACGGCTGTCACGTTAGACGTAAGGAGACCGATTGTGCAAGGTCCAACATTTACGAATATGTACAACACCACCACCGCAGGTTTTCGCGGCCTGCCCGACGAGTTTCGCCGGAAGACGAGATCATCGTGTCATCTCGTAGGCCGATTCGGACCGATACGTCCGACTGAATGCTCCGACATGAGAATCACCGGTACATTGCGGGTCGCGAGCGTCGGGTCGCCACCAAGAGGTCCGACGCCACACAAGCTCCGAGAGGGTGCATGGACAAGAAACTTCGGGCCGACACACAACGAACGCGGGACCGTCTTCTCGACGCCGCAGGACGCCTCATCGAGGAACGAGGGCTGGACTTCTCGCTGCCGGACCTCGCTCGCGAGGCAGGGGTGAGTACTGCGACGGTGTATCGACATTTCGACGCGTTGATCGAAATTCGACGGCAGTTCTACGAGCGCGCCGTGTCACGACTGCTGGTGGAATTGGACGCGTTGGCCGAGAATTCGGCCGGGTTTCGCCTGTACTACGCGGTGTGCGCACGGGTGGTCGAGTACTACGAGACGTGGGCACGGCCTGCGTCGGTCGTCAGGTCTTCGCGTGGTTACCTGGAGAGGCTCAACGAAGGCGACGGTGCCATCGCGGAGCACTACGCATTGTTCGAGCGAGTGTTGACGAACTTGATCGAACTGGGGATCGTCCCCGACCAGAATCGGCCGACGGCACTGTTGCTGTGGGCCACGGTGTTCGACGAGCGCGTCTACTTGGACTTCAGATTCGGACAGGGCCTGTCGATCGACGACACGTGCCGAACGATGTCCCACAGCGTCCTGGCGATACTGCGTTCTCCGCCGATGCACGGACTTCTGCCGAATGATGGGGTCGATGGATGGTAACGTGCGTCACGGATGCCAACGTCCAACATTAACCGTGGTGGCATAAGGGGAACTGACGGATGCCGATCGAAAGTGAAGTCGCACGCAAGCCGATAGGGCAAGCAGTCCTGCGGCCTCGCCAACAGGTCGAAGAGACGATCAAATCGGCCATCCTGTCGGGCGACCTCAAGAGCGGCGAGATGCTGCCGCCCGAAGCCGAACTGGCCCGTCAGTTCAACGTCAGCCGAACTACGTTGAGAGAAGCACTTCGAGTCCTGTCCTCGCAGCACCTGATCCTCAAGGTGCCCGGCGCTCGCGGCGGAAACTTCGTCCAGTCCGTCGACTTCCGATCCCTGGGAACGGTCATGACCGAAGCCGTCGACAACCTCATGACTCTGGGAAGCATCCGCTTCGAGGAGGTCGCCGACGTCCGGCAACAGCTCGAGGTACCCGCCGTGCGGCTTGCTGCGGCGAACCGCAGCAGCGAGGACCTGGCTCGACTGTCGGACATAGTCGCACGCCAGAAGTCGGCCTCGGTCGACGATCCCGAGATTCCCGACCTCGACCGACAGTTCCACACGCACATCGCCCAGGCGTCCGGCAACAGAGTATTGGCCTCGTTCGTCGCCACACTGCACCACGCCACCGAGCCGGTGCACTACCTCGACCTTTCCCCGGAAGTCGGCAGAGACACCGTCAGACAGCACGCAGCAATCCTGCGCGCCATCAAGAACCAGGATGCCGACGCAGGCGAGGTCGCGATCATCGAGCACCTGACCTACCTACGTCGACACATCCTCGCGCATCGCGAAAACTGACGCTGCAGAACGCGGCAGACGACCAGATCTACGTTGCTGAAGTCTATTTGCCGGCGAGACCCGTTGCTGCTGCGAGGTATTCACGTGCGTCTCGAAATGTCTGCGTCACGCCGCGTCCCGCGACGGCGCGGTACCGACTGATCTGGTCGTCGTCGAGAAGATCGAGCACCGTGCTGGAATCCACGTGCATCCATCCACCGTCGCGGACCAGTTCGTGGGCGCGTTTGCCCTGCAGGGCAGAAATGCCCTCGACCCGGATTCCATTCGGGTCGGTCGACGCCGCGAGGTAGTAGGCCTTCTTGCCGGGGTAACCGGCCTTGACCTTCGCACGTAACCGCAGGACCGCGTCGGCCGCGTCGTCGATGGCAGACGACTGTTCATCGGAGCCCGACTCGGCAGCAGCGACTCGCGCAATCTCCGCATCCAGTCCAGCAAGCAATGTGGCCAGGTATTCGAGATCGCTCATCGCCTCATGATGCCCTACGACGCAAAGAAAATATCGGCGACCAGATCTAGCCCGACGATGGTCCCGTCGGCGTGCACACCACCGAGCATCGTGGCACGACGATCGCTCACAGCACTCGACGACGTCGAGCAACACCTGACCGTGCTGCTCGATCACCACCTCACCCAGGCAAACCCTCGCCGACAGCGGTGCCCCCGTAGAACAGGCAGACGAAACTCATCTCCACCTGCACTGTGCGGGTCATACGGCTGCGCGTACTTCATCGCACTCGCGTGCCCACCTGACGGATACGCGTAATCGGTTGCTGCGCCCAATGATTCCCACGGACTTCGCACGACGAGGGATCCGCCACCTCACGGCCGCATGAGCGCTCGGAGGTCGTCAGCCGGCGCTGCCGCTGCCGAGGAGTGCACCGAGATCCGGTGCCGTCGGTGCCGGATCTCCGATCGTCACGATGGGGGAAGCCTGCTGCACGGTGTAGGAGACCCACGGCGTGGTGGCCAGGACCTCTGCGAGGCCGGGATAGTCGGAAACCCAGACTGTGGCGGGGTCTACGTTCTCCGTGGCGCATGTGGCGAGCGCGACGTACGTGCCTGCGGGAATGCCGGTGACCGATTGCGTGCTTACTCCGCTCTGTCCAGCGTCGTCGTTCGAGTACAACGTTTGACCGCTGCCGACGATCTCCCAGACCGGGGGTAGTACGCCGCCTGGTGCGGCAGCCAGCGAAGTAGCGCAAGTCAGTGTGCTGCCGGAATTGTTGGTGATCGTGTTGGTCACCGTCGACCCGTCAACCGCGAATTGGTAGGTTACATCCGATGCTCCCGTCGCCGACGCGGTCGCGGGAATGGCCAATAGCACGGGGGCGCAGACACATGCACCGAGCAGGAACCGGTTGATCGATCGCATCGCAATCCTCTTCGTCGAGTGAACAATGTTCGAGTTGTCAGCATGCCGCAAAAAGAACCAAGCGGCACCTTTCGGACCGAACGCCGACGAATGACATGAGAATCAAGCAAGAGAACCGCAACCCGGCCGCACAATTGCAGTCCAGTGCACCCCGTTCCACACGTTCGAAACCGACCGCGTGTGCGCCCGATCGACTTTCTGTCAAGAGCCCCCTCGGCGTCGGCAGCCGCGGTGGATGCGGCTGTTGCCGGATCCGGCCCAGCGGACATGTGCAGCTCGCCGAACAGTCAGCACTCGGGTGCGCCCTGCCGAGGTGAGAACTGCGCGAAACGGTGACGGATCCGCGTCGTCAGTCACCACAAGTGCACATTCCTCTGCGATGTCCACTACTTCATGGATGTCCACAGCATCATGCCCGTTTCAGTACCCGTCGTCCTCGCAGTCACCCCTCGACGTCCCGTTCGCATCAGCCTCTCTCGGACCGCACCACGACGACAGCAGTGACGCTTTGCGGTCAACACATATCGGATCACGCGTCTACGCGTCGAGCAATGCTGGACTGCGGCCGGTCGCAGTGGACATCTCAGAGCTCGATCACGATAGCTCCCCGGCCGAGACGAAGCGCGTCGGTTACGTCGGAGTATCGGTCACCGTTGCACTGACCTCACTGACGGCGGCGACGAATTCGACGGCGATCGAACGAAGGCGGCGATTGGTGTTCTGAGACCGAGTGGACAGGATGTCGAAGGCCTGGTCGGGTCCGATGCGGTGCAGAGCCATCAAGATCCCTTTTGCCTGCTCTATCGGGGCCCGATGTTCCATAGCGGTACGCAGGCCGTCCACAGTGTCCTGGGCGGCGCCGATCCGTGCGAAGTCGCCGACGGCGGATCCGATCGCGGCCGTCAATGCCGCCAGCAGGGATCGATCGATATCGTCGAAAGCATGGGCAGTGCGGCTGTAGAGGTTGACGGCACCGAATGTCACCTGCGCCGACGAGATAGGTTCGGCGACAATCGAATGCACACCTGCAGCGCGGGCGGTCGGCCCGAAGTTCGGCCATCGCTCGTCGATCACATCGCAGTCCGCGACCACTGTTTCCGGCGTGCGAGCAGCGGTCAGGCACGGCCCGGAATCGAGGTCGTACTGCTCGAGGTCGATAGCCATCGTCGAGTCGTCGGTCGAGCACGCTGTGAAGCTTCGGCCGTCGACGTCGATGGTGACACTGGCGTGGTCGACATCCCCGATGTGCTCGCACGCTGCTGCGACGAGCCGGTCGAGGGTTTCGAGGACATGGTCGTCGTCGCGGATCGAGTCACCGATCGAAGCGACCACCGCCCCGAAGCGAGCGGCAGCCGCGCGAGTTGCGTCATCGGCGGCAGCGAGGCTCTCGCCCTCCGCCGTACTGGCATCAGTGACCACAGAATCCTTCACCAACAGATTCGACCACACGATCATCCGGAACCGGAATCGAATGCGCCGCCGATGCTCGAGTTACCGCAGGGGGCCAGGTTTGGGTACGCGGCAGTCGTGGCATCCGAGCTGCCGGTACCCCGCTACACGGACGTACCGCGGCGCGGGGCGCTGTCAAGAAACCGGCAGCGCCCCGCGCCACCCCGACACAGGCACATCCGCCTGGTCTACTCCGTCCCGACAACCTCGAAGCGAGGGGTCGATGGATACGCATCGTCGTCGAACGGGACTTCGATACGCTGCTCGACGAAATCTGCTGGCGCACACTCGCAGGCTCCATCGGGCCACATCACCGGATCGATCATTTGTTCATCACCCCGTTCTTTCGTGGACGTGAAGCGCCACAACGGATATCGACACCAGACTGACCGCGGCGGTCAGGTCGACTGCGTCTCGATCGACCGTTGACCGTCGGAGGTGCCGGCGCTGATCTGGACCTTCCGCGGTTTGGCGCGCTCGGCCAGCGGGATCGTCACCGACAGGACTCCGTTGTCATAGGACGCGGAAATGCGCTCGGAGTCGACGCCGTCGCCCAGCGCGAGCTGGCGACGATATGTACCGGCGAAACGTTCCGAGGAAATCCATTGCACCCCATCAGTATCGGGTGCAGTGCGATGCGCCGTCAGCGTGAGGGTTCCGCGGTCGACATCCACATCGATCGATCCCGGATCCACCCCGGGAAGATCCGCCGACAGAACGTAGTGATCGTCGAGTTTGTACAGGTCCATCGGCATGAACCGTGGCGCACGATCGGAACCGCTCGACGTCCCCAGCATGGCCGAGGTAATGGAATCGAGGTCACGGAACGGATCGAAGCGAAGCACAGCAACCACCTCCATCAACTCCAGATGCACCCGCCCCTGTAGCGGGCTGCTCTTGACTGTGCGATACAGAAATTAGCACTCTCGCCGCTTGAGTGCCAAGATGGTTGTGCACAATTTTTCGAAAAATTTTCGGGGCAGGTGCCGTCTCACGAGGACGGCCGATGATGCTGCGCGAGAACCGTATCGGGCAGCATGCGACACATGAAGGAGCACACGCAATGACGTTGACGGCCGACAGGAACGATGCCGAGGGAACCGCCGGCGGACCGGAGGATCGGCGGTGGTGGAACCGGCGGGCATTCGACCGCCGCGAGAACACCGACTCAGCGCTGATGATCGGCGCACTGTCGATCGTGTGCTTCTGGACCCCAGGTTTCGGAGTCGCGCTCGGCATCCTCGCTCTCGGCGCCGCGCTCTGGGCCGACCGCAGTCCGATCCTCTCGGGACCTCCCGCATCACGCACCGATGCGGCCCTCGCCTACGGCGCCGGCGCCCTCGGCATCATCCTGGGAATCGGATTCCTGACGATGGTTCTCTGGTAGTCATCGGCACGCAGAATTTTCTACTGACCCCAGTGCACACGACCACCGGCAATCAGCGGAATCCTGCGGATACGCATCGATACCGTGCACTGGGGTCACCTGCAGAGGGGCCGACGCACCTCGCAACGACGAAGGCCCCGACCACGTGACGTGGTCGGGGCCTTCATGTGCGGAGCCCCCTAACGGGATTGAACCGTTGACCGCTCGCTTACAAGTATGTTGCGAGACAACCAAATACGTCCGCATGGAACCACCACAGAGGCTCTGACCTGTGTCAATCGTCCAAGCGGGACCATCCGAATCCACCGTCGTAGGTACCGACATGTGACACTCTCGTGACACTGAGACCTACTGGAGGTTGTTTGTCCTCGGCAGCCCGTGCAGTCGCTTCGCATTGTCGCTCTGATCAGTGGCCCATCCAAGGCTCCCGACCATGTAACCATCTCGACCGATTCTTTTCCTGATCGTGGAGAACAACCGCCGGCACATGACGCGGGGCCCAGCCGTTCAGAGGGTTCGGATCGTCGAAGAGCGCATTCGCGAACATGCCAGACGACGGAAAGAACGTGCCCTCGCGAGTCAGCCCACCCACGCTCAGCACCAAGACGTCAGATCTGGTGTCATCGTGCTGCTGCACGACTCGCTTCACCTCGGCCCGAAGGTCGGACCGTGTAAAGGAGTCGTGATACGCCAAGCCAATGTCGAATCCCAAGGTCGCCCGCAGGCTCGATCGGTAGTCCACAGGCAAGGCCGCCCAGGTACAGCCAACACTCCCGGCCGCGTTCTGATTTATTACAGTATTCGCCGGTATCGTGTCCGACGCTCGATGAAGTCGGCGGAGCACTTCGCCGGAGGGAGGGGACACTGATTTCAGGTGATCAATCATATGTTCAATCTCGTTACCGCGAGGCGGCAGCCGGTTTTCTCCATCCAAATTGAACCACACCGACACCATGGAACCTCGATGCTGACGAAGGCGTGGCTGCAAGCGTCCACAATCGCGAAAGAGGTGCTCCCGAAGCTGCTCGAAAAGCTTCCAACGCCCGACCGCATTCGGATACTTCGCCTTGGACGGGAGCATCAACTGTGCCGTCTCAACAGCGAATTCGCGCCCGCGAATGGACACCAAGCAGTCCGGTGGTTCGTTCCTGTGCGGCCCCGGACTGATTCGCTCAAAATTTGGTACCGATAGGTGATCGCGCACAAAAGCCGCGACGTCCTCGATTTCCTGTTCGGATTTGCTTCGACCTGCCGACCGCGCTTCAGGTAACTCCATCGCCACCATCACCACCGGCTCCTCAGTCGAATCCACAACACCCACAGCTCCGATTAGGTCGGTCAATCCAGGCGTCGACTGCCGTACGACCATGCCTGTCATCCGCATTCGTTGCTCGATCCGTATTGGAAATGCCGTGAACGAGTCCCCGTTGGTCATACGGAGAACATAGTTCAATCAAGCCGCTCAGTTAGTCTGTCCAGCGCACTTCTTCATTGTCCACTCACGCGGAAACAGGCTCATTCCTGTATAATTCCTCCGTGACGCCCCAACTTGTCCTATGTGTAAGTCCAGTTGAGCAAGCCGAACTCGCACACTGTTGCGATGTCGGGACTGCCCCGGCTCGGTCGCGTCGTGAAAACATCGGATCGTACCGGAGCGACCTGGCTCTGTCGGTATTGTCTGTTGAGCCACGGACAGGGCGACAAGCTGGAAGCCGTCGCCCGCGGACAAAGAGGAGCCCGTTCCGATGATCGCTGCAGCAGGCTTCAACGGCGTGGTCCGCTTCGACGGTCGATACGTCACCATCGAGCGAAGCGGGTTGATGGCCAGACTGTCGGTCGGGGTCGGAGAGAAGCGAATCGCTCTGTCTTCCATCCAAGCAATTCAATTCAAGAAGCCGACACCATTCGTCCTAGGGTACATCGAATTCACTATTCCAGGTGGCATCGAGGTGAATTCACGCTTCACATCGGCATCTCGACGAACGGCTGAAAGCGAGAACGCCGTAACCCTGGAGCGCAGGCACGTCCGCGACATGCTGGCATTACGCCAAGCGATAGACGACGCACTGGTAGCACCCACTCCATCTCCCCCTGCCACATCGAACCCAATTCCACCGCCTCCCCCGCACGTACCCGCGGGGTGGTACCCGAACCCCGATCGCAACGGAAGTCTCCGATACTGGGACGGACAGATGTGGACCACTCACACAGCCCCAGCGGGGTAGAGCAGAACCTATACACGACCGAATCGGTCCGGCCGAGGCCCTTACCTGTGTTTCATAAGTGCTGCATCTCGGGGCTTCGACGAAGAACGGCCCGGTCAGCTCACGCCAACGCCGGCTCGTGCCGCGTCGGCACAGCCACCACAGCCGTCGCCAGCGCCCGCGGAATTTCCACGCGGGTCTCTTCATCTCAGCAAACGACCGGGTGATGCTCCACAACTACCGATGGTCCTGGACGTCCTCCAGCGCCGAGTGGGATGCTGCGAATTGGGGTGCGCTTAGGCCAACACTGCAGGTCAGTCAGGTTGGCGTGGACGTCGATGGGCCAGGCGTCCGCGTGAGCGACCACTCTGGCCTTTACATAGACGGCTGGGGACGCATAAACCTGCGTGCCGATCTGGATGCGGGCGATAACTGGTCATGGAACCACCGGCGAACTCTTTCGATAGGATTTGAGCTCGTTATAACTATAGACGTGCCGATCATCCGGGGAATCAAATCGGCTCGGTCAACAATGACACTCCTGACAACCCTTCGTCGAATGCTGGCAATCTTTAGTGGATTCAGTGACTACAGTGCGGTGCGTACACGCTCATCGCGTCAAGAGCTCCAGTAGATCAACGCGGACCGCCATTGACGTGACAGGACCTCGCCCTTACGGGCGACGCCGATGACGTTGCGGCGGAACTCCGCGGGAAATGCTTTCAGCACGGGAACATCCTTCCATTGTGAGGAACGATCCTCGCAGATCAGATGTTAACCAAAGCCAGGGAAGCCCGGCACACTGCTCAGCGACTGTGCAGAACATTCAAAGCCAAGCAACTCGCGAAAAACGCATGCACCATCCCACCCCAGTTCCCCAACTTACCCAGCTGCTTGACAGCAGTCGACTACGATCAACCGATGAAGATATCCTCTCTCGTCAAACCGGCAAGAAGACCCCACGACATCGCGATAAGAGGTCGGGCTGTGTATTACTCGTATTCGTTCGACCTCGGCCCTGGTCTGAATATAGAAAAATTAGCCGATCAACTTCTTTTAAAGAACCTGGGCAAAAGCGCGGCATCACCAATCTCGGATGAAGTCAGATTCAGCAAGTCCCATATCGAGACGGAAATAATTTTACGTGATATTCAATCGATCAAGACCTTGCAACACGCACTCAAATCTGGAGACTTGTCTACACTTTCGACTTTTCGCCGATATTTTTGGCTATCTCTCAAGGTTGCATCTTCGGGATATTTTCAAAAGCTCAGATCAGGAAACGCAACCGAGGAAACGTCAAAGACAACAGGCGAAATTGAGGATTTGAGCGTTAAACTGGATAAATCGCAAGAGGAACTGCGCCTGAGTCAATCACGATCTGAGGCGTGGGCATCGATACGCAACCTCGCGGAACGTGATCGATACGCTCCACGCTATTTCGACAAGATCCCTTACATCCGGGTCGAGATGAGACAGGTCCCATACACGAGCTTTCTAGTCGGCCAAGACGTCATCGAAGTCTCACTACTGCTCCACACGTCCGGCGTCTGCATTCTCACTCTTGCGTCTGCCGTATCAACCGCCCTGGACCTTAAAGAAATGCGAAACTGCATGGTGAGCGATCTTAACCGAATCGACACCGTCAACATTGCTGCGCCAATTTACAACCACTATTGCAGCGCAAACGGAGTCCAACGGTCCAAATCGAATGATCTCATGCGCGAAGGTGTCGGCTGGATTGCCCTTAGCACCAGCGACACAGCCCAGCTGACTTTTCACTCGGTGTTCGAGATCTATCGCGATGCGATAAGATCGGTTTTTGGCAGTGGTGGGCGCAACGATTGGAGCTCCTACACCATGTTGTCGATAGGGGCACCGGTGTGTGCGTGCGAGGGCAAAGCCGCAAAGGACAGACATCGCCACGATTTAGCGCTGACTGCGCTCAGGGCGACGTCAGCTGTACCTCTAAACGCAGACACAGTGTCAGAATTACTCGCGAATAAACTGAAGGTCTCAGACCGGGAGCTTTGGGTATCTGCAGGTAGCGCAATCTATGCAAACTGGGCCGCGAATGAGCCGGACTATCGGGAAGACTTGATGCAACTCATTCCGATCGAATCAGCCGTTCGACAAATTCGCCAGCTGCAGCAGGTCGATCGCGAGACATCTACGGCCACGGTTCGTGACAAGAAACTGTTCGCCTCACAGGGAATGCTGGCAGTAGGCCTCCAAGAGTATCGAAGAAATCTATTGAACGGGCCGGATGACGAGAACATAATAAATGCAATACTTTCCTCAAATTCTGCTGACACTCTTTATGAAAGATTACTTGACCGCGTCAAAATTCTTGAGAGCATAGTTTCTACGCGCTACTCCAGAATGCAGACTCGACGCTCGATCGCAATCACATCGTCCGGTTTCCTCGTAGTAGTTATGTTTTTAATGCCTCGCATTAGCGAATCGATCCGAACGTTTGAAAGACAGAGTAAATGGTCAAAGGATTTGGTATCGCTTGCGTCGGACACACTAGGGGGACGTGGGCCCCTGGTGCTGTTTATATATTTCGGCGCACTCGCGCTTACAGCCTTTCTTCTCGTGGCATTCTCGATTCGGTGGAGGAGAAGCGGACACCGGCATCGCCAGTACGGGTTAAAGCTACCGCACAATAAGTCCGTCGATACAGTCGGAGACTAGTCTCATCACTGACAGACATTGCACCCGCTATCCAAGGAGCCGCCTTGAGCGACAACGACACTGACCCGCAGCCACTCAGAGGGACCTTCTGGTTGGCCAGCGATTCGTTAAACTCGGTACGCGCCAGCTTGCAATACCGCGACGGCACCGAAGCACTCTTGACCGTCGACGGGCAGATCACACCCGGCCGGTCCCAGCTTCGGCACACAACCGGCTCCAGCGCAACCACCATTCGCGCACCCCATCCTGATGATGCCGTCGCTGACTTTGAGCCGGTGACAGTTCACGGGACTCTAGAGGACGGAACCGCACTCACCCTCCTCGATACACGGATTATGTCGTCCCCGCTGTGGCCACCTCGGTCGCCCCAGCAACGCGCGACAGTACAAACGACTGTCCGCGGTGCGCATCTGACTGGTCCGGAACATCAATTTCACTCGATTCGCTTCTCAGTAGACATCCCTGGGGGTTGGGACCACCTGGCCGCTGACTCGTCAGGTAAATACGCTGTTGCTGAGGGTATTTCGTTCACCGTCATCGAAGACACCGCCGGGCGTCTGCTATTCGAGTACGTCTCAAGCTCGCCCCGATCATTGCTTGAGTTGAGAATGAGCGCTTCAAACGCGATTGCAGGCTTGGTGCAATTATGCACCCGACGTGAACCGCGTGTTTCCTCAATCTCCGTCTCAGCCGATGTAGACGGGCCGTTGCTAGCAGTCAAGCTGACCGAGGAACGCGACACTGAGTCCCGCCCAATGCGGACTTTTATACCTCTAGAGGCACTTACGGTAGAAGTATTGGTTCACTGGCTCAGCGTCTGGCAGAAAATCGGAAACTTGGGTGATGCCGTTATCGCTGGCCGAGATGATGTGGTTGAGGCCAATGTACTCGTTCTGTGTGCTGTAGCCGAAGGCCTGGACAACCGTCTTTTCGGCGACACCAACGAGCAGCTCGTTTTGACGGAGGGACAGCGAAAGACGATCCGCAGGTCGGCCCGGTCCGCAGGGCTTCGCGCGTTTGACGATCTAGGAACGCCTGCCGCTCGCGCGGACATCGAACGAAGCCTGACCGACAGCTTGGCGGGTTTCGGCAGAATGACCTTTTCTGACAGGATGAACCGTTTGGCGACAAAAGCTGCTACAACAGCTCCAGGGATAATCTCGGATTTTTCAGAGTCTGACATTGCGCCACATGAATCATGGCAGGACCTTGTAACTTTTGCGCGAAACACAATGGCCCATCAGATAAGCAGATTCGTGGGAAATCGACATCGTGATCGTCATTACAGGCTACTTATTTCGGTGTCAATGTCGTTGGATTGGGTCTTAAAAATTCTGCTGCTGAACGAATCCGGGATACACCCCCTCATCGTTGAGAGGTCGGTAATTAGCGATGCTGAGTTCCAGTACTACCGAGCAAATATCCGTAGCACACTCAATTGCTGATTCAGGTGCACGCCTCGGTCGTACATCGTAAAATTTGTTGGTATCGATCGCAATCCACGCCAGGTCCACCGACTCCACCGCTCCTCACGCCGCGACGTTTAGCCATGCCTGACCCGATAGCTTCATCTCCCAATCAGATTCGTTGACAAATCCGAGAATTGTCACTGGAGCGGCCCGGTCTTGACTCTGCTGCAATCCTTTGTAAAGGAAACATTGTATGAGGGCGCGAGTCGGCAATGGGTCACCGCCTTCACTACACCGGAACATCGGCAGCGTTCGTGATCGGTTGCTCCTCCCGAGAAATCGTCGGTTGGCACGGTTCGACGGTCGAAGACACCACTATGATTACCACGCAGTGGTGATAGCACCATGCGACGAGATTACGGTGGAATCGAACTGGCTCAGGGCTCACTCATCACAGCGACGCTGGCAGTCCGTCGCGCAGTGCTGTTGTGCAACGAAGCCGTGCAGGGAACGGTCTTGTTGCGCTCACCGCAGTCAGTCCCGTTGGCGCGAGTGAGTTTGCGATGGAGGCCTGCTGATCGATCCGCAGCGGAAGTCGGGATTCACCTCAGCTACCTCAGGCGTGGCGACCTCCCCTGCGATCACGACCGGACGGTGCATTAGCTGACCGAAGGTGCGCGGCCGGGCGCTTCGATTTCGCTCACCAACAGTCGCAACCCAGAAATCACGACAGATCGGTACAAATGGGATCACAGACCAGCTGGTTGCTAGCGCAGCCGCGATCTGTTCGTTACGGTACCTAGTTACTGAGGGTAGCGAGATGCGGGAGGCGCAGGCAGATGCCAGGGGCATGGAAAGCAGCGGTTACCGGCGCGGGTTCGGGAGTGGGCCGTGAAGTGGCACTGCGGCTAGCGGGCCAGAACTGGTCACTTGCTCTCGCGGACAACAACTACGACGCACTCCTGGACACACAGTCTCGATGTGCCGCTACAACCGAGATCGCAAGCGCGGCCAATGTCGACGTCGCCGACCGGGCCGAGATCAACTCGTGGGCGGCATCTTCGCGCAATGCACTCGGCGGTATCGATGCTGTCTTCAATGTCGCAGGCGTTCTTTACAGCGGCGACGTCATCGATACTCCCCCAGCTGACTTCGATTTCGTGATGGCAACTAACTTCGAGAGTGTGGTGAATAGTTCTCGTGCCTTCCTGCCAGACATTCTGAACTCGCGCAGAGGTCGAATTGTAAACGTCTCATCTGCATTCGGGGTTGTGTCCGCACCAGGTTACTCGGCATACAACTCGTCCAAATTTGCCGTTCGAGGCTTCACCGAGGCGTTGAATCAGGAGTTGCGGCTGGCATCACGAACCGCCCGCGCGACATGTGTCATCCCCGGCGGGCTGAAGACATCGATCGCCAGAACAGCACGGTCGGCACCAAGCGTCGACCAGGGCCGCACTGCCGAGCTCTTCGACAGCCGTATAGCCCGAACCGCACCCGAAGACGCTGCTCGAAAGATCATCGCAGGAGCGTGGAAAGGCAAGCCGCAAGTGACAATCGGGCAGGACGCCCGACTCGTGGACATTACCGCACGCGTACTCGGCCCTCACTACACCAAGATTCTGCCTGCGGTCCAGGCATTGCGAAGGCACTGACAAGCCATCGAACACAGACAACCATCTAACTAGACCTGCGGGGGTCGGTCGACCATGTCGAACAGCTGGATTCTCATCGAGACGTTCGGAGACGCAGAGCCGTCCGTGATCGGAGTTGGGTCTTCACCCAAATCCTTCGTTCCTCCTCGTAACGTTCTCCGCAGCTCCGCCAGCCGGAAAGAGGCAGGGGCCGCGGTAGCGGAGGCACTTTCTGCGGAAGCCATGGTGGATCGGCTATCCAAAGACGGCAACAGGCGAGTACTGGCCGAACCATTGCGAACGTTTGCCGGCCGTACGCACGGTGCGTGGGTGTGGCTCGGTCAGCGCGACGAGACTCCACCACCACGAGACGCCGCCGGGGCGTGGCAGTTCAACCTCACCAAGAGCACGGCAAGTGGTAGCAACGACCTGCTCGATCTCTACCGCGTTCCGCAAGACGAGCGCGAGACCCAGCGTGCACTCGCGGGCGCGTTCACCCGACTTGTCACCAACCGTGACGAGAGCGAAGCAATGGCCAAGATCGTGCAGTCAGCGCCGGGCACCACTCACCAAGCGGTCTGGACAGTGAGGCGGGACGACGGTGAACTTCGGGCCGCGCACTTCTCGTGCCGGATGATTGCCGAAGACGGGGTTTCGGGCACCGAAGTCATCCTGAGGGGCATCACCCACGACATCGGCCCCGCAGGGGAAATCAATATCGCTCCCCCACCTACAATTCTTGAGCATCGCGTTCTGGAGGCTTCCACCAAGGAGGGCGAGTACCGCGCACTGGTCAACCTCAGAACGCTCAACCTGTTGCGCTGGTACAACTCTGACCCCGCACCGGATATCTGCTGGGAAAACCTTCCTGACGAACCGGTACCTGCAATTCATCCGGACGACGTACCAATTGCGAAGCAAATGTCGAACACACTCGCACGCGAACGCGCCAACGGCGTGCTTCGCTTCAGAACTATTGACAGAAATTGGAAGCCGATGACAATCGACGCGGTTTTAGTTTCACTCGATCAGCACACCACGGCCGCACTCGTCACTCTGACCGAATTGTGCGAGGAGTAAATAATCTCGCGGATTCCTATGGATCCACAGAGACCTTTGCGGACTCAGGGAGATGGAATCCCTTAGGACCTGACTGCGTTTTATAGTTGCGTAGTTTTACAAGGACTCTGCGCGTGTCGTGCGGGCTTCGCGAGTTCGACTCCATGCAGCTGCGACCGTTTGAGGCGTTACCCCATACGTACCGGCAAACGACTCGATGCGCTCCTCGCTCTCGGGCTTGCGCCCCCGTTCGATGTCGGCGAGAACAGTGGTCGACAACCCGAGCAGCTGCGCCGCGTCGCCCTGGGACAGCGCGGCGTGCACCCTGAGGTCGGACAATTTCAGCTGAGACTCCGGGATCGGAACCAGCGCCGCGACCGACGTGTGCAGTGCGTTCGCAATTCGGCCAAGCGTCGCAGGCGGAGGCGTTGAGCGCCCCGTCTCCCATGTCGATACCGCCTGCCTGGTCGCGCCGACTTTAGCCGCGAGGTCGTCGGCACTGAACCCCGCGCGCACCCGTAGCTCGCGCAACCGGTCGGCGCGAAATCCACGAACTCCGCTTCGCGGCACTGTCCCCAACTCCCTGTCGATCTTGCAAGACAGTCCCATTTTCCTCGATCGGCGACGACCGCGTTCTATTGTGCGTTTTATCGTTGCGCACTATTGTTGCAATCATGCTTCAGTCATATCTGAGTTCCGCGCCGCTGAACCAATTGCGCGGTGTACCGAACCTGTTCTACAGTCCTGATGCGCGCCCAAAAGGGATTCCTCGGTGCTTGTCTATCTCGGCACTGCTTGTAGCGCGGGACATCAGGTCGGTCTGTTCACAGAATCCGTCCGATCATTCCTGTCGGGAGTTCCACATGTTCGCGTCGCTCGCCCTTGCCGCATCACAGTTGCCGTCGACGGCTGAGACCAGCAATTACCAACGTCGAAGCTCAGCGTTGGGCCATCACAGACGAGGTGCGACGGCAGCTGCACTCACCCGACATCGCTGCTTTCGCCGAGGTTACGGGGGCGAATCAAAGTGAGTGCCGCACGGGATGCGATGGTGCCAAATGTTCTCTCACAGAAACAGTTCTGCGCGTCAATCGTCGTAAATCGGACACACGGCGACTTGTTTGCATGCTCGCTCGACCACGTGCATTCCGGTCGCCACCAATACATCGGTGACGACGGAGCCCTGCTAGCCGAATGGGGTCCATCCACATCGTGCAATGAGCGGTCCATGCCAACCCGCAAGCCGTAGACCTGCCAGTTCGGACTGCAACCCGACTCGAGTGGGATTTCGCTGATAGTCCCACTCGTGAGCTACAGGCCCCCCGACGCCCTGCAGCTCGACCGATGGACCGGCGCGAGGGTCGCGCAGCGAGCGCATCTCATCATGTTCAGCGCTGGGCGGCCCCGCCGGGACATCACCCCTCGAAGTCACACCCATTCGCACAGAAAGGATTCCGATACCCGATGTGGATTTTCCAGCAGCCTTGGTTCTGGCCGGTGGTCTTCGGCTGGCTCTGAGGCCCCAGCACGTGATGGGTGCGTGTGACTGGCCCACAACCTATGGATCGCACGCACCCATCCACTTCTCAACCCTCTCGCCACCTATAACCAATTGTCGCCAGAACGGTTGCTTCGCAATCGCATTCACCAGCAGGGCCCGATCACCGGGTCGCACCAGAAAGGGATCGACACCAATGCCAGCATCACAGGGCACCGGACACCACCGCTCATCCAAGAAGCGAGGGCGGGTGATGAAATCGCTGCCCGCCGTGGCCGCGGTGACGATCGCCGGCCTGACCATGCAGGCCGCTCCCGCGCAGGCTGCACCATCTCAGCCGGGAGTGACCAGTCCTCGAGGATCACAACCGGGGGTCACGAGCACACCCCAGACGGCACCGGCCACCCCGCCGCCGCTAGCTCCGAAACCGCGCCAGTACTTGGACGGCTACCAGCCATCACCACAGGTGCAGCAAACCCCGTCGCGTAGCTACGACGACTACCTGGCCGGTAACCAGCAGTCCTCGAACTACCAGAACACTTACTACCAAGCCCCCGCTCAGCAGGCTGCCCCGAGCGAAGCACCCCCGGCGCTGCAGGCGACTCCGCCGCCACCGCCGCCGGTCCCGACGGTGCAGCGCAAGGTCATCGCCCCGATCGAGGCCCCGCCCGGAACCTTCATCGCCGGCGGCACGTTGGTGCCGGTCGATACCAACATCGTCGACCAGAACCTGCTCACACGTACCAACAACACGTTGCAGGCGATACAAGCCGATGGCGGAAACTGGCTCGTCAACAACGGATTCGCCGACGCGCCCCGCGCCGACCGGATCGCAGCGGGTACCGCGACCGGTGTCATCACCGGCGGCGCTGTCGGCCTCGCGGCATCGGTGGTCCCGGCCGCAGTGATCACCGGCACCGCTGCTGCTATCGGCGGCGGACTCGGAGTCGCCGCTACCACCGGCACCGGTGCGGTCGTCTGGGGAGGACCGGTGGGTTGGGTCTTCATCCCCGGCGCAGCCGCACTTGCCGGAGCAGGCGTCGGTGCAGCACTGTCGGCACCGATCGTGCTGGGCCTGACCGGCACAGGCGCTGTCATCGGCGGCATTCTCGGTGCCACCGTTCTCGGCGGCGAGCAGCAGATCATCGAAGAGCCGGCCCCCGCCCCTGTGGTGGTTCCCCCGGCTGCCGACAGCGCCCCGACGATCCCGCCGGCCGCGACAGTCGATCTCCCCGGCCCCATCGGGCAGGTTCGCGACACTCTCGCGGCCGACCCGAACGGCCGCCAGCTTCTCGCGGCGGCCGACACAGCCGTTCAGAACGCGGCTCCGATCGTCGACAAAGCCGTCAGCGATGCGTCGGTGTGGACCGCACCGGCGGCCTCGGCAGTGCAGGGCTTCACCTCGAAGGCCCTCGAACAGCCGCAGGTGGCTCAGACCTTCGAGACGGTGCAGTCGGCTGCAGCTCCTCTGGTCGAACAGGCCACTGCCGCTTTCGGCGGCCTGCAGGCGGCGTTCGCGCCCGCCTGATTCGCCCTACAGCCAGCTAGTTGGACCAGCCAGGAAGGACTTTCCCAGATGATGCGCCGTTCGACGACATCTCCGATTGCCAGTGCCACCGGCCCCGCCCGATCAGGGGTGCCGTCGAGCTCGCCCCGTGTGCCGCGATCGCGCCGACGCGCGGTCGCGGCCATCGGGGCTGTTGTGTGCGTGGCTGTCGCCGCCGCTGCGTTGTTCAGCGGTGGCGACTCGGAGCCGGACACGACAGCCACCGACACGATTGCAACGTCTTCCTCGGTCGCGCCGACAACCGTTGCGGCCGGGCCGGATTGCTCGATGCCGGCCGGTGATCAGGACAGCGGACCCGGGGTCATCGCGGCGTTCGAGCACGCCTACTACGTCCAGCGTTCGGGTGCGGCCGCGCACGCTCTGGTCTCACCGAATGCCCCGGCGAGTGCCCCGTTCAACGTCGAAGCCAACCTCGACGCAGGTATCGCCACCGTCCCGGCCGGCACCACCTACTGCCTCGACATCGACCCGCTACGCACCGGTTCCTACACCCTCACCCTGACCGAGAGTGGCCCGAACGGGCCTGGGACGCAGTACCGCCAGCGGATCACCACCGATCAGGTCGACGGTCGCTACGTCATCGCCGCCATCGAGCAAGCGTGATCACCCACCGCCGCCACAGCGCGAGATCGCCGCAGCACCGCGGCGAACAGCCACCACGAAAGGAACGCCAGGACATGAGCGATGCAGCGAGCGAATGGGCCGAGGCCGCCACCGCAGTACGACAGGCACGCGAGACCCTCGAGGCGTCGACCGCGAGCGAGATCCGCGCCTGGGCCGAAAAATCGGGGCTGACCGACTGGTCGATGTGGCAGAAGATCAAACGAGAGCTCTACAAGCAGCTCGACCTCGACTACGACGGATTGCGTGCCAACGAAGCCGAGCAGGTCACCGACGCGGTCGCCTCTGCGGCGTCGGCCGCACCACTGGTCGAGCTCTACGCCGCAGGCGATGAGCGCGGGAGCTTCGCAGTGGTCGGAGATGGTGACGAAACAGCCTGGTACGGAACATTTCACGCCAAGGACGCGGTGTTCCGGCAGGGCGATCAGACCTCGGCCGACGACTCGGCGGCCGGCAAGGCAGCCTTTCTCGCCGGCAAGCTACGCGAAGAGCTCAACGCCCCCGCGATCCGGCTGATACTGCATATCTCCAACCCGCACCTCGACGGCGCGCGGCTCGCAGCTCTCGCCGCACGCTACGGAGTGCACCTCGAACGCCTCGAGATCGACGACGACAATCCGGCCACCGTGTGGTGCGAGGTTCCCGGGCACCGTCCGTGGCAGGCCATCCGGCTCTCCGATCTGCTCGTCGACGATCAAGCGGAGGTCGGCTGATGGCCGAACAGCACCCGCGCCCGGACGTCGATAACCCCGTCGCGGGGTACGAAGCCGAGGACACCGTCAACCTCCGCGCTCAGCGTCTTCGCCGACCCGAATCCGAACCGGACGAACAGCCTGCAGAAGAGCCGGCCGACGACACCGCACCGGACCCGTACGGGGTCGGGCAGGACGCACTGGCAGCGGTCGAGACACCCGATGTCGACCCCACAGCGTTCTACCGAGCGCGACTGTTCGACCGCCAGGAGGAAGACCCGACCGCCGAGCCGGCCGAAGCAGGCCTGCGGGGACGGCTCAATGCCGCCTTGGGAACTCACCTGAGGCCCAAGCCTGCATCTGCCGAAGTCAGACTGCGTCAGTCGATTCGCGTTGTGCAGCAGCCTCTTCCCGGGTGCTCGGTGGTCTCTGTCATCAACCCCAAGGGCGGGGCGGGCAAAACTCCGACATCGGTCATGCTCGGTTCGACGTTCGGTAAGCACCGTGGCCACGGGGTGACGGTCTTCGACGCCAGCGAATCGCTCGGCAGTCTCGGCGATCGCGCCGCCCGCACCACCGATCCGGAGCTCACGGTGTGGGACCTGCTCGATCATGCACACGAGCTGGCGTCCTCGTCGGCGGTGTCGGGGTCGCTCACTGCGTTCCTGCGGCGTCAGCCGACGATGGAAGACATTCTCGCTGCGGACAATTCGGCCGACCGTGAGCGCAACTTGGGGTGGGACGAATGCGCCGCGGTGATGGCGGTGTTGCGCCGACACCGGGACCTGATCGTCATCGACACCGCCGCAAATCCCTTGGCCGAGAGCTGGCAGTGGGCCGTGCAGCATTCCGATGCCCTGGTCGTTCCGCTCCCGCTGCGCCTCGACATCGCCCGGCAGGTCTATCAGATGCTCGAGGGCATCATCGCCCGTGGCTACGGGCACCTGTTGGCGTCGACGATCGTCGTGACCTGTGCAACACCGGATTCCAACCCGCAGTTGGCGTCGGCGGTCTTCGAGGATCTGCGCAATCTCGGTGTCCAGGAAAGCAATTTCATTCAGGCCCCGTACGAATCAGCGCTCGCCCGCGGTGACCGGATCGTCTACAAGGACCTCCCGCCCGCCACGATCGAGGCCTACACCAACGTCACCGCCCTGGTCGCCGACAACGTCGCCGCGGCACGAGCCGGCGCGGCCTATCAGTTCACCGATCCGTACTCCCCGCAATCGGTGTACCGCCAGCCCGACAGCGCACCACCCCCACAGCTTTCGCAGTGGGAGCGGCGCAGCCGCGACCGTCGCGGAGCCTGACCCGTCCCCACCCCCGCTGAACGCACACGAGGAGAAACACGATGACCGGCCAGAGAACGCACACCACCCCGCGGCGACGACGACGCCGGACACTGTCGGCGCTGACCGTCGTCGTCTCCGCGGTGGTCCTGGCCGCGGGCACCGTCCCCGCATACGCTGCCCCGGCTGCGACGGCGGCGACCTCGTGCGCGAAGTACGTCGCGATCATGACCCCCGGTACGTGGGAGACCAACGCCGCGGCGAATCCGACCACCCCGGTAGGGATGCTCGCCACTGTCGGCAACGCACTGAAGCAGAAGTACGGCAACGACATCGAGGTCTACTACCCGGCGTACGCGGCCTCGGCGTTCGACAAAGGGCGCACCTACGCCGACAGCAAGGAAACCGGCAAGAGCGCCATCAACAACATCCTGACCTCGGCGTGCGCGACGTCGAAGTTCCTGCTCTCGGGCTACTCCCAGGGCGCGGACGCCGCCGGCGACATCGCCGCCGAGATCGGCAACGGACGCGGCGTCGTTCCCGCGGCCCGGATTCTCGGTGTCGGTCTGGTCGCCGATCCGCACCAGGGCACCGCGGGCGGCACCGTCGTCGGGCCGAAGGTCGACGGCCAGGGCATCGGCGGGGTCCGGCCGGAAGGCTTCGGCTCTCTCGCCCCGGTGGTCAAGCAGCTCTGCAATCCCACGGACCTGTACTGCTCGACGAACGCCGGCAAGGACGGTCTGCTCGCTGGTCTGGGCAAGGTGCTGGCGAACAAGCCCGTCGACCCGGCCACCACCGGCGGACAGACCGGATCCGGATCAAGCGCAGCAGCGTCGAGTACCGCAGTGCCGTCGACGTCCGCGCAGGGCGGCGTCACCGGTGCCGGGACACAGCCCGGGACGACACCGACGCAGTCGGGAGGGGTCAGCGATTTCTCGTCGTCGCTGGTCTCGGACTTCTCCCGCGTCGATCTGGCCGGTGCCGCGAACACCGCATCGACTCTCGGGGAGCGGGTGGCCACCCTGCCCGACTCGGTGGGAACCAACCGCACGCAGTCTCAGGTCGCCAGCGTCGGGGCCTCGGCGACATCGCTGCTCAACACCCTCGAACCGGTCGCCGACGTGCAGTCGGTGATCGCCGCGAACCCCGGCATCCGTTCGACTCTCGACACCGCACCGGAAGGATCGCCGGAGGCGAAGACGTCCACGGTGCTCGACGCACTCGATCAGATCGACATTCCCGCAGTCCTGAGCACCGCGACCTCGATCGCCGACACCGCCTCGTCGGTGCTGGGCGGCACCGGCACCACCGCCGGCCTGACCGATACGGCCGCAACGCTCACCGGGCAGGTCGCACCGTTGCAGTCCGTGTCCCCGGATGCGCTGACCTCGGCAACGCAGGTGCTCTCGTTGCTCAAGCCGAAGACGGTGGTCAACCAGGTCGTCAACGTCGCGACCGGCTTCACGAGCCTGGACTACCAAGGCATCGTCGACAACCTGATCGCGTTGCCGCAGAAGGTCGCCGCTCTCGACGTCGCGGGATCGCACAAGATCGCCGGAGACCTGAACAACCAGTTCGCGCCGATCGTGAAAATGGCTGCGGGAGTGGACCTGCACACGCTCGCGGCGTTGGTGGCGATGATCCCCGACCCCAGCGGATCGGCGCAGATCGCCTCCCTGGTGCTGAGCTTGCTCGGCAACGTCGACGTGATCCGCCTGGCCAACGATGTCGGCGCGATTCAGGAAGTCGCGTGGAAGATCCTCGAAACCGGCAACCTCGCGGCCGCCGCCGAGCTGCTGCCCATCGGGCTCGACCTCGCCTCGGTCGCGGTCGGAGTGCTCACCGGATCCTCCAAGACGAGCGCCGACCAGCTCGGCGCGCAGACTCAGGTCACCGGACAGTCCGCAGCGATCGGTCGACAGGCCTCCAGCGGCGATTTCGCCGGTCTGGCAGGCAGTCTCGTCTCACTGGCCTCGTCACCGGGTGCAGGGGACGCGGCCGAGCTGGTCGGTGCGGGTATCGACGCGGCGACGTTCTTCGCCTCCGGTGCGCACCAGTCCTACGGCGACTTCACGGTCGACTCCACCGGCCGCAGCGCCCTGCAATGGCTCATCGACTTCTTCACCCAGAAGGTCGGGGGCTGACCAGCCGCCGAGCAGGCTCTGCAGCCGGGCGGGCATGACGCAGAGCAGCCGAAAACTAGAGCACCACAACCGAACTACGCGTACCACCACAGGTGTCCGGGCGGGCACTGATCATTCTTTCGATTCGTGAGGACATGCACCGATGGCAGCATCACAGCAGGGCAGCAAGGGCAGTGCCGGCGCACTGAGCCTGTTGCTGATCTTCGCCGTCGCCGCGATCGGCATGTTCGGTGTCCTCTCGGGCGATCGCACACCGCCGGTCGACGAAGGCACGTGCCTGCCGGCCGGCGCGGCCGTGGTGGCCCCGCACTCGGGAACAGTGGTGATGCCGCTGCGTGAAGGCACGTATCAGGCGACGAGCGGTTTCGGTGCCCGCACCAATCCGGTGACCGGCGAGCCCGAGGGACACCAGGGCCAGGACTATTCAGCCCCGATCGGTACCCCGATCTACGCGGCCACCGACGGCACGGTCGTCAAGGCCGAACACGCCAGCGGGTTCGGCAACTGGATCATCATCGACACCACCGTCGACGGACAGTCGCTCTCGACGGTCTACGGCCACATGAACGACGACGGCGTCGGGGTGACCGCGGGCCAGACCGTCAAGGCCGGTGACCCGATCGGGGCCGTCGGCAACGCCGGTCAATCCACCGGGCCGCACCTGCATTTCGAGGTCTGGCCCGGCACGCGCCTCGCATCCGGATCGAGCCCGGTCGATCCCGTTGCCTGGCTCGCCGCCGCCGGTGCCACCGCACCGACCGCCACCGCGGACGTTCTCGCGGCGGGACCGGCCGGCCCCTCCGCCGTGACCCCGACCGCCGGTGCCGCGGCGCAGGGCGTATCGAGTCGATCGGTCAAACTTGCCGCCGCGATCAAACCCGGTTGCGGTGTCCCGGCCGGATCGACCGGACTGCGACCGGGGTCGGTGCCGGCGGACTTCGAGCCGTGGATCGTCAAGGCCGGCACCGTGTGCCCCGAGGTCACCGCCCCGGTCGTCGCCGCGCAGCTCGAACAAGAGGGCGGCTTCGACGTCAACGCCCACAACGCAAGCTCCGGCGCGGACGGGCCGGCGCAGTTCATGCCGGCCACGTGGGCGGCGAAAGGCGTCGACGGCGACGGAGACGGCCGCAAGGACACCCGGAGCATCGCCGATGCGGTGATGAGCCAAGCCGCCTACGACTGCGAGCTGGCGGGCATCGCCAAGGACTCGCTCGCCGCCGGCAAGGTCAGCGGCGACCTGACCGAGCTGTATCTGTCGATGTACAACTGCGGTCCCGGTGCGACCCTCTCGCAGGGCCGGGTGTGCCAGAACGCCGAAACCCTCGACTACGTCGCGAAGATTCCCCGCCGCGCAGCAGAGGCGTTCTCCGTCGCCGTCCCCCAGGCCACACCGGGCATCGTCCCCGGTGGCCCGTTCGGTCAGAACGTCGTCGCGGCCGCGATGCGCTGGCTCGGCACCACCTACGCCTGGGGCGGAGGCGACCGCAACGGCCCCACACGCGGGGTCAGCGACGGCGGCGGCCGTGCGGACATGATCGGCGACTTCGACAAGGTCGGTTTCGACTGCTCCGGACTGGTCCTCTACGCCGTCGCGCAAGCCTCCGGCGGCGCGATCGTGCTCCCCCACCAGGACTCGGCGCAGATCGCCGACAGCCGCGGCCGCGTGATCGCCACCCCCGGTGAGCTCGCTCCCGGCGACATCATCCAACCCCACTCGGGCCACATCTTCATCTGGCTCGGCGGAAACAAGGTCGTCGAGGCACCGCAGTCCGGCGACGTGGTGAAGGTATCGGATTGGACCCCGCCCGCGAGCGGCCTGACAGCACGGAGATTCGGATGAGAACCACCCGCACCGCGTTCGCCGTAATCCTCATCACTGCAACGGTTGTCACCGCGTGCGGTGGCCAGGAGACCGGCGGCGCCGATGCCCCGTCGATCCCGGCGCAGCAGTGGACCCCGGGTACGCCCCCGCCGAGCGGCAGCGATCCCACCCGGACCCCGCCGCCGGCCGCGACTGCGCTGCCCGACCTCGCGGCAGGGGTGGACCGGCAGGATCCGGACTCGGTGGCCACCGCGGCGTTGACGGTCTGGTTCACCTGGAACACCGCCGTCGACACCGGACCCAACGACGCCGCCGCCCGCACCGCACCGCTGCTCACCTCCGAGTACGCACGTGAGATCACCTCCACCACAGCGCAATCGAGCCCCGGTGCGCAGTGGCTGGACTGGGCCGCAGGCGGCGCGGTCCTGACCCCCGACCTCGTCGCCGACGACGAACCCGTTCCCCCGCAGACCGATTCAACGGCCTACCGGTCCTACCGCGTCACCCAAACCATCGACGGTGCACCGGTGAGCGAGAGGGTCGTCGCGATGATCCTGCGGCGCGGGTCCGGCGGCTGGGAGGTGAGCCGCATTCAAGACAAATAGCCCCGCCTCGTACATCCACTGGCACTGCAGAACAACCCGTTTCGGAAAGGAACCCCCGATGGACACAGAATCCGTCACCTCCCGCACTTCGCACCGAGCGCGCCGCGTACTCGGCGTCCTCGCTATCACCGCCGCGCTCACCGTCCTGGCCGGCGGAGTCGCCGCCGCACAGGCGGTCAACCCGTACGACGGGGTCAACCCGGACATCGGCCTGTTCGGGCCCGCTCTGAACCAGACGTGGAAGCGCCTGCTCGCGGCGATCTGGGGAGCCAGCATCGCCCTCGCCGGCCTGTGGGTACTGACCTCGTTCCTCAGCTCCAGGAAGGCCCGCAAGCGCAACATGTCCAGCGATCTGAGCGAAGCGGGCGAGGATCTCAAGCTCTCGCTCATCATCTTGGGCGGAGTGGCCGCTGTCTCGCCGATCGTCGGCGCAGTCCTGCTCCTCGTCCAGCCCGGCGCATAGCCGATCCCGGCTGCGGTCCGGCGCATAGCCGATCGCGGCTCTGACCCCCGCTCTTCCTCCTCCCCGACGCGGGCACCGTCCGCAGAAACGAGCTACCCATCATGGCCATCGACTACCGCAACGTCGGTTCCGAACCCCCCAGCTCCCCCAACACCGGCACCGTCTCCGGTGACCGCCGAACCGACAGCACGTCCGGGTCCAAACGCTGGATCATTCTCGGGGCCGTCGCCCTGGCGATCCTTGCCGTCGTCTCGATGATCGTGGTCGGTCTGTCGGGCCGCTCCGACAACTCCGGCGGCGGTGGCTCCGATGCCATCCGCGCAGTACACGGACCCACGACGGTGAACAACGGTGTCCCCAGCGGCTACACCCGCGACACCCAAGGCGCATCGACGGCCGCGGTGAACGTGCTCCAGGCGTTCGATCAGGCCAGCCAGGGCCGCATCGACATGAACGATGTCCGCTCGACGATGATCGCCGCCGACCCCGGCGCCGAACTGGCCCGCGAGATCGAACTCGGCAGCAACCGCGACGAGAGCAGCGACGTGATGAACACCCTGCCGGCCGCGGTGCACGTGTCCTCGTTCGCCGCCGACGCCGCGCAGATCTCGGTGTGGTCGATGACCACCACCCAGTCCGACATCAACAACACCGGCACCGTCGCCGTGAGCACTCTGTGGGCGACCACCGACATCTCGTTGGTCTGGCAGGACGGGGACTGGAAGGCCAAGGACTGGTCCTACCGCCAGGGCCCGCGCCCGGAAGACGCGTCCTACCCGGCCGCTGATTCCGCGCTCGGCGGTCAACTGACCGCCGGGTACTACACCTTCTACATCGACTAGGAGAGAACATGATTCGCCGTCTCGTTCTCATCGCGGTCACCGCCGCACTGGTGGCACTGTTCGGATCATCCGCTGTTGCGCTCGCCCAGCCTTCCGCCGTTCCCGCCCCCGCACCGGGGGCGGTCACCGCCCAACAACCGGCCTCGAGGCTGCCCGCGCACTTCCCGGACGATCTCAAGAAATTCATCGGCGGCACCGAGGAATTTCGGAGCGGGCCCTGGTTCACCGGTAACTGCGCAGACCACGGCGGCGACCTGGGAACCTATATCTCCCAAGCACTCACGAACGAAAACCGGCTCCTGTACTGGACCGCATCGGACGAGAACAAAGCCGTCATGCTCGGCGGTGCGAGCGCGGTCGGCTCCGACCCGCAGGCCCAGGCCACGGCCGAGATCACCCGTCAGGCCGTCGCCGACGGGACCGAACCACCCGCCGACGCTCTGCCGACGGTGTTTCCGGCCGGGGACACCAGCTTTCACCCACCGACGGGAACCTGCGCCGAGGACCTTGCCCGGTGGGGCACCAAGGAATGGGGCACGTGGGGCTTCGCCTGGGCGCAGAGCCCGGACGCGGACTCGCTGACCGCGATCAAAGCGCTGCCCGGTGCCGACAAGGTGCCCGACGCCGCCTGGTCGGACCCGTGCTCGCAGGGTTCGGGCGACCAGTACTGCATGCACGCGTTCTTCGTCGATTGCTCGAAAGCCGAACGGGCAGATGCCAGCCGCTGCCAGGACTGGAACCTGTCGATCGGACGATTGTTCGCCGGCACCGCGAACTGGATCGACAAGAACACCTCGTTCACCGAGCGCCTCGAGGACACTCTCGGCAAAGTCATCGCGGCCACCCCTCAGTACAAGCTCGGCAAGGCCTACCTGCAGGCATTCTCCTGGATCTCGGGGGCAGCGAACGACGTCGTCGACTTCGTCACCGACCCGACCACCGTCATCGACGACTGGGTCAACGCCACCAAGAGCGGGGCACTCTCACTCACCGACGCCGTACTGCGGGGGCTCACCTCGACCGGCGACTTCGATCCCACCCAGCAGTGGTTCGTGACCTATTACGCCGGATCGACAGGTCTGGGAATCATGGTCATGTCGCTGGCAGTACTGCTGGCGATCATGCGATCACGGCACAAGGGCTCACCATCGGAGCTGGTGGCCAACGTCTTCGGCTACATGCCCGCCGGGGTGGTGATGATGCTGTTCTCCCTGGCCCTGGCTCAACTGGTGATCGAGTTCGCGACAGTGCTCACCGAGGGCATCGCCAGTTTCAGCGGCTCCACGATCACCGAGATGGTGGAAAACACCTACGCCACGATGGGCACGCTGAACAAGGACACCGTCGTCGGCGGCTCGATCGTCGGCCTGGTCTTCTTCGGCATCCTGCTGCTCGGCGCGATGTCGGTCTACCTGGGTCTGCTCATGCACCAGATCGGGCTTCCGCTGACCGCGTGCGTCGCCGGAATCGGCTACGGCATGTGGGTGCACCCGACGTGGCGGACCAAAGCGCTGCGGCCACTGTTCACGTTCGTCGGCATCGTGCTCAGCAAGCCGATGCTGTTCCTGCTCATCGCGATCGTGCTCGCCGGGGCCAACAACGCTCTGCTCTCGGGCGGCGGCGGCTCGGGAGATCTGACCTCGCTCGGCGCTCTCGTGCTCGTCGGGGCCTCGATGGTCGTCGTCGGCCTGGCACCGTGGGCAATGCTCGCATGGGCACCGATCCTGCCGACCAAAGCCGACTCCGAAGGATTCGGCCGCGGTGGTGGCTCCGTCGCCGGTGGTGTCATCGGCGGCGTGGGCAGCTCGGCCCTGTTCCGCAGCCGCAGCGGCGGAGGTGGTGGCGGAGGCGGGTCGACCGTCACACCGCGCTCGACCCGCTCCGGCGACGGCGTCGACAAGGCCACCCGATCCACGCATTCGACCCCGTCGAGCAATTCCACCCCAGGCCACACCACCGCGGCCGCCCACAGCGGCGGCGCCGACAAGGGCGGGGCGTCGACACGGAAGCGCTCGACGATGGGCATGGCCGGCCGACTCGGCGGAAAGCTCGCGACGGGATCGGCCGCGACGGTCGCCTCGGCCGGGGCAGCTGCGGTGCCGATCGCCGCGCAGTCCGCAGCGGCGGCGATGAACAAAGCCAAATCCGGTGCCGAGTCCGCTCCGTCCGAAGCCGAAGGCAGGTAAGCGATGTCGACCGAGACCGTCGAGCACGACAGCGAGCAGAGAACCTCCATCCTGGGCGGTGAGATCGCGCGCCGCGGAATGACCGGGATCTCGGCACCGGTGCTCATCACCTGGACCGCGGCTCTGATCATCGGCGTCGTGTACTACCTCGCCGCGGGCGGTGGCGCGATGACCGTCGGGCTCGTGGCGGTGTTCTACGTCGGGGTGTTCGCCTCGACATACGAATTCGGGGACACCTCCCTGGCGGCGCGGCAGTTGCACCGGTTGCGGAACTGGGCGCGGATGCGTCGCGGGGAGCACGTCTACCGCAACGCCGACGACCCCGCCTACGGGGTAGCCGATCTCGACCCCGGCTGGGAGTACCCGGTGCCGCTCGGGCGGACGGCCCCGCTCGATGTCGCCGGCACCGGCCTGGACGAGATGTTCATCGTCCGCACCGCCAACCCCGGCGAGCGGGCCTACTACACGGTCGTACTGTCCGTGCAGGGCCTGGCCGGGGGGCTGCGCACCGACGCGGCCTGGGCGACGACATCGGAGAAGTTCGGTCTGTTCAGCGCCTCGATGGCCCGCAAGACCTCGCTCATCCGCGGAGTGCAACTGATCCACCGCTCCATTCCCGCGGATCTGACCATGCACGAGGACTGGGTCGAGCGGGAGGTCGAACAGCTCGGCGACATGCGTCTGCGGGCACCGGTGGAGTCCTACGGCGACCTCATCGACACCATCCGGCCGCACTCGGAAGAGCACCGGGCGTACGTGGTGCTCAAATTCCCCCAGACCGACCACTTCGAGGCCGAAGCCGCGCGAGCGGCAGGCGGGAAAGGTGCCCGATTCGAAGGCGGTGTCGCCCAGGTGATCCGCGACGAGACGATGCGCGCGGTGAGCAAACTCGTCGCCGCCGGCATGGGCCGTGTCCAGGTCCTCGGTGAGCAGCGCACCTGCGCGCTGATCCGCGCGTTCGTCGACCCGTCGAACCCACTCGATCGTCACCAAGGGGCGCGGTGGTCGAACTGCTGGCCCTCCTATGTCGGTGGCCACGAGTCGGTGGTGGTATCCGGACGCTGGCACACCCGTGTCGGGTTCCTCCCGCCGGCGAGCATCGAACCCATTCCGCTGGGCCCGTTGTGGCTCGCGCCGCTGCTGACCGGGGTCGCCCCCGACATCGGCGACGACGAGAACCCGCCGTCCCCGACGATCCGAACCGTCAGTGTCCGCGTCGATTTCGTGCCCGACGCCGTCGCCCGGGAAGCGGCGAGTCAGGACTTCACTCAGGACCGCGCCTCGCAGGAAAGCGCCCTCCGCAAAGGCATCATCGGCGACGGCTCGGCCGAAGTGATGGCCACCGCGTCCGGGCGTCGACGCCTGGATCTGATGCCCGGCTCGGGCCATCACGGCACCATCTACTCCCTCGCCGTGGCGGTCACCGGCCGCGACGAAGACGACCTCGAGCGGGCCTGCATGCGCGTGGAGGAAGCCGCCGACGAATCGGCCATCAAAACCATCACCTGGCAGGACGACACACACGACGTCGCCCTGTTCACCACCCTGCCCTTCGCTCGCGGTCTCGCCGTGACGCGCTACACCAAGTAGCCCAGGAGATTTCGATGCCGCAACACACCACCCATCGCCCCGCCACCCGACCGATCGCAACCCAGGAACCGAGCCGCTCGGCACGTCGACGGCGGCTCGGCGACTCCGCCGCGGTCCTCGAGGCGATCCCCGCCAAGGTCGCCCGCCGTAAGCCACCTCGTCGGTTCGCGCTCCTCGACCGCTACGGCTGGTACGAACCCCGCTCCGAAGGCGCGTGGAGCACCACCAGGCAGTCCGAAGCACTGAACCTGGCCATCAGCCGCCGCAGTGCCCGCCACCAGGGAGCGGTGACCGGCCTGAACCGGATCTCCCAGGATCTGGTGATCACCGATCCCTTCGAGCTCTACGGCACCGACATCTCCAACATCAACGTCTGCGTCGTCGGGGACATCGGCAAGGGCAAGTCCTCGATGATCAAGACCGCGTTTCTGTGGCGGCAGATCATCTTCGGCCGGCAGGTAGTGGTGATCGACAAGAAACGCCAGGGCAGCGAGGGCGAGTACTCCATCTTCGCCCGCACCCTCGACGTGGAATCGGTCCGGTTCAAGACCGGTGGCGGCGGGGCGCGACTGAACCTGCTCGACCCGGCGATCACCACCGGCGGTGAGCACGCCGGCGGCCTCGACGGTGTCACCCCGGCCGGTCAGGAAGCCCTCGTGCTCGCCGTCCTCGCCGACACCATGGAACGCCCGCTGACCACACCGGAGAAGAGCGCCGTCGGCCGAGCGTTGGAGCTGGTCAACGCCGACGCCGCCGCCACCGGTCGCGCACCGGTACTCGAGGATCTCGCGCGCCGCCTCGTCGAACCGTCCACCGACGACGGCACGTACTTCGGTGACCGCTGGTCCGAGCGCTCGCTCGAATGGGGCTACGAGCCCGGCCTGGCCCTGCTGCGTCTGGTCGACCGGGACCTCAAAGGCCTCGTCGACGCCGAAACCTCCCCGGAGGTCCGGGCCGCGCTCGAGCACCCCTTCGCGCACTTCGACGTCTCCGCGTTGCCGACCGAAGGACCTGCGCTGCGGGTGGTGATGACCGTGATCAACACCTGGCTGGCGAACCTGCTCGCGGCCCGCTCGTCGGTGTCCAAGCAGACCATCCTCATCGTCGAGGAAGGCTGGCACGTCGCCGAAGGATCGACCGGCGCGGTGTTCCGGTCGAACATGAAACTCTCTCGCGGACTGGGTCTGTCCACCGTCTCGGCCTTCCACCACCCCTCCGACATGTCCCACGACTCCCCCGCCCGGGCGCTCATGCAGGAGGCGGGAATCGTGTTCCTGTTCGCGCAGGAACGCTTCGACGACGCCCGCGAGACCGCGGAGATGTATCACCTTCCACCCGGGTCGATCGACATCATCATGGGCCTGGGCCAGGGCGAATGCCTGGTCAAGATCGGCTCGTCCGACCCGATCCTGATGGAACACGTCCGCTCCCCTCAGGAGATCGCCCTCACCGACACCGACGCCGCCGTCAAAGGAGTCAAGCCCGCATGACCACCTCACCACCATCCTCGTCACCGCATCCGATCCGGCGTCCTCGCACCGCCCGCACCATCGACGTGCGGGTGAGCTCCGCGGCCCCGGCCGGGTACGCCGACGACACCCGCTCGAGCAGCGATGGCCGGTTCGCATCCCCCTACGCCGCAGCACGATTCGCCGTCAGCCACGCCGCTTCCCTCGCCGCCGGTCTCCCCGGCATCACCGTCACCATCACTGTCGACGGACACGACGAGGTCTGTGTGTCCGGCACCCCCGGCGAGATCACCTGCGCACTCGCCACCATCCCGATCTACAGCGCCGGCGTCCGCACAGCGCGGACACCGGCACCGTGCTACCTGCGTGCCGCCGTCGACGAGGTCGCGCTGCCGATCCAGTGGCAGGGCAGCGCCGGCGTGGATGTGTGCGTGCTCTCGACCCGGCCCGACCCGCTGCCGAACTCGACGCTGCTGCTCGGACAGTGGGCACCGGACCTCGCGTACCGCCTCGCGCACGACCTCGCCCGCTCGATCACCGAGCGCAGTGGTCGACGCAGCCCGGCCACCGTGACCTACCTCCCCGACCAGTGGCGGTACGAGATCACCCATCCCGCCCCGATCTCCGACACCGACGCCGCCGCGGTGGCCCGGTACATCCGGATCACGCAACTACGAGCCAACCTCGCCGCCCTCGACCCGATCGCCGACGCGGACTGCGCGGTCGGTCTGGCCGCCGAGCTGCACGTGCTCGAAAGCTACTCCCGCCGTGCCCCTTCCACCGACGACAGGACAGTTCGATGAGTGCGATGCAATCCCCTCCCCGCAGGCCCAGCGATCCGTTCGTCCCGGCCGAGGTCTGGGTCGGTGCCGCTCTGATCGTGGGTGTGGTGTTCGCTGTCGCCGGCGGCGGCATGGTCTCCTCGCTGGTCTCGAGCAAGGTGATCGCGATGCCCACCAGCTTCGGTGAGTTGTTCGCGATCTTCCGCGGGTTGGTCACGAACCCATCGGACCCCGCGGCTGCGTGGCCGGCGACCGCGCAGCCGGGCCCGGCGTGGGTGACCTGGGTGTGCATTCTCGTGCTCGGTGCGCTGTATACCGCTGTCGCACTGTGGATCAGCTCCGAGATCGACGACTGGCAGCACCACCGCGGTCAGGCCCAACGTGGATTCGCCGGTCGACGTGAACTCGTCCGGGCAGGTATCGACGAGAAGAGTGTCCGCAAAGCCGCCGTCGCCACCCGTTCGTCGTTGAAGGGCACGCGGGCATCGAAGCTGGACGCGAGCGAGGTCGCTATCGCGTTGGGCCGCAACATGGTCGACCCCGACAAGATCGTCTACATCAAGCAGAACGACTGCATGCTCGTCGAAGGCGTCACCGGCTCGGGTAAGACCTGGCGTGTGGCGTATCAGCGCTGCATGGACGCACCCGGCACCCTGCTTGTGACCTCGACGAAAGTGGACCTGATCTCGGCGACGTACGAGCACCGCGCCGCGCTCGGGAGGGTGTCGATCTTCGATCCGGACAACATCACCGGATGGCCCGACCCGATCCGCTGGTCGATCCTCTCCGGATGCCAGGACCCGGACGTGGCGATCCGCCGCGCCCAGAGCTTGGTATCGGCAATGCCGATGGGAGACACCAAGAACGGCGGCTACTGGGAAGACAAAGCCGTCGTGCTGCTGCGCTGCTACCTGCACGCGGCCGCGATCAGCGGCGCGGACCTGGCCACGCTGCGCGTATGGGTGAACTCGCGTAAAGGCCGCGAACCACGCGAGATCTTAATGCGGACGATGCCCGGCTGGGAAGCCGAACTCGGCCAGATCCTCGACTCCGGATCGGACTCCTCCGACGACATGATCGGCGCGGCCAGCAGACTCCTCGCCCCGCTCGCCTCCCCCGCACTGCTCAAGGCCGTCGATGTGCCGATGAGCGAGTCGTTCGACATCGACGAGTTCATTCGATCCGGCACGGACACGCTGTATCTGGTGTCCAAGGGCAAGGACAACTCCGCGGCACCGTTCATCGCGGCCCTGGCCAGCGAAGTGCACTACCTCGCCGACCGGCATTCGCAGACCCTGCCCGGTGGCCGATTCGATCCCCCGATCCGATTCGAGCTCGACGAAGTCAACAACGTCGCCCCGATCCCCGGCCTGCCGGATCTGATGTCGGACTCGGGCGGCCGGGGTATCACCATCCACGCCTACGCCCACAACGAAGAGCAGAACAAGCTCCGCTGGGGCGCGGTCGCCGGCAAGATGTTCGCCGACAACTCCCCCGCCCGCCTGATCCTGCCCGGCCTCAAAGGCGACGAGCTGCACGCGATCTCGAAGATGCTCGGCGACCGGTACGAGTGGCAGCCCTCCGGGAACGCCCAGTCCGGGCCGACGCTGCGGGAGGTACCGGTGATGTCGCCGGCCCAGATCCGTCAGATGGACCCCGATCAAGGCCTGCTGATCTACCGGACCGCGCCGCCGATCCTGGTGCACCTACCGACGGTGTGGGACGAGAACCCGTCACGTGCCGCGGTGATGCGCTCGCAGAACGTGTTCGACGAGATCGTGGCATCGGGCACCGCGCCTCGTACCGAGGTCCGGTCCGGCGCGGTGGTGCTCGACAAGGTCAGTGACGGGACGACACTGTCGTGACCGCGCCAGGCGGCGAGCAGGAAGAGTTGGTGCCGTCGCGGTTCACCTGGCGGTACCTCGATGCCGAGCAGGCTCGGGCCCTGTGGTCGGAGCTGATCGACTGGACCACGTGGCTGCGGGAGCGCTACGAGCTCGGCACCAAGATTCCGCCGTGCTGGTATCGCCACGATCCCGTCGTCGAGGAACTGAGCGCCCTGATGGCGGCGTGGACCGATGCCTACTATCGCGGTGACGAGTACCGGGACGACCTCACCGCCTGGCACACCCAATGGTTTCGGCCGCTCATGGCCCGTATGCGTGACATCTCGGACTTCGACAGTTGCACCCACGATCGGTGCGCGCATCGCCCGTTGCCGTCGGCCACGCTCGACGGCATCGAGGAGTTCGTCGACGCCGACGTCGACGCCCGCCCCGAACCATCGCCGGCCCCGCCTGCCCCACCGGCACCGGTCGTCGACGTCACCGCGGCCGAGGAAGTAGGCACCATCCCCGCCGACGACATGGACATGGCCATCGACTCCGGCCTCGCAGAACCGCTCGACCCCGCCGACCCCGACAGCCCCGTGAGCTTCGAGGGCATCGAATGGACCTTCAACGCCCCAATGGGTGCCTGGGTGCCCTTCCCATGACCGATCCGCGTCCCTGAACTGCGGGTTCCCGAGTTCACCGCGGTCTGCGCTGCCGCACACCCCGCCCGGATACGGCACGCGCACCGCTCGGAAGCGAACCCGCTGAACCCAGGCACCGGCCGAGTGTTCCCCGCCCGGACACGGCCGGCGCTTGGGGACACCTCTACGACGCCTGACACAATCACGTGTAGGGATCTTGAGACAACAGATGCCACTGCGGCGAGGATTGACGGCACGTTAGGGCAATCCGCAGGTAGAGGCATACGAAAATGGGAACTACACACACCCAAATGCAGCAGGTGGGGCCGGGTGGCGGGAGCTTAGCTACTCGCCTATGCGGTCGAGAGCTGCCGGTCGGGGCTGGCGAGGCGCTACTCGCAGGCTCCATTCAAGCGGTCAGCGTTGGTAGCGAGTTTGACACCAATTTGAAGGCTCGTCGGATCCAGGTGCAACACTGCACCGTCGTCTTTTCCTGCATCGCTGCAGTCGTGGTTACCCCGGAAGAGCACGTAGTTGAAACGGCCGGGGCTCTGCACACTCTGGTAGCGGATGCCATCGACAGGATCCACACAGAATGATCGGATGCCTTCGGAAACAACGAGCTGAGTCGCCCGGTAGTCCTCGCCATCGTGCAGTGGACGTGCGATTTCATCCACGAAGCCGTGCAGGAAATCGGCATCGTAGTAGTCGTCTCGTTCGTTGGGATCGAAGATGTTCGGGTAGTAATTAACTTGACTCAAATCGAGAATAGTTAGGTCCTTCATTGCACGGAACGCCCCGACCGTCGCGTACTGGCACTCGGTGTACCCAAGGATTTCGGCGTACGTAGTTTCAGGGTCTTCCGAACCGTAGAACATCGACACTCCGCCCGGACTGAACCGATTATCGCGAGCGAAACGGTCTGGTGCCGAACCTAATTCAGCGCCTGTGACCTGAAAATCAGGTTCACGACGTGCATGTGGCCTAGACCGCCAAAGCATCGTGCCTTCCTCTAGCACCGTGATGGCTCCGGGGACAATGAATGTGACGATTTGTTCCAACCTGCGAAGAAACTTCTGTGGCGACACGACAAGTGGGCTATCCTGCCGGTCTCGGTCTTGCGCGTGGTCCTTGAACCGCTCCCACCCAAGCTTCAAATGCAGCCTGCTCCAACCGAAGTCGTGATAGGTCCAAACGTCGGCACCGAGTGAATGTTTGATCTCGCGCAGAAGTAGAAATCCACCGTCCCCTACTGCGCCGTCGCAGTAGCCGACGACTTCCTCGACAGAGAGCCAGGTCAGCCCGTCACCACCGTCGCTGGGCGGATTGCCTTGTTCACTGCCTGTGGTTAAGACAACGGACAGACCGTCGTACACCAGCTCCATGTACTTACTCCAAGAGATGGCAACGGTCTCCCCCAACGGCTCCATTGCTATCTCGCAGAAAGAGCACGAACTCCACCGAGGGTTTCCTTCGTCGTCCGGGTCCGCCTGGTCCGCAATTTCGCGGGCGCGTTCGTACAGCGCCGACCCCATACAGCGCGTGCACACGGATTCAACGTCGATCTCACCGGGCGGATCCATACACACCATGTCAGTCTCCGATCGCGAGACGGCCGAGACCAGTCAGTGATGCCGAAGCCTTGCCTGACGCCGCCCATAACAATCTTCGTGGCCGATTGAAGCTCGCTACCGAAAGCATTGCAACCCGCAATAGACCACGTTCCAGCTGCGTTCACGCTCGCGCACAAAGCAACAGGGTCTACCTGATTGTTCGTCGAGCGGCTACTCCCGCAACAGGGATTGTGCGCGCTCGATGCGCTCACGAAGGCCTTGCTGAAAATTCTCATCTCCCGCAACGGCACCTATGTGACTGTCGATTGCTGCCCGTATCACCTCGGAGACAGGTTGATTCGAGACGCTCGCAACAGTTTCAAGCATCTCGGCTTGCTCCGAGGACAGTCTGATGGTCATGGCCTTGTTCGACATAGACGCAAGACTACGCTCAGCCACCACAGTTAGCTAGCCATGCTGATATTACGATGCCGTGATACCGTGGTATCACGGTGCAAAACCGCACCGGTAAAGCAAACTTCAGGAGAAAGTCATGACCAAGCCTTCTAATCCGCACCAAGTTGCAGTTCACATCGACGGGACGCAGTACAGCCATCCAGCCGGCACCATCACCTCTGCGCAGATCCGCCGAATCCCGAATCCCGACATCCCTCTGGAAAAGCAGATCTGGCTGGACATCGACGATGCCCAGGATCGATTGCTGGCCGAAGATGCGCGTTTCGAGCTGACCGGTGGGGAGCACTTCTACAGTGAAGTACCGGCTGTCACACTCACGATCGATCGCGCTGCCTACGAGGTTCACGCTCGCAAAATGACCGGTGCCGAATTGAGGGTGGTCCCATCGCCGGACGTGGCAGCAGATCGTGATCTATGGATGGATGTGCCGGATGCTCGGGACCGCAAGATACAAGACGAGGACGTCATCGCTCTCACAGACAAGATGCGCTTCTTCACAGCCCCCGGCCGTATCAACCCAGGTGCCGCTCAGTCGGGGGTCGAACGATGAAGTTGCCGACGATCGATGCACGGTTTCTCAACGACTCCGGTATCACCTACAGGACTTTCGACGACGGTTCGGGAATGTGCAACGTGGAATTACTCGACTTCCCTCTGCCGCAAGGCCTGAGCACTAACAAAGCTAATGTGCTCTTCCGGTTGTCCGCGAATTACCCAGACACCCCTCCCGACATGTGGTGGCTGATCCCTCACCTCACTACAGCTGCAGGCACCGTTATCGCAGCGACAGAATGCCAGGAAACGTTCGACGGCAGGGTGTGGCAGCGTTGGTCGCGACACTTGGACGCCGGCGCGTGGAGACCCGGTATCGACAGCCTCGAAAGTTACGTCCGGCTGCTGCGCAGCGAGCTGTCGACGGCCGCGGCATGACTACAGATAACGACAAGTGCGTAGCCGATTCGGGATCGGCCACATCGGTCGTACGTATGACCGACCCAGTTCACGACGCTCTTCTAAAAATGGCGCAAGGACCCGTCGAGTCGGCCGCGGTTCTCCTCGCCCAGGTCGAGGGCGAGGGAACCTCGATGCAGATGGTTATTATTTCGGTCCATCCCGTTCCCGACCACGCCTACCACGTCAGGACTGACCGAAGTCTTGAGATCGGCTCGGAGGGTTACATGCCGGTCCTGGCAGCCGCGGAAACGGAGGGCGCGGTCGCAATCTGGGTTCATACCCACCCCGGCGACGGCGCGAGAGTCTCCCCCAGCCAACACGACCTCCAGGTCAATGCCGATTTGCTACCGGTTTTCACCCTCCGTTCGTCACCCTCCGTCTACGGATGGTTGGTTATCGGGCACCAAAACGGTCGCCTCTCCTTCACCGGAGCCCTGGAATTCGAGGACGGTGCGGTCAACCCGCTGGAGCGTCTATCCGTCGTTGGTTCCCGGGTTCGTCGGATCGTGGCACAGGACAGTCAGGATCGCACAAAGGGGTCTGACGGGCACGCCACCGTCGAGGAGCTACCGGATCTCTTCGACCGCAACATTCGCGCTCTGGGGACCGAGGTACAGAAGGTGATCAACGATTTGACCCTGGCTGTCGTCGGTGCTGGAGGAACGGGGTCCGCTGTGGCCGAGCAGCTTGTAAGGCTCGGCGCGCGTCACATTCTGCTAATCGATCCCGACACGCTTTCCAGTAGCAACACCACCCGCGTGTACGGATCGACCCCTGCTGACGTTGGCAGATACAAGGTTGACGTTCTTGCCGAGCATCTCACTCGCATCGCCCCAGACCTCGACGTCCGAACGGTCGTGGGGTCGATCACTCAAGAATCAATCGCGCGTCGCCTCGTAGAGGTGGACATGGCGTTCGGATGCACCGACGACAACGCGGGGCGCCTACGCCTGTCACGACTACCGTTTTACTACCTTGTTCCGGTAATCGACTGTGGCATCAAGCTCGATTCCGATGCCGCCGAAATCATTTCGGGAATCTTCGGGCGGGTAACCACCGTGCATCCTGGGACGGCATGTCTGCTGTGCCGCGGCCGCGTTGACACGGCGCTGGCCGATGCTGAGGTGCGTACCACCGAAGAGCAGGGTCAGCTGGTGAAGGAGGGTTATGCGCCCGCCTTGCCCGGTGTGGAACCGGCGCTCGTTCCGTTTACCACAATGACCGCGGCCTGGGCAGTGTCCGAATTTCTTGAGCGGCTGATCGGTTACGGCGAAAATCCCACGCCATCAGAGCTGCTGTTGTTGGTCCATGATCGGCGGGTGCGCGCCAACGCACAAACCCCCACCACCGGACACTATTGTGACCCCAACCGGCAGTTGGATTATGACCGCGATATGTTCCTCGGAATGAACTGGTCGGTATGAAAAGGCTTCGAGCCAGTCTCCGGGCCGGCCTGGAGAGCCTGCGCGCACACCTAGCCCCTTCCTTGCGGATACAAAAGACGCCATACGCTTCGGTGATCGATGTACCGGAGCATCTTCCTCGCCGATCGGCGGCGCTGGTACGCAAAGGCAACCACGACCAGTGGCTGGTCTTCGACTGCCCATGTCGGTCAGGGCATCGCGTGATGCTCGCTCTCGATCGTCGAGTGAGACCTCACTGGACCGTGTCCGCAGCGAAACCTTTAACACTGCGGCCAAGCGTTGACGAAGTGAGCAAATCGGGACGATGCCACTATTTGATCAGACGAGGGAAGGTCATCTGGGTATGACAGACAAGCCAAGCACTTCACGCGTCGACGAACCGCCCGCCAACGAGCGGCTGAAGTTTGGCCCTATCGCTCCATCACCGGCCACTCCATCACCGACTGCTCCGGCTACGTCTGTCGGTCCCGCGTTGCGCAGAACACCGCTGTTCGAAGCAATCAATTCCGCCCGCTATTCACGGCAGACGTTGATCCGGGACATCGAGAGTCAAACTGGGAACACTTTGCTCTGCATAGTGGCCGAGCACGGTCAAATTTCGCGCTCGTACGCGACAGCAGTGGTGGATCTACTTCATAACGTCGACGGCGGCACCAATATAGATCTATTGCTGAACTCTCCTGGCGGAGACATCGATACTGCCGAGAAGCTGACCACTCTGATCAGGAAGAAAGCAGGAAAAGGAACCGTCCGTGTCATCGTTCCGGACTATGCGAAAAGTGCTGCAACGCTGATCGCTCTCGGTGCTGACCAGATTGTCATGAGCGATACCTCCGAGCTCGGCCCCATCGACCCTCAAGTTACTTTGCCGGACACAAACGGCGGTAGTTCTATCCACTCCGCCCGAAGCTACATCGATGCGTACGAGCAGCACGCCGAGGCTCTGCGTGCCAACCCCGAGGATCCAGTCGCACGGCTCATGCTCGACAAATTAGATCCGGCCGTTCTTGAGAAACTCACACGAGCCTCTAAGCGATCGACGGTCATCGCCTCGGAGTTGCTGCGGACGGCGATGGTCAGGGACGGGGACACTGCTGACGACATCGCTTCCAGACTTTCCGACACAGCGCAATGGCATTCGCACGGACAAATGATCGGGCACGAACGCTGTAGCGGATTGGGTCTGACTGTTACCTATCTCGACCCCCGGAGCGACCTCTGGGAAGCGTTATGGCGACTCTACTGCCTGCAAGCCTATTCGCTGCCCACCGGCGGAACAACACTGTTTGAGAGCAAGGTGGCTTCGCTACCGCTGTAACCGGCGCGCGCCAGGCCGGTCCACGCCAGGGGCGTGCTCATGCTTCTGGCTCGGTGGCACTACTGGCAACGGAAGGTGCGGCTGGCTTAGATACGTGGTCCGTGGGTCGGACGGGATCGGCGGGCCTGTTGTTGGCGCAGTTGTTCGCGGCGTTCGGCTTTACGTTGCTCGGCGAGGCGGCGTTGTTCTATCGCGCGTTGCTCCGCGGACTCTCGTCGCGCCCGGTCCGTGTCGACGATCGGATCTGCCGTCACGGGTTGCGGGGTCGGTGCCGACTGCTGACCGGGGCCTGCGTGTGCGGTCACCGACGCGGGTGCGGTGACTGTCTTGATGCGGGCGTTGACCTGATCCCACGCGCGGGCCGCTTCCCCGTGTTCGGGTCGGTCTCCGATGGGCGTGCGGTCGGTGTCGATGCCGAATTGTTCTCGGTAGGCCCCGACTTGTCCGGCGGTGATCTGCCAGCGCAGTCGGGCACCACCGGAGTCGGGAACCTCACCGAGGTGGCGTGTCCAGGCGGGTTGCTCATCGACGGCGTGCTGTCCGAGCTCGCGGGTGCGTTCGGCGATCTCGGTGTATCGGCGGCGGCTCCAGGCGAAGAGTTCGGGGTCGATTCCCTCGCGGTACTGCATCGGCGGCAGGACCCAGCTCGGGGCACTGTGGTCGCGTGCTTCCCGGCCGAGGGGCCAGCGTCGTTCGGCGTCGTCGAGCAGATCCGCTGCGCTCGGGTCGGGGTCGGTGACACCGCGGCGCAGTTCCACGATTGCGGCGTGGGGGTCTTTGCCGGCGCGTTCGGCATTGCGTAGGTGCGCGGCGAGGTCGGGCCACGCCCCGTCGTCGCCGAGGATGGTCTCGGCGTGCTCGCCGAACTGGGTGCGCAGCGTCGGTTTGATGCTCTGCGCCCAGGCGTGCATGTCTTCTGCGCCGTTCTCGATGTGCTTTTCGAGTCGCCAGTGCATGACGGCGGAGACGGAGTCGGCGCTGGCGAGTTCGCGCTCCGAGCGTGCGGCGGCGAGGGTGGGGGCCGCGTCGAGGCCGAGCTGCTCGGCGCGGCGGTACTGGTGGACGAAGGTGTCCCATTCGGCTTCGGCGATCATCGTGTTCGCCAGTTCCGGCCCCATGTTCTCGCGGACGATCGCTTGGATGCGGTGCGCGTCGATGAGTTCGCCCGCGTACTCGTATCCGCCGACGTTGTAGTCGAGCTTGCGGTGTGCGACGGCGGCGTCGCGTTGCTGTTCGGTCGCCGAGACGTCCGAGCCGTCGCGGCCGATGATGGTCCGCACGACTTCGTCGGCGATCTTCTTGTCCGGGTGCACGTGGATCAGGTGCGGGTCGACGATGCGGTCGATGGGCACGTACAGCTGGTTTCCATCACGGCCGCGGGTGAGGGCGACGTAGAGGGCTTGTCGGTTCATGGTGTCGTCGACGAGGACGTGGACCTGGTCGACGGTCATACCTTGCGACCGGTGGATAGTGGCGGCGTAACCGAGCTCGCAGTGCTCTGTGACGTACTCGGCCGGCAGGCGGATGCTCCCGCCGTGTTCGAGGTGGCGCACGGTCAGCGATCCGTCGCGGTGTGCAGTCTTGACCGTCCACAAATCGCCGTTGCGGATCCGTTCCCCGCGTGTTCCAGTCACCCGCAAGCTGGTGTCGTTGCGGCGGGTGACGATGCGGTCCCCGGCGCTGGCGCGCAGTCCGTCGGACAGGTCGTTGCCGCCCTTCTTGACCAGTCCCTTCGCGAGGCGTTCGGCGCGGGCCCGGTCGTTGAGATCGCGGACGGCGTGGTTGCTGCTGGCGATCATCAGCGACGTCGTCTCGGTGTCCGAGGTCTTCGCCCAGGCGGTGAAGACTTTCTCGGCGAGGTCGTCGGCCATGCCGTGCTGGACGCGGTCTTTCGCGGCGTACCAGGCGGCGACGGAGGTGTCGCCGTCGCGCAGTCGCAGCGAGATCTCGGCTTCTTCTTTGTCGCGGAAGCGGTGGACGTCGACCAGTTCCGGTGCCGCGCTCGATCGAGCGACCAGCCGCAGTGCACCGCCCGTGTCGACGGCGGCGAGCTGCTGCGGGTCGCCGAGTAGTCGGACCACTGCTCCGTGCTCGGCTGCGATATAGGTCAGCCGGTCTAGATCGTGTGTCGAGGCCATGCCCGCTTCGTCGACGAGGATCATCGCCCCCGGGGTGATGCCGGTGTCGAGTTCGTTCTGGTAACGGGTGAGGACGTCGGCGATGGTGCGGCCGGTGACACCGAGTTCGTCACCGAGGACGCCGGCGGCTTTCGCGGACGGTCCGAGGGCGATCACGTCGTATCCGGTGCTGCGCCACGCGTCGACGACCACGCGCATGGCGGTGGTCTTGCCGGTCCCGGCCGGACCGACACCGGCAGCCAGGAGGGCACCCGAGAACAAGAAATGCTCGACGAGTACCTTCTTGTCCGCGCCCAGATCCCAGCCTCTGCGTTGGGTGTGCGCGGCAAGGGCGGCGACGTAGGCGTTGCCGGGTGCCATGACCGCGGTCGGGGTGTGGGCGGCACCGACGAGGCGGTGTTCGGCAGCGAGGATCGCTGCGCTGGTGTAGGTCTCGTTGCCGTGCACGGTCAGGATCGACGCACCATCGCTGCGCTGCAACGCCTTGGGTGTCGCGTCGACCTGGCGAGTCAACCGGATCGACTCCCCGCCGAGAGCGGCTTCAGTGACCTTCTCGGCGACCGCGTCACGCTCGGCCGCGGTCGCGAACACCAGCGGCCGTAGTTGTCGTTGGACTTCGGCTTGGATGTGCCAGCGGTTCCAGCTCGAGCGTTGCTGTGCGATACGTGCGACGGCGGTGCGGGCGATCTCGCGGTGGTCGATCGAGGCGGCATCGGTGACGGTGATCGTGTTCCCGGTGCTCGTCTTCAAGGCGGAGTTCAGGGCCCGTCGGCCGACGACGTCGAGCGCGCGTTCGCGCCATTCCGCGCGTTGTGCACCGAGTGATTTCGGGGGTGCTTTCTCGTTGCGGGTTTCCAGGGTCGCTTGGTCGGCGAGGCGCATCTGGATCGCGGTCGAGGGGTCTTTGCCGTGGGTCTTGCGGTAGTCGGCGACGAGCTTTTCCAGGCGTGATTCGATGGCGTCGCGGCGGGAGAACTCGCTGAGCAGTGCGGTGGGGATGCCCTCGATTTCGCGGACGGCGCGTTTGTTGATTCCGGTGCCGGGTCGGTCGGCGAACACGGTGCCGAGCTCGCGGGTGACGTACTCCTCGATGAGGGAGTTGTAGCGCTCGGATGCGGCGACGGCGAGCTTGTGCAGCACGCGGCCATCCAGGCTGCGCCATTTGCCGTCGACGCCTTGCACTTTGGTGGAGATCGCGACGTGGGTGTGCAGGTTCGGGTCACCGTTGCGGTTGTCGCGGTGATCGAACCGGGTGTACATCAGGCCGGTCGATTCGATCTGTCCGACACCGGCTTTGCCGACGCGGGTGTAGGAGGCGTTGTCCTCGACCCAGCCGATGGCATCGCTGACCGCGGCGCTATGTGCGCGCTCGATCGCGACGCGGGTGTCGTCGTCGCCCAGGCCCCAGAGAACGGACACTGATTTCTGTGGAGTGAACACGCAGTCGTAGCCGGCGACGGGTTGGCGTTCGCGGCGTTGCTGCGAGGCGATGTAGCGGACGAGCTCTGCTTCGCTGGCCGGTGATCGGCCGACTTCGCGGTGGAATTCGTCGGCTCCGACGCGGTACCGGATCTGCTGGCAATGCTCCGCAGTGAGCGGCTTTCCTCCGGCGACGCGGTCGTTGTCGATCTCCGCGCGGATGCGTTTCATAAGCGGCACCTCGTTGCGGAAGCTCGCGAACTTACGGCCCAGCCGCACACTCTCGATCGCGGCGTTCGCCTTCGTCCCGTCGAGGACGGCGGCCTCGATCAACGCCTGGGCTTCGGGGTGCAGGCCTTCGCCGAACAGTGCCTTCATCTGGTCCTCGCGGACGTACCCGGACACGCCGAGTTCGGCCGAGGCTCGCCCTCCCCAGATGCCCGGTTGGGTGCCTTCGGCGGCGTAGTAGTCGGTGAGGTCTTGGCCGCGTTCGAGGCGGATGTCGGCGCTGGCGACCTCGCGGGTGAGGTAGGTGTAGCCGTCGCCGGCGTGCAGCGCGTGCACGGTCATCATCGCGGGCACCGCCGCCGACGAGCCGGTGCGCGACGAGATCTCACGGGCCGATCTCGCTCGAATTCAGCTTCTGAGTCGCGCGGCATAGTCGCGATAGTACGCAGATTCCGCCCATGGACACTAATAGTGCAAGAGGTGTGTGGCGTTTGGTTTTTCATTTCGCGAAGAGATACCGGGAATCTGAAGTCGATAGTATCTAGATTTTGGACGAATTAGAACGTGCATGGACGATGAGGGACGAAAGTTGTAGCAAGACAGATCAATCAGGGCGTCCGTGGGCGCGTATGACCCTTTCGCCGGCCAGCATGTTGGCGGTAGCCTGTCCAGTATGACTCCCTCGAACGGTGGACCGGTAAGCGCTCGGGAACGGGCTCGGCGGGCGAATGCGCAGCGATTGTCGGACGCACAGTTGCGTTTGAAGAATCAGGAGCAGGATTTGATTTCGTATTTCGATGCCACCCGCGACGAACAAAGGATCAACGAGGATGTGACGAAAAGGATCGACCGGTTGCGGCGGGACGCACGAACCAAACTCGACGCGGCGTATGAGAGACGCGCTGAAGCACTTGCCGCGCTCAAGACACGCGGTGAAACATACGCCAGTATTGCGGCCTTGGTGGATCTTTCAGTGCCCGAGGCGACGCGGTTGGTCAAATCGACGATGGTGCCAGGTGCGACCACTAGGCCCAATGTTCGTCCGGCTGCAGAAGATGACGCCGGTGGATCGAGTAGCACCGAGAAAAATTTCGAAGGCCGTCGCGGTTCCTCAACAACTGCGACTGCCGAGCCGTTCGTGTTTGGAGACGCGGGGGGCCGATAGAGAGGGCGGGCACAGCATCGCGTGACAAATGAGCGTACTTAGCGCCGCAGGCTTCACGCCCACGCACATCGGAGGTCCTAACTCAGTGCAACCACAACGGTAGTTCGAGAACGCAATGGGAACGCACGCCCACCGCACATGGCTACGGCGAAATAACTATGTCGTTGGCCTGGTGTTGAATCTGGCTCGAAGTAGGAAGTGAACGATTGTGATCGTACTTGTTGGCGTCGGCTTGATCGTCGTAACTGCGCTGTGGCGAGCTGGGAAGTCTGAGACCGGTTGGCGGTTCGCTCCTTTGCGGGCAACGGGAATCATCGCTGGGGGCGTGTTTCGCATCAGCGTGATTGTGGCGTCAGTCGTTTTTGCATTCGTCGTCGCTGCCATCGGCGGCGCGTTGCGTAGCAACTTGTAATACTGCGTCGGAGTTTCGATACGTAGAGCCGAGCTTGCGGCGTGGGCGCATATTGCTCGGTGCGTTTGCGAGGGTTCGCTCCACTTCAGCACCAATCTTCGCTATGGCTGCGTGCACCGAACACAGCGGAGAATCCTCCGCGAGCTTCATCGTCAACTCGGTGCCCACCACCGGCGCTCTACCAAATGGCTCGGGATAGGCACCTGCCCCAACCACCCCGCCGGCTAGACGAGATCACCGTCACAGATCAACGACCGACTGCTTACAGGTATCGAACGGTCGCCCTGTCGAGCGCAGCGATAACTCGGTCTGGTGCGAGAAGCATGGCTCTCAGCCCAACCGCGTATCTCGCCCAGTCCTCAAGGTTCGAGCCCTCCCCGAACGTCGTAGCGGTCGCAAACTGACGTCGCAGGTTCACCGGGAGCCGTCCAGCGAGCGAGGCAGCCAACGCGCGGGCCTTCTCGTATCCTGGGGCCGCCACATTTCGTCTGGGCATGCCCAATTTGGCAGGCGTCGACGGTTCCGCCCCGGCCGATCCCGAACATTTCATCCACCACCCTCAGCGCCGAGGCTCGGAGCACGAACGACCATCACCGTTTGCGTCGCATCGAAGGTCACCGAGAACACGAAAAACGAACAACAGACCAGCTCTGAGGCAATGGCTTCGGATAGGCGACCGATGAACGCCCCATCCGGCGGGAAGGTGAATTCGAGTCCTTCATCGACGCGCCGGCGGCTGGTAGCGGAGGCGAGGATCGATGCCCACAGCTCGATACGCTCTGGCTGGTCGGCTGTTGAGAGCGTGCATGCCGACGGGGCCTTCATCGCGCGGAGAGGCGTAGAGCCGCGAGACGGATGAGTGTCCGGGCGTCCGGGTGCGGCGTCACTGGGTACATGGCCCGACGTTAGACCCAGTACTGGGTGGAAGGTCAAGCATTTGACCTTCCACCCGACTCGAAGGTTTATCCTCGTGCGCATGTCCGCTCTGCGCATTTCACAGCTGTCATCGGCGACCGGCGTCCCAGCGACCACGCTACGGTTCTACGAAAGCGAGGGCCTGCTCCCGGCGGACCGTTCGGCGAACGGCTACCGCGTCTACGACGACCGCGCTCGGCAACGTTTGGCGTTCATTACCGCCGCCAAGAGCCTGAACTTGTCGCTGCCGGAGATCAAACTTCTCCTTCGTGTTTGGGAGAAAGACTCTTGCGCCGCAGTCAAAGCCGAACTCGGCCCCGCCATCGAATCGCACATCGCGCACGCCAACGAATCGATCGCTCAATTGACCGCGCTGCGGGACAGTTTGACCGATGCTCTGTCCCGGCTCGGGGACACACCCGACGCGCCGACGCCCTGCAATCCGGAGTGCACCTGGCTGATCTCTGCGAACACTGCAGTGGGCACCTCGTGAACACATCGAGTACCACCTCGGTGGTGGCATGGCTGGAGAAGTTCCAGATCCCGCTCTACCTGCTGGCCCTGCTCATCGGTGCCGTTGTCGGCTTGGGTGCGCCGTCGTCGGCGCATGCGTTCGAGATCGCCATCAACCCGGTACTGATCGTGTTGCTTTACGCCACGTTCCTCGCGGTTCCGTTCTCCGCCATCGGCGCATCGCTGCGCGACGGGAAGTTCTTGCTCAGTGTCGTGGTGCTGAACTTCGTGCTCGTCCCGGTCGTCGTGTTCGCTTTGACCCGGTTCGTCGCTGACAACCAGGCGGTATTCGTCGGTGTGCTGTTGGTGTTGTTGGCTCCCTGCATCGACTACGTCATCGTCTTCAGCGGGTTGGCGGGCGCGGCATCGGAACGGTTGCTCGCGAGTGCGCCGCTGTTGATGTTGTTGCAGATCGCGTTTCTGCCGCTCTACCTGTGGTTGTTCGTCGGGTCCGAGTTGGTGGAAATCATCGACATTGCACCGTTCGTCGAAGCGTTCGTGCTGCTGATCGTTGTTCCACTGGTGTTGGCGGCCCTGACGCAAGCGCTCGCGCGTCGCCGCCGAATCGGCACCCGGATCATGGATGTGATGGCCGCGGCGATGGTGCCGGTCATGATGGCCACTCTTGCGGTCGTCGTGGCGTCACAGATCGACGCGGTCCGCTCCGAGGGCTCCCAGCTGATTGCCGCGGTGCCGATCTTCGTTGCATTCCTGGTCGTCATGGCGGTTGTCGGATGGGCGACGGCCAGGGTGACGCGCCAGGACGTTCCCGCGACCCGGGCGTTGATTTTTTCCGGTGCGACCCGGAATTCGTTGGTCGTTCTGCCGCTGGCGCTTGCGCTGCCACCACAGCTGTCTCTTGCGGCCGTGGTTGTGGTGGCGCAGACATTGGTGGAGTTGATCGGGATGGTCGTCTACGTCCGAATTATCCCCCGTCTCGTCCCAGCTCGCTTCTCCGAGAACAATATTCAAGGTCGGACCGACTCGCAGGCAACCGAATTCAGCCATTCCGAGGACACGCGGTCATGACTTACGTCATCGCCGAGCCGTGCATCGATGTGATGGACAAGGCGTGTATCGAAGAGTGCCCGGTCGACTGCATCTACGAAGGCCCACGGATGCTCTACATCCACCCCGACGAGTGTGTCGACTGCGGTGCCTGCGAGCCGGTCTGCCCGGTCGAAGCGATTTTCTACGAAGACGACCTCCCGAACGAATGGGCGGAGTACACCTCGATCAATGCACTGTTCTTCGATGACCTCGGATCCCCAGGCGGGGCGGCCAAGACGGGGCCCATCGCGCGCGATCACCCCTCGATCGCCAGTCACCCACCGCAGCAGAACGCCTGAACCTTCACTTGCCGCGCCGCGCGGTCGACGACCGTCCACCACAGTTTCTACGACCACCTTCGTTCAGACCCACAGTGAGTAGAACAGCACCGTGCACCGCTGCCGATCGCCACTCGAGAATGCTCGATTTCACCTAGGCTCCGGCGGCTGGCCCAGCGTCGAGTGCGGCCGCGCTGCGGGTGTTCAGTTGCTGTTCACTTGAACCGGGCTCGGTGTCGCGGTAGCTCTGCGTTCCGGTCGCTTAGCTGAGTCGTGTGGCTCACGGTCGTCCAATAGGGCTGCAATGTCCGATTCGATACACCGGGCGGTCTCACCAACTAGTTGAAAATAAGCAAACCGACCGTTCACATCGATTTCGAATCACTGATACTGTTCGGCGCGCTAACCTTCCTTGGGTCTGGGTCGTGACGGAACGAAGCCCTTTGTGGTCCTTGGCTTTTGGCCTCACGTTGCGGATTGTCCGGTCCCGCTATTCGGTGGGTATCGGTGGCTGACGATGTGTTTGGAGTGAGTGGATCTGATGCAACCAAAGCCGGGCCTTTGGGTTCACTCGCGGCGGCAGCTGTGACGGTGCTGTGCACCTACGGCGGTAAGAGTGCAGTGCAGGCCTTGATCAGTTCTCTGAACGACCCAGCAGGGTTCGACCCGGGCGCGTGCTACCAGAAGGACATCTTCAAAGGCAACGAAGGCTTTGTGACGGTCGATGCCTCGAACTGCCAGTAGGGTCGATTGTCGGAGACTAGGCGAAGGATGGTTCGTGTCATGGTGAGCCCAGAGCCAATGAACAAGGTCGATCAGGTCGACGAGCGAAAGAGCTCGTGGAGAATAGAGCCGAAGCGAATCGTGTTCGTTGTGCTGTTGGTCGCTTTGGGCTTGTCGGCGCGCATCGTCAACGATCGGTGGCCCGATTCCGGCTGGTGGCCGTTGGTTGCGGCTATCGCGCTCGCGTGTGTCGTCTGGTTCGTCCTGTTGGGCCGAAAGCGACGCTAGGCCAGTCCCCGCACGGCTGCATTCATGGAGGGGCTCGAGGTTGCGCAGGCAATTTCGAGCCCCTCTGTTGCGCCTGGAGCATTCTTGGTCGTTCGGGTCGGTTCGCCTGATCGGACGGGCGGAAGCGGTAAATACCCCTCGCCCAGGCCGAACTTCCGGTCGACAGGGCGAATTATGTTGCGGCGTCGCCGCTTCGGCGCTGTTCCGGTCCGTCGAATGGAGGACATCGGGGCCGTCTTCTGCGGGGTGATACTGCGGTGGTCCGTTCCTCTTTCCACTCGAGAAAGTTGGTTGACCATGCGTTCTTTCACTTCCCGGGTACGTGCCGCGGTGCGTCGTTCGGTTGTCGGTGTTGTTCTGTTCGCGGCGTTGGCGATGTCGGCGTTGGCGGTTGCACCTGCGGCGAATGCGGCGTCGGGTGCTCATGTCGCTGTCGGCGCGAACGCGCGTAGTTGCGTGAGCTTGTCGTCGTGCCTGATGGGTCAGGTGGCGTACGACGGTTCGGGGTCGACGTATCAGGTCTCGGACATGTCCTGCTGGTGGGATGGTGCTTCGTACAACGGTTCTCCGCGGTGGTTCAAGGTCTATGTTCAGCTCACGAGCGGGTATGTGGGCCGGTTGTTCGTGCATTCGTCGTTCGTCGGTAATCAGCCCGGCGTTCCGAAGTGCGGGTCGGGCAGCATCTGACCGGTCGAACTATTCGGCAGCAGTCGTGAGGGCATCCGGCCCGGTCTACTGTGGCATGGTTCGCACCGGTGGATCGCCGGTGCCGTTCTGCAGCTGCGTCAAGGCGAGCGCGCGGGCGGCCATGACAGCGATTTCGGCGTCTAGTGGTGGTCCGTCGACGGTTCTTATTCGCATGGCCCGCGTATCGCAGCGGGTACTGACAGAGTTGTTCTCGCGCAACGCTTTCAGGTCTGCTCCCCGCGGTCTGTCTATAGGTAGAGCAGGTGGGTGGCGGTGCCGTCGAAGTGTTCGAGGTTGTCGAGGACTCCGGTGTAGTTGGCGGGTCGGCAGGCTCCGAGGCTGACGATGAGGGCGCAGGCTCCGTCGATGGTGACGAGGTAGGTCGGTGGGGTGTTGGTGGGGCTGGCGTCGGCGTGGGCTTGTGCGTCGAGGAGGGCGTAGCGGACGGCGTCGGCGGCGGCTCGTTTCGCTGCGTCGAGGCTGGGTTCTGCTCCTGCGGTGGTGATGGTTTCGGGGCGGCCGTCGGGTCGGGTGGTGACGGTCCAGGTGATCATCGGTTTCGTGTTCCTTCGGGTGGGTGAGCCGGGCGGCCTGTGGTGCGTGGTTCTTCGAGCATCGCGTACCGAGCGCCAGCGAGGTCCGCGATGCGCAGGCATTTTCCGGAATCTGGGGATAGAGACTTTCCCTGTGGATGGATACAGCTCGGCCCCGGAATCCGTGTCGGGTTCCGGGGCCGGATCGGGTGGTGGCTACAAACGTCGTCGCCAGGGTGCGGCCATGTCTTCCTGGTGTTCGCGTTCGGCGTCGTCGAATGCGTCGGTGAGTGTGGTCGGGTCGCTGAGGTACTGGTCGCCGTCGGTGAAGATCGCGACGGCCATGCGGTGGATGTTTCGGAGCTCGTCGAGCATGGTGACGTAGCCGAGGCGGTCGATGATGCGCCAGGTGACCGGTCCCATGTGGACCTCGACCCAGTGCATGGTGCGTCGCCGGGCGGGGACGTACTGCTCGCGTGGGGTGACGGCGGTTTCCGGTGGCGCGATCCAGACGACGGACATGGCGGAGCGGGCGTAGTCGTCGCCTGGTCCCCCGGGCTGGGGTGCTTGGTTGTCGATGCGGCTGATGAGGGTGCGGGCGTCGGCGAGTCCGGCGATGAAGGCGTGGACGGCGGCGGCGGAGCGGAAGGTCATCATCAGTCGGTTGAAGGTGACGATCATCTGGGCGTCGTCGGTGGCGGCGGCGTGGACGTTGACCACGGCTTTCTGGCGTCCGACGATGGTGGCGGTGGTGTGGGTGACCACTGCGCCGTAGTTGTCGGTGTCGGTGCTGCTGTGGGCTTTCTGGGCGGTGGTCTTCGACATCTCGCGCTCCCCTGCTCAACGTGACGAACCGGGTGGCCCGCCAATTTTTTTGCCGTTCTGGCAGAGGAGAGTTGGACCGGCATGAGGGGGCCGGAGTGCAATGGTCGGGCCGGAAAGTTTTCAGCCGGAGGCGTCTGTGAAAAGTTTCCGGAGCCCCTTGGGGCCGGGAGCGCAGCGGACGCCGGCGGTTGCGCGGAGGTCACCGCCGGTCAAAATCGGAAGGCCAGAAGGGAATCTCAATAGGTTTTGTCAAGCACGGCCGCAGGCCGTTCCGATTGGACGACACCGGAGGTGGCGCAGCACCGAGAGCACGACTACCCGTGTGCACCTCGGTCACCGAATGTTCACTTGACGGCTGGATAGAGAAGTATCAATATAGACGGATGTCGATCCAAGACCATCCGATCCCCACCAGCGCGTCCGGTGAGTGCTGCTCACCCCTCACCCGCGAGGCATTGACCGCCGATTGGGCCGGTGACCTCGCCCGCATGTTCAAGGCCCTCGGAGACCCGGTCCGCCTGCGCCTGTTGAGCATGGTCGCCAGCCACGACGGCGGTGAAGCCTGCGTCTGCGACATCCTCCCCGCATTCGAACTTTCTCAGCCCACCATCTCCCATCACCTGAAGGTGCTGCGCGAAGCGGGACTCTTGGACTGCGAACGCCGCGGAACGTGGGTCTACTACTGGGTGATACCTACTGCACTGCAACAGCTCTCGTCAGTCCTGAGTGCCGCCGACCCCAGTTACGACGATGCGACGCTGGTGACCGCATGAGCACCACGACCGACACCGACGGAGCCGTCGTCGGCAAGCTCTCCACCCTCGACCGCTACCTCCCGGTGTGGATCGGCGTGGCCATGGTCATCGGCCTGCTGCTCGGGCGGCTGATTCCCGGGATGAACGACGCCCTCTCCGCGATCTCGGTGGACGGTGTCTCGCTGCCGATCGCCATCGGACTGCTGATCATGATGTATCCGGTGCTGGCGAAGGTGCGCTACGACCGCCTGGACAGGGTCACCGGCGACAAGCGCCTGCTGATCGGGTCCCTGGTTCTGAACTGGATCCTCGGCCCCGCGCTGATGTTCGCCCTCGCCTGGCTGTTCCTACCCGATCTTCCCGAGTACCGCACCGGTCTCATCATTGTCGGCCTGGCTCGATGCATCGCCATGGTCATCATCTGGAACGACCTCGCCTGCGGTGACCGCGAAGCCGCCGCCGTGCTGGTGGCAATCAACTCGGTGTTCCAGGTCTTCATGTTCGCGGTCCTCGGCTGGTTCTACCTCTCTGTCCTGCCGGGGTGGCTGGGCCTGGACCAGACCACCATCGAAGCCTCGCCGTGGCAGATCGCGAAGTCGGTGCTGATATTCCTCGGCATCCCACTCGTCGCCGGGTTCGCTTCCCGCTTCTTCGGCGAGCGTGCCAAAGGCCGCGAGTGGTACGAGAGCAAGTTCATTCCCCGTATCGCACCGTGGGCGCTGTACGGCCTGCTGTTCACGATCGTCATTCTCTTTGCGCTGCAGGGTGATCGGATCACGTCACAGCCATTGGACGTGGTTCGGATCGCGTTGCCGCTCCTGGTGTATTTCGCGGTCATGTGGGGCGGCGGGTACGCCCTCGGCGCCGCGATGGGACTCGGCTACGAGCGCACCACCACCCTGGCCTTCACAGCTGCGGGCAACAACTTCGAGCTCGCGATCGCCGTGGCGATCGCGACGTACGGGGCCACGTCCGGACAGGCGCTCGCCGGCGTCGTCGGCCCGCTGATCGAAGTTCCCGTGCTCGTCGGCCTCGTCTATGTCTCACTCGCTCTACGCAAGCGCTTCACCCCCAGCCCGTCCGCGACCACAGTGACAAAGGAGTCCTGATGTCCGAGCACCGCGCACAACCCGAATTGCTCATGCCCCAAGCCGTTCTGAGCCGCACCGCGGAGGAACTGTCGGCGAAATACACCGGCGTGTTCTCCCCGCAGACCGTCGAACGGTACGTCTTCGAGTCCTACACGGCCTTGCGCCGCACCGCGAAGATTCACACACACCTGACCTCCCTGGCCGGCCGTTTTGCGGCCGACCGCCTCACCGCGTTGGCGCAATCACAGGGCGCTGCACCGAAAGACGTCCCGGAGGTGCTGTTCATCTGCGTCCACAACGCCGGCCGCTCCCAGATGGCGGCTGCGCTGCTCGCACACCACGGCGGACGGCGGGTGCACGTCCGCTCCGCCGGATCGGCACCCACGCACGAGATCAACCCCACCGTGATCGAGGCGATGACCGAGATGGGCATCGACCTCGGCGCCGAGTTCCCCAAGCCGCTCACCGACGACGTCGTCGCAGCCGCCGACGTGGTGGTGTCGATGGGGTGCGGCGACGCATGTGCCGTCTACCCCGGAAAGCGCTACCTCGACTGGGAACTCGACGATCCCGACGGCCAAACGCTGGACGAGGTGCGCCGCATCCGCGACGACCTCGACACGCGCGTGCGCCAGCTGCTTACCGAGCTGACGACGCCCGTTCCCGCCTGACACCCACACCGAGACCGACGAGAGGGTTCTTCTATGTCCGACACACCCAGTGTGCTGTTCGTTTGTGTCCACAACGCCGGCCGATCCCAGATGGCCGCCGGTTTCCTGGCCCACCTCGCCGGTGACGCCGTCGAAGTACGGTCCGCTGGGAGCGCTCCCGCCGACACCGTCAACGCTGCCGCAGTCGCCGCTATGGCCGAGATGGGTATCGACATCTCCGCACAGACCCCGAAGATATTGACCCCGGACGCCGTCGAAACCTCCGACGTCGTCATCACCATGGGATGTGGTGACGCGTGCCCAGTCTTTCCCGGCGTGAGCTACCGCGACTGGGCGTTGCCCGACCCCGCGGGCAAAGGCATCGATGCCGTCCGCCCCATCCGTGACCGCATCGAAGAACTAGTCCGTGACCTGATCGCCGAACTCGTTCCTTCCCGGTCCGGGTCGATCCGATGAGCACTCCCAGCGTCCTGTTCGTCTGCGTCAAGAACGGCGGCAAATCGCAGATGGCCGCCGGGCTTATGCGCGCAGCTGCAGGTGGCACGGTCGAGGTGCACTCCGCCGGCACGAAACCCGGTAGCAGCGTGAACACGCTGTCCGCGGAATCGTTGCTCGAGGTCGGAGTGGACCTGACCGGCCAGCAGCCGAAGCCGATCGACCCGGCACTGCTGGCGCGGATGGATTACGTCATCACCCTCGGCAGCGAAGCCGAGGTCGACGTCGTCGACGGCCCGATCTTCGAGAACTGGGACACCGACGAACCGTCGACACGCGGCATCGACGGTATCGAGCGCATGCGGCTGGTGCGCGACGACATCGCCGCCCGCGTCGACGACCTCACCTCGCGGCTCGGTGTCACTGCACAAGGGAACGCAACACGATGACCGGGCGCAGGATCGTCGCCATCGGGGGTAGCGACGCCGGGATCAGCGCCGCGCTACGCGCCCGCGAACTCGATCCCACCGCGGATGTCACTGTCGTCGTGGCCGACGCCTACCCCAACTTCTCCATCTGCGGCATCCCGTACTACGTCTCCGGCGAAGTCACGCACTGGACCAACCTCGCGCACCGCACCGCCGACGACCTCGCCGCCACCGGGATGACCGTCCTCACCGACACCCGCGCCACCGCCATCGACGCCCTAGGACATTCGCTAGCGGTCACGGACGCCGCCGGGCGTTCGCGGTCCCTGGATTACGACGCCCTCATCGTCGGGACCGGCGCGGTCAGCGCCCGACCCCCAATCGCCGGGCTCACCGGCCCGGACGCACTGGGACCGAAAGAGGGCGTACACCTGCTGCATTCGATGGGTGACACGTTCGAGGTCATGGACTCCATCCGCGCCCGCGACCCGCAAACCGCGATCATCATCGGAGCCGGATACATCGGCCTCGAGATGGCCGAAGGGTTGACCACCCGCGGCGTCGCGGTCACCCAGATCGAATCCCTTCCCGAAGTGCTCCCCACCGTCGACCCGGAGCTCGGCGCGTTGGTTCACGACGAGCTCGAACGGCACGGTGTCGAGGTCATCACCGCCGCCACGGTCTCCGCCATCACCGACACCGACGGTGCACTCACCGTCGCGGCCGCCCGCTCCACTGGTCAGACCTTCACTCGCACGGTCGATCTCGTCCTCGTCGTGGTCGGGGTGCGGCCCGACACCGCACTCGCCGCTGACGCCGGCGCGCAGCTCGGGGTCAAGGGTGCGATCGTGGTCGACGAGGGGATGCGCACCAACCTGCCCGATGTGTTCGCGGCCGGGGACTGCGTCGTCACCCACCACCGCCTGCTCGGCACGACCTGGCTGCCGCTGGGCACGACTGCTCACAAGCAGGGACGCGTCGCGGGCGAGAACGCCCTCGGCGGCGACGCTGCCTTCGCGGGGAGCCTGGGCACCCAGGTGGTCAAGGTGTTCGACCTGGTCGCTGCCCGCACCGGTCTGCGCGAACACGAAGCGGTCGGTGCGGGCTTTTCGCCGGTGTCGACGATGTCGACACCGGACGATCACAAGGCGTACTACCCGGGTGCGACACCGATCTCGATCCGCATCACCGGTGACGCCGACACCGGGCGTCTGCTCGGAGCGCAGCTCGTCGGACGCCGTAGCGCGGAGATCTCGAAACGAGTCGACACCTACGCCGCCGCGCTGTTCCATCGGATGACCGTCGAGGGCGTGAGCGAGTTCGACCTGTCCTACACCCCGCCTCTCGGATCACCCTGGGACGCAGTGCAGATGGCGACACAAGCATGGGTTCGCGAGCACCGGCTCACCGCCGAACGCGACGCTCTGAAATCTCAGCTCCACCGAGGAAAGGTTGACATCTCATGACCGATTACCCCGTCGTCGTGGTCGGCGCAGGACCCATCGGGCTCGCCGCCGCCGCGCACCTCACCGAAACCGGCTCCGCCGTCGTCGTGCTCGAGCGCGGCACGTCCGCAGGAGCGGCGGTGTCGCAGTGGAACCACGTGCGCCTGTTCTCCCCGTGGTCCGAAGTCGTAGACCCCGCCGCCGCTCGACTCCTCGAGCCCACCGGATGGATCGCACCGGACGGTGACACCTACGCCACCGGCCAGGAGTGGGTCGAGCAGTACCTCGCCCCGCTCGCCGCCGTCCTCGGCGATACGGTCCGAGCGGACTGCGAGGTCGTCGGCGTCGCACGTCGTGGCCGCGACCGCGTCGTCGACGCCGGACGCGACACCGAACCACTGTCGGTGCACGTCCGCCACAGCGACGGCACCGAGGAACGCATCCTCGCCCGCGCCGTTGTCGACGCCTCCGGAACATGGGGATCGCCGAACCCGCTGGGCAGCGAGGGGCTTGCGGCCATCGGCGAACGCGCCGCAGCAGACAAGATCGTCTACCGCGTCCCTGATCTCCTCGATCCGGCTGTGCTGCCCGACTACGCGGGCAAGCACATCGTCATCGCCGGTAGCGGACACTCCGCACTGACCGCGATCATCGGATTCGCCGAACTCGCTGCCAGACACCCCGGAACCAAGCTGACCTGGGCGGTGCGGCGCGGAGTCACCGCGGAGGTGTTCGGCGGCGGCGAGGCGGACGAGCTCGCTGCCCGCGGCGCACTGGGCCTGCGAGCGAAGAAGGCCGTCGACGACGGATACCTGACCGTGGTGTCCGGATTCCGCACCGAAGAGGTCGCGCCACAGGGTGACCAGGTCACCCTCATCGGTGACAGCGGCGCACGGATCGAGGACGTCGACCGTGTCCTGGCGCTGACCGGGTTCCGGCCGGACCTGTCATGGCTGTCCGAGGTGCGCCTGGACCTCGACCCCACCCTGCAGGCCCCGAGATTCGTCGCGGAACTGGTAGATCCGAACATGCACTCGTGCGGATCGGTGTCCCCGCACGGCGTCGAGGAGCTCACTCAGCCCGAGCCGGGTCTGTATCTGGTGGGGATGAAGAGCTACGGCCGCGCACCCACGTTCCTCGCAATGACCGGGTACGAGCAGGTCCGCAGCATCGCCGCCGAGCTCGCCGGTGATCACGACGGTGCCCGGAAAGTGGAACTGACGCTGCCCGATACGGGTGTGTGCGGCGGCGCGGGATTGTTCGACGACCCCGAAGCACCCTCGACCGGTGGGTGCTGCGGAGTCCCGGCGGCCCCGGAGTTGATCACTCTCGGCGCACCGATGCGTGACTGACACGACCGCCGACACGTCGCCGACCGAGGCTCAGCACCTCGGTCGGCGACGGGTGCTCGGCGCGTTGTGCGTCACCGAGATCACCAGCTGGGGCATCCTGTATTACGCCTTTCCCGTTCTCGCACCGTCGATCTCGGCGGATACCGGATGGTCGACGACATCGATCGTCGCGGCGTTCACCGTCGGCCAACTCGTCGCGGCACTGGTCGGAATCCCTGTCGGACGTGTTCTGGACCGCCACGGCCCGCGATGGGTGATGACGACTGGCTCGATCATCGCCGTCCCTGCGGTCGTCGTCATCGCCACGGCACCGTCGCTGCCGGTGTTCTACATCGGGTGGGTGGTTGCCGGCGTCGCGATGGGCGCAGTGCTCTACCCACCGGCGTTCGCCGCCCTGACCCGATGGTGGGGAGGTGATCGAGTGCGGGCCCTGATGATCCTCACTCTCGCCGCCGGCCTCGCCAGCACTGTGTTCGCGCCGGTGACGGCCGCATTGATGGGCCGGTTCGACTGGCGCAGCACCTATGTGGTGCTCGCCGCCTTCCTGCTCGTTGTCACGGTTCCCTCGCACGCATTCGGCCTACGCGGATCGTGGCCACCTGCCCACCCCGGCGTCCATGCAGCGCCGCCGGAGTCGAGGTCCGCGATCAGCCGCAGCCGCCCCTTCCTCGTCCTCACCGCATCACTGGCCGTGGCGGCGTTCGCATCGTTCGCCGCGGTGTTCAACCTCGTCCCGCTGCTCCTCGAGCGCGGCGTCGACGCCACCCTCGCCGCTACGACCCTCGGCCTCGGCGGCGCCGGTCAGGTTCTCGGTCGGCTCGGTTACCTGCCGCTGCAACGCCTCACCGGCACACGGGGGCGCACCGCCTCTGTCATCGCCGCTACCGCCCTGACCACCGCACTGCTCGGGCTCGCCACCAGCACACTCGCCCTCGTCTTCCTCGCCGTCGGGGCCGGATTGGCGCGGGGCATCTTCACCCTCGTGCAGGCAACCGCGATCACCGACCGCTGGGGTCCGGTTCATTACGGGCACCTCGGCGGAATCATGAACGCCCCCATCGTGATCACGATGGCGTTCGGCCCGTGGGGCGGCGCGGTGTTGGCCGAGTGGACCGGAAGCTACGCCCACGCCTTTCTCGTTCTCGGTGTGATCGCCGGATCCGCTGCTGGCCTCGCGGCGTTCAGCATGCCGGGAGTGCGGTCAGGCCGCTTCAGCGTGCGGGGGCGCTCCTGACCGGTCGTCGTACGTCGTTCCGTCTCTGAGCATGGCCCACAGTACGTTCGAGCGCCTGCGCGCGAGAGCCAGCACCGCCTGCGTGTGGCGTTTGCCTTCGGCTCGTTTGCGGTCGTAGAAGACTTTCGACGCCGGACAGGATCGGACACTCAGTTGCGCCGACAGGTACGCCACCCGCAGCAGCCTTCGGTCGTATCGGCGTGGCCGGCGCAGGTTGCCGCTGACCCGTCCCGAGTCCCGTGGCGCGGGCGCGAGTCCGGCGACCGCCGCGAGGCGGTCTGCAGTGCCGAACGCTGTCACATCGCCGCCGGTGGCTGCGAGGAATTCTGCGCCGAGTAGCGGACCCATCCCGGGCATCGATTCGATGACGGTGGCGCTGCGATGACGCCGAAACGTCTCCTCGATCTGTTTGTCCAGTTCGGCCAGCCGACGGTTGAGGTCCAGCACGGAGTGAGCGAGCGTTTCGACAACCGCTGCGGTGACACACTGGCCCGCCACCCGCACCACTTGTGACAGTGCGGCCTCGGTGGCACGCCTGGCAAGTTCAGTGGCGTTGTATGCCTTGCGGTTTCGTAGCCACGCTTCCAATGCTGGGGCCCCGAGCGAACGGATGCCCTCCGGTGTCTGGAACCCCGTCAGCAGTATCAGTGCGCCCTTTACGTTGCTCAGATCGAGAGCACGTTCGAGGGCAGGGAAGTAAGTGCTGAGAAGAGCTCTGAGTCGGTTGATCGTGCGCGTGCGATCGCGCATCAGATCAGTTCTGTGTGAGGTCAGAAGGGCCAGCTCGACACTGATTTCGTCGTCGGCCCGCATCGGGAGCAGGTCTCGGCGCATCCGGGCCTGGTCCGCGATGATCGCCGCGTCCTTGGCATCGGTCTTGCCGTCACCTCGGTATCCCGCAGCAGCGTGATGAACGATCCGGCCCGGAATATAGAGCAGAGATTGACCTCCCACGCGGAGCAACGCAATCAGAAGTGCCGCGCCTCCGCTGTTCAAGTCCACAGCCCAGGTGATGGGCCCACCGGCGGCCAGCGTCACGACATCGTCGATGAGGTCGGTCAATTCGGGTTGCCCGTTCACCACGCGCCGTGACAACAGTGTTCGTCCCTCATGATCGATCGCCACGGCATGGTGATGCGTCTTGCCCGCATCGATACCCACCCACACGTCTTGCACAGCGTTCCCCCTCGATCGTCGGTCACATATGGAGTACCTGGTGGACGACATCCCCGTCGTGTCCTTAATCAGCGATCGCGTCGCATCTCTCAATGAGCGGTCGAGTCGTCGAGAACGCCGGGCGGCCATTCCCTTCCGGCCATCCGAACAGCGAAAAAAAGATAGCCATACCCGGCGTCCCCAGGCACCCAGAACCTACGTCCACGGCCCGGTGATGCCCGGCAATGACGTTAAGGAAAACAAGAATTCTTTTCACAGGACGGAGCGCAGCGGAGTTCGATTCGGTGGACGCCCGCAGGGTGGCCCGGACCTGCTCGCAGCGCTC
>NZ_NPFY01000045.1 GCF_002259415.1 Rhodococcus sp. 14-2470-1b
GCGGACTACCACTTCGCGCTCCGTGACGGCCGCGGAGACGGATTCACCTACATCGAAGGCGACATCGTCCGCGGAACCTCACGCCGGTAAAACACCCGCCCCGGTGCCAGACGGCACCGGGGCACCAACCCGACCACCTGGAAGGAACGCCCCTGATGCCCGCACAAGCATGGGCCACCCTGATCGTCGGCGTCCTCGCCGTCGTCGGCGTCGCCCTGACAGTCCGCCAACGCACCGTGGCCGACAAACGCGCCCAAGCCTGGCAACGGATCACCTGGTGCCTCGAACGCACCACCAGCGCCGACCCCGCCGAAGCCGAGCTCGGATGGGACATCTACGCCACCGTCACCGACTCACCGCTCATCACCACCACCGAGCAAGACGTCCTCGTCGCCGTCGCTGACCGATCCGCCCGACGTGCACTGGCGGAACCCGACGAAACCGAGGACACTGACAACCAGAACGAGCAGGAGGACCCACGATGACCACCGCAGAAGCCCGCAAGACCTGGACCCCGAACGAACGGCGCAGTGTCGCTGCCGCAGCAGCCCGCGCCTCGATCGCACTCCGTGAACGCAGCGGCCGCGAGGTACCCCAATGGATCCGCGACGCCGCCGAAGGGCGCCCCACCACCCCACCGGCCGAACAGCCCTGACGCCGGCCACAGCCGCAGACCGACAAGGCCCGTACCCCCACAGGGTGCGGGCCTTCTCTATTGCCTCACCGAGAAGGAGCGCTGCGAGCAGGTCCGGGCCACCCTGCGGGCGTCCACCGAATCGAACTCCGCTGCGCTCCGTCCTGTGAAAAGAATTCTTGTTTTCCTTAACGTC
>NZ_NPFY01000031.1 GCF_002259415.1 Rhodococcus sp. 14-2470-1b
GGGAGGGGAGGGGTGGTGGGTGTACGACATACGACGAGGGCGGCACCGGATCGGTGCCGCCCTCGTCGTGGTTCTACGTGTAGCTAGTGCTCGCTGTCGCTTTCCTGGCGTGCGGGCGAGTGATCCCCGTTGCCGTTCGAAGCGTGGCCGTTCGAAGCGTGGCCGTTCGAGCCGTTGCCGTTGTGGCCGTTGGCTCCGTTGCCATTGTGGCCGTTGCCGTTGTGGCCGTTGCCGTTGGATCCGTTGCCGTACAGCGATGTCTGGTAGTCCGTCAGCATCTTCAGCTGCTCGAGTTCGCCGTGGTGCAGTGCTTCCTCGAGTGCCTTGCTTTCGGAGACAGGGTCGGGACGGAAGAGCGATCCGGATCCGGGCTTGCCGGCCGAGCCGAGCTTGCTCATCTTCTTCGGGACGGCTGCGCCCTGGTAAGGCAGAGCGATGGGGTGTCCGTGGTCGTCGACAGGTCCGAGCGGCTGGTGCACCTCCACGTACTGACCGTGGGGGAGACGCTTGATGATGCCGGTCTCGATTCCGTGATCGAGTACTGCGCGGTCACTGCGCTGCAAGCCGATGCAGAAGCGGTAGGCCACGAAGTAGGCGATGGGCGGCAACACCAGGATGCCGATGCGGCCGATCCACGTCATTGCGTTCAGGGAGATGTCCAGCTTGTACGCAATGATGTCGTTGATGCAGGAGAGCGTTGCCACCACGTAGAACGCCAGTGCCATGGCACCGATCGCGGTACGGACCGGTACGTCGCGGGGACGCTGCAGCAAGTTGTGGTGAGCATTGTCCCCGGTGAGGCGCTTCTCGATCCACGGGTACGCGATCATCACGGTGAAGACGAGTCCCATGATCAGGGCCACTGCGAACACTGCGGGGATCGTGTAGCGGTTGGCGATGTAGATGTCCCATGCCGGCCACAGTCGAGCCAGTCCGTCCGTCCACATCATGTAGAAGTCGGGCTGCGAGCCCGCGGACACCTGAGCCGGGTTGTACGGGCCGAGGTTCCAGACCGGGTTGATCTGCAGCAGACCACCCATGAGTGCGAGTACACCGAACGTGACGGCGAAGAACGCACCGGACTTGACGGCGAAGACCGGGAGGATGCGAACGCCGACGACGTTCTTCTCGGTGCGGCCGGGTCCGGGGAACTGCGTGTGCTTCTGGTACCAGACGAGTGCCAGGTGTGCCGCGATCAGCGCGAGGATGATGGCGGGTAGCAGTAGAACGTGAGCGACGTACAGGCGCGGGATGATGATCGTGCCGGGGAAGTCGCCGTCGAAGATCAGCCAGTGCAGCCACGTTCCGACGATCGGGACGCTCATCGTGATGCCGGAGAACGCGGCGCGGAGGCCGGTGCCGGAGAGCAGGTCGTCGGGGAGGGAGTATCCGAAGAAGCCTTCGAACATGGCCAGGATCAGCAGCAGGCAGCCGATGACCCAGTTGGCCTCACGCGGGCGACGGAACGCACCGGTGAAGAAGATGCGCAGCATGTGCACGATGATCGAGCACGCGAACATCAACGCAGCCCAGTGATGGATCTGTCGCATGAACAATCCGCCGCGGACCTCGAACGAGATGTCGAGCGTCGTCGCGTACGCACGGGACATGGTGACACCGCGAAGCGGTTCGTAGATGCCGTTGTACTCGACCTCGCTGAGCGAGGGGTCGAAGAACAGTGTCAGGAAGACACCGGACAGCAACAGGATGATGAAGCTGTACAGCGCGATCTCGCCGAGAAGGAACGACCAGTGCGTCGGGAACACCTTGTTGATCTGACGGCGCAGACCCGGTGCGAGGTGGTACCGACTGTCTACGTCGTCTGCCTGCTTCGCTGCGAGTGTCTGCAGTGAAGGACTCATGATTCACTCTCCGCTTCGCGGTTCGGACGCTCCCAGAAGGCAGGTCCGAGGGCTTCTATGAAGTCCCCGTTGGCAACGAGGAAGCCTTCTTCGTTCACGGTGATCGGCAGCTGTGGCAATGCGCGAGCGGCAGGGCCGAAGATCGGCTTGCCGTATTCCAGCGCGTTGAACTGCGACTGGTGGCACGGGCACAGAATGCGGTTCGTCTGCTGCTCGAACAACGAAGTCGGGCAACCCAAATGCGTGCAGATCTTGGAGTAGGCGAAGTAATCGCCGTAGTTGAAGCTCTCCTGGCCCTTGCGCTTGATGGCCGTCTCCGCGTCCTCGGTACGAAGACGAATGAGCATCACGGAGTTACGAATTCCGCGCAGCGACGCGAGAAGCGCGTGGTCGTCGTCGCGATCGGCCTCGCGGAACGGGAACACAGTTTCCATGGCTCCGGCATCCATATCCTCGGGGCGGACCAGAACGACGTCGTGTGGCCGTCCGGTATCGCGCCTGAGATAGATCGTCTCTCCAGGGTAGCGCGGCGTCCAGCCGGACACCCAGAGCGGAGATTCATCGCCTTCGGCCCATGGATTCTTGACGAGGCCACCGAGGGGCAACAGCGCCATGATTCCGAGTGCGCCACCGCCGAAGAACAGTGAACGCTTGATGACCTTGCGACGACCGATCGTCGACGTCGCGAGCGAGTCACCGAGCTCGGCGACTACCGTCCTTCGGTCGACCTCGGACGAACCACCGTCGTGGCGGTCCTGAATGGACACCTCTTCGGGGATGAACTTCTTGGTGAACTGGACTGCGCCGACGCCGACACCGAGGATCGCCAGACCCATGGTGAGGCCGATCAGAGGGGTGTACAGCGAGTAGGCGCCGTAGTTCTCTTCTCCCATGCCGGCGTACTGCCAGGGCCAGAACAGGTAGATCGCGATGAACGCGACCGCGGACACGCCGGCGAGAGTGAACCAGGCAGCAACGCTGCGCTCGGCCCGCTTCTCCGCGCGGGTTCCCTTCACAGCCCAACGGTCGCGGCGGTACGCGACGTCCACGTGGTCGAGGTTGGTGCCGAGTTCGACCAACTGCTCACGTGTCATACCGGCGAGTTCCTCGTCGGTGTACTTCTTGTTCAGATCCACCTTGTCGACCTTCGCGCTGTCATCGTGGCCATGGCTTGTGCGTTCGGGATCGGCTTCGCTCATGACCGTGATCCGATCCACATCGTCGCGCCGACGACGGCAGCGATTCCGACGACCCAGATAGCAATCATTTCCGTGCCGGGTCCGAAGCCGCCGAGTCCCCATCCGCCGGGAGCCCGCGTGTCCTGAGCGGACTTCACGTACGAGATGATGTCGATCTTCTCTTCCTGCGTCAGCTGACGGTCGGAGAATTTCGGCATGTTCTGCGGGCCACTGATCATGGCCGCGTAGATCTCCTGCTCCGACGCGGGGCCGAGCGGGGGAGCGAACTTGCCGGACGACAGTGCGCCACCCTCACCGGTGAAGTTGTGGCACGACGCGCAGTTCAAGCGGAACAGTTCGCTACCGCGGGCGACGTCGCCGCTGGCGAGCGAGGACTGCGCGATTTCGCCGTTGCTGTCGCGGATGACCGTGGGGCCTCCACCGTTCTCCTGGATGTACGCACCGAGAGCGTCGATCTGCTTGTCGTCGAACTTCGGTGGCTTACGGATCGCCTGAGCTTCGTTACGTACGGCAGGCATACGTCCCGAGGAGACCTGGAAGTAGACGGCGGCTTCACCGACGCCGATGAGGCTCGGGCCTCGGTCCTGCACACCCTGCAGGTTGACGCCGTGGCACGTGACGCACGAGGTGTCGTACAACTGCTTGCCTTCGCGGATCAGAGCGGCCGAATCCTGATCGGCCGTCGCGACCTGCGGTGTGGGGGTCAGAGCCGATGCGAGAAATCCTGCACTCAGGAGTCCCATCATCAGCACGAGCGCACCGGTCACACGGCGACGAGTCTTGCGCTTGCGCCTGTTCTTGGCTGCGGCATCGGATGCTGCTGGGGGAGATGAACTCATCTTCTATCCCTTGTCGTGTCGGGACGGACCGAACGGCCTGGGGCTGATACAGGTCGTTCGCTGCGGTTGGCGAAGTGAAAACACTTGATCTGCTTTATGTCTACTAGCGGATGAAGTAAATGGTGGCGAACAACGCGATCCACACGATGTCGACGAAGTGCCAGTAGTAGGACACGACGATCGCGGCGGTGGCCTGTGCCGGCGTGAACTTACTGACAAGCGTTCGAGTGATGAGGAAGACGAATGCGATCAGACCGCCGATGACGTGCAGTCCGTGGAATCCGGTCGTGATGTAGAAGACCGATCCGTAGACGCTCGAGGAGAGCGTCGTGCCTTCGTGAACCATGTGGTAGTACTCGTAGCCCTGTCCGGCCACGAAGAAGATGCCCATCGCCAGGGTGATGACGTACCAGCGTCGCAGTCCGAAGACGTCACCGCGCTCGGCGGCGAAGACCCCGAGCTGGCAGGTGAACGACGACGCGATCAGCACGGCGGTGACCGGAACGGCGAGCGCGAGATTGAGCTCGGTCGGTTCCGGTGGCCAGTTTCCGTTTGCCTGCGCCCTCGCGACGAAGTACATCGCAAAAAGTCCAGCGAAGAACATGAGTTCGCTCGACAGCCACACGATGGTGCCGACGCTGACCATATTGGGACGGTTCAGCGAGTGCACGCGTTGGGTGATTGCCGATCCTTGAGTCCCTACAGCGCTCGTCACAGAAAGAAGTATGACTGCTCGTAGTACCGGAGGCATACTCGGGTCCGGTCTTGGCGCGTCGCCGACGCAGGGGCGATGGCCGGCTCCCGCGTATGGCCAGGTCAAGGGCATCGACCACGCTGCGCATAGGTTGTCGTGCAAGGCTCGCCTCATGGCAACGAACGGTGGCGCATCGTGGTTCCGGCGGTTGTTCGGAGGGGCGAAGACTGTTCCTCTCGACCCCGCCAGGGACGATTTGGTGGTAGTGGCATTTTCCTTCGTCGACGCCGAATCGTGTTCGACGGCGCTCGGTCGCGGAGCGGCTGCGGGATGGGTCGACACAGCGGAGGCGGTGTTCCGACATCACCTGGTGTTGCCGCCGGACCAGATCGAGGACGCGACGGCCGTCGCCGCGCAGGACGGGTACGAGCCGGTGATGGATCCGCGCCCGCGCCCGGAGATTCCGACCACCGGTTACCGCCCGAGTGTCGAGGGCGGTGTCGGCCTGACGCTGCAGCGGGTGCAGGTGATCGACGCGTTGCACTGCTCACAGGAACGCTCGCGAATGGCCGGCCTCGCGCAGCGGCGAGGTGGTGTGGTCGAGGGGTGGGATGCGCTGCAACCTGGAGGGGCGTCTCCGGCCGGTGCTGACTAGGCTTTCGGTCGCACGTCGCGGACTGCCGATCGAGGGCGTCGAGCTCTGGAACGGCCGAGGAAGGTATGGGGAGTAGTCGATGACAGATGCGAGCAACGGTGTGCCGAGCCGGACCTGGAAGGCCGTACTCGGTGCGCTGACGTCGAACGTCGATCTCTCCGCCGACGACACGGCCTGGGCGATGGACGAGATCATGTCCGACAACGCCACCGCCGCTCAGATCGCGGCCTTCGGTGTCGCTCTGAAGATGAAGGGTCCGACTCCGGAGGAAGTGAGCGGACTGGCGAACTCGATGCTGGGCCATGCGACCTTGGTCGACAGCGAACCGAATGCCGTCGACGTCGTCGGTACGGGTGGCGACGGCGCCGACACGGTCAACATCTCGACGATGGCCGCTCTCGTCGTGGCGTCGGCCGGAGCTCCGGTGGTCAAACACGGCAACCGTGCTGCGTCTTCGCGAAGTGGGACGACGGATGTGCTCGAGGCCCTCGGAGTGAAGTTCGGGCTCGGAGCGGACGGTGTCGCGACTACGGTCCGAGACGTGGGAATCGGGTTCTGTTTCGCGCCTGTCTACCATCCGGCGCTGCGTTTCGCGGGCCCTCCGCGGAAGGAGATCGGTATCCCGACGGTCTTCAACGTGCTCGGTCCCCTGACCAACCCGGGGCGGCCGCGGGCGGGTCTGATCGGCTGTGCGTTCGACTCGTTGCTTCCCGTCGTGGCTCGGGTGTTCGCCGGCCGCGGCACCAGTGCGTTGGTCGTTCGTGGTGACGACGGCCTCGACGAGATAACGCTGTCCACGACGACGACAGTGCACATCGTGTCGGGTGGCGACGTGACGGTGGCCAGGATCGACCCGAGGGACTTCGGGTTCGACCTCGTCGACATCGACGCGCTCCGCGGAGGCGACGCTGCCTTCAACGCGCAGGTGGCGCGGGAGGTGTTCGCCGGCAAGCACGGTGCGGTGCGCGACGCAGTCCTGCTGAACGCCGCTGCGGCACTGACGGCGTACGACGGGATCACGTCCGGGATCGTCGCCGACGACTTGACCGGTCTGCTGAAGCGTGGTGTCGAGCGTGCTGCTGCCGCTGTCGATTCCGGGGCAACCGCAGGCCTGCTCGATCGATGGATCGCACGGTCCAACGAACTCGATTGACGGGTCGCTGCGCCCGGCCGACTACTCGCCGATGGAGAAGCCCGCTTCTATGTCCGCGCTGGAGTAGGACTGGAACGCGATGTGGGTGGCGGTGTTCACGACACCGGGCACCTTGTTGATGTGCTGCGTGATCACGTCGGCGATCTGTGCGTGGTCCCTGACCTTGACGATCGCGATGAGGTCCACGTCCCCTGCACACGAGTAGACCTCGGTGACGCCGTCGACGTCCGCGACCGCCTGTGCGGTCTCCGGGATGGCGTGCGACTCGGCATCGATCATGACGATTGCGTTGATCATGCTGCCGAGTTTAGAGCGCCGCACGAAGGTGGGCGCCGACGCCGGTGTCCTCCACGGGTGTGACGGCCATCGAGCGTTCGCGCCTGGACACGGTGCGAGCGGTCGTGCACCACTGCCGCCACCCTCCGGCTCCGTGAACGGGCTCCGCGTATCCATCGGTGGTCCGGACGATCCTGACGCCGTCGGATTCGAGCCAGCGGCCGACGAGGGCTACTTCCTCCGGTGATGCGCCGCGAAAGGGCGTGGCGTCCGGCACCACGGTTTCCGCGGCCGCCACGATCGCTTCCACGACGGGCATGGGATGCACTCGCCGCGCGGTGACGGCCGATGCAGCGAGCCGGCCGTGGCGGACGACGGCAAGTTCCCACCCTCCGTCCGGCGCACGTCGGGCGACGATCAACTCGGCGATCGCCGCGATGGCCGCGAGCCGGTGCATCCGACGCAGAACGTCTGCGAGCGAGGCGAGCCTGTCTCGGAGCCTGGCCGCCGACTCGAACAGTTCGGCAACGGACAGCGCGGAGATTCGATCCCGGGCGGCCTGGAGCGCACGGTCGTCGCGCCCGTGTGCGAGCTCGACGAACCGGCCCGGCAGGACTGCGTACTCGTCGGGCGTGAGTGGCGTGGGACCACCCGCGGCGCACCCGCCGACAGCTTCGGCCGGACACGCGTGCAGAGAGGTGCGGGGGATGCGGCGAGTGCAGGTACGGATACCGAGTACCTCGGAGACGAGCGCAGCGGCGTCGGCGGCATCACCGCGGGCAGCGAACGGGCCGATCGAGCTCTCCGTCGGTGAGCGGACGACGGAGAGGCGTGGAAACGCCTCCGTGGTCGTCGTGATCCACCAACCCTTCTTGGGGAACTTGGAGCGGCGGTTGTACGGGGGGATGTGGGCGCACAGAAGTCGAAGCTCGCGCACTCCGGCTTCGAGGGCATGGGCGCATTCGACGTGGTCGACGCCGACGGCGAGGCCCACCATTTCCTTCATGCGGCCACGCGTCTCGGACCCGGTGAAGTAATTGCGCACGCGTCGTTGCAGATTGTTCGACGTGCCGACGTACAGCACCTCGTTGCCCGGTCCCTTGAAGAGATAGACGCCCGGGGTGCGGGGTAGGTGAGAAGCGAGTGAGCGTTTGGCTCTTTGCCCGGCCGACACAGCAGGCAGGTAGTCGACGAGTTCCGCATAGCTGTGGACACCCTGATTACCTACTCGCTCGATCAATGCGTGCAGTACGTCGACCGTTGCTCGTGCATCGTCGAGGGCGCGGTGGGTGGGCACAGTGCTGACCTGGAAGAGCGAGGACAGTGCCGACAGTTTCACCGAGGGTGCCTCGTCGCGGGTGAGTACTCGCCGGGCGAGTTTGACCGTGCAGAGCACCTGGAACTTGGGCCAGGCGATGTCCAGGCGTGACGCGGCCGCCCTGAGGAAAGCAGTGTCGAAACGGGCGTTGTGTGCGACGAGGACCGAGCCGCGCGCGAACTCGAGAAAGCTCGGCAGCACTCGGTCGATCCGAGGGGCGCCGATCAGCATGGCAGTGGTGATCCCGGTGAGCTCGACGATGTACGGCGGAATGGATCGGCCCGGGTCCACCAGCGTCGCGAATTCGGCGATGACCTCGCCGCCCCGAATCTTCACTGCCCCGATCTCGGTGATCGCTTCGGTGTCCGGGCTGCCACCTGTGGTCTCCAGGTCGACCACGACGAAGGTCGTGTCGTGCAACGGAGTGTCGAGCTCGTCGAAGCTCAGCTGAATCGGGACGCTCACGAGTGCAGACGGTAGCGACAGGCACCGACAGCAATGTCGATCTTGCTCGGGACGCTGAACGTGTCGGAGTGGATCGCTAGGTTTCGCCGTGAAGGGTCGACCGAACGGGAAAGAGATGGAGATCACATGATCATCGATTGCAGTGATTGCAAGGTCCGTGACATCGCGTGCGCAGACTGTGTCGTGACGGTGTTGCTCGGACCGCCCGGTATGGCCCCGGGGCGTCCGGTGGACGTCGGGATGCCGCACCCTCGGATAGCTCTCGACCAGGAAGAACTGGGGGCCATGGACGTTCTTGCCGAGGGTGGTCTCGTGCCGAAACTACGTCTCGTAGTCGACCCGGAACAGGGTCCGTCCGAGGGGTCGTTACCGGCTCGTGACACAAGCGGGGATCGACGCGCGATCTAGCGTCGAATCGACTTCTACGCCTCGCTTCGGCGAGTTGGGGTCGACACAGGGGTATGCCGTTTCGTAATCTTCCTGAGACCTTGCGGAGTCTCGCCAATCCAAACCGGAGCGGCGTCGCAAGTCACCGCCTAATCGGGATGCTCGCGAGAGCGCCCGTACCGGGAACCCGATTTCCATTGGGGTGAATCCTGCTTCGGCCGCTACCAGCGTCCGGGTGGGTAGGGCTGATCTTCCCAGCCCGAACCCGTCAGCTAACTCGGTCGGCGGATGAGTGGAAGAAACGGAGCAACCCTTTCTCGTGGCGTCACATACTTCAACCCGCCAATTGCGTCGAATCCTCGTAGCCGGCGCGATCACTGCCGGTGCGGTCGTTCTGCCCGCAGCCCCCGCAATGGCGGCCCCCATCACCATCCCCGGAGTCGGTACCTTCGAGATTCCGGAAATCCCAGGTCTTCCGCCGCTGCCGACCGAGATCCCCGGTCTGCCTGCGGCCCCCGCACCGCTCGCACCACAGGTCACCCCGGCTGCCAAGGCAGTTCAGGCCGCCGAGTCGAAGATCGGTTCGCCGTATGTCTACGGCGCTTCGGGACCCGACTCGTTCGACTGCTCCGGACTCGTTCAGTGGGCGTACAAGCAGGCCGGCATCAGCTTGCCGCGTACCAGCTACGACCAGGCCGCGGCAGGCACCCCCGTGTCGCAGTCCGACCTGCAGCCGGGCGATGTCGTCTCGTTCTACGGCGGATCGCACTCGGGAATCTACGCGGGTAACGGCAACGTCATCCACGCGTCGACGTCGGGTGTTCCCGTCAAGGTCGCGCCCGTCTCGTCGATGCCGTTCGACGGAGCGCGTCGCTACTGATTCGATGATCGTGTGTAAGGACAGCACCAGGAGTGAGCCCCACGGGCTCGCCTGGTGCTGTTTTTCGTCAGGCGCCGGTGCGCGGAGCCTGCAAAGACGCCGAATGGACTCGTCGGCCGCCGGACCGTAACCTGTTCGAGACCGTCGACCTCGGTGGAGCGGGAGTCGAGTTCCGAAAAAGTCCGAAATTCCGGTCTCGTTCCACGCCCGCGGCCACCTACTCATGGGTAGGGTTTGTTTCTTCGCCGAAAGTCTGATTTCGGCGCACCCCTCGGACTACGAACTGCAAGAACGGAGAGTCACCTTCCGTGGCGACACCGATTGTCAAGCGCGTCACCCGCTCGAAGAAGGGCATTCTCGCGGCGGCCATTCTCGCGGCCTGCCTCGTCGTCTCGCCGACGGCCGTGGCCAACGCGCAGCCGGGTGTCGACAGTGCATCCGACGCTCAGACACGTCTTGCGGACCTGTCACGAGAATCCGAGCAGACGACGGAGGCAATGCACAACGCCCAGATCGATCTGGATGCGAAGACAGCCGTGCAACGCGACGCTGAGGCCGCAGTGGGGGCACACCAGGCCGAGTTGGATAGTGCGCAGGAGGCCCTGGCGCAGGTGAAGCCGGCCGTCGACAAGGTCGCCAACGCCAATTATCAAGGCGGCCGGACCAATCGTCTGTTCGCTGTGATGGTCAGTGACTCTCCACAGCAACTCCTCGACCAGATGTCTGCGCTCGACGTCATTTCCGCTGAGACGGCGCGTCAGGTGGAGCAGTTCAAGCAGGCCAGCGCCGATGCAGCGGCGGCGGATCAGGCAGCACGTGCCGCGGCCGACGCCGCGCGCGCGGCAGCAGAGCAAGCCAAGGTCGTCAGCGACGATCTTCAGGCCAAGCAGAGCGAGCTCCAGAGTCAGATGGCCGAGGTCATCGCCAGCTTCAACGCACTGTCCGGAGCGGAGCAGGCCGAGCTCGCGGGTTCGCCTCTGCCGCCTGGGTTCGATCTGTCCAAGATTCTGTCCAACCTCATCCCCGGGTCGGGTTCCGGTGCGCTGCAGGCTGGGCTCACCCAGATCGGTAAGCCCTACGTGTGGGGCGCGACCGGACCGGACGGATTCGACTGTTCGGGCTTGGTCGTGTGGGCGTACAAGCAGGTGGGAAAGACCCTGCCCCGGTCCAGTCAGGCTCAGGCCGCGGGCGGCACTCCCGTCGATCAGAAGGACCTGCAGCCCGGAGACGTCGTGCTCTTCTACCCCGACGCGTCTCACGTCGGCCTGTACGCGGGTAACGGCAACGTTCTGCACGCCTCCACGTTCGGCGTCCCGGTGAAGGTGCAGTCCATGGCGTCGTTCCCGTTCTACGGCGCACGTCGCTACTGATCTCCGTCGTGCGAGCACGGGCACTTCGAGCGTCGTTCGCATTGTTGTGTGCAGTATCCGTGCTCGGTTCCTGCGCGTCCGGGGCAACTACGACGCCACCGCCTGACTCACCGCAGTCCACGACTGTCTCGAACCCCTACGAGGACGGTCGGCGGAACGGCGTCGAGGAGCTGCTGCAGAAATGGGCGGACGCACTCCGCACCAACGACGTCGACGCGTTGGAGCAGGTCGTCGATCCCGCGGCGGATCCCGAGTTTCTGCAGGCCCAGGTCCGTCGAGCGAACGACATGGCCGCAGTCCCGTTCTCGGACTGGGGATACGAACTGGTCGACGAGCCGGAGATTCCGGTTCCCTCGGCGATCGCGTCGCCGCTGAACGCCGCCGATGTCTGGGCGCCGTCCGTGGTGCTGCGCTACGCAGTGTCCGGACCCGACGCCGAATCGACACGTCGGCCGGTTTCCCTGGTGGTGGCGCGGCGTGATGACGAGTGGCGCATCGTGTCGGACGCGCCGGTGCCGGGAACGGATCGGACGACGTGGCGAGGACCGTGGGACTTCGGGCCCGTTATCGCGCGATCGGTTGCCACCGCGGGTGGTACCTCCGTCGTGCTCGGCCATCCGGACCAGAGCGCACTCGTCGACGCGGTCGTTGCCGAGCTACCCTCGGCCGTCGATGCCGTCACCAGCTTCTACGGCGACGACTGGCCGCAGTCGGCGTTGATCTTCACTTCCGGATCGGCAGCGGAATTCGCGGCATCGGCCGGAGACGCCACCGCGGAGTCCGACGTCGCCGCCGTGACGGTGTCGGATGCGGTGCGCCAGGACCGGCCGGTGACCGGACAACGAGTCGTGTTCGGGCCCGGAGCCCCTGCTCGGCTCACCGATGTCACGACTCGAACCGTTCTGCGCCACGAGCTCACCCATGTCGCGGCAAGATCCGACACCGTCGACGGTTCACCCATGTGGGTGCTCGAGGGGTTCGCCGACTATTCGGGCTATCGCGAATCGGATATCGAGTTCGCCCGCATTGCACCGACTTTGAGTGCTGTGGTGGCGCAGGGGGGTTCACCGACGGTGCTCCCGGAGGATTCCGACTTCTCAGCGGGGGGAGTGCGCACCACCCTCGCGTACGAGTCCGCCTGGTCTGTCTTCGCCTTCGTGGCAGCCACGTTCGGCGAACCGTCACAGCGCCGGTTGTACATGCAACTCGCGGATGGCCCGAAGACTGCAGCCGAGACAGCGGGGGGCGTCGCCTCCGCTCTGGGAATCGGCATGGACGAGTTCGTGGACCAATGGGGGTCGTGGGTTCTCGAGCAGTCCCGCTGACCTACGGTGATCACATGCCTAGGACTCTGCTGGTGACGAACGACTTTCCACCACGCCCCGGCGGCATCCAGTCCTACTTGCACAGCTTCGCCACGCGGTTCCCTGCGGACGAGTTGATGGTCTATGCGCCGCGGTGGCGCGGAGACAGTCATGTGAAGTTCGACGAACGTCAACCGTTCGAGGTGGTTCGGCACCCGACGACACTGATGCTTCCCACTCCGCTGGTGGCGCGGCGGGCGGCGCAGCTGGTGCGGACGCACGGGTGCGATTCGGTGTGGTTCGGTGCGGCGGCACCGCTCGCGGTGATGGCCCCTGCGGTGCGACGCGCCGGAGCGGAGACAATCGTCGCAAGTACTCACGGTCACGAGGTGGGGTGGTCGATGGTTCCCGGTGGGCGAGGCACCCTGCGCATCATCGGCAACTCCGTCGATACGGTGACCTACGTCAGCAAGTACACCCGCGGCAGATTCGCCGCGGCATTCGGTCCACGTGCAGCCCTCGAACACGTTCCGTCCGGAGTGGACACCGACCGATTCAAACCGGACGACGCGGCGCGAACCGAGCTTCGGGCGCGGTACGGACTCGGGGATCGTCCGACGGTTCTGTGTCTGTCCCGGCTGGTACCGCGGAAAGGGCAGGACTACCTGATCCGATCGATCGAGGGCATCCGGGCGGAGGTGAACGGTGCCGTCCTGGTGATCGTCGGAGGCGGTCCCTACGAAGGAACTCTGCGCGCCTTGGCGCGCAAGGCCGGTGTCGAGGAGCACGTGATCTTCACCGGCACCGTCCCTTCCGCCGAGCTGGCGGCACATCACACGATTGCCGACGTGTTCGCGATGCCCAGCCGGACGCGAGGCGCCGGTCTCGACGTCGAAGGTCTCGGCATCGTCTACCTCGAAGCGTCCGCGACCGGAGTCCCCGTCGTCGCCGGAATGTCCGGTGGCGCACCCGAAACCGTCCTCGAAGGCAAGACCGGCTTGGTGGTCGACGGCACGTCCGTCGATGCGATCACCGACGCCGTCGTACGGATTCTCTCCGATCGAGCGCTCGCGACGACGATGGGAAACGCAGGTCGCTCCTGGGTCCGAGCCGAATGGCAGTGGGACGCATTGGCAGCGAAGCTTCGACGCTTGCTGTGATGGAAGCCGGGAAAGTCTCGGCTTCCATCACAGACGACGTTCACTTGGAGTAGATGGCCTCGATGTCCTTGGCGTACGACGCCGTGATGACGTTGCGCTTGAGTTTCATGGTCGGCGTCATCTCACCGGCGTCCTCGGTGAAATCGCTTGGAAGTACGCGGTACTTCTTGATCGCTTCGGCATGCGAGACAGTGGTGTTGGCGTCCGCCACAGCCGCATCGAGGTCGGCGATGAGGTCGGGGTCGGTCGCGAGATCCGCAGCCGTCGCGTCGGCGGCTTTGCCGTGTGCGTCCTTCCACCCGGACAGTGCGTCCTCGTCGAGCGTGACGAGCGCACCGATGAACGGCTTCTGATCGCCGACGACGATGGCCTGACTGACGAGTGGGTGCGCGCGCAACCGGTCCTCCAGCCCCGCAGGCGACACGTTCTTTCCACCCGCGGTGACGATGAGTTCCTTCTTGCGACCCGTGATCGTGATGTACCCGTCGCCGTCCACCGAACCCAGATCGCCTGTACGGAACCAGCCTTCGTCGAGTGACTCGGCCGATGCCTCGTCGTTGCGCCAGTAGCCGTCGAACACCACTGGGCCGCGAAGCTGGATCTCGCCGTCTTCGGCGATGCGAACCGTATTGCCGGGCAGTGGTCGTCCGACGCTGCCCACGCGCTGGTGGCCGATAGTGTTGACCGCGAATGCTGCACTGGTCTCGGTAAGTCCGTAGCCCTCGAAGATCGGTACTCCGATACCTCGGTAGAAGTGGCCGAGGCGTGCACCGAGCGGCGCGCCACCGGAGATCGCGAGTTGGCACTGCCCGCCGAGCGCAGCGCGCAACTTCGAGTAGACAAGCTTGTCGAACACAGCGTGCTTGATCCGCAACACCAGACCTGCGCCTGTGTCCTGCGCTTCGCTCCACGCCACGGCCGTGTCCGCGGCTGCGTCGAAGATCTTGCCCTTGCCGTCCGCGTGTGCCTTCTGCTTGGCGGTGTTGTAGACCTTCTCGAACACACGGGGCACCGAGAGTATGAAGTCCGGGCGGAAGGAACCGAACGTCGCGACGAGATTGGGGATGTCGCTGGTGTGTCCGACGGCTGTGCCTGCGTCGAACGCGGCGATCGTGACCGCGCGAGCGAGAACGTGCGCCAACGGTAGGAACATCAACGTCCGGCTGCCGGGCCGCAGCAACTCCTTCAAAGAAGTTTCGCGAATTCCACGAGACTCGGCGACGAGGTTCGCGTGCGTCAACTGCACACCTTTGGGACGCCCCGTGGTGCCGGAGGTGTAGATGAGCGTCGCTGGATCCGAGGAGCGCAGGGCGTCGACGCGTGTGCGTACGGCGTTGTCCTCGACGGTTGCACCCAGTTCGGTCAACCGAGCAACAGCACCGTTGTCGTCGTTGCCTGCGTCGATTCGGAAGGTCGTCCGCACCGATTCTGCGGCGGCCACCACGTCCGCGGTTTCGGTGACGTGTTTCTCGGTCTCGAGGATCAGCAGAACAGGTTGGGCGTCGGACAGGATCCATTCCACCTGACCTGCCGACGACGTTTCGTAGATCGGGACCGTGACTCCGCCCGAGGCCCAGATCGCGTAGTCCACGACCGTCCATTCGTACCGGGTGGACGACATCAGCCCGACTCGGTCACCCTGCTCGACGCCTGCGGCGATCAAACCCTTCGCGACGGCGTTCACCTCCGTGGCGAACTGCTCGGCGGTGACATCCGACCAGGAACCGTTCGCGAACCGGCGAAATGCGACCGACCGAGGTTCCGAGACCGACCGGGCGAACACGGTGTCCACGACCGACGCAGATTCTTCGACGACAAAAGCGGCGGGAGATGTGAACTCGCGCACGGTTACCTCCAATGAACGTTAGCTCTACTCACGAGTAGTCGGATTCGTCTCACTGTAGACCCGGCCGTGCGGCCGGTTCGACCGCCTCGTGCGCGCGCTGAAGTCCCGATGTGTGAAGCTCATCTCATGAGCAGTGTCCAAGTAGCCGATCAGACGTTCGTCGCTGCGCCGGGTTCCGCCGTGGCGGAGTCGCTGGGGCATCCGAGGCGTTGGCGCCGATGGTGGCCGGACCTCCGCATCGACGTCACCGACGATCGCGCCGACAAAGGCTTCAGGTGGTCCGTCGAGGGCGCCCTGACAGGAACGATGGAGGTCTGGCTCGAGCCCGTTCCGAAGCTCGACGGCGTCGTACTCCATTACTTTCTGCACGCGGAGCCCGCCGTCCGGACATCCATCGACCTCGCCGCGGAGAATCAACGGCGACGGGTAGCAGGCAAGGCAATGGCGTTCGAAGTGAAACGAGAGCTCGAGGCGGGACGCGCGGCAGGTGAGCGGCCGTTGTGCGAGCCGCCTGCCATCGTGTGAGATGAGGGACGGCAGTGCTCCCCGGCACGGGTGACGTACGTACCTGCCGATGACGTGAACAAGTGCGGCGTGAGAACAGAAGGGACACCGAGTAACCACGATGGCCGAGAGAACTCAGAGGTCGATCACAGTCGATGCTCCGTCCGCGCAGGTGATGGACGTGATCGCGGACTTCGATGCCTACCCGTCCTGGGTGTCGGCGGCGAAGTCCGTCGAGGTCGTCGCGGCCGGATCCGACGGTCGCGCCGAGCGGGTGAAGTTCGTACTGGACGCGGGCATGGTCAAGGACACCTACGAGCTGAGTTACCAGTGGGCAGCGGACGGAAAGTCCGTGTCCTGGGAACTGGTGTCGGGTGAGATGCAGAAATCGCAGAACGGCTCGTACACGTTGAAGGACAACGCAGCCGGCGGTACCGAGGTCACGTACGAACTCGCCGTGGACCTGAACATTCCGATGATCGGTCTGTTCAAGCGGAAGGCAGAGAAAGTCATCACCGACACTGCACTCAAAGAACTGAAGAAGCGAGTCGAAGGCTGACCGAGGCCCGTTCCGATGCCCGCACTGCAGTCCGGCTGTTCGTCGGTAAAGGCGGTGCGGGCAAAACGACGTTTGCGCTGAAGTCGGCTGCCGACGACGTACGAGCGGGAGCACGAGCTCTCGTCGTCTCGTTCGATCAAGCGCATTCGGTGACCGACGTGCTCGGCGTGAACAACGGCCGCGCGGGCGCCGAGCCCACGGCGGTCGAGCCTGGATTGGACGTTCTCGAACTGGACACTCTGGCCCTGGTGGCGACGAAATACGCCGCGTTGACCTCCATCCTGTCCATGGCCGGCGCCGGCCACGAACACGGAGTCCGGTTCGGTGCGGTCGATCCCGAGGAGATCATCGGCGCTCCAGGGGTACAGGAACTCGTCGGTCTCGATCGGCTGGTCGACCTCGTCGACCAATCCCGCTGGGACACTGTGTTCGTCGACCTTCCGGCCACCGCGGACGCATTGCGCATTCTTCAACTGCCGGACCTCGTTGCCGGGTATCTCGAACGGCTCTGGCCGCGCCACGACCGGATCGTCGCCGGAACCGGCACGGACCCGAGACTGACCCTCGTCGTCGCGATGCTGGAGAACATCGTCACCGCGGCGGAACGTATCAGGGAACTGTTCCTCGACCACTCTCGAACATCGATGACGGTGGTGCTCACCCCGGACCGAGTCGGTGTCGCCGAGGCCAGGAGGACGCTGTCCGCGGCTGCGCTGACGGGTCTGGCCGTGGACACGATCGTCGTCAACAAAGTTCTGCCGCTGCTCAATTCGTCGTCGATCGGCTTGGTCGGAGCGCACCCCGCCGTATTCTGGTTCGAAGGGTGGCGGTCCGCTCAACAGGAGGTGCTCGGAGAGGTATCCGACCTCGCTGCAGGTACGGCCGTCGTCGTCGTGGAACAGGCATCCCAGGAGCCGGTAGGGTTGGGCTCTCTTGCTGCACTGAACACGCAACGGACCACCGACACGACGGACGAGCGACCGGGAACGGACACGCCGACCGTCGCGCACGAGTCAGGAACAGGGTTGGAGTCGATCTACGCGATGACGATGGTTCTGCCGCTCGTCGATCCGTCGACCCTCACTCTCGGACGCGTGGACGACGACGTGATCATCGGGGCCGACGGCGTTCGCAGGCGCGTCCGGCTCGCTTCCGTCCTGAGGCGATGCATCGTGCTCGGCGCGGAGTTCGATGCCGGGCGCCTCGTCATCCGTTTCCGTCCCGACCCGGCGGTGTGGCCGGCATGAAGGTAAGTGCGCGGGACGCTCGTCGAGGCGTGTGTTCGACGTGAACGAGCGCCATTCGGATGTCGCGGCTGAATTGTGGTCGCTCGCGGAGACGGTGCTGACGAGGTTGGAACCTGTTCTCCGTCAAGCTGTCGAGGAGCAGAGCGAACGACCGAAGCAGGGATGCAGTTGGTGCCCGGTCTGCGCGTTGGCTGCCTTGTTGCGAGGGGAGCAGCACGACCTGTTGACGCTGCTCGCCTCCGAGGGCGCGACGGTTCTGGCGTTGCTGAGGCAGATCATGGCCGAGCACGCGGGCGGCCCTGCTCCTGGTGGGGGCTACGCCGGTGCGCGCGACACCGCGGCGTCGTCGGCGGAAGACATCTCCGGTGACATGCCTCACGGCGAGGACAGCACTGTCGGGCACGACACGGAAGACCCGATAGTTCGACGAGCGAAGTTCGTACCTATTACGGTTACCGTGAAAGATGCGGCCACCGAGAAGCCCGGGAACTGACGGACAGCCGTTCCAGGGGTGGCTGAAGCGCGGAAGCTCGAGATAGCCGTTGGGGGCGGCCGAGAAAGGTCGGACAATGAAACGGCAGCGTCAATCACTCACGATCGGTATCGACGTCGGTGGCACCAGTTTGCGTGCGTCCGTAGTCGACGCGTCCGGTCAGGTCATCGATTCCACCCAGTCGCCGACGCCGCACACCGCTGCTGCCCTCGAGCGCGGGTTGGAGCGTGTCGTCCGCGAACTCGCGACTCGGCACCCCGTGGAGGCAGTCGGTCTGGCGGTCGCGGGTTTCCTCGATTCCGATCGGACGTCGGTCCGATTCGCCCCGCATCTCCCGTGGGTGGGTAGCCCGGTAGCCAAACGGATGAGCGACCGTATCGGCTTGCCCGTCGTGCTGGAGCACGACGCCAACTCGGCGGCGTGGGCCGAGTACCGATTCGGTGCTGCAGCCGACGGCCGCAACGTCGTGATGGTCGCCATCGGAACGGGTATCGGTGCCGCGCTTCTGATCGACGGCAAGATCTATCGCGGAAGTTACGGTGTTGCACCGGAACTCGGGCACATCCAAGTTGTCCCGGACGGTCGCGCCTGCCCCTGCGGCAAGCGAGGATGCTGGGAACGGTACTGCAGCGGAACGGCATTGGTGGACACTGCCGTCGAATTTCTTGCCGCAGATCAGGGTTCGTCGACGATTCTGGCGCGCGAGGTCTTTCTCGATCCCGGTTCGCTGACGGGACGGAGGATCGCCTCGGCGGCCCAGGACGGCGACGAGATCGGTATCCGCACCATGCACGAGTTCTCGCGATGGCTCGGCGTCGGGCTGTCGATGGTGAGCGATGTCTACGATCCCGATCTGATCGTGATCGCCGGCGGAGTGGCGACGTCGTCCAGTCAATTCCTCAACGAGGCGACCGAGCACTGTGCGCGCCTGGTGACGGGTGCGGGGCACCGCCCACTCGCGACCATCCGCGCCACCCAGCTGGGCGAGGCCGCCGGAATGATCGGTGCGGCCGACCTTGCGCGAAGCGCGTTCTCGACAATGTCACGCTGACGCAGGCGAGGCGTCGCGCCGACGGTCCGGACGCGACCTCACGGTCCGGTTCTGTGATGCTTCTCCCGTGTGCGCACTATCTGTGGCTGGCGTCATAAACGGTAGGTACAGTTTCATCTGCACCCGATACTCGACATCGTTGGTCTCACCAGGAAGGACGCCATGTGGTACTGGCTGTTCAAGTACGTCCTCATCGGTCCGCTCCTGGTTGCACTGGGTAGGCCGACGATAGAGGGCCTCGAGAACATTCCTGCGCGAGGACCGATGATCCTCGCCAGCAACCATCAGGCGGTTCTCGACTCGTTCTACCTGCCGCTGAAAGTGCAGCGGCGCATCACGTTCCTCGCGAAGAGCGAGTACTTCACCGGACCCGGGCTCAAGGGCGCATTCCAGAAGTGGTTCTTCACCGCGGTCGGTCAGGTCCCCATCGACCGGACCGGAGCGGATGCTGCGCAGGACGCGTTGAATGCAGGCGCACGAGTCATCGGCAAGGGCAAGCTCCTCGGTATCTACCCCGAGGGCACCCGTTCGCCCGACGGTCGTTTGTACAAGGGCAAGACAGGCATGGCGCGGCTTGCTCTGCAGACCGGTGTTCAGGTTGTTCCCGTCGCGATGATCGGCACCGACAAGATGAACCCCATCGGTTCCAAGATGTGGCGTCCGGCGAAGATCACCATCAAGATCGGTAAGCCCATCGACTTCTCGCGCTTCGACGGTATGGCGGGCAACCGCTTCGTCGAGCGCGCGGTCACCGACGAGGTCATGTACGACCTGATGCTGCTGTCCGGTCAGGAGTACGTGGACGTGTACGCGGCGTCGATGAAGAAGAAGCCCGAGGACTCCGCCGTCGCAGGTTCCGAGCGAATCCCGGATACCCGCGCGAGCTGAGTGTTCTGCGGGTCGTCAGGACGCAGAAGGGGTTCGACCGACTCCGGGCGAGCGCAGCAGCGCGAAGACGACGACGAGAGCAGCGGCTCCCCAAAGGACGTACGACGACGCCGCTACCTGGTCCCACAGCGGCCACCCGAGCCCCGAGTAGCGGCCGGGTGCCAGTCGCCAGTGCGGCGCGAAGTGCATCAACACAATGCCGACGCCAACGAGCGCGAACGTCAGGTAGCTACGCCTGCGGTAGGCGAGTGCAGTCAGGGCCATCATGAACGGGACCACCCACACCCAGTGGTGAGACCAGGACACCGGGGACACGAGCAGACCGAAGATCGCGTTCACTCCCAGGGCCAGTGCGCCTTGCCCGGCCGAGAAGGCTCGTCGCATCGCAAGCGCCGCTACCGCGAGGACACAGCAGGACAGTGCGATCCAGAGAACCGAGCGAAGCGAATCGTCGAGTCCGAAGCGCGCGAGCACACCGGTGATGCTTTGATTCGCGGGGTACGCGGGCCGACCGATTCGGTCGGAATCGATCAATGTGTCGGTCCAGTAGGTCACCGAGTCCGAGAACGTGATCAGGAATCCGAGTGCAGTGAACGCGGCAAAGCTGACACCGGCCACGACGGCGGCACGAAAGTCCTTGCGGAGCAGGAAGTACAGGACGAAAACAGCAGGTGTCAGCTTCACCGCGGCGACGAAGCCGATGAGGAGTCCGCGCGGCCACGGAGTCTTACGAAGCAGGCAGTCGGCGGTGACGAACGCCATCAACAGGATGTTGATCTGCCCGTAGTCGAGAGTCGAGAACACCGGTTCGAGCAGAAGCGCAGCAGCGAAGATGGCGACGGCGGACCACAGCAGAACATGGCTCGGCAGTTTCTGTTCTCTCCACGCCGACATCGAGGCAGGCACGCCGAGCGACCTCAACGTCAGCACGATGGTGGCGAACAGCAACACCAGCGACACACTCGTCACGATGATGTTCGCCCAGTACAGACTGACAGCGGACAACGGACTGAACAGAACAGCGGCAATAGGCGGGTACGTGAAGGGAAGAGTATTTCCCAGCGCAGTCGGAGGCATCTGCCCGTACAGCGGCGAACCGGAAGCGAACACGCCGCCACCGATTCGATAGACGTCGAGGTCGATGCGGTAATAATTCCCGAGCGGAGTCAGGCCACGCAGCCCCGGCAAGCCGAGAATGTTGTACGCGATGCCTGCCAACGCTGCGACGGCAATGATCACGCACACTACGACGATCGACGGCGACGGACGACGTCGCGTCGATCCCGCCGACAAATCCGCGTCGATCTCTGGTGTTTCCAGCATCGTGTTCCTTCTGCGTGCTCGATATCGATTCTCGACGGTGTGGCACCCACCCCGATTCATTCCGCAGGCTCCACTCACTGCTGAGCCTGGTTCATTCCGCAGGCTCCACTCACTGCTGAGCCCGATTCATTCCGCAGGCTCCACTCACTGCTGAGCCTGGTTCATTCCACAGGCTCCACTCACGCCGACCCTGTGGCTGCCCGATAGTCTTCGAAGCGTGCGCTACTTCTACGACACCGAGTTCATCGAGGATGGTCGCACAATCGAGCTGGTCTCGATCGCTGTGGTCTCCGAGGACGGACGTGAGTTCTACGCCGTGTCCTCCGAGTTCGATCCCGAGCGGGCGGGCAAGTGGGTCCGCCGGAACGTCCTTCCCAAGCTGCCACCGTACTCGTCGCCGCTGTGGAAGAGTCGCGCGAGAATCCGCGACGAGCTGCTGGAATTTCTGGTGCCTCACCCGGGTGCCGAGGTGGAACTGTGGGCGTGGGTCGCCGCATACGACCATGTCGCGCTGTGCCAACTCTGGGGATCGATGACCGAGCTGCCTCGATCGCTGCCGCGATTCACTCGTGAGCTTCGTCAACATTGGGAGGACAGAGGTAGTCCGTATCTGCCTCCCGCTCCCGACGATGCACACGACGCATTGGCCGACGCCCGACACAATCTCGCCAAATACAGGGCCGTCGAGGGCGCGTCGAACTGACACGGCGGCGGACAGGGGAGCCCGACGCCGGCACCGGTATCGGTGCGAATATCCTGTACCGGTGAACTGGACTGTCGACGTACCCATCGACCGCTTGCCCGACCTGCCGCCCTTGCCGTCGACGTTGCGCCAGCAACTCGACGACGCGCTCGCACGGCCGGCGGCGCAGCAGCCGTCGTGGGATTCGGCGCAGGCAGCCGACATGCGGAAAGTGCTCGAGAGCGTTCCCCCGATCACCGTCGCCGGCGAGGTCGAGTCCTTGTCGGACCAGCTGGCCGCGGTCGCGCGGGGTGAGGCCTTCCTGCTGCAGGGTGGTGATTGTGCGGAGACGTTCGTCGACAACACGGAGCCGCACATCAAGGGCAACATCCGCACCTTGCTGCAGATGGCGGTCGTTCTGACGTACGGCGCAAGCCTGCCGGTGGTCAAGGTAGGCAGGATCGCCGGCCAGTACGCCAAGCCCAGGTCGGCCGATGTCGACGCGCTGGGGCTCAAGTCCTACCGCGGTGACATGGTCAACTCCCTCGTCGCGGACGAGGCTGTCCGCCAGCACGATCCGTCTCGCCTGGTGCGCGCGTACGCCAACGCGAGCGCTGCGATGAACCTCGTGCGCGCCCTGACCGGCGCAGGTATGGCAGATCTGCACAAGGTGCACGATTGGAACCGCGAGTTCGTCCAGAACTCGCCTGCCGGTGCCCGGTACGAGGCGTTGGCGGGGGAGATCGATCGCGGTCTGCGGTTCATGGACGCCTGTGGTGTCAAGGATCCCAACCTGGAAACCGCGCAGATCTTCGCCAGTCACGAGGCACTGGTACTGGATTACGAGCGCGCGATGCTGCGGCTGGACAACGCGGACGCCGAGCATCCCAAGCTGTACGACCTGTCCGCGCACTTCCTGTGGATCGGCGACCGGACCCGTCAGCTCGACGGGGCGCACATCGCGCTCGCAGAGTTGATCAACAATCCCATCGGGCTGAAGATCGGGCCGTCCACCACGCCGGACATGGCCGTGGAATACGTGGAACGCCTCGACCCGACGAACAAGCCCGGCCGGCTCACCCTGATCTCGCGGATGGGCAACGGCAAGGTCCGTGAGCTACTGCCGCCGATCATCGAGAAGGTGCAGGCCACCGGACACCAGGTCATCTGGCAGTGCGACCCGATGCACGGCAACACGCACGAGGCGTCGACGGGATACAAGACTCGACACTTCGACCGAATCGTCGACGAGGTTCAGGGCTTCTTCGAGATCCACCGCGCGCTCGGAACGCATCCGGGTGGACTGCATGTCGAGTTGACCGGGGACAACGTCACCGAGTGCCTCGGTGGCGCTCAGGAGATCTCGGATCTGGATCTGGCCGGGCGTTACGAGACAGCGTGCGACCCCAGGCTCAACACTCAGCAGTCGCTCGAACTCGCCTTCCTGGTCGCGGAGATGCTGCGCGGCTGATCTACTGCCGCATCAGGGCAACGACACGACGGTGACCGTCGACCCCGGGGCCACTCTGGATCCAGGTCCCGGGGTCTGCGACACCACGAGTGAGCCGTCGGTGTCGAATACCTGACGGACCTGTACGTCCAAGCCCAACCGCTGAACCGTCTCTCGTGCCGAGCCGACGGACCGGCCGAGCAGCGACGGCACCGACACCGCGTTCGAGATCTGCAGTTCCACACTGCTTCCCGCGGTGACGGACGTGCCGATCTCCGGTGACGTACCCGCGACGCGGCCGCCGTCGACGTCCTTGTCGAACTGGTCCTGGGTGCCGGACACCGAGATGTCGACAGCGGCGAGCGCTGCCGTCGCCTCCTCGGCTGTCAGGCCGTTCACGTCCGGAACGTCCACCGGCGGTGCGCCTTTGGAACGCAGGATCTTGACGGTGTCGCCGACGGCGAGTGTGGTTCCCGGTGCCGGATCCAACGCCGCGACCCCGCCGACGGGGGCGGTGGTGCTGAAGGCCTCACCGCCGTCGACCGGTTCGAAAGTTCGCTCACGCAACAGATCCTGCATGTCACCGATCGAGATGTTCGACGTGATGTCCGGAACGGTCGGCTTGCCCAGCGACACGAGCACGTCGACGGTGTCGCCCTTTGCCACCCGTGAACCGGAGGCCGGGTCGGTGCCGATCAGAGCATCGACCGGCATGGTGTCCGAGTAGGTGCCCTGGACGGTGTTCTCCAGGTCCGCGGCCGCGAGCGTGCTCTGTGCGCTCTGCAGATCCAATCCGCCGATTTCGGGGACGGAGGTGTATCTGCCCGATCCCATCCACCAACCTCCGATTCCCACGGCGACCGCCAGTAGCGCGACGATGGTCAGCCAGATGACGATGGCTCGGCGCGAACGCTGCCGGTCGGCATCGAAGTCGGGGAACTGGTACTCGCGGCGACCCGGTGCGCGCGGCGGTGCGGCATCGGCCGAGTCGTCGTCGACGGTCGGTCCCGAAGCGTCGCCGCGATACGTCGGTGCAGTCTGAACGCGGGTGTGATGCACCACAGCATCCGGTGGGGGCGTGGACGGCACCACCTGGGTGGGTGGTTCGGCGGCGGGGCGCTCGCCGGCGAACGTGGTGGGCGCACCCAACGCTGCAGCACTGCGATGTTCGGCCGAACGCCGCGGCGCAGGCACGCGGTACGGGGGCAGTTCCAACCGTCCACACACCACGCGGAGCGCACGTGCCATCTCGTCGGCGTTCTGGAACCTGGAGGCCGGGTCTCGATCGGTGGCGCGGGCCACCAGCTCGTCGAATTCCGGCGGTACACCAGCGATGTACGCGCTGGGATGGGGAACATCGTTGTCGATCCGCTGGTACGCGATCGAGAGGGACGTGTCACCGTTGAAGGGGGTACGCCCGGTCAGCAACTCGAACAGGACGACACCCACGCCGTACACGTCGCTGCCCGCATTGGCGGACCCGGTCGTCACCTGTTCGGGCGAGAGATAGGCGGCTGTGCCCAGAATGACGGAACTCGACGTGGCATTCGAGGCCGCCACGGCTCGAACGAGGCCGAAATCGGCGATCTTCACGTCCCCGCCGTCCGAGATGAGAATGTTCTCGGGTTTGATGTCGCGGTGAACGAGGCCTGCACGGTGAGCGGTACCCAGGGCGTCGAGAACCGGTCGGACGACCGCGGCAGCGGCGTGCGGCGGCATCGGCCCACGCTCACGGAGAAGTTCGCGCAGGGTTCCGCCCTCCACCAACTCCATGACCAGAAACGCGAACTCTCCGTCTCGGCCGTGGTCGTACACAGCGACGAGGCCCGGATTGTTGAGCCTGGCCACGGCCCTCGCCTCGAACTCGAACCGGGCGACGAACTGCGGATCCTCGGCGAACTTGGGGTCCATGATCTTGACTGCGACCGGTCGGTCCAGCCGGGTGTCGAGTGCGCGGTACACGGTCGACATTCCGCCACGTGCGATGGGCGCGTCGATCCGGTAGCGCCGATCCAGCAACGAACCCGTCGAAACGGATCCATGCAGATCTTTCCACATCACCTCGTCTACCTCCTGTGGAAAAAGTGGGCGCTGCCTACGTGATGGTAGCCAGGGTTGGTATCGACTTCGTCTCGGCCGCACCGAGCACCGACGTCGTCTCGGCCCGCGTTCGTGCGCGGTACGGGCGTTTTTCGTATACGAGACCGAAGCAGTTAACGTTACTGCAGTGAGCACAATCCCTTACTCAGGCGACGTCCTCGATCCGTCCGAATCGCTGCTACAGCTGACGGACGTGAGCAAAATCCTCGAGGTTCCGAAGTCGAGGGTCGAGCAGATGCTTCGCGACCGCCAGCTCCTGGCAGTCAAGCGTGAACGCGTCCCCGGCGTACCCGAGGTCTTTCTCGACGCCGAACGCCGCGAGATCGTCAAAGGACTTCCCGGACTGCTCGCCGTTCTCCACGACGGCGGATTCGAGGACGAGGAGATTCTGAAGTGGCTGTTCGAGGCCGACGACAGCCTCCCCGGTCGGCCTATCGACGCGATGCACGGTCACCTCATGCGCGAGGTGATCAGGCGCGCGCAGGCGATGGCGTTCTGAGGTTGATCCACCCGGTGGCGAGCAGCCTCGGCGCCGCCACCGACAGCCTCCGTCCGCGCGACACCCGCGCGCGCTCGAACAGCACTCGGTAGCCGTTCTCCTCGACCTCGCGCAGAATTCCGCTGTAGAGGAGCGACGCGGTCCGCATACCTGGGCGCACCCGAGGATCGAGAAAATCGATCCCTGGATCCGCGACCCGGTAGATCGCACGGGTGTGCACGATCAAGTGGGCAAGCGCGCGGTCCACCCGCGGATCGGTTCGTTTCTCCCGACGGCAGTACCGAAGAAGATCCTCGTCCACGCCGAACGCCGCTAGCTCGTCGGTGGGCAGGTAGATCCGGTCTCGGTCGAGGTCCTCGCCCATGTCCCGAATGAAGTTGGTCAGCTGGAAGGCTTCGCCGAGGGCAGCGGCAGGCTCCTCCGCACCGTCGACGGCGGTGCCCAGAATGGGCAGCATCTCGAGGCCGATGACGGCCGCGGACCCGTACATGTATTCACGAAGTTCGGGCATGGTCCGGTAGCGGGCCTTGAAGAACTCGGTGCCCGGGATGTCCATGCGCATCGAATGGAAGAACGCACGGAAGTACTCGTGATCGATGTGGTACCGGTTCACGGTGTCCACGAAGGCGCGAAGGACCATGTCCGACGGACCGGTGCCGAGTTGCTCGCCGTTCAGAGCCGCCGTCACTCGCAGTTCGAGCTCGTCGACGGAGGCAGCCGCACGTTCGTCCGCGGGCGCCAGAGACGTTGCAGCCGTGTCCGTTTCGGTCAGAGACCCGTCGACGTCGACGTCGATGATGTCGTCCACCATGCGCGCGAACCCGTAGAGAGCATGCACGGCAGCGCGCTTCTCGACCGGAAGAAGCCTCGTCGCGAGGAAGTACGTCTTACCGTGGCGGGCATTGAGATCCCGGCACAGGCGGTATGCGTCGTGCAGCGCTGGGTCGATCGCGTCGAGTTCACCCATGGTCGGCCGTACTCGTGCGGTCCGTCGTGTCGAGCTCGGACGTCGTCTTCGGACTTCGCTTCTCGGGGTGTCCGCGCAACCGGAGCGGATCCACCCGAGTCAGTGACACTGCCGCGACCACTGCCGCGAAGGTTGCGAGCGCGACATGCGCAACCGTGTACAGCCCGATCGATCCGTCGGGCCGGAACACGAGCATCAACCAGGTGGACAGCCCCACGAGAACCATCAACGTCCTGGTCGACAACGCGAAACCGGCCGCGAGCGCCAGCGGCCACGAGTAGTACCACGGCAGAGCGGCGGGGGAGAGAACGACGATAGCGACGAGCGCGATGACGATGCCCTTCACCGCGTCCCGTTCGGTTCGGCGGAACAACCACCAGGTTCCGACGATGATGACTGCCAGCGCGAGCGCACACAGCATTCGTGTCACTTCGAGGACGGGGCCGAGACGGAGATCCAGGAACCACGACGTGCTGACGGTGACGAGATGCGCGAGGATCGTCGGCAAGGAAAGCCAGTTGATGATCTTGGCAGAGCCGGACAACGCCGTCAGCCACCCGATTCCGACACCGGCCACGACCGATGCGATCGCGAACACTGCGGCGAACACTCCTGCGCCGGTTCCTGCCGTCTTCGCGAACGACACGATGGGGGAGGACGGTGCACGATTCTCCGCGACGGCCTTCTCCCGTTCGTGAATCATCCAGATCCACACCATGAACGGCAACGCCAGACCGGCTGTTGCCTTGATCGCGACCGCTATTGCGACCAGTGCGACCCCGGCGACGTGTTTTCGTTCCAGAACCAACACGATTCCGGCGGTCATCAATCCAACCATCAGCAGTTCGTTGTGAACGCCGCCGATGAGGTGGATGAGAACGAGGGGGTTGAGGACGGCCAGCCACAACGCGATCGCGGGTTTGCCGCCGAGGTGCGACGCCAGACGCGGGACGGCCCACATCATCAAAGCGAGTCCCGGCAGCATCGTGATGCGCAGGAGCATGGTGCCCGCGATGACGTTGTCGCCGGTGACGCTCGTGATGGCCTGTCCGAGGAGCAGGAACAGTGGCCCGTACGGTGCCGTAGTCGTGGTCCACACGTTACTGACGTTGTCCAGCAGGATGCCGGGATTGGCGACCGGGCCGACAGCGTAGGGGTCGAAACCGTCGCGTAGCAGCGCCCCCTGCGCCAGGTACGAGTAGGCATCGCGGCTGAACATCGGTACGGCCAGCAGTAACGGCGCAGTCCAGGCCGGGACAACCCAGCGCAGTTCTCGCAAAGAGGTGCGGCCTCCGAGCGTCGCGCGGCCCAGCCGGACCCAGGCAACGATCATCAGGACGACGCCAACCCACACGATGATGCTGGAGATGATCAGACCGTGGCCGAATCGTAGCCACGACAGGTGCATCGCTTCGAGCAACGGGTCGCGGCGCCGGACACTGCCCGCGCCGAAACCTCCGAACGTGATGAGCGCCGCGCCCACGACGCCGAGGACGGCAGCGTGGCCTTCCGGACTACGCAGGAAAGAAGCCAGGTGTCGAACCCTCGAGTCACTTGCCGCACCCGAGGAGGACGCAGGGCTCGAAACGGTGCTGTCGCCGGGTTTCTCGGATGGGGCCGAACCCTGAACCGGGGACATCGTTGCTGTCATCCTCCTCTCGGTGTCGCGGACTTCAAGCGCCTGTGGTCCGGACGGTGAACACGAAGCACCGCGCCGATGGCCGCAGTCAGTTTAGTTGGTGATTTCGGGCGATCCGAACCATCCCGCGACTCGGGCGGATGTCACGGTGTTCCGACGATTCTCTCCGCGGCCAGTTTGCCGGACACGAGTACCGTCGGCACGCCGACACCCGGCGTGGTCGCGGAACCGGCCAGCACGACGTTCGAGAGCCCGGACACGAGATTCCGGCGTCGGAACGGGCCGGTCTGACGGAACACATGAGCCGAGGAGAACGGCGATCCTTCCACCATCCCGCGATCGGCCCACGTCTGGGGCGTGTCGATGTGATCGATCGTCATCGACCGGATCCCGTGGTAGCCGCGGCGCTCCAGCTCGATCCCCAGCTCCCGTACATAGGGGTCACGCAAGCGTGCCCAGTCCAGTGGTGCGCTGTCCAGGTTGGGGCACGGGGCGAGCACGGACACCGGCTCACACGCCGTTCCACCCCGCTGAACGAGCAGCGACCGATCGGACACCGAGGGCCGAGTGATCAACAGCGACGGGTCGCTCATGAGCGAACCACGCCCGGAACGAGCGGTGATACGGCGGAAGGTCGCCGCCCAGTCCGCACCGAAATCGATGGTGTGGTGCGACTCGGACGGCCATGTCGCGGTCACCGACGTGGGCACGGTGCCGTGGAAGACCACCGCCGACGGCGACACCCGACCGTAGCCACGGCGTCGGCCCGCCCGGGTGACATTCGCTCTGTCCAACAGGGCGTCGACGACGGGGAGGTCGGGCGTCAGGACGAGAGCATCACATGGAATCTCGGTGCCGTCGGACGTGATCACCGCCGTCGCGCGCCCGTCGGTGACCACGATGTCCGCGACTTCGGTGCCGGTGACGACGGAACCGCCGTGCTTGCGAACGGCATCGGCCATCCCCGCCGCGATCGTCGCCATCCCGCCGGCGGGGAAATACACCCCGAGCGAAGTGTCCATATGGGCGATCGCGCCGTAGACGGCGAGTGCCCGCGCAGGCGCCATCCCCGCGTACAGGGCTTGGAAGGTGAACACTCGACGCAAGCGGTCGTCCTTCAGGAAGCGATCCACCTTGGGTCCGAGCTTGCCGAACCCTCCCAGACGGGCGAGGGTAAGCGTGTCCCGTAGAGCCGCCGGAGACGAGACGAGGTCGAGGGGAGAGTCGAAGTTCGAGTCGATGTACCGATCGAACTCCGAGTCGAAGATTGCAGCGAGCCAGCGGCGCAGGGATCGATACCCCTCGGCCTCGGCAGCGCCGCATTTCTTCTCCACCTCGGCGGCCATCACCTCCGGGTCGGCGAAGACGTCGATGGACGTGCCGTCGGCGTAGCGCGTGTGGTAGCTCGGCGCCAACGATTCGAGCTCGATCGCCGGGGTGACGGACTGGAACGTCTCACCCACGGCGGCGAGGGCGGCTTCGATGAGGTCGGGCATCGTGAGCACGCTGGCCCCGTTGTCGATGTCGTACAGGTGCGATCCGTCCTCGTCCTGTACCGGATAGATGCCGACCCGGCCGCCGACGGACTGCTCGCGTTCGAGCACCGTGACCGATCGTCCCGCACCGAGGAGACGCAGTGCGGCAGAGAGACCGGCCAATCCGGCTCCTACGACGACCACCGAGTTCGTGGGTCCATTGATGGCGCGCACGTGAGCCTTTCGTCAGGTGTATCGAAGCGTGTACGTCAGTACTGCCGCTGTGTTGCTGCTGTACCCATGCGCCGCAGTTGTTCGGCCGCACCGGGCTCGCAGTCGCTGTTGTCGAGTGTCACGAAGGCACGTTCGGTGAGATCCGAGATTCTGCGTTCGACGTCGTCGACGGCGCCCAGGTCGGTCAACACCGTCCGTACCTCGCCGATGCGCTCCTCGGACAGCTCGTGATCACCGAGCGACGTGCGAATCAGCGCGGCGGACTGCGCGTCCGCATCGGCCAGCGCGACCGCCATGAGGACGGTCCTCTTGCCCTCACGAATGTCGTCGCCCGACGGTTTGCCGGTGACGGCGGGATCGCCGAACACGCCGAGCAGGTCGTCTCGGAGCTGGAACGCCAGGCCTATGTCGGTGCCGAACGAACGGAACGCGGCAATCAGCTCCGGGGAGGCGTCGGCGAGGGCGGCGCCGAGATGCAAAGGCCGTTCGACGGTGTATGCCGCCGTCTTGTAGCGGTTGACGCGCATCGCCGCCTCGACGGACTCGTCCAACCCTGCCTCGGCCTCGATGTCGAGAAGTTGTCCGCCGAGCACTTCGAGGCGCATCGACGACCACACGGGGGACACGCGTGAGGAGGCGTCGGCATCGACTCCGGATTCGCGCAGCATGTCGTCCGCCCAGCACAGGGCGAGATCGCCCAGCAGAATCGCAGCCGATTCACCGAACCTGGCCGACGAGCCTGCCCAGCCGGCGGACCGGTGGCGATCGGCGAGAGCGACGTGCACCGTCGGGGAACCGCGGCGCGTCGTGGAGGCGTCGATGATGTCGTCGTGGATCAGCGCGCACGCCTGAACCAGCTCGAGCGACGAGCATGCTTTGATCACCGCCGCAGCCGTCTCGCCCGACGGCTGCCCGCCCGCGCCGAGCCAGGCAGTCCACGCGAACGACGGGCGAACGCGCTTGCCGCCGCGGAGAACGAATTCGGTCAGGTCGTGGACCGCCGAGACGTAACCACCGCCCACGGCTGCAACCTGATCACGACGGGATTCGAAGAACTCTGCAAGAGCGGTCTCGACCAACTCGCGAGGTGTGGTGGCACCAGCGGAGTCGCCCGGTGTGCCGGCGGGGATGTCGACGGTCGTCAGGTCGACGGTGCTGGGCGTGGTCGTTTTCCCGGACAGAAGATCCTCCAGTCGATCCGAACGTGCAGGCTGCGGTTTCAACAGTAGCGGTCCGCGTCCGATTCGCACGCGCGCGACCTTCCCGCGCAACACCCCAGGCGGGAATCTATGATGTCCCGGTGACATTTGATTCCGTCAGGGGGCGGTCGAGCGACGGATTCGTAACGCGAACGCCGTCGATCGTGGACCGGCTGCGCAGCGACGGCGCGGCCCGAATTCCGTTCTCCGTCGAATTCTCACCTCCTCGCGACGAAGCAGGTGAAGCGCGCTTGTGGCGCGCGGTGCGTGAGTTCGAGCAGCTGCAGCCTGCGTTCGTGTCGATGACCTACGGGGCGGGTGGGTCCACCAGGGATCGGACGGTCCGTGTCACCGGCCAGATAGCTGAGGAAACGACGCTACTGCCCGTGGCGCACCTGACCGCCGTGTCGCACAGTGTGGACGAGCTGCGGTCGATGGTCGGTTCCTATGCGGACCGCGGAATCTCCAACATCCTGGTCCTTCGTGGTGACCCGCCCGGTGATCCGCTCGGCGACTGGGAAAAGCATCCGGACGGTGTCGAGTACGCGGACGAGCTGGTCACGCTCGTGCGAGAGCTGGGCGACTTCCACGTCGGCGTCGCGTCGTTCCCCGAAGGCCATTACCGTGCGCTGAATCTGGAACAGGACACTCGGGTTCTGGTGAACAAGCTCCGTGCAGGAGCCGAGTACTCCATCACGCAGATGTTCTTCGATGTCGACGACTACCTCCGCTTACGTGATCGGGTGGTCGCGTTCGATCCTGAGCAGGGGGCGAAGCCCATCGTGCCGGAGATCATGCCGATCACGTCGCTTCGCACGGTGCGGCGAGCTCTGGCGCTGTCCGGGTCCGCGCTGCCGAAAGCACTGGACGACCGCTTCACCACAGCGGCCGGGACCGGTCCGGAAGAGGACAGGGCGGCGGTGCGCGAGGTGGGTATCGAACTCGCGACACAGATCGGTGAGCGGCTGATCGCGGAAGGCGCACCGGCGCTGCACTTCATCACCCTGAATTTCGCGAAGGCCACGCGCGAGGTACTCACCAACCTCGGATTGTGCGCCGCCAGGGTCTAGGACTCACCGGTTCTCGGAAGTCCGTGCCCGGCGCACTCGTCAGAGCGGACGACCCTTCCACGTGATCGAACCGGTCTTCGATCTGAGGAACGAGTCGACTGTCAGTGCGCCGTAGAGGAGTACGGACACCGGGTGAACAAACGCCGCCGCAACAGCTCCTGAACCGACGACCCCGGACTCGGCTCGGTCGGCCACGAGACGCGCTGCCACGGCCGCGCCGTAACCGCCGAGGCCCCACCTACGGGTGCGGCCCGAGCCGAACACTGCAGCAACGGGTGGCAGTACATACGCGAGTGCAGCCGCACCCAGAACAGCAGTGGAACCGACCGGCCCGCCGAACGCACTCCACAGCCAGCGGCTGTATCCCTCACGGAGATCGGACCAACCGTCGTACATCCGGCACCGCGCCAGCTCACCGCCCAACACGACGGCCGTACGGTGCCCGGATCTGCGCAGCGCCCGGGCGATGTCCAGATCCTCTGTGGCGCTGCTCGCGACCGACTCGTGCCCCCCGATATCCCGATACGCGCGGGCGTCGAACATCAGGAATTGACCGCATGCGACGACGGTCGACGGCCTCGTCGAGGCATTGGCGACCCGTACCGGCAGCGTCGACAGCCAGGAAAAACTCAGAAGTGGTTGCACGAGGCGCTCGGCGCAACTGTCTGCCTGTTGCCGTGGCCACGGACTGACAAGGGCAGTGCGCCCGCGTCGGAGCTCCGACACAGCCGCGGCGATCGCACCGGCCGACAGTCGCACGTCGGCGTCGACGAACGCAATGCAGTCGGGCCTGCCCGCCAGGGCCTGCCCCGCCAGCGTGTGGCAGGCGGCCGCTTTGCCCGTCCAGCCCGCGGGCGGTTCCGTCGTCGAGCGGCGGACGTGGAACCGTGGATCGGAATCAGCCGCGGCGACGGCGGCCTCGAACGTGCCGTCCGTCGACCCGTCGTCGAGAACGAACACTTCGAGGGTGGGGCAGTGGACCTGCTGCCGCAGATCGGCGACGAGTGCCGAGATCAGATCGACCTCGTTTCTCGCAGGGATGCACACGGCGACGGAGCCGGGAACATCGGATGTGGGCCGACGCAGCGACCTCATCGACAGAGCATTGACGGCAGTCGTCGCCGCGCCGACACCGGCAAGCGCCGCACCGGCCGTCGTCGCCCGCCTGACCGCGTCGCGGAAATCGGTCACACGGACGACGGTGTGCGTCGCACGGGAGGATTGCGTGTCACCCACGCCATGGCGCCGACGATCGCTGCGATGCCGACGGTGACGCCCCCGACGATTCCTGCCCATCCTGCGAAACTGCGAGTGTTCGGGTCGGGGTAGTTGACCTCGGCGCGCATCGACGTGACCTCACCTGCCGGCAACTTCCAGGTGATGATGTTGTCGCCCTCACGGGTTCCGTTGGTTGTTCCGATTCGAGCCGGGAACGCGATGGTGAACTGCACGTCCGTGCCCTGAGCGGGAACGTTCTGCAGATCGGCCTTGCCGTCGAGAGTGACGGTGTCCCCAGCGCGCTGGAGCACCAGTTGATAGCTGCCCGTTGCCTGTTCGGACATCTGGCCGAGGGTCTGCACGTCTCCGAAGGACAGATCGTTGAATCGAGCTTCGGTGCCCACGTATCCGTCCTGGCGGTACTCCTGGATGCGGATCTTGCTGGCAAGAGTCGACGGTGCGACCAACTGGGGGCCGGTGTCGGTGTCCGACGTGGGAATCGTCGCGGCCACGATCTGACCGGACACCCGATCGTCCGCGGACACACCGATCGACACCTGGGCGCGGAGACACCCGGTCAGTAGCGGCGCGAGCAACAGGGTGAGCGCGAGCACCTTCGCGATGCGGTTCCGTCTACGAGTACTACGTTCGCGTGATGTCGACTGCACAGCGACATCGTGCCAGAGAACCAGGCCGGTCGACGACGCACGGTGGCGATCACCGCGCCGTGTCGATCGTCCTTCGCCTCGATCGGGTGGTCCACGTCCACACGAGGGGTACGCCGACGGTCCCCATGACGACGAACCCGTAGATCGCGGAGAATCGAAATTCGGGACCGGAGAGGAAGACTGCGTGCGCGAAGGCGGAGCCCAGCCACGTCCACATGAACAGGACGATGGGTGCGGAATCGGTGAGACGAGGCGGATCCGTGCGGATCACCGACTTTCCGGCGAACTCCACGATCACGGCCATCGTCAGTGCCACGACGAACCAGCCCAGATAATTCGTCACCGGAATCGACGGGATCCCGGGGAGTCCGGCGATGGGCGAGGTCCAGGTCCACTGCCCGTCCGTGACCATCTGGGTGTCGAGGTAGAGGTCCCAACCGACCATTGCGACCGCCGTCATGACGATCCGGTGCAGCGTCGCTCGCTGATCTGGACGGACACGGTGCAGCAGAAGCGAGACCGCGCACCAGATGGGGTAGAAGCCGGCCGTCCAGGCCAACGGCACCACCGCGGGAACACCGAGGATGTCCGGGCCGAGTCGACTCGTGGCGTAGAAGTACGAGCCGAACGGGAACCCGGTTGCGGTGCCGACGATCTCGGCAGCGATACCGAGCCCGGCCGTGGTGACGAACAATACTGCCGCCCACTTGACGCCCCGGGTGATCGCGGCGTGCGCGAGAGCGGACGCCGCGAGCAGCGCGACGACGGCGACAGTCACGACATCGCGGTTCGAGCCGCTCACGAGCGGATAGACGATCTGCGCCGTCACTGCACTTCCGGCGAGGATCCACACGAATCTGTTCATCGCCGCTTCCGTCCCAGCCACGCTCGGACACGGCCGCCGCCGTGGTCGGACAACGCGATCTTCGCCGCCGTCCGTCCGCTGGCCGCGGACACGCCGCCGCCGGGATGGGTGGATGCGCCCGTCAGGTACAACCCCTGTGCACCGGGCACACGATGGCCCGCGAGTTCGGGGACCGGACGCCAGATCATCATCTGGTCCAAGGACATCTCCACGTGCATGATGTTCCCGCCGATCATTCCCAGTTCGCGCTCGATGTCGGTGGGGGACTGGACGTAACGGTGCAGGATCGTGTCGCGGAAGCCGGGCGCGTACGACTCGAGCGATTCGACGATGCGGTCGGCTTCGGTCTCCGCAAGATCCGTCGCCACGCGTTCGGTGTCCGACGCACGCCATCGCCGTCCGTCGGACAGGGTGTGCGGATGCCACTGCGACCAGAGAGACACCTGGTGCTCGCCCTCCGGTGCCACGCTCGGTTCGATTGCGGTGAACGACATCCCGAGGACGGCAGGCTCGGGCGGCAGATCTCCTGCCAGGGCGTGACCGTGCGCACGGCGCAGTTGCCGGCGATCGTGCACGAGCAACTGCAGACCGGAGGTACCGTCCTGCACCGAGGGTGCACTGGAATACTGCGGCACGGCGGAGGTGGCCAGTCGGACCGCCATTCCCAGGCCGGGCCCGACGCGGATTCCTCGTCGCCATGCCTCCGTTCGTCGACGATCGAATCCTCCAGCGTCGAGCAGGTCCAGAGTCGTCAGAACATGGCAGCCGGCGACGACCGTGCGACTGCGAATCGACCGACCCGATTCCGTGCGCGTCGTCCACCCGTCGCCGGACCGCGCCACTGAGACGGCGCCGTCACCGACGGTGAGCTGACCTCCCGTGGCGACGAGCTTCGAGATCATCGCCTCGGTCAACGCGCCGCTTCCTCCGACGGCGCGACCGGGTGGAAGTGTGTGCATCAGCGCCGCGAAGCCAACCATGGGCGCGGTGCCCGGTTCCGACATCGGCGGGCCGGACTGCGCACCGAACCATGCGAGGGCAGCTTTCAGCCTCTCCGACGAGAACGTGGCGTCGAGCAGCGCGTCCCCGGTCGTGAGGAACTCACGGGAGAGAGCACTCCCGCCGTCCGGCGCATCGAGTCCCCAGAAGGAGCGCACCAGATTGGCTCCCGTCGGCGCCGCCGAGAACGCTTTCATGGTGCGTGCGCTGCGCGGCCCCCAGGACGCGACGAACGTCCGATACGCCATCGCATCCGCAGCACCGCACGACCGCGCGATGGAGTCACAGGTGGCGTCGAGGTCGCGACGAAACACGATGGCCTCGTCGTCCGTACCAGGTGCGCCGGGAGCGATCGCCCACGGATCGCAATCGACGTAGACCAGACCGTGGTCGGCCAGACCGAGTTCCTCGACGACGCCGGTATGCCGAACCATGATGTGAGCAGACGAGCCACGGTCGACTCGGTGGCCGGGGAAGCGCTCGGCGGACGACACGCCACCACCTGCGATCGTGTCCTTCTCCACGACTTCGACGGACAGGCCGGCGTCGGCCAGGTAACACGCTGAAGTCAAGGCATTGTGGCCTGAGCCCACTACGAGAACATCGATCACGGCACCAGCGTATAGATCGTCACCGTTCGAGCGGTTCGTCCGTTTCGAAGGGCAGTGCGTGACCGAGAACTGCGAACGGTCGTCGGTCGCCCGCGAAGGTGAAGTTGCGGAGTACGTCCCCGAAACCGAGACTTCGGTACAGGCGCCACGCGCGGTTGTTCTCGTTCTCCACTTCCGGAGTGGACAGCAGCACGCCGCTTTCCGGGCGGCCGCGAAGGAGTCTGCGCGTGAGTGCGCGACCGAGTCCGTGTCCCTGTGCATGTGGGGACACGTGCAGCTCGGTCAATTCGAAATAGTCCGAGAGGACAGAGTCGACGTACTCGTCATCGGCGCCGGATCTACGCAGACCGTCCCTGACCTGCTGGTGCCACCACTGATGCCGAGCACCCTTGTACCCGTACGCGACGGCGACCAGTGGGGAGTCGGGCGTGGGCAGGACTGCACCGACAGCGCACCATCCGGGGCGGAGGACGTGCTCGGACCACATCGGGGCGCGGTGATACTCCGTGCCTTGCGGGTAACCCATTGCCTCGACGTAGATCGCCAGCGCTTCGGGAAGGCGACGACGGAGTTCTCGGGCGGACAGATCGACCAGGTACGGGGTCGGTTCCGCGTCGGTAGCGACTGTTCTCAACCTTTCCTTGACGACTTGTCGGTGGGCACAGCTATATTGAATATGTCGAACGGATGTTCGATGTCGGTGATCCGGCGATGACCCCGAGGGAAGCGGGGCTCGCTGGATCCCTGACCTTAGATCGTCGTCGACGTCCGGTCGTTTCGGAAATTGCGGTCACGAACGGCGAATGCAATCGGGAGGTGTTCGAGTATGGCTACGAAGGTTCTCCGTGGTGATGTGCGTCCGCCGGTGTCGCCGCGTGCTCGCGTACTGCTGGGCCGGGCAGATGCCTTGCTGTCGGGTTCCCTCGGCGCCGAGTCGGTCGCGGACCAATTTCTGGATTGCTACATGGCGGCCCTCCGTGGAGCGGCCGCGATTCTGGAAGTTGCGCCCTCGACGCGAGCAAGATCACGCAGTGCGTGGGTACTGCTGGCTAAAGCCGAGCCGGAACTTCAAGCCTGGGCGGAGTATTTCGCGAGCTACTCGTCGCTGCGAGCGGCACTGCAGGCCGGTGTGTCTCGCTCCATCGATCAGGACGTCGCTGACTCGTTCTATCGCGAAGTCGGCCGGTTCCTGCATGTGGTGGAGGATTTCATCGGCGCGGATTCACGGCTCGATCGGGCAGTCCTGCCGCCTCGATCGATGTCGGCGTGAGGGCTGATTCTGTCGCGGTCGTGTTGCCTTTCGTCGAAGTTCAGTGCGCCGGAGGGTCCGAGTGGTCGGGTCCGCATGCGTCCTGTCAGGGGTCTGCGCAGGGAAACTTCGGACATTCTCAGGAACACATGGACCGAGTAGGTGGTAAGCAGTCGATTCACCTCGTATTATCGATGACAGGTAGCCGCCAGAGTCAGCTTCCCGTCGTTTCGCACCCGGAATGACTTCTAATATCTGTGCAGGGGGAGGTACCGTGCCACTCTCCGAGCACGAGCAGCGCATGCTCGATCAAATCGAGAGCGCTCTCTACGCCGAGGATCCCAAGTTCGCTTCTCACGTGCGAAGCGGCCGTATGCGTACGGCTTCGAGCAAACGTCGCTTCCAGGCGGCCGCTTTGTTCGTCTTGGGACTAGTTTTGCTCATCGCCGGGCTGGCGCTGCCGTTCAAGCCCGGTGGTTTCCCGGTGATCAGTCTCGTCGGCTTCGTCTTCATGTTCGGTGCCGGTGTGCTGTTCCTACTCGGTGGGTCTCGTAAGGGCGCTGCTGCGTCACAGGAGGAGTCCGAAGCGACTGGCTCGGGCGGACCCAAGAGTTCGGGACCGAAACCCAAGTCCGGCCGCAAGGGCGGCGGCGGTTTCACTTCCCGTATGGAAGATCGTTTCCGGAAGCGATTCGAACAGGACTAGTTATCTCCGTCTCGATGTCGAAGGCGCTGCGCAGCTGAGTCGGATGCAGCAAAGCCGGATGCAGCCAGTCCGGAAAGCCCTGGATTCAGAGACAACAGATCACCACAGAAGCGGTGCTCACCCGAATGGGTGGGCACCGCTTTCGTATGTCCCGGTTGCGTATGGCCGGCGCCCCGCATGGGGTGCCATCTGGCCTTGTCGAGGATGAATCAGAACCTCGTCACCCACTTCTCCCCACCGCGTGGGGGAGCGAACTGCGTAATCCCCACTTTCAACCACCATCAGTGTCGATGACCGATCCATTGACGTTCGGGACCTCCTGACCTGGCCTTTCGCTTGATCGTCACTTTCCGGGCTCTGTGTAGGTCGACAATTGTCGATTCGTGCCGATACGTTCCCCACAATCAACCACCAAGTTGACCTGCGGAAATTGGGGTAGATCCCAAAAATATTCCTCCCGATGGATTGAAAGTGGAGGAAAGTGGGGTAATGTGGTGGCAGCAGCGAGAGCGGGAGGTGTCGAGTGTTCCTCGGTACCTACACGCCCAAGCTCGACGAGAAGGGCCGGCTCACGTTGCCGGCGAAGTTCCGGGATGCGCTGAAGGAAGGTGTGATGGTGAGCAAAGGTCAAGACCACAGCCTCGCGATCTACACCCAGGAAGCGTTCGCGGAAAAGGTAAGAAAGCTCACCGAAGCATCTCGTTCCAATCCGGTTGCGCGCTCGTACATCAGGCAGCTCGGTGCGGGCACGGACGAGCAGAAGCTCGATGGTCAGGGCCGCATCATGCTCAGCTCGGACCACAGGCGCTACGCGAGTCTGGAACGCAACGTCGTCGTGAACGGATCCATCGAGTTCATCGAGATCTGGAACGAAGAAGCCTGGGCTCGCTACTCGTCCGAGGGTGAGCAGAGCTTCTCGGATGCAGTGGATGCATCCCTGGAAGGAATCTTGTAACCGCAGGAAGCCAGTAACCGCCCGGATCAACCGCCGAGTGCCGCGAGGCCTCTGCCCGATCAGAACCCTGACGTTCTTCCCCAACGCCAGGTTTCGAAGATCAGGACCCTGACGTACTTCCCCGACGTCAGGTTCCTATCGGACAGGGACCTCGAGGCATTCGTCCACACCATCGATCGATGCGCGATCTCGACGCACCACCGCGCAGACGCACGAACCGGGAGGAATCATCGTGGAAGGCGAATCGTCGGCCGCCTCTGACAGCGCTCCCGACGGCGACGACTCCGTCGACCGGCCTCAGCCGAAACACATCCCCGTTCGCCTCGAACGCGCGGACGAACTTCTGGGACCCGCCCTCACCGCAGCTCACGCGTCAGGTCTCACACCTGTGATGATCGATGCGACGCTCGGCCTCGGCGGACATTCCGAACACTTCTTGCGTACTTATCCGACGCTGCATCTGATCGGCCTCGATCGAGATCCGGACGCGCTCGCGCGTGCCGGCCGGCGGCTGGAGGAGTTCTCGGATCGAACCTCGTTCGTGCACACCACGTACGACGGAATTGCCGACGCCCTCGAGCAATCCGGCTTCGCGCCGCAGGACTCGGTCCACGCCATTCTGTTCGACCTCGGAGTGTCCTCGATGCAGCTGGACGAAGCGGACCGCGGATTCGCCTACTCGGTGGACGCCCCACTCGACATGCGGATGGATCCGACGGTCGGGCTGACTGCGGCGGACGTCCTGAACACCTACTCGCACGGCGACATCGCCCGCGTGCTCAGCACGTACGGTGAAGAACGATTCGCCGGACGCATTGCGTCGGCTGTCGTCAAACGTCGCGAAACCACCCCGTTCACCACGAGCGCGGCCCTCGTCGAACTGCTCTACTCGGCAATTCCGGCCGCGACGCGGCGAACGGGAGGTCATCCCGCCAAGCGCACCTTCCAGGCGCTGCGGGTCGAGGTGAACGGTGAGTTGGACTCGCTCGAGACGGCCGTACCCGCCGGACTCGATGCGTTGGCCGTCGGAGGACGTGTCGTGTTCATGTCCTACCAGTCGCTCGAGGACCGCGTGGTGAAGAAAGAGCTCACGCCCCGCGTGAAATCGCGCAGCCCCGAGGGGCTTCCGGTCGAGCTACCCGGGATGGGACCCGAGTTTCGTCTTCTGACCAAGGGAGCGGAACGCGCGTCGGAAGAAGAAATCGAGGAGAACCCGCGCTCGGCCCCGGTGCGCCTGCGCGCGGCCGAGCGAATTGCGAGGAGATCGTAGATGACCATTACCTCGACTTCGTCACCGACCACACGGCGCCAGCGCCGCGGCGTCGGCTCGGGTCGCTCCGGCGCGGCATCGCGGGCGTACGAGCGTCGTCAACAACGCGCGTCCTCGCGCGGGGTGGAGCTTGCATCGAGCGGACATGCGGCAGCGAGGACGATGTCCGCGTCCATCGGCGCGCGAGTTCCGTTCGTCGCGTTGGTGATCGGACTCCTGTCCCTCGGTCTCGGTTTGACGCTGCTGTTGACGACGAGATCTGCCGGTGACTCCTATGTACTGAGCGATGCGAAGGCCCAGAACGAGCGTCTCGTTCAGGAACGTGCGTCGCTGCAGCGTGATGTCGAATTGGCGGATTCCGCACCGGAACTCGCGCGTAAAGCCGCCGAGTTGGGGATGGTCCCTGCCGCAGGCGCTGCGCGCATCGTGGTGGCGGAGGACGGTTCGGTTCAGGTCGTCGGCACTCCCGCTCCCGCACAGGGCAACCCGGTTGCACCACTCGATCCGCCCACCTCACAGGGCACGTCGCAATCGGCGGATTCCGAGGCCCGAAACCCGTTGCAGGTGCGCAATCAGCCGCAGACGACCGCGCCCCGAGCGGCATCGGACTCGACTGCTCCGCGCTCGGCCTCCGACCCGTCGGGCACGCGGGCGGCATCCGACGACGCAGGTACACCATCCGGCGTCGCACCATCAGTCACATCCGCCACGCCGAACACGGCGAATGGCGCGGGAACCGAGGCAATGGGTGAACAATTGGTTCCCATGAGCATCCCGTCGGCGAGTCCTTCGGGTAGTCGGCAGTGACCAGGCCGACATCCGGGAACACTCGTCGTACACCAGCGCCGCACGAGCGGAGCCGGCGGAATGATTCCAGGCGGAACGCATCCGGCGTCACTGTGTCCGACCGAAGGCCCGCCTCGGCCCGAGGCGGCGTGCCTCCACGTCGCCCGCATCCCCGAGCGGGCAGTCGCTTCGACGCCTCGTCGTTCACTTTCCGCAACGGCTTCGGCCGCATCGTCATGTTCGGCATTCTCGGTGTCGTCGTACTGCAGTTGGTCTGGATCATGGGAGTCAACGGAACTCGACTGTCCGTCGAAGCCGCGTCACAGCGCACCACCACCCTGGTGGACGCAGCAGCACGCGGCTCCATCACGGACAGGAACGGCAAGCCCATCGCCTTCACGATGGAAGCCAAGGCCTTGACGTTCCAACCCGTGCGCGTCCGGCAGGAGTTGGACGAGGCGCGGGCCAAGGATCCCTCTGCGCCCCAAACCGACGACAGGTTGGCCGAGATCGCCGCAGGCATCCACGACGAACTGGGTGACATCGCGAACGAGAAGGACATTCTCGCCAAGCTGAAGAGCGACGACACGTTCGCCTACCTCGTCCGCGGCGTCGACTCGACCGTGGCGACACGGATCAGCGAAGAATTCGAAGAAGTCGGCCTCGAGCGGCAGGACATTCGCGAGTACCCGGGCGGATCACTCGCCGCCAACATGGTCGGCGCGACAGGTTGGGACGGCCACGGCCTTCTGGGACTGGAGGATTCGCTCGACGCGACGCTGGCCGGAACCGACGGATCGCAGACCTACGATCGCGGGTCGGACGGCGCCGTCATACCCGGCAGCTGGCGCGACAAGCAGACCGCGGTGAACGGCTCGGGAGTGGAGCTGACCATCGACGCGGATCTGCAGTACTACGTCCAGCAACAGGTGCAGCTCGCAAAAGACCTGTCCGGTGCGAAGAATGCGTCCGCCGTCGTGCAGGACGCACGCACCGGCGAGGTTCTGGCGATGTCCAACGACAACACGTTCAACCCGGGTATCGGCGTCGGCAACAACGACCGCAACAAGGAGATGGGCAACCTCGCCGTCTCCACTCCGTTCGAGCCCGGTTCGGTCAACAAGATCATCACTGCCGCTGCCGCAATCGAATACGGCCTCACGACGCCCGATGAGGTGTTGCAAGTTCCCGGCAACATCTTCATGTCCGGTGTGTCGGTGAAGGACGCGTGGGATCACGGCGTGGTTCCCTACACGTCGACCGGTGTGTTCGGAAAGTCGTCGAACGTCGGCACACTCATGCTCGCTCAGCGCGTCGGCGAAGATCGCTTTGCAGACATGCTCTCCAGGTTCGGGCTCGGTCAACGCACCGATGTCGGGCTTCCAGGAGAGAGTGCAGGCAGCGTGCCGAGTCGGGATCAGTGGTCCGGCGGCACGTTCGCCAACCTCCCCATCGGTCAGGGTCTGTCCATGTCGTTGCTGCAGATGACGGCGATGTACCAGGCGATCGCCAACGACGGGATGCGGATTCCGCCCAGGATCGTCAAGTCGACGGTCGACCCGGACGGAAATCGTACGGATACCGACAGGCCCGAAGGCGTCTATGTGGTGAGCCCGCAGACTGCGACGACCGTTCGCGACATGTTCCGTTCCGTCACGCAGGACGACACCGGTAACCAGCGAGGAACCGGTGTCGCAGCGGGGATCCCCGGGTACCAGATCAGCGGCAAGACCGGCACTGCGCAGCAGGTCGATCCGGAATGCGGTTGTTACTCCAACTCGAACTACTGGATCACGTTCGCCGGCATCGCCCCGGCCGACGACCCCCGGTACGTCATCGGCATCATGCTGGACGCCCCGACCAGGAGTGCAGACGGATCAGGTGGACAGTCTGCAGCGCCGCTGTTCCACAACATCGCCAGTTGGATGCTCCAGCGAGACAGCGTTCCACTGTCTGCTTCCGGACCGAAATTGGTGCTGCAAGCCGACTGACAGTGACGCGCACCTCGCGTGTGGTTCGGCTGAAAGGGTCGGGGGTCAGCGCGGCGAAGCCGCGCCGGTAACCTGACTCGTCGGCCCGAAACCGAAAGTCCGTCCTGCAGCGCTCGGCGCAGCACCACGGCCTGCGGGTGGGCCTGAAGTTGTACGTCGAGCAGAAAGGAGCGCAGTGTCCGTGCCAGCAGAGTCGACCGATGCTCCGTCGTCGCTCAGACCGTCGAACCCACCGCGTACCGCGGTCGAGGACATCGCAGCCGCGGCGGAAGCCAGGCTGGTTCACGCGGCCATGGCGGACGGCTCCGAGCTGCAGTCGCCGTTCGTCACCGGAGTCGATCTTCGAGCGCAGGGAGTCGTCACAGGCGATCTCTTCGCGGCACTGCCCGGATCCGCCGCGCACGGCGCCTCCTTCGTCGCGACAGCAATCGACAGGGGAGCAGCCGCGATCCTCACCGACTCCGAGGGTCTGGAGCTCGTTTCGGCGCAGTATCCGCAGCTACCGGTGCCTGTCCTCGTGCGTGACCGGCCGAGGGAGGTGCTGGGACACGTGTCCGCGCTCGTCTACGGCAATCCGTCGGAGAAGATGACCGTCATCGGCATCACCGGGACGTCCGGTAAGACGACCACGTCGTATCTGTTGGAAGCGGCACTGTCGGCCGCCGGTAGACGAACCGGCCTCATCGGCACCATCGAGACCAAGATCGCCGGCACCCGAGTGCCGAGTGCCCTCACCACACCGGAGGCGCCGCATCTGCACGCGCTGTTCGCGGCGATGGTCGAGCAAGGCCTCGACACCGTGGTCATGGAAGTGTCCAGCCACGCACTGTCTCTCGGGCGGGTCGACGGCACGGTCTTCTCGGTCGGGGCGTTCACCAACCTCTCGCAGGATCACCTCGATTTCCACGACACGCTGGAGGAGTACTTCCTCGCCAAGAGCAGACTGTTCGCCGCCGAGTCGCGCGTCCACACGCGGTCGGCTGCCGTGTGCATAGACGACGCCTGGGGCCAGCGCATGGCCGACATCGCGCGATCGGCGGGCTCGACCCTGCTCACCGTGTCCGTCCTCGGCGACGCCGACTGGACTGTCGACGGATGGTCGAAGGAACCGACGGGAACCCAACGATTCACCCTCGTCGACACCGCAGGCAACCGACACGCTGCATCGATCCGACTGCCGGGCCGATACAACGTCGCCAACGCCGCACTGGCGACCGCGGTCTGCGCGGCTGCAGGCGTCGACGTGCGTCGGGCTGTCGCCGGAATGGCCGACGTCGACGTCCCGGGCAGAGTGCAGCGCATATCCCGCGGCCAGAAGTTCCTCGCCGTCGTCGACTACGCACACAAGCCTGCTGCCGTCGAAGCCGTGATCGAGACACTGCGCGAACAGACTCAGGGCAGAATCGCGGTGGTCCTCGGTGCAGGCGGCGACCGTGACACCGCCAAACGTCCGTTGATGGGTGCCGCGGGTGCCCGAGGTGCCGATCTTCTCGTCATCACCGACGACAATCCGCGATCCGAAGATCCTGCACTCATTCGGGATGCGGTGATGGCGGGTGCTCTTTCGGTCGACGAGTCGTCCCGAGGTGAGGTCAGGAACGTCGCCGGCCGCGGCGCTGCGATCGCCGACGCGGTGAACTGGGCGCGGGAAGGCGACGTCGTGCTGATCGCGGGCAAGGGCCACGAAACAGGTCAGGAGATCGATGGGGTGAAGTATCCGTTCGACGACCGCGTCGTGCTCGCCGATGCCCTCGATCGCGCGACCGATGAACACGCAGGAGCCAGTTCGTGAAAGACCTGACCATCACACAGATCGCCGACATCGTCGGGGGTGAGATGCACGACGTGGAAGACCCGTCCGTGCTGGTCACCGGCTCGGTCGAGTTCGATTCACGCAAGATCGGCCCAGGCGGGCTGTTTCTGGCGCTCCCCGGTGCGCGAGTCGACGGCCACGACCACGCGGCTGCAGCAGTCGCGGCAGGTGCCGCCGTGGTGCTGGCGGCGCGGCCGGTCGGCGTTCCGGCCGTCGTCGTCGCGCCGAAGCCGCACGATGGCAAGGCGATGGCACTGGAACACGACTCCGACGGGTCCGGTGCCGCGGTATTGGCGGCGCTCAGCGCGCTCGCCCGCGCCTCGGCGGTGGAACTGACCGCTGATTCCGGGCTGACGATCGTCGGAGTGACGGGTTCGTCCGGAAAGACCTCGACGAAGGACTTGCTGGCCGCGGTGCTGCGACCACTCGGATCCGTCGTCGCGCCGCCGGGCTCGTTCAACAACGAACTGGGCCATCCCTGGACAGTTCTGCGCGCCGACGAGTCCTCGGATTTCCTCGTGCTCGAACTGTCTGCTCGGGGTGTCGGACATATTGCCGCCCTAGCCCATGCTGCGCCTCCCCGAATCGGCGTCGTACTCAACGTCGGCACAGCCCACCTCGGTGAATTCGGTTCCCGAGATATCATCGCCGTCGCCAAAGGCGAACTGATCGAAGCGCTTCCGAGTGCCGCAGACGGCGGCGTGGCCATCCTCAACGCCGACGACCGACTGGTGTCGGCGATGCGCACGCGCACGTCGGCTCGGGTGGTGACCGTGGGCATGTCCCCGGACGCGGACATCAGGGCCGAGAACGTCACACTCGACGCCGAAGCGCGAGCCCGTTTCACCATGGTCACCTCGGCTGGAACCGTCGACGTGGCGTTGGCCGTCCACGGTGAGCACCAGGTCGGCAACGCCCTCGCTGCCGCCGCGGTCGCTCTCGAATGCGGCGGCACCCTCACCGGGATTGCCGATGCACTCGCCGGTTCCACCGCGGCTTCCGTCCGGCGCATGGACGTTCGGACGAGACCGGACGGCGTCACCGTCGTCAACGACTCCTACAACGCCAACCCCGACTCCATGCGCGCAGCGCTCAAGGCTCTCGTCACGATGTCGAGGTCGGGAACCGGGCCACCGCGTCGAACATGGGCGGTTCTGGGGGAGATGGGCGAGCTGGGGCCGGATTCCGTCGTCGAACACGACGCGATCGGACGCCTTGCGGTACGGCTCGACGTGTCCAGGTTGATCATCGTCGAGTCGGGCCGCCCGACCAGAGCGATGCACCAGGGCGCAGTCATGGAAGGCTCCTGGGGCGAGGAGTCGATGTTGGTTCCCGATCGGGATTCTGCCGTCGCGGTGTTGAGGGAAGAACTTCGACCGGACGACATCGTGCTGGTCAAGGCATCGCAGTCCGTCGCACTGTGGACCGTCGCCGACGCATTACTGCAGGACGGCGAGCACGCCGGGGAGAACACGACAACCAACGGGGAGGCACCGCAGTGAGACAGATCCTCTTCGCCGGAGGCATCGCGCTCGCTGTGGCGATTCTGCTGACGCCGGTGTTGATCAAGGCGTTCTCCAAACAAGGCTTCGGCCAGGAGATCCGCGTCGAAGGCCCGGCAAGTCATCAATCCAAACGCGGCACGCCGACGATGGGCGGAGTCGCGATCCTTGCCGGTCTCTGGGCTGGTTACTGGGGCTCGCACCTGATCGGAATCGGCTACGACGCCGACGGGCCGTCGGCGTCCGCGTTGCTGGTTCTCGGGTTGACCACGGTCCTGGGTCTCGTCGGTTTCCTCGACGACTTCATCAAGATTCGCAAGCAGCGCAATCTGGGTCTGAACAAGACAGCGAAACTGGTCGGCCAGCTGTTCGCCGCGGTTCTCTTCGGCATCCTCGCACTGCAGTTCAAAGGCGAGAACGGGCTCACTCCAGCGAGCATGCAGCTTTCTTACGTGCGCGATATCGCGACGGTCAGCCTGGGCCCACTGGTGTTCATCGTATGGTGCTACTTCCTCGTCACTGCATGGTCCAACGCCGTGAACCTCACGGACGGACTCGACGGTCTGGCGGCAGGTTCGATGACGCTCGTCCTCGGCGCCTACACCGTCATCACCTTCTGGCAGTACCGACAGTCCTGCTCCACCAACCCGGGGCCCGGATGCTACGACGTGCGTGACCCTCTGGACCTGGCGCTCATCTGCGCGGCCGCTGCTGGTGCCTGCATCGGTTTCCTGTGGTGGAACGCAGCTCCGGCGAAGATCTTCATGGGCGACACCGGGTCGTTGGCCCTCGGTGGACTCATCGCCGGCTTGTCCATCGTGACGCGCACCGAACTGATCATGGTCGTCATCGCGGCACTGTTCGTCGCCGAGGCAGCCTCCGTCGTGATCCAGGTCGCGGTGTTCCGATCGAGTCGGCGGCGTGTGTTCCGAATGGCGCCGTTCCACCACCACTTCGAGCTCGCAGGCTGGGCAGAAACCACGGTGATCATCAGATTCTGGCTGCTGGCGGCCATCGCGTCGGCCGTCGGCCTTGCCTTGTTCTACAGCGAGTACCTCGCCGCTGTCGGTGGATAGAGCTCGAATCCGATGAAGGGGAGTGCGATGTCCGACGACGTGGCGTGGCTGAGGGACAAGACCGTGCTGGTCGCCGGCGGACGGGTATCCGGGCTGGCGACCGTCGGGCCGCTCCGCGATCTCGGTGCGCGGGTGCTCGTCACCGATACCGACCCGGCCGCGCTGGACAAGGCGCGCGCAGCCGGTGCCGACGGAATCCTGCAGGACGACCTTCTCGCGGACGATTCCACATTCGAGTCGGTCGCGCTCGTCGTCACCAGTCCGGGCTTTCGCCCGGACGCACCGGTGCTCGCGCGTGCCGCCGAACGCGGCATCCCGATCTGGGGGGACATCGAGCTGTCCTGGCACGTCGATCGCGCGGGTGTGTACGGCGCGCCGACGACATGGCTGGTAGTCACGGGAACGAACGGAAAGACCACGACCACCTCGATGCTCGCGTCCGTCCTCGAATCGGCCGGTCTGGCGAGTGCGGCTTGCGGAAACATCGGTCTGCCGGTGCTCGACGCTCTGCAGTCGGACCCGCATCCGGAGGTCCTCGCGGTCGAGTTGTCGTCGTTCCAGTTGTTCTGGGCTCCGTCCGTCCGGCCCGCGGCGGGTGTCGTCCTCAACATCGCCGAGGATCATCTGGACTGGCACGGCGGTATGGACGGCTACGTCGAGGCCAAAGCACGAGCGCTCGTCGGCGACGTCGGGGTGGTGGGTCTCGACGATGCGCGGGCAGCGGCCCTGGCAGGCTCGGCTCGTGCCGATCGAGTGGTCGGGTTCCGCCTCGGAGTCCCGGCGCCAGGAGAACTCGGGGTGATCGACGGACAGATCGTGGACAACGCTTTCGGCGAGCGGCTGCACTTGATGTCGGTGGACGATGTCAGCCCGTCCGGTCCGGCCGGGACGATGGACGCGTTGGCGGCGGCGGCGCTCGCCCGCGCGATCGGGGCCCCGGCAGGGGCTGTAGCGGAGGGTATACGCACGTACGAGGTGGGCTCACATCGTGCGTCGGTCGTCCGCACAGTGGGGGACGTGACGTTCGTCGACGATTCCAAGGCGACCAACCCGCATGCAGCGCGGTCGTCGTTGCTCGCGCACGAGCACGTCGTCTGGATCGCAGGCGGTCTCCTCAAGGGAGCATCGGTCGACGAGCTCGTTGTCGAAGTGGCGCCTCGACTCGTCGCTGCGGTGCTGATCGGGCGTGATGGGACGCAGATCGCAGAGGCTTTGGCGCGACACGCACCGGATGTTCCCGTTGTCGAGTTCCCGCTGAGAGACGATGCTGGTGTGACTCATGTGGCGGAAGATGCTGAAGTCGTGATGCGCGCCGCGGTCGACGAGGCCGCCCGGCGAGCCAAGCCAGGGGACACGGTGCTCCTCGCTCCCGCTGCCGCCTCGCTCGACATGTTCGTCGACTACGGCCATCGTGGCCGCAGCTTCGCCGACGCCGTGCACGCGCTCGGGACCACGCAGCCGGGCGGGCAGTCCTGATGGCCCGTCCTGCGAACGCCGCGGCGAACTCGCCGCGCACCAGGATCGGATTGTGGCTCGGTCGTCCTCTGGCGTCGTTCCACTTGATCGTCACCGTTGCCGCTCTGCTCACGATTCTCGGCCTGGTGATGGTGCTGTCGTCGTCGGCTGCCGAGGCGTACGCCACCGACGGATCGGCGTACACCCTGTTCACTCAGCAGCTGATCGGCGTCGGTCTCGGCGTCGTGGCGTTCTATATCGCGCTGCGGACGTCCGTGCGCATGCTGCGGAAAGTCTCCTTCCCGCTCTTCTGCCTCTCCGTCGTCATGCTCATGATGGTGCTCATTCCCGGTATCGGATCGGAGGGCGCCGACGGCGCGCGCCGGTGGTTCAATGTCGCCGGCGTCTCGTTCCAGCCGTCCGAGCTGGCGAAAGTCACCCTCGTACTGTGGGGAGCCCACCTGCTGGCATCTCGCCGTAGCGAGCACGCCAGCCTGAAATCGCTTCTCATTCCGCTTGTCCCCGCAGCGCTGCTGATGGCGGGTCTCGTTGTTCTGCAGCCGAACCTCAGTACCGCCATCGCGATCGGCATCATTCTCGTGTCGCTGCTGTGGTTCGCCGGTCTCGACGCCAGGCTCTTCGCGATCATCGTCGGCGGCGGTATCGCCGCGGCGACGGTGCTCGCCTTCACCGCGGGATACCGATCGAACCGAATCAAGGCCTGGCTGAACCCCGGTGACGATCCGCAAGGGCTGGGTTACCAGTCGAATCAGGCCAAGTTCTCGCTTGCCGACGGGGGGCCGTTCGGTGTCGGTCTCGGTCAGAGCCGCGCCAAGTGGAGCTACCTGCCCAACGCGCACAACGACTTCATCTTCGCGATCATCGGTGAAGAGCTGGGTTTCATCGGCTGTCTCGCAGTACTGGGTCTGTTCGCATTGTTCGTCTACACGGGTCTGCGCATCGCGATGCGATCGGTCGATCCGTTTCTGCGTCTGCTCGCGGCGGGTTCGACAACCTGGATCTTCGCGCAGGCGATGATCAACATCGGATACGTGGTCGGGCTGCTCCCGGTCACCGGTCTCCAGCTTCCCCTCGTGTCCTACGGCGGTTCGTCGACCGCGATCACACTGATGATGTTCGGCATCATCGCCAACGCCGCGCGGCACGAACCGGAAGCCATCGCGGCACTGCACTCGGGACAGGACTCGCGGTTGGACCGTGTGCTGCGACTCCCGATGCCCGCGTCGTTCTCTCCGTTGCGTGCCGCCGCGGCCAGATCCAAGTCCACCCGGCCTGCGCTCGATCGCGAGGATCGCCGTCGGATCGAGAGCGGTCCCTCGCAGCGTCGTGCACCGGACGCCGGTGCCCGCACGGGTCGAGCTCGAGCGGGCGAGCCCCCTCGCCGTTCCGAACCACGCAGAACCGGCGCTGCACTTCCCCGTGGTGGTGCAGTTCGTGGCAGTGCAGTTCGTGGCAGTGCAGTGGGAGGGCGAAACGCAGCACCGCGCGCAAGTGCTCAACCCCGCGGTGCGTACGGACACTCGGATACGCGAGGATATCGACGGTGAATGCATCTCCCACACACTTGTCCGTCGTCGTCGCGGGCGGTGGGACCGCGGGGCACATCGAGCCGGCGTTGGCTGTCGCGGACGCACTGCGCGCGCTCGACGACTCGGTACGGATCACTGCCCTGGGAACCGAGCGTGGACTCGAGACCACGCTCGTTCCGGCGCGGGGCTACCAGCTCGAGTTGATTCCGCCGGTCCCGCTGCCGCGCAAGCCCACCCTGGATCTGGTCCGGCTGCCCGGTCGTGTGATTCGGTCGGTGCGGGCCACCAGGGCGGTCTTCGCGGCCGTCGACGCCGACGTGCTGGTCGGGTTCGGTGGCTACGTGGCCTTGCCCGCTTACCTTGCTGCGCGGCGTGCCTTCGGACGTGAACGGTCGATTCCGGTCATCGTCCACGAGGCCAATGCCAGTGCCGGGATCGCGAACAAAGTCGGCGCGAAGGTCGCGACGCGTGTTCTCGCCGCGGTGGCCGGATCCGGAGTGTCGGCTCGTGGCCGCTCCGACGCCGACATCGTCGGAATTCCGGTGCGACCGACCATCACCGGGCTGGACCGAGCGGCGATGCGCGCCGAGGCTCGCGAGTATTTCGGGCTGCCGGAGAGCGGCCCTGTACTGCTGGTGTTCGGCGGATCGCAGGGTGCCAGGTCGCTCAACGATGCCGTGTCGGGCGCCGCGGATCGGTTGGCCGATGCCGGAGTGTCGGTACTGCATGCCGTCGGACCCAAGAATTCGATCGAGGTGCCGACGGCCGATGCTCCTGCACCGTACGTCGCAGTTCCGTACATCGATCGCATGGACCTGGCGTACGCCGCCGCGGATCTGGCCATCTGCCGTTCGGGGGCTATGACGGTCGCAGAAGTGTCGGCGACGGGTCTACCCGCAGTGTACGTTCCGTTGCCCCACGGAAACGGTGAACAGGAACTCAACGCACGCCCCGTGGTCGACGCCGGGGGAGGCATACTCGTGGCCGACGGATCGGTGACTCCGGATTACGTCGCACGTGACGTGATCGACCTGATCACAGATTCCGCGCGAGTGGAAGCGATGTCGAGGAGCGCCGCGAGCGCAGGCCACCGCGACGCAGCTGCGACCGTGGCGAGAATCGTGCTCGACGTCGCTTCCCAGCGTCGACAGGGCGCGTGACGGTCGTGGCACGACAAGGTGGTACCGAAAGGACGGACATGCCCGAGCTACCCGCCGAACTGCCGGAGGATCTCCGACGTGTTCACATGGTCGGAATCGGGGGTGCAGGCATGTCCGGCATCGCCAGGATTCTGCTCGCTCGCGGCGGCGAAGTCTCCGGCTCCGATGCGAAGGAAAGCCGCGGGGTTCTGGCACTGCGCGCTCGTGGTGCGCAGGTTCGCGTCGGTCATGATGCCTCGGCTCTCGACTTGATCTCCGGTGGTCCGACGGTGGTGGTCACCACGCACGCCGCGATACCCAAGACCAATCCCGAACTGGTAGAAGCCGGGCGACGGGGAATTCCCGTCGTGCTCCGGCCGACTGTGTTGGCATCGCTGATGGAGGGCTATCGGGCACTGCTGGTGTCCGGCACCCACGGCAAGACCTCGACCACGTCGATGTTGATCGTCGCACTGCAGCACTGCGGCTTCGATCCGTCGTTCGCGGTGGGTGGAGAACTGAACGAGGCGGGCACCAACGCGCACCACGGCAGTGGTGACGTGTTCGTCGCCGAGGCAGACGAGAGCGACGGTTCGCTCCTGCAATACAGCCCGAATGTCGTCATCGTCACCAACATCGAGGCCGATCACCTCGACTACTTCGGCACGCCCGAGGCGTACACGCAGGTCTTCGACGATTTTGCCGCGTTGCTCGGTCCGGGGGGAGTGCTCGTTGCCTGTATGGACGATCCAGGGTCGGCTGCTCTGGCTCGGCGAGTCCACGAACGCGCTCTGCCAGGCGTCCGCGTGCTGGGATACGGATCCGAGGACACCGACGCAGGCGACGTGGAGATGGCGGTCCGGTTGCTGAAGTGGGAACCCGAGGACGTCGGCGGCGTCGCCGAACTGTCGATAGCGGGGGAGGAGAGCCCGCGGACGTTGAGACTCGGTGTTCCGGGACGGCACACGGCACTGAACGCACTGGCTGCGTTCACGGCCGGAACCCAGGCAGGCGCCGCAGCGACGGATCTGCTGGAAGGTCTTGCAGGCTTCGGCGGTGTGCACCGACGTTTCCAGATTCGCGGCCGCGAGCACGGCATCCGTGTGTTCGACGACTATGCGCACCATCCCACCGAGGTGCGTGCCGTGCTGGGCGCAGCTCAGCAACTCGTCACGAGCGCTGCAGGCGCGGGCGAGCGTGGGCGAGTCGTCGTCGTCTTCCAACCGCACCTGTACTCCCGTACGGAAACGTTTGCGGCGGAGTTCGGTGCAGCGCTGTCGATCGCCGACGAAGTGGTCGTCCTCGACGTCTACGGTGCCCGCGAAGAACCGCTCCCCGGTGTGACGGGAGCGCTCGTCGCGTCTGCGGTGACCAAGCCCGTCATCTACCAACCGGATCTGTCGCTCGTGGCGAAGCAGGTTGCGTCCCTCGCCGAGCCCGGCGACGTCGTCATCACCATGGGTGCCGGGGACGTCACCATGCTGGCCGGTCCGATCCTCGACGCGCTGCGTTCGAGGACGACTTTCCGGATCGGTCAGGGCCGGGCTTCGCAGTGACGTCTCGTCCGAAGCGTCCGACCGAGGACACGTCCTCCGGCGAGGACTCCGCTCGGACCGACACGGGAACCCCGGTCGGCACGGGCAAGGTCGACACGGGCAAGGTCGACACGGGCAGTGCATCGAAGGGCGGCGCTCGGGATCGGCGCGCGTACGCACGCCGGGACAACCGCGACGCCTCCCATCCGAGCGCCGAATCCCAGGAACGCGCGGATCGTCGTCGAGCGCGCGAGGACGAACGCGCGAAGGTGTCGCGGTCGCGTCGGCGCGCCGGACTGATCGCGGCGGCCGTTCTCGCCGTCGTACTCGCAGGGTTCGCCGTCGTGTACCTGTCACCCGTCCTGACGGTGCGGACCATCGACGTACGCGGGGCGGTGTCGGTCTCGGAAGACGAGGTGATCGCCGATCTGGCGGTGCCGATGGGGGAGAAGCTCGTTCGAGTCGACACCGGCGCTGCCGCACGGCGCGTCGCGTCGATTCCTTCGTTGGCTTCGGTTCGGGTGCAACGGATGTACCCGTCGACCATCCGGGTGACCGTCACCGAGCGGGTACCGGTCGTGTTCGTCGACCGGCCGGACGGAACCCACCTGCTCGACGCCGATGCCGTGGATTTCGCCGTCGCCCCGCCGCCTCCCGGGGTGATCCGACTGGTCACCGACAATCCGGTGACAGGCGATCCGCCGACGGAAAGTGCTCTCGCAGTGCTCGATTCGTTGCCCGAGCCGCTGCGAGTGCAGGTAGGGGAGATTCGGGCGGGTTCGGCGTCGGACGTATCCTTGATTCTGTTCGACGGCAGGACGGTGGTGTGGGGCGACCGCGACAGATCCGAGCGGAAATCCGCTGTGGCTCTTGCGCTGTTGTCTCAACCCGGACAGATCCTGGATGTGTCGAGTCCGGACCTGCCCACCACCAAGTGACTTTCACGAAAGCCAAATTCTTTTCTCGACTTCTCGGCGCGCCTAATGGCGTATCTCCGTCGCGATGAATAGCGTTCCGAGCGTCGAGTACTTGACATAACCTTAAGCCTATGGTTTAGGTTGAGGGTTTTGTCGAAGCGCATCAGCCAGGTACGAAGACGGACCAGTACACAACCACGGAAGGCGAGAGCCAATGACGCCCCCGCACAACTACCTCGCCGTAATCAAGGTCGTCGGCATCGGCGGCGGCGGCGTTAACGCGGTCAACCGCATGATCGAACAGGGACTCAAGGGAGTCGAGTTCATCGCGGTCAACACCGATGCTCAAGCGCTGCTGATGAGCGACGCCGACGTCAAGCTCGACGTCGGTCGTGAGCTCACCCGTGGCCTCGGCGCAGGCGCCGATCCCGAAGTCGGCCGCAAGGCCGCCGACGACCACAAGGACGAGATCGAAGAGGTGCTCAAGGGCGCCGACATGGTCTTCGTCACCGCAGGCGAGGGAGGTGGCACCGGTACCGGTGGCGCGCCCGTCGTCGCCAATATCGCTCGCAAGCTCGGCGCACTCACCGTCGGCGTCGTCACGCGCCCGTTCTCGTTCGAGGGCAAGCGTCGCGGTGGGCAGGCCGACACCGGGATCCAACAACTGCGCGAGTCCTGCGACACCCTCATCGTCATCCCCAACGACCGTCTGCTCCAGCTCGGTGACGCAGCCGTCAGCCTGATGGACGCGTTCCGAAGCGCAGACGAGGTGCTCCTCAACGGCGTTCAGGGCATCACCGACCTCATCACCACTCCTGGGCTGATCAACGTCGACTTCGCCGACGTCAAGGGAGTCATGTCGGGGGCGGGCAGCGCCCTGATGGGAATCGGCTCGTCGCGCGGCGAAGGCCGTGCCATCAAAGCAGCCGAGTCCGCCATCAATTCGCCGTTGCTCGAAGCGTCGATGGAAGGTGCGCGCGGGGTGTTGCTGTCGATCGCGGGAGGCTCGGACCTCGGACTTTTCGAGATCAACGAAGCTGCGTCGCTCGTTCAGGAAGCGGCACACATCGACGCCAACATCATCTTCGGAACCGTCATCGACGATTCGCTCGGCGACGAAGTACGCGTCACCGTGATCGCAGCCGGTTTCGACGGAGGGACCCCGACGAGACGTCCCGTCGAGGCAGCTCCCGGCGCCTCACGCAGCACTATCGGATCCGCACGATCAGGAGAGGTGTCGTCTCGGTCCGAGTCGACCGAATCCGGTGCCGTGTTCCGTGACCCGGTCGGTGCTGGTAGTGCAGGTAACGGCAGCAGCCTGCCTCCTCTTCAGTCCTCGAACTCGGGATCGTCAGGGTCGAACAACTCGGGTCGGCGTGTGCCCGTCACCGAGGACGACGGCGAAGACGATGTGGACGTGCCATCGTTCATGCGTCGTTGATCGCCGATGGCGGAGAACGACTTCAAGGTTCGTAGGGTCACCACCTCGCGGGCAGGCGGAGTGTCGGCGCCGCCGTACGACAGCTTCAACCTCGGCGACCACGTCGGCGACGAACCGTCGGCCGTGGCCGCCAACCGCGAACGGCTCGGTAGTGAGCTCGGCATGGGCGCGAGTCGTCTGGTGTGGATGGAGCAGGTCCACGGACGCACCGTCACTGTCGTCGACGGCCCGACGTCCGAACCCGTTCCGGTGACCGACGCGTTGGTCACGACCAGTCGTGATCTCGCACTCGTCGTGCTCACTGCCGACTGCGTGCCGGTCCTGCTCTCCGACGACGAGGCCGGTGTGATCGCAGCTGTACACGCCGGGAGGGTCGGAGCACGCATCGGCATCGTTCCCCGTGTGGTCGAGGCGATGGTGTCGCTCGGAGCCGAACCGGGTCGAATCGGTGCGTTTCTCGGCCCGGCGGCGAGCGGGCGCCAGTACGAGGTGCCCGCACACATGCAGGCCGACGTGGAGAAACACCTTCCCGGTAGCGCCACGACGACCGTCAGGAAGACGCCGGGCCTGGACATCCGCGACGGAATCAGACGACAGCTCAATGGACTCGGCGTCACATCGGTTGCCGTCGATCCTCGGTGCACCATCGAAGATCGGACCCTGTTCAGCCATCGGCGCGGTTCGCCGACCGGACGATCGGCAAGCGTGATCTGGATGGACACCTCGGCCGGCCGCACCGACGGCCCTGCTTGACTGTCGGTATGACGACGACCAGAGAGTCCGAGATCTCGGAGGCACTTCGCTCGGTGAACGCTCGGCTTGCCGCCGCGTGTGCCGCCGCCGGCCGTTCGGTGGACGACGTGATGTTGCTTCCGGTCACCAAGTTTTTCCCGGCGTCGGACATCGAGATTTTGTACGGTCTCGGATGCCGCGATTTCGGCGAGTCGCGCGAGCAGGACGCGTCGGCGAAGGTCGACGAGTTGGCCGGAGCGTTCGGTACCGAACCGGCCAGGTGGCACATGATCGGGCATCTGCAACGTAACAAGGCCAAATCCGTCGCAAGATGGGCCACGTCGATCCACTCGGTCGACAGTGATCGCTTGGTGTCTGCTCTCGGCAAGGCGGTGGACGCAGCGCTGTCCGACGGGGCCAGGTCCACTCCGCTCGAGGTCCTGATTCAGGTGAGTCTGGACGGGGACGTCCATCGCGGTGGAGTCGAGCGAGAGCATCTGCTCGAGCTGGCCGATCTGGTGGCCGACACCGACGGGCTCACCCTGTCCGGAGTGATGGCCGTTCCGCCGGTGGACTCGGATCCGGATCGCGCATTCGCCGATCTGGCGGCCGTACACCAGCGGTTGCTCGGGCAGCACCCGGATGCCGTCGAGTTGTCCGCGGGGATGACGGGCGATCTGGAGTCGGCCGTTCTACACGGATCGACGTGCGTGCGTGTCGGTACCGCAATACTCGGCTCTCGGCCGATAACCTCGCCAGTACAGTCCACGGATCACATCAGTCACACCTGACACTTGCGAACCTGGAGACCGGCAACGAAGTACCCGGCACGGAAGGCTGCATCAATGAGTACCCTGCACAAGTTCAAGGCGTACTTCGGCATGGTTCCTCTTGCGGACTACGAAGACGACTACCTCGACGAGCCGGAATCACGGCACTCCGCCCGTGGTCGCGATCCGTACGCGGACGACGACCGGGAGTTCGCCAAGCCGTCGTTCTCCTCGCGCCGTTCGTCCCGTGCCGAGATCGAGGACCTGGACGACGACTACGACGACTACGAGGCCCCTCGCTCGGCGCCGACCCTGGCTCCCATCGGCGGTCGCTCGTCGCGGTCGGCCGGGGCTGGCCGGGGTGTGTCCACTCGCGGCAACCTCGCCGTGGACACCCGCATGGACGCGCAGGAGCGCAGCCTGCGGAGCGACCCGATGACCCGCGCTGAAACTCGCCGTAGCCCGGTGGTGGACGACGGCAGTGCGCTGTCGAAGATCACCACCCTGCGTCCCCGCGACTACAGCGAGGCCAGGACGATCGGCGAGCGTTTCCGTGACGGAACGCCGGTCATCATGGATCTCGTCGAGATGAGCAATGCGGACGCCAAGCGTCTCGTCGACTTCGCTGCAGGACTCGCCTTCGCTCTTCGCGGCTCCTTCGACAAGGTCGCGACGAAGGTATTCCTTCTTTCGCCCGCAGATATCGACGTGTCGCCCCAGGAACGGCGTCGCATCGCCGAGACGGGCTTCTACAGTCAGCAATGACAAACGACAACACTGGCGCGCTACCTCGGCTCGATCGATCCGAACAGGCCTCTGACCTGCTCGCTTTGATCGAGCCGACCTTTTCGGGCAGAGTATGACCTGTGGCCTTGTTCGCGGTGATCTACTTCATACTGTTCATTTTCTGGCTTCTTCTCATCGGCCGCATCATCGTCGAATTCATCCGGACGTTCGCCAGGGAATGGCGGCCGTCGGGAATCGTCGTTGTATTGCTCGAGGCGATATTCACCGTGACCGATCCACCGGTCAAGCTGTTGAGAAGAGTGATTCCCCCCGTGAATCTCGGGGGAGTTCGACTCGACTTGTCGATCATGGTGTTGTTGTTCGGCGTTTTCATCCTGATGTCCGTTGTGCGGAGTCTGGGATCGTGAACTGACCGAACTTTGATGAAAGACATCGGGGACAGGCGCGACCTGCGCAACCGATGTGACAGAATGGACGCCAGTTACAGTTTGATTGTTCCGGCAAGTGCGGAATGGGATATAACTGAATGCTTGCTCTACCGCCTCAAGACGCGTGAAGGGATCCTTCCATGCCGCTGACTCCAGCTGATGTGCACAATGTCGCTTTCAGCAAGCCGCCTATCGGTAAGCGCGGTTACAACGAAGACGAGGTGGATGCTTTCCTCGATCTCGTCGAGCAAGAGCTGTCGCGACTGATCGAGGAAAATGCAGACCTGCGCCAGCGCGTGGGCGAGCTCGATCAAGAACTGTCGGACGCCAAGTCTGCTCGCCAGTCCGGTCCGGCTCAGCCCGCTCCGGTTCAGCAGAAGGCTCCGGAGCCTCAGCGCCCCGTCGAGCCCCCCAAGCCTGCCCCTGTGGTGGCGCCTGCTCCGGTCGCTGCGGCGGCGCCGACGCAGGGTGGCGACTCCAACATGCAGGCCGCCAAGATTCTCGGACTTGCGCAGGAGATGGCCGACAGGCTCACCAGTGACGCCAAGACCGAGTCCGAGCAGCTGCTGGGGAACGCCCGCACCAACGCAGAGCGTCTCGTCACCGACGCACGGACCCGCTCCGAGGCAATGGTCACCGACGCACGTCAGAAGTCGGAATCGCTGTTGTCCGACGCTCAGACGCGGTCCGAGACTCAGCTTCGTCAGGCCAAGGAGAAGGCCGATGCTCTTCAGGCGGACGCCGAGCGCAAGCACACCGAGATCATGGCGACCATCAACGAGCAGCGTTCGGTGCTCGAGGGTCGTATCGAGCAGCTCAAGACGTTCGAGCGTGAGTACCGCGTCCGGCTCAAGTCCTACCTGGAATCTCAGCTCGAAGAGCTCGAGAACCGTTCCTCGGCCCTGCCGGTGGACAACGGGTCGGACAGCTTCAACCAGAACGAGCAGTCGTCGGGCTACAGCCAGTCGTATGCCAAGGGCAACAACTGACGCATCCTTGCCCAGTCCGTTCTGCACGGCCGCGGGCGTGACACCCGACCGGCGTGAGCCGGCTCGCGCGAAGCGAGGCGCACAGTGCTCGTCTTGACGCTGTGCGCGGCGGGAGTCGGGTTCGCGCTGCTGGTCATCGCCCTGACGACCGGGTCGGTCGTCTGGGCGTACGGATGTATCGGTGTCTGTATCGTCGGTGCGATTCTTTTGTTGGCGGGTGCGCTGACCGGCCGAAGGTCGCCACCCGAGAAGTAGGCGCCACTCGAGAAGTAGGCGTCACTCGAGAAGTAGGCGTCACTCGAGAAGTAGGCGCCACCCGAGAAGGAATTGTGTGGACGTGTCGGTTACCCTCGGGTGTCCGATGTCGTCATCACGAACGTCGAGAACAACAACTGTTCCGAACAACGACTGTCCAGAACAACGAATGTAGAGAACAACGCGTTGATCCGGTCATCCCCGGGGAGCATTCGGAAGAACGGCCGAATCGACCGTCGAGGTCGCGTCGGCTCAGTAGAACCGAACGGGTAAGCCCGTCACAGCAGTGCGAGAGGCTTCGCCGGCCTGGAAATTCGGTTTCCGTCGCCGTCGAAGCAAGCGGGGTGGTACCGCGGTAGTCGACGTCCCACACGTCGATCGTCGTCCCCGTGCCGAGGAAACTACCGCCGTCGCAGAAGCGACGGGGTCGGCACGGCAGGAGCGTCCGTCATGAGTACCGAAGATTCGAAGAGCGGCGATGTCGCGAGGACCGACGGTGACAAGTACCCGTTGGTCGACATGGTGGGTTCGAAATCCGCGGGTGTGTCGTTCCCCGACCTCGAGCGCAGAGTGCTCGATTTCTGGGCCGAGGACGGAACGTTCCGCGCCAGCGTCGACAGACGCGAAGGTGCGGACGAGTTCGTCTTCTACGACGGCCCGCCGTTCGCCAACGGCCTTCCCCATTACGGTCACCTGCTGACCGGGTACGTCAAAGACCTCGTTCCGCGCTTTCAGACGATGCGCGGAAAGAAGGTAGAGCGCCGGTTCGGGTGGGACTGCCACGGGTTGCCCGCCGAGCTCGAAGCCGAGAAGCAGTTGGGCATCAAGGACAAATCCGAGATCGACGAGATGGGTCTCGCCAAGTTCAACGATTACTGCAGGCAGTCGGTTCTGCGGTACACGGACGAGTGGCGCGACTACGTCACCCGTCAAGCCCGCTGGGTGGATTTCGACAACGATTACAAGACGCTCGACGTCGACTTCATGGAGTCGGTCATGTGGGCGTTCAAGGAGTTGTACGACAAGGGCCTGATCTATCAGGGTTATCGAGTCCTTCCGTATTCCTGGTACGAACAGACCCCGTTGTCCAACCAGGAAACTCGGCTCGACGACGCCTACAAGATGCGTCAGGACCCGGCGGTCACCGTCACGATGCCGCTGACGGCACCCGGGTCGCCTCTCGACGGTGCAGGCGCACTGATCTGGACGACGACGCCCTGGACCCTGCCGTCGAACCTGGCGATCGCCGTGCATCCCGATGTTCGCTATGTGCAGGTCCGCGGAACCGACGGTGAACGCTACGTGTTGGCTGCGGAACGGCTCGCGCACTACGCCCGCGAACTCGGGGACGAGCCCGAGGTGTTGTCCGAGCACACCGGCGCGGACCTCGTCGGCCTCACCTACACTCCGCCGTTCGATTTCTTTCTGGGACACGCCAATTCGCATCGTGTTCTGCAGGCGGACTACGTCACCACCGACTCGGGTACCGGAATCGTGCACCTCGCCCCGGCTTTCGGTGAAGAGGACATGGACGTCGCGACGGCGAACGGCATCGAGGTCGTTCAGCCGCTCGATCCCGGTGGCAAGTTCACGTCGCTCGTGCCGCCGTACGAGGGCCTGATGGTGTTCGACGCCAACCCGGTCATCATCAAGGACTTGAAGGCGTCCGGTCGGTTGCTGCGTCACGAGACCATCGAGCACTCCTACCCGCACAGCTGGCGCAGCGGGCAGCCGCTGATCTACATGGCGGTTCCGTCGTGGTTCGTGGCAGTGACGAAGTTCCGTGATCGCATGGTGGAGCTCAACCAGGAGATCACCTGGGTGCCCGAGCACATCAAGGACGGGCAGTTCGGCAAGTGGCTCGAGGGAGCACGCGACTGGAACATCAGTCGAAACCGATACTGGGGCAGCCCGATCCCGGTGTGGACATCCGATGATCCCGAGTACCCACGTATCGACGTGTACGGCAGCCGCGACGAGCTCGAGCGTGATTTCGGCGTGCGTCCGGACGACCTTCATCGTCCGTACATCGACGATCTGACGCGTCCCAACCCGGACGATCCGTCGGGCAAGTCCACGATGCGGCGGGTTCCCGAGGTGCTCGATTGCTGGTTCGAATCCGGGTCGATGCCGTACGCGCAGGTGCATTTCCCGTTCGAGAATGCAGAGTGGTTTTCCGGGGCGAGCGGGACGACGGGGGATGTCACAGCGCACAACCCGGGCGATTTCATCGTCGAGTACAACGGTCAGACCCGTGGCTGGTTCTACACGCTGCACGTGCTCGCGACCGCGTTGTTCGACCGTCCTGCATTCAAGACCGTTGCGGCGCACGGCATCGTGCTGGGCGACGACGGCCTGAAGATGAGCAAGTCCAAGGGCAACTACCCCGACGTCAAAGAGGTGTTCGATCGGGACGGCAGCGATGCGATGCGCTGGTTCCTGATGTCGTCGCCGATCCTGCGGGGTGGAAACCTGATCGTCACCGAGCAGGGCATCCGTGAGGGCGTCCGCCAGGCGTTGTTGCCGATCTGGAACGCGTGGAGTTTCCTGCAGTTGTACGCAGGCAAGCCGGGTACCTGGCGAACGGATTCGCCGAATGTGCTGGACAGGTACGTCCTGGCCAAGCTGGCGGCGACTCGGGACGCGATCACCGATGCGCTCGAGGTCCACGACATCGCTGGTGCTTGCGACGAGCTGCGGACGTTCTGCGACGCGTTGACCAATTGGTATGTGCGACGGTCGCGTTCGCGGTTCTGGAGCGAGGACTCAGACGCGATCGACACGTTGCACACGGTGCTCGAGGTCGTGACGCGTCTTGCTGCGCCGCTGTTGCCGTTGGTCAGTGAAGTGGTGTGGCGCGGCTTGACCGGTGGGCGGTCGGTCCACCTCGCGGACTGGCCGGCGAAGGCCGAGTTGCCTGCCGATCCGGAGTTGGTCGGTTCGATGGACGAGGTGCGTTCGGTGTGCGGCGCGGTACTCGGACTGCGGAAGGCCCAGAACCTTCGGGTGCGGTTGCCGCTCCCCGAGGTGACCGTCGCCGCCGAGGATGCGGAGCGACTGCGTCCGTACGCCGACATCATCGCCGACGAGGTCAACGTCAAGAAGGTCGACCTCACCGACGATGTTGCCGTGCACGGCAAGTTCGAACTGGTCGTGAACGCGCGTGCGGCGGGTCCACGGATCGGCAAGGACGTCCAGAAGGTCATCAAGGCCGTCAAGGCAGGGGAGTGGAGCGAGGATGCCACGGGCGTGGTCAGTGCCGCGGGCATCGAACTGCTTCCGACGGAATACACCCGTAAGTTGGTTGCGGCCGAACCGGATTCCACTGCTGCTTTGCCGGGCAACGCCGGTCTGGTCGTGCTCGATTCCAAGGTGACTGCAGAGCTGGAGGCCGAAGGGTGGGCGAAGGACCGTATCCGTGAACTCCAGGAGGCGCGACGTACGTTGGGCCTCGACGTGTCCGATCGCATCGACATCGTCATCGAGGTTCCGGCCGAACGCCGCGAATGGCTCGACACGCACCGCTCGTTGATCGCCGGCGAGGTTCTGGCGCTCAGCTTGGTCGACGGTGATCCGGGCGACGACGCCGTCGAGCTCGGGGAAGGTACCCGCGTATCGGTCACCCGTTCGCGATGACCCGCGACGCGATGGAGGGTGCCGTTCGTGAGCTTCTGTCCGACGCGCGCGACGGCGTCCTTCCCATCGTCACGGTCGGTGATCCGGTGCTGCGCACAGTGGCGGCCGCGTTGACCGATCAGCTCGAGCCGCGCACGCTCGAATACCTCGTCGAGGTCATGCGGGCCACGATGCACGACGCGCCCGGTGTCGGTCTCGCTGCGCCGCAGATCGGCGTCCCGCTGCGAATCGCGGTGATCGAGGACATGTACCCGGTGTCCGAGGAGGTCGCCACGCAGCGGGAGCGCACGCCGTTGCCGTTCCGAGTGATTGTCAACCCGCGCTACGACGACATCGGGCCGGCTCGTCGAAGCTTCTACGAGGGATGCCTGAGCATGCCCGGTTACCAAGCGGTCGTCTCCCGGGCAGCGTCGGTTCGGCTTCGGTGCACCGACCTGCACGGTGCCGTGGTCGACGAGGAGTTCGGCGGATGGCCCGCGCGGATCGTGGCGCACGAGACCGATCATCTCGACGGGACGGTCTACATCGACAGGGCGGTGACTCGGTCGCTGTCGGCGAACGACGTGTATGCCGATCTGTGGGCCGATCCGACGCCCGGACGTGCGGCTGCAGGGCTCGGCTTCGACCTCGTTACCGGCCGAGGCGACGCATCGTGACGTGTCTTCCGACCGTCGTGTCGGCAACTCGTGAGGCACGGACTGTGCTGTCTGCGTTCCGGAGTATCTTTCGGTCGTGACCGACGCTCGCAGCAGTAGGCGATGGGTGCTGCATCTCGACATGGACGCGTTCTTCGCGTCGGTCGAGCAGCTCACCCGGCCCACCTTGCGCGGACGCCCCGTGCTGGTCGGCGGAGCAGGCGGTCGCGGTGTCGTCGCCGGCTGCAGCTACGAAGCGCGTGTCTTCGGTGCCCGGTCCGCCATGCCGATGCATCAGGCTCGCAGATTGGTGGGCGGCGGCGCGATCGTACTGCCGCCGCGCGGTGCGCTCTACCAGAGCGTCAGTCGGACTGTGTTCGACGGTTTACGCACGAGGATGCCTGTCCTCGAGCAGTTGTCGATGGACGAGGCGTTCGGTGAACCCGTCGAACTTGTCGGCGCCACTGCGGCCGAGGTAGCGGAGTTCTGCGAAATGCTGCGGGCACTTGTCATGGAGCGGACTGGCCTCGTGGCGTCGTTGGGTGCCGGTTCCGGTAAGCAGATCGCCAAGATCGCGTCCGGCCTCGCGAAGCCGGACGGCGTGACTGTGGTCGCGCCGGCAGAACAAAGTGCTCTCATGGCCGCGTTGCCGGTGCGGAAATTATGGGGGATCGGGCCGGTCGCCGACGAGAAACTTCGCAAACTCGGAATCGACACGATCGGCAAGTTCGTCGCGACACCGGAGTCGGAAGTGGCGTCGATCCTCGGCGCGACGGTGGGCCCGGGGTTGCACAAGCTGGCGCGAGGGATCGACGATCGAGCCGTGGCCGAGCGCGCCGAGGCGAAGCAGGTGAGCGCCGAGACGACGTTCGCACACGATCTGGTGACAATGGCGCAACTGAGGTCTGCGGTGGAAAAGAGTGCGGAAGCGGCGCACCGGCGCCTGATGAAGGACGGGCGCGGCGCACGCACGGTGGTGCTGAAGCTGAGAAAATCGGACATGAGCATCGTGACCCGGTCCGCGACGTTGCCGTATGCGACCGTGGACAAGCAGACCATCGTCGCGACGGCTCAGCGTCAGGTGCTGGACCCGGTGGAACTCGGTCCGATCCGGCTGGTCGGTGTCGGCCTCGCCGGGCTGTCCACCGTGCAGCAAGGGTCGCTGTTTCCCGAACTCGATCACGAACCGGAGGACACGTCCACGTCGCCCACGACTACGGGCGAAATTGTGCCTTCGGTAAGAGAACCGCAGCAGAGGTGGCATCCGGGCATGGACGTGAGGCATCCTGAACACGGACACGGATGGGTGCAAGGGGCAGGCCACTCCGTGGTGACGGTTCGGTTCGAGACACGGTCCACCGGACCGGGTCGAGCCCGTACTTTCGCAGAGGGGGACGAGCAGCTCGTTGTGGCGGATCCACTTGACAGTTTGAAATGACAGTGACCCGTCCTGAAATGACGCTCTCGGCTACCGGCGAGTAGCGACGCTTCTTTCCGCCCGAGGCCTCCAATGGCATAGTGGAACAGCCGAGACCGGCCTCTATGTCCGGTTCACGTGAACGACTGAGCAGTACAACCGAAGGGATAAGCACTTGAAGCTCCGTAACACCCGAAAGGCCGTAGTCGCCGGCGTGGCGATCGCTGCGGCGCTGACGATGACCGCATGTAGCTCGGACGACGGTGGCGACACGACGACCACGACGTCGGCCGCTTCGACGACGTCCTCGGCGTCGGCGGCACCGGAGGCATCGGGCGATTACCCACCTGTGCCCACGGCTGAAGAGCTCAACGCCGAACTCGCTCGCGGTCTCGACCCGGCTGTCCCGGTCGAGGAGAAGGCCGCCCTCATCCAGGGCGCCGAGGAAGATCCGGGCCTCATCGAGCAGGTCGCGGCCGCTGCTGTGCAGAACGGCGCCACCGTCGAGATCACCAGTGTCGACGACCTCGGCGACGGCACTCTGAACACGGGCGCGACCTTGACCATCAACGGTCAGGCGAACCCGGGCAACTTCATCTTCGTTGCCGAGGACGGCGCATGGAAGCTGTCCAAGGAGAACGCATGTGGTCTCGTCCAGCTGGCGCAGCTGTCCTCGCCTGCGTGCGCGTAGTCACCTAGCTTTACGCAGTATCTCGAAGCCGCAGTATCTCTAAGCCGGTGCCGTGCTCCTCGTTCGGAGTGCGGCACCGGCTTTCGTGTGCTTCCGTCACGGTCAGGACCCGAGGTCACCGCGGATTCGCTCAGCCGCTGTTTCGGCGAGTGCGGTGAACGATGCCGCGTCGACGCCTTCCTGGCTGGTGACGGACAGTTGGAACACGGTGTGGTCGACGACGGAGATCACGACGTCGGACACCAGCGTGAACCCTTCGCTGGTGGTCGCGAGCCGAAACGACGTCGAGGCGTCACCCACCGGGGATTGATCACGAGCCGACAGCGAGAAGTCGACGTCGATCCCGTCGGCGTCCGTGCCCGAGTACTCGGTGCAGCCGACGAGCGTGTTCTGCACGGTGCGGAACGCCTCTCCAGCGCCTCCGACACCGTCCTCGCCGCCTGCGTAACTGGCGGCGTCCTCGTCGATGGACGAGAAATTCGGTCCCGAGTAGCGGACGTCCGCCATTGCCGATGCGCCCGCCGACTGCATCCCCACAGCCGCGAGAACGTCGGCGCACTCCTGCGGTTCAGTGCTAGACCGATCAGGCGAGTCGTACTCCGGAGCCGGGTCCAGCCCGAGATCACGCACCGGATCCGGCACCACCGCATACCCGTCGGGAAGGTCGCTGGGCGTCAGCATGCGGGCTTGCAGATCTGCGGAGTCGGTGATGACGGACCCGGAGAGGACGTCAGGGCCGTCGACGACCGTGACCGGAGCAGCCGGGGGCGAGTCGGTGCCGGCATCGATGGTGGCGGCGTCGTCCGTTCCACCGCACGCGCCGAGGATCAGAAGTGCCCCCGCGCACAGCGCTGCGCTAAGCACCGATTTCGCTGCGGACCTCACTCCGAAGCCCATTCCAGGGTGTCACTGATGTCCTGACGCAGGACCGTCGTCCCGTCGGTGTCGCTGTACTGCTGACTGCCACCGACGGTCACCTCACCGGAGACCGGGAGCGGTTTCGTCAGGTCGATTCGCAGACTGCCGGTGCCGGACATCGTGTAGCTGTCGATCGCGAGTTGGCCGGCGTCGTCGGGAAGTTCCAGAGTCGTGGACTCCGGCGTCTGGTCGATACGCAGATCGATCGTCAGGACGTCGCCGTCCCTCGCACGGAGAGTCGCGGTGGTCGTCTGGTTGAGTGTCAGACCACTGATGACCTGCTGCTGAGCCGTCCAGACAGCGCCGATTCCCAGATCGTCCTCGGGGAAGGAAATCGACCGGTACACCGCCTGATTCAACGCCTGTTCGATCGCCGCCCGTGCCGCATCCTGTGCTGCGTCCGCGGGCGTGATGGACAGCGCGGTGACGGCCCCGCCGTCGGCCACGGTCAATCCGGCACCCGAACCGTCGGCCGCGGCGAGATCATCGGTCAGACGCTGATCTGCGGACGTCGCGACCCCGACCGTGAGATCGACCTCGTTGCCGCGTGGCTCCGCGGCTCGTGCTGTCAGCGGGATGGTCAGGTTCGGCGTCGAGAAATCCTGCACGGCCTGGTCGTCGATCTGCTGCGTGACGGTCGACCGCGTCGTCAGCTGGACCGACTGTTCGCCGGAGATGTTTCGCGTCATCGCGGCCCGGGGCTCGGCCCCGGCGTCGACGAGGGTAGTTGTGACCGGAGTCACCGGCAGCGACACACTCGACGTGGTGGCGGAGGTGTCCGTCGCCGACGGTGCCTCGTCGTCGGACGACCCGCACCCCGCCCACAGAGTGGTGGCGGCGACGGCCACGGCGAGAACTCGGATACGTCGAATCGGGTTTCGGGAAGGCGAGATCACGGGACCAGGCTACGGACACACTCCGTCCACTTCACCGGACACCGTCAGCGAAGCTGTGCGCGTGCGGTCCGCCCTCGGACCTCTCGGTGTCGATCCGGGATTCGGCGGTGCCGGGGCGATGCGACATGATAGGGGGGTGAGTGACGACCGCCCGACCGATTCGACGAGCTCCGACCCGAACCGAGACCGGGAGACCGGACCGGACGACACAGTGGTGTCCGGTACCGATGTCGATCCTGCCGCGGGCGCTGCACCGAAGCGGTTGCGCACCACGATGCTGGTCCTGATCGCCGTTGTCGTCCTCGCCTTCGACCTGGTCACCAAGATCGCGGCCGTGCACTGGATCAAGCCAGGTAACCCGGTGGAGATCATCGGCGATGTCGTGACACTTCGAATGGTGCGCAACCCCGGCGCAGCGTTCTCGATGGCCACCGGTATGACGTGGCTTCTGACGATCGTCGCGGTATGCGTCGTCATCGGTGTGATCCGGATCGGCCGCACCCTTCGCTCGCCGTGGTGGGCTCTCGGCCTCGGGCTCGTGCTCGGCGGGGCTCTCGGAAATCTCATCGATCGGTTCTTTCGATCGCCCGGACCGCTGCAGGGACACGTCGTCGATTTCGTGTCCATCGGATGGTGGCCCGTGTTCAACGTCGCGGACTCGTCCATCGTCTGTGGGGCGATCCTGCTGGTCGCCCTGAGCCTGTTCGGATTCGAACCGAACGGTGAGCGGGTGGCCACATCGAAGAAGAAGGCCCAAGCGAGTACCGACGCGGGAACGGCAGGACAGCAATGAGGGAATCGCGTTCCATGCCGATTCCCGACGGCTTGGACGGCATGCGGGTCGATGCGGGTGTCTCGCGTCTGCTGGGTCTGTCCCGGACGGTCGCGGCGACTCTCGCCGAGGAAGGGTCCGTCTCCGTCGACGGTTCGGCCATGGGGAAGTCGGATCGGTTGTCGGCGGGTGCGTACTTGGAGGTGCTGCTTCCCGAACCTGCTCGCGCGTTGACCATCGAAGCGGAGCCGGTCGAGGGCATGGAGATTCTCTATGCGGACGACGACATCGTCGCGGTCGACAAGCCGGTCGGGGTCGCGGCGCACGCGAGCGTTGGATGGACGGGGCCAACGGTGATCGGTGGGCTTGCCGCAGCGGGTTTCCGGATTTCCACGTCCGGTGCGCACGAGCGGCAGGGCATCGTGCACCGGCTCGATGTCGGGACGTCGGGCGTGATGGTCGTCGCCACGAGCGAGCGTGCCTACACGGTGCTGAAGCGGGCGTTCAAGCAGCGCACGATCGAGAAGCGTTATCACGCGCTCGTGCAGGGCCACCCGGATCCGAGCAGTGGCACCATCGACGCACCGATCGGTAGGCACGGTAGCAACGACTGGAAGTTCGCAGTGCGAGCCGACGGCAAAGCGAGCATCACGCACTACGACACCATCGAGGCGTTCCAAGCGGCGAGCTTGCTCGACGTTCACCTCGAGACCGGTCGGACTCATCAGATTCGCGTTCATTTCTCCGCGTTGCGGCACCCGTGTTGCGGTGACCTCACCTATGGCGCCGACCCGAAGCTCGCCGATCGTCTCGGCCTGGAACGTCAATGGCTGCACGCGAAAACACTCGGATTCGCGCATCCGTCGGACGGCCGGTGGATCGAGATCGAGAGCAAGTATCCGGCCGACCTCGAGCACGCACTCGAGGTGCTGCGCGCGGCATGACTCGGATGTCGGGTGCGGCCCCGGCCGCGGCGTCAGCCCTGGCAGCGGTGGTTCTGCTGTTCGCCGTCGGCATCGCGAATCCGGTGCCCCGGCCGGGTGTGAACACCGACACCCTCGGCCCGGACACCGGAGAAGCAGTGGCCGAGTACGTGGCGCGGGCAGAGGAGTCGCTCGCGGTGGACTCGACCGACCCGGACTCGGCTGGAAGCGATTCCGAGATGCACTGGGCGCTGGTGTCGTTCGACGCCGAGGTTTCGCCCGCTCGTGCGTACGACGCGGCGCGGAACGTACGGATCGCGCAGGTTCTGCTCCGAGTTCCGATCGAGCGCGTCCAGACCCAGGTGATCACCGTCGGAGTGCCGGGAACCGAGGCGTCGGTCCTGGGGTCGGCGGCCGTGGCGGGATCGAGGCTTCATGGTTCGACCGGGCAGTGGGATCGCCAAGCACAGATCGATGCGGTGTCCTCCGCACGCCTGGTCGAGGGGTGCGAGTGTGTCGTCGGCCTGATAGTCCGCGGCTCCGGCGGGCAACTCAGGACTGTGGACACCGGCAATGGGGTTCGGGCGGTGGAAGCCTTGCCCCCGGACGCGATCGCGGGCCGATTCGCCGTGCGCGCTCTCCTTCCTGACTACGTGGACGTCGTCGGGCCGCTGCCGGACGACGGGCCCGTTCCTGCTCCGTGAACCAAGCCCGTTCGGCTGCAGGGACAGGTGCGGTGACACCGTCGCAGCGTCGGGCCTGGGCCGACACGCGCGGGGGTCGGACACACCGAGAGCCAGGAATGCTCTGTCGGTTCGAGCGCTTAGAATCAGGTGCACTTCGCGCGCGGACATCTCGGCCCGTACGACCCGGCTCGATCTAGCTCGACCCAGTAGGAGACATCTTCGTGACTGACTCGTTCGTACATCTGCACAACCACACCGAGTATTCGATGCTCGACGGAGCGGCCAAGATTGCGCCGTTGTTCGCAGAGGCGAGTCGGTTGGAGATGACGGCGGTCGGTATGACCGACCACGGCAACATGTACGGCGCGAGCGAGTTCTACAACGAGGCGAAGAAGGCCGGCATCAAGCCGATCATCGGCATCGAGGCGTACATCGCCCCGGAGTCTCGGTTCAACAAGAAGCGTGTGCTGTGGGGTGACCGCAGTCAGAAGTCCGACGATGTCTCCGGTAGCGGCGCGTACACGCACATGACGATGGTCGCGGAGAACGCGACGGGTGTGCGCAACCTGTTCAAGCTGTCCTCTCTCGCGTCGATCGAGGGGCAGTTGGGTAAGTGGGCCCGGATGGACGAGGAGATCATCGCCGCGCACGCGGAGGGGATCATCGCGACGACGGGGTGCCCGTCGGGTGAGGTGCAGACGCGTCTGCGTCTCGGTCAGGATCGTGAGGCGCTCGAAGCGGCAGCGAAGTGGCGTGAGATCTGGGGTCCGGAGAACTTCTTCCTCGAGCTCATGGATCACGGTTTGTCGATCGAGCGTCGGGTCCGTGAGGGTCTGCTCGAGATCGGTAAGAAGCTGCAGATTCCGCCGCTCGCCACCAACGATTGCCATTATGTGACCAAGGATGCCGCGGAGAACCACGAGGCGTTGCTGTGCATCCAGACCGGTAAGACGCTCAGCGATCCCACCCGGTTCAAGTTCGACGGCGACGGTTACTACCTCAAGTCCGCCGCCGAGATGCGTGCCCTCTGGGACGATCAGGTGCCGGGTGCGTGCGACAGTACTCTGCTCATCGCCGAGCGCGTCCAGCCGTACGACGATGTGTGGGCCCACCGTGACCGGATGCCGATCTTCCCTGTGCCGGAAGGGGAGACGCAGGGTACGTGGTTGGCCAAGGAGGTCGACAAGGGTCTCGAGTGGCGGTTCCCCGGCGGTGTGCCCCAGGAGTACCGTGATCGCGCCAAGTACGAGATCAGCGTGATTCTGGAGATGGGCTTCCCGGCGTACTTCCTCGTCGTCGGTGACCTCATCGCACACGCCCGCGACGTCGGTATTCGCGTCGGTCCCGGCCGAGGCTCGGCCGCGGGTTCGCTCGTTGCGTACGCGATGGGCATCACCAATATCGATCCGCTGCCGCATGGTCTGCTGTTCGAGCGGTTCCTCAACCCCGAGCGTGTGTCGATGCCCGATATCGATATCGACTTCGATGATCGCCGTCGCGGTGAGATGGTGCGGTACGCGACGGAGAAGTGGGGAAGCGACCGTGTCGCTCAGGTCATCACGTTCGGCACCATCAAGACCAAGGCCGCCATCAAGGACTCGGCCCGCGTCCAGTTCGGGCAGCCCGGATTCGCGATCGCCGATCAGATCACCAAGGCGTTGCCGCCGCCGATCATGGCCAAGGACATCTCGGTCGCGGGCATCACCGATCCGGCGCACGAGCGGTACAAGGAAGCAACCGAGGTTCGTGCACTCATCGACTCCAATCCCGATGTCGCGACGATCTACAAGACCGCACGCGGCCTGGAAGGGCTGATCCGTAACGCCGGCGTCCATGCCTGCGCGGTCATCATGTCCTCGGAGCCGCTGACCGATGCGATTCCGGTGTGGAAGCGCGCGCAGGACGGCGCGATCATCACCGGGTGGGACTATCCCTCGTGCGAGGCCATCGGTCTGCTCAAGATGGACTTCCTCGGCCTGCGCAACCTCACCGTCATCGGTGACGCCATCGACAACATCAAGAGCAACCGCGGGATCGAACTCGACCTCGACACTCTGGGACTCGACGACCCCGCGACATACGAATTGCTCGCTCGGGGAGACACTCTCGGCGTGTTCCAGCTCGACGGCAGCGCGATGCGTGATCTTCTGCGTCGGATGCAGCCCACCGGCTTCGAGGACATCGTCGCCGTTCTGGCTCTGTATCGACCGGGCCCGATGGGAATGAACGCGCACAACGACTACGCCGACCGCAAGAACGGTCGCCAAGAGGTCAAGCCGATCCACCCCGAGTTGGAAGAACCGCTCGCGGAGATCCTCAAGGACACGTACGGCCTCATCGTGTACCAGGAGCAGATCATGCAGATCGCGCAGAAGGTCGCCGGGTATTCGCTCGGGCAGGCCGACATTCTGCGTCGCGCCATGGGTAAGAAGAAGTTGTCCGTGCTCGAAGAGGCCTACGCAGGGTTCCGTGAGGGAATGCTGGCCAACAACTTCTCCGAGCCCGCGATCAAGGCTCTGTGGGACACCATTCTTCCGTTCGCCGGATACGCGTTCAACAAGTCGCACGCAGCCGGATACGGTCTGGTCTCCTACTGGACCGGGTACCTCAAGGCCAACTACCCGGGTGAGTACATGGCAGGTCTACTCACCAGCGTGTCCGACGACAAGGACAAGTCGGCCATCTACCTCGCGGACTGTCGCAAGCTCGGTATCACCGTCCTGCCCCCGGACGTCAACGAATCCGAGCTCAACTTCGCATCCGTCGGCAAGGACATTCGCTTCGGTCTCGGCGCGGTCCGCAACGTCGGAACCAACGTGGTGGCGTCGATCATCAGGGCACGCGAGGAGAAGAGCAAGTACACGGACTTCTCGGATTACCTGAACAAGATCGACGCGACGGCCTGCAGCAAGAAGGTCACAGAGTCGCTCATCAAGTCGGGTGCGTTCGATTCGCTGAATCATCCGCGCAAGGGCTTGATGCTCATTCACGCCGACGCCATCGACTCGGTCATGGGCACGAAGAAGGCCGAGGCCATCGGACAGTTCGATCTGTTCGGCGGAGAGGACGCCGACGAGTCGATCTCCGCGGTGTTCAATGTTCGTGTCCCCGAAGACGAGTGGGAATCGAAGCATCGGCTGGCGCTCGAGCGTGAGATGCTCGGCCTGTACGTGTCCGGCCACCCGTTGCTCGGCGTCGAGCACATGCTCGCCGCCCAGTCGGACACCAACATTCCTGCCATTCTCGAAGGCGACGTCAAGGACGGTACGCAGGTCACCATCGGCGGCATTCTCGCGTCGGTGAACCGCCGGATCAACAAGAACGGTCTCACCTGGGCGTCGGCTCAACTCGAGGACCTCGTCGGCGGCATCGAGGTTCTGTTCTTCCCGCAGTCGTACTCGGTGTTCGGCGCCGACGTGACCGAGGACTCGGTGGTCCTGGTCAAGGGCCGCGTGTCGGTGCGTGATGATCGAATCTCCCTGATCGCCAACGACCTTGCTGTGCCGGACCTCTCTGCTGTCGGTGTTGCGAAGCCGCTCGCCGTCAGCCTTCCGACCCGTCAGTGCACGGCCGACAAGGTCGGTGCACTGAAGCGGATTCTGAAGAGCCACCCGGGTACGTCCGACGTGCATCTCAGGCTGGTCAGCGGCGACAAGGTGACGGCGATGAAGCTGGACGACAGTCTTCGTGTCACGCCTACATCGGCCCTGATGGGTGACCTGAAGGCGCTGCTCGGACCAGGCTGCTTGGCGGGCTGAGGAATGCTCGGACGGTGACGGAAGGTCACATCCCGTCACCGTGCGTGCGTGATCACGGGGTCAGCAGGTGAACTCAGTGAAGGATGCGCCGTTGTCAGCGGCGGACGGTCCCGCGGCGTTCGACGAACAGTAGCGTCCACCACACGACGACGGTGGCGGCGGCGCTGGTCAGCACCGCTACCTGCAGGGACGTGGTGAGTGCGAGAGCGCCGAGGAACACCAGAACTCCGAGCACGAGAGCTTCGACTTTGTAGACCGGCCAGGCGGTCCCAGCGATGTCGACGGTACCGACATGGGTGCGCCGACGCGGGGTGGTGCTGGAAAGTGCGTAGGTCATGTCGGTGACTCCTTCGGCAGTGCTGCGTACCTACGTCAGGGTATACGTACGGCAGGATTCGGTCCACCGAACTTATAGGTTGAACGTGGTGTGTACCCGGCCGGTGGCGCGTCGGGCGGGACAGGTGTTGACTCGAGTGCATGCCATTGACAGGAGAGTACGAACCCAGCACATCCGATTGGGCACGCGAGCAAGCCGAACTCCTCGAGGGATCCGGTGGAACCGCGGGCACTACGTTGAAGGGAATGCCAGTCATCTTGCTGACGACGAAGGGCAACAAGTCCGGCAAGCTGAGAAAGACGCCGCTGATGCGCGTCGAACACGACGGGGAGTACGCCGCCGTTGCCTCGCTGGGCGGCGCGCCGAAGAACCCGGTCTGGTACTACAACGTGAAAGCCGAGCCGCTGGTGGAGCTTCAGGACGGAACCGACCGTGCCGACTACATCGCCCGTGAAGTGACGGGGGAGGAGAAGGCCGTGTGGTGGGAACGCGCCGTTCAGGCGTTCCCCGATTATGCGGAGTACCAGACGAAGACCGACCGCGAGATTCCCGTGTTCGTACTGTCGAGAGCCTAGAAGGAGTCCGAAGAAATTGAGTACCGAGACTGTCGCCGATCAGATAGTCGGCCAACTGATCGAGGCCGGTGTCCAGCGCATCTACGGAATTGTCGGTGACAGTCTCAACCCCATTGTCGATTCGGTTCGACGCAGTGGCGGTTCGAAGGCGGGCGGCATCGACTGGATTCACGTTCGCCACGAGGAAGCCGCCGCGTTCGCCGCGGCCGCCGAGGCGCAGTTGACCGGCAAGCTGGCAGTCTGTGCCGGCTCGTGCGGCCCGGGCAACCTGCACCTCATCAACGGCTTGTACGACGCGAACCGATCGGGCGCGCCGGTGCTGGCCATCGCGTCGCACATCCCCAGCGTGCAGATCGGCTCCGGGTTCTTCCAGGAGACGCATCCGGACCGGCTGTTCGTGGAGTGTTCCGTGTACGCGGAGTTGGTCAGTACGCCCGAACAGGCTCCGCGAGTGGTTCATTCGGCGCTGCAGCATGCCGTCGGCAGGTCGGGCGTCGCGGTGGTGACGCTGCCAGGGGACATCGCCGACGAACCTGCCGCGCGCTCGGCGCCCGCATACGTACGCACCGGTAGCCCCGCGCTTGTGCCCGCGGACGAGGACGTTCGAGCCCTGGCCGACGCCATCGACGCAGCCGACACGGTCGCGATCTTCGCCGGAGCGGGGGTCCGGGATGCACGGCCGGAGTTGCTCGAGCTCGCCGAGAAGCTGGGTGCTCCGATGGGGCACTCGCTGCGCGGCAAGGAGTTCGTTCAGTACGACAACCCCTTCGACATCGGAATGACCGGACTTCTGGGGTACGGCGCCGCCCACGACGGTATCCACGACGCCGATCTGCTGCTTCTGATCGGAACGGATTTTCCGTACGACCAGTTCCTACCGGACGAGGTCCGCACCGCCCAGATCGACAGCGCCGCGGAGAATCTCGGACGCCGAACCAGTGTGGATCTGGCCGTGCACGGTGACGCGAAGAGCACGTTGGCTGCGTTACTGCCGCTGGTGCAGCGCAAGGACGACCGCGCGTTTCTGAACCGTACTCTGGAGCGTCACCGCAAGCTGATGACGAAGGTCGTGGGCGCGTACACCAAGCCGGTGGGCCAACGCACTCCGATTCACCCGGAGTACGCGGCGTCCATTCTGGACGACCTCGCTGCCGACGACACGATCTTCACCGCCGATACCGGCATGTGCAACGTCTGGACTGCCCGCTACCTGAATCCGAACGGGCAGCGACGCTTCATCTCCTCGGCGTTGCACGGTTCGATGGCCAACGCTCTACCGCACGCAATCGGTGCGCAGGTGGCGTTCCCGACGCGCCAGGTCGTGTCGGTGTCGGGCGACGGCGGATTGTCGATGTTGCTGGGCGAACTGGTGACGGTGGCGATGTACAAGCTGCCGGTCAAGATCGTCGTGTTCGACAACTCGACGCTCGGCATGGTGAAGCTCGAGATGCTCGTCGACGGTATCCCGGACTTCGGCGTCGACGTGCCTGCGGTCGACTACGCAGCGGTCGCGGCAGCGCTGGGGATCTTCTCGAAGAGGATCGTCGACCCGGGTGATCTGGAAGCAGGCCTTCGCGCTGCGCTCGAGCACGACGGCCCTGCCCTGGTGGACATCGTCACCGACCCGAATGCGTTGTCTCTACCCCCGACCATCACCGGTGAACAGGTCAAGGGGTTCGCTCTCGCGATGTCGCGGATGGTGATGAACGGAGGCGTCGGGGAAGCCGTGCAGATGGCGAAGTCGAATCTTCGGAACGTGCCGTTGCCGTCTCAGTTCTCGCCGCGAGGCTAGTCCCGATTGGTAGAGCGCCTGCCGCTGGTGGCAGCATAGGTGGGTGTCCAACTCGCCTGACGTTTTCGCGCCCAGCATCGGTTCGTTCTCCGTGACCGCGGATGACATCGACATCGCTGCGCAGCGTATTTCGAACGTCGTGGACACGACGCCGTTGCAGTACTGCGAGCGGCTGTCCCGGGAGACCGGTGCCGTCGTTTACCTCAAGCGCGAGGATCAGCAGATCGTCCGGTCCTACAAGATCCGCGGTGCCTACAACCTGATGGCTCAGCTGACACCCGAGGAGCTCGCAGTCGGAGTCGTGACGGCGAGTGCAGGCAACCACGCTCAGGGTGTTGCGTTCGCGTGCCGGGCGATGCAGGTGCGCGGCCGAATCTACGTGCCCGCCAACACCCCCAAGCAGAAGCGGGATCGCATTCGGGTGCACGGCGGCGATTTCGTCGAGTTGATCGTCACCGGTGACACGTTCGACGCCGCTGCGGCTGCTGCCGCCGAGGATGTCGTGCGCACCGGAGCAACCATGGTTCCGCCCTTCGACGACGAGCGGACGGTGGCCGGGCAGGGCACGATCGCCGCGGAGATCGTCGAACAATTGGGTTCCGCACCGGATACCGTCGTCATGCCGGTCGGTGGCGGCGGATGCATCGCCGGGATCTCGACCTATCTGCGTGAACGTGCACCGGGTACGGCTCTCGTCGGCGTCGAGCCGTCGGGCGCAGCGTCGATGACGGCGGCGTTGGTGGCCGGGGGGCCGGTGACGTTGTCCGACATCGACCCGTTCGTCGACGGCGCCGCCGTGCGCCGGATCGGTGATGTCCCGTTCGAGGCGCTGCGTTCCCTCGGCGCCGAAGTCGTGTCGCACGCGTCGTTGCCGTTGGTGGCGATGCCGACGTTCCCGTCGCGTGACGAGGGTGCAGGCCCATTTCTGATGACACAGATCGACGAGGGTGCGATCTGCACGGCGATGCTCGAGCTGTACCAGAACGAGGGCGTGATCGCCGAGCCGGCCGGAGCTCTCAGTGTGGCTGCGTTGACCCAGATCTCGGTGGAGCCGGGGAGCACCGTCGTCTGCCTGATATCGGGCGGCAACAACGACGTCTCGCGATACGGCGAGATCCTCGAACGCTCACTCGTTCACCTCGGTCTGAAGCATTACTTCCTCGTCGACTTTCCCCAGGAGCCCGGTGCATTGCGCCGTTTTCTCGACGAAGTCCTGGGTCCCGACGACGACATCACGTTGTTCGAGTACGTGAAGCGGAACAACAGAGAGACGGGCGCTGCGTTGGTCGGCATCGAGCTGGGCGTGGCTACCGGCTTGAGTGCGCTGCTCGAACGGATGCGGGCCTCCGGTTTGACCGTGGAGCAGCTGGAGCCGGGGTCGCCCGCGTATCGCTACTTGACCTGATCCGACCCGAGCAGGCGCTCGACCACTTTCCGGTGGAGGTCGGCGTCGACCGGCGGAAGTTCGAGCAGGGCGCCGAGGTAGATTCCGTCGCCGACCAGGCGCACGATCTCGGCGTGCACCTCGTCGGGTATCTCGGTGCGCAGGCTCTCGTCCCACAGTCGCATCATGTCGATGACCGCTTGATGGATCTCGCCGGGGTTCCCGTCGACGCTGCGGAGGGCGGCAAGGGTAGATCTGTACAGCGCCACCTCGTGCTCGGCGATGCCCTCGGGCGGTTGCAAATACCATCGCGCGACGGTGGTACCGCCTCGCTCGGCCTCGGCGCGTTGTAGATCGGCCTGCTCGCCGAGGCGTCGCACCATGGCGGCGATCATCGCGTCCTTGGTTTTGAAGTGGTAGAGAAGGCCGCCTTTGGACACGTCGGCCCTGGCTGCGACGCTTTCCAGGGTGACTTTCGTGACGCCTTGGTCGAGGAGCATCTCTTCGAGGGCGTCGAGAATGCGATCGCGTGTGTCGGATGCCATGTGCGTCACCCTACCGAAAACAGCTTTACCGGCTGGACGGTTCACTGCTAGCCTCTGTGACTGTACCGGCTGGACGGTTCAGTCAAGGGTGAGCATCGAGGAGTGACGAAGTGAAAGACATCAGCGTCGGACCCGCCGCGCAGGCGCAGACCCAGCGGGCGACGCCGAAAGACTGGCTCGGTCTCGTCGTGCTGGCGTTCGCGGTTCTTCTGATCGCGGTCGACGGTACGGTCCTGGACCTGGCGCTGCCGTTCATCAGTTCGGATCTGTCGCCGTCGAGCAACCAACTGCTGTGGATCATCGACGTCTATTCGTTCGTGCTGGCCGGCCTGCTCATCACGATGGGCACCCTCGGGGACCGGATCGGACGACGGAAACTCCTGCTCATCGGTGCAGCCGGATTCGGAATCGCATCGGTCGTCGCGGCATTTGCCACCAGCCCGGAAATGCTGATCGCCGCTCGCGTGCTGCAAGGTGTCTCGGGCGCGACCTTGATGCCCGCCACTCTCGGTCTGATCAGGACGATCTTCACCGATCCCCGCCAACGTGTCGTGGCGATCGGTGTGTGGGGCGCAATGGCAGGCGGCGGCGCAGCGGCCGGACCACTGGTCGGCGGATGGTTGCTCGAGCACTTCTGGTGGGGCTCGGTGTTCCTGATCAACATCCCGGTGATGCTCGCGTTGATCGCATTCGGTCCTCTCGTGATCCCGGAATCGAAGGATCCGAACCCCGGCACGTTCGACCTGATCAGCTCGGGATTGTCGATGGCCGCTCTGGTTCCGTTGGTCTACGCGGTCAAAGAGACCGCGGCCCATGGCATATCCGTCGTCAACGTCGGCGCGGCACTGGTCGGTATCGGTGCAGGCATTCTGTTCGTCCGGCGGCAGCGGCGGCTCGACGACCCGATGATCGACCTACAGCTGTTCTCCAACCCCGCGTTCTCGACAGCGGTGTTCACGAACTTCCTGTCCGTGTTCGCTCTGGCAGGCGTGCTCTTCTTCGGCGCCCAGTATCTTCAGCTCGTTCTGGGCAACAGCCCACTCGAAGCGGGCTTGCTGCTGCTGCCGGGCACGGCGTCGAGCATAGTGACCTCTCTGGTGGCCGCGTACCTCGTCCGTATCTGGTCTCCGGCAACGGTGCTCGGCGCAGGACTTGCCGCTGCGGCTGTCGGTGCTGCCGTGCTGTTCGGGCTACGCGTCGACAGCGGCCCGGCGCTGTTCATCATCGGGTTCGTTCTCGTCGGAGCGGGCGCGGGCACGGCACTGACGTTGACGTCGGACCTCGTCGTCAGTTCCGTCCGACCCGAACGCGCCGGTGCGGCGTCCGCCGTGTCGGAAACGGCGTACGAGTTGGGGATCGCGCTGGGCGTGGCCGTTCTCGGCACCGTGGTCATGTCCTACTTCCGCCGCGGGCTCGACGTCTCCGGCCTCGATTCCGACCACGCGGCGTCGGCCCAGGAGACACTCGGCGGTGCCGCCTCGGTTGCTCGTGACCTCCCGGCGGAGCTGGGAACGGCCCTGACCGAGTCGGCGCATGCAGCCTTCGTTCAGGGCATGCACACGGCGTCGTTGGCGACGGCCGCCGTCCTGGCAGCGACCGCCGTCTACGTCGTCCTTCGGCTCCGCCGGAAGTAGAAACAAGCTCGGCTCCGCCGGACGTGACAACCGAGCCTCGGCCGCGGTGCTCAGGACGTTTCGAGCACCGCGAACGAGTGACCTGGAATGCGTGTGGCGGAGCCGGTGTCGTTCGACGTCGGCTCTTCCCACGACAACACTGTGCGACCCCCGACCGGAACGATCACCGTGGAATCGGACAGGTTGCACACGACGGCGAGCGACCCACGGTGCAGCACGATCCACTGCTGGTCCTCGTCGTAGTCGACCTTCAGATTCGGAAGCCACGGATCGGTGAGTTCGGGCCGCGCACGCCGCAGCGACAACAGATCCCGGTAGACGGTCAACAGCCGGGCATGATCTCCGCTGCCCAGTTCTGTCCACTCCAACTTGGACCGGAGGAACGTCTCCGGGTCCTGCGGATCCGGGATGTCTTCCTTATCCCAACCATGCTCGGCGAACTCGGATTTTCGGCCCTCGGCCGTCGCTTCGCCCAGCTCGGGTTCCGGATGCGAGGTGAAGAACTGGAACGGGGTCGATGCGCCCCATTCCTCACCCATGAACAGCATGGGTGTGTACGGAGAGGTGAGAACCAGTGCCGCCTTCACGGCCAGCTGACCCGGGGTGAGGTAGAAACCGGGCCGGTCACCGACGGCTCGGTTGCCCACCTGATCGTGCGTGGTGGTGTACGTGACGAACGAGCTCGCCGGGATTCGGCGCGTGTCGAGAGGCCTGCCGTGGGTTCGACCCCGGAACGTCGAGAACGTCCCGGCGTGGAAGAAGCCCTGGCGCAACGTGTTCGCAAGTCCCTTCAACGAACCGAAGTCGCCGTAGTACCCCTGACGTTCACCGGAGACCGCAGCGTGGACAGCGTGGTGGATGTCGTCGTCCCACTGCGCATCGAGCCCGTACCCGCCGCCGGAACGTGCGGTCACCAGAGTGGGATCGTTGAGATCGCTCTCCGCGATCAACGTCAGCGGCCGGCCGAGATGCGCCGAGAGTCGACGGGTGTCGACGGCCAGTTCTTCCAGGAGATGGACGGCGGTGTGATCGACGATGGCGTGCACGGCGTCGAGCCGTAATCCGTCGATGTGGAACTCGGAGAACCAGCGCAGCGCATTGTCGATGGCGTATCGACGCACCACACCGGACTGGGATTCCGCGTAGTTGATGGACTGACCCCAGGTGTTGGCGCCCTGAGTCATGTACGGGCCGAACCGTTCCAGGTAATTGCCCGACGGACCGAGATGGTTGTACACCACGTCCAGCACCACCGCGAGACCGCGAGCATGGCAGGCGTCGACGAAGCGCTGCAGACCGTCGGGGCCGTCGTATCCTTCGTGAACGGTGTACCAGAGCACACCGTCGTACCCCCAGTTGTGGGTACCGTTGAATCCGTTCACCGGCATGACCTCGACGAATGTCACACCGAGGTCCACGAGGTGGTCGAGCCGTTCGATCGCCGCGTCGAACGTGCCCTCGGACGTGAACGTTCCGATATGCAGTTCGTAGATCACCCCACCCGGCAATTGACGCCCGGTCCACGACGAGTCCGTCCAACCGGACGGATCGAGCGCGTGGAGCTGGGACGGGGCGTGTACCCCGTCCGGCTGCCGCGGCGAGCGGGGATCGGGAATCACCGACGGATCGTCGTCGAGCACGAACCCGTACCGAGCATCGGGGGAGGCGTCTATGTCGGCGTACCACCAGCCGCCGTGACTCTTGCTCATCGCATGGACGGTGCCGTCGACGTCGACGCCTACCGTGGTGGGAGTTGGGGCCCAGACTTCGAATCGGTGGGTCATGCGTCGCGTTCTCCTGACGTGTCGCTCACTGTGATGTCACGCACGAGCACAGCAACGGGTGAGGCGGACAGCAGAGCGTCCACCGCGACCTCGCCGTGGTACTCGTTGTCGGTCAGCCGATCTCGCCACCGGCCCGCCGGCAGTGTGAGTGTCGTCGACCCCCAGCCCTGCGTAGCGAGGCCGAGCGAATATCTGGTGGCGAGGGCGATGACGTCTGCGGATCCCGCGACGGGGCCTCGGGCGAATCCCACGAGGTGCGCTGCGGCTGTGCCCTGGGCGTACACCGGCGCATACGTCCCGCCGACGAAGCTGTCCGGGCGTTCACGGCGCAGATGCAGTGACTCCCGAACGACCGCGAATTTGGCCGATCCGGACGAGTCCATCACCGTCGACGACGGTGCGGACAGGTGCTGACGACGAACGTCGTAGTCGACGAACCGACGGTTGTCCGGGTCGACGAGCGAGTCCTCCCAGAGTTCGGTGCCCTGGTATACATCGGGGACTCCAGGTCCGAGCAGGTGCAGCAGTTTCTGGCCGAGCGCGTCGCTTCGTCCGTGTGGGTCGAGCCGAGCGACCAGCATGGTCACCGAGTCGGCCACCGAACCGGTCATCACCGAGTCGAGCCACGAATGAACCGACGCTTCGAACGACTCGTCGACGTCGGTCCATCCCGTTCGGGTGCCGGCTTCACGCATCGCCTTCTCCGCATACGCGTGGACGCGCTCGCGTAATTCGGCGGAGACGACGCCGTCGGCAGGCCACACTCCGAACAGGTTCTGCCACAGGAACAGTCCGGTCGCCCCGTCCGGACCTGGCGCGACCTCCTCCCAATCCGAGATGCACCGCGACCACAGTTCCGGTGTCTGCGACAGCACCCCGATTCGGGCCCGCACGTCCTCGCCGCGTTTGGTGTCGTGGGTGGACAGTGTCGTCATCGCCGCGGGCCACCGAGCCGCTCGCTCCGCATTCGCAAGATGGAACTGAGCGGGGGAGATCCCGAACTCCGCCGGGTCACCGCCGACCTCCTGCAGCGAGATCAACCGAGCGGCGCGGTAGAACAAGCAGTCCTCGACACCTTTCGCCGTGACCGCGCCGCACACCTGCTCGAATCGCACTGCCGATTCGCCGTCGGCGATCAGCGCAGCGGTCACCGCGTCCAGTGCGTCGACAAGGGCGGATTCGGCGCCCCCGACGTCGCCGACGACTCGGCCGACCGTCCCGGCCAGCGGCCCGTAGTCCGACCGGTAGTACGGCATCCGGGCCACCACGGCCACGATCGCCGCGGTGATCGACTCGAACGGTGCGTCCGAACCGGACTCACGCACGACAGCGCGCGCCAGTCGCCGGACCTCCGGAGCCAGATCGCCCTCGGCGACAGCAGTTTTCAAGTCGCGCTCCGCGGCATGCAACCACTGCGCGTCTCCCGGCGCTCCGCCCCGCGAACGAGACAGCTCGGTGAGGGCCTCGGCACCCGACGGATCGACGAAGACACCGCCGAGATCGGCCAGAGCGTCGTATCCGGTGGTTCCGTGCACCGGCAACGCGGGATCCAGTGGCTCGCCGCGCGCCAATATCTTCTCGATCACCAGCCAACGATCGGGGCCGATGAGTTCGCGGAGCTCGGTGAGGTAGCCGGCGGGATCGGCCAATCCGTCGGGATGGTCCACGCGGAGACCGTCGACCAGCTCGTCGGTGATCCAACTGGCAACCTGGACGTGCGACGCGGTGAAGACGTCGAAGTCCTCCTGGCGAAGACCGGCGAGGCCGTTGACGGAGAAGAATCGCCGATACCCGACGAGGCCGGACTTCCAGTCGACGAGTCGGTACGCCTGCGCGGCATGGACTGCCTCGGCGTCATCGGAGTCGACTCCGTCAGTGCTTGTGTCGACTCCGTCAGTGCTTGTGTCGACTCCGTCAGGGATGGTGCCGGCGGCGATGGGGAACCGGTGTTCGTAGTACGCGAGCAACGGCGTGTCCCCGGTTCGATCGATCGTCAGGGCCGCGGTGTCGTCGGCCGATCCGAGGACGGGCAACGCGATCTTTCCGTCGGCTCCGTTGTCCGACGACCAGTCGATGTCGAAGTACGAGGCGTATTCGGAAGCCGTCCCCTTGGACAGCACGTCCCACCACCACGCGTTCTGCCGCGGATCGTCGACGCCTACGTGGTTGGGCACGATGTCGACGATCACGCCCATGCCGCGCGAATGCAGTTCGGCGACCAGCGCTTCGAAGCCCTCGCGCCCACCGAGCGGTGCGGACACCGAGGTGGGGTCGATGACGTCGTACCCGTGGGTCGAGCCGTCGGTGGCTTCGAGGATCGGCGACAGGTACGCATGGCTCACGCCGAGATCGTCGAGGTAGTCGACGATTCGGCGGGCGTCGGCGAAGGTGAACCCGTCCCCTCGCAGTTGAAGTCGATACGTACTCGAGGGAATCGGCCGCGGGGGATGGGACACTGGTGTCAGTCCGTCTTTCGTAGAACGAGAAGTGACCGGGCGGCCACCTCGACCGGTGTACCCGCTTCTATGACATTTTCACTCACCCCGGTGAGGATTGCGGTGTCGAGTGCGACCGTCCACTCCTTCGCATACTCGCCGTCGGGGGTCAGGAACTCGATGGTTTCGTGATGAGCGTTGAAGCACAACAGAAACGAGTCGTCGACGACGCGCTCGCCTCGCTGATTCGGCTCGGGAATGCCTTCGCCGTTCAGGAAGACGGTGAGGCTCTTGCCGAATCCGCTGTCCCAGTCCTCGGGCGTCATTTCCTCACCGGCCGGGGTCAACCAGGCGATGTCGCGGGCCTGCTCGCCGGTGCGGATCGGCCGGCCCTCGAAGAACCTGCGGCGACGAAACACCGGATGGTCGTTGCGCAGCGCGATCGCGTTCTTGGTGAACTCGATCAAGTCCGCGTTGGTCTCGGCGAGTGACCAATCCATCCAGGCCAGTTCCGAATCCTGGCAGTAGACGTTGTTGTTTCCCTGCTGGGTTCGACCCAGTTCGTCACCGTGCGCGATCATCGGCGTGCCCTGACTCAGCAGCAGAGTCGCCATGATGTTGCGGATCTGACGGGCGCGCAGGTCGAGTATCTCGGGGTCGTCCGTCGGGCCTTCGACACCGCAGTTCCACGAACGGTTGTGGCTTTCGCCGTCGTTGTTGTCCTCGCCGTTGGCGTCGTTGTGTTTCTCGTTGTAGGACACCAGGTCGTGCAACGTGAACCCGTCGTGCGCGATCACGAAGTTGATACTCGCACCGGGGCGACGACCGGTGGCCTCGTACAGGTCGGAGGAACCGGTGAGTCGTGATGCGAACTCACCGAGTGTGGCGGGCTCGCCTCGCCAGTAGTCACGGACGGTGTCGCGGTATTTACCGTTCCACTCCGTCCACAGTCCGGGGAAGTTACCGACCTGGTAGCCGCCCTCGCCGACGTCCCACGGCTCGGCGATCAGCTTGACCTGGCTGACGACCGGATCCTGTTGGACCAGATCGAAGAAGGCGCTCAGCCGGTCCACGTCGTGCAGTTCACGAGCCAGCGTAGACGCCAGGTCGAAGCGGAAGCCGTCGACGTGCATCTCGGTGACCCAGTACCGCAGCGAGTCCATGATGAGCTGCAGCGTGTGCGGGTGGCGGGCGTTGAGGCTGTTACCCGTGCCGGTGTAGTCCATGTAGTGGGCCGAATCGCCGTCGACCAGACGGTAGTACGCAGCGTTGTCGATACCGCGGAAGCTGATGGTCGGGCCCATGTGATTGCCCTCGGCGGTGTGGTTGTAGACCACATCGAGAATCACTTCGATACCGGCCGCGTGGAACGCACGGACCATCGCCTTGAACTCGGTCACGGCCGCGCCCGCCGTCGGGTTCGACGAGTAGTCGGCATGGGGGGCGAGGAAACCGAAGGTGTTGTAACCCCAGTAGTTCCGTAGCCCCTTGTTCAGCAGCGTCTGATCCTGCATGAACTGGTGCACGGGCATCAGCTCGATCGCGGTGATTCCCAGATTCAGCAGGTGGTCGATGATCGCCGGGTGGGCGAGCCCCGCGTAGGTTCCGCGCAACGATTCCGGAACGTCGGGATGCGTGATCGTCATGCCTTTGACGTGCGCCTCGTAGATCACCGTCTCGTGGTACGGCCGGCGCGGTGCGCGGTCGTTCTGCCAGTCGAAGAACGGATTGATGACCACTGTGGTCATCGTGTGGCCGAGGGAATCGTGCTGCGGAAAATCGTCGCGTGGTGCCTCGTCGTGCGCGACGGGATCCGGCTCGACGACCTCGAGGGAAGGATCCGCCAGATCCTCGTCGTCCTCGTACGGCTTCTCGTCCGGAGCCGCGGCCTCCTCGGGTTCGGGAACGTCGAGGCTGTAGGAGAACAGCGAACGGTCACCGTCGAAGTCACCCTCGAACGCTTTGCCGTACGGGTCCAGAAGCAGCTTGCTCGGATCACACCGATGACCCGACGCCGGATCCCACGGACCGTGTACCCGGTAACCGTACTTCTGACCGGGAATCACCGACGGAAGGTACGCGTGCCAGACGTAACCGTCCGACTCCTCGAAACGGATACGAGTCTCGGTGCCGTCGTCGGCGATGAGGCACAGATCCACGGCTTCGGCAACCTCGGAGAACAACGCGAAATTGGTACCTACACCGTCGTAGGTGGCTCCCAGCGGATAGGCGGACCCGGGCCAGACTTCGATCGCGGGTGATTCGTTGGGTGCTTCGACAGACATGAAGGAAACCCTACTGTGGCCGGATCGAACCGGCTCACCACCAACCTGTCGCCGACGCCATCTGCCGGCCCAATTCGCTGGTCAGAGTGCGCACATAGGTCGCGGTGAGGTGATGTTCGTCGCGGTAGATCAGCACGTTGCCCTCGATGACGCGGCAGACCGGACCGTCGCACAGAGCGTTCGAGAGATCCAGCGGGTACACCGTCGGAAGCCGGAAGGACGCAGCGAGAGCTGGATTGATCGGCCCGAGCGCACTGCCTCGCTCCATGCCACACGATGTCGCGTTGCCGCCTTCGGCCAGGCAGTCGATGGCCCGGTACGCGATGCCGTCACGTTCGAGCCAAGGGTTGTCGCGGACACCGAGGACGGGGATGCCGTAGGACGAGAGTTCGTTCCACACCTGCACGTACCAGTCGGGGGTGACGTCGCCCGGGCCGTCGTCACTCGGCCGCGTGGCGGTGGTGAACACATAGTCGGGTCGAGTCTGCGCGAGGTCGGCGAGCACTGTCTCGGTCCAGTCCAAGCAGTCCGGGTACTCGCTGTCGCCGAGCATGGGCATCGTGCCCAGGGTGAGTGGGCACCCCATCTTCAGGTAGGTCACGACGCGGAATCCGTGTTCGCGGCCGAGTAGATCGAGTGCGGTGATCCAGTGCTCCGCGTGGGAGCTACCGGCAAGTGCAACGGTGCGGGTCGCGTTCGTGTCGCCGTAGACGCAGCTGATGGCATCACGCGTCTCGAAGTCCGCGATGCACCCTTCGACGGTCGTGATCGGCAGATCTTCCGGTGCCGAGAACAGCGCGGGACTCACCGGTGCGTCCTCGGCGACGATGCCGTCGGTGAGTTCGAGAGCGCCCGGATGAGTGATCGGGTCGACGGTGTCGCTGGCTTGCAGGTCCGCGACCGATCTTTGGATGTAGTAATTCCACCCGGCGGAACCGGTCACGAGTGCGAGAGCAAGGAGTGCGGCAGTGCCCGTCACCGCAAGGCGCGGAATGGATCGGGCGGGCGCCTGCACCGGTTTCTCGACGAGGCGGACGGTCAGCATCGCCAGTAGCACGGAGGCGCCGATGATGCAGGCACCGGTGACGAGGTCCGCGGTCTGCTCGCCCGTGTACGCGAGGGTGAAGATCAGAATCGGCCAGTGCCAGAGATAGAGAGGAAAGGCTATCGAGCCGAGCCACAGCCCGAATCGCGTGCTGAGCAGAGCCGCGACTGGTGTGCCGGGCCCCGCGAGGACCAACGCGAGTGTCGCGAGCACGGGAAACAGTGCCCAGGGGCCCGGGAACTCCTGCACACCGTCGAAGATGAACCCGCAGGCGACGATCGCAGTCAACCCGGCCACCGCCAGTGCCGTGCGGGCGATCTTCGACGGCCACGATGTATCGGTCGCGTCGTGGACCGGTGGTTTCGCGGCGTACAACGCGGCGACGGCAGCCCCCAGCAGGATCTCCCACAGCCGTGCGGCGGTGTCGTAATAGTTCCAGGATTGAAGCCGCGACGTGCCGTCGGTGGCGTACACGAAGGACAGCACTGCTGCGCCGCCGAACAGCACCAGGTACACGCGAGGATCAGGGCTGGTACGCGATGCTCCGCGTGACCTGCGGAGAATCCAGGCGAGCCCGAAGACCACGGCGATGGCGACGAGATAGAACTGGAACTGGACCGCTACGGACCACAGATGTTGGACCGGGCTGACGGTCGGGTCGGCAGCCAGGTAGTCCTGTGACGTCCAGGCCAACTCCCAGTTGGCGAAGAAGAAGACGCCCGAGACAAGCTGATTTCCGATGTCGATCCACCGTGTTCGCGGTAGCAGAACGACCGTTGCGACGGCCACTCCGGTCAGGACGAGAATCAGCGGTGGGCCGAGCCTGCGCAGAATTCGGGCGACTCGACGAAACGGATTGACAGATCCGCCCGACTGTACGGTGCGAATCAGCGAAGCGGTGAAGAAGAAGCCCGTCAAGGTAAGGAACACGTCGACGCCGCCGGAGACGCGGCCCATCCAGATATGGAAGACGACTACCAACGCAATGGCGACGCCGCGTAGACCGTTGAGATCCTGCCGCACCGCCGGGCGCGCATCGGCCGTCCGAACTGGGGGAGCGTCGGGCACGGAAGTGCCGGCAGGTTGGTACTGGGCGTGCATAAGAGGGTGAAAGCTCCGACGGTCGACGAATTCGGGGACGCAGTGCAGTTCTCGAGGCAAACGATACTGTGCCTGAACCCCGGGTGAACAATCAGCCAGCGGGTGCGGGCAACCGGTGGATCGCGTCGACGAGTGGAGCCAACTCGGGAATCTGCTCTGCCGACGACAGTGAGCTTTCCAGAACCTCGTCGTGCGTGGGGCGTGCCCGTTCCAGCAACGCTCGGCCATCGGTGGTCAACTCCGTGTAGATGCCTCGACGGTCGTCCTTGCACAACACTCGTGTGAGGATCCCTCGATCTTCGAGTCGATTGACCAAGCGAGTGGTGGCGCTGCTGCTCAGAGCGGTTGCACGCGCCAGTTGCTGCATTCGCATGTGCCATCCGTCCTGTCGGCCGAGGGCGTCGAGAACTGCGTACTCCACCACCGAGAGGGTGTGCTGGGCCTGCAGCGCACGTTCGAGTTCGGCCTCGATGTGCGCGTGAAGCGCAGCGAGTGTTCGCCATCCCTGAGCGCGGATGAGGGATGAATCGTCGGCGATTCCCACTGGGTCCTCCTCGAAGCCTCTCGAACATTCGATCCGAGCTTAGCAGCTTGCGCAGTTATAGGGCGTGTGCAACTATTTACGACGCGTCTGCAACTAAGTGCACACGCTAGCTATCGGCGAACGCATCGATCAAGGAGAAATTGCATGCCGCTCGGACTGCTCGCACTCGCAATCGGAGGGTTCGGTATCGGCCTCACCGAATTCGTGATCATGGGGCTGCTGCCGGAAGTTGCCGCGGACTTCGGGGTCACCGAGGCCGTGGCCGGCTGGCTCATCACCGGCTACGCGCTCAGCGTCGTCGTGGGTGCCCTCGGCGTGACGGCACTCGTGACCCGGTTTCCGCGCAAGAACGTTCTGGTCGCATTGATGGGACTGTTCATCGCGGGCAACCTTTTGTCCGCGATCGCCGGATCGTACGAGGCAATGATGCTCGGCCGCGTCGTGGCAGCACTGTGTCACGGTGCATTCTTCGGAATCGGAGCCGTCGTCGCCGCAAGTCTCGTCGAGCCCGCGAAGAAGGCAGGCGCCATCGCGATGATGTTCGCCGGTCTGACCGCAGCCAACGTTTTGGGAGTCCCCTTCGGAACCCTGCTGGGGCAGACCTACGGCTGGCGTTCGACATTCTGGGCCATCACTGTCATCGGGATCGTGGCGTTGGCCGGCACCATCACACTTGTTCCGGCGACGACGGACTCCGAGACTCCAGGGCATCTGAGGTCCGAGCTCCGAGCGTTCGGACGCCTGCAGGTGTGGCTGTCGATCGCGATCACAGTCCTCGGTTACGGCGGCATGTTCGGAGCCTTCACCTATATCGCCTTCACACTCACCGAGGTCAGCGGTTTCGCCTCCGGTTCGGTGCCGTGGTTACTGATTCTGTTCGGCGTCGGACTGTTCATCGGCAATTACCTCGGTGGTAAGGCCGCGGATCGCAACCTCACCGCGACGTTGCTGACGTTGCTCGCAGCGCTGACCGCTGTGCTGGTGTTCTTCGCTTTCACCGCGGAAAGCCAGATCGCAACCGTGGTGTCTCTGTTCTTGATGGGCGTGTTCGGCTTCGCCACGGTCCCCGGTCTGCAGATGCGCGTGATGGCCTTCGCCGACGACGCACCGACCATGGCGTCGGGAGCGAACATCGCGGCCTTCAATCTCGGGAATGCTCTCGGTGCATGGATCGGCGGAGTGACGATCACTGCAGGGCTGGGATACACCTCGCCGATCTGGGCAGGCGCGATCATCACCGTGGCCGCTGTGGTCGTGCTCGTGGTGGCCACCCGGCTGCAGCGTCAGCGCGCGATGGTTCAGGTCTGACACAGCGCCCCGCCCGGACGACAACCGTCCCTCATGTCAGTCGAGCGGAGCGCGAAAAAGTAGTCGGTGTGGGCGCCACATCGCACGATCGTCCCGGGCATGACAATGGTCCCGGGCATGACAATGGTCCCGAGCATGACGCTCGGGACCATTGACGCTCGGGACCGATATCAGGTCGTTCGACCTTCGATCAGCTGACGGCGTCCGCTCGGTGCGGCAACTTCCAGCCCGGGCGAACGAAGTGGCAGGTGTACCCGGTCGGGTAATTCTGCAGGTAGTCCTGGTGCTCCGGTTCTGCTTCCCAGAACGGGCCTGCCGGCTCGACCTCGGTGACGACCTTGCCCGGCCACAAGCCGGAAGCGTCGACGTCGGCAATCGTGTCCAATGCGACGCGCTTCTGCTCGTCGGACGTGAAGTAGATCGCCGAGCGATAACTCAGTCCGACGTCGTTCCCCTGGCGGTTCTTCGTCGACGGATCGTGAATCTGGAAGAAGAACTCCAGGAGGTCGCGGTACGAGATCAGGCTCGGATCGAAGACGATTTCGACGGCTTCGGCGTGCGTGCCGTGATTGCGGTACGTCGCGTTGTCCACGTCGCCGCCGGAGTAACCGACCCGAGTCGACAGGACACCCGGCCGGTGCCTGATCAGTTCCTGGGCTCCCCAGAAGCACCCTCCGGCGAGGATGGCGGTCTCGGTGGTTGTGCTCACTACTGCGCTCCTTCATCTGGCGTCGATGCTGTGTCCGACTGTGCGCTGTCCGACTGCGCGCTGTCCGACTGTGTGTTGTCCGACTGTGTCGTCGTGTGGAACTGTGCGCGATATTCACCGTAGCCCTCGGCTTCGAGGCGATCCACCGGCACGAACCGCAGAGCGGCGGAGTTCATGCAGTAGCGAAGGCCGCCCTGGTCCTTCGGACCGTCCTTGAACAGGTGGCCCAGGTGTGAGTCGCCACCGGAGGAACGGACTTCCGTGCGCACCATCAGATGGCTGAAGTCGCGCTTCTGCACTACCGATGTCGAGTCGACGGGCCTGGTGAAACTCGGCCATCCCGAGTGGCTCTCGAACTTGTCGAGCGAGGAGAACAACGGTTGCCCGGTCACGACGTCGACGTAGAGGCCCGGCTCGTGGTTGTCCCAGTACTCGTTGTCGAACGCGCGCTCGGTGCCTTCCTTCTGCGTCACTCGGTACTGCTCAGCCGTCAGGTTCTTCAACTGCTCGGAATCCTTGGCGTAGGAACGTGTCATCGGTGTCCTTCCTGCTGTCACCGTCGGCCGTCACGGCCACACCATGAGTCAACAACGCTCACCTGTCGATATTCCGCTGCCCGAGTCCTCGTCGCGGGTTCAGTAGGCTGGCCGCGGCAAGGGTTCACGCCCACCGGCATCCGGCAGTAGGGACGAAACGAAGATGGCATCGGGTTCTGATCGGTTCTGGAAAATTCTGGGGCGTTCCGCGCAGAAAGGCCAGGCCCGGTCACGGTCCAGCGTCGACAACGCAGTCGGACACTCCGAATGGGCGAAAGGGCTGTCGGAGACGGATTTGAAAGCCGCGGTTGCCGACGTCACTGTCTCGGACGTAGCCAAGCTCGACGTTCCGCGCTACCTCGCATTGGTCCGTGAGGCATCGTCGCGCGCGCTGGATCTGGAACCGTTCGACGTTCAACTCCTGGCTGCGGTGCGCATGCTCGCAGGCGATGTGGTGGAGATGTCCACGGGCGAAGGCAAGACGTTGTCCGGGGCCCTCGCTGCGGTCGGCTACGTGATGGCCGGGCGCCGCGTTCACGTCGTGACCATCAACGATTTTCTGGCTCGGCGTGACGCCGAGTGGATGGGGCCACTGTACGAAGCACTGGGCCTCACGGTCGGTTGGATCTCCGAGGGCTCGTCCGCGGCCGACCGTAGAGCCGCATACGCATGCGACGTCACGTACGCGTCGGTCAACGAGATCGGCTTCGACGTCCTTCGCGATCACCTCGTGGACGACGCCGGCGATCTGGTCACGCCCGCACCCGACGTGGCGTTGATCGACGAAGCGGATTCGGTGTTGGTCGACGAGGCGTTGGTTCCACTCGTGCTTGCCGGTTCGGTGCAGGGCGACGTTCCTTCCGATCGTGTCTTCGACGCTGTGAAGCTTCTGCAGAGTCGAGCCGATTACGACACCGACGCCGACGGGCGCAACGTCTTTCTGACCGATGCCGGTGCGGAGAAGTTGGAGAAGGAACTCGGCGACATCGACCTGTACGCGGAGAACCACGTCGGATCCACCCTCGTCGCAGTCAACGTTGCTCTTCATGCCCAGGTTCTCGTCAAGCGCGACGTCCACTACATCGTGCGCGACGGTCGAGTACAGCTGATCAACGCATCTCGCGGACGGGTCGCGGAGTTGCAGCGGTGGCCCGACGGTCTGCAGGCAGCCGTGGAGATCAAGGAGGGCCTGACACCGACCGAGACCGGCGAGATTCTGGACACCATCACCGTCCAGGCTTTGATCGGTCGATACGCAACGGTGTGCGGAATGACCGGCACCGCGCTCGCTGCGGGCGAGCAGCTCAAGAAGTTCTACTCGCTCGGCGTGTCCGTCGTTCCGCCGAATCAACCCAACGTTCGTATCGACGAAGCCGATCGTGTGTACGACACGTCCGAGAACCGCAATGCCGCCGTCGTCGCGTTCGTCGAACAAGCCCACGAGACAGGTCAACCGATTCTGATCGGTACGCACGATGTCGCCGAGTCCGAGGTCTTCTCCGATCTGCTGGACACCGCAGGTGTGCCCCACGTCGTGCTCAACGCCAAGAACGACGCCGAGGAGGCTGCCGTCGTCGCGCGTGCCGGTGAGCGGTCGGCAGTGACGGTGTCCACTCAGATCGCCGGGCGCGGGACCGATATCAAGCTCGGTGGTCCCTCCGGCGGGGGAAAGGACAAGGACGAGGTAGCCGAACTCGGTGGTCTGCTGGTGGTCGGCACCGGTCGACACACGACCGAACGGCTCGACAACCAGTTGCGGGGCCGAGCCGGGCGCCAGGGCGACCCTGGCCGCTCGGTGTTCTTCTCCAGTTGGGAGGACGAGGTCGTGACGGCGAACCTCGGTCCGAAGGATCAGCCGAAGAAGACCGACGACACCGGACTCGTCACGGCGAACGGTGTGGCGGCGAAGATCGATCATGCGCAACGCATCGCCGAGGGGGCGATGCTGGAAGTGCACTCGCGGACATGGCGTTACAACCAGTTGACGGCGCAGCACCGCGACATTCTGGATCGTCGGAGAGCGTCGTTGCTGACTACCGGCGAGGCGCTCGAACTACTCGAATCCGCAGCGCCGGATCGAGCGGCCGAACTACGCGAGACGGTGCCGGAGGACGTGTTGACGGTTGCAGCACGCCGCATCGTGCTCTTCCATCTCGATCGGTCGTGGTCCGAGTACCTCGCTCATCTCGCCGACGTGCGCGAAAGTATCCATCTGCGCGCGCTCGGGCGTGAGAATCCGCTCGACGAGTATCACCGGATCGCAGTGGATGCATTCAGGGAGGTGTCCGACAAGGCTATCGAGCATGCTCGTGCGACGTTCGAGTCGGCCGAGATCACCGAGAACGGCATCGATCTCGGCAAGAGTGGACTTGCCCGACCGTCCTCGACGTGGACGTACATGGTTCACGACAACCCGTTCGCCGGCAACACTGCGAACAGCGCGGGACTCGGCCCGATCTTCGGCGGCTAGGACAGTCGCGCTCGGTCTCCCAAGCGTGCTCGGACGCCGTCGACGAACAGAGTCAGTCCGAAGTCGAAACGACTTGTCGGGTCCGGGCTTTCGAAGAGTGGTGATGCGGATTCGGTGAGCGCTCCGGCCGAGTCCATCTGCATGCGGGCCTGTTCGTCGACGGTCTGGCCGAGCACGTAGTACAGCACGGTGTCCGCGGCCAATTCGGATTCACCCCGACGCAGTCCGGCCCGGATGCACACCGCTGCTATGCGTTCGCGGATGCGGTTGGTGACCAACCGCGACGCGTACGTCGCGGCGACCAACTCCGCACCGTCGCGGTGCGAGAGCAGCGCGTCGCGTAGGCGATGGGCCAGTTCTCGAAGTTGGTCGTCCCAGACGCCGGCGTTCGTCACGGCGTCGACGTCGGCGAGCAGGGTGTCGGCGATGGCGCCGAGCAGAGTCTGCTTGTCCTTGAAGTGCCAGTACAGCGCGCCCGGCTGCACGTGAAGTGAAGTCGCGAGGCGACGCATCGTGAGATCGCCCAGGCCGTATTCGTCGAGGATTGCGATGGCACCGTCGAGGACGTCCGCTCTGCGCAGTTGCACTCTTCACTCCTTGTCGGTCCGCTCGACTTTGACAGTAATCGACGCCGAGTATAGCTTGAACGCCGTTCAACTTGAACAGTGTTCAAGGGCACTGTTCGAGCTTCAGTCGACGAACCTCAGGAGTTGCTCATGACGCACGATTCGGTAGGCGCGGGGTCGAGACTGCAGGAGTCATCCGGTAGGACGGACGTTCTGGAGACCGCGCGGATGCAGGTGCTGCGAGACGGTATCGGGTTGGGGCAAGCTCAGGTGCTCGAGATTCTGCGACTGCCGGAATCGCAGTTGGAAGACCTTCTTGCTCTCGCGCACGACGTCCGAATGAAGTGGTGCGGACCGGAGGTCGAGGTCGAAGGAATCATCAGCCTCAAGACGGGTGGTTGCCCCGAGGACTGCCACTTCTGTTCGCAGAGCGGATTGTTCGAGTCGCCGGTTCGCGCGGCACGGCTGGACATTCCGAGTCTGGTCGAGGCGGCGAAGCAGACCGCGAAGACGGGCGCGACCGAGTTCTGCATCGTCGCCGCGGTCCGCGGGCCGGACGAAAGGCTGCTGGCGCAGGTCGCCGCAGGGATCGAGGCCATCAGGAACGAGGTCGACATCGACATCGCGTGCTCGCTGGGCATGCTGACCCAGGGTCAGGTCGATCAGTTGGCCGGTATGGGGGTTCACCGCTACAACCACAATCTCGAGACGTCGCGGTCGTATTTTCCCAACGTGGTGACGACGCATACCTGGGAGGAACGCTGGGAGACACTGCGCATGGTTCGCGCCGCGGGGATGGAGGTCTGCTGCGGTGGGATTCTCGGGATGGGGGAGTCGCTGGAACAGCGGGCCGAGTTCACCGCCGATCTTGCGGCACTGGAGCCCGACGAGGTTCCGTTGAATTTTCTCAACCCGCGTCCGGGCACCCCGTTCGGACATCTCGACGTACTCCCTGCGTCCGAGGCGCTGCGTGCCGTTGCCGCGTTCCGTCTTGCTCTACCGAGGACGATTCTGCGGTTTGCCGGTGGTCGCGAGATCACTCTGGGCGACCTGGGAGCGCAGCAGGGGATTCTCGGCGGAATCAATGCGGTGATCGTGGGCAATTATCTGACCACCCTCGGCCGACCGGCCGAACAGGATCTCGACCTTCTCGATTCGCTGCAGATGCCGATCAAGGCACTGAACTCGACCATCTAAGGTGGACGGGGTGATCAGTGCCGCGCAGTTCGACGCCTACACCGGGCGGCCTGTGGTGCCGGGTGTCTCACCCGCGCTCTCGCCGGCGGTCGCCCTCGGCCTCGAGCCCCCGCGATTCTGCGTGGAGTGCGGGCGTCGAATGGTGGTCCAGGTGGTGCCCGACGGATGGACCGCGGAATGCTCCCGGCACGGTGTCACCGATTCGACGTTGCTGGGCAGGCGTTGACCGTGACGGGCGGGCCCGACGTGCCGACGACTGCGAGGTGGCGGGTGCTCGGTGCTCCGATTGCGGTGTCGGTCGCAGTCGGTGTCCTCGTCGGGATCGTCTGGGCGTTGCTTGCTCCGGCCGAGAGGTTCGTCGTGGTTGCACCGGGCCGCGGAGCCGCGCTCACCGGTGAGAGCCTTCATCGATTCGATGCGCTGGCGATGGCGGCCTGTGCGGCGGTTGCTGCGGGAATCGTTCTGCCTGTTGCCGTCTGGGCGTGGACGGCAGCTCGAGGTCCGCTGCAATTCGCGGGAATCCTCATCGGTTCGATTCTCGGATCAGGGGCGATGCTCGGCGTCGGCATCGCTGTCGCACGGTGGGTTCATCCCAGACCCGACGATCCGGCGACGGGCTCCGTCGTCGCCGTCGCACCGGGATTCGAAACGCCGTTGCTGCTGGTGGTGCAGCCGCTCGTGGCGTCGTTGGTCGTGCTCCTGTTGGTTGCGATGAACCCGCACGACAATCTCAGGTTCACTCCACTGGATCACGACGGCGACCCCGACGGCAGCGAGGGCAGCGGCGACCCGGCCGGGACTTCCGAGAGCGATTTCCTCCTCGAGCGCGATCGAGCCTGAGATCAGGTAGGCGGCCGTAAGGCCGCGAATTCGTCCGTGACTCGTATGGACGACTCCGCAAACCGGAACAGGGCGGGAGGACGACCCCCCGTTCGGCCGGACGGTGACGTTCGTCCGGTCGGTTCGATCACTTTGCGTCGGCCGAGTACGCGCTGGAGATTGGTGGCGTCGACGTTGTATCCGAGTGCTGCGGTGTAGATCTCGCGCAGCGTGGACATCGCGAATTCGACCGGCGCCAAGGCGAAGCCGATGTTCGTGTAGGACAGCTTGGCGACGAGTCGATTGCGAGCGTGTCGGACGACGGTGCCGTGGTCGAACGAGGTCTCCGGTAGACGGGCCACGGGGTGCCATGCGGTATCCGGCGGCAGTCGGGGGTCGGACACGATCGGGACAAGTCCGAGGAAGTTGGATGCGATCCGCCTGTCGCCCGGTACGCGCTCCGGGTCGCTGAACACCGACAGTTGCTCGAGGTGCGCCACCGTGCGCACGTCGACCTTCTCGGCGAGTTGCCTTCGCGCCGAGGTGGGGAGGTCTTCGTCATCGCTCAGCACGCCGCCCGGAAGCGACCACGAACCTTTCTGCGGATCGAGAGCTCGTTGCCACAGCAGTACTGCCAGCTCGGGTGCCTGGCCTGCGGCAAAGCTCCGAACCTGGAATACCGCGATGAGAACTTCGTGGACGGTGCTACGATGATGCATGTTTTCGATTGTAAGTCGAAAACCTGAACCAAGTAAAACCGGACGAAGTACGCCGGACCGACACGTTCGCCGGAAACACCGGCGGCACCACCTCGGCCGGACGATCGATGAAGGAGTACCGCCATGGCGAGCAGGACGAACGGGCTCGGGGCCAGTGGTTCGGCAGTGATGGATTCGGCAGTGACGGATTCGGCAGCGATGAATTCTGCCGTGATGGATGCCACCGCCACCAGGGCTCTGTGGGCAGGCGCTGCCGGCATAGTCGACGGCCCCGGCGGCTACAGCGGCGTGGAACCCACCGAGGAGTGGGCGGCCGAGGTGAAGCGTCTGGCGAAGCAACGCGGTGCGACGATTCTTGCGCACAACTACCAGCTTCCTGCCATCCAGGATGTCGCGGACCACGTCGGTGACTCCCTTGCGCTGTCTCGGATGGCCGCCGAGGTTCCCGAAGAGGAGATCATCTTCTGCGGTGTCCACTTCATGGCCGAGACTGCGAAAATCCTCAGCCCTTCGAAGACGGTGCTCATTCCGGATCAGCGTGCCGGATGCTCGCTGGCCGACTCCATCACCGCAGACCAGCTTCGCGAGTGGAAAGCCGATTACCCCCACGCCGTCGTCGTGTCCTACGTCAACACCACGGCCGAGATCAAGGCCCTCACCGATATCTGCTGCACGTCGTCGAATGCCGTCGAGGTGGTCGAGTCCATCGATCCGAGTCGCGAGATTCTGTTCCTGCCCGATCAGTTCCTCGGAGCTCACGTCAAGCGGGTGACCAAGCGTGACAACTTGCACGTCTGGGCAGGTGAGTGCCACGTACACGCGGGCATCAACGGTGACGAACTGGCGGAGAAGTCCAGGGCTCACCCCGACGCCGAGTTGTACGTTCACCCCGAGTGCGGTTGCGCCACGTCGGCTCTGTACCTCGCGGGTGAAGGCTTCGTCACCGAGGACAAGGTCAAGATCCTGTCCACGGGTGGCATGCTGGACGCCGCCCGTACAACCGGCGCCAAGCAGGTTCTGGTGGCCACCGAGATCGGCATGCTGCATCAGTTGCGTCGCGCTGCACCGGAAGTCGACTTCCAGGCGGTCAACGACCGGGCATCGTGCGGTTACATGAAGATGATCACTCCTGCCGCGTTGCTGCGCTGCCTCGTCGAAGGGAAGGACGAGGTGCACGTCGACCTCGACACGGCGCACGTGGCGAGCAAGTCCGTCCAGCGGATGATCGAGATCGGCACGCCGGGCGGCGGCGAGTGACGACACCCTCGGGGGTTGCATGGGAGGCCTCGGCCGACATCGGGTCCTGGGAGGCCTCTGCCGACATCGGGTCCTGGGAGGCCTCTGCCGACATCGGGTCCTGGGAGGCCTCGGCGGACCTCGTCGTCGTGGGGGGCGGCGTCGCGGGTCTCAGTGCGGCACTGTCGGCGAGCAGGCGCGGCCTACGTGTGCTCACGATCGCCAAGGACGGCCCGCCCGGGACCGCGACCCAGTACGCGCAGGGCGGAATAGCCGTTCCCGGAGCGGACGGGCAAGGAGCGATCGACTCGCACGTGCGCGACACATGCGACGCGGGCGGCGGACTGTGTGACGTCGAGGCCGTCCGGTCCATCGTCGCGAGCGGTCGTGACGCCCTTGCGACGCTGCAGGAGTGGGGTGCCGTGTTCGACCGCGGTGCCGACGGTCTGCCTGCGCGTACACGTGAGGGTGGGCATTCGGTCCGGCGGATCGTGCACGCCGGGGGAGACGCGACGGGTGCCGAGGTCCAACGAGCGTTGACGATGTCGAGTCGGGAAGCCGAAGGGCACGTGGTCTTGTCCGGACGAGTGGTTCGCGTTCTCACTGTGTCGCAGCACGTCGTCGGGGCGCTCGTGTTGTCCGATCGAGGCTACGGCGTCGTCCACGCGCCCGCGGTTCTGCTCGCGACGGGCGGTCTGGGGCAGCTGTTCTCGTGCAGCACCAACCCGGCCGGTGCGACGGCCGATGGAATCGCACTCGGTCTCGATGCCGGCGCGGACGCGGCGGATCTGGAGTTCGTTCAGTTCCATCCGACGGTGCTGTTTGCCGCGGGCAGCACCGGGCGCAGGCCGCTCGTCAGCGAGGCCGTGCGAGGTGAGGGTGCTGTTCTGGTGGATCAGGAGGGTGTGCGCTTCATGGCCGGAAGCCACCCGATGGGCGATCTTGCTCCGCGTGACGTCGTGTCGCGTGCGATCGCCGAGCGACTGCACGCCACCGGTACCGACCATGTTCTGCTGGACGCCAGGACGATTCGGGACTTCCATGCTCGTTTCCCGACGGTCACCGCTTCGTGCCTCGCCGCGGGAATCGACCCGGCCCACGACCTCGTTCCGGTCGCACCGGCGGCCCACTACTCGTGCGGAGGACTTGTCACCGACGTGTGGGGGCGCACGTCGGTGACCGGTCTGTACGCGGCCGGTGAGGTGGCGCGGACAGGGTTGCACGGAGCCAATCGCCTCGCGTCGAACAGCCTGCTCGAGGGTCTTGTCGTGGGTGAGCGCGTCGGACGAGCAGCGGTGGAACGACTCGGGTCACCGACCCCCGAGGTTGACGTGTCCGTTCCGAACGTCGCTGCGGTTCCACGTGATCGACTCCAGAAGGTGATGACCGAGCGCGTCGGTGTGGTGCGTGACGAAGGTGGTCTTCGCATCGCCGCAGAGGTTCTTCGAGAATCCACCACCCGCGACGTGGTCGACGGAAGGGCGCTCGAGGACTCGGCGCTGACAGCGGCGGCGTCGGCACTCGTTCTCGCGGCGAACCAGCGCACCGAGAGTCGGGGGTGCCACACGCGGGCGGACCATCCCGAAGTCCGGGACGATCTGCTGGGCAGTTTCAGAATTTCCAGGAACGAGGAGGGCGTGCTCGAATCGACGTTCGAGGCCCGCCTTTCGCACGTGACGACAGGGGTGAGCTGACAGTGAACGCGCTGATCGAACAAGGACTCGATCCCGACGAGATCCGGTCGATCGTCCGCACCGCGTTGGCGGAGGATCTCAGGTACGGGCCAGATGTGACCACGACGGCAACGGTGCCCGCAGACGCGCGCGCGACGGCGAAAGTGGTGTCCCGGCAACTGGGCACCGTCGCGGGAATCGACGTGGGTCTTCTCGTCCTCGACGAGGTGTTGGGCGTAGGCGGGTACACGGTCGAGGAACGCGTCACCGACGGCACCGAAGTTGTTCCCGGACAGTCGGTTCTGACCGTCACAGCGGCAACGAGGGGTCTGTTGACCGCCGAGCGCACGATGTTGAACCTGGTGTGTCACCTGTCCGGAATCGCGACCGCGACCGCAGCATGGGTCGGCGAGGTTGCCGACACCGACACGAAGATCAGAGACAGCCGAAAGACGCTGCCCGGCTTACGGTCTCTGCAGAAGTACGCGGTGCGCGCAGGCGGGGGAGTGAACCATCGAATGGGTTTGGGTGACGCGGCTTTGATCAAGGACAACCACGTCGCAGCCGCGGGGTCGGTCGTCGCGGCGTTGCAGGCCGTCCGTGATGCAGCGCCCGACATCGAGTGCGAGGTGGAGGTGGACAGCCTCGAACAACTCGATCAGGTACTTGCCGAGAACGTCCAGTTGGTACTGCTGGACAACTTCGCCCTGTGGCAGACGCAGATGGCCGTCCAGCGCCGAGGCACACTGTCTCCGCAGACCAAGTTGGAGTCCTCCGGTGGTCTGACGATCGACGTCGCCCGCGACTACGCGAAGACCGGAGTGGACTTTCTCGCGGTCGGCGGGTTGACGCATTCGGTGACGGTGCTGGATCTCGGGCTGGATATGTAGACGGTGGCCGTCTTGTAGATTCGAATCCGATGTCAGAGATACAGAGCGTCCGCCTCGACAGCTGGATCTGGGCGGTCCGGTTGTTCAAGACCCGGTCGGCAGCGGCCGCCGCGTGCCGTGCGGGTCATGTTCGAGTGAACGGGACTCCGGCGAAACCCGGTCTGCGTATCGGCGTCGACGACGAGGTCAGACTACGGGTGGACGGTCTGGAGAAGATCGTGGTGGTGACCCGCCTGATCGCCAAACGCGTCGGAGCGCCGGTGGCCGCGGAATGCATGCTCGACCGCAGTCCGCCCCCGCCGCCGAAGGAAATTCTGGCCTCACAACCTCGACGTGACCGAGGCGCCGGACGGCCGACCAAGCGGGACCGCCGCGACCTGGACAAGCTGCGCGACCTGGACAAGCTGCGCGGCCTGGATCGTGTGCGGGACCTCGAGCGCCACCACGGAGGCTGACCGCGTTCAGCGCTTCGGACGCTTGCGCGGCCCCGCCTTGCGCGGTGCTTTCCCGCTCTGCGCTTTCCCGCTCTGCGCTTTCCCGCTCTGCGTCCTGCCGCTCGGCGCTGCGGGCTTCTTGACCTGATTCGGCTTTCGGGTCTGGTCCGCTGTTTTGCCTCGTGAACTGCGCGTCGACCTGCCGCGGACGATGCCGAAGAATTCCTCGACGTTCTCGGTGTTCTTCTCGCTCGGCCAGGCGAGCGCGACCGTGGATCCGGCCACCCCGTCCACCGGCCGATACACGAGATCCTTGCGAGAATGCAGTCGCGCGATGGACTGAGGGACGATGGCGAGCCCCAGACCCGCAGCGACGTATTCGACGAGTTCCGAATTGGACGAGATGTCCGGGATCGGGAGGGCCCTGCCGTCGGCGATCTCGGTGGCGACGGCTGCCCACTCCGGCATGTCCTCGGGCGACTGCAGGAGGTGCTCGTCGGCCAGATCGGTCACCGCGATCCGGTCGAACGCGGCCACCGCGTGATCCTTGGGGACGACGACCACAGGGACTTCCTCGTACAGTGCAACGACACTCAGCCCGTCACGATCGACCGGCAGGCGAACGAAGCCGGCGTCGACGGCGCCGCTGCGAAGCAAGTCGAGTTGGGTGTCGACGGTGGTAGGGACGAGTTCTAGGGCAATGTCTTCGAATCGCTCGGCCCAGATCCGGCTCCACTTCGTCGGGGTCACGCCTTCGGTGAACCCGACAGTGAGGGTGGCGGCTTGGGCGGCTGTGCGCGCGGCCTCGGCGCGGAGTCGTACCTCGTCCTCGGCGACGCGCGCACGGGCGGTGACGAGAAACTCCCGGCCTTCGGCGGACAGCTGGGTCGGGCTCACGCCAGGACTGAACAGTGGGTACCCCAGTTCGGCTTCCATGTCGATGACAGCCGCGCTGAGTTTCGTCCTGGCGATGTTCAGCTTCTTCGCGGCGCGTGCGAAGTGCAGTTCCTCGGCCACGGCGATGTACCAGCGGAGCATCTGCACGTCGAAATTCACATGGTCAACACTATGCGAGAACCGGCGGGTGTCCGGACGGTGGCATCGGGCGCTGCGTGGGGAAGATAGGCTGTGCGGGTGAGCCCGGAGAAGAATCAGCAGAACATGAAGCCCCTGACCGCGGCGAACAAGCTCGGCATCTACCTTCCTGCTACTCCGCAGGAGTTCCAGGCGACTCCCGTGAGCCGCTCCGAGCTCGACGCGCTGAGGCAGAATCCGCCGCAGTGGTTGGCGGACCTTCAGCAGCACGGCCCGTTCCCGAAGGACGTCATCGCGCGCAAGCTCGGGATCTCCATCGCAGGACTGGGAAGGTCCGGCGTGACCGAGGCGCTGACGTCGGAACAGATCGAGACGTTGCTCGCCGACAAGCCGGACTGGCTCGTGAAGGAACAGCGGCTGCAGAAGGAAGTGCGCGCCGAGGCCGAACGCGTCAAGGCGAAGGAAGAAGCCCGCCGCGCGGCCTCCAATCGGCCGCAGAAGCTCCGCTGACCAGAGGTACAGAAGCTTCGCTGACCAGAGGAACAGAAGCTCCGCTGACCGAAGTTGCAGAAGCTTCGCTGAACTGACTACGGGCTGAGGACACCGTCGAGATAGAGCCAGTGTCCGTGTTCGCGAACGAATCGGCTGCGCTCGTGCAGGACGCCGTTTCCGTCGGGATGCCGGTAGAAGGCACTGAACGCCACGACCCCATCGGAGTCGAGTAATCCACCGGAGCTGGTGTCGTCGATGTCCAGCCGGTACCAACGTTGCTCGTCGTCCAGGGTGAGCTCGGCGGGCCTGGTCGTCGGGTGCCACGTTCGGAGCAGGTACTCGGGGTCGCGGACGGCGAATGCGGTGTACCGCGACCGCATCAGTCGTTCGGCGGTGGGTGCGTGTGTGATTCCTGCGAGAAACGGCCCGCAGCAGGCGTCGAGCAGGTCGCCGCTGAGGCAGGTGCAGGTGGTGCTCACTCGTCGACCACGGCGACGTCGTAGGTGCCCAGTTCGTGTTCGTCGCGGTGACCTTCGTCTCGAATCCAGGTGTTGGCTTCGAGGAGCGTGTCGAAGGTCCCGAGCGCCGTGACGGTGTCGCCGTCGGGTGATTTCATGAGCACTTGGTACTTCCTCATGGTGCTGACTCCTGCCTTCAGATCGGGTTGGCTCTGCGGATGGTGGCCAGGAACGTGGCTGCGACGAAGAACAGGCCGGCGAACGTCCTGTTCATGGCGACCTGCTGACGGTGCGAGCGCATCAGCTTCAGCACTCGCGACGCGAGTGAGGTGTAGCCGGTCATCACGAGCATGTCCACGGCAACCATCGTGGCAGCGATGATCATGTACTGCGGCAGAAGTGGATGTGCCGGGTCGAGGAATTGTGGGAGAACGGCCAGCATGAACACCACTGCCTTGGGGTTCGAGGCGTTGACGAGGAAGCCTCGTCCGAGCATCGCGACGCCCCGGTCGGCGACGCCGGGGGCGTTGTCGATGTCGGTCGGACCCGCCCGCCATTGCCTGATTCCGAGGTAGACGAGATAGGCGACGCCGAACCACTTGATCGCCGAGAACGCCACCGCCGACCCCGCGAGGACGGCGCCGAGGCCGACCGCGACGATTCCGATCTGCAGCAGCAACCCGATCTGCAGACCGACGATGTTCCAGTAACCGCGTCCCAGTCCGTAGCGGAGGCCGGTGGACATCGAGGCGATGGCGCCCGCGCCGGGCGAGAGGCTGATCACTACTGCCGCGCCGAGGAACGCCAACCAGACGTGCATGCTCATGGGACTATTGAACATCAGGAGTGGTTGCGGCGATCGTGGGTACTGAACCGGTATGGCTTCCATCGAAACGATCGATCAAGGTGACCGCGTCGTGGCTCGTCGCACCGTCGTGAATGCGCCTTCGTCCGAGTTGTTCGCTCTCGTCGCGGATCCGCATCGGCACGGCGAATTGGACGGGTCCGGCACCGTGAAGGACACGGTCCGCGGGCCGAGCCGTCTGACGCCCGGAGCGAAGTTCTCCGTCGGCATGAAGCAGTTCGGAGTTCCGTATCGGATCACCAGCACGGTCACGGATTTTCGCGATGACGCGGACGTCAAGGTCATCGAGTGGCAGCATCCGATGGGGCACACGTGGCGTTGGCAGTTCGAGGAGACCGAGCCGGGTCGTTCCGCTGTGACCGAGTCCTTCGACTACAGCACGGCGAAGGCTCCGAAGCTGCTCGAGGTGTTCAAGATGCCGCAGAAGAATGCGAAAGGCATCAGTTCGACGCTTGCACAGCTTGCCCGCAAGTACGCCTGACGCGAGCACCTCGTCACCGTCTGCAGGACGTGCGGGGATAACCGATTGGCACCGGCACTATCCTTGAGGATCGACAACCGTCACTTCTCGTCGTTTCGCAAGGAGTCCTTATGCCTGCCCGCATCGAGCTCGCCCGCGTGGATCTACGCGGCCGAACTCCATCCACCGCCGAACTACGCGGCGCGCTTCCACGAGGTGGAGTGGATGTCGATGCGGTGTTGCATCAGGTTCGTCCCGTCGTCGAGGCGGTGCGGGAGCGCGGCGTCGAGGCGGCGCTCGAGTACTCCGAACAGTTCGACGGTGTTCGTCCGGAGCGTGTGCGCGTTCCCGCCGCGGCTCTGGAGAAGGCACTGGCCGAACTCGACCCTGCGGTTCGTGCGGCGCTGGAAGTGGCCATCGAGCGCACTCGAATCGTGCACGCGGACCAGCGTCGCACCGACACGGCCACCGAGGTGGTTCCGGGCGGAACGGTCACCGAACGGTGGGTTCCGGTCGAGCGCGTCGGTCTGTACGTGCCCGGCGGAAACGCGGTGTACCCCTCGTCGGTGGTGATGAACGTCGTTCCGGCTCAGACCGCAGGTGTCGGTTCGCTGGTGGTCGCGTCCCCACCGCAGAAAGAGTTCGGTGGGTTGCCACACCCCACGATCCTCGCTGCCGCGCAACTGCTCGGTGTCGAAGAGGTGTGGGCCGTGGGCGGCGGCCAGGGAATCGCCTTGCTCACGTACGGCGGCACGGACGTGGACGGCACCGAACTGGAACCGGTCGACCTGATCACCGGTCCCGGCAACATCTACGTCACGGCAGCCAAGCGCCTGTGCCGTTCTCTGATCGGCATCGATTCCGAGGCAGGTCCCACGGAGATCGCCGTGCTGGCCGATTCCACTGCCGATCCGGTGCACGTCGCGGCGGACATGATCAGCCAGGCCGAGCACGACGTCATGGCGGCCAGCGTGCTGGTGACCACCAGCACCGAACTCGCGGATGCGGTGGATCGTGCGCTCGACGCCCAGCTGGAGTTCACCACGCACGCAGAGCGCGTCGCGACGGCGCTGTCCGGTAAGCAATCCGGCATCGTGCTCGTCGACGACATCGATCAGGGATTGGCCGTGGTGAACACGTACGCAGCCGAGCACCTCGAGATCCAAACAGAGGACAGCCGGGCCGTGGCTGCTCGTGTGCGCAGCGCAGGCGCAGTGTTCGTCGGTGCCTGGTCGCCGGTCAGTCTCGGTGACTACTGCGCCGGGTCCAATCACGTTCTGCCCACCGCGGGTTGCGCGCGTCACTCGTCGGGTTTGAGCGTGCAGACGTTCCTGCGCGGAATTCACGTCGTGGACTACTCGGAGGCGGCGTTGAAGGATGTTGCAGGCCACGTGATCGCCCTCGCGAACGCCGAGGATCTCCCGGCACACGGCGAGGCGGTCCGGTTGCGATTCGAAGGGTTGTCGAAGTGAGCGGCGTCGTCGGATCGAGCGTCTCGATGGACGAGTTGCCGTTGCGGGAGAGTCTGCGAGGCAAGACGGCATACGGAGCGCCGCAGCTGTCGGTTCCGGTGCAGCTCAACACGAACGAGAATCCGCATCCTCCGACGCAGGCGCTCGTCGACGACGTCGCGGAGTCCGTCCGGGTTGCCGCTGCCGAACTGCATCGGTATCCCGATCGCGATGCCGTCGAACTCCGTACGGCATTGGCGAACTACCTGACCGGTCAGACCGGCTTCGACGTCGATGTCAGCAACGTCTGGGCCGCCAACGGGTCCAACGAGATTCTGCAGCAGCTTCTTCAGGCGTTCGGCGGACCCGGCCGGACATCGCTGGGCTTCGTGCCGTCGTACTCCATGCATCCGATCATCTCGTCCGGGACACAGACGGAATGGCTCGAGATGCACAGGAGCGAGGACTTCTCGCTCGACATCGATCGTGCCGTCGACGCCATCGCCCAGCGCGACCCGGACGTCGTGTTCGTGACCAGCCCCAACAACCCGACCGGGCACAGTATCGCTTCCGGGGACCTGCGTCGGATTCTCGACGCGGCACGCGGAATCGTGATTCTCGACGAGGCGTACGCGGAGTTTTCCGCACAGCTCAGCGGAATCGGTCTGATCGACGAGTATCCGTCCAAACTCGTCGTGAGCCGCACGATGAGCAAGGCTTTCGCATTCGCCGGTGGGCGGCTCGGTTACCTCGTCGCCGCGCCCGCCATCGTCGACGCGATGTTCCTGGTGCGCTTGCCGTATCACTTGTCGGTCGTCACGCAGGCCGCCGCGCTGGCCGCGCTGCGCCATGCGCCGGAAACCCTCGCGAGCGTGGCGCAGTTGTCCGCGGAGCGGGATCGGGTGATGGCACGGCTGACCGAGCTCGGATTCGACGTCGTTCCCAGCGACGCGAACTTCGTTCTGTTCGGCCGGTTCTCCGACGCGGGCGCGGCGTGGAAGCGGTACCTCGACGACGGAGTGTTGATTCGCGACGTCGGTATCGCCGGGTACCTGCGCACCACGATCGGCCTCGATGCCGAGAACGATCGATTCCTCGATGTCAGCGCGGCACTCGCGCACGAACAACTGGACAACACCGACCGAGCAGAGGCACACCGATGACTGCAGCAGAGCGAGCACCGAGGATCGCGCGCATCGAGCGCACGACGAAGGAATCGGACATCACCGTCGAGCTCGACCTCGACGGCACGGGCATCGTGGACATCTCCACCGGTGTGCCGTTCTTCGACCACATGTTGACCGCACTCGGTACGCACGGCCGATTCGATCTGACGGTGCACGCCAAGGGAGACGTGGAGATCGATGCTCACCACACCGTCGAGGACACCGCGATCGTGTTGGGGCAGGCGCTCGGTCAGGCTCTGGGGGACAAGTCCGGCATCACTCGCTTCGGTGACGCCTTCATTCCGATGGACGAAACTCAGGTCCACGCGTCGGTCGACGTGTCCGGCAGGCCCTACTGCGTGCACACCGGAGAGCCGGACTACATGGTGCATTCGGTCATCGGTGGGTATCCGGGCGTGCCGTATCACGCGGTCATCAACCGTCACGTGTTCGAGTCTCTGGCGATGAACGCGAGAATTGCTCTGCACGTGCGGGTTCTGTACGGACGCGATCAGCATCACATCACCGAGGCCGAGTTCAAGGCCGTTGCCCGGGCACTTCGGCAGGCGGTCGAGTACGACCCGCGGGTCACCGGAATTCCGTCCACCAAGGGCAGTCTGTGACGCCGGCTTGACTTCTCGGCTCCTGAAGATCGAGGGGCTGCCCGCGGCGATGGTCATGGGGGCGGCCGCGTTCGGTGGCTGGGGACTGCTCCTGCCCGTCGTTCCGTTGGCAGTGTCGGTCGGAGGCGGATCCACGGCCGTGGCCGGGGCGACCACGGCCTTGTTCATGACAACGACGGTTCTCACCCAACTTTTCGTTCCCAGGCTGCTCGTTCGCTTCGGTCACCGGCCGGTGCTCGCGGCGGGATGCGTCCTGCTCGGAGTGCCTGCGCTCGTCCTCGTGGCGTCGGCTGCCGTGGTGCCCGCGCTGGCTGTATCCGCTGTGCGCGGAGTGGGTTTCGGGCTGTTGACCGTCGCCGGTGCGGCGTTGGTGGCGGAGTTGGCCCCGCCCGCCCTGCTGGGGCGCGCCACCGGAGCGCAGGGCATCGCGGTGGCGCTGTCGCAGATGGTGACGTTGCCGCTCGGCCTCGTGCTGTTCTCCGTGTCCCCGACGGCAGTGTTCGTCGTCGGGGCGCTGGTCTCGGTGAGCGGGCTGTTCGCGATCGTTTTTCTGCCGGCGGTGCGGCCGATGGCTCCGCCGCGTCGGGACAAGTCCGACGGACGATCGTCGGCACGCGCGCTGGTGATTCCGTGTCTTGCCGTCGCGGCGGCATCTGCGTCGTTCGGTGGGTTGTCCAGTCTGCTGCCGATCGCCGAGCCCGGCCGGGAGTCGATGATCGGTGTCTCCCTCGCCGTGATCAGCGGTTCGATGCTGATCGGACGCTACGGCGCGGGCGCAGTGGCGGATCGTCTCGGCATCGGGCGCTCTCTCGCACCAGCGCTGCTGCTGGTGTTCGGTGGGGGAACGTTGTTCGCTGTCGCCGTCGCACAACGCAACCCCGCGGCTGTCTTCATCGCCGCGGCCGTACTGTTCGGCCTCGGCTACGGAGCGACCCAGAACGACAGCCTGGTGATGACGTTCCGTGCAGCCGGCCCGGAGAGATTCAGTCAGGCCAGTGCCGCATGGAACATCGGGTTCGACGCGGGGACCGGGGCAGGCGCGATGGCCCTCGGGGTGATCGTCGGGACGGTCGGTTACGCCACAGGATTCGCGACGGCGGCGTCGGTGGCGCTCGCGATGGCCGCGGTGGTCGCGATCTACTCGTGGCGGAGGCCTGGATAGACTGGCGGCATGAAGTCTGTCGCGCTGCTCGATTACGGCTCGGGCAATCTGCATTCCGCGAAACGGGCCCTCGACCGGGTGGGCGCAGACGTCACCGTCACCGCCGATCCCAAGATCGCGCTCGCGGCCGACGGGTTGGTGGTGCCCGGCGTTGGCGCGTTCGCTGCGTGCATGGAGGGCCTCCTGGGAGTCAAAGGTGACCGGATCATCGGTCAACGTCTCGCCGGTGGTCGACCCGTCCTCGGCATCTGCGTCGGAATGCAGATCATGTTCGACCGTGGCGTTGAATTCGGAACGTCGGCCGCTGGTTGCGGTGAGTGGCCGGGGACCGTCGAACGACTGCAGGCGGACGTGCTGCCGCACATGGGCTGGAACACCGTCCGAGCACCGGAGAAGAGCGTTCTATTCGACGGTATCGACGCCGACACGCGGTTCTACTTCGTGCACTCCTACGCAACCCAGAAGTGGGAGATGGACGTCGGCGACACTATTGCCGCACCTCTGCTGACGTGGGCCGATCACGGCGGTGATTTCCTCGCCGCCGTCGAGAACGGTCCGTTGTCCGCTACGCAGTTCCACCCGGAGAAGTCCGGTGACGCGGGGGCTGCGCTGCTGAAGAACTGGATCGACTCGCTGTGAGCACGGCCTAGGTGAGCGACCGGGAGTTCTCGTTCGGGCGCCTGGCCGTCGCCTCCCTCGGGAGCGCGACGCTGGTTCTCGTCGTCACCACCGCGATCGTCGCCGTCGTGCGACCGGGGCCAGGAGTCGGGCTCGCGATCGTTGCCGTCGGAATCGCTGCGGCGATCACCGCGATGGGTGTGGTGTCGACACGCATTACTCGCCGCGGTCTGGGAGCAGAGGGTTCGGCCGAGGACGGCAGCGGAGACCCTGAGCGCTGACGGCGTCGTCGATGGCAGTAGCATAATCGCACGTGAGCCTGGTCTTATTGCCTGCTGTCGATGTCGCAGGCGGCGAAGCTGTCCGTCTCGTTCAGGGAGAGGCGGGAAGCGAAACCAAGTACGGATCGCCTCGTGACGCCGCCCTCGCATGGCAGAACGACGGTGCTGAATGGGTCCATCTCGTGGACCTCGACGCCGCGTTCGGTCGTGGATCCAACCGTGAATTGCTGGCCGAGGTCGTCGGCGAACTCGACGTGAAGGTGGAACTGTCCGGCGGAATCCGCGACGACGAGTCCCTTCGCGCAGCGCTGGCAACTGGCTGTGCGCGTGTGAATCTGGGAACCGCTGCGTTGGAGGACCCGGAGTGGTGCTCGCGTGCGATCGGCGAGTTCGGTGACAGGGTCGCCGTCGGACTGGACGTGCTGATCGTCGAGGGGCAGAACCGTCTGCGTGGCCGCGGGTGGGTCAGCGACGGCGGTGATCTGTGGGAGGTTCTCGAGCGGCTCGAGCGCGACGGATGCTCCCGGTACGTCGTCACCGACGTGACGAAGGACGGCACACTCACCGGACCGAATCTCGATCTGCTTCGCCAGATGTGCGAGAAGACCGACAAGCCGGTCATCGCATCCGGAGGCGTCTCCACGATCGAGGACCTCCGCGCAATCGCATCGCTGGTACCCGAGGGAGTCGAAGGCTCGATCGTCGGTAAAGCGCTGTACGCGGGCCGATTCACATTGCCCGACGCCCTCGCGGCCGTGTCCCGCTAGTACCGGAAGACGAGAGACATTTCATCGATGAGCCTGCCCGAGGACCCGCAACGGTTGCTGGAGATCGCCGGTCGATTGCTCGACGGTACCCACGACCGTTTCGTCGCGGGCGTCGGTGCTCCGAGCGCGGTGCAGAAGGGGCCGGACGACTTCGCGACCGCGGTGGATCTCGAACTGGAGAAGCGGTTGTCCGCAGAACTGTTCGAGCACACCGGAATTGCGGTTCACGGTGAAGAGTTCGGCGGGCCGGATCTGAGTACGGGCACGGTGTGGGTCCTCGATCCCATCGACGGGACGTTCAACTACTCGGCCGGATTGCCCTCGGCCGGAACGTTGTTGGCGTTGCTGCACGACGGCGTGCCGGTGCTCGGGTTGACCTGGCTCCCGCTCGTCGGGCATCGGTTCGCAGCGGCAGCCGGCGGGCAGGTGCACCTGAACGGTGAGGCATTGCCGAGACTGGACAGTCGCGCACTGTCGGATTCGATGATCGGGTTCGGTGCGTTCAACATCGCCAGCCGAGGCCGCACGCCAGGCCTGTACCGGGTGCGAATCCTCGAAGAGCTGTCGAAGGTGTCCTCGCGCTTGCGCATGCACGGTGCCACCGGCGTCGACCTCGCCTACACGGCGAGCGGAGTGCTCGGCGGATGCGTCGTGTTCGGCCACCGTGCGTGGGACAACGCGGCGGGCGCGCTGCTGGTACAGGCAGCAGGCGGTGTGGTCACCGACCTGGCGGGTGAGCCGTGGACCGTCGATTCGACGTCGGTGCTCGCCGCCTCTCCCGGAGCACACGACGAACTGCTGAAGGTCATCACCGACCTCGGCGATCCCGCCGATTTCCTGGAAGGACGAGTGCGATGAGCGTCGCAGTACGAGTCATCCCGTGCCTCGATGTCGACGCAGGCCGCGTCGTGAAAGGCGTGAACTTCGAGAACCTGCGCGACGCAGGCGATCCCGTGGAACTCGCGGCGGCCTATGACGCCCAAGGTGCCGACGAGTTGACGTTCCTGGACGTCACCGCGTCCACATCGGACCGCGCAACGATGCTCGACGTCGTCAGCCGAACCGCGGAGCAGGTGTTCATTCCGCTGACCGTCGGCGGAGGAGTCCGCACCGTCGCGGACGTCGACAGGCTGCTGCGTGCAGGCGCGGACAAGGTGAGCGTGAACACTGCCGCCATCGCGCGCCCGGAGCTTCTCCGTGAACTGAGCGAACGGTTCGGATCGCAGTGCATCGTGCTGTCGGTGGACGCGAGGACCGTGCCGACCGGCGGGCAGAACACACCGTCGGGGTGGGAAGTGACGACGCACGGTGGAAAGCGCGGCACGGGCATCGACGCTGTCGAGTGGGCAGTTCGCGGTGCCGAGCTGGGTGTCGGTGAAATTCTGCTGAACTCGATGGACGCGGACGGAACCAAGGCAGGCTTCGATCTGCCGATGATCGCAGCGGTTCGTGCAGCTGTGCACGTGCCCGTGATCGCCAGCGGCGGAGCAGGACTGGTCGAGCATTTCCCCCCCGCGGTCGAGGCAGGCGCGGACGCAGTCCTCGCGGCCAGTGTCTTCCACTTCGGTGATCTCACGATCTCCCAGGTCAAGGACGCAATGCGCAGCGACGGCATCGTCGTCAGGTGACACACCCTTCGGTCGTGCCGCGGGTGTCGCTGCCGATTCGAGACCTATAACGTTCGAAAGGTATAACGGTTGTCATGAGTCTCGATCCCGCCATCGCGGCACGCCTCAAGCGCAACGAGGCGGGTCTCGTCAGCGCCGTAGCTCAGGAGAAGTCATCCGGTGACGTTCTGATGGTCGCCTGGATGGACGACGAAGCCTTGGCTCGGACGCTGGAAACGCGCAAGGGAACCTACTACTCGCGCTCGCGGCAGGAGTACTGGGTGAAGGGCGAGACGTCCGGCCACACGCAGTACGTCCACGAAGTTCGACTCGACTGTGACGGAGACACGATCCTCCTCGTCGTCGATCAACAAGGCGGAGCGTGTCACACCGGCGACCACACCTGCTTCGATGCCGATGTGCTGTTGAGCTAGAGCTCTCAGGCTTTGCCTGTGCCTTCGGCAATTCCTTTGTCGAGTTGGGTGACGATGGTGGCACTGAGACGGCCGAGCGCGGCGACCTGGTCGTCGTCGAGTCCTTCGAACAGCAGGGCTTGGACTGTTGCGACATGGCCCGGTGCCGATTCGACGACTTTGTCCATTCCCGCGTCCGTGAGGACTGCGTAGCTGCCTCGTGAGCCCTCGATGCTTTCGCGACGTACCCAGCCGATCTTCTCGAGCTTGGTCACCACGTGGGACAGTCTCGACAGAGACGCGTTGGCGAACTTGGCGAGGTCGCGCAGCTGGATTCTCCGGTTCGGGTCCTCGGACAGCACGGACAGCACGAAGTAGTCGAAGTGTGTCAGCGAGGAGTCACGCTGGAGCTGGGTGTCCAGAGCAGCCGGGAGCCGGGTGATGATTGCGACCACGGAGCGCCAGGCCTCTTGTTGGCTGTCGGTGAGCCAGCGTGGTTCGGAGTGGTCTACCGACTCGGCCATCGCGGGGCAACCCTTCTTTCGAGCGAACAGTTGGTTGTAGTCAACACAGTGTTTCACTCGATTGAAGGTTCACGTTATCGCCCCGTGCGGAAGCTATGCCTTCGAGCGGTTTCGCACGAACTCCAGCGCGTGGTCGGCGTGTGCCTCGAACCTGAATTCACTGGTGAAGACATCGAGTACGGTTCGGTCCGTGTCGATGACGAACGTGGCCCGCTTGACCGGGGACAGCTTGCCGAGCAGACCGCGTCGCACCCCGAACTGCGTGGCGACGGCGCCGGACTCGTCCGACAGCAACGGATAGTCGAAGGACTTCACGTCGGCGAACTCGGCCTGCTTGGCAATTGCATCGGTGCTGATTCCCACGCGAGTAGCACCCGCCTCGGCGAACTCGGCCGCGAGGTCGCGGAAGTGGCAGGCTTCGACGGTGCAGCCCGGCGTGAGGGCGCCGGGGTAGAAGAACAGCACCACGGGCCCGTTCTGCAGCAGCGTGTCGAGCGATTGCGGGGTTCCGCTCTGGTCCGGCAACGTGAAGTTCTCTACACGATCTCCTGGTTTCATTCCTGCGACGCTACCGCTCGGTAAGTTCGAAGACCACCGCGCACCGCACCGTCCATCGGGCACCTGGGAGGATGGACGCATGCATGGCGAGACCACCACCCTGCCCGGCGTCCACTCCGATCCGGACGCGGAATCGACAACCAGTCGCGAGGTCTTTCGGGCGCTCGCAGCCGAGCACCGAGTGGTGCCGGTGGTGCGCAAGGTTCTCGCGGACTCGGAGACCCCACTTTCCGCCTACCGCAAGCTCGGTGGCGACCGGCCGGGCACGTTTCTGTTCGAGTCCGCCGAGAACGGCCGGTCCTGGTCGCGGTGGTCGTTCATCGGTGCTGGAACACCGGCAGCGTTGACGACGGCCGACGGTGAAGCGGTGTGGCGCGGCAACGTCCCCGCGGGTGTTCCGACCGGTGGCAACCCGCTGGACGTTCTGGGACGGACGCTCGAACTGCTGCGCTCGGAACGGCTTCCCGATCTGCCGCCATTGACGGGCGGCATGGTCGGCTACATGGGGTACGACGCCGTTCGGCGTATCGAGAAGTTGCCGGAGCACGCCCAGGACGATCTGCAGGTGCCGGAGATGGTGATGCTGCTGGCAACCGATCTCGCGGCCGTCGATCACCACGAAGGCGCGATCACTCTCATCGCCAACGCGGTGAACTGGGACGGCACGGACGATCGCGTCGACGAGGCGTACGACGACGCGGTCAGCAGACTGGACCGGATGTGCGCGGATCTCGCGGCGCCCGCACCCTCGACCGTGTCGACGGTGAGCCGACCCAAGCCGGACTACCGTCGTCAGCGCACGTCCGAAGGATTCGGACGGGACGTCGACCGGCTCGTGAAGGAAATCGAGGCGGGCGAAGCCTTCCAGGTGGTGCTGTCGCAGCGATTCGAGATGGACACCGACGCCACTCCGCTCGACGTGTATCGGATGCTGCGAGCGTCGAATCCCAGCCCGTACATGTACCTGCTGCACGTGCCGGGAGAGGACGGCGAGACCGCGTTCTCGATCGTCGGATCCAGCCCCGAAGCTCTCGTGACCGTCGTCGACGGTGTCGCCACGACTCACCCGATCGCCGGTACGAGGTGGCGAGGAGAGTCCGAGGAGGAGGACATACTCCTCGAGAAGGACCTCCTGGCGGACGAGAAGGAGAACGCCGAGCATCTGATGCTGGTCGACCTCGGTCGAAACGACTTGGGTCGCGTGTGCACGCCGGGAACCGTGCGAGTGCACGACTATCGCCACATCGAGCGATACAGCCACGTCATGCATCTGGTATCCGTCGTCTCGGGACATCTGGCCGAAGGCAAACAGGCACTCGACGCAGTCAAGGCGTGCTTCCCGGCAGGAACGCTGTCCGGTGCGCCGAAGGTACGCGCCATGGAGTTGATCGACGAACTCGAACCGACGCGGCGAGGTGTGTACGGCGGGATCGTCGGATATCTGGACTTCTCCGGTGACGCCGACACTGCGATCGCCATTCGCACCGCCCTGATGAAGGACGGCACGGCCTATGTACAGGCCGGAGCGGGTGTGGTCGCGGACTCGGTCGCAGAGTACGAGGACACCGAAGCACGGAACAAGGCGATGGCGGTTCTGGGCGCCGTTGCCGCGGCTGAATCCCTCCGAGCCGTGGGCAGCGATGTGGCGGGCGGGAACGAGAAGTGACGGCCGCTGCGGCGTCGGGCACCGGTCGGCCCGCGAAATCGAGAGCCGCGGCGATCCCCGTCGTCGCGATGCTGATCGGGGCGCTGTGCCTGTGGGGGAGTTCCCGGATGACGTGGGTTCACGTGATCTCGTCCGACGGGCTCGGGGAGAACCGGGCGACGGATCTTCTCGGAAGCACGTGGGCAGCGGCATCGACTCCGTTGGCTCTGGCGTTGGTGGCTGCGGTTGCCGCGTCGTTCGCGGTGCGCGGGTGGGCTTCTCGGGTTCTCGCGGTTCTCGTGGGGCTCGTGGCGGTCGGGGCAGGGGTTCCCGCAGTGCAAGCACTGGTCTCGGACGTATCGGAGGCGAGGGCTGCGGATCTGGCCGAACTCCCTGGGCGTGCGGACGTGGTCGGCGCGGAGGCGTTCACCTTGCCCGCGGCCGTCGCACTGGTGGGCGCACTGTGCGCAGCGCTCGCCGCGGTCATGCTGCTTAGGAAACCGACCGCACGGAAGGTACTGTCTTCGAAATACGACGCACCCGCTGCGCGTCGTGAGGAAGTGGCACGACGAGCATCAGCGGCAGCATCGTCGGCCACGGACCGGGCCGCTTCGAACGACGAGGGGGAGGACTTGACGGAACGAATGCTGTGGGACGCACTCGACGCCGGTGAGGACCCCACCGACCCGTCGGGCACCCGGAGAAAAGAAGACTGAAGCTGCCGACTACGCTAGGGCAGGCCTGAAATGAGTTTTCTCACATCAGGTCATCGATGGGAAAGGACTCGGGTCACCATGACTGTTCTCGATTCGATTCTGGACGGTGTGCGAGCCGATGTCGCTGCCCGGGAGTCGGTAGTCGACTTCGCGACGGTGAAGGCGGCAGCGGCGAAAGCATCCGCACCGCTGAACGCGACGGCGGCGCTGCACGAGGACGGAATCGGTGTCATCGCCGAGGTCAAGCGGGCAAGTCCGTCGAAGGGCGCGCTTGCCGAGATCGGTGATCCCGCCACACTCGCCCAGGCCTACGAGCAGGGTGGAGCACGCATCATCAGCGTGCTCACGGAGGAACGACGGTTCCACGGTTCGCTCGCGGACTTGGACGCAGTACGCAAGGCCGTGAGTATTCCGGTGTTGCGCAAGGACTTCATCGTCGGTCCGTACCAGATTCACGAGGCGCGGGCGCACGGTGCCGACGTGATTCTGCTGATCGTCGCGGCGCTGGAGCAGGACGCCCTCGTGTCGTTGCTCGATCGCACGGAGTCGCTCGGAATGACCGCGCTCGTCGAGGTTCACACCGAAGCCGAAGCCGACAGAGCGCTCGAGGCGGGTGCCCGCGTGATCGGGATCAACGCCCGCAACTTGAAGACGCTGGAAATCGACCGTGACAGCTTCGGTCGCATCGCTCCTGGGCTGCCCAGTGAGGTAATCCGTGTCGCGGAGTCCGGAGTGCGTGGAACTGCTGACCTTCTGGCCTATGCAGGCGCAGGAGCGGACGCCGTTCTGGTCGGAGAAGGTCTGGTCACCAGCGGCGATCCCCGTACGGCCGTGTCGGATCTCGTCACCGCGGGCACACACCCGTCCTGCCCTCGCCCCGCTCGCTGACAGGCCCGTCCGGCTTCCGATCGATCCTGCCCCGATGGTCGCTGCTGTCGACCGCTGGGGCAGACTGTTCGGGTGAGCAGCGCGCAGACGAACCCCGGTTTCAAGGGCGGCGATCTACCTCAGAGCAGTCTGGGGCTGACCGACCGTAGCCAACACGATCCCGACGTAGGTGGGCACTTCGGCGTCTATGGTGGCCGGTTCGTGCCCGAGGCGCTCATGGGTGTCATCGAAGAGGTCACGGCCGAGTACGACAAGGTTCGCTCGGACAACGAGTTTCTCGGCGAGCTCGATCGACTCCAGCGTGATTACACGGGGCGTCCGTCACCTGTCTTCGAGGCGACCCGTCTGTCCGAGCACGCAGGCGGCGCACGCATCCTCCTCAAGCGAGAGGACCTCAACCACACCGGATCTCACAAGATCAACAATGTGCTCGGTCAGGTTCTCCTGGCCAAGCGCATGGGTAAGACGCGTGTCATCGCGGAAACCGGTGCGGGACAACACGGTGTCGCAACGGCAACCGCGTGCGCTCTGCTCGGTCTCGAATGCGTCGTGTACATGGGCGAGGTCGACACCGAGCGTCAGGCGCTGAACGTCGCCCGCATGCGGTTGCTCGGATCCTCGGTCGTCGCGGTCAAGTCAGGGTCTCGCACGCTGAAGGACGCGATCAACGAGGCGCTGCGGGACTGGGTTGCCCACGCGGACAACACGTACTACTGCTTCGGCACCGTCGCCGGACCGCATCCCTTCCCGGCGATGGTGCGCGATTTCCAGCGCATCATCGGACTCGAAGCGCGGCAGCAGGTTCAAGCGTCCACCGGGCGGCTGCCCGACGCCATCGCGGCCTGCGTCGGTGGCGGATCGAACGCCATCGGCATCTTCCATGCCTTCATCGACGATCCGTCGGTGCGGCTGATCGGATTCGAAGCGGCGGGCGACGGTGTGGAGACGGGCAGGCACGCCGCAACGATCAGTGGTGGTTCGCCCGGCACGTTGCACGGCACCTACTCGTACCTGTTGCAGGACGAGGACGGCCAGACCATCGAGTCGCACTCCATCTCGGCCGGGCTGGACTATCCGGGTGTCGGTCCGGAGCATTCGTACCTCAACGACATCGGCCGTGCCGAGTACCGCGGCATCACCGATACCGAGGCGATGAATGCGTTCCGGCTCCTGAGTCGTACCGAAGGAATCATCCCTGCCATCGAGTCCGCGCACGCGGTGGCCGGAGCGTTGAAGCTGGGCAAGGAACTCGGCGAGGGCGCCATCGTCCTGGTCAACCTGTCCGGTCGGGGCGACAAGGATGTCGACACCGCGGCGGAGTGGTTCGGCCTCGTCGACGGTGACGGGGATGCAGAAGTAGACGGCGAGAAGGGCGAGAAAGCATGACCGAACGACGTTCGAGGCTCGCGGACACGTTTGCGCAGTGCCGATCGGAGAATCGCGCTGCCCTCGTCGGGTATCTGCCTGCAGGATTCCCGACGGTTCCCAAGTCGATCGAGGTCTTCGAGACGATGGTCTCGGCCGGCTGTGACATCGTCGAGGTCGGAATCCCGTACTCGGATCCGGTGATGGACGGACCGACGATCCAGGCCGCAGCCGACACGGCGCTGCGCGCGGGTGCACGGGTGCGCGACGTGTTCACCGTCGTGGAGAAGGTGTCCGCCGCAGGCGGCAAGGCCGTTGTCATGACCTACTGGAACCTGGTGATGCGCTACGGGATCGACGCTTTCGCTCGTGATCTCGCCGCCGCAGGTGGACTGGGCATCATCACACCCGATTTGATTCCCGACGAGGCCGAGGAGTGGATCGAGGCGTCGGACAAATACGATCTCGACCGCATCTTCCTCGTCGCGCCGTCGTCCACGGAGGAGCGCATCGCCAGCACCGTCGCGGCAAGTCGCGGCTTCGTCTACGCGGCGTCGACGATGGGCGTCACCGGCGCGCGTGACGCCGTGTCCTCGGCGGCGCCCGAGTTGACGGCTCGTATTCGTAAGCACTCGGACATTCCTGTGGGTGTGGGCCTCGGAGTCCGGTCGGGTGCGCAGGCTGCGGAGATCGCGCAGTTCGCGGACGCGGTCATCGTCGGATCCGCGCTCGTCAGTGCCGTGGACCGCGGTGTGGACGCGGTTGCCGAGCTCACGTCGGAACTCGCTGAGGGCGTCCGATCCGCTAACGTGGCGTCGTGATGTCCGGCAGCTCCGCGTCGTCTGCAGTACTCGCGTACATTCCGAGCCCTCCCCAGGGCGTCTGGTACGTCGGGCCTCTTGCTCTGCGTGCGTACGCACTGTTCATCATCGTCGGGATCGTCGTCGCCATCGTGTGGGGCGATCGCCGGTGGGTCGCTCGCGGAGGCACGAAGGGCACGGTTCTCGACGTCGCCGTGTGGGCAGTGCCGTTCGGTCTGCTGGGCGGGCGGCTCTATCACGTGGCGACCGACTGGAGCACATATTTCGGGCCCGGTGGCGATCCGGTGCGCGCGCTGAAGGTGTGGGAGGGCGGCCTGGGAATCTGGGGTGCGGTACTCCTCGGCGGCGTCGGAGCGTGGATCGCGTGCAGGCGACGAGGAATTCCGCTGCCCGCGTTCGGTGACGCCGTGGGTCCCCCGATTCTGTTGGCTCAGGCCATCGGTCGTATCGGAAACTATTTCAACCAGGAACTGTACGGCCGCGACACCACGGTGCCGTGGGGACTCGAGATCTACGAGCGTGTGAACGACTCGGGGCGGATCGATCAGCTGACCGGAGTCTCGACGGGCGTCGTGGAGAAGATCGTCCATCCCACGTTCCTGTACGAGCTTCTGTGGAGCCTCGCCGTCGTGGCCCTGCTGATCGTCGCGGACCGCAGGTTCTCGATCGGCCACGGTCGACTTTTCGCCCTCTACGTTGCGGGGTACTGCGCAGGCCGGTTCTGGGTCGAGCTCATGCGCGACGACTACGCAACCCACATCGCGGGCATCCGGATCAACAGCTTCACGTCGGCCATCGTGTTCGTGCTCGCTGTGCTGTATTTCGTCCTCGCGACCAAGGGCCGAGAAGATCCGGCATCGCTTCGATCCGTCGGAGACGATCGTCCGGACGGCAACGATCCAGTGGACGACGAGCGCTCCGGCGACCATGCTCCTACCGCCGAATCCGACGACAGTGCATCGTCGGGGACCGATGCACAGTCCACCTCGAACAAGGAGTGACCGGTGAGCGAGTCCGACAAGAATCAAGAACCCGGTTCCGGTAGCTCCTCCGACGGCACCGAGTCGCGGCCCGAATTCGCCTCGGCGTTCGATTACGACGCAACCGCCGAGGCGTCGCTGTCCGAACCCCCTGCTACCTCGGAGGCAGGCCCGGTGACCGGAGCCGTCGGCTCGGGTTCCGGGTCCGGCCCAGGATGGGACGTCCACTCCGGGGTCGGAAACGGTCCGGGTTGGGGCGAGAGTCCGAGTTACCCGCCGCCCAGCACTCCGGACACCACACCGCAGCCGACGGTCGATCTGGGCAAGCGCGCGTCCGCGGCCGGCGATCCGACGGCTGCTCACACCCCCGATTCTCAGGGTTACCCGTCGTACCAGGCGGATTCGCCGACGACTGCATTCGGCGCACCTGGCGGCCCCGTGTACGGCCCGCCGGATCCGAACTATCCGCAACCGGGCCCGTACGACGGACAGGGTTACAGCGGATCCCAGGGCTACAGCGGATCCCAGGGTTACGGCGAATCCCAGGGCTACGGCGAATCCCAGGGCTATGGTCCGCAGCAGGGTTATGGCGGATCCCAGGGCTACGGTCCGCAGCAGGGCTTGGGTCCACAACAGGGTTACGGTCCACAACAGGGTTACGGTGCTCCGCAGGGTTACGGTGCTTCGCAGAGTTACGGCCCGCCGCCCGGATATCCAGCGCCATCTGCGTATGCCGTGGGGCCGTACGGTGTGGATCCGGCCGCACCCTACGGCCGTCATCCGGTGACGGGTGAGCCGCTGTCCGACAAGTCGAAGGTGACCGGCGGCGTGCTCGGCATTCTCCTCGGTCCGTTCGGTGCCGGACGGTTCTATCTGAATCAGCCCGGCATGGCCGTCGCGCAGATCGCGGTGACGTGGTTGACGTGCGGTATCGGCGGCATCTGGCCGTTGATCGACGGGATCATGATGCTCACCGGCAACGTGCGCGATCAGAACGGGCGCCCGCTGCGGGACTGAGTCCGCCGGCACCGTTCTCCGGTGGCTGCCTGCGGTTGGAGGTAGTCGGCCTGTGGTTTCGGTGTTTGTCAAGAGCTACGGTAAGCTCCAGGCATTCGGTGTTGAGGCCGAATTCCTTCGCGGGCCAGAGTTGTCCCGGTAGACCCGTTCAGTGAAACAAGAGTTCCCACGAGCCTAGAATCGTGTCGGAGCTGATCGCTAGCGGAGTTGCCGAGGAGAACGAGACGGCGCCGTGATGTTTCGAGTGCCGTTCGCTCTGCGGTGCCTCCCTGGCCGAGAGGGAGGTGGCGGATTTGCTGTTCTCACAGTTGCCGGCGGAGCAGGGGCTGTACGACCCGTCTCGCGAGAAGGATTCCTGCGGCGTCGCGATGATCGCGGACATCGCGGGTCGCCGCTCTCACAGCATCGTCGCCGACGGTGTTCTCGCACTGGAGAATCTGGAGCATCGGGGTGCTGCGGGCGCCGAGCCGAACAGCGGTGACGGCGCAGGCATTCTGATTCAGCTTCCGGTCGAACTGTTGGCCTCCCTCGCCGACTTCCCGTTGCCCGACGCCGCCGCCGACGGCGCGAACACGTTTGCCGCCGGTATGTGCTTTCTGCCGCAAGGAGTACGTGAGCGGGCTGCCGCCGTGGCTCGGGTCGAAGCGATTGCTACCGAGGAGGGTCTGTCGGTCCTCGGGTGGAGCGAGGTCGAGGTCGATCCGGACAAGGCCGACATCGGTGTGACGGCACTGGGTTGTATGCCGCACATGACGTATCTGTTCGTGACGGCTCCCGAGGTGAACGGTGTCAGGCCGTCGGGCGTGGCCCTGGATCGTCTGGTGTACGGCTTGCGGAAGCGGGCCGAGCGGGTGACACCGGAGATCGAAGCTGCCGGAACCGGGCTGTTCTTTCCGTCGCTGTCCTCGCGGACGATGGTCTACAAAGGCATGCTGACGACGATGCAGTTGCCGTTGTTCTTCCCGGATCTTCGTGACCCGCTGTGCATGAGCGCAATTGCCATCGTGCACAGTCGATTCTCGACCAACACGTTTCCGTCGTGGCCGCTGGCGCACCCGCATCGGTACGTTGCGCACAATGGTGAGATCAACACCGTCAAGGGCAACCGGAACCGCATGCGCGCCCGTGAGGCGATGTTGGCGTCGAGTCTCATTCCCGGTGACCTCGAGCGTCTGTATCCGATCTGCAATCCGGACGGTTCGGATTCGGTGTCTCTCGACGAGGTCCTCGAACTTCTGCATCTCGGCGGGCGCAGTGTGCCGCACGTGGTCATGATGATGGTCCCCGAGCCGTGGGAGAACCACCGCAACATGGATCCGGCGGTACGGGCGTTCTACCAGTTCCATGCGTCGGTCATGGAGGCGTGGGACGGGCCTGCCTGCGTCACGTTCACCGATGGTGCGTACGTCGGGGCCGTTCTGGACCGGAACGGTCTTCGTCCGGGCAGGTGGTGGCAGACCGAGGACGGTCGGGTCATTCTCGCCAGCGAGGCCGGTGTGCTGGACGTGCCTCAGTCCGAGGTGGTGGCCAAGGGGCGGCTCGAGCCCGGCAAGATGTTCCTGATCGACACGGAGGCAGGCCGTCTCGTTCCCGACGAGGAGATCAAACTGCAGCTCGCGTCCGAGCATCCCTATCAGGAATGGCTGCATGCAGGCCTGCTCGAGATCAAGAGCCTGCCCGACCGTGCGCACATCCAGTACAACCACGACTCGGTGGTTCGTCGGCAGGTTGCGTTCGGGTACACCGAGGAAGACCTGCGCGTCGTACTGACGCCGATGGCCGCGTCGGGCGGTGAGCCGTTGGGATCGATGGGAACCGACACGCCACCCGCTGTACTCTCGCAGCGGTCGAAGCAGCTGTACGACTACTTCATCGAACTGTTCGCGCAGGTCACGAACCCTCCGCTCGATTCCATTCGCGAGGAGATCGTCACATCACTGACGCGCGTGATGGGCCCGGAGCAGAATTTGCTCGAGCCGTCGGCTGCATCGTGTCGTCAGATCGTGCTGCCGTGGCCGGTGCTGGACAACGACGAGCTGAACAAGATCATTCACATCAACTTCGACGGCGATCACCCTGGGTTGTCGGCGACCGTGCTGCGGGCACTGTACGAGGTCGAGCGCGGCGGCGAGGGTCTCGCCGAAGCCATCGAGGATCTGCGTCGTCGTGCCAGCGATGCGATCGCCGCTGGATACCGAACGCTCATCATCTCCGACCGAGACTCCGACCACACGTACGCGCCCATTCCGTCGCTGTTGGCCACGGCTGCAGTCCACCACCACCTGGTACGCACCAAGGAACGCACCAAGGTCGCTCTCGTCGTCGAGTCCGGTGACGCACGCGAGGTGCATCACCTTGCTCTGTTGATCGGCTTCGGTGCGGCGGCGGTCAACCCGTATCTGGCCATGGAGTCCATCGAGGATCTCGTCGCGGAGGGCGAACTCACCGGTGTCGAGTCCACGGTCGCGGTCCGCAACTACCTGTACGGGCTGGGCAAGGGCGTGCTCAAGGTGATGTCGAAGATGGGCATCTCCACGGTCGGCTCCTATACCGGTGCGCAGGTCTTCGAGGCCGTCGGTCTCGACAAGGAGGTCGTGCGCGAGTACTTCAAGGGGACGGTCAGCACTCTCGGCGGTGTCGGCTTGGACGTTCTGGCCGAGGAAGTGAAGCTGCGGCACCGTCGCGCCTACCCGGAGAACCCCACCGATCGGGTTCACCGCCGTCTGGACATCGGAGGTGAATACCAGTTCCGTCGCGAGGGCGAGCTGCATCTGTTCACTCCGGAGACCGTGTTCTTGCTTCAGCACGCGACGCGCACCGGGCGTTACGACGTGTTCCAGAAGTACAGCAGCGAGGTGGACCGGCTGGCGCGGGAAGGTGGTGCGCTTCGCGGGCTTTTCGAGTTCAAGGAAGGCTTGCGCGCCCCTGTTCCGCTGGACGAGGTCGAGTCGGCCGACTCGATCGTCACCAGGTTCAACACCGGGGCGATGAGCTACGGGTCGATCTCCGCCGAAGCACACGAGACCATGGCCGTCGCCATGAACAACCTCGGCGGTCGCTCCAATTCCGGTGAGGGCGGCGAGGACACGGATCGGTTGTACGACAAGTCTCGTCGCAGCGCGGTCAAGCAGGTCGCCAGCGGCCGCTTCGGGGTCACGAGCGACTATCTGGTCAATGCCAGCGACATCCAGATCAAGATGGCGCAGGGCGCGAAGCCGGGGGAGGGTGGGCAGCTGCCCGGCTACAAGGTGTATCCGTGGGTCGCCAAGACCCGTCACTCGACGCCCGGTGTCGGTCTCATCTCGCCGCCCCCGCATCACGACATCTACTCCATCGAGGACTTGGCGCAGCTGATCCACGATCTCAAGAACGCCAACGAGAATGCACGCGTCCACGTCAAACTCGTCAGCTCGGTCGGAGTGGGCACCGTGGCAACGGGTGTGAGCAAGGCGCACGCCGACGTGGTCCTGATCTCGGGCTACGACGGCGGCACGGGTGCGGCGCCGTTGACGTCGCTCAAGCACGCGGGCGCTCCCTGGGAGATCGGTCTCGCCGACGCTCAGCAGACTCTGGTACTCAACGGACTCCGCGACCGAATCACGGTGCAGTGCGACGGTGGGCTCCGCACCGGCAGGGACGTCATCGTGGCGGCGCTGCTCGGTGCCGAGGAGTTCGGATTCTCGACGGCTCCGCTCATCGTGTCGGGATGCATCATGATGCGTGTGTGTCATCTCGACACGTGCCCGGTGGGCGTGGCGACACAAAACCCGGAACTACGCAAACGGTTCACCGGAAAGCCAGAGTTCCTGGAGGACTTCTTCCGGTTCGTGGCCGAGGACGTGCGCAAGTATCTGGCGCAGCTCGGTTTCCGCAGCATCGACGAAGCCGTCGGGCACGCAGATGCTCTGGAGACGGCCGCCGGTGTGGCGCACTGGAAGAGCAAGGGCCTGGACCTGACGCCGATCTTCGCCATGCCGAAGGATCAGCACGGGGCACCGATGACACAGCGTCGACGCCTCCGCGGTCAGGACCACGGACTCGATCTCGCGCTCGACCGAACCCTGATCCAGTTGGCCGAGGGTGCACTCGAGGATGCGCACCCTGTGAAACTGGAACTGCCGGTGCGCAACGTCAACCGAACCGTCGGCACTCTGTTGGGTGCGGAGGTCACGCGCCGGTACGGTGGCGCGGGGCTTCCCGACGACACGGTGCGCGTCGAACTGACAGGGTCTGCAGGTCAGTCGCTCGGTGCATTCCTTCCCACCGGGATCACCCTCGATCTGATCGGTGACGCCAACGACTATGTCGGGAAGGGGCTTTCGGGCGGCCGCGTCGTCGTCCGGCCGTCACCCGACGCCACCTTCGTCGCGGAGGACAACGTCATCGCCGGCAACACCATTCTGTATGGCGCCACTGCGGGTGAGGTTTTCCTGCGCGGACGGGTGGGGGAGCGGTTCGCGGTCAGGAATTCCGGCGCGACCGCGGTCAACGAAGGCGTCGGCGACCACGCGTTCGAGTACATGACAGGTGGCCGTGTCGTCGTCCTCGGACCGACCGGACGCAACATGGCCGCCGGTATGTCCGGAGGTATCGCCTTCGTCCTCGGGCTGGACGAGAGCAACGTCAACATGGCCATGGTGTCTCTGCAGACGCCCGATCCCGACGATCTCGCGTGGCTGCGGGACACAGTCGAGAATCACCGGAAGTGGACGGGATCCGCAGTGGCGTCGTCGCTGCTCGCGGATTGGCCGCGCCGTTCCGCTCTGTTCACCAAGATCATGCCCGTCGACTATCAGCGTGTGCTGGAAGCGACCTCGATGGCGCGCGCCGAGGGGCGCGACGTCGACTCAGCAATCATGGAGGCTGCACGTGGCTGACCCACGAGGATTTCTGAACATCGTCAAGCAGGAAGCGGCGAAGCGGCCGATCGGTGAGCGCGTCAAGGACTGGAAAGAGGTCTACTCGCACCAGCCTGCCGACGAGCGAGCCGTCGAGGTCTCCGATCAGGCACGCCGGTGCATGGATTGCGGAATTCCGTTCTGCCACTCGGGAACTGCGGGCTGCCCCCTCGGCAACCTGATTCCGGAGTGGAACGACCTGGTACGTCGAGGCCGCTGGGACGCTGCGAGCGATCGCCTCCACGCGACCAACAACTTCCCGGAGTTCACCGGTCGCGTCTGTCCTGCGCCCTGCGAGGCTGCGTGCGTGCTCTCGATCTCGGAGAGCGAGACCGGTGGAAGCGTCACGATCAAGCGCGTCGAGCAGACCATCGCGGACCTGGCGTGGGACGAAGGCAGCGTCGTGCCGCAGCCGCCGACGATCAGCACGGGTAAGACCGTCGCGGTGGTCGGTTCCGGCCCGGCCGGACTCGCCGCTGCCCAGCAGTTGACCCGTGCGGGTCACGACGTCACCGTGTACGAACGGGACGACAGGCTCGGGGGTCTGCTTCGGTACGGAATCCCCGAGTTCAAGCTGGAGAAGTCGGTTCTGGATCAGCGTCTCATGCAGATGCGTGCGGAGGGAACTCATTTCGTCACCGACTGCGAGGTGGGAATCGACTTCACCGTCGAGCAGTTGCGGGCGAAGTTCGATGCCGTCGTTCTTGCTGTCGGTGCGTTGCGTGCGCGGGACAACACCGAGGTCGAGGGTCGCGGTCTGAGCGGTATCCATCTGGCCATGGAGCATCTGGTGCCGTCGAACAAGGAGTGCGAGGGAGACGGCCCCACGTCCATCTCGGCGAAGGACAAGCACGTCGTCATCATCGGCGGCGGAGACACCGGAGCCGACTGTCTCGGCACGGCGCACCGTCAGGGTGCCGCGTCGGTGACGCAGTTGGACTACAACCAGGCGCTTCCGGATGCTCGGGACGACTCCACGTCGCCGTGGCCGTCGTGGCCCCTCGTTCTGCGTACCTCACCGGCCCACGCCGAGGGCGGTGTGGTGCGGCATCAGGTTGCCGTCCAACGCTTTCTGGGTGACGAGAACGGCCGCGTCCGAGCGATGGTCCTCGCCGAGGTCGAGGTGCAGCGCGACGCGGACGGTCGACGGATCATCACCCCCATCGGTGAGGAAGTCGAGCTTCCGTGCGACCTCGCGCTCTTCGCGATCGGGTTCGAAGGCGTCGAGCACAGTCCTCTGCTCGACGACTACGGCCTGTCGCTGACTCGTCGCGGTTCGGTTTCCTGTGGACCCGACTGGCAGACCACCGCTCCCGGCGTGTTCGTCTGCGGCGACGCTCATCGAGGCGCGTCGCTGGTGGTCTGGGCCATCGCGGAGGGACGGTCCGCAGCGCACGGCGTCGACGCGTTCCTGACCGGTCGCTCCGACCTTCCGTCGCCGGTTCACCCGACCGCTCTGCCTCTCGCAGTGGTGTGATCAGCGCCGTTGTGACACCGTAGTCTGTACCGATCCAGGTCGGTTCACCTGTGGCAACTCACTACTACCGGTCAGTAGTGTTTGGTCGGGGACCTCTGCCGTAGAGAAGGTGAGGTGCACCGACTACGCTCGTGATCGTGAGCCGACGTACGAAGATCGTTTGCACCCTTGGACCTGCAACCGCCAGCGCTGAGCGAATCCGCGAACTCGTCGAGAGTGGAATGGATGTCGCTCGACTGAATTTCAGCCATGGTGATCACCCCGATCATCAGGCCAACTACGAGTGGGTCCGTGCGGCCTCGAATGCCACCGGCAAAGCCGTCGGCATCCTTGCCGACCTCCAGGGACCCAAGATCCGTCTCGGACGGTTCACGGAAGGTAAGACCACCTGGGCCGCCGGTGAATTGGTACGCATCACCGTCGACGAGTGCGAGGGCACGCACGACCGCGTGTCGACGACGTACAAGGAATTGGCGCAGGACGCCAAGGAGGGCGACAGGCTCCTCGTCGACGACGGCAAGGTCGGACTCGTCGTCACGGGAGTCGAGGGCAACGACGTGCTGTGCCGCGTCACCGAAGGTGGACCGGTCAGCAACAACAAGGGCGTGTCCCTGCCGGGTATGGACGTGTCCGTTCCGGCGTTGTCGGAGAAGGACATTGCCGACCTCGAGTTCGCACTGTCGCTCGGAGTCGACTTCATCGCGCTGTCGTTCGTTCGCTCCCCTGCGGACGTCGAGCTCGTGCACGCGGTCATGGATCGCGTCGGCCGCCGCGTGCCGGTCATCGCGAAGCTCGAGAAGCCCGAAGCCGTGGACAATCTCGAAGCCATCGTGCTTGCGTTCGACGCAGTCATGGTGGCCCGCGGCGACCTCGGTGTCGAACTCCCGCTCGAACAGGTTCCGCTGGTGCAGAAGCGCGCGATCCAGATCGCGCGTGCCAACGCCAAGCCCGTCATCGTCGCAACGCAGATGCTCGAGTCGATGATCGAGAACTCGCGCCCCACCAGGGCAGAGGCGTCCGATGTCGCGAACGCCGTACTCGACGGCACCGACGCGGTCATGCTGTCCGGTGAGACCTCCGTCGGCAAGTACGTGATGGAGACCGTGCGCACCATGGCCCGCATCGTCGAGACCGTCGAGAGCGAGGGCGATCCCGTTCCTCCTTTGACTCATGTTCCGCGTACCAAGCGAGGCGTCATCTCCTACGCCGCGCGTGACATCGGTGAGCGTCTCGACGCCAAGGCGCTCGTCGCGTTCACTCAGTCCGGCGACACCGTGCGGCGACTCGCGCGTCTGCACACGTCGTTGCCGTTGCTCGCTTTCACCTCGATTCCCGAGGTTCGTTCGCAGCTGGCTCTGAGCTGGGGAACCGAGACGTTCCTGGTTCCCGATGTGGCCACTACCGATGCGATGGTGCTCGAGGTCGACAAGGCTCTGCTCGAACTCGGGCGGTACAACAAGAGTGATCAGGTCGTGATCGTGGCCGGTGCTCCTCCCGGCACAGTAGGCTCGACCAACTTGATCCACGTGCACCGAATTGGGGAAGAGGACCGGTAAGTGACCGATGCGGGGGGAACGGGTGCAACCACTGCACCCGGCGCTATTGAAGTGAAGACGGATCTGGAGACGCTCCTCGAGCTGCTGGCGCTCGAGGAGATCGGCGAGGACAAGTTCCTGGGGGTACACCCTCGTCAGGTCGGAAGCCGGACCTTCGGCGGTCAGATGGTCGCGCAAGCGCTCATCGCAGCCGGCCGAACGGTCACGGGAACGACCCGTGACGTCCATGCGATCAACGCGCACTTCATCCGTGGCGGTGATGTGAAGAAGCCGATCGAGTACCACGTCGACCGACACCGCGACGGTCGAGCATTCGCCAACCGGCAGGTCACGGCATATCAGGACGGCAACGAGATCTTCGTGATGCTCGCTGCGTTCCAGGATTTCGGCACCGGACTCGAGCACAGTGTCGAGCTGCCGGATGTTGCATACCCGGACGCGTTGCCGCCGCTCGGCGACCACTTCGTCGGTTACGAGGACAGGCTGCAGATGTTCGTCGACGCGCTCAAGCCGATCGACATGCGCTACGCGAACGATCCCGCGTGGATTCTGCAGGGGACCGGCGAGAAGCTCAATCACAACCGCGTGTGGATGAAGGCCGACGGTGATCTTCCCGACGACGCGATCTTCCACGCCGCCACGATGGGGTACGCGTCGGACACGACGGTGCTCGACTCCATCATCACCACACACGGTCTGTCGTGGGGGTTCGATCGGATCGTCGCGGCAACCGTGAACCATTCCATCTGGTTCCATCGACCGTTCCGATTCGACGACTGGGCGTTGTACGCGACGGAGTCTCCTGTCGCGGCGGGGTCCAGAGGCCTGGCCACGGGCAGGTTCTTCTCGATGGACGGCTTGCTTCTCGCGACGGTGGTGCAGGAAGGTCTGATCAGGCACTTCCCTCGGAAGGCCTGACTCGATGGCAGTCCACCGGTCAGGCCAGAGCCGGCGCGATCGTCGTGGTCCAGGCTTCGCGTAGCTGGTCTTCGAAGAGCGGCCAGGTGTGAGCGCCCCGCTCACGCATGGAAATCGTTGCTGGAACTCCAGTTCGGTGCAGAGCGTCGACGAACAGTGACGTGCAGTAGTTGACCAGCGCTTCGACGACGACCCCGCCGACGGGTGGGAAAGCACCGACCGGGATGCGGTCCACGGGTCCTGGAAGTCCTTCCGACGCACTGACGTACACCGCTGTGCCGCGCAGTCTTTCGACGTTCACGGCCGGGTCGTGTTCGCGCCACGCAGGGTTGCCCGGCAATCCCCACATGTTGAACGGGTTGTTCAGGCCACCCGCGATCATCGTCGAGATTCCTGCCATCGCAAACGGATTCGAGGGTGCAGGGCAGCCGCTGAACGACGCCGCGGCGTCGAACACGTCCGGTGCCTGAATGGCCAGATCGAGCGCGGGGCCTCCGCTCATGGACAGGCCGGCGATGCCGTTCTTCCCGGTCGAGCCGAAGTGGCCGTCGATCGCCTGGGGGAGTTCGCGGGTGAGATAGGTCTGCCACTTGTAGTTTCCGAGCACCGGGTCGGGGTTCTGCCAGTCGGTGTAGAAGCTGAACCTCCCACCGACCGGCATGACGACGGTGACGTTCTTGTCGGCGAAGAACTCCGCTACCGAAGAGTTCCCGAGCCATCCCACGCCGTCCTCGTTCCCGAGTGCACCGTTCAGGAGATAGAGGGTGGGAAGAGTGCCGCCGTGGGAAGGCCGCAGGACGTCGTTCGAGATCACCTTGTCCATGGACGGCGAATACACGTCGACTACGGAGTGAGTTGCGGACATTGCGCGAACATCGACCACATCGGCCGTCGCAGCGGGCGCAGCATGCGCGGGGCCGGCGACCGTGAGGGCGCTCGCCGCCAGCGCGAACACGACGACCGAACGCACCATCAGTAACTTCTGCCACATTCGCATCAGTCGATGGTGGCACGCATCGGCATGACCGCTGCTAACGATCAGGCGTCGAATCCACAAAGTTCGCCTGTGTCGTCCGTGATTTTCCACGAAGTACCAATAGTGTCCGTTCCATGCCGGAAACCGACACGTTTCGACGACACGACGGGCGATGGGTCACGTTCGCAGTTGTCGCCGCAGCCGTCGCCCTCGTCGCGCATGCGTGGACGTTGGGATTCGCCGGCTTGTACGGACTGTTCGGGAACGGGGTCGACGCCATCGTGTACCGGCACGGCGGTGGGACGTTGCTGACCGGTGAGGGCCTGTATTCGTTCTCGTTGTTCGAAACCTCGCTGCCGTTCACCTACCCGCCGTTCGCTGCTTTGGTGTTCGTTGTGCTTGCCGTGCTACCGATCTCGGCCACGACGGCGGTCGTGGGCGTCGTCAACATCCTGCTTCTCTACCTCGCGGTCCTTCTGAGTTGGAGGATTCTCGGGTACCGCGGAGTGCCCACTCATGTCGTCGCCCTCGGATCGGCGGTGGCGTTCACGTGGCTCGAACCGGTTCGAATGACACTGTGGCTCGGGCAGATCAACCTTCTTCTGCTGATCCTCGTGCTGTGGGATCTCGGTCGTCCCGATGGCAGTCGTCTGCGAGGAATCGGTGTCGGCCTCGCCGCGGGGTTGAAACTGACACCGGCATTCTTCGTCGTGTATGCGCTTGCCGCCAGGCAGTTCCGGACTGCGGCGGTGGCCGTCGCGACGTTCGCCGCCACTGTTCTCGCGGGATCGATTCTGTTGTTCGACGACGCACGCACCTTCTGGACCAGCGCGATCTTCCAGTCCGATCGGATCGGCTGGCTACCGTCGCCGGCGAATCAGTCGGTGCACGGTGTGCTCGCTCGAATTTGGTCCGACGGGTCGCCGCCGATGGCACTGTGGCTCGGATGTGTACTCGTCGTCGGCGTGCTCGGACTGTGGTGCGCGGTGGCGGCCGAGCGCCGAGGCGCTCGGTTGCTGTCGTTGACCATCTGCGGACTGACGACTCCCATGGTGTCCCCGTTCTCGTGGGGACATCACTGGGTGTGGTGCGTGCCGTTGGTCGTGGTGGTTCTGGACTGGGCTGCGAGATCCGCTCGGTCCTGGAGCTGGGCGATACCGGCCCTCGTCGTGGCCCCGTTCGTCGCCTGGTACTGGACGGCGCCCAGTGGCACTGCCGTCATCGGCACATTCATGCTCGGCGTCCCGTCATGGGCGAGAATCCCGGTGACATCGGTCTACCCGATCGTGTTCGCGGTCGTTCTCGTGGTTGCGGTCGTCTCGACTGCTGGACCGAGATATCTCCGGCAGAGGCTGCGCGACCGATCGCCACGCGTCGAGCTTTCGGTCGAAGGACAGAGAGGCGTGAGCGGGGCTGGTCGACGGAAGCCGACGTACGGCGACATCGCGTACGGACGGGGAGACGTGGCGAACAAAACTCGTCTCGGCCTTGGCTCCGTTGAAGAAGATGCGCTGGATGGAAGGAAATTCGCCGAGCAGGGAGTCGAAGTCGTTCGTCTCGACAGTGGACTCGACGATCGCGGAGTCGAGGCTCCCGTGCCGCGTGCATAGTTTCACGACATCCCACACCGCGATTCCGCGAGCGAGCAGAATCGCGGTTCGCTCGTCGTAGGACTTGTCCAGGCCTGCACCGAACAGCGCTCCCATGATCGGCCAGAACGCGTTGCGAGGATGCGCGTAGTACTGTGCCGCTTTCAGCGATGCCACTCCGGGCATGGAGCCGAGGATCAACGTGTGCGACGAACGGTCGACTATCGGCGGAAAGCTGTGCACCGTGGTCATCCCACCAGCATGTCAGGCCCAATCGCGTGCGGGCGCCGGCGTCGTCGACGACAATGGAGCCATGTTGGATCCACGAGTACTCGACAATCATGAACTCGACGCAGAACTCGCTGTACTCAAGCGTGGGCGCGATGCATCGATGGACGAGGGTGCGCAAGGCGCCGAGCTCGCGGAGGCGGATGCTCTGATCGAGAAGTTCGAAGCCGAGATCCGTCATCGTCACGAGCAACCGCAGGGAGATTAGATCCGCGCCGCCACGGTCAACACAGCACACGCCAGCGCGGCCGCCGCCGTCCTGGCATGGTTCCAGCGTGTCCATCGAGTGAGATAGTCCGCCCACACTGCAGCACCCTGGCTGCTCGACGGGTCGACTGCAGCCAGAGAATCGTTGAGCGGCACGTTGATTGCGATCGTCATTGCCACGCACCCGACCACGTACACCACCGCACCGGCAACGACGAGCGTCCGCGAATCTCCGCCCGACGCGACGCTCGCGACGGCGGCGGTCACCGCAGCGGCAGCGGCGCCGAGGAAAACCGTCAGGAACAAGGGCGAGACGATCGCGATGTTGATCTGCTGCATCGTGGCAGCGGCCTCGGCGGCGGGTCGCGTTGCGAGCGCGGGCATGACGCTGACCGAGAACGCCATCAGCACTCCCGCTGTGAGTCCGCACCCGACCGCCGCGGTCGTGGTGGCAGTGGAGGCGAGAACGTCGATCACGATGGTCTCCTTTCCGTCGATTCGTCCAGTTCGTCGACTCGTCCAGCGTGCACCTGTAGTCGCTGGACGGACAATGTCTTTCCGTCGCAGTTTCATGCTCGTTCGTCCATGTCGTCGTAGGATCGGTCGGTGCGCGGCCACGATCCATGGGCATCATCCGACCCGCTCGGAGAAGCCCTGCATTTCGTCCGGATGACCGGTGCGTTCTACTGCCGGTCCGAGCTGGCCGAGCCCTGGGGGCTCGCGATGCCCACAATGGAGGACTGCCTGTGGTTTCACGTCGTGGTCGCCGGGCGATGTCTCCTCGAGGTCGACGGCGCCGAGCCTCGGTGGCTCGCTCCGGGCGAATTCGCACTGGTGCCGGATGGATCCGGGCATGTCCTGTCCAGCGACGCCTTCTCTGCCGAGTCGGCCCCTCTCGTGCACGATTTGCATCACGACTACATCAGCGATCGATACGCCGTCGTCCGCCACGGAGGCACCGGATCCTCGACGATCATGATCTGTGGAGCAGTGCGGCTCGATCACCCGTCGGTCGGAAAGCTGCTCGACTGCCTGCCGTCGCTGATCGTCGTCGAGTCGGCACCGACACCGCAGCTGTCGTGGATGCACAGCACACTGGGCCTCGTCGCCGACGAGGCACAGCGAATCCGACCCGGTGGGGAGTCCGTCATCACGCGGTTGTCGGACATCCTCGTCATCCAGGCGTTGCGGTGGTGGATCGAGAACGATCCCGCGGCCGGGACCGGTTGGCTCGGTGCACTGCAGGATTCAGGGATCGGCCCCGCGCTGGCGATGATTCACCGCGCGCCGGAGAAACCGTGGACCGTGGCCGCCCTCGCCACCGAGGTCGCGATGTCGCGTTCGGCGTTCGCCGCACGCTTCACGGCACTCGTCGGTGAAGCGCCCATGCGCTACCTCGCGCGCTGGCGGATGCAGTGTGCCCACGACGCACTGAAAACCGGTGACTGTACCGTCGCAGAGTTGGCACATCGAAGCGGGTACGAGTCCGAAGCCGCCTTCGGCCGAGCATTCAAGAGACTCGTCGGTCAGTCACCGGGAAGCGTCCGTCGCCGCGGGCTACCGGCAATCCGACATCAGTCCAGAAGGTGACGCAGATACATCGACGGATCGGACAGGTACCGACGCCAGTGCGCGACGAGTTCCAGTTCTTCCCAACTGGTTCTGCGCAGACCGTGATCACCGACTTCCACGACGTCGGCTCCTGGTAACGACGCCAACACAGGCGAGTGGGTCGCGCAGACGACCTGGGCCCCGGCGTCGGCGAGTTCGGACATCAACGCCACCAGTCGTAGGCAGGCAGTGAAGGACAGTGCCGACTCCGGTTCGTCCAGCACGTAGAAGCCCGGGTCCTGGAACATCGCGCGAAACACCGCGAGAAAGCCCTCGCCATGGCTCAATTCGGTGGTGTCTTCGTCCCAGTAACCCTGCACGCCCGAGTAACGTTCGGTCAGTTCGACGGCCGTTTCGGCACGGAGAAAGAAGCCCTTCTTCTGCAACCGCGGTCCTCGAAGCATCCGTGCGCCTCGCGGTGTCGTCTCGAGTTCGATGACGTCGCCCAGCAGGGTTCGAACGGTGTCCGTGCGCGGCAGTCTCGACGCTCGGCCGCCCCGCGAATCGAGATCGAAACCCTCCGCGACAGCTTCGACGATGGTCGACTTACCCGAGCCGTTGTCGCCGACGAGCATCGTCACCGGCGCATGGAACTCGAGTCCGTCTCCGACGAGGTCCGCCACGGCAGGAACGGTGAAAGGCCAGTCGTCGACGTGATCGACCGGATCGACGAATGCGCGCTCTACGAACATGAATTCAGGCGGTCACCGGTCGATCGACGTATCCGGTCACATGGGTGCTGTCGGCACTGCATTGGAAATAGACCCATTTCGGTTCCGACCGGTCCGCAGCATCTCCGAACCGGTGAGTGACACGCTGAGCGCACAGAGTGCCGGCGCCGGTGTCATGGCATCGAAGATTGCTGGGTATGTACATCGCTTCACTGTATGCCTAGCGACTACACCGTATGAATAGCCGCTTCACCGATGGCCTAGCGGTGCGGGTCGGTGTACCAGTGACGCTGGGGGGTGGTGCCCTCGGTGAGACTCGAACTCACACTGGACGGGTTTTGAATCCGTTTCCTCTGCCAATTGGGATACGAGGGCTGGCGTCTTCGTGCGGTTCACTACTTTAGAAGATGCGCTTCAGGCCCCGTACACCGGTACCCTCGAAGGGTTCGTGGAACCAGGTGAGGTCTGCGGCACAGTGCCGGGCATGCGAGGATTTCTGCTGGTCGATGACGTGTCTAAGGAGACTGGTAAACGATGAATGCTCCTGCCCAGCAAGAGAGCGCAAAGCCCGCTCTACGGGTCGTGGTCGCCGAGGACGAATCGCTCATCCGCCTCGATCTGGTGGAGATGCTGCGTGAAGAGGGCTACGAGGTGGTCGGTGAAGCGGCCGATGGTCAGCAGGCCGTCGACCTGGCCGTGGAACTTCGTCCCGATCTGGTGATCATGGACGTCAAGATGCCTCGCCGGGACGGGATCGACGCAGCGTCGGAAATCGCCGAGAAGCGAATAGCTCCCGTCGTCATCCTGACGGCGTTCAGTCAGCGTGAACTCGTGGAGAAGGCTCGCGACGCGGGAGCGATGGCGTATCTGGTCAAGCCGTTCTCCAAAGCTGACCTGATGCCTGCCGTGGAACTCGCGGCAAGTCGGTACACGGAGATCTCGTCGCTCGAGAGCGAGATCGCCGACCTCCAGGAACGACTGGAGACGCGCAAGCTCATCGAGCGGGCGAAGGGCAAGCTGATGGAATCTCAGTCGCTCACAGAGCCACAGGCGTTCAAGTGGATTCAGCGCGCCGCGATGGATCGCCGGACGACGATGAAGGCCGTCGCCGAGGTCATCATCGAGACGCTGGACACCCCGCCCGAGTCCTGATTTCGGGCCCGCACGCTACGGCGATGTAAATCTTCGGCCCCTCAGGTCACAGTCAGGTCACGAGCCGTCTTCTCGCCCATCGCGAACCGATGGGGACAGCTAGCGTCGGATCCACACACGCGGCGCATGACTCACGTGCGCTTCGTTTTTGGATCGACCAAGGAGACCCTAGATGGCAAAACGGACCTATGTCCGCACGGCTGCGGTGCTGGGTGCTGCTTCACTGGCACTGTTCGGCTGTTCCTCGAGCGACGATTCCAGCTCGGGAGACAGTTCCAGCTCTGCCAGCGGTGGAAGTTCGGCGGCAGAAGAGACAACGGTGTCGACCGACTGCACGCCGGATCAGGCGACGGCAGGGGCGACCCCCGTCACGACCCCGCTGGTCGTCGGCACGTTGCTTCCCGAGACCGGCAGCCTTGCATTCCTCGGCCCGCCGGAGGTCGCGGGTGTGCGCCTCGCGGTCGACGAGGTCAACGCTGCGGGCGGCGTTCTCGGGCAGCCTGTTCAGCTCATTCCCGGCGACTCGGGTGACACGACGACGGACACCGCGAACACCACGGTCGACCGGTTGCTCGCAGGTGGAGCGGACGTCATCGTCGGTGCGGCATCGTCCTCGGTGTCGCTGAAGGTGATCGACAAGATCTCCAGCGCCGGCGTTGTGCAGTTCTCCCCGGCCAACACTTCGGATCAGTTCGTCTGCTACGCGGACAAGGGACAGTACTTCCGTACCGCACCCACCGATGTGCTTCAGGCGCAGGCGCTTTCGCAGCTCATCGCCGAGGACGGTGCGCAGCGCGTATCCATCCTGGCCCTCAACGACCCCTACGGCACCGGCCTCGCCGCCAACACCGTGGAGAACCTCGAAGCAGCGGGCATTCCGTCCGATCAGATCCAGTCGATCATCTACGACCCCAACGCACAGTCGTTCAACGCCGAGGTCGACGACGTGAACAACTTCGCGCCCGACGCCGTCGCAATCGTCGGCTTCGAGGAGTCCGCGAAGATCATCACGCGTATGCACGAGGTCGGCATCGGACCGTCGGACGGCACCCTCGTCTACGGCGTCGACGGCAACATGGGTAACGCCCTCGGCGAATCCGTCGCACCGGGCCTGCTCGACACGATGCGCGGAACCACCCCACTCACCGACGTCGGCACCGCCTTCCAGGATCGACTCAAGACCGTCGACCCCGCGTTGGTGGACTTCAACTACGCCGGAGAGTCCTACGACGCAGTCATCATCTCGGCCCTCGCGGCAGAGCAGGCCAAGTCGACGGCGGGCACGGACATCGCTGCCAACATCAACAGCGTCACCAAGGATGGCGAGAAGTGCACCACGTACGCACAGTGCCTTCCCCTCGTCCAGGCCGGAACCGACATCGACTACGACGGTGTCACCGGTGCGCTGAACTTCAGCGACGCAGGTGAGCCCGCCACCGGTTCCTACGGCAACCTGGTCTTCGGCCCGGACAACACCCTGAAGACGGACGGATACATCGTCGTCGGGGAGTGATCGGTCCTCGGTACTGACTCAGAACACACGGAACCCCGGTCCACCTGGACCGGGGTTCCGTGCTGTCGTGGGCCATGCCGCTTGGATTCCGTGCTGTCCGCTTCCCCGTTCGGAGCGAATGAACGTTTTGGTCAGTCTGACTGACCGAACGTCACGTTCGCTCCGCTTTGGGCATCCGCCGTTCGGAGCGAATGAACGTTTTGGTCAGTCTGACTGACCGAACGTCACGTTCGCTCCGCCTTGGGCATCCGCCTCGGTCTACCCCCGAGCCCGTCTGCACTGGGGGAGCACCCGGGCAGCCCCTCGAGATGCAGCAAGACCCGGGCTCGCGGGGTGAGCCCGGGTCTTGTGGGAGTGCGGAAGTTATTTCTTCTCTTTGCTTCCAGCCAGGGTGCCGAGGTAGAGCTCGATGACCTTGGGGTCGTTCATGAGGTTGGTGCCGGTGTCGGTGTAGGCGTTGCGTCCCTGGTCGAGGACGTATCCGCGGTCGCAGATCTGGAGGCAGCGGCGTGCGTTCTGTTCCACCATGATGATGGAGACGCCTGTTGCATTGATTTTCTTGCAGCGGATGAACACTTCGTCCTGGAACATGGGGGAGAGGCCTGCGGATGGTTCGTCGAGCAGCAGGACCGATGGTTCCATCATCAGGGCGCGGCCCATGGCGACCATTTGTCGTTCGCCACCGGAGAGTGCGCCTGCTTTGACTTTCTTGCGTTCGCCGAGGAGCGGGAACAGTTCGCTGACGAAGTCGAAGCGTTCCGCGAATTTCTTCGGACGCAAGTAGATTCCCATTTCGAGGTTTTCCTCGATGGTGAGTGACGGGAAGACGTTCTGCGTCTGTGGCACGTATCCGACGCCTTTGGTGACGAGGACGTGGGCTTCGGCGGACGTGATGTTGTCTCCGCGGAGTTTGACCGAGCCCTTGCGCACGGGGATGAGCCCGAACAGTGTTTTCAACAGGGTCGATTTTCCGGCACCGTTGGGGCCGATGATGCCGACGATCTCGCCGTCCTTCAGGAAGAAGTTGCACTCTTCCAGAATGTTGACGCCCGGTATGTATCCGGCGACGAGGTTGTCGGCGCGGACCAGTGCCCCCTCCGCGAGGCGGGCGTGTTCCTCTGGTGTGGCGGCGAATTCGGCGGGTGTCAGTTTGTCGGTGTTCGGTTCGCTCATTTGCCGTCTTCTTCCTTGGCGTGCTTGCCGGTTGCGACGTCGGCAGACGCGACGAACTCGGGCTCGGACAGGTCGCCGCCTGCTTCGAGCTCTTCTGCTTCGGCCTGTTCGAGAGCTTCGGCCAGTTCGGCTGTGGCGCCGACGGGATTGCCGTTCTCGTCGAATTCGAGGGCCTGGTCGTGATGGCTTCCGAGGTAGGCGTCGACGACGGCGCCGTTGTTGGACAGGTCTTCCGGGGTGGATTCGGCGATGACGCTGCCTTGTGCCATCACGACGACCCAGTCACTGATGTCGCGGATGACGTCCATGTCGTGTTCGACGAACACGACCGTCATCCCGTCGTCGCGCAGCGACTTGATGTGGCCCAGGAGGCTTTGTGTCAGTGCGGGATTGACGCCTGCCATGGGCTCGTCGAGCATGACCACGGCCGGATCGGTCATGAGAGCGCGCGCCATTTCCAGTAGCTTGCGCTGACCGCCGGACATGGAGCCGGCGAGGTCGTCGGCCTTCGCGTCGAGCTTGAATCGCTCGAGCAGTTGGTAGGCCCGGTCCGTGATCTCCTTCTCCTGCTTCTTCCACGTCCAGGGCATCAGCGTGTTGACGATCCGTTCGCCGCGCTGGCCGGTGGCGCCGAGTCGGACGTTGTCGAGCACGGTCAGTTTGGACAGTGCCTTCGTCAACTGGAACGTACGCACGACGCCCTTGCGCGCGACTTGGTGTGGGTGCATTCGGCCGAGCGACTGTCCGTCCATCGACCAGGTGCCCGTGTCGGGGCGGTCGAATCCGGTGAGCAAGTTGAACAACGTGGTCTTACCAGCACCGTTGGGTCCGATGAGGCCGGTGATGCAGCCTCGCTGGATCTCGAGATGTGCGACGTCGACGGCTTTCAGGCCGCCGAAGGTTCGGGACACTCCGTCGACGACGAGCGTCGGATCCGGTTTTGCCGCACCGGGAGTCTGGGGGACTCCGGCGAACAGTGCTGACCTCTCCTGAGCGCTGAGTGGCCGCCGTGCGTCCGCTGTTGTCTTGTCAGGCATTGAGCTGTACCTCTCGCTTGTTGCCGAGAATGCCTTGCGGCCTGAACACCATCATCACGGCGATCAGAATGCCGAGGAGTACGAATCGGGTTGCGCCGACCTGCTGTTCGGTCAGGTTCAGCAGGGGATCGGGGCCCGAGATGGCTTGCCGCAGGATGGCGTCGGGGATGGAGAGAAGGAACCAGAACAGCATGGCTCCGAGGACCGGGCCGAATACTGTTGCGGCACCGCCGAGGATCAACGCGCCGAAGGCGAAGAACGTCTGTGCGGTGGAGTAGAAGTCCGGGTTGATGGACTTGGTCTGCAGGGCGTTGAACACGCCGCCCATGCCTCCGATGACGCCACCGAGAACAAGAGCCTGCATCTTGTAGACGAAGACGTTCTTGCCGAGCGATCGTGCTGCATCCTCGTCCTCGCGGACGGCCTTGAGGACGCGACCCCATGGGCTGTGCGTGAGCAGGTAGATGAATCCGCAGAGGATCAGTACGAGTGACCACCCGACCACCATGGCCCATAGGTCGTCACCGTAGAACTTCACACCGAGGAAGGCGTACTGCTTGCCGGAGTCGAACGGGCTGAGAGAGGTGAACGGGTCGGCGAAGCCGAAGATGCCGTTGGTGGACTTGGTGATCGGATCGGACGCCGTCGATCTGAAGACGAGTCTGAGTATCTCCGATGCTGCGATCGTGACGATCGCGAGATAGTCCGCGCGGAGCCGTAGCGTCGGGATGCCGAGGACCAGGGCCAGCAAGCCTGCGGCGCCGAGGCCGACGAGTATGCCCAGCCACAGGGGCTGCTGGTAGGTGATCGTCATGATGCCGACGCCGTAGCCACCGAGCAGCGCGAAACCGATCTGACCGAAGTTGAGCAGTCCGGCGTAGCCGAAGTGCAGATTCAAGCCGATTGCGAGTAGTGCGTAGAAAATTGCCGACGGCCCGACAAGTTGGGCGAGCGAGACCTGGAGTGCTCCGAGAATATCCACGTTGTCACCCGATCCTTTGTCGCGAGCCGAGTATGCCCTGGGGTCTGACGACGAGGATGAGAATCAAGACGAGCAGTCCTCCGATGTATTTGAGATCGGGATTGATGATCATCGTCGACCACTGGACCAGCAGTCCGACGATGACGCAGCCGAGGAGGGCTCCGTACGCAGTTCCCAAACCGCCCAGCGTGATTCCCGCGAACATCAGGAGCAGCAGCTTGAAGCCCATTTCCCACTGAACGCGGCCACCGAGCTCGGAGAGCCCGAACAGGACGCCGCCCAGGGCGGCGAGGCCACCGCCCATGCACCAGACGAAGGTGACGACGCGCTCCACGTTGATTCCCGACGAGGCGGCGAGGTCCCGGTTGTCGGCAACGGCGCGCATGGCCTTGCCGATTCGGGTGCGCTGAAGCATCACCGCGACGCCGACGAGGACGACGATGCTGATGACGATGCAGGCGAGGTTGACATTGGTGATCGCCAGCGGTCCCCATTCGTTCTGGGTCTGAGCCTGGTAGTCGGCGAACGGTTCGGCGCGATCGGAGAAGAAGATCAGGATGAGGTAGCGCAGTGCGATGGCTAGGCCGATCGACACCACGAGTTGAGCGATCAAGCCGGTCTTCCGTTTTCGCAGCGGGCGCCAGATCACTGTGTTGTTCAGCCAGCCGATCGCGATGCCGACGATGATCGCCAGTATCGTCGCCCAGATCAGCTGTATGCCCATGCTGACGTTGAAGACCCACGCGGCCACGGCACCGAGCGTCACCAGTTCTCCGTGCGCGAAGTTGGTCAGGCCCGTGGTGCCGAAGATCAGGCTGAGGCCTACGGCTGCCAATGCGATGACCAGACCGAAGCGAAGGCCGTCGACGGTGGTCCTGATGAACTTCTCGTAGAACGGCACCTCCGTGGCAGTTCTGGCTTCACCGAAGGAGAAGATGACGGTGTTGGCGCGTCCGGCCTGCACGTCGCGTTCCACCGAGCCCTGGACGCTGACTCCGTCCGGAAGGGTTTCGGAGTCGACTTCGAATGTGTATGTGCCAGGCGACAACTGGAGTGTCCAACGGCCTCCGTCCTGAGAGGTGGTGCGAACCACCTCGTCACCGGAGGAGTCGAATGCCTTCACATCGACGTCGGCAAGGCGTTCACCGCCGTTGTTGAGGCTTCCGCTCACGGCGACCGCGTCGGCGGGCGGTGCGTCCGAGATCGCGGTGGGCGGGGGAGTAGGGGTCGGTTCTTGTGCTGCAGCAGTGCCACCGAACGTCACTGCTGCTATGGATCCGAGTATCGCCAACATGAGGATCTGTCTCAGAAGGCGGAACGAACTTCGGTCTGTGTACCGAATTCGGATCTTCCTTCGGGTCCATCGAACATTTGGAGCCACGCACGTCCTCCGGACGGTTGTCGGGGTGAGCCCAGGATCGGGCTCGGCTGCTTGCAATTGTCGGACTCTAACCGTTGGAACCGCACGAAATCGGCGTCTCGAATTTCCGATAAGTATCATTTGTGTTTCGAACTACGTGAACAGGCGAAATCGCAGCAGATTCCCATCCGCGCCCGCCGCTGTCGGACCCTCTACCTAGACTGGGCAACCGTGAGCCCCGTAACCGACGCCAGTGCCGCATCCGCACCTTCGACCGGCAAATCAGCCGACGGTCAGCAACCGACGCTGTTGCTCATCGACGGTCACTCGATCGCGTTTCGCGCGTTCTTCGCCCTGCCCGTGGAGAACTTCAAGACCACGAGCGGCCAGTCGACCAACGCGGTGTACGGGTTCACCTCCATGCTGATCAACCTCCTCCGGGACGAGAAGCCGACGCACATCGCCGCAGCTTTCGACGTCTCTCGGCAGACGTTTCGCGCCGAGCGATTCCCGGACTACAAGGCCAACCGCAGCAAGACTCCCGACGAGTTCGCCGGCCAGGTGGACATCACGAAAGACGTCCTGGGCGCGATGGGTATCCCTGTCATGGCCGAGCCGGGTTTCGAGGCCGACGACATCATCGCCACGTTGGTCACTCAGGCCGAAGCGCTCGGCTACCGCGTCCTCGTCGTGACCGGTGACCGCGACTCGCTGCAACTCGTCACCGACAACGTGACCGTGCTCTACCCCAAGAAGGGGGTTTCGGAGCTCACCCGGTTCACCCCGGAAGAAGTGACCACCAAGTACGGGTTGTCGCCGTCTCAGTATCCCGACTTCGCGGCGCTACGAGGCGACCCGAGCGACAACCTGCCCGGAATCCCCGGCGTCGGCGAGAAGACGGCGACCAAGTGGATCGTGCAGTACGGCTCCCTGGAGGAACTGGTCAACAACGTCGACAAGGTGAAGGGCAAGGTCGGTGACGCATTGCGTGCCAATCTGTCCTCGGTCGTCCTCAACCGCGAGCTCACCGAAATGGTGCGTGACGTGCCGTTGCCGTACACCCCGGACCAGCTCGAACTCGCACCGTGGGACCGGGAGAAGATCCACGGGTTGTTCGACGACCTCGAGTTCAGGGTCCTCCGTGACCGCCTGTTCGACACGTTGTCCTCGGCCGAACCGGAGGCGGAGGAGGGCTTCGACGTCAAGGGTGGCGCCGTCCCCGTCGGAGAGCTCGCAGCATGGCTGGCCGCTCACGCGTCGACAGGTGAGCGTCATGGACTGTCGGTCGTCGGTCCTCGTCGCCCGTTCGACAGTGATGCCGTGTCCATCGCGATCGCTGCGTCCGACGGTGAGGGCGGATTCGTCACGACGAGCTCACTCGATCCGTCCGACGAGTCAGCACTCGCGGCATGGCTGGCCGACGAAACGCAGCCCAAAGCCCTACACGAGGCCAAGTGGGCCATCCACGCGCTTCGCGGTCGGGGATGGACCCTGGGCGGATCGACGAGCGACACCGCACTCGCTGCGTACCTCGTCCGTCCGGGCCAGCGGAGCTTCAATCTCGACGACCTGTGCCTGCGCTATCTCAAGCGTGAGCTTCGGGCGGAGGACTCCGTCGAAGGTCAGATGTCGCTACTGGACACCGAGGACGTCGCCGAAGCCGCGGTGGCCGAGGGCGAAATCTTGCGAGCGCAGGCCATTCTCGATCTGGCGGCCGCACTGGACTCGGAACTGACCGACATCGAATCGACGTCGTTGCTGTCCGAGATGGAGCTACCCCTCCTCGGAGTGCTCGCGGACATCGAGGCGACAGGCATCGCCGTAGATCGCACCCACCTCGAAGCACTTCAGAGCCGCTTCGCCGGGCAGGTGTCCGACGCCGCCAACGCCGCCTACGAGGTGATCGGCAAGCAGATCAACCTGGGTTCGCCGAAGCAGCTGCAGGTCGTGCTTTTCGAAGAACTCGACATGCCGAAGACGAAGAAGACCAAGACCGGTTACACCACCGATGCAGACGCACTGCAGGGCTTGTTCGAGAAGACCGAGCATCCGTTCCTGAAGTTCCTGCTGGACCACCGCGACGCGACCCGCATGAAGGTCACCGTCGACGGGTTGCTCAAGTCCATTTCCGACGACGGGCGTATCCACACGACGTTCAATCAGACGGTCGCAGCGACGGGCCGGCTGTCCTCGACGGAGCCGAACCTGCAGAATATTCCGGTTCGTAACGAGGCCGGTCGCCACATTCGCGACGGGTTCGTGGTCGGAGAAGGCTACGACATGCTGCTGACGGCAGACTACAGCCAGATCGAAATGCGCATCATGGCCCACTTGTCCGGCGACGAAGGGCTGATCGAGGCGTTCAACACAGGCGAGGATCTGCACAGTTTCGTCGGAGCGCGAGCCTTCGGTGTTCCCATCGAAGAGGTCACGCCGGAACTGCGTCGTCGGGTCAAGGCCATGTCGTACGGGCTCGCGTACGGGCTCAGCGCCTTCGGGTTGGCTGCGCAACTCAAGATCTCCACGGACGAAGCCAAGCAGCAGATGGAGGCGTACTTCGCGCGCTTCGGCGGCGTGCGTGATTACCTGCGGAACGCGGTGGAGGAGTCGAGGAAGGTCGGGTACACGTCCACGTTGTACGGCCGTCGCCGCTACCTACCGGACCTCAACAGCGACAACCGTCAGCGGCGCGAGGTCGCCGAGCGTGCCGCGCTGAACGCTCCCATCCAGGGCACGGCTGCGGACATCATCAAGGTTGCGATGATCGATGTGCACAAGTCCTTGAGCGCGTCGAATTTGAAGTCGCGCATGTTGCTTCAGGTTCACGACGAGTTGGTGCTCGAGGTGGTCGAATCCGAGCGCGACGAGGTCGAGGCTCTGGTTCGCGACAAGATGGCGTCGGCGATTTCGCTGTCGGTGCCGCTCGAGGTGTCGGTCGGTACGGGGCGCAGTTGGGACAAAGCCGCGCACTAGGCGTTCGTCGTGTGCACCACTCGTCTACATAGTTCAGGGCCGGCCGCACAGTGCGACCGGCCCTGAATGTTGTGTTGCCGTCCGAATTATTCGCTGTCAGCGGCGGCAGGCTGCTCTGCGATCTGCTTACGTACCTCGTCCATATCGAGTGCCTTGACCTGCCCCACCAGATCCTCGAGTGCTGCTGCGGGGAGTGCGCCCGGCTGCGCGAAGACGAGGACTCCCTCACGGAACGCCATGATCGTGGGGATCGACTGGATGTTGGCGGCCGCCGCGAGTCCCTGCTCTGCCTCGGTGTCCACCTTGGCGTGCACCACGTCGGGGTGCGATTCCGAGGACTTCTCGAACGTGGGCGCGAACTGGCGGCACGGTCCACACCACGACGCCCAGAAGTCCACGAGCACCACGTCGTTGCCGCCGACGATCTCGTCGAAGTTCTGCTGAGTCAAAGTCTGTGTTGCCACGCCTGCCCTTTCGTCGATGTTTGTTTCTCTGGATGCCTCAACGCACCTCGAGCTCGAAATCATCCCGGGTCATGCAGGTTGCGGCGCCGCCCGGAACGTTCGTCGGTACGAGTTCGGCGTCGTGCAGCGCAGCCGGACGAAGTGTTGCCGCAGTACAGCGGCGTTTCCGAAGCCCACGCGTTCGGCGATCACATCCATCGACAGGTCGGAGTTCTCCAGTAGCTGTTGTGCGGCCAGTACTCGCTGGTCGTTCAACCAGCGGGCGGGTGTGGTCCCGGTTTCGGCCTGGAACCGACGCGCGAACGTGCGTGCGGACATGTTGACCCTCGCGGACAGTGTCTGGACCGACAGTTCGGTGTGCAGGTTCTCTGTCATCCAGTCCAGCAGAGGTGCAAGGGTATCGACCTCGACGGAGGGAAGGGGCGTGGTCACGAACTGGGCCTGGCCGCCGTCCCGATGCGGCGGTACGACCATCCGTCGCGCGATACCGTTCGCCACGACGCTTCCCTGCTCCTTGCGGACGATGTGAAGGCACAGATCGATGCCGGCGGCAGTTCCCGCGCTGGTCAGGACGTTTCCGTCGTCGACGTAGAGCACGTTGCGGTCGACCTCGGCGAGAGGGTAGTCCGCGGCCAGTCGGTCCGAGTGTCGCCAGTGCGTCGTGCATCGCCGTCCGTCGAGCAATCCCGCTTTGCCGAGAAGGAAAGCGCCATTGCACAGGCTCGCGACCTTGGCGCCGCGAGCGACGGCGGCGCGCAACTTGTCGAGCAGGGGTTCCAGTGTGTCGTCGAGTTCTGCGTTGCACAGAGCGGAGCCGTCGGGGGCCAGGTGGGTACCTCCCGCCGGAATCACGATGAGATCGGCGTGGTCCAGCTGGGACAGGTCGTACGGGACGTCGATGGTGTAGCCGAACCGGGATCTGATGGGCTCCGCCACGCCTGCGATCAGCGAGAAGTCGTAGGTGGGCAGCCCCTCGTCGGACCTGTCGAAGCCGAACACCTCGCAGGCGACACCCATCTCGAATTGCTCGGTCAGTGGCAGCAGTGGAACGACGACGCGTTTCAACATGTCGACGAGTATGGCAGAAAAACGTGGAACTGTGTCATATCTGCCACTGTTGTTGTGGAACGCCTGCTAGCACGCTTGCATTCATGACCATCACAGTGATCTTTCTGGCCACCATCAGCCTGGTGTACCTCGCGACGATGCTCGGTTACGCCCCCGACACCCATGCCGAGGTGACCCAGTTCGGTGACTACAAGTTCTGATGACCGGGCCGCGTCGCGAGCCACTCACGCTTGCCTTCACCGTCCCAGCGCCGCAGTGCCACCGTGTGTCCGACGAGGTCCGGTTGCACCGAGTCCAGGCGCACGAGCGCTTCGGCCAACTCGACCCGCGTCATGCGTCGTGCAAGCGTGACATGTGGTGACCATTTCCCGGGCTGGGTGTGGGATCTGTTGCCGTCGGCGTCGCCCAGAAGCGTTGCCGCACGAGAGTGCAAATCGAGCAGCTTCCTCGAAGGGACGACTGCACGCGCGAGGGTGATGTGCTTGCCCCGGAACAGCACGAATGCCCCGAGCCGAACAGGGAACTCCACAGCGAGGTACTCGTCGGCGATCCGCGCGTCCAACTCCTCCATTTCGTCCGCCACCGCCAGGGTCACATGCGGCCTGTTGGACTCGCCGGTGTGCCGCGCCTGGCTGGGCAGGTCGGCGTCGAGCAGGATCTGCCACTCACGCCGGACCGCAGCATCGAGGGATTCGTCGAGAAGCAATTCGAGAGACTGAACCATAGTCAGTCATGATTGCCGATATGGCACACGACGGAGTCACGAAGGTGAGAATCGGCTCGATGCTCGGCGACGGCATCGGGCACGAGATCGTTCCGGCGACCCAGCGCGTCGTCGACGCCGCCGTGGGGGCGGAGCACGCCCTGGCAGTGGAGTGGGTCGAGCTGCCGCTGGGGCACTCGGCGATCGAGTCGCACGGAACGCCGGTTCCAGAATCCACGCTCGCGGGTCTCGATGCGCTCGATGCCTGGATACTCGGCCCGCACGACAGCGCGTCGTATCCGGAGCCTTTCAGATCCCAGTTGACGCCGGGCGGGATGATTCGCAAGCGATTCGATCTGTACGCGAACATCCGCCCTGCCAAGGCTCATCCGGGTGTCCGGGCAGTGTCGAACGGGATGGACCTCGTCGTGGTCCGCGAGAACACGGAAGGGTTCTACGCAGACCGCAACATGTTCGTCGGAAGCGGCGAATTCATGCCGACGCCGGACGTCGCTCTCGCAGTCGGCGTGTTCACCCGGGCCGCGTGCGAACGGATCGCCCGAGAAGCATTCGTGCTGGCACGAATGCGGTCGCGGCACGTCACCATCGTCCACAAGACCAATGTCCTGTCGTTGACCACGGGGTTGTTCCGCGACGTCTGTCGCGGCGTGGCCGAGGACTTCCCCGATGTGAGGGTCGACGAGCACCACATCGACGCACTGACTGCGCACCTCGTTCGGCGGGGTGAGGATTTCGACGTCATCGTCGCGGAGAACATGTTCGGCGACATTCTGTCCGACCTCGCGGGTGAACTGTCCGGATCGCTGGGAATGGCACCGTCGGTGAACACGTCCGAGAACAAGGTGATGGCACAGGCAGCGCACGGATCCGCACCGGACATCGCCGGAACGAACAGGGCCAACCCGACGGCGTTGTTCCTTTCTGCCGCAATGCTTCTCGAATGCCTGGCGACCCGACACGGTGATGCTCGGCTGACGCACGCTGCCGGGCGGATCCGGCACGCAGTCGACGGTGCCCTCGAATCCGGAGTGGCCACAGCCGACCTCGGCGGGACCGCGTCGACCGGTGAGTTCACCGAGACCGTTCTCGCGAGAGCGCTGCGGATCTGACTGTGCCCCGCTTGCCGAGGCCGCCGAAGGGGCGAAAATGCCCTGAGGTTCGACGCGCCCGCGTTACTGTTCGATTACCCGGACAGCACGGGCGACGAACGTCGCCTAGGGTTCGTAGGTCCGGCCCCACCGCTCGACGTGGTGCGGCCGCGTAGGACTGTCGCGTTGGATCGTGTTTGGATTTCGGAGGATTTCTCGTGTTTGATCGCTCGTACTCGAAGACCGCTCGGATGCTGTTGGCAGTGGGCGGTGCCGGGGCGCTGTTGCTCGCAGGCTGCGCCCAGAACACCGAGGAAGGTGCTTCGCCCGCAACCGATGAGACGACAGCTGTCGAGGTGACCAAGGTCGACGAGATCGCGGCGACCCTGCCGGAGAAGAACGTGTCGTCCGGAACACTCGTCGTCGGCGTCAACGTGCCTTACTCGCCCAACGAGTTCAAGGATTCCTCGGGCAAGATCGTCGGTTTCGACGTGGATCTGATGAACGCCGTGGCAGGCGTGCTGGGTGTGACGGCACAGTACGAGGAAGCCGATTTCGATCGGATCATTCCGTCGATCCAGGGCGGTACGTACGACGTCGGGATGTCGTCGTTCACCGACACCAAGGAGCGCGAGCAGACCGTCGACTTCGCAACGTACTTCAACGCGGGTACCCAGTGGGCGCAGCAGGCGGGCGGAAGCGTCGACCCGACGGATGCGTGCGGGCTGAAGGTCGCCGTGCAGACCACCACGATCCAGGATCAGGAAGAAGTGCCCGCGAAGAGCGAAGCATGTGTCGCCGCAGGCAAGCCCGCCATCCAGATCGAGAAGTACGACAGCCAGGACGACGCCGTCAACGCGCTGGTTCTCGGACGTGTCGACGCGATGTCCGCCGATTCACCGGTGACCGCGTACGCCATCAAGCAGACCGGCGACAAGTTGGAGGCGGCCGGTGACGTGTTCGACTCCGCTCCGTACGGTTACCCCGTCGCCAAGGGATCGCCGTTGGCGGCAACCCTGCAGCAGGCAGTGCAGCACCTGATCGACAACGGTCAATACCAGACCATTGCAGAGAACTGGGGCGTCGAGGCGGGCGTCATCGAGGAGTCGCAGATCAACGGTGCGGTCAACTGATCCGCGGCCCGCTGCGCTCACTCGTCGAAAGGACTTAGTGTGACCTCCTCGGCTTCGCCCGGATCCGGCCGTTCCGGATCCTCGGACGGTGCAAGCCCGGAACCGGCGCCGATCAAGGCGATACCGCTCCGCCACCCCGGACGCTGGATCGCCGCGGTCATCGTCATCGTGTTGTTCGGGCTCTTCGTGTACGGGGCTGCAACCAATGCCGCCTACGGGTGGGGCACGTACGGGCGTTACCTGTTCGACAGCCGGATCGGCAACGGTGTGTGGATCACCGTGCAGCTGTTGGTCTACTCCATGGTCATCGCGATCGTGTTGGGCGTCGTCGTCGCGGTCATGCGATTGTCTCCCAACCCGGTGCTGCGCAGTGCCGCGTGGATCTACCTCTGGATCTTTCGCGGGACCCCGATCTACGTCCAGCTCACGTTCTGGGGACTGGTTCCGGTCATCTACCGCGAGGTGGCGCTCGGAATCCCGTTCACCGTTCAGTTGGCGACGTTCAATCTGCAGTCGTTGTACTCGGCGTTCTGGTTCGCGGTGATCGGGCTGGCCCTCAACGAGGCCGCCTACATGGCCGAGATCGTCCGCGCCGGCATCAACTCGGTCGGTGAAGGTCAGGTGGAGGCGTCGACGGCGCTCGGCATGTCCTGGTCGCAGACCATGCGTCGGACGGTGTTGCCTCAGGCGATGAGGGTGATCATTCCTCCCACCGGCAACGAAGTGATCAGCATGCTGAAGACCACCTCGCTGGTCATCGCAATACCGTTCACGGGTGAGCTGTACGGGCGCGCCCGTGACATCTCGGGAGTGAACTTCGAGCCCGTGCCGCTACTGCTGGTGGCGTCCACGTGGTATCTGGTGATGACGAGCATCCTGATGGTCGGGCAGTTCTACCTCGAACGCTATTACTCGAAAGGTGTGTCTCGTAAGTTGACCGGTCGCCAGTTGCAGGCCCTCGCCGACGCGCAGGGCGGCAAGCCGTTGCCAGTGCAGCGCTCCAGCGAAGGCGGCCCGTCGTGAGTCCGATGGTGAAAGCGCAGCAGGTGTGCAAGAACTTCGGCGCACTGCAGGTTCTCAAGGGGATCACCCTCGAAGTCGACAAGGGCCAGGTCCTGTGCATGGTCGGACCGTCGGGATCGGGCAAGTCGACGTTCCTGCGGTGCATCAATCACCTCGAGCAGGTCAATGCCGGCCGGTTGTACGTCGACGACGAGCTCGTCGGGTACGAGGAAAAGAACGGCAAGCTCTACGAACTACACCCGAAGAAGGCTGCCAAGCAGCGCCGCGACATCGGAATGGTCTTCCAGCACTTCAACCTGTTCCCGCATCGAACTGCCTTGGACAACATCGTCGAGGCGCCGACCCAGGTCAAGGGCGTCAAGAAAAAGGATGCGACTGTCCGCGCGAAGGAGCTGCTGGACCGGGTGGGTCTCGCGGACAAGGCCGACGCCTACCCGGCCCAGCTGTCCGGTGGTCAACAACAGCGGGTGGCAATAGCGCGAGCGCTGGCGATGGATCCCAAGCTCATGTTGTTCGACGAGCCGACGTCCGCACTCGATCCCGAGCTGGTCGGCGAAGTCCTGGGAGTCATGAAGGAACTCGCGCGGGACGGAATGACCATGGTGGTGGTGACACACGAGATGGGCTTCGCTCGTGAAGTTGCGGACCAATTGGTGTTCATGGACGGTGGCGTCGTCGTCGAATCGGGCGAACCGAGATCCGTTCTGTCGAACCCGCAGCACGAGCGGACGCAAGCGTTCCTCTCGAAGCTGCTCTAGCTCGGTTTCCGAGCGCTGAAGATCGCTGTTCCGGGGAAGAGCTGACCGCGGAGTGGGCTCCACTGACCCCACTCTCGGTCCAGCCACTCCGGCCAATCCGGTTCGACGATGTCCACGACTTCGAGTCCGGCGCCGACGATCTCCCGGACCCGGTCGCCGACCGTGCGATGGTGCTCGACGTACGTCGGCACGCCGTCGGCATCGAACTCGACGTACGGGGTGCGGTCGAAGTAGGGGATCGTCGCAGTCAGGCCGATGGGTCCCGGATCGTCGGGGAAGATCCACCTCATCGGGTGGTTCACCGCGAACACCCAGATTCCGCCGGGACGAAGTACACGCGCGACTTCCTTCATCACCCCGGCAGAGTTCGCCACGAACGGCACGGCACCGAAGGCCGAGCACGCGATGTCGAAACTCGAATCGAGGAACGGAAGCGCCTCGGCGCTCGCCTGTACCAGCGGAACGTGATCGTCCGCAGCGGTCATGGCGTCGATGCCGGTGCGCAGCATCCCCGCCGAAATATCCAGGCCGACGGCGCGGGCCCCCTGGGCGCCGAGCCACCGAGAGCACGGCGCGGACCCGCAGCCCACTTCTAGGACATCTCGTCCGGACACGTCGCCGAGCAAGTGCACGTCGCCCTCGTGAAGACCTTCGGGGCACCAGACGAACTCACCACGTTCGGAGCCGACACCCAGAAAGTCCCCGTGAGTGCGGTGGTACTCGTCGGCGTCGGAATCCCACCACGATCGACTCGCTCGGTCGCTTGCCTCGGAGTCGATACGCGCACGGCCCGGGACGACGGGAGACTGCGGGGTATCGGTCACCGGGAACACGTTAGCTGGGGCGCTCGATCGCGGTGCTGTCGCGTTTGCCCACCTGTGACCTGGTCGAGTACCCTTACGGACGCGAGTGCGTTCACGCTGCCCTTGATCCGACGAGGTTCGAGGGTCGGCGGGAACATTTTCGTTCTAGATCTGTTCTTGCATCACGAGCACGAGGTGTCTTTCGACGCCTACGGTTCTCGTTCTGTTCAGAACTACGTTCTACAGTCCGACCGAACATCCATCAACCGATACCCAACCCGTCCGGAGCAACTCAACACATGCCCTCAACCACAACCTCACCGCAGGTAGCCGTCAACGACATCGGCTCCGCAGAGGATTTTCTCGCCGCTATCGACGCCACGATCAAGTACTTCAACGATGGTGACATCGTCGAAGGCACCATCGTCAAAGTCGACCGCGACGAGGTTCTGCTCGACATCGGTTACAAGACCGAAGGCGTCATCCCTTCCCGCGAGCTCTCCATCAAGCACGACGTCGACCCCAACGAGGTCGTCTCCGTGGGCGATGAGGTCGAAGCTCTCGTCCTCACCAAGGAGGACAAGGAAGGCCGCCTGATCCTGTCCAAGAAGCGTGCGCAGTACGAGCGCGCCTGGGGCACGATCGAAGAGCTCAAGGAGAAGGACGAGGCCGTCAAGGGCACCGTCATCGAGGTCGTCAAGGGTGGACTCATCCTCGACATCGGTCTTCGTGGCTTCCTTCCCGCCTCGCTCGTCGAGATGCGTCGCGTCCGCGACCTCCAGCCGTACGTCGGCAAGGAGATCGAGGCCAAGATCATCGAGCTCGACAAGAACCGCAACAACGTGGTCCTGTCGCGCCGCGCATGGCTCGAGCAGACCCAGTCCGAGGTTCGCAGCGAGTTCCTGCACCAGCTCCAGAAGGGCCAGGTCCGCAAGGGCGTCGTGTCCTCCATCGTCAACTTCGGTGCCTTCGTGGACCTGGGTGGCGTCGACGGACTCGTGCACGTCTCCGAGCTGTCCTGGAAGCACATCGATCACCCCTCCGAGGTTGTCGAGGTCGGCACCGAGGTCACCGTCGAGGTTCTCGACGTCGACCTGGACCGCGAGCGCGTGTCGTTGTCGCTCAAGGCAACGCAGGAAGATCCGTGGCGTCAGTTCGCACGCACCCACGCGATCGGCCAGATCGTGCCCGGAAAGGTCACCAAGCTCGTTCCGTTCGGCGCGTTCGTTCGCGTCGAAGAGGGCATCGAAGGCCTCGTGCACATCTCCGAGCTGGCCGAGCGCCACGTGGAGGTCCCGGACCAGGTCGTCGGCGTCGGCGACGACGCACTCGTCAAGGTCATCGACATCGACCTCGAGCGTCGTCGTATCTCGCTGAGCCTCAAGCAGGCCAACGAGGACTACGCAGAAGAGTTCGACCCGTCCAAGTACGGCATGGCCGACTCGTACGACGAGCAGGGCAACTACATCTTCCCCGAGGGCTTCGACTCCGAGACCAACGAATGGCTCGAAGGCTACGAGAAGCAGCGTGAAGAGTGGGAAGGCCGCTACGCCGAGGCGGAGCGTCGCCACAAGATGCACACCGCTCAGATGGAGAAGACGGCGAAGGACGAAGCTGCCGAAGCCGCCAACACCAACTACTCGTCCGAGTCGGGTCAGGTTGCCGACGCCGAAGGTGATGCTCCCGCAGCATCCGCTCCGGCATCGACCGGCGGATCACTCGCCAGCGACGCACAGCTCGCTGCACTGCGTGAGAAGCTGTCGGGCAACGCCTGATAGACACTGTCCACCCCTAGGGGTGTGACCGTAGCCCCGGCCCTCCCCGCGAGGGCCGGGGCTTTGTCGTTCGTGTACCTCCCTCGGGACCGAATGTGCCGTTCGGTCACTCGAAGTGACCGAACGTGCCGTTCGGTCACCGAAGAGGCGTGCGGCAGTGCACCCGGAAGACAAGAATGGACCCGATTCCGCGAGGGAATACGGGTCCATCGTCGTTTCGACGGGGTGGCTCAGCCTGCGACGGCGGGACTCCACTGAGCGACGGCACCTGTCCGCTTACGCATGGACGCGAAGCTGTGACGAGCCGGGCTGAGCAGGTTGGTGAACCAATTGCGCCGATGGTCGGCCAACGCCAGGGCAACCTCGGGGATCAGAATGACGTGAACTCCCGATTCCATGCCGAGACGGTGCCGACCCGGTTGGATCTGATTGCTTCGCATCGAAAGTCCTTTTCGCTAGCAGTGGGTCGGCAAATACTTATCTCGCACGACGAAGATAACGGACGCGGAGCCGAACCTGGTGCATTTGAGGCTGGTGTGCTTCGGCGTGTTTCGGTGAGAGACTGGGGGCATGTTGAGACTCGGCCTCACCGGAGGCATCGGAGCAGGGAAGTCGACCGTGTCGAAGAGGCTGGCGGAGTTGGGCGGGGTGCTCGTCGACGCGGACGTGATCGCTCGGGAAGTCGTCGAGCCCGGGACGGTCGGTCTGCAGAAGTTGGTGGAGGCGTTCGGTGACGACATTCTCACGGCTGACGGCTCGCTCGATCGGCCGGCGTTGGCGGCCAAGGCATTCGGTGACGACGCCTCTCGCGCGACGTTGAACTCGATTGTCCATCCGCTCGTCGGGAAGCGTACCGCCGAACTCATCGAGGGCGCCGCGGACGATGCCGTCGTGATTCAGGACATCCCACTTCTGGTGGAAGGCAAGATGGGTGCGCTGTTCCAACTCGTCGCCGTCGTCTTCGCCGATGCGGAGGAGCGGGTGGAACGACTTGTCGGCCAGCGGAACATGCCGGAGACGGATGCGCGGGCCAGGATTGCTGCGCAGGCAACGGACGAACAACGCCGTGCGGCGGCGGACATCTGGATCGACAACAGTGGCGCGCCGGATGATCTCGACGACATGGTGCGTGACCTGTGGACCGAGCGCCTGGTGCCGTTCGAGAGGAACATCAGAGACGGCGTGATCGTCAGAACGCATCCTGAACTCGTTCCGGCAGACCCTCGGTGGGCCGCTCAGGCCGAGCGTATCAAGGCTCGCATCGCGGTCGCGGCTGGAAGTTCAGCTGTGAGAATCGATCACATCGGATCGACTGCGGTGCCCGGTTTCGACGCCAAGGACGTCATCGACATCCAGGTCACCGTCGCGAGTCTCGACGACGCCGACGCACTCGCGGAACCGTTGCGTCGGATAGGTTTTCCCCGCAACGCCAACATCACCGCGGACAACCCCAAGCCTGCCTACGGAATCGGCGGTGAGGCAGATCCTGCGTTGTGGACCAAGCGTTTCCACGGTTCGGCGGACCCGGGCCGGACGGCCAATATCCACATTCGCGTCGACGGGTGGCCGGGGCAGCAGTTCGCGCTCGTGTTCCGTGACTGGCTGATCGCCGACGCCGACGCGACCGCCGAGTACCTGGAAATCAAGCGCGCCGCAGATCTCGCGGCCAAGGGTCGGTCCGATTACCAGTCCGCGATCGAGACTTACATCGGTGTGAAGGAGCCATGGTTCGATCGCGCGTACGTGCGCGCCTGGGAATGGGCGGAGCGCACGGGCTGGAAGGCCTGAGCGCGAGCTCGTTCCCCGTCGTCGCTCGAATGAACACCGAAGCTCACCATTCGTATGGATGGATCGTTCGAGCGGAAGGGGACCGCACCTCGAACACCGCGTGCCCCTAAGCAGTGCGGGGCCGCCAGGTGGTGGGCATGCCGAGGGATTCGAGCCAGGCGTCGAGGTCGTAGCCGTGGGAGGCGAGGCCGGCGACGGCGAGGACGGAGCGGTTGACTGCGAGGTCGGCGGTTGCGGTGTCGAGGTGGCCCTCGACTCTGGCTTCGAGGAGTTCGTCGGCGTCGAGGTAGTCGAATCCTCGTCCGGTGCGGACGCTGAGGTCGAGGTAGTGGTCGACGGAGGTCCAGGCATCGACACCGGGGGTGAACTCGCCGATGTCGATGTAGTAGTCCTGGTCGCGTTCGCTTCCTGGTGTGTAGTGGAAGATCGATGCGCGCAGGCCGAGGCTGGGCAGGAGCCATGACTGCAGGTAGTCGAATTGCGGGTGATCGGACGGCCGCGCCATGTAGAGACCCCATGGTTCGACGCGGTACTCGTCGACTGGGCGCACGAATCCCTTCGGGTCGGTGTTGGTGAGACCGACCACGTCGAAGTATTCGACCTTCGGTGGGTGGACGTGTACGTGTGGTGCCGCGGCGGGTGCGTCCATGGGTCAACAAATTACCTGGACGTGGCTCGAAAGGAACCTGTCGGTGGTCGCGTCTACCCTGGATTCATGGCGTTTGCATCCGAACATCCCGTGGTGGCTCATTCCGAACACCGTCCGGTCGGAGAGATCGAGCGGACGGGTCCGGCGTTCCAGGTTGTCAGCGAGCACAAGCCTGCCGGTGACCAGCCGACGGCCATTGCCGAGCTGGAACGCAGGATCAAGGCCGACGAGAAGGATGTGGTCCTTCTCGGTGCTACCGGAACGGGTAAGTCGGCGACCACGGCGTGGTTGATCGAGAAGCTGCAGCGGCCGACGCTGGTGATGGCGCCCAACAAGACGTTGGCGGCGCAGCTGGCCAACGAGCTTCGCGACATGCTGCCGAACAATGCGGTCGAGTACTTCGTGTCCTACTACGACTACTACCAACCCGAGGCGTACATCGCCCAGACGGACACCTACATCGAGAAGGATTCGTCGATCAACGACGATGTCGAGCGGCTGCGGCATTCCGCGACGGCAAACCTCTTGTCCAGGCGGGACGTCGTCGTGGTCGCGTCCGTGTCGTGCATCTACGGCCTCGGTACCCCGCAGTCGTACGTCGATCGGTCCATCGAATTGCAGGTTGGCGTCGAGGTGCCCCGAGACGCACTGCTGAGACTCCTCGTGGATGTCCAGTACACACGCAACGACATGTCGTTCACGCGAGGATCGTTCCGCGTGCGTGGCGACACGGTCGAGATCATCCCGTCCTACGAGGAACTGGCGGTTCGTATCGAGTTCTTCGGTGACGAGATCGAGGCGCTGTATTACTTGCATCCGTTGACCGGTGACACCGTCCGGCAGGTCGATTCCGTCCGTATTTTTCCGGCGACGCACTACGTCGCCGGTCCGGAGCGGATGGAGAAGGCGGTCGCGAACATCGAACTGGAGTTGGAGGAGCGCCTCGCAGAGCTGGAGAACAAGGGCAAGCTGCTGGAAGCTCAGCGTCTTCGCATGCGCACGCAGTACGACCTCGAGATGATCAAGCAGGTCGGGTTCTGTTCGGGCATCGAAAACTACTCGCGGCACATCGACGGCCGCGGACCGGGTACCGCACCGGCGACGTTGATCGACTACTTCCCGGAGGATTTCCTTCTCGTCATCGACGAGTCCCATGTGACGGTGCCGCAGATCGGCGCTATGTACGAGGGCGACATGTCCAGGAAGCGCAACCTGGTGGAGTTCGGATTCCGGCTCCCGTCGGCAACGGACAATCGACCGCTGACATGGGAAGAGTTCACGCAGCGCATCGGTCAGACGGTGTACTTGTCCGCAACGCCCGGCAAGTACGAGTTGGGCCAGACCGGCGGAGAATTCGTCGAGCAGGTCATCAGGCCCACCGGCCTTGTCGATCCCAAGGTCGTGGTCAAGCCCACCAAAGGCCAGATCGACGACCTGGTTCACGAGATCCGCGACCGCGCGGAGAAGGACGAGCGCATCCTCGTCACCACGTTGACCAAGAAGATGGCCGAGGACCTGACGGATTATCTGCTCGAGCTCGGTATCCGCGTTCGGTACCTCCACTCGGACATCGACACCCTCAGGCGCGTCGAACTCCTGCGTCAGCTTCGTCTCGGTGAGTACGACGTTCTGATCGGCATCAACTTGCTCCGTGAGGGCCTGGACCTCCCCGAGGTGTCCCTGGTTGCGATTCTCGACGCGGACAAGGAGGGGTTCCTCCGTAGCGGCACCAGCTTGGTCCAGACCATCGGACGTGCAGCACGTAACGTCTCGGGTGAGGTCCACATGTACGCAGACAAGATGACGGATTCGATGACGTATGCCATCGAAGAGACCGAGCGGCGACGTGAGAAGCAGATCGCGTACAACCTCGAGAAGGGCGTCGATCCTCAGCCGCTACGCAAGAAGATTGCCGACATCCTGGATCAGGTGTACGAGGAAGCCGAGGACACCGAGGAGTCGGTCGAAATCGGTGGCTCCGGGCGCAACGCGAGCCGTGGGCGTCGCGCGCAAGGGGAGAAGGGTCGCGCTGTCAGTTCGGGTGTGTACGAAGGGCAGGACGTCAAGTCGATGCCGCGTGCGGAACTTGCAGCCTTGGTTCAGAACCTCACCGATCAGATGATGAACGCCGCCCGTGAGTTGCAGTTCGAACTTGCAGGCCGTCTGCGCGACGAGATCCAGGATCTGAAGAAGGAACTGCGCGGAATGGATGCGGCTGGGTTGAAGTAGCCGCCTTTCGCTACGGTTCAACCCATGGACGCTTCCACTGCCGGCAGGAGTGCGCGTGCACTCGAACTTCTGCACTCGTTGAGCTACTTCGTTCCGGAGACCCAGGACGCACTGTCGGGGGCAGGTCTGGAGGGGCGGGCGCCGTACTTCGCCGGTCGTGCCGCTCCGCTGGGGGCTGTCGGTGCGGGCGTAGTGGCCGCGACGTTCTACAACTTCAATCGTGAGTTGATCGAGCCCCTCGTACCCGCGGCATGGAAGGCGGTGTCACCGGAACGGGTCGTCGAGATCCGGTACCGCGCGGTCGGCGATGCGTATACCCGGCTGCTGGGGCAGGACGTCGTGGAATCATCTGCCATGTCCGAAGCCGCCGAACTGGCATCGATTGCGGCAAGCCACATTCCCGGCGACGACGGACGTCCTCTGTATGCCGCGTACGCCGAGCTCGACTGGCCCGAGGTGCCACACCTCCGATTCTGGCACGCGTTGACGCTGCTCCGCGAGCATCGAGGCGACGGGCACATCGCGGCGTTGCAGACAGCGGAGTTGAGCGGCATTCAGGCGCTCATCACGCACACCGCAACGGGCAAGGGGTTCGAGAAGGAATTTGCGCAGAAGCGTCGGGGATGGTCGACCGAACAGTGGAACGACGGCCTGGACACGCTTCGCGACCGTGAGATCGTCGACGCGGACGGTGCCCTCACCGAGCACGGCAACGATCTACGCGGGTTGGTGGAGGACATCACCAACGACTTGGCCCTCGCGCCGTGGGCTGCCTTGGGTGAGGAGGGCGCGGCACGCCTGGTGGAACTCGCGACACCGTGGCGGGACACGGTCATCGATCAGGGCGTGTTCCCGAACGGTGTGTTCAACAAGAAGTAGGCCGAGCGTCCGTCAGCTGGTGATGTCCTTCGTCGAAAATCGTTGCCAGGCTGCAATTCCGAACACTGCGGCGTAGGCGAGGGCGGAGAAGGATCCGACGACCATGTCGTTCCATTCGATCGTGGGCGACAACGCGTCGATCCACGTGTTCGCGTAGTGGCCAGGCAGGTAGTTGCGTAGCGAGCCGAGGGCGGTGATCTGATCGAGTATCTGCATCAGGATGGAGGTCATCACCGCGCCGCCGACGGCGCCCAGCGGTGCGTCGGTCAGCACCGAGAGCAACATTGCGAGGCCTGCGACCCACAAGAGGTTGATGCAGATGTAGAGCACTGCGATCAGCAAGCGACCGAGCGCCTCGGCGTAGGACAGGCCATCTCCGAACGGTGTCACCAGCGGCTCGGCGCCGTACAGCACAGTTCCGAGCCCCAGAGACACCACAACCAACGTGGCGATCGCTGCGATGGACAGTGTCGCGGACACCAGTGCTTTCTGCATCAACAGACGGGTACGCGGTACCGGGATCGCCAACAGATAGCGGAGCGAGGACCAGGACGCTTCGCTGGCCACCGAGTCGCCGAAGAACAAGGCGACGACCACGATGAGCAGAAATCCGACGGACATGAACAGAGCGAACACGGTGAAGTTGACGCCTCCGCGAGTACCGAGTTCGATGAGCCCGCCTGCATCGGAGTCCGCCGAGTCGCTGCCCACCGCGAATGCAATCGCCAGGATGACCGGGAGCAGGGCAAGGAATCCGATCGAGAGTTGCGTTCGACGACGCCCGAACTGGCGTCGCAGTTCGGTCCGAAAAGGCAGCGTCTTTCCCGACGAGTAACCGTCGACTCGCCCGTCCAGGTGCGCGCTCATGTGGTCTCCTTCGTCGACGCCGCAGGCAGGGCGTCGTTGTGGACGAGGTCGAGGAACACGTCTTCGAGGCGAGTCGACTGCGAGAGGCCGCGAAGCTGCAGACCGTCGTCGAACAGCGCTCGGGTGACCCGCGCAGGGTCGAGTGCTCCGAGGTCGACTCGTAGTGTCGTGTCGTCGACGATCGTCGGTGCCAGGTCGAGCCCTTCGAGGACGCGCGCGCCCCGCTCTGCGTCGTCGACGCGCACTTCGGTCTGGCCTCCGGCCTCGGTCAGTTCCCGAACGGTGCCGGAGCTGATGACCGAGCCTCGGTTCATGACCACGACGTGCGTGCACGTCTGCTCGACCTCGGCCAACAGGTGGCTCGAGACCAACACGGTACGTCCCGTCTTCGCGTAGTTGATCAGGACGTCGCGCATCGTGCGGATCTGCGGTGGGTCGAGACCGTTGGTGGGTTCGTCGAGGACCATCAAGTCCGGAAGTCCCAGCATTGCCTGTGCGATGGCGAGGCGTTGCCGCATGCCTTGGCTGTAGGACTTCACCTTCCGTTCGATGGCGGCGCCGAGATCGGCGATCTCCAGCGCCTCCTCCAGGTGGGCGTCTTCGGGGGGTCTTCCAGTCGCCTGCCAATAGAGGCTCAGATTTTCCCTACCGCTGAGGTGTGGCAGGAAACCGGATCCTTCGACGAAGGATCCGAGGCGGGACAACACAGGCGACCCCGGCGACACCTTGTGACCGAACACGCGGATTTCACCCGCGGTCGGAGTGATGAGGCCCATCAGCATGCGAAGCGTCGTGGTCTTGCCCGCACCGTTCGGTCCGAGCAGACCCAGCACCTGACCCTTCTTCACCTCGAAGCTCACACCGTTCACGGCCTTGAACCCGTTGGCGTAGGTCTTTTCGAGGCCGTCGATGAGGAGAGGTGTCTCGAGGAGTGATTCGTCGACCTCCGCGACGATTCTGCGACGTCCCCGCACGATGTTGACACCGATCAACGCAGCCACGGCGAGTGCGATCGCACCGATCCCGACGAGGGGAGCGGTCGGGACGGAACTGGTGCCCGTCGACGCACCTTCCACAGACGGCACCGACAGAGTCGGATCGTCGAGGGATACGACGAATTGCGCGGGCTCCAGCGGAACCGCGTAGGCCTGATCGGTCGTCGACACCGATATCTCGACGTGGTGGCCCTGTGGAACTGCGTAACTGATGCCCGGCAGCGTCACGGTGACGGGGATCGACCCCTCCGTGGCGGTGCTCGGCAGTCTCACGGCTGCGACGCCGCCACCGGGAAGCGTGCGGCGGCCGTCGGGCGCAACGTCGTAGAGCTTGACGAAGACAACTGCTTCCTGGGGCTGAGCGAATGCTCCGATACGAAGATTCACGCGCGACGAGCCCGTGATGTTGAGCGGCTCGGCGAGTGGCTCGCCCTCGAAGGTAGCCGACTGGCCGGGAATGTCGGCCGACAGCGCAGCGCCCGCCGGAGTGGCGGTCAGAGCGGACAGAGCCGAACCCAGACCGGGGACGGACGAGATTGCCGACGGGGATGCGCCGGGTGGCCTCACGATGGTCTGCTCGGCGGGAGGAGCGGTTCCTTCTGCTGGATTGTCTGCTGCAGCATCCGTGACAGGCGTGGATTTCGGCGACAGCTCGACATCGACGAACTGTGCCGACGACGGCTCCGGGTCACCGGCGAGACCTGGGTAGTCCGGGGCGGTCAATCGTCGGTTCCGCGCGCGTTCCTGTTCGACGGCGGATCCTTGCACTGCGTAGTTGAACGGTTGTTCGCCGCTGTCGGTGGCGTCCGTGCCGCGGAGCTTCGCATCCAGGAAGTCCTCCATCGCAGCATCGGAGCCTCCGTTGGTTCCGCCCCCGTCGTGCCCACCGCCGAACCACCGGACCTCCACGTCACCGCCGGCCTCCGAAATCTGGCGGGCGGTCGTGTCGGCCTGGTCGAGTCCGAACAGTGTGTCCTGCAGACCCTGCACGAGAAGCGTCGGTGCCGTGATGTTCGACGCGACGGCGGCGGGTGAGTGGGCGCTGAGAAGAGCGAGGAGTTCGGGTGTCGGTTGTCCGGTGACTGCAGACTGTGCGTATGCGGCGCAGAACTCGGGCGCGAAACGGCCGCATCCCGTCGAGGACGCGTCGGCACCGTCGCTCGTGTCCGGCGCCGGGGTGCTTCCAGCGCCGAAGAACACTCCCGCCCATCCTCGTTTGAGGACGCCGGGTCCCCCGTAGACGGATCCGGCAGGTGAGTCGATTGCGGCCAGCGAGGCGCGTGCCTCGTCGCCGGTCACGCCGTAGTTGGGGAACAGGGCTTCGCCGAGGTCGTTCCACGTGATCGCTGCGGCGACCGCATCGACGCGCGGATCGGTTCCGGCGACACTGAGGGCAAGTGCCCCACCGTACGACCCTCCCGCGACACCGACGCGTGGATCGCCGGGGGCGTCGAGGAGTGTCTCCGGCCGCTCCGCGAGCCAGTCGATCAGTGCGCGGCCGTCTGCGACCTCACCGTTCGGGTCGTTCAGTGAGATCGTTCCTCCGCTCTCACCGAAGCCGCGTGCACTGTAGGTGAGCACGAGAAAACCGTCCGCGGCCAGCGAGCGAGCTTGACCGTCGACCGACAGTTTGTCGCCCCCGAATCCGTGAGCGAGTAGAACGGCGGGTGCGGGGGTCGTCTCGGGCACATACAGGCGGGAATCGAGGTCGATCGTCTCGGAACTGCCCGGGGCCTCCGGTACGGTGATCCTGGCGTCGAGAGTGGACGCCGCGTCTTCGGACGCAGGGGAGCGGAATGCGTAGAAGATCGAGACCGCTAGAACGAGCGCGACGAGGAGTGCGGCGAACACGGCGGTTCCTGGCGACCGAAGCGGCCGGGGGATGTGCATGTGACCAATGTATGTGAGGCACGAGAGTCGTGTTGTCGCCGAACTCCGCCTCACATCCGGCGGATGCAGATAGGGTCATCGAAATGGGCACGGGGACCGGCGGATCGGCTTGTGATCGACCACGAACGTGCCTGTAGAAGCATCGTCGAATGTGTGACAGAACACCTACAACTGGAGGAATGAATGAGTGCCTATCGCACCGTCGTCGTCGGAACCGATGGGTCCGAATCGTCATTGCGCGCAGTGGAGAAGGCTGCGTCGATCGCCGGTGACGCGGACGCGACGCTGGTGATCGCCTGCGCGTACTACCCGGCGGATCCCAAGGACACCGGTAAGGCAGCCGACGCGTTGCGTGAGGATGCGTACCAGATCACCGGTTCTGCTCCGACACACGACATCCTTCGGACCGCGCGCGAGCACGCTGTCAAAGCGGGCGCGAAGAACATCGACGAACGTGCGATCGTCGGCGCCCCCGTCGAGTCGCTGCTGCAGTTGGTCGACGACGTCAAGGCGGATCTGCTCGTCGTCGGAAACCGCGGACTCAATTCGTTGACCGGCCGGCTGCTGGGCTCCGTGCCGTCCGACGCAGCGAGGAAGTCCACCAGCGACGTCCTCATCGTTCACACCGTCAGGTAGACGAGACCACTGTGGCCCGGCGGAGTGTCCGCCGGGCCACAGTCTTCTGTCACCTACTGCGCGGGTCACCTACTGCGCGGGTCACCTACTGCGCGGGTCACCTACTGCGCGGTCAGTGGACCAGGGCGTCGAACGGTGCGAGCGAACGCAGTTCGTCGGGCAGTGGGCGGGTGTGCACGACGCCCAGCCGCTGCGTCGCGCGTGTGAGAGCGACGTAGAGATCACTCATTCCCATGGGGGACTCGTCGACGATGTCGGAGGGCTCGACGATGAGAACCGAGTCGAATTCCAGTCCTTTCGCCTCCTTGACCGTGGACACCGTTACGGTTTCCGACCTCAGGTGCGCGAACTCGTCGACCCTGTCGTGGGGTGCCAGCACGACGCTGATGCCTGGGCGCGGGTGCTCGGTCAGACGCTGTTCGACGGTACCCGGTAACGATGTCTCGGTGACTTCCTGTGCCCACGGGACATTGCCCGAATCTCGCACCGATCGTGGTACCGACTGGACTGGATCGATTGCCGTGAGAACGTCACGGGCAACGGTCATTATCTCCGACGGCGTTCGATAGTTGACCGTCAGCTCGGTCTTCTTCCACCGCTGCGCTACATACGGTTCCAGTACCTGAGCCCACGATGTCGTGCCGGCGGGGTCCCCGGTCTGCGCGACGTCCCCGACGAGTGTCATCCACCGATTCGGTATGCGGCGCATGATCATTCGCCACGCCATGTCGGACAGTTCCTGGGCCTCGTCGACGATGACGTGCCCGTACGTCCAGGTGCGGTCCCCGGCGGCGCGTTCGGCCGTGGTGAGACGTGCGCCGGAGTCCTGCCGGCTGGCGAGCTGGCTCGCGTCGATCAGGTCGTACGCCATCAGGATTTCGGGGTCGAGTTCGTCTTCGAGGTCCTGTGGTGCGGACCCGGTGAGGATATCCAGTGCGCCCTGTGCGTCGGCGATTTGGTTGCGCCACTGGCGATTTGCTTGTTCGCGCTCGGCGTTGTCGTCGATGCCGAGCAGCTCGGCGAGTTCGTCCAACAAAGGTGCGTCGGCCGAGGAGAAACCGCGTCCGCGTCGGACCAGTGCGTCACGCTCCGCGGGGGTGAGGTCCGGTGCAGCCGACGCGATGCGTTCGGGAGAGGCGAACAGATCTCGAAGTACTTGCTGTGGAGCGAGATCCGGCCACAGCTCGTCGATCGCCGCCATCACGTCGGCGTCTTCCTTCATCTCGTCCCGCATGTCGGCGATATCGTCCCGGCTGAGCAGGCTGCCGCCGTCGACCAGGTTCTCGCCCAACTTCGCCGCCAATTGCTGTGCGAGCCCGTCGACGACGGACGCCACGAACAGCGGCCGCGCCAGGTTGTGGGGCCGTCGAGACGACCTGGCTCGCCCCCGAGCGCGGGTGACGATCTTGCGGTCGAGGGTGATGTCGTAAGTGTCGAAACGCAGTCGCTTCGGTTCCGACGGCACCTCTTGGCGATCGCGTACCGCCTTGGTGAGCACCGCGACCATCGACGTGGATCCCTTGACCTGTGCCGCGAGGGTGGAGTCGTCGAGCGTCGCCCGCACTCCCGGGTAGAGGTTTCCGATGGTGGACAAAAGCACTCCGGTCTCACCGAGTGAAGGGAGTACCTGGCCGATGTAGTCGAGGAACGTGGCGTTCGGTCCGATGATGAGCACGCCGCTCTTGGCGAGCTGTTGACGATAGGTGTAGAGCAGGTAGGCGGCACGGTGGAGTGCCACGGCAGTCTTTCCGGTACCAGGCCCTCCCTGCACCACGAGCACACTGCGATGCTCGGAGCGAATGATGGCGTCCTGTTCGCTCTGGATCGTCTCGACGATGTCGTTCATCTGACCCGTTCGGGCAGCGTCGAGAGCCGACAGCAGAGCGCTTTCGCCCGCGACACCGGTGGAATCGGAGCTCAAGCCGACTTTCTGCGCGGCAGCGAGATCGAGGTACTCGTCGGCCAGCGACGTGACCCGACGACTCCTCGTGCGGATGTGACGCCGACGAAGCACGTTCTCCGGCGCAGCAGGCGTGGCGAGGTAGAACGGGCGGGCCATGGGCGCGCGCCAGTCGAGCAGCAGCGTTTCGTAATCGTTGGCCTCGTCGAGAATCCCGACGCGGCCGACGTAGCGGACCGGCGAGTCGTCACCGTCGGTGGACAGGTCGATCCGTCCGAAGCACAGGCCGTTCTCGGCGGCGTCGTACTTCGCGATGTCGTCGGTGTAGAGATGCGTGAACGATTCGCGTTCACTTCGCGCCTGCGGTGTGCCCCCGGTCTCGAGCAAGACGGTGCTGAGCCGGTTCTGCGCGTACTTCCGTAGGGCGTCGAGTTGGTCGTAGAGCATTGTGACGTAAGACTGCTCGCGATCCTGGTCGGTCAAGTGCTGATCGCTGGTGACCGAAAGGCCGTCGTCCGGCAAAGGTTCTCCTCGGGAGTTCGGCGAATAGATGCGCGAAAATCGCCCAAGTAGTCTACGACGAACGAGAGCCCCACCGCAGAACTGCTGCTCGCGGGTGGGGCTCTCGGTTCGGTTCGACCTACTTGGAGTACTTCTGCACGCGCTTGTCGAGCTCTTTGCGTGCCTTTTCGACCTTCTTGTCCAGCTTCGCGCGAGCCTTTTCGGTGGCCTTGTCGAACTCACGGCTTTGCTTCTCTGCACGCTTGCGTGCGCGGTTGCTCAGGGTCTCCGTGCGATCCGCGGCCAGCTCCGCCAATTTGCTTCCGCGTTCCTGAGCGACGTCGGCGAACTCGGCCGCACGCGCCGACGCCACGTCGGCCCACTTTCCGCTCCGGTCCTGGGCGGCGTCGACGAGGTCCGCGCCGCGATCGGCGGCGGTTTCGGCCCACTTGGAGCCGCGCTTCTGGGCCAGCTCGGCCAGTTCTGCGCCGCGGTCGGCTGCGTCCTCGGCCAGCTGCGAACCACGCTTCTGCGCCTTCTTTGCGAGTTTCGAGCCACGCTTCTGAGCGAGTTCGGTCAGTTCCTCGCTGCGATCGGCGGCGGTTTCGGCCCACTTGGAACCACGCTTCTGCGCCACCTTCGCCAGATCCTGTCCACGATCGGCTGCTTCCTCGGCGAGCTTCGAGCCGCGCTTCTGCGCGACCTCGGCGAGGTCGTGACCTCGATCTGCGGCCTTGTGTGCCCATCGTGAGATGACCGGCTGGGCGGCGTCGGCGAAGTCGGATCCCTTGTCTGCTGCAACGTCGGCCCAGTGCGAGACAACGGGCTGGGCGGCGTCGGCGAGATCGGAACTCTTCTCGGCAGCGACATCGGCCCACTTAGAGACGACAGGCTGTGCTGCCTCGGCGAGGTCCGCGCTGCGGGTAGCAGCTACCGACGCGATCTCGCGGATGCGTCCAGTGGCGGCACCGAGGTGGTCGGCGGTGTCGTGGGTCCCCGGCAACGCCGAGACGACGGATTCCTGCGCCTTGCGTGCAGCCCGACGTCCACGCCACGCCAGAGACGGCTTGCCCTCGGTGTCGACGGCGGCGATCAGAAGACCGCCGAGCAGGCTGACGTTCTTGAAGAACTGAGTGCGCTGTGCAGCCTTCGCGGCGGGATCGGTCTCGTTCCAGAATGCGTGGCCGGCGACCGTGGTGGGCACGAGGCTGCCTGCCAGAGCGAGCGACGCGATCCGCGGGGCCTTGCCCGTCGCCAGGAGGATTCCACCGCCGACCTGAATTGCGCCGTTGATGCGGACGAGGGTCTCGGGATCGCTCGGCACGTTCGATGTGACGCTGTCAGGAAGTGTGTCCTGCCCCTGCTCGATCAGGGGTGCCGCAACCTTCGCCTTCCCGGCGGGGTTACGCAGTGCGTCGATCCCTCCGGCGATGAAGATGGTCGACATCAGCGGACGAGCGATACGGCGGACCAGCATTGACAGCCTCCTGGATGGGTCGATGAACGTCGATGTTCGGCGCGGACACCCGTCCGAGAACAGGTACCTGCGCCGCTCCACCGTATCCATACCCGGGGTTCGGGCATCTCAAGCGCGCCGAGAAGATCACCAGCCGCGCGAGCGCCACTCGTCCAGGGATCCGCGCTCCGCGCCGATCGTGGTGTCCTTGCCGTGCCCGGGATAGACGACAGTGTCGTCGCCGTACTCGTCGAACAGTTTGGACGAGACGTCGTCGAGCAGCTGCGTGAAATCCTCGGGTGTGGAGGTCTTTCCGACACCTCCGGGGAACAGTGAGTCGCCGGTGAAGAGATGAGTGACACCCGACTTGGCGTCCGTGAGAGCGAGCGCGATGGACCCCGGTGTGTGACCACGCAGGTGAATTGCTTTCAGTGTGAGGCTGCCCACCTCGATGGTGTCACCGTCGGCCAGCAGACGGTCCGGGGTGACCGGGAGCGGTTCCGCGTCCAAGGTGTGTGCAGCCGTGGGCGACGCCGTTCCGCCCGCGATGTCTTCCAGCGCCTGCCAATGATCCGCATGCTGGTGCGTCGTGACGATCAAGCTGAGGGTCGGCGCGTTCTCGTCGATGAGCTGTGACAGGCGCTCGGCCTCGTTGGCGGCGTCGATGAGAAGCGACTCACCGCTGGTGGAACAAACGACGAGGTAGGAGTTGTTGTCCATCGGGCCGACCGACATCTTGGTGATCGTGCCGCCGGAGATCTGCCGCCGCTGAGGCGTCGATCCTGGGGAAACCGCGCCGGTGTACTGGTCGTCGATGACCATGAGGTGCTCGTCCATTGCGAGGAGGCTACCGTCGGCTCGAGCGCGTTGCCTGTTCGACCCTGGGTAAGCCCCGAGTGTTGCGTGGCAACTGACCGCTGCGGCGCCGGGCAAACGTGTCGGTGGGTCGGCCTAGCATTGCTCGTGCGTGAACTGGATCTTCACGTGTGCATCACAACAGCATCGGTTGGATCGGTTCGTTCGGTGGTACGCGAGAGTCGTCGGTACCGGCGTTCGGTGTTCGAACACTTCCGAAAAGAAGGGAAAATTGTGGCGGATCGCCTGGTCGTACGAGGTGCGCGGGAACACAACCTGCGGGGGGTCGATATCGACCTGCCGCGCAACAGCCTCGTGGTCTTCACCGGGCTCTCGGGTTCGGGTAAGTCGTCGCTGGCGTTCGACACCATCTTCGCGGAAGGTCAGCGACGCTACGTCGAATCGCTGTCTGCCTATGCTCGTCAGTTCCTCGGTCAGATGGACAAGCCGGACGTCGATTTCATCGAAGGTCTTTCGCCTGCGGTGTCCATCGATCAGAAGTCGACCAACCGCAATCCGCGCTCGACCGTCGGCACCATCACCGAGGTGTACGACTACCTGCGTCTGCTTTTCGCGCGCGCAGGCACGGCTCACTGCCCGGTGTGTGGGGAGAAGATCGCCAAGCAGACACCCCAGCAGATCGTGGACCAGGTGCTCGCGATGGAAGAGGGCATCAAGTTCCAGGTGCTCGCTCCCGTGGTCCGTACCCGCAAGGGCGAGTTCGTCGACTTGTTCGAGTCGTTGAACACTCAGGGTTACTCGCGAGTCCGCGTCGACGGCGTGGTGCACCAATTGACCGATCCCCCCAAGCTCAAGAAGCAGGAAAAGCACGACATCGAGGTGGTCGTCGACCGCCTCACGGTGAAAGCCAGTTCGAAGCAGCGGTTGACGGACTCGGTCGAAACGGCGCTACGCCTCGCCGACGGGATCGTCGTCCTGGATTTCGTCGACATCGACGAGAACTCGCCCGATCGCGAGCGTCGCTTTTCCGAGAAGCTGGCCTGCCCCAACGCGCATCCGCTGTCCATCGACGATCTCGAGCCCCGGTCGTTCTCGTTCAACTCGCCCTACGGTGCGTGTTCGGAGTGCCTCGGGCTGGGTGTGCGCAAAGAGGTCGATCCGGATCTGGTGGTACCGGACCCGGATCTGTCCCTGGCCGACGGCGCCATCGCGCCGTGGTCGATGGGGCAGACATCGGAGTACTTCGGCCGGCTGCTGTCCGGGTTGTCGGACGCGATGGGGTTCGACCTCGACGCGCCCTGGAGCAAGCTGCCCGCAAAAGTGAAGCGCGCTGTCCTGGAGGGCAGTGAGCATCAGGTTCACGTCAAGTACAAGAATCGGTACGGGCGTACCCGGTCGTACTACGCGGAGTTCGAAGGCGTCATGCCCTTCCTGCATCGCAGGCTGGAGCAGACCGAATCCGAGCAGATGAAGGAACGCTACGACGGGTACATGCGTGACGTCCCATGCCCGGCGTGCGGTGGAGATCGTCTTCGGCCGGAGATCCTCTCCGTCACCATCGAGGCGGGTGGATTCGGCGCGAAGTCCATCGCCGACGTCTGCCGTCTGTCGATCTCGGACACCGCCGACTTCCTGAACAGCCTCACCCTCGGAGCCAAGGAAGAGGCCATTGCAGGTCAGGTTCTCAGGGAGGTCCAGGCCAGGCTCGGGTTCCTGCTCGACGTAGGCCTCGAATACCTGTCGCTGTCCCGCGCAGCAGGTTCCCTCTCCGGCGGAGAGGCTCAGCGCATCAGGCTCGCCACGCAGATCGGATCCGGTCTCGTCGGCGTTCTGTACGTCCTCGACGAACCGTCGATCGGCCTGCATCAACGGGACAACCGTCGACTCATCGACACCCTCACTCGACTGCGAGATCTCGGGAACACCCTGATCGTCGTCGAGCACGACGAGGACACCATCCGTACGTCCGACTGGGTCGTCGACATCGGACCGCAGGCAGGCGAGCACGGCGGACGAGTTGTGCACAGCGGGTCCTACCAGGACCTGCTGAAGAACGAGGAGTCCCTGACGGGTGCCTACCTCGCAGGTCGCCTCGAGATCCCGCTGCCCGACCTCCGACGCGTGGTGGACAAGAAGCGCCAGGTCACCGTCGTCGGTGCTCGCGAGCACAACCTCAAGGGAATCGACGTCAGTTTCCCGCTCGGCGTGCTCACCTCGGTCACCGGTGTGTCGGGATCGGGAAAGTCGACGCTCGTGAACGACATCCTCGCGACGGTCATGGCGAACAAGCTCAACGGTGCTCGCCAGGTCCCGGGACGCCACACGCGAATCAACGGACTCGACCAACTGGACAAGTTGGTTCGCGTCGACCAGTCACCCATCGGACGTACGCCCCGCTCCAACGCAGCCACGTACACCGGTGTGTTCGACAAGATTCGTACGTTGTTCGCAGCCACCACCGAGGCGAAGGTGCGCGGTTACCAACCGGGCCGTTTCTCGTTCAACGTCAAGGGCGGTCGGTGCGAGGCATGCTCGGGAGACGGCACGCTGAAGATCGAGATGAACTTCCTTCCCGACGTGTACGTGCCGTGCGAGGTGTGCAACGGAGCTCGCTACAACCGCGAGACACTCGAAGTGCACTACAAGGGAAAGACCATCTCCGAGGTACTGGACATGCCGATCGAGGAGGCAGCCGATTTCTTCGAGCCCATCACGTCCATCCACCGTTACCTCAAGACCTTGGTCGAGGTCGGCCTCGGATACGTCCGGCTCGGTCAGCCCGCGACCACCCTGTCCGGTGGTGAAGCGCAGCGAGTGAAGCTGGCGTCAGAACTGCAGAAACGCTCCACCGGTCGGACCGTCTACATTCTCGACGAACCGACGACCGGCCTGCATTTCGAGGACATCCGCAAATTGCTCGGCGTCGTCAACGGACTGGTGGACAAAGGCAACACCGTCATCGTCATCGAGCACAATCTCGACGTCATCAAGGTGTCGGACTGGATCATCGACATGGGTCCGGAAGGCGGTTCCGGCGGAGGCACCGTCGTGGCCCAGGGCAACCCCGAAGAGGTCGCGGCAGTGCCGGAGAGCTACACCGGCAAGTTCCTGCAGGAGGCACTCACCCGCGAGCCCGTGAAGGACACCAAAAAGGCGCCGGTCAAGAAGCGGCGTCCACGCAAAGCCGCAGCCGTCTGACCTCTCCGACCGCCTCTGCACCGAACGTCACATTCGCTCCGGTTCCTCCCGCTCTTTCCGGAGCGAATGTGACGTTCAGTCACTTCAGGCGGGCTCAAGTGACCGAACGGCACGTTCGGTCCGACGGGGGAACGGGTGATCAGTACACCGGCCCCGTGTATTTCTCGCCGGGGCCCTTGCCGGGCTCGTCGGGGTAGGCGGAGTTTTCGCGGAAGGCTTTCTGCAGTGCCTGGAGTCCTTCGCGGATGGGGCCTGCGTGGGGTCCGAGGTATTCGACCGAGGAGGTGACGAGGCCTGCGAGGGCGGTGATGACTCGTCGGGCTTCGTCGAGGTCGAGGTGGGGGCTCGAGGAGGGGTCGGCTTCGGACAGTCCGAGCTTTTCGGCTGCGGAGCTCATCAGCATCACGGCGGCGCGGCTGATCACCTCGACGGCGGGGACGTCGGCGAGTTCGCGGACGTCCGGCTCGTCGGCATGTTCGGGGTTGCTCATGTCTACGAGGATGTCACGGCGACGGTGAGCAGCGTCCGCCAGCGCCGATTCGGCGAACAGCCTGGTCGGCTGGTACAGTTCTTCAACGACCGTCTTCGACGCGTTCTCCAGCTGGGGATTGTTACTCGAAGGCAGCAAGTGGAGCCCGACTCCCACCGGTTTTCAGCTCAGGTTGATTCCGGTCCGGTCACTCGGACAGGCGCCGTCGAGGCGCAGTTCCGAGCTTCCTCGCAAGAGGGGATGTGCATCGCGTGCGGTGTTCGTCCGACCGGTCGACTTCGGGCCCTGCTTCAGCGGAAATGCTGAGCAGGGTTTTTGCGTTGTACGGGTCAGTGCCGCAAGGCATGGACGTCCCGGCGGCGCCGTCGTCGTAGGACAAGCGGGCAGGCGGGCTGTGCCAGGCGGTCGGCTCGACCCCACATCGCACTACCTAGGAGGCCCCATCAGCACTGAGACTCGCATTAACGACAACATCCGTGTTCGCGAGGTTCGTCTAGTCGGACCGGGCGGTGAACAGGTTGGCATCGTGCGTGTTGAAGATGCACTCCGCTTGGCTCTCGAAGCCGATCTCGATCTCGTAGAAGTGGCTCCCGACGCTCGTCCGCCGGTCTGCAAGATCATGGACTACGGGAAGTTCAAGTACGAGGCAGCACAGAAGGCGCGTGAATCGCGCAAGAACCAGACTCTGACGGTGATCAAGGAGCAGAAGCTCCGCCCGAAGATCGACGCACACGACTACGAGACCAAGAAGCGCAACGTTGTTCGCTTCCTCGAAGCCGGGTCGAAGGTCAAGGTCACCATCATGTTCCGTGGACGTGAGCAGTCGCGTCCCGAGCTCGGCTTCCGACTGCTGCAGCGTCTAGGTGCAGATGTCGCCGATCTCGGTTTCGTGGAAACGTCCGCGAAGCAGGACGGACGCAACATGACGATGGTGCTTGCTCCCCACAAGGGTGCCAAGACTCGCGTCAAGGCGCAGGAGAGTGCGGCAGCTCCGCCGGCTCAGCGTGCAGCAGCTCCGGCTCCGGCCGCCGAGCCCGCACCTGCCGAGCCTGCAGCGGGAGATGCTCCGGCTGCGGCGACGCCGCCGAGCTCCTGAACCAAGCACGACCAGTTAGACGATCCGTGTCGGTTGAAACCGGCACGGATCGTGCCGAGCAAGACCGATAGAGCAACACAGAACTGAGGACTCCATGCCCAAGCAGAAGACCCACAGTGGCGCCAAGAAGCGATTCAAGGTGTCCGGCAGCGGCAAGATCCTGCGTCAGAAGGCCGGCCGTCGCCACCTGCTGGAGCACAAGCCGACCAAGGTGACCCGTCGTCTCGACGGCGTTGCAGTCGTCACGAAGGCCGACGAGCCGCGGATCAAGCGCCTGCTCGGCATCTGATCTGGACTTCGTAGTCGGCGAAGTCGGCCGGCGTCATCCCATACCATTCGGGGTTTTTGTGACAAGCCCCCAGATCGACAGGATTTACCAGTGGCACGCGTAAAAAGGGCGGTCAACGCCCAGAAGAAGCGCCGTTCGATTCTCGAAGCGTCCAAGGGCTACCGCGGACAGCGCTCACGTCTGTACACCAAGGCCAAGGAGCAGCAGCTCCACTCGCTCACCTACGCATACCGCGACCGCAAGGCTCGCAAGGGTGACTTCCGCAAGCTGTGGATCACGCGTATCAACGCTGCAGCTCGCGCCAACGACATCACCTACAACCGCTTCGTCCAGGGCCTGAAGGCTGCAGGCGTCGAGGTCGATCGCAAGATCCTCGCCGAGCTCGCTGTCTCGGATGCTGCTGCATTCGCTTCCTTGGTGGAGATCGCCAAGGCTGCACTGCCTGCCGACGTCAACGCCCCTGCCGGAGAAGCAGCCTGAGCAGGTTGACGCACGACGATCTCGATCCGAAACGACCCGTGGACACGCTCACCGAGCGAACGCCACGGGTCGTTTCGGCTGTGAAGCTCCTCCGCGCCGCCGAAAGAAAGAAGACGGGTCTCTTTCTCGCCGAGGGCACCAACTCCGTTGCGGAGGCGTTGCACGCCGGCGTCGCGCGAGAGGTGTTCTTTCGAGAAGACTCGGCAGACCGCAACGGTGTCGTGCTCGATCTCGCGCGTACGACGGGCGTTCCGGTCCATGCGATCACCGAACGCGCCGCCAAGGGCTTGTCGGACACGGTGACTCCGCCTGGTGTGGTCGCTGTGTGCCGCACCGTCGATGTGGATGTCCGAGTGGCTCTCGACGGAAACCCGCAGCTGGTGGCTGTTCCCGTGGAGGTGTCCGAACCGGGCAACGCCGGAACGGTCATACGGGTCGCCGACGCAGTAGGTGCGGACTCGGTGATTCTGCTCGGAGATGCGGTCGATCCGCACAACGGCAAGTGCGTTCGTGCGTCGGCAGGCAGTTTGTTTCATCTCCCGATCGCTCGCGAGCGATCGGTGGACGCCGGGCTCGACGCGTTGCGTGCGGCCGGCGTCACGATTCTCGCGACGGCAGCCGACGGTGATGTGGACCTCGACGATGCGGACGAAATCCTGAGCCGGCCGACGGCCTGGTTGTTCGGCAACGAGGCGCACGGGTTGGCGCCCGCAGTCACGGCTGCCGCTGATCATCGCGTCAGGATTCCGATTCACGGCCGAGCCGAAAGCCTGAACCTGGCGACGGCGGCGGCGATCTGCCTCTACGCCAGCGCGCGAGCTCACCGCAGGTCCGGGCATAAATGACTTTGTCGCTCGCCTAGAATCGTCCTCCAGGGACATCAATCCACACCACCAAGGAGTTGCAGCACTCGTGGCGAAGAAAGAAGCCGACAACGCCCAGCCGGTAGATCCGAGCGTGCTCGAGCCGGCTGCTCTCGATGCCGCCGCCGACGGGGCCGAGAAGGCTTTCACCGCTACTCGTGATCTGGACGAGTTGACGCAGGTGAAGATCGAGCACATCGGCAACCGGGCGCCGCTTGCGTTGGCGCAGCGTGCGCTCGGATCGATTCCGGGTGATCAGAAGGCTGATGCCGGTAAGCGGGTGAAGGTCGCTCGCGATCGCGTGCAGAAGGCGTTCGATGCCCGCCGCCAGGTGCTGCTTGCCGAGCGCGACGCCGCGATTCTCGTCGCCGAGACCATCGACGTGACGCTTCCGTCGACACGGTGCCCGGTGGGCGCTCGTCATCCGATCACGATCATCGCCGACCAGGTTGCCGATGTGTTCGTCGCGATGGGGTGGGAGGTCGAGGAGGGCCCGGAGGTCGAGACCGAGCATTTCAACTTCGACGCGTTGAACTTCTTGCCGGACCATCCGGCTCGGACCATGCAGGACACGTTCCACATCGCACCCGAGGGGTCGCGTCAGGTTCTTCGTACTCACACGTCGCCGGTTCAGGTGCGGTCGATGCTGTCGCGTGAGGTGCCGATCTACATCGTCTGCCCCGGGCGGACGTTCCGGACCGACGAACTGGACACAACGCATACCCCGGTGTTCCACCAGGTCGAGGGTCTTGCAATCGACAAGGGTCTGACGATGGCGAACCTACGCGGCACGCTCGACGCATTCGCTCGGGCGCTGTTCGGTGGGGAAACGCGTACTCGTATGCGGCCCAACTACTTTCCGTTCACCGAGCCGTCCGCCGAGGTCGACGTCTGGTTCCCGAAGAAGAAGGGTGGCCCGGGCTGGGTCGAATGGGGCGGCTGCGGAATGGTCAACCCGAAGGTGCTGCGGGCGAGTGGTATCGATCCAGAGGTGTACTCGGGTTTCGCCTTCGGTATGGGTCTGGAGCGAACGTTGCAGTTCCGCAACGACATTCCCGACATGCGAGACATCGTCGAGGGTGACATCCGTTTCACGATCCCCTTCGGCGTCGACGCCTGATCTCGAGAACTGCCCTTACCGAGTTTCGATCCGTAGAAAGAGCTGAGCAGACGTGCGAGTTCCACAATCCTGGCTGACCGAGGTTCTGCAGCGCACTGCGCCGCAGTGGAAGGTGACCCCCGAAGAACTCGACGAAGGCTTCGTTCGCGTCGGCTTCGAGGTCGAGGAGCTGGAGTCGCTGGACAATGTCACCGGACCGCTCGTGATCGGGCGTGTCTCGTCGATCGAGGAGTTGACGGAGTTCAAGAAGCCGATTCGGTTCTGCCATGTCGACGTCGGCGCCGAGGAATTGCAGGAAATCGTCTGCGGTGCAAGGAACTTCGCCGAAGGCGATCTCATCGTCGCAGCCCTGCCGGGAAGTGTGCTGCCCGGCGGATTCGCGATCGCGGCGCGCAAGACGTACGGCAAGACGTCCAACGGCATGATCTGCTCGACAGCTGAGCTGGGGTTGGGGCGGGACTCGTCGGGAATTCTGGTGTTGCCGGAAGGTACCGCGGTTCCCGGTGACGACGCCAAAGCTGTGCTGGGGCTCGACGACGCAGTGATCGAGTTGAACGTGACACCCGACCGCGGATACGCCTTCTCCGTCCGAGGGCTGGCTCGGGAGCTCGCGAGCAGCTTCGATCTGGAGTTCGCGGACCCCGCGGCAGGGCCGGTGCAGAACAACGAGGCCGACACGTGGCCCACGACGGTCGATGCCGATTCCGGGGCGACCCGATTCGCGCTACGCAAGGTCAGTGGCATCGACCCGAACGCCGCCACCCCGTGGTGGTTGCAGCGCAGGCTGTTACTGGCGGGGATCAGGCCCATCTCGGCGGCGGTGGACGTCACCAACTACGTGCTGCACGAGTTGGGCCAGCCGCTGCATGCGTTCGATGCGAACAAGCTCAGTGGCGACATCGTCGTCCGGCGCGCGAAGGCGGGGGAGAAGCTCACCACACTCGACGGTGTGGAGCGCACTCTCGACGTCGAGGATGTCGTGATCGCAGATGATTCGGGTGCGGTTTCTCTCGCAGGTGTCATGGGCGGCGCGTCGACGGAAGTCGACGACAACACTGTCGACGTGATCCTCGAGGCAGCGACGTTCGATCCTCTCGCGGTGTTTCGCACGGGTCGCAGGCACAAGTTGTCGAGTGAGGCGAGCAAGCGTTTCGAGCGCACCGTCGATTCGGCGTTGCCCGTGGCCGCGTTGGATCGTGCGGCACAGTTGCTCGTCGAGATCGCCGGAGGTCGTGTCGAGTCGGTGCTGACCGATATCGGCAAGCCGCACGTGTTCGATGCCGTCCGGATGGATCTCGATCTGCCGGATCGGGTCGCCGGGGTCGCGTACCCGAACGGGACGGCCGCTCGGCGTCTGACGCAGATCGGGTGTGACGTCGAGGTCGGTGTCAGCGACTCGGGCCACGGAGAACTCGTGGTGACTCCGCCGACGTGGCGGCCGGACCTGCAGCAACCCGCCGACCTCGTCGAGGAGGTCCTCCGTTTGGAGGGCCTGGAACAGATTCCGTCCGTTCTGCCGACAGCGCCGGCTGGGCGCGGTTTGACGGCCACCCAGAAGCGAAGGCGCGCCGTCGGCAAGTCGCTCGCGTTCGCCGGATACGTCGAGGTGCTGCCAACGGTGTTCCTACCGACCGGGGTGTTCGATAGGTGGGGTCTTCCCGCTGACGATGTTCGACGCCGGACCACCTCGGTGCTGAATCCGCTGGAAGCCGACCGTCCCGAGCTCGCGACCACGGTGTTGCCGGGCTTGCTGGAGATTCTGGCGCGCAACGTCAGCCGGGGTCAACGTGATCTGTCGTTGTTCGGGATCGCTCAGGTCGTCCGCCCCGGTGATCACACGGCCCCCGTCGACGCGCTCGCGGTTCACGAGCGTCCGACCGAGGAGGAGATCGCGCGCCTGCGTGGGTCGCTTCCGGACCAGCCGGTGTTCGTCGGTGCTGTGCTGACCGGCCAGCGCGATCCGTCGGGTCCGTGGGGACCGGGGCGCGCAGCCGATGCGTCCGACGCGTTCGCCGCAGCTCGGATAATCGCTGCTGCTGCGGGTGTGGAGTTGGAGTTCCGTGCGGCGCAGTACCTTCCGTGGCATCCCGGTCGCTGCGCCGAACTGCTTGTCGACGGCAGCGTCGTCGGGTACGCGGGCGAGCTGCATCCGGCGGTTCTCGAGCGGGCGGAACTGCCGGCGCGCACGTGCGCTGTCGAGTTGAATCTCGATGCGCTCCCGATCGTCGAGTCTCTTCCGGCCCCGATCGTGTCGCCGTTTCCTGCGGTACTTCAGGACGTTGCTGTGGTCGTCGAGCGATCGGTTCCAGCGGCCGATGTCGAAGCTGCGCTGTACACAGGCGCGGGTGAACTTCTCGAGAGCATCAGATTGTTCGACGTGTTCGAAGGTGAGCAGGTCGGTGCGAACAAGAAGTCTCTGGCATTCGCGTTGGTGTTCCGCGGCAGCGACGGAACACTGACCGAGGCGCAGGCCACCGAGGCACGCGATGCGGCGGTGGCGGCTGCGAAGGACGCCGTCGGGGCCGAACTGCGAGGCTGAGTGTCGCCGAGTCCGTAGCCTGGTGTCGTACGACTTTCCTACTGCTCAGGAGGAAGTATGACCACGGACGATCGAACCGACGTCGCAGTACTGCGCGAGGTGCTCGCCGCGGTGGGCGGGCGCAGCGCACTCGCACCCGTCCGCGCGGCGGCGTCGGCTCTGCTGGCGGAACTGGATACGGCGAACGCGGATCCGTCGACGGTTCCGCCCGGTGACATTCCCGATGTGGACGTCCCGCACACGACCAAGCCTCACATCGATCAGCCGCTGGGAGATCCGCAGGAGTCGAGTCCGCGGAACGACCCGACAACTCCCGGTCATTCTCCGCTGGGCGGGACACCGACGGAAATTCCTCGACAGGGCATCCTCGACGCCGAGTTGGTGGACGACAGCGCGATCGACGGCGCAATCGGCGGGGGAGTGAGTTCTGGTTTCTCCAACCATGATTCGCCGACGGGTTTCACCGACCAGGGTGTGCCGACGTGGGACAGCGTTCGGGACAAGGTCGAGGGCCGTGCGACGACGGCGTTGGGTCGTGAGGAGTTGGATCACGGGACGCCTGCGGGTCGCACGCTCGACGAGCAGTGGAACGAGCGTGAGGCCGCGGGTCGGAAGAAGCTCGACGAAATCCGACGGTCGATGAAGGACGGATGATCGACCCGGTCGTGAATGAGCTTGCATGGTGATGCATAATCATCGTATGAACGATCGGAATGGTGCGCCCCTGCGGATTGCCGTCGCGGGCGCCAGTGGATACGCAGGCGGCGAGATTCTGCGACTGTTGCTCGGTCATCCGGGCGTGCAGTCGGGACGAATCGTCATCGGATCTCTCACCGCGGGTGGCAATGCGGGCGCCTCGCTGGGCGAGTTCCACCCGCACCTGCTGCCCCTCGCGGACCGCGTTCTCGGTGAGACCACGCTGTCCGAACTGGAAGGACACGAGGTCGTCTTCCTGGGATTGCCGCACGGCAAGTCCGCGGAGATCGCGCAACAACTCCCAGAGTCCGTCGTGATCATCGACTGTGGCGCCGATTTCCGGTTGTCCGACGCCTCCGCGTGGGAGAAGTACTACAAGTCGCCTCACGCGGGTACGTGGCCCTACGGGTTGCCCGAGCTCCCCGGCCATCGAGAGAAGCTGATCGGAGCTACCCGGATCGCAGTTCCCGGGTGCTATCCGACGGTGTCGAGTCTTGCGCTCGCCCCTGCGGTTGCAGCGGGGATCGTGGAGCCGCGGGTGAACGTGGTGGCCGTCAGCGGTTCGTCGGGTGCCGGCCGTGCGCCCAAGGCGGATCTGCTCGGTTCCGAGGTGATGGGGTCGGTGCGGGCGTACGGCATTGCAGGGGCGCATCGGCACAACCCGGAGATCGTGCAGAACCTGTCGGCGCTGTCGCCGGAGCCGGTGTCCGTGTCGTTCACGCCCGTCCTGGCACCGATGCCGCGTGGCATTCTGGCCACGTGCACCGCGCGGACCACAGCGACCGAGGCGCAGGCCGTCGAGGTGTACGAGAAGGCTTATGCAGCAGAACCGTTCGTCCATGTGCTGTCATCGGGACGATTGCCGCAGACGGGTGCGGTGATCGGGTCCAACGCGGTGCAGCTGAGTGTGTCGGTCGACGCCGACGCCGGATTGCTCGTTGTCATCGCTGCCATCGACAACTTGACCAAGGGGACGGCAGGCGCTGCGGTCCAATCCATGAACCTCGCTCTCGGACTGCCCGAGACCGACGGACTTTCGACCGTAGGAGTCGCACCGTGAGCAGTTCGACCGAAGCGACGGCGCTTCAGGGCAAGCTCGTCCGGAACCAGGGTGTCACTGCACCTGCTGGATTCAAGGGTGCAGGTATCGCGGCGGGCATCAAAGCCAGCGGGAAGTCCGACCTGGCGCTGGTGTTCAACGAAGGGCCCGATACGGCTGCGGCGGGTGTCTTCACGCGAAACAAGGTCAAGGCCGCACCGGTGCTGTGGTCTCAGCAGGTGCTGACCGCGGGCAAGCTCCGTGCGGTGATTCTCAACTCCGGTGGGGCCAATGCTTGCACCGGTGCGGGCGGGTTCCAGGACACGCATCGAACGGCGGAAGAGGTCGCCTCGGCGTTGAGCAATTGGGGCACCGAGACGGGTGCCGGCGAAGTTGCTGTGTGTTCGACGGGTCTGATCGGCGATCGGTTGCCGATGGACAAGTTGATTCCCGGTGTCACCGAAGTGGTGCACGAGTTGGCGGGCGGCATTTCGGGCGGAACGGATGCCGCGTACGCGATCATGACCACCGACACGGTTCCGAAGCAGGCTGCCTTCCATCATGTCGACAAGTGGAACGTCGGCGGAATGGCCAAGGGCGCGGGCATGCTTGCTCCTTCGTTGGCGACGATGCTCAGCGTGGTCACCACCGACGCCGTCGCATCGGCCGAGCAGTTGGACACCGCGCTGCGGAACGCGACACGATTGTCCTACGATCGCCTCGATGTCGACGGGGCCACGTCCACCAACGACACGGTTCTGCTGCTTGCGTCGGGAGCCAGCGGTGTCTCTCCGAGCCAGGACGAGCTGAACGCCGCGGTACTGGCGGTGTGTGACGATCTGGCCGATCAGTTGATGGCGGATGCCGAAGGTGTCACGAAGCGGGTGAAGGTCACGGTCTCCGGGGCTGCGTCGGAGGACGACGCTTTGGTCGGTGCGCGCACGGTGGCACGGGACAGCCTGGTCAAGACGGCTCTCTTCGGATCCGATCCCAACTGGGGCCGGGTGCTCGCAGCAGTCGGTATCGCCCCGATCGAGCTGGACCCGAACCGTATTGCAGTGTCGTTCAACGGGAGTCCGGTCTGCGTCGACGGTGTCGGAGCTCCGGGTGCCCGTGAGGTCGACCTGTCCGGAGAGGACATCGAAGTTCGGATCGATCTCGGTGTCGGCGAGTCCGTCGTCACGATTCGCACGACCGATCTTTCCCACGGGTACGTCGAAGAGAACTCGGCGTACTCGTCATGACCGAACTCGATCTGACGGCGTCGCAGAAGGCGCACACGCTGGCCGGTGCCTTGCCGTGGCTGCAGAAGTTCAACGACAAGATCGTCGTCGTCAAATACGGCGGGAACGCGATGATCGACGAGGGACTCAAGCGCGCCTTCGCCGAGGACATGGTCTTTCTCCGAACCGTCGGATTGCATCCTGTGGTGGTGCACGGCGGTGGGCCTCAGATCAACGCGATGCTGGCCAGGCTGGGTATGACCGGAGAATTCCGTGGTGGATTCCGCGTCACGACGCCCGAGGTGATGGACATCGTCCGGATGGTTCTGTTCGGCCAGGTCGGACGCGAGCTCGTCGGGCTGATCAACAGTCACGGGCCGTACGCCGTGGGGATCTCCGGTGAGGATGCCCACCTGTTCACGGCATCCAAGCGTTCGGTGATGGTCGACGGTTCGCCGACCGACATCGGCCTCGTCGGCGACGTCACTTCGGTGAATCCCGACGCGGTCCTCGATCTCATTGCGGCAGGCAGGATTCCGGTGGTGTCGACCATCGCTCCCGACGCCGAGGGCGTGGTGCACAACATCAACGCCGACACCGCTGCCGCTGCGCTTGCCGAGGCGATCGGTGCGGAGAAGCTCGTAGTACTCACCGATGTCGAAGGGCTGTACACGAATTGGCCGGATCGGTCGTCGTTGACGTCGGAGATCGACGTGGATTCTCTGACTGCTCTGCTGCCCTCGCTCGACGCGGGGATGGTGCCGAAGATGGAGGCGTGCCTACGAGCGGTCCAGGGTGGTGTGCCGTCTGCACACGTCATCGACGGTAGGGTTCCGCATTCGGTTCTGGTGGAACTGTTCACAGGCGAAGGGATCGGCACGATGGTGTCGGCGCCGGAACTATCAGGAGAGCATTCATGACCGAGCACACCACGACCGTCGACCTCCAAGCGCGGTGGTCGAATTCGTTGATGGACAATTACGGTGTGCCACGCGTTGCTCTGGTGCGCGGTGAGGGCGCCGTTGTGACCGACGCCGACGGTAAGCAGTACCTCGACCTGCTCGCCGGTATCGCCGTCAACATTCTCGGCCATGCACATCCCGCTGTGATCGACGCGGTCACGACCCAGCTGTCGACGCTCGGGCACACCTCGAACCTGTATGCGACCGAGCCGGGTATCGCGCTCGCCGAGCAGCTGCTGTCCCATCTGGGTGCGAGCGTGCACGGACGCGTGTTCCTGTGCAATTCCGGTACCGAGGCCAACGAAGCAGCGTTCAAGATTGCGCGGTTGACCGGTCGGCCCAAGATCATTGCCGCCGAGAAGGCGTTCCACGGGCGAACGATGGGTGCGCTCGCCTTGACGGGTCAGCCGGACAAGCGCGTGCCGTTCGAGCCGATGCCCGCGGGCGTGGAGCACGTGCCGTACGGAGATGTCGCCGCACTGGAGGCTGCCGTTGATTCGGACACTGCGGCAGTCTTCCTGGAACCGATCATGGGCGAGGGCGGTGTCGTGGTGCCGCCGGAGGGCTATCTGCTCGCCGCACGGGAGATCACGGCGCGGCACGGAGCTCTGCTGATCCTCGACGAGGTGCAGACGGGCATCGGGCGGACCGGATGGTTCTACGCGCATCAGGCCGTCGGTATCGTCCCCGATGTCATCACGTTGGCGAAGGGGCTCGGCGGGGGACTGCCGATCGGTGCGTGCATCGGAATCGGCGAGGCAGCCGCCCTGCTTCATCCGGGCAAGCACGGCACCACGTTCGGTGGAAATCCGGTGTGCGCGTCGGCCGCGCTGGCGGTGCTTCGGACTCTCGCCGAGGACGACCTGGTGTCTCACGCCGACAGGCTGGGCAAGGTCATCACACACTCCATCGAGGAGCTGCACCATCCGCTGATCGACCACGTTCGCGGATCCGGTCTCCTCCTGGGCGTCGTACTGTCGAAGGCCGTCGCAGCCAAAGCCGAATCCGCTGCCCGCGATGCAGGCTTCCTGATCAATGCCGCCCAGCCCGACGTTCTGCGCTTGGCCCCGCCCTTGGTTCTCACAGAGGAACAGGCGGCGTCGTTCGTCGCGGCATTGCCCACAATTCTCGACACTGCCGACGAAACGGATTGACATGGCACTGAAGAACTTCCTCAAGGACGACGATCTCACGCCGCAGGAGCAGGCCGAGGTGTTGGCGCTCGCAGCAGAACTCAAGCGCGCACCGTTCTCCACGCGGCCGTTGGAGGGACCGCAGGGCGTCGGCGTCATCTTCGAGAAGAACTCCACCCGCACCCGCTTCTCCTTCGAGATCGGAATCGCGCAACTCGGCGGGCATGCCGTGGTGGTCGACGGGCAGAGCACTCAGCTCGGACGTGAGGAGACGCTGCAGGACACCGGCCGGGTGCTGTCGCGGTACGTGGAGGCAATCGTGTGGCGCACGTTCGGGCAGAAACGACTCGAACAGATGGCCACCGGAGCGACGGTGCCGATCGTGAATGCTCTGTCCAACGAGTTCCATCCGTGCCAGGTCCTCGCCGATCTGCAGACTCTGGCGGAGCGGAAGGGCGAGCTGAAGGGACTGAAACTCGCGTACTTCGGTGACGGTGCCAACAACATGGCTCATTCGCTGTTGCTCGGTGGTGTCACCGCGGGTATCGACGTGACCATCGCTGCGCCTCGTGAATTCGCGCCGCTGCCCGCTGTGGTCGAGGCGTCTCGTGCGCGCGCCGAGATCACCGGTGCACGTATCACTCTCACCGAGGACCCGTACGAAGCCGCGGAGGGCGCCGACGCCCTCGTCACCGACACGTGGACGTCGATGGGTCAGGAGAACGACGGTCTCGACCGCGTCGCACCGTTCAGGCCGTACCGGATCGACGCCGAGCTGCTGTCCAAAGCCAAGTCCGATGCCGTTGTGTTGCACTGTCTTCCCGCGCATCGCGGCGAGGAGATCGCCGACGAGGTGCTCGACGGCCCGCAGAGCGTGGTGTGGGACGAGGCCGAGAACCGTTTGCACGCACAGAAGGCGCTGCTGGTCTGGCTGCTCGAGCAGGCACGACGACCGTGAGCGAGGAAGCGTCGTCGGTTCCGTTGACTGCCTCGACGCGGGCGGGGAGGCAGGCGCGCATCGTTGCGCTGCTGTCGAACCATCAGGTCCGCAGTCAGCCGGAACTCGCGACGCTGTTGGCGTCGGAAGGCATCGACGTCACTCAGGCGACGTTGTCGCGGGACCTCGACGAGTTGGGCGCGGTGAAGCTGCGTGCCGCGGACGGTGGCGTCGGCGTGTACGTGGTGCCCGAGGACGGTAACCCGGTCCGAGGCGTGTCCGGGGGTACCGACAGGCTGACCAGGTTGCTCGGTGAACTGCTCGTGTCGACCGATTCGAGCGGCAACCAAGCGGTATTGCGCACACCTCCCGGCGCAGCGGGGTATCTGGCCAGTGCGCTCGACCGGGCGTCGCTTCGCGAAATCGTCGGCACGGTCGCCGGAGACGACACCATCTTCGTGATTGCCCGAGAACCCGTTACCGGCAGCGAGCTTGCCGACAAGATCGAGAAACTGGCGCGACGTGCCGAATGATCCGAACGATGTGGAAAGCAGAACTGTGAGCGAACAGCACGGAACCAACGAAGGATCGCTGTGGGGCGGACGGTTCGCGTCCGGTCCGGCCGAGGCGATGGCGGCACTGAGCAAGTCGACGCACTTCGACTGGGTGTTGGCCCCGTACGACATTCGGGCGTCGATGGCACACGCACGTGTGTTGAACGGTGCGGGATTGTTGACGGCGGCGGACCTCGAGACGATGCTCGACGGTTTGTCTCGGTTGGCCGAGGACGTCGCCTCCGGTGAGTTCGCTGCCGCAGAGTCCGACGAAGATGTCCACGGAGCGCTCGAACGGGGCCTGATCGACAGGGTCGGTCCCGAGGTCGGAGGGAGGCTTCGGGCCGGACGCTCGCGCAACGACCAGGTGGCGACTCTGTTCAGGATGTGGCTGCGCGACGCTGTCCGTCGGGTCTCGGCAGGCGTCCTCGACGTCGTCGACGCGTTGGCCACGCAGGCTGCTGCGCACCCGGCTGCGGTCATGCCGGGCAAGACGCATTCGCAGGCCGCGCAACCGGTGCTGCTGGCCCATCATCTCCTGGCGCACACCCATCCTCTGTTGCGTGACGTCCAGAGGTTCCAGGATTTCGATCGCCGAGCCGCGGTGTCGCCGTACGGTTCGGGGGCCTTGGCGGGCTCGTCGCTGGGCCTGAGCCCGGAGAAGATCGCAGCCGAGCTGGGCTTCGATTCGTCGGCCGAGAATTCGATAGACGCGACCTCCTCACGTGACTTCGCGGCGGAAGCGTCGTTCGTGCTTGCGATGACCGCGGTCGATCTGTCGCGTCTCGCGGAGGAGATCGTGTCGTGGAGTACCCCGGAGTACGGCTACGTGACGCTCGCCGACGCGTGGTCGACGGGCAGCTCGATCATGCCGCAGAAGAAGAACCCCGACGTCGCGGAATTGACGCGCGGCAAGACGGGTCGTCTCATCGGTAACCTCACCGGACTGCTGGCGACTCTGAAGGCACAGCCGTTGGCCTACAACCGGGATCTGCAGGAGGACAAGGAGCCGGTCTTCGATTCGGTGGCGCAGCTGGAACTGTTGCTGCCCGCTCTCGCCGGATTGGTCGGGACACTGGAGTTCCATGTGGATCGGTTGGCCGAGCTCGCGCCCGCAGGCTTCACGTTGGCGACGGACATCGCCGAGTGGATGGTGAGACAGGGTGTTCCGTTCCGGGTGGCGCACGAGGCGGCCGGAGCGTGCGTTCGTGTTGCGGAGGGGCGCGGCGTCGGGTTGGAGGAGTTGACCGACGAGGAGTTGTCGTCGATCGATCCGTCGTTGACGCCGGCGGTTCGCGAGGTCCTGACCGTCGAGGGTTCCATTTCGTCGCGAGATTCTCGGGGCGGCACGGCTGCTGTGCAGGTGGCGAGCCAGCTCGGTGGTGTGCGGTCGACTGCGGAGAAGGCTCGCGCGTGGCTCGCCGACGGAATTCCTGCTCGCTGACAGAGAAATAAATCAGGCGCGCCGGATTCGAAGGGGTTCGGTGTGAGAAGCTTCTGACGGGTCGGTGAGTGGCCGGTTCGAGCGGGGACAAGCGTCGAACGCAGGAGTGTGTTGTGGTGGGACTGAACGCAGACGCGATCCGCGGGCCGTTGCGGCGTGCGGTGGCGACTGCACAGAACGGCCTCGAAGTGATCCGTCTCGGCGGTCTGGAGACCGAGGTCGATCCGTCGCCGTTCAAGGTCGTCGATCGTGAGCCGATGTACCGGCTCCGTCGGTATTTCGCCGACGATGCCGACGAGGGTTCGAAGCCTCCGGTCGTGCTGGTACCGCCGATGATGGTGTCGGCCGATGTGTACGACGTGACGACCGAGAACGGCGCTGCCGGCATTCTTCACGACATGGGCCTCGATCCGTGGGTGGTGGACTTCGGTTCGCCCGATACGGAGGAAGGCGGGTGGAGCCGGACTCTGGCGGATCATGTCGTCGCCATCAGCGAGGTGGTGGACAAGGTCCACACGATCACCGGCCGCGATGTTCACCTCGGCGGGTACTCGCAGGGCGGGATGTTCTGTTACCAGGCTGCGGCGTACCGGAGTGGCCGAAATCTGGCGAGTCTCATCACGTTCGGGGCGCCGGTGGACACGTTGGCGGCGTTGCCGTTGGGGATTCCAGCCGGTGTGGCGACCAAGGGTGCCGAGTTTCTCGCGGACCACGTGTTCACTCGAATGGACGTCTCCGGGTGGATGGCTCGGACCGGATTTCAACTGTTGGATCCGGCGAAGACGGTGCGGTCTCGACTCGACTTCCTGCGACAGCTGCACGACCGCGATGCATTGTTGCCTCGCGAGCCGCAGAGGCGTTTTCTGGCGATGGACGGCTGGGTTGCGTGGTCCGGCCCGGCTGTGGCCGAGCTGTTGAAGCAGTTCGTGGTGCACAACCGCATGATGACGGGCGGATTCGTCATCAAGGATCGGTTGCTGACGCTGTCCGAGTTGTCGGTTCCGGTTCTCGCGTTCGTCGGCGAGGTCGACGACATCGGCCAGCCGTTGGCGGTGCGCGGCATCAAGCGTGCGGCGCCACGTGCGGAGATCTTCGAAAGCACTTTGCGTGCCGGTCACTTCGGGTTGGTGGTCGGCACCACCGCCGCGGCGCAGACGTGGCCTACGACGGGCGAGTGGATACGGTGGCGGGAAGGGCTGGGGGAGCAGCCATCCGACGTGCACGAGATGGTGTACGACGAACATCCCGATTCCGAAAGCGGTGTGTCGGTCAGCAATCGAATCATTCATACGGCCGCGTCCATCGCGGAGGTGGGTGTCGGAGTGGGCCGCGGGCTCGCGGCAGCGGCGACGGGAGCTGTGAGAGGTACCCGCGAGATATCGTCGGAGGCTGTGCGCACGTTGCCACGATTGGCACGTCTCGGTCAGATGCAGGCGCATTCGACAGTGTCGTTGGGCAGGCTCATCGCTGATCAGGGACGTCGGTCTCCGGCGGGTGAGTGCTTCCTGTTCGACGATCGCGTCCATACGTACGAGGCCGTCAACGTCCGCATCGACAACGTCGTGAAGGGCCTTGTCGTCTCCGGCATCCGGCCGTCGGCGCGCATCGGTGTGCTGATGGAGACCCGTCCGAGCGCGCTGGCGGCCGTGGCCGCGTTGTCCAGAATCGGCGCTGTAGCTGTTCTGCTTCCTCCGGGCGGCAACCTCGAGAGTGCCCTGCGAGCGGTGGACGTCGATACCGTCGTCACCGACCCGGAGAACCTGAAGTCTGCGACGACTGTCGCCGCCAACGTTCTCGTTCTGGGCGGCGGCGATGCTCGTCAGCTGGACGTACCGAGCGGGGCAGATGTCACCGACCTCGAAGCTGTCGATCCGGATTCGGTGAGGTTGCCCGCGTGGTTCGAGCCCAATCCGGGCCGTGCGAGGGAACTGGCGATGGTGTTGTTCACGGCGACCGATCGGGGTCTCGAGCCTCGCTACATCACCAACCACAGGTGGGCGCTGTCGGCGTACGGCACCGCTACCGCGGCCGGGTTGAGTTCCGGAGACACGGTGTATTGCCTTGCCCCTCTTCACCATTCGGCGGGATTGTTGGTGAGTGTCGGTGGTGCGCTCGCCGGGGGGTCGCGTATTGCCCTGTCTCGGGGTCTCGACCCGGTTCGGTTCTCCGGTGAGGTTTCCCGCTATGGAGTGACCGTCATCAGCTACACCTGGGCGATGATGCAGAGCATCCTCGACGACGATCATCTCGATCTCGACCTCCGGCATGCGGTCCGCTTGTTCATCGGATCGGGAATGCCTGTCGGGCTGTGGAAACGAACGATGGAGCGTTTCTCGCCCGCTCGTGTTCTCGAGTTCTATGCCTCCACCGAGAACGACATCATCCTGGCCAACGTGGGTGGTTCGAAGATCGGATCGAAGGGGCGCCCGTTGCCGGGAAGCGCACGGGTGGCTCTGGCTGCCTACGACCCCATCACCGGGAGATTGGAGGAGGACGACAACGGTTTCGTTCGACTGTGCAAGGACGGCGAGGTCGGTTTGCTCCTCGGGCGTCCGAGCAACGAGGGCGAGGTCACCAGTCCTTTGATGCGGGGCGTGTTCGAGCCCGGTGATTCGTGGATTCCCACCGAGAACCTGTTTCGACGGGATTCCGACGGGGATTTCTGGCTGGTGGACCGCAAGGACACCGTCGTGAAGACACCTCGCGGTCCGGTGTTCACGCAGCCCATCATCGATGCGTTCGGGGAGATTCCGCAGGTTCGATCCGTCGTCGTCTACGGGGTGGACATCGGTGGCAGTGCCGATTCGTCCCGGCGACTCGACCATGCCGACGAGGTCGCGATCTGCGGCATTTCGGTGCGGAAGGACAGCACGGTGCCGGGTAAGGCGATCACCGACGCCATGGGCGTGCTGCTGCCGAGTCAGCGCCCGGACATCGTTCATCTCGTCGATGCGATTCCGCTGGGACGGGCGTATCGGCCACGCGAAACCGAGCTACGAAAGTCTCGTATCCCGACGCCGAGTGCTCGGACCTGGTATTACGACGAGGAATCCAGTACCTACAAGCGGTTGACCAAAGCGATTGCGGCGCAACGTTTCGGCACCGACAGTGTGGCCGACGTCGGAACGGACTGAGCTCTGCTACGTGCGGTGGGTAAGGTTTGCGGACGATCCCCGTGCAAATCGGTGACAGACGAAAGTGAGAAATCGGTGGCAATCGATCAGACACTGCTGAGCATCCTCGCGTGCCCTGTCGACAAGGGCCCGCTGTTGCTGGTGGAGGACGAGCTGCTCTACAACCCGCGGTTGCGTCGGGCATATCCGATCGAGAACGGTATTCCGGTCCTGCTCGTCGACGACGCGAGGGATGTGGACGACGCCGAGCACGAGTCGATTCTGGCTCGCGCTCAATCCTGATCGTCAGGGGACGAAGTCTGGCAGTTCACCGGTGAGATAGTGCTGCAACGTCTGTGCTGTCAGCGCCACGACGCGGTGCGCGGGCATCGAGGCGAGCGGTTCGATGCTCAGGATGTGGCGGGTGAGCAGCAGACCGGACATCTGGGAGGCAACGAGCGCGACTCGCAGAGGGCCCGACCCGACGGGTTCGTCGACTCTGTGTGCGATGTCCTCGAGCACGATGTGCATCAGAAAGGTCTTGATCAGGCCTACGTCGGCGCCTGCGATCAGCGAACGAAACGTGGCGACGACGGCCTGGCCGTTCTCGAAGTCCCAGACGGCAAGAATCGCAGTGAGCAGCGCCTCACCGAGCCGATCGGTGTCGGCGGCCAGGACTGGACGAAGTACTACCGTCGGATCGGTCGGCAGGGCGATCGACGCTACGAAGAGGTCTCGCTTGGTCCCGAAGTAGTGATGCACGAGGGCGGAGTCGACGCCGGCGTCCGCGGCGATCGATCGGATCGATGTCTTGTCGAAACCTGTAGCGGCGAAACGTGTTCGAGCTACTCTCAGTATCTCCTCGCGCGTGTCCGGTCGGCCCGGTCGTCGTCCCGTCCGTGCTCGGCCGGTCATGGTGTCCGCCGCCGTAGAGTTGCTGCTGCAGCACACAACGCGGCGACCGTGAAGGCGAGAACGACGGCGACATCGGTGAAGAATTGCCCGGTGACGCTGGGGGCGGTGGAGATCTGGCTCAGCGCGTCGACTGCGTAACTGAGCGGCATGACGTTGCTGACGGCGTGCAGCCAGTCCGGCATCTGATTTCGGGGGACGAGTAGTCCGCACAGGAAAAGTTGCGGCACGACCACGACCGGCATGAACTGCACGGCCTGGAATTCGGTGCGAGCGAACGCGCTGCACAGCAGTCCGATCGCGACACCGAGAACGGCGCCGAGCACCGCGATCAGCAGCACCCAGGCGGGTGACCCTTCGGTGGAGAGTCCGAGCGCTCCGAACACGACCGCACAGGCCAGAAGCGACTGGAGTATCGCAGCCAACGAGAATGCCGTGGCGTATCCGGCCAGCAGATCCAGCTTGGACATCGGTGTCGTGAGGAGTCGTTCCAGCGTCCCGGAGCTGCGTTCGCGCTGCATGGCGATCGAGGTGATCAGAAACATCACCACGAACGGCAAGATCCCGAGCATGCTGACGGCGACGCGATCGAACAGCGGGGGAGCGCCCGGTGCGGTAGGAAAATCCTGGTAGAGGAAGTACAGCAGAACCATGAGCAGAGAGGGGACGAGGAGGATCATCGCGACGGTTCGGTGATCGGCCCGGAGCTGACGCAGAATCCGGGTGGTTCCGGCTGCGTAGATGTGCAGGTTCATCGGACACCGCTCTCGGTGGTGCGAATGAGGGTCAGGAACGCGTGTTCGAGGCTCGATTCTCCCGTGCGTTGCAACAGTGCCTGAGGTGCGAGTTGTGCAAGTACCGAACCGTCGCGCATCAGGACCAGTTCGGAGCAGTGCTCGGCCTCTTCCATGACGTGGCTCGACACCAGCAGCGTCGCCCCCGAGCCGACGATGTCCTCGAATCGTGACCACAGTTCGGCTCGCAGTACGGGATCGAGTCCGACGGTGGGTTCGTCCAACACGAGCACTTCGGGCTCGGCGACAAGCGCGCTGGCCAGGGACACGCGGCCGAGTTGCCCACCGGACAGATTTCCCGCCGGCGACGACGCATGCTCACCCAGACCCACGGAATCGATTGCAGACGAGACCGATCGGGAATCGCGTCCGTACAGCGCGGCGAAGTAGGCCACGTTGTCGCGGACCGAGAGGTCGCGGTAGACACTCGGGGCCTGGGTCACGTAGCCGACTTTGCTGCGCAGTGCTTTCGAGCCTGCCGGTTTGCCCAGCACGGTGACCGTTCCCGACTCGACCACCTGAGTACCGACGATCGCTCTCATCAGAGTTGTCTTGCCGCATCCGGACGGGCCGAGCAGGCCGGTGATTCGGCCGGCGGGGATGGACATGGTCACCGCGTCGAGAACTGTGCGTTTCCCCCGTCGGACGACGAGGTTTTCGACGACGACTGCTGGATCGGATCCGATCGTCATGGTGTCCTCCATAATTCATCGATTGATGAAATCATCGTGTGATGAATTCAAGACCTCGAGGCGGTCGACGTCAAGACCGAGAACCGTCAGGGAAAGATCAGCCGGTGTGAACGCTGAGGATCTGAACTGCCATCCCGTCGAGGCCGCCCGGAAGCTGCTCGGCGTCGAGCTTCGGGTGGAGGACGTATGCGTGCGAGTCGTCGAAGTAGAGGCATACGGAGGCCCCGAAGGGGGACCGTGGCCGGATTCCGCTGCTCACTCCTATCGCGGTCCGACTCCGCGTAACCGCGTGATGTTCGGCCCGGCGGGCAGGTTGTACGTCTACTCGAGTTACGGAATGCATTTGTGCATGAACGTCACCTGCGGTCCCGACGGTGAAGCCGCCGCAGTGTTGCTGCGAGCCGCCGAGCTGGTGGACGGTGAAGCGGCGGTGCGGCGCCGGAGAGGCGACCGAGTTGCGGCCAGGAAGCTGGTCAGTGGGCCCGGCAACCTGGGGCAGGCCATAGGCGCCCAGCTCTCGGACAACGGAATGGACCTGTTCGACGGGTCGTCGAGGATCGTTCTCGACGCAGGCCGGGCCGCGTGTCCGACCGACATCGCCGAAGGCCCGCGGGTGGGGGTCAGCAAGGCTGCCGACAGGCCGTGGAGGTTCTGGATCCCGCGCTCCGACGCGGTGTCGGCGTATCGCCGGAGCCCGCGGGCGCCGGCGTCCTGACCGAGCCCGACGAGGGCGAGGTTCCTGTTCGACGTCGGATGCGGAAAGATCGGAGGCGTGAGCGAGAACATCATCGACGAATTGACCTGGCGCGGATTGATCGCGCAGTCCACCGACGTGGACGAACTGAAGAAGGCGACGTCCGACGGGCCGATCACTCTTTATGCGGGCTTCGACCCGACCGGTCCCAGCCTTCACGCAGGCCACCTCGTTCCGCTGTTGGCGCTCAAGCGTTTTCAACGTGCAGGCCACCGGCCGATTGTCCTGGCAGGCGGTGCCACCGGACTGATCGGCGATCCTCGTGATGTGGGGGAGCGGGTCATGAACTCGTCCGACACCGTCCGGGATTGGGCCGACCGTATTCGCGGCCAGCTCGAGCGATTCGTCGAGTTCGACGACGGCACTACGGGTGCGATCGTCGAGAACAACCTGAACTGGACCGGTCCGCTGTCGGCGATCGATTTCCTGCGTGACGTCGGCAAGCATTTCTCGGTGAACGTGATGCTTGCGCGGGACACGGTGAAAACGCGTCTGGAGGCCGACGGGATGTCGTACACCGAGTTCAGCTACATGCTTCTTCAGGCGAACGACTACGTCCAACTGCGTCGCACGCACGGGTGCACGCTGCAGATCGGCGGTTCGGATCAGTGGGGCAACATCATCGCAGGCGTCGAACTCAACCGACGCAAGGACGGTGAGTCGGTCCACGCGCTGACGGTGCCTCTGGTCACGTCGGCGGACGGAAAGAAGTTCGGAAAGTCCACCGGTGGCGGGAGCCTGTGGCTCGACCCGGAAATGACCAGCCCGTACGCCTGGTACCAGTACTTCGTGAACACCGGCGATGCCGATGTCGTCAAGTACCTCCGTTGGTTCACCTTCCTCGATCAGGCCGAACTCGACCAGCTCGACGAAGCGACGCGTGAACGTCCGCATGCGCGGGAGGCTCAGAAGCGTCTGGCGGCCGAGATGACGACATTGGTGCACGGAGAAGAGAACACGCGTGCAGTAGAGCTGGCCAGCCAGGCTCTGTTCGGCCGCGCCGAACTTGCCGATCTCGACGAGTCGACGTTGGCAGCCGCACTCGGTGAGACACCGGTAGCCGACCTCGCGGCGGGTGAGCCGTCGACGATCGTCGACTTGCTCGTCGCAACCGGTCTCTCCGAGAGCAAGGGCGCAGCACGTCGCGCAGTGAAGGAGGGCGGTGCTTCGGTCAACAACCAGAAAATCGCCGACGAGGAGTGGACGCCGTCGCCCGAGGATCTGCTGCACGGTCGTTGGCTGGTCGTACGTCGCGGAAAGCGGAATTTCGCAGGCGTGCGCGTAGCCTCCTAGCGATACGGCGCCGAGGTGGTGCGAGTCACATAGGTGTGATTCGGGAACGTGGTGGGTAGTCGATATCCCTGCACGCGTCACCACCTCGGCGTTTGTCGTTCGGATTTTCGGCGACCTGGGGATTTGACGCACAGTTTCTCGTGCCGTAACTTTTGTCGAGTCAGAGCGACACGGACACCGACCAGGGCCTACGCGGTCCCGGACACGAGGTTGGACGTCGGAGCCTGACGGAACATGAAATTCCAGTTCTACCCACCAAGAGTCGGAGCTTGCTTCCGAGACCAAGCTGGGATAGGCTGGAGAAGTTGCCCCAAACACCCTGAAGTTACGGTTTCTTGGTTGTTCGGTGTGTGCGTGTTCTTTGAGAACTCAACAGTGTGTCGATGAATGTCAGTGCCGAATGTTTTTGGTGCTCATGCCTTTTGGGGTGTGGGTGTGACATCTT
>NZ_NPFY01000025.1 GCF_002259415.1 Rhodococcus sp. 14-2470-1b
GCACCCACACCCACCAACCGGTGGACGGCTGCGAGATCGACTGAAATCAATCACACCGTGGCTCTAGAACGCGGTGGTCCGACTATCGGGGACCTGCCATGGCCAATACCGAAGCGCGAATTCAGAAATGGGAGTCGCGGCTGCGGGCCTTCACGAAAAGGCGAGCTGAAGCAGGGCATCTACAGAAGGCGTTCCCCGGTATTGGTGAGCATCATGGTGAATTCCACTCACACGTCGATCTCGCGAAGTTGGCATTTGAGCTACACAAGCGTCTGGCGGTGGTGCAAGCGATCGAGCACGCTCAGTTGAACCCTGGCAACGCGTTCGAACGGTTCAGCGGCGCACTGAGGGAGAGCAGTAAACGAGTGGACTTGCTACAGAATCGACTGAGCGACGTGCTACTTCGCCTGTCCAAACTGGAGGTCGATCGCTCCCACGGCGTGCGTGACTTCGTATTCAAATCGAGTGAGGTAGACACTATCCTCCGAACGTCTCGAAGTGTTCGTGCACTGGGCGACAAAATTTCGAAACGCGATCACCGTGACGATGTCGCGATCGAAATCGCGCGAAAAAAGGACGGTTCGCTGGTTGTGATGCCTGCCGTACCAGGCTGATCCGCTCGCATAGCTCAGTCACGGTTCCATGCAGCCTTACGGGCGTTCTCCTCCATCGTTCGCGATTCCTTTTCGACGGCACGATTCGTGTCTGCTTCTGCGGATACGAGTTCGGATGGCCCAAGGTTCTTGTCGAGCATGAACGCCATGAGTAGAGCCACTGTACGCTGGCCGACTCTGAGGGTTTCCAGCTTGGGAGACTTGGGATCGCTGTACACGGCGAGCCGATTGATGCGTGCCGAGAGTTGGGACTCCAGTTCGGTGATGCTGTACCAGAGGCTTTCGTCGTACTCCAGATCGAGTGATTTACGTGCATACTCCACGGCCACCCTCAAAACGAGAGCGTTGGAGTCGGCTACGGGCTCGACTGGTCCTCCACTGAAGGTTGCAGCCGAGGTTGCAACTGCCGCACCGGTGCCTGCCAGTCCGCCCAGCATTGCCAATCCGCCCACCATTCCGCCGGGTCCGAGCGCAGCGAGTCCGCTAGTCAGTGCAGCCGCGCCGAATACGCCCACAGGCGCCGCCAAGGCAAGTCCGACAGGCCCCGCAGCTATGATCGCCACGCCCGCCGCTGCGGTGAGCACACGGCCCCAAGGTAGGCCGCCCTTGCGCCCGACGTGAGTTTGAACCTCTTCGATTGCGTTGCCGATCTTTATACCTGTCGACCGCTGAAAACCCAATGCGACGGCGATGTCCGGCAGTGCCTCTTTAGGTGCGCGGTCGACGTTGATCTCGTAGGGCTCGACAAGGTTGGTGTGAGAGAGAACGACGAGTTCGGACACGGCATCGTGTAGCGACCACCGATGAGGAAGTCGTGGGAGATCTCCGCGGGCGAGTTCGACGAGCTCCTGGGCCATCCCGGCGCCGCGTGTACCCGAGTCCATCTCGACTTGGGCGACGACTTCGTCCTGCTGGGCGGTCAAGGCGCTCGAATAGCGCACTGCGGCGTCCTCGTCTTTGATGTGACGCTGAACAGCGTGAGCGAAGTGCAGGGTAAGCAGAATTGCGGCTTCGTTGTCGGTCAGGCGGACGGCGAGGCCCCCGCCACGCACCGCAACGGAGTTGATCGGATACAAGGTCTGTGCAATGAGTTTCGCAATCGAGGCATGACTCAAATACTTCTTCGACTCGTGGCTGCCCCCGATATCGACAGTGAAATCCTGTGCGCCTTGAAACGTCGCCGCCAACCCACGACCGGCGGTCACTTTGTCACCAGTGTCGAGGAAGTTGGACCAATCATCTACCCGCTTGTACGGAAAACGTTTCAGCAGACGGTCGCTTCCGGCATGAAGTGCTTTCGCACTGGCAGGGCTGCCGATGGTCACGAACCGCCGGACGTGCAAGCCCGGGTGCAGGTTGTCTAGCAAATCGATCGCCACGACACTACCGAGGCTGTGCGCGATGAGGATGATCTCACCGGTGGCAGGAAGGTCGTCCAGAACATTCTTCAGAATCGCTCCGCGGAGACCTTCGTTCTGCATGTACCGCTTGACATGGGGGAGATCGAATAGGGGCATAGCTTTGATAGCGGCCTGCTGGACGAACGCAACAGGTGCGTCCGGAACCCGGGCGAAGCCGAACGTCCCGACCCCGGACTCGTACCCTAGAAACCTCTGAACTGCAGCTTGGCGACGCTCGAATGCGAGGCGGGCGTCGAGGTCATCCTTGGACTTGTACGTCACCGGCGGTAGCTTCGCCGAAATCCCAAAGGTCTCGAGCAGCGAGCGATATCGAGGGGCGATGATGCTGTGCGGATCGATTGAGGGATGACCAGCCTTCGCGAGTCCGCTGTTGAGGCCGTCAAGCCAGCCGCGTTCGGGATCCCCGTCTCCGAGACCATGCAGAAAGACAACCCTCATTCGTCCGGCGCTCCTCTGCGGCGATGGATTCGGCGCGGCACGCCTCGGTGCCCCACTATGCCCGACATTGTCATATGCTCCGCGACTTCAGTGTTGGGGATGTGTCGGCTCCCGACGTGAGTCCTGGTCGAAACCCATATTTCATTCACGTGAATGAATTAATAACTGACTGCGCAAGCCGCTCGGTATCAATCCCGTAGCTGTTTGGCAGAAACATGCTGATGAGGCGGTGTTTTCGCCGACACCCCAATGGTTTGCGTGGATGCGGCGGTTGTAGGGCATCGGAGAGTTTGTCACCCACTCCCTATAAGTTGAGTCCTGTTCAAGTAAGGGTGAAATGTGAGGGTCTGATGTCGGCAGTGGATGACAGTGAGCTCCGCGGACGGGTACGCCGTTTGCTGGAGTTCCTGCGCGAGACGGTGGGTGCCCAGTCGAAGCCGATTCGAGAGTACGGCGTCGACGCCCGGGTCGAGTGGCTGTTCGACGATGCGCGCCCACTCGATGTCAATACCGATGTTGCACCCGGTGACGTTGCGGTTCGCATTCCCCGCACCAGCATCGAGCAGCCACCGGGCCTTCCTGCGGAACTCGAGCCGTGGATCGACGAGACCACCACCCCGCCCACCGTCAAAGCCCACGCACCCGCCGAGGCCCACGAGTGGCTTCGAGGGTGGACCGGCTGGGCTGTCGAAGACGCCACACGTCGCCCGTTCGCCGAGCTCTTCCGATCCGTCGACCTCATGCTCCACGACCTCGGCACCCAGCCCGAGGCCTTCGAACTCGTCATCGCCTCCGGGTACTTGAACGCCACTGTCGGTGACCAGCAGATCGCCACACACCTCATCACCCAGCAGGCCAGCATCACCCGCGAGGAGTCGACGGGAGATCTACTGGTCACCGTCGCACCCGCCAGCACGCCCCGCCTCGAAGACGTGCAGGTCCTGCTGGATCTGAAGGGCTTCGACCGCGTGGGCTCGAAATCCCTGCATCGCAGCCTGTCCGAGCTTGTCTCCTCGTCGCTGTCGTCGGACATTCCGCGGTTGCTCGGCCAGTGGGCCACCTCGGCGTTGACGCAACCGCTGACCATCATCGCCGATCACGAGAAGCCGATCGGCTCCACCGCAGACACCCTGCGTATGTCGCCCGCCCTCGTTCTGCGTAAGCGTGGTTCCTACGCGCTCGTGTCCTACTACGACGCCATGCTCGCAGCGCTGGACAACGGTGCGCCTGTGCCTGTCGGGCTCTCGCACCTCGTGGAGGGCCACGACGAGAGCGCACGCGCAGACTGGCTCGGCGACAACATCAGCGACACACCCAGTGCCGAGCCTCTGTTCCCGCTGCCCGCGAATCGCGCCCAGGCCGGCATCTACAACCGCGTCATGAACGACACCGGCGTCGTCGTCGAAGGCCCTCCCGGCACCGGCAAGACCCACACCATCGCAAACCTCATGTCCGCGTTGATGGCTCAAGGTCAGCGCATCCTCGTGACCAGCGAAAAGGCACAGGCGCTGCGCGTCCTCAAGGACAAGTTGCCTGCCGAGCTGCAGGACCTCTGCGTCTCCGTCACCGATATGGCGCGTGGGGGATCGGCCGAGCTCGACCAAAGCGTCTCGACCATCGCGAACCGCAAAGCCGTATTCGACGCCGCCGAGTCCGCCAAGACGATCAAAGCACTCGAAAACAAGCGCTACAGCGCCAAGGAACAACGCCACAAGCTCAAAGAGCAGATGCGCGTTGCCCGATCGTCCGAAGCCGAGATCCACACGCCGTCGCCCACCTACTCGGGCACGCTCGCGACGATCGTCGGCAGACTCAACACGCAACAGCCGGACCTGGGCTGGATCCCCGGCCCGCTGCACGCCGAGCACCCGCCCTTCAACGACGCAGCGTTCGCGTCGCTGTTTCGGGGCGTTGGACCGAATCCGGCCGTGCCGTCGATCGACGACGTGCGCGCGCTGTGCGCACGGGCCCACAGCTCACCCAGGCTGCTCCCAGCCCTCGACGACGTCGATCAGACTCAGCTTCACTACATCCGCCCGTCCGCGCAGGCCCTCGCCGATCGTGCGCGGGCCGTCGAGAGCTTCGGCCCGGCCTATCGAACTCTCGCCGACGGCATCCTCGCCGGCTCGCTCGGACCCGCCTGGTCCCGCGCCCAGACCGTCTCGGCGATGCTATCCGTCGCCGTCAGCGCCGACGCGTCCGTCGGGTCGCATGAGGTCACGACGGCCGTCACCTCGCGTCAGGCACTCAATGCGTTCGACGGGTTGGCGCGGCTCCACGAGACCGGTCAGGCAGGTCCCGACGCACGTCGGGCGGTGGATCAGCTAGACGCGCGAGCCAGTGTCGACGGCGTCGACCCAACGGACGCAACTGGACTGCGGTTGGTCGCCGAACACCTGCGGTCACTCGTCGCCGTCGAGGATGCGGCAAACCTGTTGCGCACGATTGATATCGAACTACCCAGTACCGGCGTCGACGGCCGCCGCCTGCGCGTCGACACCCTCGGCACGGTCTGGAATCAGGTCGTCGCCACTGGCAGCGTTGTGATCGCTCGCGACGAGCTCGTCGCAGCGTTGGGTGCCGTCGTGCCTGCGGTGCCGCAGGTGACAACCCTCGCCGACGCGCTCGCCCTCGCCGACGAGATCACCGGTCTCACCGATGGCTCCGACGCCTCTGCGGCACGCGCGTCGCTCGACGACGTTGCAGACCGCCTGGCCCGAGAGGTACCGAACTCCGACTACCTGGTCGCCGCCCTGCGATCGGCCGACGCCGACACCTACGAGCGACTCGCGAGCGAGCTGCAGCCCGTCGCGAACGCTGGGCTCCTCGATGTTCTCACCGAGCAGGCACCGAGCCTCGCCCGCGCAGTGGCCGAGGATAGCGCCGCCGACCGGGCCTCACGGGCAACCACATTCGGCAAAGCATGGACGTGGCGATGGACCAAGCAGTGGGCGGAGAGTCGCCAGCAGCCCGACGAGAACGACAACCTGGACGACGATCTCGACGCCCTCGACGCGGAAATCTCCTCACTCACGGCCAAACTCGCCGCCGAGCAGGCGTGGCAGGAATGCTTGCAGCGCATGACCAATCGAGAGGTCACCGCCCTACGCGCCTATCAGGAAAACATGTCGAACGCAGGGCTCGGCACCAGCAGCCTCGCGCAGCGGTATCGCGTCGCAGCTCGTGCGGCGATGCAGGATGCGCAGACGGTGGTGCCTGCGTGGGTCATGCCTATGGCGCAAGTGCTGTCGTCGATTCCGCCGCAGCAGAACGCGTTCGACGTCGTCATCGTCGACGAGGCCAGCCAGTCCGAGGTCACCAGCCTGCTGCTGATGTGGCTGGCGCCGAAGATCATCCTCGTCGGCGACGACAAGCAGTGCGCCCCTCCGGGCATCAAGAACTACACGCTGCAGTCGGTGTTGGAACGGCTCGACGACCTGCTCTCGGACGTCCCGGTCAGCACCCGCATGATGCTCACTCCCAAGTCGAGTCTGTTCACGTTGCTGCGTGCCCGGTTCGGCGACATCGTCCGCATGCGCGAGCACTACCGATCCATGCCGGAAATCATCGAGTGGTCGTCGACGCAGTTCTACAGGGACATGCCGCTCGTGCCCGTGCGGCAGTTCGGAGCGGATCGGCTTGCACCGCTGCGCAGTACCTTCGTCGACGACGCCACCACGGCCGGCTCGAGCACCAGGTTGACGAATCCGGCCGAGGCGCAGGCACTCGTCGACCAGCTCGTTGTCTGTCTCGCAGAACCGGACTACGTCGACAAGACCTTCGGCGTCGCAGTGCTGCAAAGTGCTGCGCAGGCGGACCTGATTCGGTCGCTGCTGTTCGAGCGCGTTCCGTCCGAGCAGATCGACGAGCGACGCATCCGCGTCGGCACCCCGCCCGACTTCCAGGGCGACGAGCGCGACGTAATGTTTCTGTCGATGGTCGTCGCACCCGGCTCGTCGTCGAACGCAATGACCGCCGACCTCTTCAAGCGCCGGTTCAACGTTGCGGCCTCGCGTGCGCGGGACCAGCTGTGGCTGTTCCACTCCGTCACGGCCGACAGTCTGTCGGCGACGGATCTACGACGGTCGCTGCTGTCCTACGTCGAAGCGTCGCCGACGGTTCCGGTGCCCGCGATGCCGTCGTCGGTCTCGGCGGACAGTCCGCATCCGGACTTCGGATCGCTCTTCGAGCAGCAGGTCTTCCTCGCGCTGCGTGAGCGTGGGTATCACGTCAACCCCCGTGTCGACGTCAACGAGATGACGATCGATCTCGTCGTCACCGGTGCTGCGGTGCGCGTGGCGATCGAATGCGACGACGACACCGAGGTCGACGCCTACGAGCTCATGGACCGTATGGAGCGCGAGTTCGAACTGCGCCGCAGCGGATGGGTGTTCCATCGTGTGCGGGCGTCGGACTTCGCCCTCGACCGTGAGCGGGTGCTCGACACCATCACCGAGATCCTGGACTCGGTGGGCGTCCTGCCCGACGAGGTGGCGGTGGTCGTCGAGGGTGCCGGGACGTCATTGTGGTCGCCGATCGAGCTTGTCCGTGACGCCGACGATGCCGATGCCGACGACGAGGTGATCGAGCTCGCGATCGGCGAAGAGCCGGCGCCGTCGCGGACAGTCGATGTCGATCTTGCGCCGTTGCCCGAGGTCATCGAGACAACCGACGAGCCCGAGGACCTGGACGAACCCGAGGACCACTTCGAGTACGCCGAGGACGAGGCTCCCGTCGAGCCCGAACCGAAAACGGCTCGGACGATGCCGCGCGAGGACCTCATTGCGGCCATTCGGTATTCGCAGAAGCGCAACAAGTTCTCCGTCGCCCAGACCGTCGAGGACTGTGAAGTCACACCCGAGGCCGTCCAGGAAGCACTCGCGGAGATCACGTCTCGCGACGATGCGCTGAGGGCGTCGAAGAAAAGACCGCCGGCTCCGACGCCGGACGTTATGCCGCGCAAGCGTCGTACATCGGGTGTTTCGAGTGAGCCGGCCGTAGTGTCCGGAAGTCGTTCATTGCAAGCCGAGTTGGATGCGCTACCGGTTGCGTCGTGGGCAGGTGCTCGTGAGATCGCGGTGGCGGCGGCTCGGCCGACTGCGCCGTTGACGTTGGAGCGGTGTCAGAGGGTGACGGGGTTGTCGGGGACGAAGGCGGATCAGTTGTTGGCTGACCTGGTGGTGACTCGAAAGCTGGTCAGACGTAAGCGCGATGGTGTGGAGGAATGGGTGCGGCCGCAGGGGTTGACGCTATGACACAGGTGGTGAACCGGTCCGAGGGTTTGCGGGACTGGCAGAAGGAAGCGTTCGACGCCTGGGTGTCGTCGGGCTATCGCGCGATCGTCGAGGCAGTCACCGGTACCGGGAAGACACATGTGGGTTTGGCGGCGACGCTGGATTCGGTGAGTCGTGGTCGTCAGGTATTGGTGGTGGTGCCGAGTATCGATCTGCTCGAGCAGTGGTACACGGCGATGGCGAAGGCGTTGCCGAGTGTGCGGATCGGGCGGCGGGGGAACGGGCACAACGACACGTTCCGTCAGTACGACGTGTTGATCACGACGATTCAGTCGGCGATCCGGCCTGGTGCGCCGATGCCGCGCACCGGTGCACTGCTCGTGGCCGACGAGGTGCATCGCTACGGGGCTGGTTCGTTTGCGAAGGTGCTGATCAATCGGTTCGAGGAGCGGCTCGGGTTGACGGCGACGTTGGAGCGTCAGGACGACGGTGTCGACACGCATCTGATGCCGTACTTCGAGAACCTGGTCAAGGGCTGCGATGCGGCGCGGGGGAGGCGTGACGGGATCCTGGCGCCGGTGCGGGTGATGACGGTGGCGGTGCCGTTCTCCGCGGAGGAGGCGTCGAAGTTCCAGGACCTGGACGAGAAGGCGAAGTCTCTGCGTAACACGCTGATGTACGACTATGGCTGTGCTGCTGAGCCGTTCGGTGAGTTCATGAAGAACGTGGTGGATCTGAGCAAGGAGCGGCATCTGCCGGCGAGCCGGGTGGCGAGCCGGTATCTGTCGGCGTTCAGTAAGCGGCGGGCGTTGTTGGCGGACTGTGAGGGCAAATTGCAGGCGTTGGCGGCGATCACGCCGGGCCTTGCGAAGTCGGAGCGTGCGATCGTGTTCTCAGAGACGAAGGATTCCGCGGCGCAGGGTGCAAAGGTGCTCAAGGCCGGTGGGGTGGCGGCGCATCAGTATTCGAGTCATCTGGATCGGGTGGGTCGGACTCGGATCCTGAAGCAGTTCCGTAGTGGTGAGTTGACGTCTCTAGTGGCGCCGCGGGTGCTGGATGAGGGAATCGATGTGCCGGCGGTGGATGTCGGGGTGATCATCGCAAGCAGTTCGTCGAAGCGCCAGATGATTCAGCGGATGGGGCGGATTCTGCGGCTCAAGCCTGATGGTCGGCCTGCGGCGTTCGTGATCATGTATGTGGCGGGGACGAACGAGGATCCGTCGCTGGGTGCGCATGAGGCGTTTCTGGATGAGCTGACGGGTGTGGCGGAGGAGGTCGTGGACGTCGAGCTGGCTGATGCGGGTGCGGTGTTGGCGAGTTGGTTGGATCAGTCGGCGCCGATTCTGCCGAAGCCTCCGGTGGAGCTGACGCCGATCGAGCCGATTGTGATTCCGCAGTCGAAGATGGTGCCGACGACGGTGTCTGCGGCGAGGACGAAGACGGTGAAGGAGGTTCTGTCGGAGGCGCAGTACGGGACGCCCGATCAGTTGGATGGGATTCTGCGGTGCATGGCTGCGATCGATGTGAGGGAGGCGTCGGTGTTGATCCGGCGATACGGGATCGACGGGGCGAAGCCGCGGACGTTGTCCCAGGTGGCGGCGGAGATGAATCTCAAGCGGATGCTCATCGAAAGCCTCGAAAAGCGGGGGTTGAAGTCGTTGGAGAGGGAGGCGGGCAGATCCCTGAGCGCGGTTCTGGCATTTTAAAGCCACCTCAAACGAATATAACCTCCCTGGCAGTGTTCGCTCTCGCTACGGTCCCAGTTTTAGTGCAGTGGTCAGGTCGGCAAGAGTCCGTTTCGCACCTTATCGGCCAGTTCTCTGCTTGCTCTAAAATGAAAAATCTTCTCGGCTGAGGCATCCTGCAACAAGTGACTAGCTCGATGTTTCGCTGGTATCGACATCATTTGAGAGGACCGTGGCGTTGACGGTGCTGACGGCTGGTTGTATCGGCATTCACCAAGACTGTTCACTGCAATAAGAGCATTACCTTTTTATACCGCTTAAGGTGTAGCTAACTGCACCGCTGCGCACCGAGTGAGGGACTACTAGTCCTTTAAGTGCGGACGGGCTAAGCTGAAAAAGGTGATCGCTTTGCTGGCGTGCTGTTCGGCGCAAAGCGATTTGTCCATCGTCGGATCGAAGCCAAGACAGTATACGAATTCTTACTTTTACCGGTACCTCGTCTTTCCACTTCCAGCCAAATAGATTATTTGTAATTGCAGCTTCGCAGGCGTTTACAGCTATCTTAAAATTTCCCTTGGTCATTGATGAAATTATTACGTCCGGAATAGAAACATCGTGATGAAGATCGAACCAAACCTTCCTCCGCGAACATAGCAACCGACCGTCGAGCCCTTCGCTCTCACCCTCTTTTAGGTATATATCTAGAGCCTGCGAATCCGCCCTATCGCGGGCAGTGGCTAGCAAGATATACCTGTCTCCATCCTTTTCCAATCGGCAAAAGTTCTTCATGGTTATGGTTTGTGTAGCATTCGTCAGATGCCGAACAACTCGACTGAGAGCTCTAGAGGGCAGGCCTCTATCCCTGACCAGTTGTTCATCGACGATGAAAAACGCATTTGCCCCAGTAGCTGTGCCCCTGCGCACATCGACAAAATCGCCTAACACAAGTCGTTTCGATACAGATTGCGTGGGATGCGCAACCTCAGTTGCTCCCTCAAACGAATAAAAAAGCCGCCTCCAGTTAGCAGGCGCTGGTCCAACTCGAGATATGGGACGTGGCAAATCACTTCCCCATCGGGAGACGGAGAATGAAGTCTGACCCTGCCCGTCGGCTCCAATCATCAGTGCCACCGCATCGACCGATGCGTCTGCAAATTTCCAAGAGTCAACCAGATGCAACTCCACTCGACGGCTGCGTAGCCCCCAAATGGCATCACGCAGCGACAACGCGTAGTCGGATTCTAGCCATTGCGCGGGTAGTAGCAAGCAGAGCCCGTCGCTTGGCCGCAGTTTTAGTACCGTCATTGCGGTAATAAAACTGGAAAGACTCGCGCGTCGCCCACACAATCCCTGCGCCGCCTCTGCGAGGCGCGGTCGATCTGTTGGCGAAATAAGCTGGGATCGGGTGTACGGAGGATTTCCCAAAAAGAGGCGTGTTCCACCCAGCTCGTCCGACCCTTCCTCAAGCCAGGTTGTATAGTCACTTAGTATAAGTCTGATACCTTCGTCATCCGTCAGGGGGTCGGCTAGTCCTCTGGATCTCGCAATGTGCACTCCCATCAGCCCTAGCGTGACAGGATTGACATCGATGGAGTGTACTTGCGCTCTAGGCCAGTAATCAGAAGCAAGTGCCGAGAAAACTCCTACTCCCGCGCCGATGTCGATCACGCTTTCAGGGGTGCGTTGCGTTCGCTGCCAAATTCCGATCATATGCTTCACCTGAAGATCAGGCGTGAAGAAGGTACCGAGCCTCCGACGCCGAACCGATCTCACTATTCGCGAGTACATTTCGGCTGAGGCTTGGTTCGCGTCCAGGCTTAGAGCATGATCGACCAAATCGACCAAATTACGGGGCGGAGCAGGACGCGTCTCAAGCCAACAGGCGACCTCCTTGGGGAGCAGCTTTTGATCGATTTCGGTGAGAGCGCCCGTCAGACTGCCGAGGCCAGCAAGCAAATGTCTCTCGGCTAGTGAAGCCCCGGGCACTAGGCTCGTACTCAGAGGTGCCACCTCGATGGACTCTAGCCAATTCTTGGCTGGATCAAACCAGTGCTGCACGCGTCGAGCCCGCCTTTCGATGTACCAAGCTCGGAGTTTACCCGCGTAGTCTGACGTCGCGACCATGCAGGCGCCAGCGCCCTGCACCGGATGCGTCACTAGCTCCGATGAACCGGCTTTGGTGTTTCAGAAGACGTGAAACGGGTTGCTGCCCGCGATCGAAAGAATGGTTTGTGGACATCCGCGGGCACCGATCGTCGTGGGCCGGCAGACCAGTACATCTGAGCTGAGTCCGACCGATCGGACCGGAGCAGTGCCGAGGCAGCTACGCTTAGCCTATGCCGCTCATCGCCTGCCAACGCCGAAGTTGCGTTTGAGTGAGTACCAAGCGCGAGTCACTCTCGTTTTCTGTCGATACACACTTGCTCCGCGAGTTGGGAGCCCTGTTGGTCGGTCGGGATTCGACGGCTCTACTGGAGCTCATAAAAAACGCGTACGATGCCGACGCCAGCGTAGTTACCGTCCATGCAGAGGGGCTAGATTCATCTACTGACGCTCTGCTTACCGTCAGCGATGATGGAAACGGCATGACGTTTGAACGATTCCAACACGCGTTTCTACGTATTGCTGGCCGCGACAAAGAGGGTGAGCGGCTCTCGCCGCGCTTCAAGAGGCGCTACACCGGAGCCAAGGGAATCGGACGGCTGGCAGCGCAGAAACTTGCGGGGCGTCTTGACATCGACAGCGTCCCACGTTCCGAAGCGATTCGCGGTCTCGAGAGCGACAGTCCTACCGGTGTCAAAGCCACGCTCGCTTGGGACGAGATGGAAAACCATAGTGATTTGAACGATCTGGGTGACTCTCTTACCGCCGAGCGGGTACCAATTAGATCATCAGCCCGACGCGGTACAACGCTCGTGATGTCCGAAGTGACCGACCTGTGGGCGCCGCGCCGCCTCGGTCCCTTCATTAGAGAAATTCGAGCCTGTCGACCCGCCGGCATCTTCGTGGAACGACTGCCGAAGTCTGTAACAACCGAACGACTATTATTCGACGTTCCGCAATCGCGGGAGCATGGTCCTAACGACCCAGGCTTCAAGCTCGATCTAACTGGCCAGTTCGAAGGAGGTGACGACCTCTGGCCGACGCTTTCGGCAAGGACCTCCTGGATCATCGAGATTGACGCAACTCCTGAGCTTGTCAGGTACTGCATTTTACCGACAGTCAAGTATCGAAAAAGCTTAGCTGCGCCGGCCAAGCCCGCGTGGGCCCGACGGTACGATTTCGAAGGCCCGCACCCTGAAGGCGCAGCCGGGCCTTCTTTCCACTGCCGCATTCTAGTGTCACCTGGTTCGGTTGGCCGACGTCAGAGCGAGCTAGCGCGTTTCTCGGGCGCGGAGTCAGGAATCAGGGTTTACCTTGAGGGGTTCCGTGTTTTGCCGTACGGATCTCCGGGCGATGACTGGCTCAGGCTGGATCTAGATTATGCTCGGCGACCTCGAGAATTCGAGACCGACGTATCCCCTGATGCTCTGCCGGTGATTAAGAACGAGGGCTTTTCGCAGCTTGGCAATCGTGCTTACTACGGCGCAGTGATGCTGACGGAGAGAGGCGCTCCAGAATTGCAACCACTGGTCAACCGGGAGGGGTTCATACCTGACGATTACTTTGAGAGTATAAGAACTGTAGTCCGTACGGGCGTTGATCTAAGTGTGCGAGTGCGTGCAGCTTTAAAGAAAAGAATTGATGCGGCCGAGCGTGAATCCAATCGCCAGGCGAACGAGCGGCAGGAAAACTGGCGGCAGGAAAACGAGCGGCCTCAGAATGAGGATGACTGTAATCCCGATCAAAATGATGACGTAGAGCTGCCCCCTCCGTCTCCGACTAACGAACAACCTGGTATGCCTGGTCCTGAAACGGTAGACTCGGACGAGCACGATCACACCTCGAGTGCAATATTTCGGCGGATCGACTCAACATTGTTAGAGCTTATCGAAATAATAAGTGAGCTCCGGGCGGAATTTGCGGAACCTAACACGCATCCGAAGTTAGACATTTTAACGAACAATCTACGGGCACTTCAAATCGACCTGGCTGATGTTCGGGACGAGCAATTGACTTTACGCACTTTGGCTGGGGTTGGGACCCAATTTACCGCCTTCGTGCATGAAATCAACGGCCTACTTGGGCAGTCTCAGTCGCTTCGGTCAATACTTGGAAAATTGGCTGACTCAGGAGAAGTCAAATCGAGGGAAGGAAGAAGGACCTTAAAAGCTGCTAGAGACTCGTCGGATGACCTTGTTCAGTCGTTGACGCGCCAGATGAGCTACTTAACCGATGTTGTTGGACCAGATTCTCGCCGCCGCCGGCGTCGGCTCCTGGTTCACGATCGCGTTGAGTCCGCTATAAGGCTCCTTTTACCCAGAATCACCGAGCGCCAGCAATCCGTAGAGAATCTGGTCGACGTGGCTTTGACCTCACCGCCTATTTTCCCGGCCGAGGCATCAATACTTCTTATAAATCTGCTTACGAATGCGGTCAAGTTTGCCGGCGACTCTGGAAAAATTCGAGTTACCGCCTTCCTGGACAAGGAAATGGCGATGCATTTACGCGTCGAGAATTCAGGGGTAGAAGTCCCTCGAAAAGACTGGGCCAGATACTTTCGGCCGTTTGAATCAAGCACTGTATCAGTCGATATCGTGCTGGGCCAAGGGATGGGCTTGGGCCTTCCTATCGTACGGAGCTTGGCTGCTGACTACGACGGCTCTGCAAACTTCGTTGAGCCAAACTCAGGATTCGCAACCGCAGTCGAGGTTGTAATACCTGATCCTCGCCCGGGAATTGCTCGAAAAAGCTTGAGTCGCCAATCTCAGTCTGGAAAGGGAAATTCTTGAATAAGTCCACGCCAGTGATTTATCTGATCGACGACATGGAACAGTCTGCAGCTGTTGAAGAACTACAGCAAAACGGTTTAGATGCCAGTTACTTGCACCCGCTGGAGGTAGAAGAGCATCACCTGAAGCGAGCCACACTACTTGCAGTCGACCAGTACTTTGACCTAGAAGATGTCAGTATTGACGAAGATCTTCGACTACCGGAAGAGTTACCGCTCTCTGTTGTCCCACGCGACGGACTGGCCCTTTCTGCAGTGCTCCGTTCTGCCAGCGAAGACATTGGTAGGAGCCGCCCCCTGGGTATCGCCCTCAGATCCGGCGAGTTGACTCAACTAACTAGGGGATTGCCACAGGCAATCAGGGAGCCCTTGATTGCTGCACAGCACGATCTGGAATGGGTAGTCTCCAAGCAAGCAAACGCGGAAATGTCCGCGGTGCGTCCTTTAACTCAAATCCAGGCCCTCGCCATAGCTCTCAACGAGTTCCCTTCACATTGGAGCGAGAGCGCTCCGCGGAACACCGGTTCCCTTTGGCTCGGAATAGGCAATATCAGTTCCTCGGGTTTAGCGACAAGACAGATTGAGCAATGCCGACCACCGCGCGAGGTAGCAAGAACAACCGCTCACGGGTTGTCCTGGTTGAGATGGCTTGTTCTCAGGATTCTGCCGTTCCCGACATTTCTTATAAGCGATATTCACGTGGCCGCACAGATTGGCGTTACACCAGAGAGTCTGCGCGCAGCGATGAAATACTCTGACAGCTCTGTTGCTCACAGCCTACGTGCCAGCGTATACACCGGTCCACTACACGAAATGCAACGACGAAGGTTCTGGCGATCCGGCGTTCTGCAGATGCTGTCAAGCCTCTCCTCAGATGGCGACTTTAGCGACCCGGCGACAAATGGCGATCTGATTGCGCAGAAAGACACGCACTTTACATCTCACGGGATATTCGATCCAGTTGTCACTATAGACCGAAACTATTTTGAGTCCGATACGATCTTCAGTCGATCCGATTGCCTACGCCTTGCCCCTGACGGATGGCCACCTTATGCCGATCCAGCATGGGGTTTAAAATCAGCAATGGAAGAAGACAACCTGGAGGATCTTCTTGCACCAAGAGCGGGGTTTCTGCGACAGTGATTAAATCAGACCTTTCCTCAATCGTTGCTGATACTGGTCCTCTGCTTTGTGTTGGTGCCGCGCCGAAGGAGTATGGACGTGACGTGTTCTGGCGGCGACTTAAGAAACGAGTGATCGTTCCGAAGGTGGTTCTAAGTGAGTTGGAAAACATCTCTATAAAGAATGATTTTCTCGCCTTAGCTGCGAAATCGGTACTCAGCAAGGGGATGCGATCCCTTTTGCTGAGTCAGGGTTCACACGCTTTTAGTGGGGTGGACCGCAAAGCCGTACGCGAACTGATCATTGCAGAGGAATTGCGCAGCGCATCGGCTCAATGCCGCGAAGCCAAGACTAGTGGGCACGATGGTGAGATCGATGTAATCCTGCTTGCATCTGCAGGCCACGATAAAATTGTTTTCACAAACGATAATGCGGCTTTGAATGTAGCCAAGAACGAATACAAACTCTCCACTGCGGTATTTGCGACTCTGATGGCGGCGGAGATCGCCGACGGAAATTTACTTGCCGAGGAGGCCGCCGAGGTTCTACTCGGGCTGCAAGAGAGGAATCTTTACCCAGGTGTGCACAATATCACGGCGTTAAATCTCGTGAGTTTGCACGTTCCAGATGGGTTCTGACGCTGTTCGTATTGATTGCCGGTAGGTCTATTTCTTGAACAGTCTGATTTGCTCGCTGTCACCTTGTTTCTCGGATGTAGGTCACTCCAAAAGCTCTGACCTGGCGGAACTCCTGACGTGTGCCGCCGAAGTCAAACCAGCCGCCATCTTGTTTCTGGAAGATGTCGAGTCCGCGGCCAAGGTTGATCCGCCAACCGTTGTCGGTATGAATCCAACGATCGTGACCACCGGGATCCTTAGCTACGTCAAGCTTGATGCCCTGTTGGGCGGCCCCTTGAATGATCTGACCAAGCATCTGGAGCTGTTTCTTTTGATGGTCGGGATCGTTTTCGAGAACTGTGAAGAGCTTGAAAGTCACCTCGTCGGCAGGGTCCTTTGCTGAGGCGATAAGCGCGAGTAACTCGACAAGGTTCCGCCCCTGGTGGCTCATTCTTATGTACGGGTCGTGCAGCTCGATCTCTGTAGCGCCCCGCAGATATGGCATGAAAAGGGTTTCGTAGGAAATTCCACGTTGATTCTCAACAAAATCACGATGCCCCTGGAACAGCTCCACGGCGGGGGTTGTGATGGTCGGTGCCTCTGCGTCGGGCGCAGCGGGCGTGAGGTCGATCGAATCTGAAAGCGTCGAACTATCGGTCAAAGCGCCGGGCCGACCCCGATGATAGTAGTCGGGGTACTCGTCTTCCTCCAGGGTGGTGACATGGGTCCAGTCGCCCGTGAGCGACTGGTACCCGAACCTAACCTCGGCCATCGTGTCGTCTAAGCGCACGATTTGATCCTTGACGCGCTTGCGGCCCTCGATCGCGAAGCGAAGAATCTCTTCGATTTCTTCAGGAGTGGCTTTCTCGTGCGGGTAGAGAAGCTTCATCAGGCCGGAAAACGTCTTGTGGATACCGTCACGGTCGCGGGTAGAAATATCCGAGCCAAGTGTGAAGTGTTGTTGGTAGCGGTCGGAGTAGTCGAGGTCCCGCATCGATTTGAGGACTTCCGCAATGTAGTCGACGACGAAACCGTATCCGCTGGAGAACATTTCACTGCGGATGGTGTCGACTTCCCAGCCGGGGATGTAAAAGTGCAGCCTGTCGAGGTAAGCAGAGTCGTGATAGCTCTCGGGGAGCTCGTCGAATAGGTCAGAGTGCTTTAGCATATACGGCACAGTGTGGGAAGTGTTGCCCACGAATACCATTGACGCTTCCGCGCCGAGCGTCTCGACACCGCGGGAGAAGGACTTGTTTGCCATGTAGTTCTTCATAATGTCGACCAGGGCCTTGTCGGTACGCTTCTTCTTGCCAGCGAATTCGTCGAACGCGACGACATCCCAGTAACCAACGAGGCCGATCTTCCCATTGGCGTTGTTCACAAACAGCTTTGGCGCGGTGATCTCGCCGCCGGAGATCAGCATCCCGTGCGGCGAAAACTCCGAGTAAATGTGCGATTTGCCCGTGCCCTTCGGGCCTAATTCAACGAGATTGTAATTTCGTTCAACGAACGGTATTAATCGGGTTAGCTGAAGCAGCTTCGCCCGCCGCCCGAACAGTTCTGGGTTGAAGCCGATCGACTGTATAAGCAAATCGATCCACTCTTCAGTGGTGAACTCGCCCCGTCCGTCAAGGTATCCGGCGTAGTCGAAACTCGACATCTGAATCGGCTGCAATCTACCCAGAATCCAGGGGACCACGCGGGAGTCGTCACTATGGAAGTACTCAATGTCGCACAGGCACCACACGCCGCCCACCAGAAGCTTCTGGTTCGCGGTCACTGTGCTCGAGTCCACGAGCACCCCGTTGATGCCAAGGTTCGCGAACGACGCCTGATAGACGTCTTCCTTTTCGTTGAGCGTCACGCTGACCCTGTCGATGATCCGGAAGCGGCCCTTCTCGCGGATCTTCGACTTCACCAATTCCGACTCGTTGCGGTGCACGTAGTGTTCGGCGAGGATCCGGCGCACCTTCTCGATGCCCTCCTGGATCGTGGCCTCATCGTCCGTCGCTGCGAACTGCCCGAGCAAGTACTCCAACACGTACGACGGCACAATCGCGTTGCCTTTGACGGCCTTCACGAGATCCTTGCGCACCACCGCTCCCGGGAAGTGCGCGTTGATCTTGCGGTCCAACGCAGTCGGCTCCGCCGCGGCATCCGCGGGGCCCTCGTCGGATGTCTGCTCGATGAGGGCCGCCTCGGTCAGGTCGATCTGGTCGCCCATCAGAAATCCCATCCGTCGTCGCTGGCGAAGGCGCGTTTTATCGTGTATGGCGCGCTCTTGTAGTTCTTCCACTGGTCGGTGCTTTCGATGGGCTCTGAGAGCCGGAACTCGACGCTGTGGTTGTTGGCTTCGTCCGCCGCCTTAGTGAGAAGCAGTGTGATGCTTTGGAAACGGTCACGTCCCGCGTCGCTGCTTGAGTCGAAGGTCATCTCCTGCTCGTCGGAGATCAGTGTTTCACCCAAGTAGAGGCCGGCACGCAGGCGCCGCGCGGGCTTGTGTGGCTCCACCTTGGCCGATTGGTACAGCTTAACGACGATCTGCCCGGTCGTAATCCGGTCCGACTCGGGGTGGATGTCAACGTTCACCGGCTCCACCGTGTCGCTGCGGCTCTTGTTGATCTGGATCACCGGCACCACGATCTCCTGCAGCGACGCACCGCCGTGCACGAACTGGTATCCGGCTCCGGGCTGCACGATTCGTTGGATCGAGTTCGGGACCTGCACTTCTAGATCGCTCGACAAGCCCACTTGGTTGGGTTGGAAAGTGGTGAACGCAGCATCCCTCTTTAAGCCTCGCCCGAGTACGTAGCGGCGCTTAGACTTCACGATCTGTTCGCCCTGCGGTTTTACCGTTAGGTTGAACTGCTCGGCCAGCTTCGAACGCTGGTATAGGAACCCGTGATCGGCTGTGACAACGATGTTCGTAGCGTTCGCGCTCGCGAGCTTCTTGATGATGTCGATAAGCTCGCGGATTGCGTCTGCTGCTGCGGTAAATGTTCTGTGCTCGGAGACGGCTTTGTCGCCGGTCGCATCGATTGTGTCGTGGTAGACGTACAGCACCTGATTCGACGAATACAGGTCACGGCGGTCGGCCGGCCTCATCTCAAGGAAATCTTTGGCCTGGACTGCTGTGCCTCCGACCGCGCTTAGAATCCTGCTCCGGTTCGCGGTGCCGTCGGACTTCTGCCCGTCGACCAGCACCGGATCGCCTTCTACTGAATGTGCCAACGTGGTGTGCGGCAGCAGTGCCGCCATCCCGAGTTGCGTGTACGACGGCAGCACTCCGAGCACGGCTCCGATTGAGGCGGAGAATTTGTTCTCCCCGCGGATCCTGGTACTCAGTTCGTCGGCCACCTCGTAGCGGAGTGCGTCGGAGACGATCACGACGGCCTTCTTACGGCCCGTGAGGGTTGGGGCGACGTAGTGGTTGTAGAACGACGTTTGCGAGGTTAGGCCGACGGTGCGCCACTGCGTGACCGTGTCGATTTGCTGCTGCCACGCCACCCCTAGGGGGGCGAGAAAGTCGGTGACGTAGGCCTTCTCGACGAGTTCGGCCAATGCCTGGATCGGCTGCTTGTATTCAGCCGTCAGGTAGGCCTGAGTGAACTGGCGGTAGCGCTGGTCGATGCGGAACCACTTGTCGCGGTACCGCGTCAGACCCTCGTCAAAGCTGTTGACGTGAAGCGCGGCGTTTCGGATCGCCGGAATCAGCTCGGCTGCCGCGCTGAGCCCCTGATACAGGGTTGCGTAGTCGTCGAACCAGAAGCTGTCACGGCGCCTGGCGCTGATTGCGTCGGCAATGTCGCGGTACGACATCGTCTTCGCAATAATCCCTTCGACCAGACGCCGGATCACTTCACGCTCGCTGGCGTCGAAGAGGTCCGTTTCCTTCAGTGTCTCCCAAGTAATCTCACCGACCTTGTCGATATAGGCGAGGTTGTGTTCGGCAGTCCGAGCCAGCGACTTCATTGCCGCGCTGCTGCGCTTGGAGTCGCGGAAACCCCGGAAGTCGAGCGCCAGGTTCCGCACCTTGTTCGACTCGCTGACGTCGAATCCCTCCATGGCACGCTGAAACATCCACAGCACCAACCCCGCCATAGTCGGCGTCGGCGACGTGAACCCGTAGATGCCGGAGGCGCCGGCCCAGTAGAAGTCCGCAAGGCCGTGCGACGTGAGTGCATCGAATCCGGTGGTGTGGCCTTCGGCGTGCTGGATCAACAGCGTGCGGGTGACCTCAGAGAAGCTATGCTCCTTTTGGTTTAGAAGTACAGCACACATTTGGGCCTGCACCGCGGTCAAGTCGTCGCCGATCAGCGGCATTGTTTTGAGGCTCGTCACCAGCTTCGCGTTACCGAAGAAGGATGAGCACCGGGCGATCAAGTCCTCGGAGCTCGGAGCCGTGAGACCGAGGTCGGACCGCATCAGCGCACCACGGTCGGCGGTAAACACCGGGCCGTAGGCCAGCTCGATGTCGAGGAGCCAGTTCCCGACGCCCTCGGGCACAGTGCCGGATCGGTAGATCAGGAACTTCGCTGCCTGCTCTGCGCGCAACACCCGATGCTTGATCGCGAACTCGTCGTCGGCGACGCGCAGCACCGTCACGTCATCCGGTGCCAGCGTGTCGAGATCGGTTGCATAGCCGCCGTCGGGGTCGTGCCATACAACGATGCGCTTGGACTCGAAACGAGCAGCGATGTGGTCGGCGACCGTAGGGGTCTTACTCATTCGTTGTCCTCACAGTCGCTGCAGCGCGACGCGCCGTGTTGACGTCACGCATCGCTCGCCCCCATGCCGGCGATCTTCTTCACTGCCGGGTAGAACTTCGGGTAGTTCACCTTCACACCGTCATCGAGGTCGATCACGACCTGCTGCGTGGCGAGCGGGTAGAGGACGTTGTGCTCGTAGTCACGCAACTCGGCCAGCACCTTGCGCAGCCGGTCGGCTTCCTTCTGATCCTTCGCCGACGCCCCGCCTGCGGCCGCCACCTTTGCCCGTTCGAAGGCCTTCCGCAGCTTGTTCTCGTACTCACGCAGATACTCGTTGAGCACAGTCGAGACCGTCGACGGGGTGTAGCGATGCAGGTAGATCAGCGCATTGAACGATCCCTTAGGGCTTGAGAACATCCAGTAGATCGGACGCTTCTTGTAGCGCTTCACGTGATCGTCGTAGAACTTCGACCGACCCGATTTCGTGATAAAGTAGTCGCGAAGTGTCTTGACAGCCAGCGATTCCTCCACGAAACGCAGGTTCTCCTCGAAATTCTCCGTTCCGAACGCAACCTTCAGGAACTGCCGAAAGCGTTCGACGATGTCATCCTCGAACCAACCGTCGTCCACGAACGGGATCACATTGTCGGCGTCGGGCACGAACGTCGGCGACAGAACTTGCGTGAGGTAGTCCTGAAGCGTCGCCCCCTCATCGGCCAGGATCAGGCCCGGCTTGTTAAGGCTGTAACGGCCGAACATGCAGCCGACCGCATATGAGATCAACTCCTCGGCAAGATCCTCCCGCTCCAGTGCCTCGTACTCGACACCTGTCTTGCCCGGCCCGTATCGGAACTCGACGTTGCGGGTTAGCGAGACTCGATGGAGCGGTACGTCAACCGGGACCTCGTCCTGCAAACCGTAAGCGTCGGCAACAACCCGGTTGTTTTCGGTCTCGTGGGCCTGTTGATTCTGCGCAACACACGCTTGGTCGGAAGACCACACGCTGTAGTGATGGCGGAACGAACCCTGGCCGTCGATGCCTCGCAACCACGACGGGGTCGTAAAGTCCCACGAAGTTTCGAAATCGTCCCAATCAGCTTGAGCCGCGCTAACAAGATTCTGCAGCGATCGACTTGCAGCAAATTCGACTGTGGTCGACTCGATGATCGGCACAGCCCCAATATTGATTGGCTGAAAATTAAGCGTAGGCGATATTGCGGCGAGGATTGCGTCCGCGGTCGTCGAGTTAAGTATTAAAGCCGGAACCGTCAAGTCGTGATTCGAGAATAGTGTGCAGCCGCCATTGTCGAATGCTGCACCTTCTGGAGAATACCGTATCGAAAATCCACCGGATGTAACCGTGCCCCATGTCCATCCCGATCGTCCAAAATATCGGCTACCGCTTCGGGTTCGCATTCCACTTCCGTCGTTGCGCCAATCCACCAGAAACTCCCGGTAACCATACCATTTACGAAATCCGCCACCCTTGTTGTAAGGGTTCCAGGTACCGCTTCGAAATTCAGTCAGTGATGTCGTTCGTTTAGACACCTCCCACCACCCGCGAAGGAACCTAGAGTTGTCGCCGGTGTCCATGCCCTTTCGCGGTTCAGCCACTTCCCTCAATAAGCGTCCTTGCGTGAACGCGGCACGCATGGCGTTGGAGAGCCAGTATGCGATCGGCGTGCCGGGCACTTTGGCGAATTCTGACGTCGCGATTCTGTACATGTGACGTTCCATGCCGCCGCTCATCTTGCCAGTACGCAGTAAGCGATCAGCCTGGATTATTTTGAGCGCTTTGGGTCCCTGAACCGCAGGCCCCACGAAGTCGGAGAGGCGAACAAATGCGCCAATTCGATCGGACCGGCCGCGCCGCAGAACATAGGCGCACACTGGTACCGTTGCTCCGTCGAAACCTGAATATTCGAGCTGCACAAGTGTGGTGATAGATTCTTCGTTGATAATTCGTTTTCGAAGCACTTCGTAACTTGCAATAAACATCCATACGAACGGCGTCATCAATCCGGCGTGTCCGCCCACGGGAAGAAAGTCTAGGCATCGTTCGACGAATATCGAAAACAAGTCAGACTTGCTGTTCGGAAAATTGTCCTTGGCAAACTCTGTCAGTCGCGCGTCCATGTTCTTGCTACCCATGTACGGAGGATTCGCTGTCACCACCGAGTACTGGCGACCCAACAACGCTGCCTGCTCAACAGCGCTCCGCGCGCGGAGGAGGGTGTCGTAGTACAGCGTCCCTTCCAGGTCCGTCAGGCCGTCTACTACCACTGCAGCCTGTCCGGTCGCATCCGCGTCCGGTTTGATCAGCGAGCCGACCGTGTCTGCGTCTCGGAACTGATTCCAGAACGCCTCCTCAGCGTCACGGTTTCCGTCTTGAGTGACGAGCAAGTCCAGCTCATCCGGCGTGAACGAGATCGGCTTGATAACGCAGATTTTCGGATCAACATCCGAACGGCTGAAGAAGCGGCGATCCTTCGCACGCGCCTTCATCGTGAGCGCAAACGCCGCAAGCGCCCCGGCACGAGGATCGATCTCGGTGCCGTGAAGATTGTGGGTGAGGATCAGGCCAGGGATCTCCGACGGCGCATAACCCTCCTCCTCGTAGATTGCGTACAGCAGGTCGAAGGCGTAGGTGAGCATGTGCCCCGATCCGCAGGCTGGGTCGATCACCGTCAACTCCTGTGGCCCCGACACCGTCAGGAAGTCGGTTTCCTCGTCGACCGGCGCGATGTAGTAGTCCATCTGCTCGACTAGGCGCGAGGTCGGCCGGTTGAGCGTCCACAGCCGGCCGAGCGAATTCTCCAGCAGGTACCGAACAATCCAGTGCGGGGTGAACAATTGAGTGGCGGCGGGGATCTCGTCGGCCCCGGCCTTCCTGTTCTTCTTGAACCCGGCGAAAACCTCGTCTTTCCGCTCGGAGATGTAGAACTGGTACAGCCAGCCGATCACCTCGACGTCGTCGCAGACCTCCGCGGTGAGCACCTCGCGAGCACGAGACAACAACGCTCCATCGGCAAGCAGCCCCGCGGGCACAAGCAGCTCGGTGTATGCACCGTCGGCTTCGAACATGAACGGCATCGCCTTGTGCCAATGCCGGCAGTACTCGGTGAGCAGCAGCGCATACGCTTCACCTTCGGCGTCGGTGCTACGACGGCTGCCGTCCAGTAGACCCAATATGGCGTCGTGGGCACCGGCCTTGGTGACGACCTCCGAGTCGAGGACACCGCGTTTCGCATCGGCCAGGATCTCCGGCTGACCGTGAACGTGGCCCGATGCCGGCGACACGACCCTGGCGGCGGTGTAGCCCCGGGCATCCATGAAACGCAACGCAATCAGTCGATTGAACCAGGTGTAGGCAACCTTGTCGACCACATGCCGACGACCATGCTCCGCGATGTCCGCCTCAAGCAGGCGCACCGTGTCCGCGCGCTCACTCCGCGCAACGGATCCGGTGGCGAGCACCGCCGACACCCGCGCCTCCACCGCGACGATTAGCTCACGCCGAGCAGCCTTCGCGAAACTTTCCAGCGGCTTGGTATCCATGTAGCGTCCTTAAACCTATGTCGTATGAAGAGGCGCGGGCCCGTCAGAGGGTGATGCGTTTGTTGTTGTTGATCGTCGCGACCAAAGTTGCGCGAAGCTGATCCAGGTAGGCATCGATCTGCTCCTCGGTTTCGAGCACCCCACCGGCTCCCGGCAATGAAAGTTTCTTGATCGAGATGCTCTGTTTCGCCGGAGGGGCAGGCGGGTTCGAATCTTTCGGCTCGTCGTCGCCAGGGGTCTCGGGCTTGGGATCCGGAACAGCGCGCGCGGCTTCGAGTTCGTCGAGAATCGCGGGATACACGGTGTCGACGAAGTGCGCAGCGAGATTGCGGATCGTTGGAATCTGCGTCTCCCGCTGGACCCGCGCCAGCACCTGCTCAGCCTGCTGGGTCACCGACTGACGGGCCGCCTCGGTCGCCGCGTCGTACGACGCGCAGGCAGGCACCTGCTCCCAATAGTCGTTGATCTTGCATGAAGCTTCGTTCCGCTCAGAAGCAATGACGCCATCGAGTTGCACTTTCACGGCCGCGACCGCACTGCCGAGCTGCGTGGTCTTATTGCCACGGTAGATCTGGACGTCGTCGAGCGCCGTCTCGATCCCATCGGCGACTCCGGCAGGCAGGTATGCGACGTTGGTGCTGTTTGTCTGAATGAACGAGCGGGCGTCGTCGTAGATGGTGCGCTGGTTGCCATTGAGGAACGCCTTGATCGGGTCGATCGTGTTGTCCTTGGCATCGAGCAGATCGTCGGCGCCAGTGAAATGCTCGACGAACCAGCCCGCCGGATGGTTGCTCAGTTCGGTGAGTACTCCAATCGGTTCGTCGAGCTGATCGATGAATGGGTAGGTGGCGGCACCCGAGCGTAGTGCCTTCAGTTCGGCGAGTTTGGCTTCGAGATGTTCCTTGCCGACGCGGCCGAGTTCGGCGGAATCCTTCGTGATGCCGCCGTCATCGGTGAACTCGATCACGAACTTGCGGAACTGGTTCACGATCTTCTGGTCGTAGACACGCTGCGGGGCGACGATCAGATTTGCGTACTGCTGGGTGTTGCGCAGTGTCCCGGAGATCTCCGTCCGGGCGAGAGTCTTGCCGTTCAACTGGATCTCGATCTTCGACTGCCCAGCGAGATGGGCGACCACGGCGGCGACGGACCACTGGTCCCATCCGAACGGCTTGGTGGTGTAACGCGCGACGAGCTGCTTCATCGTAACCTGCTCGTGCCGCTTGCCGCGCAACTCCAGATGCCCGAGCACGTCGCCCGCGGGGACGTCGAGGATGCTGTCGGTCTCCTCGACGATCCCCTCGGCTGGGTTCACCAGCCCGTTCAGGCTCTGTTCGCCGAAGGTTCTTCCGCCGAGCATGCTGAGGTTGGTGTACGTGGCGGCGATGACCTTGCCGAACCCGTCATTGATGCGCGTCTGCGCATCCGTGGCGGTCACGTCGAGATCCCCGGCATTGTGGATCAAAGGCGATGCCCCAACGGCTGCCCGGAGACGTTCGACGATTTCCTTCTCCCGTTCGGCGTTTTGGGAGCCCTTCTCACTGAGGATGCGCGTCTCGATCGCCGTGCGGCTGGACCCCTGAGCACGCTTGATGTACTTCTCCGTCTTCAAGAGGAGACGCAGGTCGGCAAGGATTCGGTTCGCTTCCGCTGGGAGCGCAACTCGAAGTTCGTCCAAGCCGGCGCTCTGCATCTTGATCTGTTCGAGACTGAAATCCGTCTCGGGGCTGATGAAGTGCAGCGACAGCTCGTACTGCCTGCCGTAGGGAACACCGTCGAGCTTGTACCCGAAGGGGAAGATCTGGCCGTTCTTGGCGGTGGCCTTCGTGGACTTTACGACCGACTCGGAGAGCAACTTGTTGAGCTTCGAGGAGACGTCGGAGCTGTCGATGTCGACATCCTTGATCTCCTGCTCGATCTTCTGCTCTTCATTGGTCAGGTAGTCGTAAAGGTCGCCATTGCGCTGAATGTAGGTCTGCGCCTCCAGCGCGTTGAGCGCCTCGACGACATCCTTGCCGAGCTGCATGAGGTCGGTGCCGAAGCGGTCGTAGACCAGCACCGTGAGGTTGCGAGGCGTCGCTTTGAAGCTGTCGACGTATTTCACCAGGAACAGCGCCTTGAGCAGCCGGACCGCAAGAGGGCTCAGCTTGCCGCTGGCGTCGGCGTTCTCGGCGTTGATGATTGCGCGCTGGTTCGCGGACTTCAGTGATGCCCGGATGCCCTCGAACATCCGGTCGAAGGACGCGAGGGCGCCGAGTGGCTGGTCTGCGAGGCCGGTAGCGACTTCCTGGACGACGCCGAGCATCGAGCGTTCACCGACCGAACTGTTGCGGCCTTCAAAGATATTGTGGTCGCTGATCGACTCGATCGCTGCCTGGAACAGGGGAAACTGGTAGCTCGCGAACGGGTAGGTGCCGACGAAGTGCCGCTCGTCGCGATAGTTCGGGTAGTGGCGGCCCTCGACGAAGTCGAACAGGGTCCTGAAGTTCGCATGTTCCGCGTCGTAGATCGCCTCGACCTCCGTGCTCGCCTTATCGGTCTTGGCCAGGAGACGCTTGCGAATAACCTCTTCGACGTCCTGGCTGGTGAGTTTGACCCGGTTCTTGAATCGCGCCTGGATCTTCGAGAAGTCGTTGGCCTGCTGTTTGGTGCGGTCGCCGCCAACCCTCTCCATGTCCTCCTGCGAGGTAACGAAAATCCATGCCCGCCCACGGCACTTGGTGGCAAGCGATTCGGCGATGGTCTGGAGGTTTAGCATGAGCTGGGTGTTGGTGCCGATGAACTGGCCGACCTCGTCAACGAAGAAGTTCAACCGGTAACCATCAGGCTGTCGGTCGAGCCAGGCCGCGACCTCGCCGGCGAAGTCTTCGATCGAGACCGAGTAGCTCGAACTGTACTCGCGAATGATCCCGGGGCTCTCGGAGCCGTTGACCTCGGCGAATGCCTGGTCGATGTTGCCTCCTTCGAGCCCCGTCTGTTCGCGGCCCCGGGTCCACGGGATACCCGCAATCCGCTCGAACGCCTCTTGAAAGGCGGCGTACTGGCCTCGGGAATCGAGGTCGCGTTCAAAGCGGGCGATGTGACCCTGGTTGCCGAAGTAGCCGCGGGACTCGTCGAAGATCTTGACGAATACTCTCAGCAGGGCGTCCTTCTGATCCTTCGAGATCACGGTCGCCTTCTGGTCGATATTGAACAGCAGGCTCTTCGCTGCGATTCGCTCGGCCTTGTCCATCGACCCGGTGAGTAGCTCGTCATCGGTGACCTTTGCGCGGAACTGTGCACAAACCTGCGCTCGCGGGTAGGCGTGGCCGTCGATATCGCCGAGGAGGTGCGCCAGCATCTTTAACAGGTGCGACTTACCGGAGCCGAAGAATCCGGAGATCCAGACCCCGTTGGCGTTCGTGTAATTCGTGTACGCCTCCAGTACCTGCTCAAGGCCCTTGGCGGCTTCGTTGGTAAGGACGTATTCCTCGACCTCGGTCGCGAGGTGGTCGGTGTCATCGGCCTTGATGACACCCTCGATCGAGCGGTCGATCGGTTTGGCGAATATCTGGTTGATGGTGGTCATGCCCACGCCTCCTGCTCGAGAATGTCCTTGGCCCGGTAATAGCTGTCACTCGCGCCAAGATTCAGCGCGCGGAGCTGATGTCCGGCCGCCTGAGTAAATTCGTACGTCCCCGGAAACCACGCCAACATCGGGCGCCCCACCACCACGCTGTGCAAGTTTTCCAACACCGCGTGCGTGCGGACGTACGGGAAAACCTCACCTATTCCCGTGAGGAAGACGACAGTTCGGTTGGGCTCGGACCTCGGCTCGGCGTCGAGCCGGGCGCGGATCGCCGGGGCAAGGTGATCGTGAGGATCAAGCATGCCCTGGAGCATCTCGCGGAAGTCGGTCTTGTCCATCGTCGGCTCTGCGTGGAGAACGCGGTCCCAGACACCCCGCTCGGTAAGGAGTTCGACAGCCAGATTGTAGAGATTGATCTCCACTACGCTGATCCCGTCATCACTCCGGAGCTTCGTGGTGACCCGATCACGCATGCCGTCGACGTCAAGGGCCCACGAAGGCGGGAAGTGGTAGATGAAAAAGGGAACTTCCTTGGAGAGGCCCTCCATCCTCAAAAACCGCTCACTGCGCAACACGTCATAAACATGCTTCTCGTCGTAAGTGAGATTCCGCTGGGTCGTTCTCATCGCTGCACCTGGTTGCTTGAGGAGATGAATGGTGTGGTGGTCGGAAAGAAGCGGATGTCGCTGGGGGTGCGACGGTCCAGCGCCTTGGCGACACGCTCAGACATCACGGCGGGGACGATGTCGCCGGCGTCGGTATGCAGCCCGGCCTCGCGGAGCATGCGGAACAACGTCTGCCGAAGCTTCTGCCGCGTCGACGGCTTGAGACCGTCGAGTTCGGGATGCCAAAGGCTCTTGCCGGTGATGAACCGGTCGATGTGGTCGGCGTCGAGCGTTGGTGTCATTAGAAGGAAACGCTCGCGCAGCACCTCTTCGGCGAAGTCACCGATCAGCGTGTAGCGGCGGCAGGCCGCAGTCCACATCAGATGGTGCTTCTCCGTCGGGCTGCCCGCCACAAGCAATTCAATCTCGTCGTCGCCGAGCGCCGCGAGCCGTTGAACGGTCTCGCGTGCGAGCCTGATCAGCGATGAGGTGGTGCGGGCCTGCAAGAGGTTGTCATCGACAACGCGGGTACGGGTCGCTTGCCAGTCCCCAGAGTCGAGGTACATCGCTGCGACGATCTCGCCCTCGCGGGCCAGGAGACCGCCACTGGTGAACGACAATGCATAGCGCGATTGCGTTTCGTCGGTCACGTGGTGCAATGCCTCTCTGCTTGGGCTGGCTATCCGCACCGCCAATTTAGCGTCAATCCTCCCATAGCCGTCCCGTCGGCTGTCAGCACTAAGATTCATTATGAGCCAGCTCGGTAGGTCTCATTGATCTTGATCAGCCGCCCGCGTTGGACGCCCAACTCGATCACCGCCTCCAACCGCTCCCGCGTGGGCCCGGTCAGGCGCTTCTGGTTGAACGTCTGCAACGTCTGACGCAGCAGGACGTCGTAATCGGGTTGCCCAGTACGAGCGCAGACCGACATCATGGCATTGATTATCTCCTCGGGTGCCACGTCGGTGAGGGGCCGGTTCAAGTCGCTGGACGTCTTCCTGAACCCTCGCCAGGTTGCACGGTCGAGTTCCTTCGGCCACACGAAGCTACCCAGCTCCTCCGACCGTTCGATGAGTGCCTCCGGTACGGACTGGAGCACGAAGTCACGTCGGGCTGCTGCGACACGGTCGAACCCGAAGCGTCGAGCCACGTTTCGAGCCAGCCTGTCGAGCGAAATCGGACCTTCGATTGACACCGTCTCCTGAACAGCCCGCATGATCGTGTTCTTCACGGCAGGCGAGTGCACTCGATCGAGATCGTCGCGAACGCCCAGCATCGAACTCGGTGCCTCGACGTAGGCGATCCCGCGTCCATGCCAGTCTCGTGGTTCCTCGAATGACGCTGCAGGTTCCTCGACGGCTATACGAGCCACCAGCACCGGTTCTTCCGGTTCTGACACTCTGTCGGTATCTGGCTCGGGCTTGAGCCACCGCTCGGCGTCGGGTGCGAAATCGTCGGGCAGGATCAACGGCTCATCGGCGGTGACCGCCGCTGCGGCAATGGCCGCAGCTTGTGCTTCGGCGGCCGCGTCGATCTCGGCTTGCCGGGTTTCCATCCGCTCCTTCGCGGTCGAGACCGCGTCGCCGACCTGGGCGATGACGGCGTCCGGGTTGTCGATCCAGTCGGGCAGCCACACCCGCACCGACGAACCCCAATGCATCATCGATTCCAACAGCTGCGGCGTCAGGTCGCGGTCCGCCACCGTCGGACGCTGCGCCCACTGCGGACCGTCCAGCAATATCGCGACCTGCCACTGCTCCGAACCTGGCTCACGCACAACCGCATCCAGTACGAAATCGGAGAGGCCGTAGTTTGCTTCGACCTCGTACCCGTGGTCGCGGAGCGACTGAACCAGTCCAGCTTGTATCTCGTCCGACACGGCCCGCGAGTGAGTTGGGGCTGCGTCGTCGTTGCGGGACGCCTGAGCCGCTTGTTCCAAATAACCACGTAAATGGGCGATTCCGACGGATCGTGTCCGCGAGAGGTCGATGTCCGTGGGCTCGAACGAGGTGTAGATGATCACCTTGCGCCGCGCACGGGTGATCGCCACATTCAGTCGTTTCTCGCCACCGGTCCGCGTCAACGGACCGAAGTTGAGTGGGAGCTTGGCATCGTCCGGCTTCTTCGAGAACGCTGCGCTGAACAGGATGACATCACGCTCGTCGCCCTGCACGTTCTCGAGGTTCTTGACGAAGATGCCGTCGTCGCGATCCTCGCGCAGCTGGTCGAAAATCAGCGGGTCACCCGACGCTTCGAGCAGGTCGCGTACCAGGGTTTGCTGTTGCGCGTTGAACGTGACGACGCCGATGCTCTGCGCTGCGAGATGCGCGTTCGACAAACGACTACGGATCTCGGCGACGATCGCCTCGGCCTCGACAATATTGGTGCGCGGACGGTCTTTGGTCTCGCGATTGAAATGACCGTCGACGCGTCGCCACTCGACTCCGGCGGTGTCGTCGCCACCTGGCGATGGAAGGCTCGCAAGCCGGCCCTCGTAGTACTTCTCGTTCGAGAATGCGATGAGCGACTCGTCCTGGCTACGGTAATGCCACGACAACCACAACCGCGGCACACCGGATTCCACTGCCTCAGTGAGGATGCTGTCGAGATCCTCGGGTATGACCTCGTCGTCCTCGGTGTAGTCGTCACCGTCGTTGGTGCTCACGACGCCGATGGCTGTCGGCGGCATCTGTTGGGAATCACCCACGATGACTGCCGATCGGCCGCGTCCCAACGCTCCGATGGCCTGGGGAACTGTCACCTGGGATGCCTCGTCGAACACCACGAGATCGAAAGTCACCGACCCCGGTGGGACGAACTGTGCGAGCGACGTGGGACTGACGAAGAAACACGGTGTCGCTTCGAGAATGTAGGTCGAGTAGCGATTCATCAACTGTCGGAACGTGGTTCCGCCGCGTTTCGCATCGAGTGCGCGTCGGAGATGACCGACGTCGCCCGTCAGAGAACCAGCCTGGAAAGATCGTCGTTCGAGTAGCGCAGCCGGCAGCGCGCTGATCTGCTCGGACCGGCTCGCGGCCGAAGCGTCAGCGAAGTCGTCGATCTGGCCATCCTTGATAGCTCGATCGAACTGCGACAAGCCGTGTTTGCGGCGTCGCTCGCCCAGTGATGTCTGAGCGACACCGCGCATGAACGCGATCTCGGCCTGGTTTGCTGGTATCGCGCCCGTCAACATTTCGCGGACCAGGTCATTCAGGCCCGCTGATCGGAGTGGGTTGAGAAATGCAGTCATTGTCGACCACTGGCGGATCGGTGCACTGCCATCCGTCCGAATCGCATCGAGCCACAGCTGTGAGTCGCGTTGCCAAGCGGTGAGCCAGTGTGTGTTGTTTCGCCAGCGGTCGATCTCGGCCTCGCTCGACCCCAGGATCTGACGCCAGCTGCGCCATCCGTGGGCTACGCCTTCCAGCGTGTCGAGGTCGTGTGGCGTCAGGGGTCCGGCAGCGGCGAGTAGCTGCCAGAGCTGCCCCTGCGTCCGTGCGAACATCGCGGTCTGTTCGATGTAATCGAATTGCACCTGAAGCTGCTGGGCAGCATCGGGACTGAACGGATTCCATGTCTGCGGCGCGTAGTGCACTAACAGTTGCCGCATGTGTTGGACGGTCTGCGACGTGAGCTGGCGTGCACTGGGAATCGACCTGAGGAGTGGGAGTGCAGCTTCTGGATCGAGCTGCACGCCGGGCAGTAGGGCAGGTGCCACGTCCCGCGCAAATTGTTCTACCCGCTTCTTCTTGCCGAAGAAGCCCTTCGTTGCTTCTTCGGCGGCAAGCGCGAGCGTGTCGGCGTCGCCATGTTCGACGAAACTGGGTGTGAAGACCGACGTCAGCGGGCCGCATTGCTGCTGAAGTAGGGCGATCTCGCCGAAGAGTGCCTGCTTCGACGTTGACCATTGAGCGGACTGAGCCAGGGGCAACACGTCGACCGACGGGATCGCACGGCCGATCTGACGCCGCGCCTGGGGAAGAAGTTGTTCGATCGATCCTGGTGCCTGCACCTTCTCGACGACCGATCGAACCGCGGGGCTGCGGAGAACGGCGTCCAGCGCGGCAGCCAGCTGTGCTGCGACCGCGCGAAAGTTGTCGTCGGTGGCTTGGGCGTCGATGATTCCGGCGATCGACCACGGGTTCTCCGTACTTATCGAAATCGACCGTGCAGCCCGTTCGAACTGCTGCAGGGCGCTGGTGATCTCACCTACCGGCGCCGACGGATCGGCGACGAACGTCGCGGGGATCGTCGCGACCGGTCCGTCGCCGAGACCAAGAATCGTGTCGTACGCGGTCCACAACGAATGGTCGACGCCGTTCTTCTCGTGAATCTTCGTCGGATAGTCCTCGAGCGGTACGTGGCGTGACCGAACATCGGCAAGCTTGGCCGCCCAAGACCGGTTGTTGTAGCTGGTCGAGTGTTCTATTGCACGCTTGAGCTGATCGCGGATCGCGTTGGCGCTCTGATTCTTCCCATGCAGGTCGAGCGTGAACCTCGTCAGCCCTACTTTGTCGAGCCGTTTCTTCACGACGTCGAGTGCGGCCTGCTTCTCGGCAACGAACAGCACCGACTTGCCCTGTGAGAGGGTGTGCGCGATGAGGTTGGTGATCGTTTGAGATTTGCCCGTCCCGGGTGGGCCTTCCAGAACGAACGTGTGGCCGTCGGCAGCCAGGGCGACGGCACGGAGCTGGGAGCCGTCTGCGGGGATGGGAACGGGGACATCGAGCTCGTGCACCGGTACGGATTCGATATCGGAGCCGTCGGGTCGTCGTGCATCGCGGAACGACTCGCCCGCGCTGTGCGTCAGGTGGCGGACGATGGGGCTCTGCTCCAGGATGTCCCAGTGGTCGGTGAGGTCCTTCCACATTCCGAACGTGCCGAACTGGCAAATGGCTACCGACGCGGTCTCGTCGATCCGGAAGTCCAGGTTGTGCTCGACGAGCGCGGACCGGATGCCCTTGAGCGCCTCGTCGATGTCGATTCCGTGCTCATCGAGTGGCGGGTTCTCCAAGGCGGGGATCGACGCATTGTGTTTGAGGCGAAGCCACTCCACCAGGCAGTAGTTGGGTGTCGAGACTCCCGCGGTGTCGACCTTCAACTTGAACTGGCTTCGACCCGTACCGCCCACCACCTTCACCGGAAGCAGGAACAGGGGAGCGCGAGCGTCTTTGCCGCTGCTGATGGTGTGGATCAGCCCGCCGAACGTCAAGTACAGGTTGGCGTTACCGGTCTCCTCGAACATCGTGTGTGCAGTGCGCTGAAGATGCTTGAGCCGTGCTGCGTAGGTGTCCTGGGTGACGACGGCGTGGATGCGCTTCCGGTCGCGTAGGTAGTCGAGGATGGTGGCGTCGTCGACGTCCTGTGCTCGCCTTGCGCCTTGGAGTGCGTGGATGGAACTGAGTTCGTCGTGGGCGATGAGCTCGATGTCGGTACCGGAGTGGACGAGGTCGTCGAGCAGCGCAAGGCCGGAGTTGGGTACGTGCAGGTCGATGACCTCGCGCATCGGCTTGAGGTTGAGAAGTCGATTTCGGGTACTGAGGTCCAACAATGAGCGCTTCCATTTTTGAACGCGTGGGGGAGCGGTGTCGGTGCTGTCGAGGACCAGGTCCGAGGAGTCCTGCGCATCGAGTAACTCGGTGGGAAGGTCCAGGTCAGCGTTGACCGGTATCGGCGAACTGATTTCAGCCTTGACGGCTTCTACTTCATCCAGGCTGGGAAGCGGCCGGATACCGTCCTTGCGCGCCGACGAGATCGCGACAACGCCACGGAGCGCGCCGTGATCACTGAAGTGCCGACGTGCATCTGCCACAGCCTGTTTGAACGTGCCTGCCTCGGTGGTGTCGTAATACTTCGCTTCGACCGGAACGACGCGGCCGGACTCCACCAGATTGATCAATGCGTTCGACTCGGTAATGGTCGAGTGTGCGAGCTGACTTTCTTCACGCATGAAACCGGCGAATGCGTGACCGTTGATCAGCCAGATCACCGGACGGATGCCGACGGCTTCGAGACACGCCGCATAGGTGACGGCGAGGTCGATGCAGGTGCCGAACCGTTCGTCGAGCACCTGCGCGGTGGTCCGGATCTTCTGTCCGGTGTGCTCGAAGGATGCCGGTGGATCGATGTAGCGGATCTGTTGGTGGCGCAACGACTCGTAAATGCCTGCCGCGATCTGGGCAGCCCGTTCGGGGCCTTTCTGGTAGCCGCCGAGGGATGGATCGCCGGTCGCCGAGCCGAGAAAATCGGATGCCGCGTCGAGGACGGAATTGACTGCGCGGGTATTGGGTTGGACGAAGGCAGCGAGGGAGTCGAAGAAGACCGGGGCGTTGAACCACTCATTGTGTGCCAGCACGCGAATCGGGGCATTGAGGTGGATGTCCTCGCCCCACAATCGAGACACAGTGACGGCGATCGTCGCGGGATGGCTTTCGTTCAGCTCGCGAAGGTGTGGAATCGGCGGAACGATCGACGAGTAGTTGGACCAGACGACGTTCTCGCCGACGCGAAGCACGCCGTCGTGGACGTCGACTCGCTCTGGCGACAGTTGCTCACCGGCGCCGAACAGTTGGACGGACACCTTTACATCGACCACCTCTGCGTCGGAGAGGTTGACTACCTCGACGCTGGTGATCAACGGGACCCCGTTGTGGACGAGCGCGAGATTGACAGCGGGATGAGCATGGACCTCGATCGACAAGCCGTCGACCACCGTGTGAAACGGGTTGTGCTCCTGGCCGAGATCCTGCATCTGTCCTCCGAACTCCGTCGTTCATCGCCTTGTCGATGGTCGCGGTAGTGCCGCCAACCTTCATACGTTAGAGGGATCCACCGACAGAACGCTGGGACGAACGGTATCGGACATAAGGGGTCCGTGCTTACCGATGCTAAGAGTGTTGGCGTTGGTTCATTTGGGTGAATGATGCCGGCCGGGGTCGGAAGTAATTCGATGCCGCACTGGTCGAGTTGTCGGTTAACGTCGTAGTCGTTCGGTGAGATGAGGGGAATCTGATGGCGAACAGCGGTGGACAGTGGCGGCCCTACCCGCTGTGGGGTGGCCGAGGCGACTGGTGCAACGAGGAAGTCGTCGGCGTTCATGCATATGTCGACGCGATCCGAGCGACCTTGGGTTCGGACTTCGATCCTTCGGGTTCCACTGTCCGACGCACTCTCGAGTTGATTCCCGAGCCCGACAATCCGCACGATCGCTACGCGGTGTCGGTGCGAGCATCGAACTACCTCATCGGCTATCTCGCAAGGGAGCGCGCGATCCTGTTCCACAACCGGTTGATGGATCTCATCAACCGGGGACTCATCCCGACGGTGCCTGCCTCGATTCGCGCCTACGACCAGAACCGCTGGGACGACCGACCGGGTGTTCCCCTCGACTTGGCCATCAATATCGACGTTCAGCTCAGCGAGCCACACCTCATACTTCCAGGCAACGAACCTCCCAGCGTCCCGTACACGATGCTGCCACACGGATACTCGGTCCAGGTGACGAAAGTGGACGACCACTTCGATGTGCTCCGGCACTTCGTCGAGCCGGAAGGCGAGCTCGAACTACTCGTCACGCTGCACGAGATCGATGTCAGCACGGCCAAGACCGAGAAGAAGGTTGTCGAGGTGCGGGTCGAGGACCACCGAATCGGCCAATTGACTCCGCAGACGAGCGCAAAGTTTCTACCTGCTGTCCGACACCTGCAGAGTCGGGGACTGGTAACGGTAGGTCGTGGCTGGTTCAAGGGTTCGTCCGTTTCAGCGCAAGTGTCGCTGATGGCCGCGAAAGCCCACGAGCTGCCGGACGATTTCCTGACGGGGGATCCGAGGACAGTGATTCCGTTGAATCGCGCGCGGCGCACGCCGGTCGCCGATGGACTGTCTGTTGCCTCAGCTGAAACAACGGCGAGTAGCACATTCGTTATCGAATTGGTCACCTCGCAACCCCTGACGCCCTGGCAGCAGAAAGAAGCGTTAAAGCTTCTTCGTTCTGCAGCATCGGCGGTGGGCGAGTCCATCAACGAGCCCATGGTCACGGACAGCACGATACGTGCGGTAGTGCTCCACGAGCACGCTGAGATGATCGCGAATGCAATTGCAGGAATCGAGGACTCGGACTTCTCATTAGCGAACGAATATCGCACATCCGTGGCGCACCGGTGATTGTCGGTGTGCCTTGGCCGTTGGAGTAGCTGAACAGGAGGGCAGGATGGGAACCGCACGCGACAGCAGTAGACCGCCTTCCGTCAACGAGATGTTCCGCAACTGCATGGAGAGCGAAGGATGGGAGATACTCGAGGGCAGCAGGTCCCGAGGGTATCGGTGTTCGCGCGGTGATGAGGTGCTGCATTTCTTCGCGTTAGGGAAGTGGCAACTATTGCAGTCGGAAATCGACTCGCTCTACGGCCGGGTCCTCCGCGCAGTCACCCGCGGTGTCGAAGCTGATCAGCTCGTCATTGTGTTGCCGGAGTCTGCTCGCGAGTACGCACCCCAGGTCGGCGCAGAGTTGAGGCAGGCGCTCGGGATCGAGATCGCGATTCTGCGGGAGTCGGGACGAATCGAATGGATCGACGGTGGTGGCTTACGCTGGTTCAGTGCGGTCAATCTGGATGCGCTACAACAAGTCGGCGTGAGTGTGAAAGATGGAGCCGCCAGACGACTCGGCGCAATTTTCAGGCGGGGGTACTCCAAGGATTCGTAGCCCGGACGTGGCCGAGTTGTCCGCGCAAAGCGCACGATCATGGGTGTTCACCCACCGAACCTGGCGCATCGCTTATCGGTTGACGAACAGATCCCGGGTTGTTGTGCGGGCTCGGCGAGGTGAACCTGAACAACTACTGATATTGTTCCAGTAAACGTCGAGCTCGCCCTAACCAACCTTCTTCTTGGGGTGAGTTTCCGGTGCATCTGCGAAGTAGGTCGATAGCGAATTGCCGTGTTGATGTGTCTTCGAACACTGTCGCTCTCGTGTCCTCGAGTGCTGCTGCAAGCCTCCGGCGGCATCCAATCTCAGACAGGTCGAGATGGGTTAGTGTTTCGACGGCAGCCGATGGGTCAATTTTAAACAGGGCAGGAATCAGACGCCGTCCGATTCCGACGTCGTCCACCGTATTCGCAATGGTCACGCAGTCCTCAAAGAATCCCTGGCCGATAAGATTAGTGCTGCATAACTGTGGCAAGAAATCGAAGGCTGCGCGTTGGACGTCTCTGTCGTTACTGGCCACCACGCTTGTAATCATCGACTCAGAGGCGGTGCCTCGGTTTGCAATTGCCTTTAATGCCAGGATGCGCTTGTTGCGGTCTTCAAATTCATCGGTGGCGATTTTCTCAGCCAGATCGAGTTCGAGCGGCGATAGCATCTTGGCGGTACGGAGGGTGCTATATAGGGCTATTCTCTTGTTCCTTTCCGACAGCTGTTGAAGCGACAACTTCAATAGCATAGATGTCTGTTGGACAAGTGTGGAGTGAAAATTTGTCATGTCGAACGGAACAACCGTCAACTGACGCTCGGATTCTATCTGCATCATGACGGTTACCAGATTCTTCTTGCTCTCCAGCGGTATCGAATCAACCAATCCGTTACGCCTTAGAATGTTGTACTCGTTGTAAGTCGTCCGCAAGCACAAAATAATGAAAGGCACTCCTGCAGTAAGGGCTTCGTCAAGTTCCGTGCTCCATGTGATCTCGCCATAATGTTCGATGATTACGAAGACGCAGAGGTCCGCACTTGACACTGTTCGGCGCGAGTTTGCAGCCCAGTTCGAGTCAGGGCCATTAAGATAAGAGATTGTTCCTGCTTGATACCACAGTGCTTCACCTCCCAAATTTCGAACTGTCGTTTCGAATGCCGCCGAAACTTGTACCGTATCGGATGCGCCACACAACATTACGCTGAACATTCGCTAAGGGTCGCACTCGGGACCGGATTTATCCAGAGCGATGTGATCAAGCACAAGACGCGAGTGGAATCTATGGGCTATCCTACTGTGGGCGTCCGCTTTGTTGTCGAGTGGCCGCCGATGCGCGGGAATCACCGGTCTATTCCATATGGTGTCGACGGCAGGCGAAAACCGGTCCAGTGGTGGAGGTCCCCTTCATCATCGTGATCTCTATGGGTCCACCGTTTTGGTCGAACGGTTGACGGGCACCGATGTGGCTCCCGCCGCGCCGGCAGTCAGCCGGTCGGGTTCACGTTGATCATCGGCCGGACATGCCACGGCCAGTACCGTCGATAGCGCGACCAGCCTCGCGTTGATAGCAGCGACGCCGTCGTCGGGAAGTTCGAGTTCTCGCTTGTTGACCGCGAGGGCTGAAAGGAAAGTCGGTACTAGCGGCACGTACTTGGCCTGCAGCTTCGCACGCTTGGCGTTGTCCTGTAGATACTGCACACTTCCGGCGTTGTCGATGAAGTCGGCGTATTTGACGAGGAAGACCTTGGGGTCGGTGATGACGTCCGCAACGTGCTGGGCATAGGCAGCGTTTTTCTCTGCCTTCGTCAAAGGGATGGAGCTCGGTGGGTTGGTGACTGCTGCAACGAGTCTCGCGGTCTCGTGGCCGAAATGTTGCTCGATCAACAGGAGTGCGTTCTCGGCTGGCGGGCCCTGAGCTGCGCCGAGGACCTTCACAATGTTCTCGGGCTGTTCTTCGACGGTGTCGTGTAGTGCGGTGGCGGCGAGTACGTCGGTGTCGGCGCAGCCGAGCCGGATCAGACGCAGGACGTTCCTGAGCGGATGAACGATGTACGGATCCACGGGGTAGGCGGCGCGGCCGATGCGGGTCTGCGACAGGTGGACGGCCATGGCAATTTCTATCGCGTAGCGGAGTGTGCCGAAGTCGACCCGATCCTGATCGACTTCGTGATCGATCGCGAAAACGAGGGCGGCGGAATCCATCTGCTTGAGTTTCGTAGTTCTGAAGGTGGCGGTAAGCGGGCCGTCGGTCATAGGTGTCTCCAGTTCGGTAGCAAGGATCAGGAGGAGCGGGGGAGTTCATCGGCGGTGCGATAAGAGCATCCGAGCGCATCGGCTGTGCCGAAGCCTGCCTTGTCTCGAAACCACGAGGTGCAGGTCTGGGCGACCAGTCGGATATCACGGGTGAACAGGTATCCGTCAGTGCAGTCGTCGAAGTATCCGTCGTAGTGCCAGGTATCGAGGGCGAGACCGTCGGACGAGTAGTCCGCGAACGACAGTCGTTCGAGCACTTGCTTCGACAGCCTGAGCATCAGGACACCGTCGCTGAGGAAGACGACCTGGGCGCAGACGACGGGCGTGTCGTCGGACTCGTCGTAGTCCTGCGGGCCGAGTTCGATCAGAAAGCCCAAGGGCTGGTCGTACATGGACTCGGCCAGCCATTCCGTCATCGCGTCCCATGGATCGACGTCGAGCCGTGTGCCGTCTACGACGAATGCGTCGAGGTTCGAGCCCTGGGGGATGGGCGCTTCCCAGGCATCGAGGATGTCGCCGTCGCAGACGGAGTTCAGGTTTCCGTCGTCGTCGCGCCAGACGGCCCCGAAGCCGAAGTCGCTGGTGTCTGTGATTCCGTCGACGGAGGTGTGGATGATGCTCCACCCTTCTAGCCGGACCCGGAGATCGGTGACGACGACGGTCCGATCACCGTCGTCGGTCACGTAGCGCCACTCGGGTAGCCGCGGCTGAGCTGCGTCGACGTCGATGACGTCGTCGTAGAGAGCGACCTCGGCCCGGTAGATGTCGGCACGCACGGACCGGACTCGGGTGATCGTGCGGTCTTGATCGAGCGTGATCGACGGTTTGGCGATCGAGAGTCCGGCCGTAACTGGCGATTCTCGTGTTTCGAGGATGACCTGCGGCCGCCCGGCCGCAGAGCGACTCAGCCGCACGTTGCGAGGATCGTTGAGCACCTTCGTCAGTCGGTCGTCGCGGAGGTGGCGCGTTGTTCCGCTCTCGGGTTCGACCTCGACGATCACTGTCGAGCAGCGGCGGGGGTCGGCCTGGGCCGACCACTCCGGCAGATCGCCGAGACCGTCCAGCTCATGGTCGAAGAACGGCTCGTCCAGCCACAGATCGGATCGGCAGACTTCGACGCCGGCAACCGGCCATGCGCGGTCGACTGTCTTGGCGACGTCGAGTGCTAGGAGGCCGGCTTTCGCCCAGTCGGTGTGCTCGGAGTCGAAGTAGACTAGTGCGTTCCCGAGAGGGGACTCGTCTACGTGCGCGTTGTCGCGGCGGACGGTGTGGATCAGATCAATACGGCGGTGGGGTGCCAGGTCTTCGAAGCGAAGGTCGACCTCGACGACGATGGTGAAGGCGAGTGGGTCGGTTGGCGTGCGGGCAGGGGTGGGTAGTTCCATACTGCTCTTTTCTGTCGAATAGACGCGAATGTCAGCGAAGTGCCGTCTCGAGAAGGAATGCCGACACCACCTTTATACCGTGAGGCACCGACAGACTTTGCGAGCTGTGCACGGACGTTTCGACGGTGGACCTCATCGTTCGTCGGGGCTTCGCCCAGGTGAGTGAAAACGCATCTTCGCACCGGGCCGAGAATCCGAACCGAGCTCCTGGCTGACCCAGAAGTATGCGCTACCGCGAGATCGTGCTGCGTCGCATGAGTTCGAGACCGTTCGATGCGCGTTCGAACTCGGAATCGAGTTTTCTGAATATAGTGTCAGCCGTTGTGGCTGGCCATCTTTCAGGTAGCAGCGCGGTAGGAAGCAGCGGGTCGGCACGGCCCAAGGACAACCAATGCGCCTGCAGTCGAATTCGCGCCGCGAACGCATCTTCGGCATTCAGGTCCACGGGCGTCCGGCCCCACCTGTCGGAGAATTCCAAGTACCGGTCGGAGATCGCGTCCAGATCGTAGGCCGTTGCCACCAAGGATTCATCGCTGGTGGGCGGTAGTGTTCGACCGACCATGACGGTGATGTCGGTGTCGGCGAATTCTGCCCCGAGGATCGACTGCACGTCGTGGCGACGCGGCGCCACCCACAGACCTGATGGGACATAGCCGAAACCCGACCACCCGAGCCTCGACCGAGCGCGGTGACGTAAGTGACGGGAATCCTCGGGAACGGAGAGGGCAACCGTCGTCCACGTGCCGTCCCAGTCGGCGTCGCCTGCCCCGCGCCAGACCTTGCGTGAACCGTCTTCCAACACAGCCGATCCGTGGGGCGTCAGAGCGTAATACGTGTTGCGTCCGTGCTTGGACCGCTCCAGAATTCCTCGTTCGGTCATCCGTGCGAGAAGGGATCGTGTCGCAGACTGCCCGACGTCCAACCATCCGAATACCTCGACGAGGCACCCTCCGCTGATCGCGATCGGCCTCCCGAGCAGATGCATTCCGAGAAAGGCAAGCAGGAGCGACTGCGGGGTGCTCGTGACTGCAGATGTCGAATCGGCAGGCGCGCTGTTCTGCATGTGGCGAGTCTAGTTTGCCGCGGCACCGGCAAAAGCTACTCAGTTCATTGACGTGACGTAACTCAAGTGCGTAGCATTCGAGGTGCTCCTGGGGAGCGTTCCACTCCGACAACCAGTGAGGATTCCGTGCGTCAGAGTCCAGCCGCGATGGCGGCCAATTCGTCGACGGTGGGTCGAGAAGCGGCCATGCCGAACTCGAGCCTGCTGACCACGCCCTACCGCCCTGGGCTCGCCACCCTGTCGGAACGCCGGGCCAGGATGAGCTCGGATGCCGCTGCGTTGATTTACCTCGGACACGAACTGACCTACCGCGAGGTGCACAACCGCGTCCTCACCCGCGCGGCAGAACTGCTCGAATCCGGGGTGGTGCCCGGCGATCGAATTGCGTACCTGGGTCCGAACCATCCCGCGCTCGTCGAGGTGATGCTTGCCGCCCTCCGCGTCGGGGCAATCTTCCTTCCCCTCAACCATCGGCTGTCCGCTCCCGAACTCGACTACCAGATATCCGACGCGGGCATTCGCATCGTCCTCGTCGACCGCGTCATGTTCGCGACCGCCGACGCGCTGGCCGGCGCCACCGACATCCAGTACGTGCAGTGGTCCACCGAACCGGTCGAACCTCCGCCGTCACCGGCGCCTGCGGCCGAGGTCGGCGGCCAGGATCCCGCGTTCGTGCTCTACACGTCGGGCACGACGGGGCATCCCAAGGGCGCGATCCTCACCCACGAGAACCTGTTGTGGAACAGCTACAACGTGCTGTTGGACGTCGACGTATCGGCAGACGAGGTGGCCTTGGTGTCGGCTCCGTTGTTTCACGTCGCCGCTCTCGATCAGATCCTGCTGACAGTGCTGCTCAAGGGCGGCACGTGTGTTCTTGCGCCCAAGTGGGACGTGGACGACACGTTCGATCTCGTCGATCGCTACGGCGTGACGTGGATGTTCGGCGTGACGGCAATGTTTGCCCAGCTCAGTCGGTCGCCGCGCTGGCCCGACGCCGATCTGGCGTCCATCCGCAGCGTGATGTCCGGGGGAGCGCCGATACCGATCGGCCTCATCGAGACCTATCGGGCCAAGGGCATCACCTTCTGCCAAGGGTACGGAATGACCGAAACTGCGCCCGGTGCAACATTCCTCGGACCTCGCGATGCGGTCCGTAAGGCCGGATCAGCCGGCCACCAGGTGATGTTCGACGAGATTCGCATCGTCGACAGTAACGGCGAGTCGGTGCAAGCCGGTGTACCGGGCGAGGTGATCGTTCGTGGACCGAATGTCACACCCGGGTACTGGGGCAATGTGGCCGCGACCGAGGCGTCGTTCACCGACGGTGGTTGGTTCCACACCGGCGATGTCGCCTACCAGGACGACGAGGGCTATGTGTACATCGTCGACCGCTTGAAGGACATGTACATCTCGGGCGGCGAGAATGTCTATCCGGCCGAGGTCGAGAACGTCCTCCTGCAACACCCCGACGTGGTCGAGTGCGCCGTCGTCGGGACCGCAGACGGTACCTGGGGCGAGGTCGGGCATGCGTTCGTGACGCGTGTGCAGGGATCGGCGCTCGACCGAGACGCGCTGTGCGCGTTCGCCGGCGAGCGCCTGGCGCGCTACAAGATCCCCAAGATCGTCACCTTCCTGCCTGAACTGCCGCGCACCGGCTCAGGAAAGATCCGCAAGCAGGACCTGCGCAGAATGGACCGCAACTGACATGGCCGACGCTGTCTCCCCTTCCCTGACCTTCGAACGCCGAGGTGACATCGGACTACTGACACTCGATCGTCCGCACAAGCGGAATGCGTTGAACGACGCCACGATCCTCGCACTCGGAGAATTCTTCCGGACTCCTCCTCAGGGCATCAAGGCCATCGTGCTGACGGCAACGGGTAACCACTTCTGCGCCGGACTCGATCTGTCCGAACTCGGTGAACGTGACGCAGTCGGCGGATTGCACCACTCGCGTATGTGGCACAAGGCGCTCGGGGAAATGGCCGACGGTACCGTGCCGGTCATCGCGTCGCTGCGCGGAGCCGTCGTCGGTGGTGGCCTCGAACTCGCCGCGGCAGCGCATATTCGGGTCGCCGAGCGCAGCACGTTCTTCGCGCTTCCCGAGGGTCAGCGCGGTCTGTTCGTCGGCGGCGGTGCGTCCGTTCGTGTGCCGCGGTTGATCGGGGTTGCGCGCATGCAGGACATGATGCTCACCGGTCGCGTCCTCACCGCCGACGAAGGCGAGCGTCTGGGGCTGACGTCCTACCTCGTCGATGACGGCGGCGCCGACGACCTGGCTCTCGAACTGGCCGCGAAGGTGGCTGGAAACTCGCCTGTCACCAACTATGCGGTGTTGCAGACACTTCCGGCCATAGCCGAAATCGGACCGAACGAGGGGCTGATGATGGAGTCCCTGATGGCCGCCGTCGCGCAGTCGAGTGTCGAAGCCAAGGAGAAGATAGCCGACTTCCTCGACGGGACCGGCCCGAAGGTGAAGGTGGCCGAGAAGCCGACCACAGCGGTGGCGGCATCGGCCCCAGCGGTTCTTCGGCCGGTTCCGGAGGACGCACGAAAGACCTCGAAGCTCGGCGCTTATCTCGACTGGCTCGACGCCGACCGCGGCCGCCGGTTCGACGACTGGAAAGCCCTGCAGGCCTGGTCGAGTACCGACATCGAAGACTTCTGGGAGTCGATCTGGGACTATTTCGGCGTCGTCACGCACCAGCCGTACGAGACGGTCCTCGACGCTCGCGTCATGCCAGGGGCGCGGTGGTTCCCTGGCGCCCTGATCAACTACACCGAGCAGTCACTGGGCACGGAGGACGATCTCGACAGCGTTGCGGTCTATGGACGGTCGCAGACGCGCGGTGATGTCAACATGACCTTCGGCGCCTTGCGTGACGAGGTTCGCCGCGTGCGCGCAGGCTTGATCGATCTCGGTGTCGGGCGGGGTGATCGCGTCGCCGGGTACCTCCCCAACATTCCCGAGACCCTCATCGCGTTCTTGGCGACGGTCAGCATCGGTGCGATCTGGGCCGCATGCGCGCCGGAGTTCGGATCGCCCAGCGTCATCGACCGTTTCGATCAGGTCGAGCCCAAGGTCTTGTTCGTCGTCGGCGGCTACAAGTACGGCGCCAAAAGCATCGATCGGCGTGACGAGGTGGCGAGCATCCGTGCGGCATTGCCGTCGGTGCAGGCAGTTGTATCGGTTCCCTACGGCGACAACGTGGTCGAGGGATCCGGCGTCACGCCATGGGTAGGCCTGGGTGTCCACGAGTCCGGTACGCCCGGTTCGTTGCCCGACGTCGAGCCGGTTCCCTTCGACCACCCGCTGATGGTGCTGTTCTCGTCGGGCACCACCGGTAAGCCGAAGGCGATCGTCCACGGGCACGGCGGGATTCTTCTGGAAACGCTGAAGAATCACGCACTGCACTTCGATCTCGGATCCGGCGACACGTTGTCGTGGTTCAGTACGACCGCGTGGATGATGTGGAACACCCTGGTCGGCGGACTCCTGGTCCGATCGTCGATCGTCATGATGGACGGCAATCCGATGTATCCCGATTCCAGCTATCAGTGGCGTATCGCTGCCGAGACCGGCGCGACCGTCATGGGGATGAGCCCTGGCGTCGTCATGACCGCTCGCAGTGAAGGATTCGAGCCGACCCAGAAGTTCGACCTGTCGGCGGTCCGTCAGTTCGGCGCCGCAGGAAGTCCGCTGCCGGTCGAAGGATACCGCTGGATCTGCGAGCGTTTCGGTCCCGGTGTTCTTCTCAACGTCGGAAGTGGAGGTACCGACGTGTGCACTGGGATCGTGCAGGCGTCACCGCTGACTCCTGTGTACGACGGCGAGATGTCCGGGGCGAGTCTCGGCTTCGCAGCGAGCGCGTTCGACGACGCGGGCAATGAGATCGTCGGCGAGCTGGGCGAGCTGGTGATCACCGAGCCCGTTCCGTCGATGCCGGTCAAGTTCTGGGGCGATGACGACGGATCCCGTTACCGAAGTGCATATTTCGAGAAGTACGCGGGAGTCTGGTGCCATGGTGACTGGATTCGTTTCGGCGAATCCGGTGGCGTCGTCATCACCGGACGGTCCGACGCAACGCTCAATCGCGGTGGAGTTCGGCTCGGAACCGCCGAGTTCTATCGTGTTGTCGACGAGATGGACGGTGTGCGGGACTCGCTCGTCGTCCACCTGGAGGACGACCACGGCGGGATGGGTCGCCTGATGCTCTTCGTCGTGACCGACGACGGGGCGGACGTGGACGACGAGCTGAGGACGTCGATCGCGACGGCACTGCGCACGGCATTGTCGCCGCGGCATGTACCGGACGACATTCGCGCTGTCCCCGTCGTTCCGTACAACCGCACGGGAAAGAAACTCGAAATCCCCGTCAAGCGGATCCTGCTCGGCGCCGACCCGTCCACCGTGGTCTCCTCGGGTTCCTTGGCGCAGCCCGACTCCCTCGCCGCATTCGCGGGTGCGTTGTGACGCGTTCCCGCATCACGTCGGTCGCCGTGGTCGGTACCGGCGTCATCGGCGCGGCCTGGGCGTCATCGCCGCGGGTCTCGACGTGGTGGCGACCGATCCCGCCGAGGGTGCCGAGCAGAGGCTGCTCGATTCGCTCAGGCGGACGCTCGACATCGCGACGGAACTGTCGGGGCGATCGGGGGCGGACCGCGGCGACCTTCGGTTTGTGGGGTCGGTGGCCGAGGCCGTTCACGACGCGGACTTCGTCCAAGAGAGCGGACCCGAGCGGCTCGAACACAAAGGCGCGCTGCTGGCCGAGATCGATTCGTTCGCCCGACCGGGTGTCGTGGTCGCGTCGTCGACGTCGGGGTTCGCTCCCAGCACATTGCAGAAGTTCGCCGCTGTCGATCCAGGCAGGGTGCTTGTGGGACATCCGTTCGATCCGGCCCACATCGTGCCGCTCGTCGAGGTTGTTCCTGGCTCCGCGACGACACCCGATCTCGCACAGGCCGCGGTCGATTTCTATCGGTCCGTAGGTAAGAAGCCGGTCTTGGTGCGTGCGGAGTTGCCGGGGCACATCACCAACCGTCTGCAGGCTGCGTTGTGGCGTGAGGCGTACTCGCTGGTGGACAGAGGCGTCGCGACCGTCGCCGACATCGACACCGCCATCTCCCATGGACCCGGTCTGCGGTGGGCGATCGTCGGTCCGTTGACCGCGCAGCATCTGTCGGGCGGCCAAGGCGGGATGCGGCATCTGCTCGAACACCTGGGTCCGCCGACCCAGAAATGGATGGACGATCTCGGTGAACCGCAACTCACCGCCGAACTCGCCCACAAGCTCGTCGCAGGCATGGACGAGGAGATGAACGGCATCGATCAAGCCGAGTTGCTCGCCGATCGTGACCGACTGTTGGTCGACATCATGAGACTCAAGCGCTCCAGCACCAACCTGCCCTGAGACCACGAGATTTTGTAAGGAGTACCGTGCCCTACACGCCAGCGATCGATCTCGACGACATAATCGCCATCGACGTCCACACTCACGTGGAAGCCGATGACGCTCACCATTGCTCGCTCGATCAAGAGTTGCTCGACGCCTCGTCGAAGTATTTCAAACCAGGCGTCAACCGAACTCCGACTGTCGACGACCTGGCCGCGTACTACCGCGAGCGAAAAATGGCGGCCGTGGTGTTCACCGTCGACGCGCGAACAGCGCTCGGTCATCCGCCGGTCTCCAGTGAGGAGATCGCAGCCAGGGCTGCAGAACATGCAGACGTCCTGATCCCGTTCGGCTCGGTCGACCCGCACAACGTTCCCGAGGCCGTGGCTCGAATCGAGATTCTCGCGCGAGACTACGGCGTTCGTGGGATGAAGTTTCACCCGAGCCTGCAGGATTTCGAGCCGAACGATCGCCAGTACTACCCGATCTACGAGGCCTGTGCCGAGCACGGGCTCGTGGCACTGTTCCACACCGGTCAATCCGGAATCGGAGCAGGACTTCCGGGCGGTCGAGGAATCAAGTTGAGGTATTCGGATCCGATGTTGCTCGACGACATTGCGGCGGACTTCCCGACACTGACCATGATTTTCGCGCACCCATCGGTGCCGTGGGTCGATTCGTCGATCTCCATCGCGACACACAAAGCGAACGTCTACATCGACTTGTCGGGCTGGTCGCCCAAGTACTTCCCGCCTCAGCTCGTGCGCAACATCAATTCTCTGCTCAAACACAAGGCGCTGTTCGGCTCGGACTTTCCGGTGCTCACGCCGGACCGATGGATCAAGGACTTCGCCGAGCTGGGCATCAAGGATGAGGTTGTGCCGTTGATCATGAAGGAGAACGCAATCGGAGTCCTCGGGTTGGCCGAGAAGTGACGCCGACGCTGTCGACACGTTTTGTCGCCCACCTGTCGGTCGATGTCGGTGAACCCGTTGCCCTCGGTGACACACCCGAGGGACGGAGGCGGCTCGTCCCGATCCTCGGCGGACACGTCCAAGGGCCCGAGCTGAGCGGACGCGTCGTCGGCGGCGGCGTCGACATCCAAGTGCAGCGAACGGAGACGCGCACCGAGGTCGATGCGACCTACGCGATCGAAACAGACGACGGCGACACCGTGTTCGTGCGCAACGGCGGAATCCGGGTCGCCAGTGTGGAGGACACGATGTCTCTCTCCCAGGGTGTTCCGGTACCTGCGGAGCGCGTTTACTTCAGAACGGCTCCGCATCTGTCGACGACCAGCGGCAGGTTGGCGTGGATCAACGACCGAACATTCGTCGGACGCGGAGAGCGGTTCCCGGTGACCGTCGAACTCGATGTGTTCGTTGTGGAGTAGTCGCTCAACAGCAGTGCCCACCCACCTTCGGTGTCTCAGGTGCCAGGTCGAGCATCGCGTTGCCGTCGAAGAAGCCCGTCGGCTCGAGCGTGACGGGGCTTTCGAACGTGTCCAGTAGTCCTCTTTCGAGGACTACTGGACACACTCGTCCGTTGCTAGCGTCAGCTCGGTCAGGTGCTGCAACTTATTCGACGGGCAAAGGATTCGTGGTGTCCACTCTTCTTTCAGGCAAAGTCGCCGTCATCACCGGAGCCGCGAGTGGCATCGGACGGGGTATCGCATCTCGGTTCGTCGACGAGGGCGCGCAGATCGTTCTCACCGACATCGACGACGATTCCGGAGCTGCCCTGGCTGCAGAGCTCGGGGAGCACGCCGTCTATGCACACGTCGATGTCACCACCGAGTCCGACATCGCCGCGGCAGTCGCTTTGGCTGCAGATACTTTCGGATCGCTGGACATCATGGTGAACAACGCTGGTGCACAGGGCGACCCGTCATCGATCATCGACGCAGATCCCGATGGATTCGACCGCACCGCAGCTCTCCTGACACGATCGGTGTTGCTCGGACACAAGCATGCTGCGCGCCGGTTCATCGCCCAAGGAACTCCAGGCAGCATCATCTCCACGGCCAGTGCTGCAGCGATTCAAGGTGGGTGGAGCACCGTCGGATACACCGCAGCCAAGCATGCCGTCGTAGGGCTGGTGCGACAGGCCGCCGCGGAACTGGGCCCCAGCGGGATTCGATCGAACGCCATCGCGCCCGGAATCATCATGACTCCCATCATGGCCCGCACGTTCGGCGTCGAGCCCGCGAAATCCGAGCAGTTCACGGACTTCCTGGCCGCGCGACTCGGACCCGGACAGCCCTCGCGTCGGGTCGGGTTTCCCGACGACATTGCCTCGGTCGCTACCTTCCTCGCCAGCGACATGGCGGCCTACGTCAACGGCACCGTCATCCCGGTCGACGGCGGCGCAACCACGGTGACACTCGGAACGTTCGCAACCGACGTCGTAGCTGCTGCAGCAGAGTTTGCCGCGTCACAGCCATGACCAGCCAAATGGCGAGTTCGTCGGGAGTGGAGTCGGACGAGCACGAGTCATCGACAATCCATGTGTGCCTCGACGTGTCCGCGGCGGCGGACACTGAAGACCACGTGTGGCTCACGGGATCTCCGCCGGCCGAGACCGTGTTCATTCGAGCCGACGACCTCGGCCAAGCCCAGTCGATGCGCACGCGGATACGACGTGAACCCGGAACCGAGGGAGAAGATGCGACGAGTGTTGCCGTCGTTCTCGAGTTGGAAACGCACATCGCCGAGGACGCACGCACGGCACGAAAGGAATTGGCTTCGTCCTCGACCGGCGCAACCAAGACGGTTCGTTACGTCGGAACGTCGAGCGGGCTGGCCGGCCTCGTCGCCGATATCGAAGCCGCGTCCGTTGCGGATGCTGTACTGATCATCCCGGTGGTTTCTTCGCGTCGTCAGGCCGTGTGCAACCGCATCTCAGCAGAGTTGGTCCCGCTGCTGAGGCGCATGGTGTAGGAGGCCGAAGTCGGTCAACCGCCTAAGGATGACCATGGCCCATACCAAACGATATTCATTTAAGGTTTGGTATGGTTGCATGATGGCCAATGATTCGAACAGCGGCCTGGCCGCCGTCGAGTACGAAAATCGGCCATGGCAATCGTCGGCCGCTGCTGCCTCCAGGACACAGCGCAAGTTGCATGCAGGTGACTACAGGGCTGCAGTGCCCCCGCGGATCGCCGATCTAGAACTCCGACTCACCGATGAAGTCGCGGCCGAATCCGAGGACGCGCTGCGCGAAATAGTGCGATTCGACGAGTACGCATCGCAGCGTCTCGGCTCGTCGACCGAGTTGGCGCCGATGAGTTCGATCTTGCTCAGATCCGAGAGTGCGGCCTCGTCGCAGATCGAAAACCTCACGGTCGCCGCGCGGTCCCTTGCGCTGGCCGAGCTGGGCTCACCCACCAGTCGCAACGCATCGATCGTCAGTGGCAACGTACGTGCGATGGAGGCCGCACTGGCAGCGAGTTCGACGGTGTCTGCCGGATCGGTACTGGCCATGCACAGGGCACTGATGGAGCCTGCGGGCGATCCCGGCGCAGGGCAATGGCGAACTCAGCAGGTCTGGATCGGTGGCTCCGATTTCGGGCCCCACCACGCCGCCTTCGTTCCGCCGCATCACGATCGACTCGAGGACTGTCTGGACGACCTCTTCGTGTTCGCGTCGAGAGCTGATCTCCCCGTCCTTCCTCAGGTGGCCGTCGCACACGCGCAGTTCGAGACCATCCACCCGTTCACCGACGGCAACGGACGTACCGGCAGGTCGTTGGTACATACAATGCTCCGTCGGGCAGACGTGGTCGAACGCGTCACAGTTCCGCTGTCCGCGGGTCTGCTGGCCGATACTGCGTCGTATTTTGCGAGTCTCGACTTGTACCGACAGGGCGATGTCGAACCGATCGTTCGCCGGCTGAATGCCGCGGCGTTCGCAGCTGTATCCAACGGAAGGATGCTGGTCGAGGAACTGGCCGATGTGCGAGACCGGTTCGGCGCCGGCGTGGTTGCGCGTCGTGAATCGGTTGTGTGGAGCCTCCTCGACGCTCTGATAGCACAACCGGTAATCGACAACGCCTTCGTGCGGAGGACATTCGGTGTCAGCGACATGGCGGCTCAGCGGGCCATCGATCGACTCGTCGGCGCGGAAGTTCTCCATCAGACCTCGAAGGGGCGACGAAACCGCGTCTGGCAAGCGGACGAGATCCTCGATGCCCTCGACCGTTTCGCCGAGCGCACGCGTCGAGGACGGCGATGAACTGCGCTGCATTCCCGAGCGGCCCCAGTAGATGGACGATGCGTCGGTTGGTCACGCGAACGGCGAACTGTGCCCGGTTGTCGACGGGTTTGCTGTCCAGTGGTCTGCGGATTCCGCCCGGCGGGGCTACCCCCTGGGGGTATATGTTGCTATCGTCGATGGCATGCAGTCAGTCGGCTTCCGTGGACGGGGCGCAGCCTCGACTGGACTTCTGATTGCCCTGGTGGTGTTCGGGGTGCTGCTGATGCATTCTGTGACGCCGGTTCTGTCGGCGTCTGGATCGATGATCGGCGATCATGGCTCGATGGTGGCGTCGGACGCCGTCGACGGCTCGGTTCCTGTCGCATTCGGCGAGCATGACTGCCCGTCGGCGCATCAGATGATGCACCCCTGCATGGGCACCACGGTGTCGTGGTCTGCGCTGACCGACCCGGCGACGAGCGGTGAGATCGACCTGTCGCCGATATCGACGGAGTGGCGCCACATGCGCGTCGACTCGACTCAGGAGCGAGCTCCTCCGTGGACATTGTGGGAGTTGGACAAATCGGTGACCTTGCGAGTGTGACAGGGAGCCCGGTCGACGAGCGTCTACCGGCGGATCTGATTCCCTGTTCTACTCACTCTTGCAAGGAGTTTCACATGCATACCAAGATTGCCGCCTCGATCGCCGCTGCCACCGTCGGCGCGTTCCTGCTGAGCGGCTGTAGTGACACCTCGACCGATTCGTCGATGGACGGGCATTCGATGACGTCGATGTCGTCCGCGCCTATGTCGTCGATGCCGGCGAGTGCGTCGGCTCAGTTCAACGATGCCGACGTGATGTTCGCGCGGATGATGTACCCACACCACGCACAGGCAGTCGAGATGGCGGAGTTGGTGCAAGGCCGTAGCGACAACCCGGACGTGCAGGCGTTGGCGTCGGCGATCGCTGCCGCGCAGCAGCCCGAGATGGACCAGCTGACGAGCTGGCTGGCCGAGTGGGGTCAGCCCGCACCCTCGGGGGACATGGGCACCATGGGCGGCATGGATCACGGCTCGGGCATGGGCATGATGACCCAACTGGACATGGATGCCTTGGCCGGCCTGACGGGTGCGGAGTTCGATCGGCAGTGGTTGACGATGATGATCGCTCACCACACCGGTGCGATCGACATGGCGCAAGCCGAGATCGCGAACGGATCCAACCCGGACGCGCAGCAGATGGCCCGCACGATCGTCGACACGCAGCAGCAAGAAATCGACACCATGCAGCAACTGCTGGGCTGATCTGAAGTTCTGTCCAACGAAGGGCCGCATCCTCATTCACTTCGACGGGGATGCGGCCCTTCGCTGCGCGTCCCACTGCACAGTGGAACCGTTCGGGCGTGGCTCGAATCATGCATCGTCGCTCCAAGGTCTGTTCGTACTACCGTCGCTAAACGGTATTCCCTTCCTGCCGTAGGTCGACGTCGCACATGACCGGTTCGAGACGATTCATTCAGCGCACGCGTCGGACGACGAGGTAGTGCTGGTCGGTCGACGACCAAGGCGAGTATCGTCGGATGCAGGTTCAAGAGTGGCAGTCACGCGGTACCTGGCCGACTGTCCGGCAACCCCGTCTCCATCGACAGGGGTGCCCCAGGGGAAGAACCGGCTCGACCAACGACCGTCGGCGAGCAAGTCGATGGAGGTACCGAACCTCCGGGACGAGGTGAATCATGTCTGATCCATACGGACTTGCTGAGGCACAAGCGAAGTGGAACCCGATCCCGCCGGAACGCAGGCGACGGTGGTGCCGAACCCTGCTCGACTACCCGCCGATCTGGTACGGGACCTTCGCGATGATCGCGACGCGGCAACACATCCTCGACGGTGGCTACACCAACATCGACGCGTGGATCGATCTTGCCAAGAGGGCGGAAGCTGTTGGCTTCACTCCCGAGACGTGGCTGATCTTTCGGCAAAGTCTTCAGCGTGAGTACCTGATCGAGGACTTCCCGTCTCACCCGGCGAACCGTCCGAAACGGCTCGGCAACGGCGGGATCGAGTCCCTCGTCGTCGACCCGGAGGATTTCGCCGACTGGCCATGGATGTACGAGGCAGGGTATCGAGCATCCGAGTCGACAGTCAGATCCCTCGCACGACCGGCCGACCTGTAGGTCACCGCACTGCGGTCAAGTGGAACCGTTTCGATGGTCGATGCGTCTAACCTGTTGATCGACGTGATCGAGGGGGTCGGGTGCGTAGACGGATAGCGACGCTGGTGGCTTTGTTGGCTCTCCTTGCCGGATGCGGTGGGGGTGTCGAGGGCAGTCCCGTGGCTGCTGAACGTTGGGATCCGTGCAGCATTACGCCAGAAGCAATCGCTGCAACGGGCTTGAATCCGGAGTATCGCGATGAGGGGTGGGGCAAGGGGATCGAGGTTCCGGATTGGTCTAGTTGTACTTTTCACGCATTAGGAGGGGTCAACTCGCCATATGGGTTGAGCGTGCTGTCTTCGACGGACCATACGATCGCTGAGGCTCGGGCAAAATCGACCAACTTGGATGGCCGCGATCTGTTCATCGGCGGGCGCGACGCCTACATGTTCAGGACTGAGTTCGGTGACGCTATCCGAGATTGCCAGATTGCGATCGAGGTGCCCCGCGGGGTAGTTGTCTTCAACGCTCTGTACAACAAGGACGACGGAGTGGATGCATGCGAAGTCGTCCTGCAGCACGTCAACGATTTGGAGTCTGCGGTTCCGGCCGCAGCCAAATAGGAGGTCATCGTGAGTGGTCCTGGCGAACCGACAACGTACTGGCAGGCACTTGCGGTCGCGGCCGATCAAGGGCATTTGTTTCTGAACGAAGAAGCGGCACAGCAATGTTACACAGCCTGCGACACATACATTCAGAGGTTGAGAATCCACCAGGAGAAAGCACGTGTGCTAAGCAACGTCAGCGGCTGGGGTGACTTCGACATGGGCCTTCAACTGCAGGACATTTTTGCCAAAAAGGCTGTGGGAGGGGAGAACAACATGGTCGACGTGTTGCAGAGTCATATCGACGTCGTCGAAGAAATGAAGGTTGTCTTCAACAAGTTCTTCACTTCGACCCATGACGTCGACAAGGCAAATGCCGCAGGAATTGAGGTCGAAGGGCCGAGATAGCGGCAGTTGGCGCGGACGCGCAGAGATGATCGTGGCCTAACGCTCGTACTCCGATTTCTCGCACAGGATGCAACGTGAGCGAGTAGCGACAGGGTGTGCGAGAGACGATCTGTGTCGACCTACCGGCATTGCCGTCTCCATCGACTGGGGTGCCCCAAGGGCAGAACCGGCTCGTTAACGATCGTCTTCGAACTGATCGATGAGAGAGAACCCCCCGGCCGACCTGTTGGTGGCGCCTGACTGGAACCATTTCGATGGTTGTTGCGTCTAACCTGTTGATCGACGTGATCGGGGGGGTCGGGTGCGTAGACGGATAGCGACGCTGGTGGCTTTGGTGACGCTGCTTGCCGGATGTAGTGGGGGTGTCGAGGGCAGTCCCGTGGCGGCTAAGCGTTGGGATCCGTGCAGCATCACTCCAGAAGCAATCGCTGCAACGGGCTTGGATCCGGAGTATCGCGATGAGGGGTGGGGTACAGGGATTGTCGTTCCAGATTGGAGTCGATGTGTGTTCCACGCACCAGGCGGTACGGCCTATCCCTACGGTCTGGACGTCACATCGAGCGACAAGTTCACGATCGCAGACGCACGCGCTCGCGAAGGTAACCTGAGCGTTCGCGAACTCCAAGTGGGCGGAAGAGACGCGCATATGTATACGACGGAGACGGGCAAGTCCGTTCGCGACTGCAACATTGCGCTAGAGGTGTCCACCGGCGTCGTGGTATTCACAGTGGTCTATCACGCGGCGGACGGAGTGGATGCTTGCCAGGTCGTACTGCAGCACGTTAACGATCTGGAATCTGCAATACCTGCCACGCCGAAGTAGGGGAGATATGGGTAATCCGGGCGAAATTTCGACGTACTGGCAGGCGCTAGCTGTAGCTGCTGACAACCACCAGCTTTATTTGAATGCGGAAGCGGCGCAGGCCTGCTCTGCGGCTTGCGACTAGTACATCCTTAAATTGAGACATCACCAAGAGACCGCCACGGCGCTTGCTCGGGTCAGCGGCTGGGGTGACTTCGATATGGGCCTTCAACTGCAGGACATTTTTGCCAAAAAGGCTGTGGGCGGGGAGAACAACATGGTCGACGTGTTGCAGAGTCATATCGACGTCGTCGAAGAAATGAAGGTTGTCTTCGATAAGTTTTTCACTTCGACGAATGAAATGGATGCTGCGAATGCCGGCGATATTCAGATCGAGGCACCGAGGTAGCGATATGGGTGGTCGCCCGGCTCATTGCCTCACCGAGACAGCATGTTTGGTGGCGAGGCTTAGAGTCGACGGTTGTAAGCCATCAGCGACAAAGGCGCGAAGATCGCGATGAAAGCCGCCATCCACAGGAGTGTGTACACCAGAGGTTCGCCGACAGGTCCTCCCATCATCAAGCCGCGAACTGCGTCCACCAGGTGTCCGACGGGGTTCCATGAGGCGACGGTCTGCATCCACCCGGGCATCGTTTCGACTGGAACGAAGATGTTGCTGGCAAAGGCAAGCGGAATGATCAATACAGCGCCTAGACCTTGGACTGCCTGTGGATCTTTGATCGCCAGGGCGAGCAGTATCAGTGCCCACGACACCGACAGAGCAAACAAGAGTGCGAGCCCGCACCCGGCGAGCACCGACCACGCGTCGGTCTCGAACCTCACGCCCAGCAGGAGACCGAAACCGATCAGCGCAGCGAGCGACACGATCTGTCGTACGATATCGCTGCCGATTGCTCCGATGAGGGGCGCGACGCGTGCTATCGGGAGACTGCCGAAGCGATCGAAGATGCCTTCGGAGAGGTCCGTGCTCAGCGAGACTCCGACGCCCATAGTGGCAAGCAGTGTCATCATTCCCAGGATGCCGGGAAACACGTACTGCAGGTACTCGCTTGTGTCGCCCGAGATGGCGCCGCCGAACACGTAGCCGAAGAGTACGAGGAAAATTGCAGGGCCGATGACGACGTCTGCGAGCCCGGCAGGATTGCGGCGGATCTTTACGATTCCGCGCCACGACAGCGACGCCGACTGCGTGACAACCTGTCCGAATCCGACACGCTTTTTTAGCGCTGCGCTTGTCCCGGGGAACGCTGTACTGGTCATGGCGCTGAGTCCTTCTCGTTTTTTCCTACGGTGGTACTCGCGCGATGCCCGGTAAGTGTGAGGAACACATCGTCGAGACTGGGGAGGCGCAGCGAGAGCTCGCTGATTTCGATGGATGCGTCGTCAAGGGTCCGGACGATCGCAGGCATGGCCTGTCCATCGGATACGGCGGCACTGAGTTGCCCGCACTTGACATCTACTACCGGTGCGGCGTCGAGGATGCTCCGAATTAGTGTCGTCGCCTCGTCGAGCTGCCCTGGATTGCTCAGGTGAAGATCGAGTGTTTGGCTGCCCATGCGCCGTTTCAGGTTCTCGGGCGTCCCGTGTGCGACGACGTTTCCAGCGTCGATGACAACGATGTCGTTGGCCAGGTGGTCCACTTCTTCGAGATACTGCGTGGTGAGAAGCACGGTCGAACCTTGCGTAGCGAGCCTGCGAACCATGGTCCAGGTCTCGCCTCTACGCACCGGATCGAGCCCGGTCGTCGGTTCGTCGAGAAAGACGACAGCTGCGTCGCCCATGACGCTCGCCGCGAGATCGAGCCGTCTGCGCATCCCGCCTGAGTAGGTCTTCGCGGGTCTTGCTGCTGCTGCGGCGAGGCCGGCCTCCTCGATCAGTTCGGATGCACGACTTCGGGCCTGGCTACGAGACATCCCCAGCAGTCGGCCGATCATGACGAGGTTTTGGTAGCCGCTGAGGTCTTTGTCCACCGATGCGTACTGGCCGGTGACCCCGATCAGTTGTCGCACTAGATGGGCATCGTGGACGGTGTCGTGACCGCAGATCCGGGCAGTGCCCGCATCGGGTTTCATCAAGGTTGCGAGGATCCGTACTGTCGTGGTCTTGCCCGATCCGTTCGGGCCGAGAAGTCCCAGTACGGTTCCGGACTCCGCGGACAGATCGATACCGTCGAGTGCGGTCGTGTCATTGAAACGTTTGACGAGGCCGCTGACCTCGATCGTCGGCTTGTTTCGAAATTCGGCCATCCGCTGTCTTCGTCTGGCGTCCTCAGCATGCGCTCTGCGCTGGGCAGCACAATCTTCTTCGGTGCCGATATGCGCTTTCGCAGCAGCAAGGTAGGTCTCGGGCGTATCTGTCCAGAGGTAAATTCGGTCGATGATGTGTTGGCCACCCCTCGGCGGCAGACCGGGGAGGGTTATCGTGGTCGGTCTTTCCAGCTCGATCTTTATGTTTGTCCGGTCGCTGATGGCCATCACGAGAGATCGGCCCCCGCGGTCGTCGATCACGCTGGGAGTCTTGGGTTTGTGGTTGTGGCTCTTGACTCCTACGGAATAGATATCGACCCACTCGACGTGCGCGTCCATATCCAGCCCGTCTCGGACTCGGATGCCCTCGCTTCCGATCGTGTGTGGCCGCATGAAATGCGCACAGATGAGCCCGGTCAGCCAGATCAGCCCCCAGACCCCGATGACGAGCAGTGGAATTCTAATCCAGATCCACTGCTGCACAAGTAGATCGACGACGACGATCTCCACCGCAGAAAGTGCAACGATCACGATGAGGAGAGGCATGCTCTCGGCGTGATAGCGAAAACCTTGTGCGTCGTGCGCTTTCCAGGGTCTGCTTGTCATCGCACGCACGATGCTCGAGTAGATGATCCTTTCGATCCCCGCGCTCCGATTCACCAGAGCTCGGAAGCCGTTGAACTTTTCCAGTTCTTTTCCGGCAGTGCTCATCGATCGTCCTTCTCATCAGGTTGTGTCGAGTTCGTCAGCTCGGCAAGGCGGGTGACGATCGCGTCGATGCCGTTTTCCAGACCGGCCCAATCCTCAGGCTCGACCGCGCTACGTAGTTCAGCCTCGAGATGTGCGTGTTCCGCCTGCATGCGGGTCATCGCCGCTTCGCCTTTCGACGTGAGGGTCACCAACACGGCACGGCGATCGGACGGGTGCGCACTGCGCTCGATGTATCCGTGTGTTTCCAGTGCATCCACGAGGCCGGAAACGTTGCGGGCTGTCACGGACAATGCTTGCGCCAGGGACCGCTGAGTCGACGGACCGCGAAGCGACAGCACCCACATGACTGCCACCCGGGACTCGGTGAGAGGCGTATCGGCAAAGGCCCGAGTCATGTCCTGTTGAAACATGTTGGTGATGGCGAGGAGCTTGTCGACGATCGAGGAGTACATATCGGTACCTTAGTACATTAAGAAGCAAGGTAACAATGTTGTCGAACTTTCAGCATTCGTCGTCGACGTCGATAGCGCTGAAAAACGGTGCCGTTCGATGGCCGCGATCGATAGCCTGCGCCCCGGTCGCGGGTTTCACCACCGGTTCACAACGTCCGCCGGATCCTGCTCCGACCGAAAGCGATTTTGCGGCGACGAGGCGTGTCAGCCAGTAGATTCACCGAATGCGGCCTCTGCGGTACTCCATCAACGTCTCGCTCGACGGCTGCGTCGACCACAACTTCGCGCGCCCGTCCGAGGATCTGCACCTGCACGCTGCGCAGAGCATCGCTCGTGCTGATGCATTGCTGTTCGGAAGGACGACGTACGAAATGATGGAATCGGCGTGGAGACGACCCTCACCCGACATGCCGGAGTGGACAACGCCGTTTGCGCAGAGCATCAGCGAAAGCAGAAAATACGTCGTCACGAGCACGCTGACGTCGGTGGACTGGAACGCTGAGATAGTCGACGGTGACATCGAGGAAACCGTCCGGCGACTCAAGAACGAGCCGGGTAACGGCATGTTCACCGGCGGGGTGCAACTGCCACTCGCACTCGCCGACATGGGACTGATCGACGAATACGAGTTCGTCGTTCACCCTGTTGTGGTCGGTCGAGGGCCGACCCTGTTCGCCGGGCTGGCGGAGCGCGTCGAACTCGAGCTCGTCGGGCGGGAGGAGTTCAGTCACGGCGTCGTCGCGTCGCGGTATATCCCAGCCGATCAGTCTCTGTCGAGGTAGAACTCCGCAATTTCGGTTGCCACCGCCGCGGCTGCGCGAGCGAGGTCGGAATCGACACTCACGGCAGTCGAGTCACTCAGTGCGTCGGCGAGCGTGGCTCCGCGCAGGTCACGCGACTGCACTAGCTCCCACGCATACTCCATCACCCGAACCGACGTCGCGAAGTCCAGACCCGGCACGTTCGATCGAAGGGCGGTGGCGGCCCAGTCCGCGTCGAACGTCCCGCGGGGTGGCCCGAACACTCGCTCGCCGGACGAGTAACTCTGAGGTTCCATACCCACCGATGGTATCCGTCGGACAGTGGAACCGATTCACAACTCGTTGCGTCTGAATCTGTAGGACCGGTTTTCACACCGGAGCAGGGGAGGACGTTTCGTGAAAATTCCGTCAGATTATCCACCGGTGCTGTATGTGCCGTGCGCAGAACAAGTTTCGGACCCGTCGGATGCACGTGTGTTGATCAATGACACGCGCGACGGCAGGTCTGCGCTTCTGGTCTACTCGGCACTCGATCGTTTGCACACGTGCATGGGCAGGGACCAGCCGTGGATCGTGGTTCCGATCACCTTTCTGCCTGCGATCGAAGAGGTCGCCCACTTCGATCTGGTGCTGCTCGACGTCGTCGTGCCGGATAAGGCGCGTGCATCATGAGCATCGTCGTCGATCACGAGGAAATCCGTCTGCAGGCGGGGTACGTGCGGGACGCTGCGACGAGAGTCGACGAGATCGCACCGTCGATTCCCGGTGCCGTCGACGGCGGTGTGGGCACCGCCGCGATACTGGGAATTCTGAGCAACTTCGTGGCCTCCACCGGTGAGCTGGTCTCGGGACTAGCAGGCCTGAACGTGACTCTGAACGAGTGCGCCACCAGGTACGCCGAGCAGGACATCGTCGCAGCCGACGAGATCAACGTCGCGGCATGGGCGGAATAGAACATGAGCATAGACACCCACATCGACGGTGATCCGGAGTCAGTCCGCCAACTATCGCGATGGCTGCGTGAACAGCTAGCGCCCGTCTTGGACGATGCGGAAGACAAGGTGTTCGCCGCGCGCAACCGAATCGACGGCGCCTGGGACGGCCCTGCCTCCGACGCGGCGATGCCGAAGCTGACTCGAGCCGCCGAAGGCGCGGAGAAGATCGCTGTGGCGGCTCGTGATCACGCCCAGCAGATCGACAATTTCGCGGCCGGCCTGCAGAAGGCACAGTCCATGATGGCTGATGCGCGCCGCAATGCCGCAGCAGCCGGCCTGACGATCAGCAGCGACGCGATCGACGATCCGCTGTCGGGGGACCTGTCTGCTGCGTACGGTCAGGCGACCAGAGCTGCCGAGGAGTCTCGCTCGGTCGAGCGTGAAGCAGCAGAAGCGCTCGTTGGAGTCTGGACCAACCCCTACGTCGATTGGTTCTTTCTGGCAACCGAAGTGGTCGACGCGGCCGCGATGTCTGTCGTCGACGTCCAGACGTGGGCGATGAAGAACAAAGCAGCTTGGCTGGATGCGGAGTCGACCAAATATTTCGACCTGGCACGCAACGCGTCCGAAGGAACCCCGTCATCGGTGATCTATCGAGACGTGGATTACGCGCGTACCACTGCGGCGCGAGCGGCAGTGCTGACCGAGGCAGCAGAAGACCTCACCAAAACCGCCGACAAACTTTCGGGGCGTATCGGCGGCGCTCTCGCTGTTGCCGGCGTCGCATGGGACATCCACAACGGGAAACCGGCCGATCAGGCAATCGTCTCCGCTGGCGCCGGCATCGCTGCTTCGGCTGCTGCCGGCGCGGTGATTGGTTCTTTCATTCCGGTCCCTGTACTCGGGACGCTGACGGGTGCAGCGGCAGGCGCAATCGCCGGAATCTACGCATCTGGTGCCGTTGATTCGATGTACGAGACAGGAATTGGAAGTGTCGATCAGGCGATTACAGGTGGCGAAGAGGCATTGGCGGAGACAGGAAGGTCGATCGGTGAACTGGCAACCGGAGCGTGGGACGCCCTCTCCTGATTCCACCGTGCAACCGTTTGTCTACAAACGGAAACCGCGAACAAAAATGATTGTGTCCAGTGCCGTGGGCTTGTCGGCCGCTGCACTTCTCGTATACGGCGCACTGTCGATTTCGTCGGGTGATGGCCGAGATGCAGCCCAATTCGCCCTGACCGCTGCGCTTTGCCTTGTCCTAGGTACTACCAGCCCGTGGTTCAACCAGAACTCGTCGAAGGTCGGACCGGCTGTACTACACCGCGTCCACGGCTCCACCATCCGGTACGAGCGGTGGGGATTGTTCTGGAGAAGCGCTCTCATCGGCGCGTTCGCGCTCTTGATGTGGCTTAGCCTGTGGTTTCTGACTCCGCTGTTCCTTACCTTCTACGGGGCCTTGGCATGGCGTTCGGTCCGCAACGGGTGGGTGGAACTGGATGCCGACGGAGTACGACACCGAGGATGGTCGTTCGACATGAGGGCATCGTGGGACTCCCTGCACACCGTACGGATAGAAGACCGCATTTCGATGACGTCACAAGGGTGGGTCACTATCACCCACCAGTGTGTATCGCTCAAACCGGACATTGTTCTCTCGGGATACAAACGAGATACCGCGTGGTTCTGGCGAATCGAGAAACGACCGATCATAACGATGGATCTCGACTGCCGGCGTTTCGACGTCCACCCAGTAGTCCTGCAGGCATGGATCGCCTTCTATCTGCAAAATCCCAAGATGCGGTTCGAGCTCGGGACCGATGCTGCGGCGCAGCGACTGGCGTCCATAACGCCGTGAACAGTGGGCGGGGCACGCCACGAGCGCGACGAGTGTCCGAGTCCTGAGGTACCTTGCGACGATGAGGTGGAACCCGTTCGATAGACGGTCGGCAGACATTCGGGCCATCGACGACACCTTGGTCGGTCTCGACGCCAAGGCTGCCGCGAAACAACCTGACCTTGTGCGCGAGGCACTGAAAGCATGGCGTGGATCGGCGGTGGCGGATCCAAGTTCCCCGCGACGGGAGAAAGTTCGCAAGATCGTCGATCGAGATCGCGGTGTCGATCACCTCGGGGCCGAGCACGCCGAGTTGCTTGCTCTCCGGTCGGCCACCCGCGGCAAGGTAGTCCACGCGGTGGTCGTTCTTGCAGCCGAGATTTCGTCGTTGAGCGCGTGGACGTCGCTGGACACCGCCCACCGCATTGTCCGCATCGACTTGGTCTCGGAGGTGACTTCTGTCGCTTGGAGCGCAGGCAAGCTCGAAGCCGCATTCGTGCGGCTCGGCCCCAAACCGACAAACCACCTTGCCGACGACGCCGAAGTGCAGAAGATCTACCAAGAGCGCATCGACGCTTTGGCGGATCGTCAGCGAACACTGATCGCCCGACTCACGGCGTTACGGTCCTATCTCGACGGGCTCGTCGAAATCGACCGAGAACTTCAGAAAGTCCGCTGGATCGAGAACCACGGCACCCCCGACGACGGCGAATACGAAACCCGCGAAGGCGATGAGCTGGGCTCGCTACACCTCAACGCCGCCCGGGACATGTTCTACGAGACCACCGACCGCATCGGCGCCCAACTGCGTCACGCCGTCGAGCAATTGGATCGCCGGGTCTGAGCGCTCGAATCAGACAGGTACGAACGGTTCGTACTCACGAGACCGAATCCAGAGGGGAGCGCCGGCGGGCAGCGAAGCGTAAACGCCGCCTGCGGCAGACCGCGTCCGATCATGGAGAAGAGGCACGCGGGTCGTGGCCGCGATGGCGAGCAGATCCGATCGTGGTCGGCGCAGCGCTCGATCTACATGTGCGCGAACGGGTACGCTCGCCGACTTGGCAAGGTTGCAGGCAGCATCCGCTGCGACGAGATTCGCGACGCCGTCGATGGGAATTCGCGACCACGGGAGCACATGGTCGATGTGTGCTCCGGGCCCGAGCTTGCTGTCGCAGTAGAAACAGCGGTTGCCCTGGAGGTCACGCAGAGGGCCGTTCAGTGTGGTCAGTGCTTCCCGCGATGTGCCGAACAAGAACCCGTCTATCACCTCGACGTCCAGCGAAACTTGGTTCATGCGAACGACATCGGCCACCCACGCGTTCTTCACGAACGATCGGAGCAGAACCGACGTGTCGCGAAGCGCGCGAGGGACCCCGCTCCGTAGAACGACGTGACCGCGTTCCACGAGGTGCGTCCTGCTCATCTTCTTGTGAAACCCGCGCGCGTCGAACACGAAATCGTCGTTCGCAATGTCATTGTTGCGGCCGGCCGGAGTGTGAAAGTGCGTCAACGGTTGCCGAGCGACCGTGAGCTCCACGTCGCGGACAAGCGCGACGTAATGCTCGTCCTCGACTTCCCGTGCAGCCTCGGCCGTGGTGAACGCGGTCGAGGCTTTGTACCGAGCGACCAGCACCGGGATAGTCCGGCCGGAAGACTTGTTCTGACTGAGAACAATCCGTTCGTCGTACGCCCGTACCTGTGGCCAGTAATAGGCAATGATGCGGTGCGCCAATTCTTGGACAGGGACTGCGAGCGTTCCGTTATGCGCAGCTTCGTTCTCGACGCACACGTCGATCAACGCCATGAGCGTCGCGAGCTTGTACGTCGATTCACGCCGACCGGTATCCACCAACTCGACCAAACGCTGCACGAACGCGATGGTGTCGAAGGAAGGAACCATCATAGTGCCGAACCTATCTCGTAGTCAGCCACTTCCGTCCGTCGCGACAGCTCAACCCTGGAACGGGTAGGGCTGGTTGGGCTGAGGGGCGGGGTACTGGCCCGGCTGGAACGGCTGGGTGGGGAAGTGCCCGTGCGTGCCGAACTGGTGGCCGTTGAGGTAGGCCTGGTTCTGGGCGTTCGCGCTGTCGATCAGACGCTGCTGTTCCTGACGCGCGGCGAGTTTCTTCGCTTCCTGATTCCGGTAGACCTTGATGCCGATCCACACCGCAGCCACGACAATCAGAATCCACGGATTGGCACCGATGAAACCGATGCCGAATAGCACCAGAATCGCCGTCAGAATCGGATGGCGACGCGGCCAGGACCGCTGCGGAACTACGTAGCCGACGTGAGTGGTCTGGTGGATGTTGATGGTGCCGTAGTTGGGGCTGTTGTGGAACTGATTGTTCATGGGTTTCTCTTCTCGAGAGGCAGGGTGGGTCAAGTGCTGTGCACTGTGCCAGACGGGTACGACACAGTTGGTCGGTTTTGCTGTCAGGTCCGTTACAGCTGTCGGGCGAAGTGGAACCGATCAAGGAAGCAGTGCGTCTAATCTGGTAGCCGTACTCGACGGAGGGGGACCGTGTGCGCAGATGGATTGTGGCCGTGATTGCGGCGTCTGCCCTGCTTGGGGGGTGTGTGAGGGAGGTCTCGCCGCAGGCGGTGGCCGAGCCGACCCGATGGGATCCGTGCACTTTCACCCCTGAGCAGATCGGGGATACCGGCTTGGATCCGGACCACCGAGACGTCGGCTGGGGGCGAGGCATCGTCGTGCCGGATTGGGATATTTGCCGGTTCCGGCCAGTTGGTGTCGATGTGCCTTACGTGTTCGTTGTGAAGTCGTCCCTGAACCGCACTGTCGATGAGGCGCGCAGCGACTCGGGGAATCTCGATGGACTCGATACCGAATTGGACGGACGAGATGCATTCCAGTACAGGACCGATGTTGCGCGTTCGATCATCGACTGCAACCTCGCTGTCGATCTGTCATCGGGGATAGTCGTCTTCTCGGTCGATTACTTGCATGTTGGTGATGGTGTGGATCCTTGCCCGATACTGCACCGCCACGTCGACGATCTGAAAGTTGCGCTACCGAGCGCTTAGCGAACAGGACCGAAAATGAGCAACGACGCTGCGCCTTTGACGTATTGGCAGTCCCTCGCGGTGGCCGCCGATGCCGGTGACCTTTACCTGAACCAGGATGCGGCGAGGGCATGCAGTGCGTCCTGCGATGAGTACATCAGGAAACTCGTCGGACACCGAGACAAAGCGAAGCAACTCGGCGATGTCACCGGCTGGGGTGATTTCGATATGGGCAAAAAGATCGCGCAGGTGTTTTCGCAGAAGGCTGTTGGAGGGGAGAACAATATGGTCGATGTTCTCGAGGGCCATATCGAGGTCGTCCGGCAGATGCAGGCGGTGTTCAAAAAGTTCTTCACCGACACCGTTGCTCGGGACGAGGAGACTGCGTCGAGTTTCGAGGGTCCGCGGTAGCTGCGGACCCTCGAACCTCAATCGACGCCTTCGTTCGCCTGCGCCTACGACCAGTTCCGAGCGAAAGTGGGGTTCAGTCAGTCGGACTGACCGAACGGGCCGTTCGCTCCGGAGAAAGTGCCGGGTGGAGGCACTTCGTTCGCCTGCGCCCACGGCCAGCTCCGAGCGAAAGTGGGGTTCAGTCAGTCAGACTGATCAAACGGGCCGTTCGCTCCGGAGAAATTGCCGGGGTGGAGGCACTTCGTTCGCCTGCGCCCACGGCCAGCTCCGAGCGAAAGTGGCGTTCAGTCAGTCAGACTGACCAAACGGCCCGTTCGCTCCGAAAAAAGTGCAGTGCAAAGGTTCAGCCCAGTTCGATGACGTTCAAAGCGCCGTCGGCGTGGGAGCTTCGCAGACGCTTCTTGTCGTACTTGCCGACGCTGGTCTTGGGAACTTCGTCGATGAAGGTCCAGCGTTCGGGCAACTGCCAGTGAGCAACTCGACCGTCGAGGAATTCGCGCAACTCCTCGGCCGCGACCTTTTCGCCGTCGCGCACCACGACGGCGACCAGAGGACGCTCGTCCCACTTCTGGTCGGGAACTCCGATGACCGCGGCCTCCCGCACGGCCGGATGCTCCATGACGTGGTTCTCCAGTTCCACCGATGAGATCCATTCGCCACCGGACTTGATGATGTCCTTGGATCTGTCCGTCAGCGTCAGGTAACCGCCGGGGGAGATGGTGCCGACATCGCCGGTCCGGAGCCAGCCGTCGTCGAACTTGTCGTGCGCGTCGTTGCGGTAGTAACTGCCGGTGATCCACGGCCCCCGCACCTGAAGTTCGCCGACCTGCTTGCCGTCCCAGGGCAGTTCCTTTCCGCTGTCGTCGACGAGGCGAGCGCGAACCGCAGCGATGAAACGCCCCTGCGTGCAACGGAGATCGAATTCTTCCTCCGCCGACAGTCCGACATCGGGTCGTCCCGAGGTGCCGACGGGCGAGGTCTCCGTCATGCCCCACGCCTGCGTGATGTGTATCCCGTACTTCTCGTGGAAGGCGCGCATCAGCGAAGGCGGGCAGGCACTTCCGCCGACGAGGACATCTCGCAGGCTCGACAGGTCGGCCGGATGCTCGTCGAGATGAACAAGCAGCGCCTGCCAGATCGTCGGGACCGCGGCAGCAGCCGTCGGACGCAACGTCGACATCATCTCGGCAAGGGGAGTGGGCTGCAGAAACCTGTCCGGCATGATCAACGACGCCCCGACCATCAACGCGGCGTACGGCAACCCCCACGACATCGCGTGGAACATCGGCACGATCGCCAGCACCTTGTCCGACTGCGCGAGGCCCATCGCGTCGGACATGCACGCCTGCATGGAATGCAGCCAGATGGAACGGTGCGAGTACACCACGCCCTTCGGATCACCGGTGGTTCCGGACGTGTAACACATTGCTGCAGCGGATCGTTCGTCGAGCTCCGGCCAGTCGAACTCCTCCGGGCGGCCTTCGAGGAGGGCCTCGTAGGCGAGCACTTCGATCCCGTCGGGCGCGTCGACTTCAGCAGGATCGACGCCGACGACGACGAGGTGACGCACCGTCGGCATCGTCGGGAGCAAAGGCGTCAGAAGCGGCAGGAGGCTGGCGTCGGCGATGATCACCTGGTCCTCGGCGTGGTTCACGATATAGGTGAGCTGCTCGGGGAAGAGACGAATGTTCAGCGTGTGCAGCACCGCGCCCATCGCGGGAACGGCCATGTACGCCTCCATGTGAGGCGCGTTGTTCCACATGAACGTGGCGACCCTCTGGTCGTCGTCGATCCCGATCGACCGGAGCCCATGAGCGAGCTGCGCCGCCCGCTTGCCCAGATGCTCGAACGTGACGGTCGACGGACCGTGCTCGCTCCAGGTCGTGACCTCCGCTGCCGGGTGAATCGACGTCCCGAACCGAACGAGCTGGCCGATCGACAACGGGGTGTCCTGCATGGTGCTCTTCATGAACGTTCCACTCCCAATCATTCCGTGCGCTGTGTGCCGCGCGTCACACTTGCACAATACGGACTACCGCCGAGTGCACCCGCAGAATCGGCAGGGACTCGAGCCGTCGGCAACGAACCGATCAGCGCGTACGTTGGCATCCATGACCGCTTCGTTCCTCGCGCTCGGCGACCAGCCGTTCGTCTCGCTCACCACGTTCCGCAGATCCGGCGAGCCGGTCTCGACGCCGGTGTGGATCGGCCGCGACGGGGACGAACTGATCGTGCTCACCCCGACCGACAGCGGCAAGGTCAAACGAATCAGGAACTCGGGACGCGTCGAACTCCGCCCGTGCAACCGGCGAGGAAAGGTAGCCGACGACGCCGTCGCGCACACCGGTACCGCGCGCATCGTCACCGACGAGCCCGCGCGCCGTGCAACCGAACTGATTCGAAGGAAGTACGGCGTCGAATTTCGGATCGTGATGCTGATCGAGCGGGTGGTCGCGCGTGGACGCAAGCCCCGGGTGATTCTTGCCATCGAAGGCGGGTGAATTCTCACCGAACTCGTCGCGCACGGGACTGGTTTCGAGACACCATCTCCAGCATGACGATCTTCGATACCGACGTCCTGGTGGTGGGAGCCGGCCCAGTCGGGCTGGTTCTCGCCGTCGACCTCGCTCGCCGCGGCACACGAGTGCGCGTCATCGACCGCCGCACCGAACCCACCGATGAATCCCGCGCCGTCGTCGTTCATTCTCGAAGCCTGGAAATGATGGATGCTTTGGGCGTCGTCGACGACATCGTGGGATCGGGACGTACGACAGTGGGCGTGCACTTCCACGCCGACGGAAAGTTGTTGGCGCAGATTCCGCTGGACACCGTCGACAGCGCCTACCCGTTCACGGTGACCACGGCACAGACGGAAACCGAAGCCGTCTTGACGAGGCGGCTGCTCGACCTAGGGGTCGAGATCCAGCGCGGGGCAGAGCTGACCGACTTCGTTCAGGACGACGATGGGGTGCGGGCAACGGTCGGGGACGCGACCGTGGCGTGCCGATACCTCGTGGGGTGCGACGGGGCGTCGAGCACCGTTCGTCATCACCTCGGTCTGAAGCTGCAGGGCTCGTTCGTGGGTGAGCGCTTCCTGATGGGCGACGTCGACGCCACCTACCCGTTCGATACGAGCGCGATGCACATCTTCGCGTCCGCCGGGTCGGGCCCGGCGATGCTGTTTCCGATGGTCGGCGACCGTGTCCGCGTCATCGCAGCGATCGACGCATCCGAGTCCGGGCGGGCGCCGTCGTTGGACTGGTTGCAGCGCGTGTGCACTCAGCGAGGACTCGGCGTGCGCCTGCGCTCGCCCCGGTGGCTGACGACGTTCGAGATCCATCACGCTCAGGTGCCGAGGTACCGAACCGGCAGGGTTTTCCTCGCCGGCGACGCCGCGCACGTGCACAGTCCCGCTGGCGGGCAGGGCATGAACACCGGGATGCAGGACGCGTTCAACCTCGGCTGGAAGCTCGCGGCGGCGACGAGAGGGAACGCGTCGGAACTGCTCCTCGACAGCTACCACGACGAGCGTCATCCCGTCGCCGCTCACGTCATCGCCGAGACGACGACCTTGACCACCGCTGCCACCGTCGAATCCAAAGTCGTTCGGACCGTGCGCAACAAGGTGCTGCGTATCGTTGCGGGAACCAAGTTCGCACAGCACCGCATCGCCGACGAGATGGAGGAATTCACCGTCGCCTACCACGGCAGCCCGATCGTGCGGCAAGGCGTGCACGGGCACGTGGCACCTGGTGACGCGGCGCCGCCGGTCGCCGGAACCGAGTTGTGGCACAGCCTCGCTCGGGCACATCGGGAGCATCCGAACGACCATCTCCTGATCGCCGGCACCCCCTCGATGTCGGTGCCCGGCACGACTCCTGTCGTCGTCGACGATCCCGAGCGCAAGATCGCGCAGCGGTACGGGCTCAAGACACCCGACGGTGTGGTTCTCGTGCGGCCCGACGGCTACGTCGGCGCCATCTCGCCTCTAGGCGACCGTGCGCCGATCGACGCCGCGCTGGCCCTGCTCTGAACAGCGGGCGACTGCCTCAGAGATCCCTCAATCTCGGCCGGTACGGTGACGCCCGGTAGCGTCGGGCGGAGATCGGGAGTTCGTTGAGAAAGAAGTTGTGGCGAGTGGCGGTCGGCCTCGTTGTCGGCGTGCTCGCCGTTGTCCTCGCGTCGGCGGCATGGGTGGCGACCGTGTCCTTCGGGCGGGTGCACGACGCCGCCGACGCACCTGCCGCGCCGGTGGTCATCGTCCTCGGATCCCAGGTGCGCGACGGCAAGCCGATGAAGTACCTGGAAGGTCGGCTCGACGCTGCTGTGTCGCTGTTCGAGTCCGGTCGAGCCCGCGCGGTTCTGGTCTCCGGTGATGCGAACGGTCGGTCCGGCAACGAAATCGCTGCCATGATCGAATATCTCGTCGACGCCGGAATCCCGTCCGACAAGATCGTCGGCGACGATTACGGCCTCGACACCTACGACACCTGCTGGCGCGCCGCGACAACCTTCGGGGTCGAGAAGGCACTCGTCGTCAGTCAAGGCTTGCACGTGACCAGAGCTGTCGCGCTGTGCCGGGACGCAGGCATCGACGTCGACGGGGTGGACGCAGAATGCGAATGCAACCGACTCGCGGTGCTACGCAACTTCGGTCGCGAATGGCTCGCACGGCCCAAAGCCGTGCTGGACCTACTGTCCGGACGCGAGCCTGCCGTCGTGAGCCCCGCCACCGACGAATTGACGGTCGCGACGCGTTGACGACAAAATCTCCCCGCGCCCGAGAGTGATGGTGACATCCGCGCGATCCGCGTCGTCGGCGTCGTGAGTGGCCATGACCACCACAGCGCCGCGGGCCGCCTCGTCGTCGACGACGCTGTTGATGATCTCGCGGGCCTCCGCGTCGAGACCCGTCGTCGGCTCGTCCAGAAGAACCAGATCTCCATGCTCGACGAGCGCCTGCGCCAGCAGCGCCCGCTGACGCTGCCCACCGGACAACTCCGCCAACCGTCGTGAACGGAGATCGGTCAGTTTGAGTCGATCGATGGCCTCGTCGACGGCACGGCGGTCTGCGGCGCTGGCCCGACCAAGGATTCCGCGACGTGGCCACGTCCCCATCGCAACGACCTCGCCGACGGTGACAGCCATCCGATCGTTGACGTCACTGCGCTGCGGAACGTAACTGATACGTCTGTGTCGAATGTCGACCGCACCCGACGCGGGCTCGACGATGCCTGCAAGAGATTGCAACACCGTCGATTTGCCGGAACCGTTGTGACCGACGAGAGCGGTGACGGTGCCGGGCTCGAACGACGCACTGACGTCGTGGAGGGCAACGGTGTTGCCGTACCGGACGGTCAGGGATCGAACAGACACGGATTCGCTCACGACAACCATTATCGCATAGGGTTCCAGGCCGTGGACTGGCTACTCGACCCCTTCGCTGTCTCGTTCGTACAGCGCGCTCTCTGGGCAGGCATGCTTGTATCGATACTGTGCGCGCTCGTCGGAACATGGGTCGTGTTGCGCGGCATGGCATTTCTGAGCGATGCCGTCTCGCACGGAATGCTGCCCGGCGTCGCGATCGCGTACCTCCTCAGCGCGAACCTGCTCATCGGAGCGGCAGTGAGTGCCGTCGTCATGATCGGCGGCGTCGCCTGGGTCTCCCGCAACTCCCGACTGTCCGAGGACACCGGAATCGGACTGCTCTTCGTCGGCATGCTCGCACTCGGCGTGGTGATCGTCTCCCGCGCGCGATCCTTCGCCGTCGACCTGACATCCTTCCTCTTCGGCGACGTCCTCTCCGCCACCTACGCGGACCTGGTGTTCCTCGTCATCGCAGCCGCCGTCGCACTCGTCGTCTCCGTCGTCGCCTACCGCCCCTTCGTCGCCATGGTCTTCGACGAACGCAAAGCCCACACCTTCGGTTTCCGCCCGCGCCTCGCACACGTCGTACTCCTGGCCCTGGTGGTCCTGGCCGTCGTCGCATCCTTCCGAATCGTCGGAACACTCCTCGTCTTCGGCCTACTCGTCGCACCCTCCGCCACGGCCTACCTCTTCGGACGATCCATCGTGCAGTCGATGATCATCGCCACCCTCCTCGGCTGGTCCGCCACCATCACCGGACTCCTCGTCTCCTGGCACGCCAACACCGCCGCCGGCGCCACCATCGCCGGCCTTGCCGTACTCCAGTTCTTCCTCGTCGCCATGGGGAAATCCGTACTCTCGCGCACCCGTCCCTCGGAAGTCCCGAACGTGTCTGCGGGTGCACTTTCCCGGACCGAATGAACCGTTCGGTCAGTCTGGCTGACCGAACGTAACTTTCGCTCCGAGCGGGGTGGTGGGTGCGGACGAACGGGGCTGCACTGTTCCGGAGCGAATGAACCGTTCAGTCAGTCTGACTGACTGAACATCACGTTCGCTCCGAACCGGGGTGCACATTCGCTCCGAGCGGGGTGGTGAGTGCGGACGATCGAGTGTCCACCATCCCGGAGCGAACGACCCGTTTGGTCAGTCAGACGGACTGAACCCCACTTTCGCTCGGACTGGGGGCTCCGAAGCAGGGCTGTAGGGGTTCGACATGGGTAATGGTTTAACATAAACGACAATCGTTATCATTTCTGCTTCGAGGAGTTCTGTGTTCGCCCGTAAAACCGTTCTGACCATTGGCGTTGTTGCACTGACTGCTGCGGGGTGCGGTAGCAGCGATGATGCTGCACCTGTTGTGGAGGAAACCGGCACTGCTCGGGCGGGTAGTGACCTGGCTGCGGAGGCTGGGTCGACCGAGGTCGAGGGTCCGGAGCCTCGGCTCGTCGTCGCCGACGCCGACTCCGGGCGCATCGAGGTTCTCGATCTCGCCACCGAGGAGTCCGTCCACACGTTCGATGTCGGAAACGCGTCGAGCATCACGACCATCAACGGTCGCTATGCCGTCGCGACCGATGACGAGCATGCGCATCTGCTCGATCCCGGCTCGTGGACGATCGACCACGGCGACCACACGCATTCGTACACCAAGGATCCCGTCGACATCGGCTCGCTCGACGGTGCCGAGCCCGCGCATGTCATAGCCGGTGACCGGAAGGTGTCGGTGTTCTTCGACGGCGCCGGGCGTGCGGATGTCGTCGACTTCGATTCGTTGAGCAAGTCCGAGTCGACGGTTGCGACGACGATCGAGTCCAACGCTCATCACGGCATCGCGGTTCCGCTGTCCGATCACTTCGTGGTCTCCACCGGTGGGACGGAGGAAGACCTGCCGACGGGTCTCGAATTGCGCGACAGCTCGGGTGACGTCGTTCGTCCGCTGGACGCGGCCTGCCCGGAGATGCATGGGGAAGCGGTGTTCTCCAACTACTTCGTCGTCGCCTGCGAGGACGGCGTGCTGAAGGTGGATGCATCGGCGGATTTCGCGACGACGAAGTTTCCGTACCCGACGCCCGACGCTCGGGCATGGTCGTTCGCTCACGGTTCGCGGGGCGCACTCGTTGCCGCGCCGACGGAGACCGGGGTTCTCGTGCTCGACACGAGGTCGGGGGAGTGGGTGCAGGCCAGGACCGCCGACGAGGCGCTGTCGGCGGGAGTGTCGAGCGACGGCAAGACCGTGTTCTCCGTGCAGGCGGACGGTACGTTCCGTGTGTTCGACGCGGTGACCGGTGCCGAAACGTCGTCCACGCCCGTGGTTCGACCGACGACCGACGACGGCGACGCGCCCGAACTTCAGGTCGGCGGTACCCGCGCCTACGTCTCCGATCCCGTGGCCAGGACGGTCACCGAAATCGACTACCGCGACGGCGGTCGCGTCGCGCGAACCTTCGACTTCGACTTCACGCCCGCATCGATCGGTGTGATCGGCGCATGAAAAAGCTTCTGCTGGCGGTCCTCCCGGCCGCGCTGATTCTGGCAGGCTGCTCGGGTGCGGACTCGTCGGGCACACCGACGATCGTGGTGACCACCAACATTCTGGGCGACATCACCTCCAACATCGTCGGAGACCAGGCCGACGTGCTGGTGCTCATGCCGCCCAACTCGGATCCGCATTCGTTCGAGATCTCCGCAGCGGAGGCTGCGCGGGTGGAATCGGCGGATCTGCTGATCGCCAACGGTCTCGGGCTGGAGGAAGGCGTCGCCAAGACGATCGACGCAGCACGGGCGAACGGCACCGACATTCTCGAGGTCGGCCCCGGCGTCGACCCCATCGACTACGTCTCCGGGCAGTCGTCGGGCGCCGCGGATCCCCACATCTGGACGGACCCGGAACGTATGCGCACGGCTGTCGGGCTGATCAAGAATGCGGTGACCGAGTCACTGGACGGCGTCGACGTCGAGGCTGCCGCACAGGACTACGACGCCCAGCTCGTCGAGTTGGACGGACGCATGCAGGAGCGGTTCGCGCCGATCGTCAATCGCAAGTTGGTGACGAACCACCACGTGTTCGGTTACCTCGCAGACCGTTACGACTTCGAGGTCATCGGTGCAGTCATCCCGAGCGGCACGACGCTGGCGTCTCCGAGTGCGTCCGACCTGTCGGATCTCGCGGGTACCGTGCGCGACGCGGGCGTGCCCACCATCTTCGTCGACTCGTCCCAGCCCGACAGGCTGGCGCAGGTCATGGCGTCGGAAGCGGGAGTCGACGTCGACGTCGTGAAGCTGTTCACCGAGTCGCTGGGGGACGAGAACTCGGATGCACCGACGTATCTCGACATGATGGACTTCAACTCGACAGCCATCGCTGCGGGACTGCGCTGACCCACACCTGCGCGTGCGTGCCACGGTGCGCACACGCAGGTGAAAGTGCTTGTCACACATGCATTTGTACGCACTATAGGCTTTGACAATCATTTGCATGTACCTGTACTTCTTTGGAACATGATGAACAACCGCACCACTCGATCGCTCGGCGCCGTCGTCGCGCTGGGTACCTCGGTTGCCTTGTTGGCGGCCTGCTCCTCTTCTTCCGATTCGGCCGACAGTGCCACCAGCGAGAGCTCGGCGGCAGCTGCCCCCGTGTCCAATTCCGCTGCGACGCCGCGCTTGACGGTCAGCTACGACGGCGGCGTCCTGGTCCTCGACGCTGCCACGCTCGAGACCGTCGACGACGTCACCGGTATCGACGGCTTCACGCGACTCAACCCCGCCGGCGACGGCCGCCACGTCTTCGTCAGTGGCTCAGGTGCTTTCACCGCACTCGATGCCGGTACCTGGACCTCGGGTTCGGAGCACTTCACGTCGACGCCGGCACTCACCGACGTCAAGTTCGACGCCACCACACCCGGGCACGTCGTCCGGCACGACGGCAAGACCGTTCTGTTCGACGACGGTACCGGCAAGGTCGAGATCTTCGAATCCGCCGCGCTGCTCGAGGGCGAGAAGCCCGAGACCGACACCTACACCACGCCCGAGGCGCATCACGGTGTCGCGGTGGAACTCTCGGATGGCGCATTGCTCACCACCCTCGGAAACGAGGACGAGCGCACCGGCATTGTCGTCCTGGACGCCGACCGCAAGGAAATCGTCCGCAACGAAGAGTGCCCTGGCGTGCACGGCGAGGCTGTTGCAGCCGACGAGACCGTCGTGGTCGGCTGCCAGGACGGTCTGCTCATCTACCGTGACGGTGCCATCACCAAGGTCCAGAGCCCGGACGCATACGGCCGCATCGGCAACCAGGCCGGCGACGAGGACTCACCGGTTCTGCTCGGCGACTACAAGGTCGATCCCGACGCAGAGCTCGAGCGTCCGACCCGGGTTTCGCTGACCGACACCGTGACTGGCGAACTCACACTCGTCGACCTCGGAACCAGCTACACCTTCCGCTCGCTCGGACGCGGACCGGCAGGCGAAGCGATCGTGCTCGGCACCGACGGTGCGCTCCACGTCATCGACGTGAACAGCAAGTCCGTCACGCAGACCATCCCCGTCGTCGACGCGTGGGAAGAACCGGTCGAGTGGCAGGAGCCGCGCCCCGCGCTGTTCGTTCACGAGGGAACTGCCTTCGTCTCGGACCCGGCGAAGAACTCGATCCACGCCGTGGACCTGTCCACGGGTGAGGTCACCCAGACGGGCGAGCTCGCCCACACACCCAACGAGCTGACGGGTGTGACCGGCTAGACCCTCGTAGGCGGCAACATCGGACGAACCATGCCCGGTGTCGGTGATCGATCACCGACACCGGGCCTGTTCGTTGTCGAAAGACCCTTCCCATCCCGACGAAGTGTGTGTAACTTTGGTTACCAGCAAGCATGATTGTTTCCGAGTGGATGGGCTGCCACCAGGCGTATTGCCGGTGACGGACGGGAAGAGGATCGCATGGTTACAGTTACCGGCAAGAGCACGTCACGTGCCGGCAGGTCTACCAGGCTTCCGGTCGAGACGTACCGCGAAATGCTCGATGTTCTGTCCGAAGGTTCGGTGCGCCGCAACTTCGACCCCTACCGAGACATCGACTGGGACAGCGAAGAGTTCCAGATGTTCTCGCACGATCCCCGGTGGATACTGCCGAACTACCATCCGCTCGGCGGGACTGCGTGGTACCAGCAACTTCCGCGCGGACGGCAGATCGAGATCGGACACCACATCCAGATCAACTCGGTCAAGGTCGGTGCCGCGTTCGAGAGCATCCTCATCCGCGGAATGATGCAGTTCATCATGAAGATGCCGAACAACTCGCTCGAGTTTCGGTACTGCCTCCACGAGATCACCGAGGAGTGCAACCACATTCAGATGTTCCAGGAGTTGGTCAACCGATCCGGGGCCGACGTGCCGGGTATGCGCACCGACTTCCGCCTCGCCTCACCGACGATGGGCATGCTGGGCGCAGCATTCCCCGTCGTGTTCTTCATCGGAATCCTCGCGGGCGAAGAGCCGATCGACCACTGGCAGAAGGAAGTCATCCGGCAGGGTAAGGACGTTCCCCCGGCGATGTTGCGCACCATGGAGATCCACATCGCCGAGGAAGCGCGCCACATCTCGTTCGCGCACCACTTCCTCCGTCAGCACTACCCGAACCTCGGCAGAATCAACAAGTGGCTGGTCTCGGTGTCGACGCCGATCATCATGCGCTGGCTCGCCGGCGTGATCATGGCGCCACCGCGCAGACTGGCCGCAGACCTGGACATTCCACGTTCGGTCGTCAAAGAGGCGTACTGGGGTGGCCCGGTGGGCAGCAACCAACTGCAGTCCTACTTCGGCGACGTCCGAATGCTGGTCGACGAAATCGGCATGACCAACCGCACCGCCAAATACCTGTGGAAGAAGCTCCGTATCGACGGCTCGGTCTCCCGATTCCGCGGCGAGCCGGACCGTTCCGCACTCGACTGAGCCACCGCGTATCGCGGCGAAACATCAGAGTTTTGCTCGAGCTCGTCACGGGCCACTCGCACAATCAGCAGATGATTACCGCAGGGTGTCCATCTGGCGGTAGGAATCACCCAGGTGGTCGAGGTGCTTGCGCATCAGGTCCATCGCGCCCATGGAATCGCCGTCGGCGACGACGTCGAGAATCGCGCGATGGTCGTGGTCGACGCACGTCCAGAAACCGTCCGGGGCGTGGTCGCGGCCGAATCTGCCCGACAACACCCGGAAGACGGGTGCAGTGATCAACTCGAGCAGCGGGTTCTGGGCCGCGCGGAGCAAGACCAGGTGGAACTCCTGATTCTTGGTGAACGTCTCTGGACCCTGGGCGTCGGTGGGGTCGAAGATCGTCTCGCGTAACTGCGCGATGTGCTCGTCGGTGCGACGAAACGCGGCGATTCCCGCGGCCGGCACCTCCATCAGATTGCGCACCTCCATGAGCTGATCCACGGTCACGGTCTCCGCAGCTGCCATCAAGGCGACCCCCGTCTCCAGGTGGGCACTGATGTGCCCGACGGTGGGGGCGGAGACGAAGCTGCCGCCGGTGACTCCGCGCGTCGTTTGGATGAGATTCTGGCTGGCCAAAGATCTGAGCGCCTCGCGAATGGTGCTCCTGCCGACCCCGAACTCTGCGGTCAGCTCGGCATCCCCGGGCAGTCGTTGACCCGGTTGAAGTTCTCCCGACAGGATGCGCTCACGCAAGCGAGTGGCCAGGACTGCATACGCAGGTCCGCTTTTCGGCACCGTATCGGTCACGTCGAGGTCCTCACTGTCCGTTCGTCGCAGGGTCTGGTCGCAGGGTCTGGTCGCCGATGAGCGTAACCCGTGTGACGTGTACGTCCGGTCGAATCATCCGTTCTTTAGCGTCGGCACGCCGGATCGTACCGATGGAAGAGGCCCGTCCGGGCCTGTGCGGAGCAGAAACATCAGAGGTATTGCGTTCGCCGGGATCGGCAGGCACTATGACTCGTGTCACCTCGCATCAGTGATCCACGACACTCGCAGGGTCGAAAGAGCCTACTCAGCACCTCTCCGCTCCACAGTGGGCGCCGGCAGAAACGGAAGCTTTGATGAAACGAATTGGAGTCGATGTCGGAGGAACGTTCACCGACCTCGTGCTGTGGGACGACGACGGAACCGTCGTGGTGCACAAGACGCCGTCGACCAATCACGATCCCTCCATCGGCACCATGGACGGCATCGCCGTTCTCGCCGAACGAGCGGGGATCGATCCGTCGGAGATCGACATGTTCTTCCACGGTACGACCGTGGCGACGAACATCGTGCTCGAACACAACGGATGCGACGTCGGCATGATCACCACCGAAGGTTTCCGCGACCTTCTCCACATCGCCCGCAAGAAGCGCCCGCTCAATTACTCGAACTACCAGGACCTTCCGTGGCAGAAGTGGCAATTGGTGCCGCGCCGTAACCGACGCGTCGTGCCGGAACGCATCGATGCCGCGGGCGCCGTCCTGACTCCGCTCGACGAGGACGCCGTACGCGAGCAGGTGCGCCTGCTGAAGCAGCGCGGAGTGCAGGCGATCGCTGTCGCATTCCTGCACTCCTACCGCAACCCGACGCACGAGCAACGCGTCAAGGCGATCATCGCCGAGGAATTCCCCGATGTGTTCGTCTCCCTCTCCAGCGAGGTCGCACCGCAATACCGTGAGTACGAGCGCTTTTCGACGGCTGCGCTGAACGCATTCATCGGCCCGAAGACCTCCAAGTACATCGCGAACCTGGCCGGCAAGGCGCGGGATGCCCAGGTCGGCGAGGACGTTCACCTGATGACCTCTGCGGGCGGCCTCGTGACATCGCGCAGCGCGAGCGAGATCCCGGTGTCGCTGCTGACAAGTGGTGTCATCGCCGGTCTGCTCGGCGGATGCGCAATCGGCAAGGCGTCGGGATATCCGAGCGTCATCACCCTCGACGTCGGTGGCACCTCCGCCGACGTCGGCGTGGCACCCGACGGTGCACTGCGCATGAAACACCTGCTCGACACCCGCATCGGTGACTACCACGCCATGGTGCCGATGGCGGAGGTCGACACCATCGGTGCCGGTGGTGGATCCATCGCTGTCGTCGACGACGGTGGCATGTTCCGCGTCGGGCCGCGCAGTGCGGGAGCAGTGCCGGGTCCTGCCTGTTACGACCGCGGCGGCACCGAACCCACCTCGACCGACGCCATGGTCTCGATGGGCTGGCTGCGGGAGAACAGTTTCCTCTCCGGCACCATGGAAGTGAAGCCCGAACTCGCCCGTGAGGCCATTCAGTCCCACATCGCGGACAAGCTCGGCACCCCGCTCGACGAAGCGGCCATGGGCATCTTCAAGATTCTGGCGCACTCGATGACCGAGGCCATCAGCCTGCACTCCGTGCGCAAAGGGTATGACCCACGCGACTTCTCGCTGATCGCCGAGGGCGGCGCCGGGCCTCTGTTCGCCTGGCAGATCGCCGACCAACTCGGTATCCCTCGCGTGATCGTGCCGGGCCACCCCGGCATCACCTCGGCCGTCGGGCTTCTGACCACCGACATCCGTTACGAGGTGCCCACGACAGTGTGGACGTCGTCGGCCGACCCGGACATCGAACTGGTCGCGTCGCAGATGGAACGATTGTCCCAACAGGCAATCGCGCAACTCGAAGCCGACGGCGTTGCGGCCGAGAACATCTCGCTCGAACGTAGCGTCGACTGTCGATACGTCGGCCAGGGTTACGAACTCCGCGTCCAGGCGCCCGACGGCGCCATCGACGACGTGTGGATCAAGACCACCGCCGAGGCGTTCCACGAAGCCCACGGCCGTACCTACTCACAACGCTTCGACGACAAACCTGTTCAGCTCATCAACATCAGGGTCACCGGCGTCGGCGCGGTTCCTCACGTCCGCATCGCCGACATCGAAAAAGGCGGCGCCGACGCGTCGGCCGCGATCAAGACCACGACGCAGGCTCTTTTCTGGGCCGACGAGACAGCCAAACCCGAATGGGTGGAGACGCCGGTCTACGAGCGATCACTGCTGCTCGCCGGCAACACGTTCGACGGGCCCGCCATCGTCGAACAGTTCGACTCGACCACCATCGTCGGCATGAATCAGCGCGCAGAAGTCGACGCCGTCGGCCACATCATCATCGAGAGGAAATCCGCATGAGCAAGGCGCTGATGCCCAAGACCGGAGTGTCACTCGCCGGTGAGGCAACACGAACGTGGAACGACGTCGAGGTCGACCCGATCACGTTGCGTGTCATCGGTGGTGCACTGCAGTCCATGGCCAAGGAAATGGCGCAGGTCCTCTACCGAATGGCGTATTCGAGCCTCATCCGTGAGTCCGAGGACCTCGGCGCGGGTATCTTCGACGTCAACGGACGAGAGCTCTGCGAATCGGATTCCACACCCATGCACTGCGGTTCGATTCCCGCCTACATCCGCGGAGTCAACCGTCGGCTCGCGGGAACGTACAAGCCGGGCGATGTCATCCTGCACAATCATCCGTACCACGGGGCGGCGCACTCGCCGGACTACGGCGTGATCATCCCCATCTTCTGGCAGGGCGAGCACATCGGCTTCGCCGGCTGCACAGGTCACGTATCGGATGTCGGGGGAAACTTCCCGGGACTGTGCATGGATGTCGTCGACGTCTGGGCCGAAGGCAAACTCATGGACTCCATGAAGATCTACGAGGCCGGAGTTCGCAACGACTACCTGATCCAGCACATCCTCGACAACGTGCGCACGCCGGAGCAGAACCGCGGCGACCTCGAAGCCCTCATTGCCTGCTCTCGGATCGGGGAGAAGCGGTTCACCGAGCTACTGGAGAAGTACGGCCTCGACACCGTCATGAGTGCCGGTGAGCGGTGGATGGACTACTCGGAGAAAATGCTGCGCAACAAGATTCGGGAGATCCCCGACGGCAGCTACTCCGCTCCCATCGGCTACCTCGACGACGACGGCAAGAACCGCGGTGAACCGCTTGCGGTGGCCGTGCGAGTCCAGGTCGACGGCGAGGACATCCTCATCGATCTCACCGGGTCCAACAGTCAGGTGCCGACGGCGTTCAACGTTCCGTTCGAGGGTTCCGTTCTGCCGGTTGCGGTCTCGGCAATCCGCACGATCCTGCTCGACGAGGACGTCACCGAGGAATTCGTGCCGCAGAACGACGGGTGCTTCCGGCCAGTCAAGGCATACGCACCCGAGGGAACCATCTTCAACCCGGACTTCCCGGCGTCGTGCTTCGCTCGTTTCTCCCAGGTCAATCGAGTGTTCGACTCGATCAACCTGGCGCTTGCACCAGTACTTCCCGATCACGCCGTCGCCGGTTCGTCCGCAGCGCTGTGTGCGATCGCGTACTCCGGGATCGCGCCGGACGGCGAATCCTATTGGGTCTACATCGAAATCAACGAGGGATCCTACGGCGGCCGGAACGGCAAGGACGGGATGGATGCCGTCGACGCGTTGATGGCCAACACCCGAAACAATCCGATCGAGGAACTCGAGCTCAATCACGCGATGCGGGCTCTGCGATACGAACTGCGTGACGAGGCCCCCGCTCCCGGGCGGTGGCGCGGCGGCATCGGCAGCGTACGCAAGTGGCTCATGGAGACCGACACGTTCCTCGGCTCGGAAGCAGACAATCGCTCCGACGCCCCGGCGGGCGCGCTGGGCGGTCACAACGGTGTGTCCGGATCCTTCACCCGCAACGCCGGGACCGATCGCGAGGAAGTGCTGTACTCCAAGGTCACTCAGGAAACCATCCGGGCCGGCGACACGCTCGAGATCAAACTCCCGTCGGGCGGCGGTTTCGGAAATCCCTTCGAGCGTGACCCGTTCCAGGTGCTCAGCGACGTGTGGGACGAGTACCTGACCGAGGAAGACGCGCGCCGTGACTACGGTGTGGTCGTGAACACCGAGAACTGGACCGTCGACGAGGAAGCAACTGCGGGCCTGCGCGCCGGGAGCGCGGCCTGACCGATCTCGGCGCGGTCATCACCTGGTGTGACCGCGCCGGGTCAGGCACCGGCCCCGTGGCCGGGATGAGAATCGGCGTCAAGGACAACATCGATGTCGACGGGGTGGCCACCACGTGTGCATCGAGATTCTTCGACGGGCACGTGGCGAATCGCGACGCGGAGGTCGTCGCTCGACTGCTCGACGCGGGCGCTCGGATCACTGCGAAGCTGAACATGGCCGAGTTCGCGGTCGGCGTCACCTCGCAGAACACCGCGGCCGCCGTCCCCCGAAATCCGTGGGACACGAGCCGGGTACCCGGTGGCTCCAGCGGGGGATCGGGATCCGCGGTGGCCGCGGGACTCGTCGACGCATCACTGGGAACGGACACCGGAGGTTCGGTGCGGCTGCCGGCGTCGGCGTGCGGTGTCGTCGGACTCCGGCCGACCTGGGGAGCGATCAGCAACGACGGTGTGTTCCCGGTCAGCGAGGAGTTCGACACCGTCGGGCCGATGGCACGGACGGTCGACGGTGTTGCCCGGCTGTTCAGCGTCCTCGCCGACCACCCGGCATCGGCCGCAGCGACAACCCTGCGGATCGGTGTTCCCACCACGTTCTTCACCGACGACGTCGACAGCGGTGTCGCCGACGCCGTCCACGCTGCAACCCGAGTTCTGGAAACCCTCGGCTACGACGTCGTGCCCATCGAGATCCCGGGCGTCGCCGACGCTCAGGACATCGTCTACACGATCGTCTACTCGGACCTGGCGCACCGGCACCGAACCCGCGTGGACCGACAACCGGAACTGTTCCAGCCCGCGACACTCGAAAGAATCTCCCTCGGGCTGAGCATCTCCGATGCCCAACGGGCGGCCGCCGTCCGCGGTCGAACGGAGTATCGCACCGGACTGAGGAGGGTGTTCACGGACGTGGACGTGGTGCTCACCCCCACGATGCCGGTGGACGTTCCCCGCATCGACGGGGGAGACGACGTCGTCGCCCAGTCTCGCCGGATGGGTCAGTTCAGTTACCCCTGGTCTCTGCACGACGGTCCCACGCTTGCTGTTCCCGTCGGATTCCACTCCGTCTCGGGTATGCCGGTGGGAATGCAGCTCACCGCCGCCGCCCACCACGAACAGCACCTGTTCGACATGGGTTCGCGCTATCAGGCGGCGACGGACTGGCACACGCACTCACCCAGGTGAGCTGGAGCGTATGGTTGTAGATACTTTATGAAGTATCTACAAAGGAAGTAACCATCATGTCCGTGTTGGAAGCCCAGCGTTACGTCCATGTCGTTGCTCCGCACCGAGCGGAGACCGTGGACGAGGCACGCGCACCCGAGCCGGCGGACGACGGCGTGGTCGTGGACATCAGGTACTGCGGGATCTGCGCGACCGACACCCACGGGTACTCGTCGGCTGCCCTGCCCCCGGCTGTGTTCGGCCACGAGTGGACCGGAACGGTCTCCGCGATCGGCAAGGACGTCACGACCGTTGCTGTCGGGCAGCGGGTCGTCGGCGGAGTGGGCCCAGCATGCGGGCGGTGCCCTCAATGCACGGCAGGACACGCAGCGCACTGTGATCTGGCGTTCGCCGAGGCCAACGGAATCACCGACGACGCACCGGTGCACGGCGGATTCGGCACCACGCTGACCGTCTCGGCCCGTCGCGTGATCGCGGTGCCCGACGCGCTCACGGACGAGGAAGCCGCACTCGTGGAACCAGCGACCGTGACTTTCCATGCGGTGAAGCGGACCGCCATGACGCTCGGATCGACCGTGGTGGTGCAGGGAGCCGGGCCCATCGGCTTGCTCACGGCGCAGCACGCCCGCAACGCCGGTGCCGGCCGGGTGATCGTCTCCGAACCGTCACCGCATCGCCGCGAGCAGGCGAGTCGGCTCGGGTTCACCGACGTGGTGGAACCGGCCGACCTCGATCGCGTGCTGCGCGGAGCAACCAACGGACTCGGTGCCGACGTTCTCTTCGAATGCACCGGAGTGGCAAGTCTTCTCCAGCCGTCGGCACAGTTGGTTCGTCGGGGCGGAGTGCTGTCGCTGCTGGGCTACCCGGGAACGGACTCGCAGGTGAGCTACGGCGATTGGCAGAGTCGCGAGCTCACGGTCATCGGATCGTTGGCGTACTCCCACGAGGACTTCGTCGGGTCGATGACCGCGATCGCCGAGAAGCGACTCGATGTCGCGTCTCTGCACACCGGCACGATCGGGCTCGGGGAGTTGACCGACATGTTCGTCGAGCTGGATTCGGGACAGAGCACCCACGCGAAGGTATTGGTAGATCCCCGCCGCTAGAGCCTTGTGTGAGTGGAAATGTGTCCTCCAGGACACATTTCCACTCACCTAGGGTCAGTCGGCGCTCGTCGTCGCGCCGAGGAGGTCGCGAACCCGATTGGCGACGGTGATGAACTCCGGCTGTTCCATGGTGGAGCTGTAATCCCGCTCGGCGGGGAGGTCGACGTCGAGGATTTCGACGATCCGGCCGGGCCGCGGGCTCATCACGACGACGCGATTGGCCAGGTACACGGCCTCGGCCACGGAGTGCGTCACCAGCATCACCGTCGTTCCGGTTTCGCGCCAGATGCGATGCAACTCGACGTTCATCTTCTCTCGGGTGAGCGCGTCGAGTGCGCCGAACGGTTCGTCCATGAGCAACACTTCGGGCTCGTGCAGCAGGGCGCGGCACAGCGAGACTCGTTGCTGCATACCGCCGGACAGTTCGTGGGGGAGTGCGTTCTCGAAACCGCTGAGGCCGGTCATCTCGATCAGCTGGTCGGCTTTCGCGGCTGTCTGCTTGCGGTTCATGCCGCGCATCTCGCCCTGCAGCAGGATGTTCTTGCGGACGGTCCGCCATTCCAGAAGTGCGGCGCGCTGGAACACGTAACCGATGCCCCGCTGCGGCCCCTTCACCTGCTTGCCGCGCAGGCTCACACTGCCGGAACTCGCATTGGTCAGTCCGGCAACAACTTTGAGCAGCGTCGATTTGCCGCATCCCGACGGTCCGGCGATGGAGACGAACTCTCCTTCTCCTACCGTGAGGTCGACATCGCTGAGCGCTGTCACGTCACCTCGTTTGGAGGAGAAGCGGACGCTCAGGTCGTCGACGGCAACTGCGGTGTCGGTCAGGACGGTTTTCGGTCGATCGAAGGTGGCGGTCATGTCCCTACCTCACTGCTCGGTGGTCGTGGTGAAGGTGGAATCCCAGTACTTCGACGGCTCGTCGGCGCTCTCGAGGAGGCCGGCGTCGGAGAGAACAGTGATCGTGGATACCCAGTCCTCTTCGGAGTTGACGCCCGGTGCGTTGCCCTCGGTGTTGGGGGTGGTGAGCAGCGGGATTGTCTCCTGCCACTGCTGCAGCAACACCGACTCGGGCGGAGTCTGGGGGTCCTTGCCGACCATGGAGGCCACCGCAGCCTCGGGATTGGCGATGGCGGCTTCGAAGGATTCGGTGGTGGCGTCGACCATTGCCTGGACCAACTCAGGGGAGCGTTCGATGGTCGACTCGTTGGCGATGAGGCCGTTGCTGAAGAAGTTCAGGCCCGCGTCGGAGTACTTGAGGTACCGCATCTCGCGGCCACTCTTGTTCGCGATGTTGGGGCCCTGATCGTGTGCGAAGCCGATCAAACCGTCCACCTGGCCGGACAACATGGCGGCAACCTTGCCTGCGGAGTCGAGGCTCTGCTGGGACACCGAACTCTCCTCGACGCCGACGGCATCGAGATAGATGGGGAACGTGGTCGTCGGCGCATCGCCCGCGGAGACCGCGATGGTCTTGCCGGCGAGGTCGGCCGTGGTCTGGATGGGGCCGTCGGCGTAGACCTGGACGGCCGAGGGGGTGGTCTGCAGGAAGACGCCCACGCTCTTGATCTGTACGCCCTTGTCGATGTTGGACAGGACGGCCGCGGAGTCGGCCCAGCCGAAGTCGGTCTGGTTGGATCCCGCTGCCTGCGCGGTCTTCGTCGAGCCCTGGCCGGCGGTGATGGTCAGATCGATGCCGTGCTTGGCGAAGATCCCCTCCTGGACGCCGTAGTAGAACGGGGCGTGCTCGCCGTAGGGATACCAGTTGAGCATCAGCGATGTCGCCGTGGTTTCACCGTCGGTGCCGGGAGCCTTCTCCTCGGCACCGCCTCCGCTGCAACCGGCGAGTACGAGGGACGATGCGGCGGCCGCCGCGATGACGAGTTTTCCGAGTTTCATTCGATTTCTCCGATGTGTCAGACGGCGGACGCGGATGCAGTGGATCGACGCGACGCGTGCCAGGGGATGAGGAACTTCTCTGCGATCTCGATGATCATGAAGAGGATGATGCCGAGGGCGGACATGATGATCAGCGCCGCGAACAACATTGCGGTGTCGATGTTTCCGTTCGCCTGGAGGATGACGTAGCCGAGTCCTTCGTTGGCCCCGACGAATTCACCGACGACCGCTCCGGTGACGGCGAGTGTCGCGGCGATCTTCAGTCCGGACATCAACTGCGGCAACGACGCCGGGAACCGGACCTTGGCGAAGGTCTTCCATTTGCTGGCGCCCATCGTGGAGGTGAGTTCGAGGATCTCGGGGTCCACCGAACGCAGTCCGGCCATGCCGGCGATGACGATGGGGAAGAACGCCATCAACACGGCGACGAGGATCTTGGGGCTGGCTCCGAATCCGAGCCACACGACGAACAGTGGTGCGATGGCGATCTTGGGAATGACCTGAGCGAAGAGGATGAGTGGATACATCGTCTTCTCGATGCTCGACGAGTAGATCATCAGTACCGCAACGGCTTCGCCGACGAGCGCGGCGATCACGAATCCGGCGATGGTCTCGTACGTGGTGACCCAGGTGTGCCCGGCGAGGTACGAGGCGTTGTCCGCCATCGTCGACCAGGTGTCGCTGGGCGACGGGAGGATGTAGGGCGCGACGAGTTCCGACTCGGTCACCGCCCACCATGCTGCTACCAGCACGGCCACGAGCGCGAGCGGGCGCCACAGTCCGGACCACGTGTTTCGGAAGGAGGGCAGAATGTTCTTGAAGCTCCGTCGATGATCCGTCGGCGCAGGGTGTGTTGCCGACGGCTCAGCGGAACGGATCTCGACCGACGTTGTTACCGCCATGAGAAGTCCTCGAGCTAGTAGTGGGCGGGCTACGACGCTCCCGCTGGAATGCGCTTTCCGAAGCTGAAGCGAATGTAGTGTGACCGCGCCCACACTGTCAAGAGTTCTTAAAGTTCACCTGGTCAGAGCGCTGCTCGCACGCAACACGACGGTGCCGGGGGCGTACTCGTGCGTGTCCTGCTCCCCGTCGAGAGCGAGCTTCACCGCACGCTCACCGATCTCCACGAGCGACAGGGCGACGGTCGTCAGGCTCGGAAAGTGATCCCGCAGCGTCGGGATGTCGTCGAAACCCGCGACGCAGACATCGTCGGGCACACGAAAGCCCTGGCTGCGCCACGCCGCAATGGCGCCGATCGCCATCACGTCCGTGACGGCGAAGACGCAGGGCGGCGCGGTCTCGGAGCCTGGATGCAGTTCCAGCGCCGCGGCGAGGCGTCGGGCAGCGCTGAATCCGCCGTCCCGTGAGAAGTCGCCCGCCACTTCGATTTCCGGGGCAAAGCCGTGCCTGGCCAGGGCGTCGACGAAACCGTTTCGCCGGTCCACCGACGTGCGGATGTTGCCGGGCCCGCCGATGATCGCGAACCGTCGGTGTCCCTCGCCGATCAATGCCTCGGCGAGTGCCGCCGACGCCACGAAGTTCTCCGGTTCGACGGCTGCGCCGAACGGTAGCGGTTGACCGATGACCACCACTTTTCCGTCGTTCTTTCGATACGCAGCGAATTCCTTCTCCAGATCTCGATCCAGGTCACCGCTCTGACGCGAACCGGCCAGGATGATGGCGTCGGCGCGGTGCGAGATGAACGTGCTGACCGACTGGCGTTCGATGTCGAAATCGCGCTCGGTGCTGGCCAGGAGGACCAGCTTGCCGGCTGTGCGCGCCTCGTTCTGCACTCCGCGCACGATGGAGGAGAAGTACGGATCCGCGACGTCGTGGACCACCAGCCCGATCAGGCCGGTGGAGGACCGTGCAAGCGCTTGGGCCTGGGCATTTGCTATATAGCCGAGGTCTGCCGCGGCTGCGCGAACCCGGTCTGCGACGCCTTCTCCCGGGATTCGTGAGGAGCCGTTGAGGACTCTCGACGCGGTGGCCTGGGAAACCCCTGCCGCCGCGGCCACGTCCTGCAGTCGCACTGCCGCCATGATCGATTCTCCTCGAGTTGCCGCTTGACCAACCGACGTGGACAGCATAGCTTGGAAAGCGCATTCCGAAGCTGACTTGTTCGCTCGACGCGTGTGGAACTTTCCGCCACACCGTTTCTGGAACCTTCCCGACGGCTCAGCCCGTCCCCTGCCCTGAACGTCCGTGCACATCTCGACGTCCCTCCTGAAGAACAGGCAACTGCTATGCCCAACCCCACTCGTACCCTGCGTATCGCCATGAACGGTGTCACCGGCCGCATGGGTTACCGTCAGCACCTCCTGCGTTCGATCCTCCCCATTCGCGAGGAAGGCGGCGTCCTTCTCGCCGACGGCTCACGCGTCCAGGTCGAGCCGATCCTCGTCGGTCGCAACGAAGCCAAGCTGCAGGAACTCGCCGCACTGCACGGCATCACGGAATACAGCACCGACGCCGCATCCGTCATCGACGATCAGAGTATCGACATCTACTTCGACGCCCAGGTGACCTCGCGACGGGCCGAAGCACTGGCGTCGGCGATGAAGGCGGGCAAGCACATCTTCACCGAGAAGCCGACCGCAGAGACCCTCACCGAAGCGATCGAACTGGCCCGCATCGCCGAGAACGCCTCCGTCACCGCAGGAGTCGTGCACGACAAGCTCTACCTGCCAGGGTTGGTGAAGCTCAAGAGACTGGTCGACGAGGGATTCTTCGGTCGAATTCTCTCGCTGCGAGGCGAATTCGGCTACTGGGTTTTCGAAGGCGACGGTCAGCCGGCGCAGCGTCCCAGCTGGAACTACCGCTCCGAGGACGGCGGCGGCATCATCATCGACATGTTCTGCCACTGGAACTACGTTCTCGAAGGCATCCTCGGCAAGGTCGAGACCGTCACCGCCAAGGCGTCGACCCACATTCCGACACGCTGGGACGAGCAGGGGCGCGAATACACGGCCACCGCCGACGATTCCGCCTACGGCATCTTCGAGCTCGAGAACGGCGTCGTCGCCCAGATCAATTCGTCGTGGGCGGTGCGGGTGTTCCGCGACGAACTCGTCGAATTCCAGGTCGACGGCACGCACGGCTCCGCAGTCGCCGGGCTGCGCACGTGCGTCGCCCAGCACCGATCCCACACACCGAAGCCCGTGTGGAACCCGGATCTCCCGGTGACGGAACCGTTCCGCGACCAGTGGCTCGACGTACCCGCGAACGCGGAGCTCGACAACGGATTCAAGCTGCAGTGGGAAGAATTCCTCCGTGACGTGATCGCCGAGCGACCGCACCGGTACGGATTGCTCTCCGCCGCTCGGGGAGTGCAACTGGCCGAGCTGGGTCTCCGCAGCTCCGCGGAAGGCCGCCGACTCGACGTTCCGGAGATCACGCTGTGACCGCGGTCGATCAGCGTGTGGCGATAGCGTTGCCGGGCAGAGGCATTCACACGCTGGGAGAGCCAGGGGAGTGGACACGGCCGACGAGCCCGATCGCCTCGCGCATCGTCTACGCCGCCGCGCACGTCGTTCCACGTGCCACCGGAGACAACACGCCCGGCGCACTCGCGGACATCGACTGGGACGCAACGCTTGCCTACCGTCGCGAACTCTGGTCCTACGGACTCGGCGTTGCCGACGCCATGGACACAGCCCAGCGCGGGATGGGGTTGGACTGGGCCGCGACCGCGGAGCTGATCAGGCGTTCGGGTGCGGAAGCAGCACAGGTCGGTGGACTGCTGGCCTGCGGTGCCGGAACGGACCAACTGGACCTCGACGCCGTGCCGACGGGTCGAGCCGGGCTCGAGATGGTCCTGGGCGCCTACCGCGAGCAGATCGCCGTCGTCACCGAAGCGGGTGCCAACGTCATCGTCATGGCCTCCCGCGCTCTCGCCAAAGTCGCGGCGTCACCGGACGACTACCGCTACGTCTACTCCACGTTGCTTCGCGAAGTCGATCGGCCCGTCATCCTGCACTGGCTGGGTACTATGTTCGACCCGGCACTCGCCGGCTACTGGGGAAGCGTCGACATCTCCGAGGCCACCTCGGTGTTCCGCGGACTCGTCGACGAGCACGCGGACAAGGTCGACGGCGTCAAGGTCTCCCTGCTCGACGCACAGCACGAGATCGCCTTGCGCCGAGCACTACCGCCGGGCGTGCGGTTGTACACCGGCGACGACTTCAACTACCCGGAGTTGATCATCGGCGACGAGCACGGCCACTCCGACGCATTGCTCGGCATCTTCGCCGGCATCTACCCCGCGGCGTCGACGGCCCTGCAGGAACTCGACCGCGGCAATACCGTACGTGCAGAGGAGATCCTGCGCTCGACGCAGGAGCTGGGACGCCACATCTTCTCCGCGCCCACCTACTACTACAAAACCGGTATCGCCTTCCTGTCCTGGCTGCGCGGAAAACAACCGGGGTTCTCGATGGTCGGGGGCCTGGCGTCGGGCCGAAGCGTCGAACATCTGACGCAGTTGTTCGTCCTGGCCGACAGGGCAGGCCTGCTCGACGATCCCTCGTTGGCCGTGCACCGCATGGAGCTGTTCCTGGAACTGAACGGAGTCACGTCGTGACGCTTGCCTGCTACGACCTCGACAACCCCTACGCTGCGCTGTCCTTGAACACCAAGACGGTCAACAGGTGGACCTTGAAGGAAGCGGTCGACGGCGCCGCTCGCGCCGGACTCGGCGCCGTCGGCCCATGGCGAGACCGCGTACACGAAGTCGGTGTGGCGCAGGCTGCCAAGCTGGTGTCCGACGCAGGCCTGCGCGTATCGAGCCTGTGCCGAGGCGGATTTCTGACCGCAGTCGACGACGACGGGCTCGACGACAACCGCCGAGCACTCGACGAGGCCGCAGAACTCGGAGCGCCGGAACTGGTCATGGTGATGGGAGGAATCCCGGACAAGGACCTGATCGGCGCCCGCGCACGCGTCGAAGATCGCCTGGCCCAGTTGGTTCCGTACGCCCGCGAGCGGGGAGTGCGAATAGCGCTCGAACCGCTGCATCCGATGTATGTTGCCGATCGCGCCGTCATCTCCACTCTGGGACAGGCACTGTCCATGGCCGAACCCCACCCGGCCGAGGCAGTCGGCGTCGTCGTCGACACCTTCCACATCTGGTGGGATCCGGACCTGGACGAGCTGATCCGCACCGCGGGACGACGTGGCCGCATCAGCTCCTACCAGGTATGCGACTGGCTGGTGCCGATGGAAGCCGACCCACTGCTCTCCCGCGGAATGATGGGTGACGGCGTCATCGACTTCACGACCATCGGCACCTGGGTACGCGAGGCAGGCTACCGCGGCGACGTCGAAGTCGAGATCTTCAACACCGCAGTCTGGGACACCGACTGCGACCTGGTCGTCGACACGATGAAACAGCGCTACCGCGACCTGGTGCTACCGGCTCTCGTGGGATGAGCGTGGACGGGGATCGCCGTGAACTGGCCTACAGTTGTCGGCGATACCCTGTCACATCCCTAGTAGGAGCTGTTTCGTTTGAGTTGGATCCGCATGAACGACGTCGCCAAGGGATACGACGGCAAGGTGATGCTTCGCGAAGTGTTCTTCAAGCTCGCCGACGGCGACAGGATCGGCCTGATCGGACGCAACGGCACCGGCAAGACGACCCTGCTGCAGCTGCTGTTGGGGCGTGAGCAGCCGGATTCCGGAATCGTCGACGTCACCGACGGTGCCCGCATCGGGTACTTCTCCCAGTTCTCGGAACTCGACGGTGAGCGCAGCATCCAAGCCGAGCTGGAGTCGCTCTTCAAAGCCGTGCATGCGATCGAATCCGAGCTCGCCGAGGTCGAGGCAGCGTTGGGTGGCGATCTGGACGAGAAGCAGATGTACAAGCTCGTCGATCGCCAGGCGGAGTTGCTCGAAGCGATGGACAGCAGTGGCGGCTGGACCTACCACCAGCAGATCGACACCGTGCTGTCCATGCTCGGGTTCAACGCCGACCGTCGGGATCTGCCCGTCGGCAAGTTGTCCGGCGGCTGGAGAAACCGCGCCGCGCTCGCGAAGATTCTGCTCGAAGCGCCGGACGTACTGTTGCTCGACGAGCCCACCAACTTCCTCGACGTCGCAGGCATCGCGTGGCTCGAACGCTGGCTGCGAGACTTCCGCGGAGCCCTGCTGGTGGTGTCGCACGACCGGCACTTCCTCGAGCAAGTGGTCACCAGCATCGTCGAGATCGAGAACCATCACCTGCAGACGTACGACGGTTCGTACTCGGAATACGTTGTGCAAAAGCAGTTCCGGCTGAAAAACCTCGAACGAGAATTCAGTAGCGAACAGCAGTTGCTGGCGTACGAACAGGAAGCCATCTCCGATAGAAAAGAAGCGCTGAAGAACCCGAGCGGCGTCCTCAAGCGCAGGCTCGCGAACATCAAGAAGGCCAAGAATCCTCGACCCGTCGACACCGTGGTCACCGCCATCTACGGGGGTCTGCACGTCCACGACAACCTGGCGGAAATCAGCGGGATCTCCAAAAGCCATGGCGATCAGGATCTTTTCTCCGACGTGTCCTTCGAGATTCACCGAGGAGACCGGATCGCGATCACCGGCCCCAACGGATGCGGAAAGACAACTCTCGTCGACATCCTCACCGGCGCACAGCAACCCGACGCCGGCAAGGTCAAGTGGAAGACCAAAGCGCCGTCGTTCATCTACTACAACAAGGTACTCGCGGACCTGGACCCCGACGACACCGTCACGCACGCAGTGAACGCCATGCCCGGCAGCCTGGCATTCACCGCCACGAAGAAGGAAGTCAATCGCTTCCTGACCTTGCTCCAATTCTCGGAACTCGATCTCAAGACGCGCATCGGCGTCCTGTCCGGCGGGCAGAAAGCACGTGTCGCGCTGGCACAGTGCCTGTTGTTCGGAGCAGGCGTCATCGTCCTCGACGAGCCCACCAACCACCTGGACCTGGCCAGTACACAAGTGCTCGAACGCGCCCTCATCGCGTTCCCGGGCGCCGTGATCCTCGTCAGCCACGACCGGTTCTTCGTCGAAAAAGTGGCCGTGCGGCAACTGTCCTTCGACGGTCAGGGCGGCGTCGCCGAAACTGCCGGGGTGCAAATGCCGCTGTGACGTGGGACGGCAGCCAATATTTCGGACATATGGAACACTCGGGAGGGTGAAACGCGCCCCCTTCGTGATCCCCGCCCTTGCTGCAGTCACCGCGCTTGCGGCGGCATGCGGATCCTCCGATCCGACGCCGGCCGCCGCGCCTGACACCACGTCCTCGTCTCAGGCGCCGGCGTCGTCGACACCGACAACTGCGCCGTCGAACGCCGATATCTACACCCTGCCGGGAACGGATGTGTTTCCCGAGGGCATCGCCGCCGACGACGAGACGTTCTACGTGACGTCGACGGGCGACGGAACAGTGTTCCGGGGAACGCTCGGCACCCCTGAGCTGGAGGTGTTCCTACCCGGCGGTGCAGACGGGCGAACCGCCGCGGCGGGCCTCGACGTCTCCGATGGTGACGACAACGATGACAACGACGACAACGACAACGACGTCGACGACGTGAACCGCCTCGTCATCGCAGGGGGACCCACCGGCAAGGTCTGGGTCTACGACAGTGTGTCCGGTTCCCTCGTCGGCACGTTCACCAACGGCCTCGGCGAGGACGCGACATTCCTGAACGACGTCGCGATCGCCGACAACGGCGACGTGTTCGTCACCGATTCGCGCAGCCCCGCGCTGTTCCGCATTCCAGCAGTGCAGGTGCGCGACGGAGCTCAGGACGGTCCGCTCGAAACCTTCGTCGACTTCGACGGCACTCCGTTCCAGTACGGCGAGGGCTTCAACGCCAACGGCATTGTCGAGGTCGACGACGACGCATTGGTCGTCGCGCAGTCGTCCACCGGAAACCTGTACCGAGTCGACGGACGGTCGAAGGAAGTGACCCAAGTCGATCTCGGCGGTCGGACTCTCGTGAACGCCGACGGACTCGAGCTCGACGACGACACGCTCTACGTCGTCCGCAATCGCGACGGACTCATCTCACGGGTGGAGCTGTCCGACGACGGTAGGTCCGGCCGAGTCGTCGGAGAGATCACCGACGGATCGTTCGCCTACCCGACGACCGTCGCTGCCACGGACGATCGCCTGCTCGTGGTGAACAGTCAGTTCGACAAGCGGGGAGGAGATCCGGTGGAGCCCTTCACCGTCAGCTCCATCCGAGAATAGGCGCTCAGTCCTTGTAGTAGACCACCTGATGGCTTGTCGCCAGTAGCTTCTCGTCGCTGCTCCACAGCTCGGCCGACTGATCGAAGTACCCCTTGTGGAACCGTCGGGCTGCGGCGTTCGCGAGAACGAACGAATCCGACTGCACAGCAAGATCGTCGGCCGTCGCGAAGTAGTGGATGGTGAGCGAGATGGTGCCGGCAGGCACGTACTTGCCGCGGCGCTGGAAGACGCGTGGGTAGAACACGTCGCACATCGACGTCAGTGACTCGAAATCCAATGCGCGTGCCGGGGTGTCCCTGACCCACAGGGCGATGGCGGAGTCTGCAGCTTCGTTCTCGCTCAACGCGCCTGCGGCGAAACGCATTTCGTAGTTTCGCGCCCACGCGATGAACTCCGGGAAACCACCGGGCTCGAGTTCGGACGGCGCAGGCACGGCCGGCGCCGTGGCTTCGTCGTCGTCCCAGGTGTCGCGTCGAGTGCCGAACACGGCGGTCGCCGTCGTCGCAACGACGCCGTCCTGGGTCAATTCCAGGTACCAGTGCTGGTTCGATCGATTGGTGCGCACCGCGCGCGTCGAGATCTGGAATTCGCCCTCGGTGATGGGGCCGGCGAAGTTGATCGTGAGCGAGACCGGGTCGCCGAGACGATCGGGATGCAGCCGGACGGCTCGCACGAAGGCTGCTGCCGTCACGCCACCGAACGGGCCGACCATGTTGTTGTACGGCGCCGAGGTGCGGCCCAGGAACACTCCGGGGCTGATGCTTTCGAGTGCAATCGCGTCGTCGAACTGATGATCGTCGGACATCGTTCCCCTGCTCTGATCGGCGGTTCTATGCTGCGCGTCATAGTACCGGACTCGAGTAGTTTCACCGATTCGCCCGCTGTTCGTTCGCGCATACGGTCGTTCTACATCGAATGAAAGGACCGGTCATGTCGAAGGTCACGAAGTGGGCACTCCCGTTGCTGGTGGCTCTGTGCCTCTCCGGTTGTGCCTTCGAGCCGCTGTCCAGGTTCTTCGGCGCAGACGCGGACAAGTACTTCGACGACCCGCGAGTCGTCGCACTGCTGGACGCCGCACAGAAGGGAAACCTGGACGAGGTGCGTTCCCTCGTCGAGGACGGCGCGGACATCGAGTCGCTCAGCAACGACCACGACCCCAAACGAGCAGCGATAACACCTGTGCTGTGGGCGGTCGAATTCGGTTCGGCGCGCACGGTGACCACCCTCTTGGAAGCCGGAGCCGACGCTCGCGCAGAGACCGTCGGCGGCTACAACGCCCTCAACTACGCAGTGCTGCGAGACAACATCGAATCCATGCAGGCACTGCTGAACTGGGATGCAACCCTCGTCGAGTCACCGGATCGCTTCGGCGGCAACGCCGTTCACGGCATCGCGCTGTACGGTCGCGAGGACATGCTCGACGTGATGATCGACGCCGGGGCGTCGCTCGACACCCGTCAGACAGTGAGTCGTCAGACTCCGTTGTTCTCGGCGGCGGCGGTGAACAACGTCGACATGTGCCTGCGGCTCGTGAAAGCCGGAGCCGACGCCGGTTTGCGTAACGACACCGGTGAGACGTTCCTACCCTCGCTGTTTCGGACGAACGACACAGTGATGAATCGCGACTTCCTGTCTTCACGCGAGAAGCTGGTCGACGAGATGCGCGCCCGAGGATTTCCGATCGAGACCGGCCGATGATTCCGTCGCTCGCGGCAGGTCTCAACGTGCAACCGACCAGAGAGGTACAACGTTATGGCCACACTGCTGTATTCGGCGACGATGTCGCTCGACGGATTCATCGCCGGTCCCGGCGGGGACATGTCCTGGCTGAGCGAGTACGTGGGGGAGCCGAACGAAGCTGCAGATCGACTGCTGTCCCGAATCGGAGCAATTCTGTGTGGAGCCGTCACCTTCTTCGGTGACGACCCCAATCGAGGAACGGATGCCGAGGGTGCGTTCGGTGGCCAGTACGACGGCCCCACCGTGCTGCTGACGCATCGACCTCCGGTGAATCCCATTCCCGGTGTCTCGGTCGCCACCGACCTGCACGTAGCCGTCGAATGCGCTGTCGCCGCGGCGGGGGAGCAGTATGTCAACGTGCTTGGCGCCGATGTCGCCCGGCAGTGCATCGACGAGGGACTGCTCGACGAGATCCTGGTCTTCACGGCGCCGGTTCTCCTCGGCGACGGTGTGCGCCTCTTCGACCGCCCTGGTGGTGAGCGGGTGACCCTCGAACGCATCCCCGGAGAAGTCGAGAACTGGTACCGCGTGCTTCGCTGATACGGCGCGCGGTTCTGTGACTTCCACTTCGGGGACGAGCCTGAAGGCGGATTCTTCGGGCACAGTGGATCGGGTGACGATCGACATACCGCGCCTCGTGCGACCCGCCTCGGCCGGTGCCGTCGCCATCATCCTCGGTTCCGTGCTGGTGCTCGTGCTGGACATTCACACCGCGGCGAGCAATCCCAGCCACCTGCGCCGAACCATCAGTGAGTACGGCCTCGGCGCCCAGCAGTGGGTCTTCGCCGCAGGAGTGCTGCTTCTTGCGCTGGGATCCGCCGCGACGCTGGTGGCTGCGGTTCGCACCGGGTTGGTCAGGCCACGATCGACAGCGGCGGTTGCCCACACGCTGTGGACCGTCGGCCTCGTCGCCGTTGTCGCCGTCCCCAAACAGGATTGGAGCAACGACGCCACACTCGGGCTCGGCGGTGCCATCCACCGGGCCGGTGCGGCAGTGGCGTTCGTGAGTGTGCCGATCGCCGTGATCGCCTTCTCCCTCCCGTGGCTACGGGACGAGCGCTGGGGTGTTCGAGCGCGGTCGACGCTCGGCCTGGCATTCCTGTCGGTGGCCACGTTGCTCCCCATCCTGTACGCGCTCGTCGTCGGCGCGACCACGACGACTCCCTGGTACCGGGTCGTCACGCTGGGTTACGTCGAGCGCGCCCTGGTGGTCGCCGAGGTGCTGGCGCTCATCTCGCTGGCCCTCTGGGTTCGGGCGGCGTCGGTGACAAGGGTGCGCGAGCGTTAAGTTCCGGCCTGCCTCGTCCGGTACGCCGCGACGGCGGTGCGGTTACCGCACGCTGTGCTGCAGAACTTGCGCGATCGATTACGCGAGAGGTCGAGCACGATGCCCTCGCAGTCGGCTGCACAGATGGTCAGACGAGAGAATTCGTCGGCGCGGATGACGTCGATCATCGCCATCGCGGTCTCGACGGCGATGCGTCGCGCAAGGGGACTGTCGTCGCTGACCGCGTGCAGGTGCCAGTCGGTCTCGCCGTGGCGGACCAGTCGGGGCAAGGCGCAGGCGTCGGCCAGGATCGTGTTGACGAGCTCCACCGCAGTGTCACGGTCGCTCGTCAGCAAAGTGCGCAACGACGGACGCAGGGCGCGGACGGCATCGAGCTCGGCTGCGTCGCCGTCGAACCGTCCCGTGTAGTGGTGTCGGGCGAAGAACTCCTTCAGCTGGTCTCGGGTCACGAGTGTGTCGGGATCCTCGCCCGAGTTGGCCAAGGCCACGGCGGACACCAGCGCACCTGCGGTGTCATCGGTGAAAACCATGTTGACACCTTACCAATCGGTTCCTACTGTAATGAGCCATGACGGCATTGACCAATGACGCAACTTCCTCGGGTGGGATGGCAGCCACTCCCTCCAGGCTGGCCTCGGGTCTGGGATTGGCGGTTGTGTCATCGGCCGCGTTCGGGCTGTCCGGGCCGCTGGCGAAGAGCCTGCTCGACGCCGGGTGGACGGCTGGGTCCGCCGTCACGGCGAGGATCATGATCGCTGCCGCCGTCCTTCTGGTTCCCGGCGTGCTCGCGTTACGGGGACGGTGGGCACTGCTGTCGAAGAATCTGCGCACCATCCTCGCCTACGGCGTGTTCGCCGTCGCCGGTTGCCAGTTGGCATTCTTCAACGCGGTGAACTACATGCCGGTCGGGGTGGCGCTGCTCATCGAATTCACCTCTCCGGTGGCAGTCATCGGGTGGATGTGGTTGCGGCGAGGGCAGCGCCCGACGCTGGTGACGGTCGGTGGCGCTGCCGTCGCCGCCGTCGGCTTGTTCCTGGTGCTCGATCTCGTGTCCGGTGCTTCGTTGGACCCTCTCGGGGTCCTGTGGGCGCTGGCAGCAATGGCGGGCGCGGCCGTGTACTGGATCATGTCCGCCGACGAGGGAAACGGGCTGCCCCCGTTGACGCTGGCCGCTGCCGGATTGCTGTGCGGCGGAACGATTCTGCTCGTCGCAGGCGCGCTCGGAGTGGTTCCCTTCGCGGCGAGCACCGACGATGTCGTCCTCGCCGGCGCGACCATGCCCTGGTGGGGGTCTGTCCTCGGGCTGGGAATCGTGACGGCAGCGCTGGCCTACGTGTGCGGAATTGCCGCCATTCGCAGGTTGGGGTCGAGACTCGCGTCGTTCGTCGGGCTCACGGAAGTGGTGTCGGCTCTGCTCTTCGCCTGGCTGCTTCTCGGTGAAACGCCACGGCTCGTTCAGATCTCGGGCGGCGTTCTCATCCTGATCGGAGTCATCGTGGTCAAGCTGGGTGAGCCGCGTATCCCGTGAGTGCCGTACATATTCGAACACGCCCCCGCCAGCAGCCAGGCTCCTAGGATTGTCGTCGAACCCCGAAGTAGCCTGCACCGAGCGCGAGGAGACATCATGACGACCCGCCTGAATCCGTATCTCAACTTTCGCGGCGACGCCCGTGAGGCACTGCAGTTCTACCACTCCGTGTTCGGAGGCGAGCTCACTCTCAACACGTTCGCAGACTTCGGTGCGAGCGACGACCCGGCCGAGAAAGACCAGATCATGCACGGCCAACTCGTCTCGCCCAGCGGTCTGACTCTGATGGGTGCGGACACGCCGTCGAGCATGAACCTGAACGTCGGCGACAACATCTCCGTCTCGCTCAGTGGCGAAGACGAGGCCGAATTGACCGGATACTGGAACACACTGGCCGACGGGGCACAGAACACGATGGGTCTGAACAAGGCCCCGTGGGGTGACACCTTCGGCATGCTCACGGACAGATTCGGCATCAACTGGCTGGTCAACATCGCAGGTTCGTGACGGAAAGTAGGCTGCCGACATGGCCGAGAACATGCACCATCGACTGAACTACATCGAACTTACAGTTACAGACCTGGCCGCAGCCCAGGCCTTCTACTCCGGCGCATTCGGCTGGGGGTTCAACAACTACGGGCCCGAGTACGCCGGAATCCAAGGCGCCGACGGGGACGAGGTCGGTGGTCTCGCGCTCTCCACCGAACCACGCCCGACCGGTGGCCCGTTCGTTCTGCTCTACTCCGACGACCTGGAAGCGTCACTGGACGCAGTGACCGCAGCCGGCGGTGAAGTGGTCAACGGGCCGTACGAATTCCCCGGAGGTCGACGCTTTCACTTCACCGACCCGAGCGGAAACGAACTGGGAATCTGGGCGGCGCAGTAGTTTCCGGTACTACCCAGCAAGCACGGCGTCGATCTGCCCCATGGCCAGGCTCATGCCTTCCTCCATGCCCATCTCGATGAGCGTGTTCATCTGCTCGGCACTGACGAAGGTCGCAACCGTCGTCATGCGGGTACGTCCGTCGACGTCCTCGAGCGTGACGGCGGTCTTCGTGACGCCCACGTTGTCGATGGGGTTCCAGTCGTCGTCGGCGAAACCGTCGTCGAACGACAGGCTCGACGGAGCGTCCAGTGACGTGATGCGCCACCACCCGCGGGCCTTCTCGCCGTCGGGACCGGTCATGTAATAGAGCGCCTTGCCACCTTCGACGAACTCGAGGGTGTCGAAGGTCGCGGGCCAGGTCGGTGGGCCCCACCAGCGTTCGAGCTGACGAGGGTCGGCCCAGATCTGCCACACCCGGTCGACTGTCGCGTCGAACTCGGCGACGATCGTGAAGTTCAGTCGGTCGGGGTTCTGTGTTGTGCTGATGACGCTCATGAGGGTTCTCCCTGGTCTTCGGCGAGGATATCGGCGATCCGGTCGACGCGTCGGCGCCAGATCGTTTCGTACTCGGCCAGCAGTGCTCGTGCTCTTTCGATGCCTACCAAATGAATTCGCACGATCTGCTCCCGTCCGCGCTTCTCTTTGCTCACGACCGAAGCGCGTTCCAAAATCGCAACGTGCTTCTGTACGGCCGCGAAACTCATGGAGTAGTGAGCGGCGAGCGAGGACACCGAATGCTCGTTCCGTAGAAGCCTGGACACGATGTCGCGCCGAGTGGTGTCCGCGAACGCCTGGAAGAGGCGGTCGAGATCGGCATCGCTCACTTCATCTACAACCATTTGGTTGTACGTTAGGCGGTCGGGCGGCATCGGTCAAGGGTCGAGGACTTCCTGTCAGGCCTCGGCCAGTTCGGCGAGCTGCCGGGTGACGGTTCCCCACCCGTCGTGAAAACCGAGCTCGACGTGCTGCGCAGCCGTGGCTGCATCCTTGTGCATGACCGTCGCGAGATACTCGGTCCCGTCCGGGTGGTCGGCGAACGTGATGACGGCAGTGATGAACGGGTCGGTAGCCGGTCGCCAGCCTGCAGTGAGTGCATTCGTGAACACCAACCGTTCCCCGTCGACGACGTCGAGGAAGCATCCCGCGATGTGCGGCCCGAACGTCTCTTCTGTCTCACTGATCTCGGTGACGAACGATCCACCCGGTCGCAGGTCGAGGTCGACGACACGTGCCGTAGCGGGCTTCGGGACCCACCACTGTTCCAGCTGGGAGGGTGTCGTCCAGGCTTCCCACACTCGTGTGCGTGGTGCGCGAATGATCCGAGAGACGGTCAGATCGAGGTCGGATTGCGTGTGTGTCATGACGGCTCCTGTGTTTCGGTGACGAACTGTTCGAGACGGTTGGTGTGCGCTTCCCAGGTGGAACGCTGTTTCTCGAGCCACAGTTCGACGGCGGAGAACGGATCGGCGACGAGCGTGCAGATACGTGTTCGCCCGGTCTTGTGGGTCAGAATGCACCCGCTGTCCTCGAGCAGGCGGATGTGTTTCAGGAAGGACGGTAGGGCCATGGAGAACGGCTCGGCCAACTCTCCGACGCTTGCCGGCCCTCGTCCCAGGCGTGCGAGAACGGCCCGCCGGGTGGGATCGGACAGTGCGTGGAAGACGAGATCGAGCGTCGGCGAAAACTGAGCCATGAGGCAAACTATCAACGTTCGGATGGTTAGCGCAAGAGCTAAGTATTAGCGGATGTCGATGCAGAGTTCGATACTGGACAGCATGCTTCCGGTTCTCGACCTCACACACGCGGACTCCGATCCGGTGCGCTTTCGCGCCGACCTGCTCGCCGCCGCCCACGAATCCGGGTTCTTCTACCTGACCGGCCACGGGGTGTCCGGCTCCCGAATCGCGGAGGTCCTGCGCCTGGCACGGGAGTTCTTCGACCTGGACGAGGGCGCCAAGGACGAGATCTCTCAACTGAAAAGTCCGCAGTTTCGTGGGTACTCGCGTCTCGGTGGAGAGCTCACCAACGGACGAACCGACTGGCGCGAACAGATCGACATCGGCCCCGAACGTGCCCTCGTCGACGGGGCAGAGGGCTACTGGCACTTGCAGGGGCCGAACCTCTGGCCGTCGGCGCTGCCGGAGCTGCGTCCCGCGTTCGAAGCGTGGGAACAGGAACTGTCCGACATGGGCCTGCGGCTGCTACGGCAATGGGCAACGGCACTCGGTGCCGAGCCCGGCGTGTTCGACGACGCATTCGCACACAGTCCAGCAACCCTGATCAAGGTGGTGCGGTACCCCGGAAGCTCCGAGAACCCGCAGGGAGTGGGTGCACACAAGGATTCAGGAGTATTGACGTTGCTGCTCGTCGAGCCGCACTCCCGAGGCCTACAGGTGGAGCTCTCGCCGGACGAGTGGATCGACGTTCCGCCCGTCCAGGACGCGTTCATCGTCAACATCGGAGAGCTCCTCGAAGTGGCGACGCAAGGATACTTGCGTGCCACCCGCCACCGCGTCGTCGCGCCCAGTGAGGGCACCGACCGAGTATCGATTCCGTTCTTCCTCAATCCAGCCCTGGACGCCGTGATTCCCATTGTCGAACTGCCCGACGAACTCGCCGCTCGAAGCCGGGGCGTCGAGAACGATCCCAACAACCCCATCTTCGCGACCTACGGCGAGAACGCCTGGAAGTCGCGAACACGAGCCCACCCGGATGTCGCCGAGATCCACCACGGCATCACGGCGACCGGTCCGAGCTCGGCGTACTGAGGGTCAGTCCTCGATCTTCTCTCGCCCTCCGGTGATGTCGGCACGGTCGGCAGCAACCCGACCATGGTGCCAGCCACTGCGATTGGAAAAGCTGGTCTTCCTCGACGTCAGATTCGGGAACATCTCGTCGAACATCGCCGTGACGGCTCGGTCGCGTTCGGCGAAGACCGGGACCAGAGCAGTGCCGTACTGTTCGCCGGCCTCGGTGCGAGCTCGGACGAATGCCTCGGTGATGCGCTCCTCGACTCGCTGTGCATAGGCGAACAGGAACGACCGGCGAAAACCTCTGCCGCGCTTGCTCGAATCGACACCCACCGCGTCCAGTTCCATGGCCGATTGCACCAACAACGACGTGTAGAGCAACTCGCACAAGTCGATATCGACGGGCATGCCTACCGCGGCGACCAGCTGAAATCTACGGTAGTGAACGGTTTTGACGCCGTTGGGTCGAGCGACGGACGAGAACAACCGCATTTTCGCATCGACGTAAGGGTTGTCGACGGTGAATCTTCTGACGGAAACACGGGAGTCGATGGGGTCGGTCGAGCGCGCGTCGACCATGGCGGTATCGATGGCGTAGCGCGTCATCAGTTCCTGCGCCTTGGCGGAGAACGATTCTCGTTCTCCCGTGAACGACGACGATTCTGCCTTGGCCAACAGTCCGCGAATCTTGTTGAGCACCTTCTCGTCCGACCTGACGCGACCGGATGGCGACTTCTCGCCCCAAAGAGACGGCGGTGGCCCGGTCGTTTCCATGGTGGGCAGCCGGCGGACGGTGGCATTCAGGTGCAGGAAAGTGGTCCAGAATGCATGCGGCGTGACTCGGCGGTTGGTGCGGAGGCCGGCGAGCTCCGCACCCGGATCGACACCGAGCGTGCGCAACTGCCCGATCCACTCCTGGGGAGCACGAGAGAACGCATGACTGCGCCGTGCATGCTCGCCGAGAAGGACCACCAGCATCGGTGCGGCTGCCTTGTCTGCGCCCTGGCCGACGACGTGTACGAGTTCTGCAGGCATCCACCCACGCTCGAACGCCGTCTCCAGCAGCGACGCGGAGAACACCGAGCTCTCGGTGCACAACCGAGCCGCCGAAAGCCGATTCTCGATGTCCATGAGCCGACCGACGAAGGCGTGCAGTGCCGTCTCGTCCGTCAGCAGACGGGACGCCAGATCGACTCCGGCGGTCATCAGAGTGTGAATGTCGATATCGATGTTGCTGTGCCCGAGCCACCACTGCGGGGCGCGAGTCAGATCCGAAGTGCCCATGAATGTTCCCCTCGTCGAGAGTGTCGTCGACGCCAGTGAGGGGCTGGCAACGCTGTCGACGAAAGTTCTATCAGGGCACTACGACATCAAATCCACTCACGTGCGACGGAGTCGCCATTGTCGGCGGGGTGGGGTTGCGACACCGAGATCGGGGAGCAGCCCGTTGTTGAAGTCCTCGACCAGGTTCAGAACGGTCCCTTGCGCGCAGGACTTGTTGGTTCCGATGAATCCCGACGGTCCGCGCTTGATCCAGCCGGTCACGTAGGTTCCGGGAACGACCTCACCGTCGGGGGAGTCGAGCACACGGCCGTCGTCGTTGGGGATGACTCCGCGACGGTCGTCGAAGGGCACACCGGGAAGCGCGACGCCTCGGTAGCCGATCGAGGTGAGCACGAGTCCGGCGTCGACGGTTTCCTTCTCGCCCGTCGCGACGCTGCGCACGCCTCCGTCGTCGTCCGTCTCGAGCGTCATCCGATCGAATTCGACTCCGGTGACCGAGGTTTCGCCGAGAATGCGGGTGGGGGAGAGCAGGTAGCGCAGCACGATGCGCCTGTTGTCGCCGCCGGGGGTGTCCTCGACGCGACGCAGCAACTGCAACTTCTGCGCGACCGCGTGGGGAAGGTCGTCGGCGTCGGCCAGCGCGGCCGTGGTGGCATCGAGTTGGATCTCGTCGTGGTGCAGCGAGATGTCGATGCCCGGGGTCGAGAGCAGGCCGGCGAACTCGGGAACGGTGAACGCCGACTGCGCAACACCGCGTCGGCCCACGACGAGCACTTCCTCGATCTTCGACTCGCGCAGGGTCTTCACCACGTGATCCGGCACGTTGGTGCCCACGAGTCGCTCGGGATCGATGGTGAGAATGCGCGCGACATCGAGAGCGACGTTGCCGTTGCCGACGATGACGGCGCGCTTGTGCGACAGGTCGTACCGGCGGTGCGAGTGGTCCGGGTGCCCGTTGTACCAGGCGACGAAGTCGGTAGCCGACGTCCGTCCCGGGAGGTCCGCGCCGTCGATCGTCAACTCGCGGTCGCGTGAGGCGCCCACGGCGTAGATCACCGCGTGGTGAGTCTCGAGCAGCTGTTCGTGGGTGATGTCCTTGCCGATCTCGGTATCGAGGTGGAACTCGAAACCGGACTGCGCGGCAATCTGGTCGAACAGACGCGACACCTGACGAGTCTTCTCGTGATCGGGTGCCACGCCGAGGCGAGCGAGGCCGTGGGGCTGGGGGAGTCTGTCGTACACGTCGACCTTCACCCCGGGCTGCGTCAGCAACTCGTCGGCCGCGTACATGGCCGACGGGCCGGAGCCGACGATCGCCACACGCAGCGGCTCGCGTTCCTTGGTGACTGCTGGTGCAGGCGACACAGGGGCGAGGATCGGACGCGGCGGCCGTTCCTGCTTGTAGAAATCGGAGTTGATCGTGAGGAACGGAAGCTGACTCTCGGTGAGCTTCGACTTGGGAACGATCGCGTCGACGGGGCACGCCGACACGCACGCCCCGCAGTCGACGCATGACGCCGGGTCGATGTGCAGCATCTCTGCCGTCAGGAAATCAGGCTCGTCGGGTGTCGGGTGAATGCAGTTGACGGGGCATGCGTAGACGCACGATGCGTCGCTGCAACACGATTGGGTGACAACGTGGGGCATGAGTATTCCTGACGGCAGGCGCTGCTGTGGAGAGAACTGGCGCTGTGAAGGACGGGGAAGATCAGGCGGCGAACTGGCTGGAGCTACGGTCCGGCTCGCTGCGGAAACGCGAGGCCTTGCCGTCGATTCCGCACAGCTTCCACATCAGCTTGGCCGGGCGGCTCATCATCTTGGTGTCCTTGGCGAGCATGCGCACGTCACCGAAGTAGTCCTGCAGCGTGTGCTGGGCTTCCTCGCTCTCCCAGAACAGGTCCTTCTTGACCGATGCGGGGATGTCGAACTTCTTCCAGAACCGCTTCGGGGGAATGACGATCGCGTCGCACAGCACCCGCATGACGATCGGGAAAGCGAGCGACAGGAAGAAGCGACCTACCTTCGACATCTTCGGTACGCGACGACGCAGCAGCTGGTGCGCGAAGGAGATGTGGCGTGCTTCCTCGGCCACGTGAATGGCCATGACGCCCTGCATGATCGGGTGGATTTCCTCGCCCGACCGCAGCACGCCCTTCTGGATGTGGTCGATCGGCTCCTCGCCTGCGAGGACGCCGACGAAGAACAGTTCGGGGGCGATCGACGCGAACAACGGGATGATCGGCGACAGCATCTTCATCGGCCGACTCATGCCGGGTGCGTCGTTGTCGACCCGGTTGACCATTTCCTGGAACATCAGCGTGTGGTTGCACTCTTCGATCGACTCGTGAGTGCAGTACCGCGCCTCGGCCGAACCGTTGGGCAGGGAGAAGACGTACTGCATCATCCCGCGAATGAGGATGTTCTCGAACTGCAGTCCGACCTTGGCCACGTTGGCTTGGCGCCACATGCCGATCGCGATCTTCTTGTCCTCCGGCAGAGCCTGGTACCAGGCGTGCCCACCGATCGGATCGGTCTTGGTCGGGAGAATCCACCGGCGATCGTTCTCGGTCACCGCGAACTCGGGGGACTCCCAGTCGATGTCCACGTACGGGTCGAAATGCTTGTGCACCGAGCCCTCGGACAGAAGGCGCAGAGTCTCGTTGTACTTCTCGGTCTCTGCGTCCGGGTCGATCGAGATCGTGCCGTCTTCTGACGTCAGTGTCATCGCTTCCTCCTACATGGTGCGAACGTGTTTTTAATGTAACTCGTAGTATCAGCAAAAGCCAGCTTACTCACGAGTAACTTTCAAGAACGGGTTCCACCTGCAGTTATTCGGTCGACGGCTACGCCGATATCCACCGATTCTGTGTGTGACAGCGTGCTCGAATTTGTCGCAGTGGCGATTTTATGGAGGATCAGGCCGTCCAGGTAGTGGCACAGCGCGCGGGCGCACGATGCCGTGTCCTCGGTCGAGATGTGGATCAGGGTGCTCTCTGCCCATTCGACGATCCTGGCGCGGATTGCGCCGAGCCTTCTCGCCAACTCGGGGTCCGTGGCCGCTGCGGCGAAGAGTGCAAATCGCGCGATCGTGTGTGTTCGCCGCGGGCCGATCGCGTCGTCCACGAATGCGACCAGCGCTGCCGTCAGTTCCCCACGAGACCGAGGTCGGGGTGTGGCGGATGCGTTCTCCCACGCCTCCCGGTCGAGTTCTTCGAGATGTTCGAGCACGCCTGCGATCAAGGCGGATCGAGTGCGGAAGTAGTTCGAGGTGGTCCCCGCCGGCACGCCTGCGCGAGCGTCGACCTTGCGATGCGTGAGGCCGTGGAGCCCGTGTTCGCCTACCTGGTCGAGAGCTGCTGCTGCGGTGTGTCGGCGCTGGGTGGTCATGGCTCACTATAAAAGTAGTGCCAGTACACTACGATCGTAGTATCGTCCAGAACATGAAGTCAGCGGTGATCGTCGGGGGTGGAATTGCAGGACTCGCCGCCGCGCCGATTCTGGTCGGCGCGGGGTGGGACGTCTGTGTGCTCGAGAAGTCGGACGAGGTGTCCGCAGGTGGTACGGCTCTGGGGATGTGGCCGGAAGCGCTGCGGGCCCTGGATGCAGTCGGGGTCGGCGACGCTGTTCGATCCGCGTCGGTCGAAGTGACCGGCGCGCGATTTCTACGCCCTGACGGTTCGTGCATCGCTCGTCTGGGCGCGAAGCATTCAGCGCGTCTCGTTCCTCGACCGGCTCTGCTGGAAGTGTTGGCTGCGGCGAGTCCGACGGGTGTCGTGGAGTTCGGCCGCCGGGTCGAAGCGTTGTCCGACGTGTCCGAGTGCGACGTGATCATCGCCGCCGACGGGATCAACAGCGCCATCCGGTCGGAAGTCTTCGGTCCTGAGGGGACGCCGATTCCGTTGGGCGCTGTTGCGTGGCGGGGGACCGTCGACGGCCCATGTGTGTCCATGACGGAGACGTGGGGACGAGGCAAGCTGTTCGGAACGACGCCCCACGACAGTCGTCGCACGAATTGGTTCGCCTCTGTGAGGCTGACGGAGCTGGGTGAGGGCGAGTCGATGGCGGAGCATTTCACGTCGTGGCACGGCGGTGTGTCCGACGTTGTTGCGCGAATCGATCAGCAGCGCACCGATTTCCGTGAGCTCGCGACGATCCCGTCGATGAAGTCGTGGGTCCGTGGGAATGTCGCGCTCGTCGGTGACGCCGCGCATGCAATGGCGCCCAATCTGGGCCGGGGTGCGTGTGAGTCCCTGTTGGATGCGGTCGCTCTGGCTTCTTCTCTCGTCGAGGAGGAGACGGTCGCCGGCGCTCTGCGTAGGTACGACGCTGCTCGACGCCGCCGGGCGTACCGGATCTCGCGCGCGTCGTCATTGGCTGGTTCGTGCGCAACCGCTCGTCGGTGGACGAGAGTACGGGACCTGGTGGCGGGTGGTCTGACGCGGATCGGTTGAGCTGTTGCAGATTAGCTCAGATATGCGCTAATCTAAGCGCACAAACGAGCTAAGGAGAGCCGGCAGTGACATCGAATACCGGTCGAAGTGATCGCGCAGCCGGAGTGCTACTCGGCACGGCAGCGGGGGATGCCCTCGGTGCTGGCTACGAGTTCACCCATCCAGCACCGCGAACTGTCGTCGACATGATCGGCGGCGGTCCGTTCGATTGGGCGCCTGGTGAGTGGACCGACGACACATCCATGGCTGTTGCAGTGGCCCTCGCAGCCCGCGATGCGAAACCAGGAGAGGGCGCCGGACTCGATGCCGTGGCCGCCAATTTCGTCGCCTGGTACGACACCGATCCGGCCGACATCGGACATCAGACGCGGTCGGTACTCGGGTACCGAAGCGAATCCGCCGCGGACATGACACGTCGAGCGGGAGCTCTCACCGGCCGCACGGGAGGAAACGGTTCGCTGATGCGCACGGCCCCCGTCGCGCTCGCGTACCTGAACGACACCACCGACGACCTGATGAACGCAGCCCGATCGATCAGTGAACTCACGCATTCCGATCCGCGGGCAGGCGAGGCGTGCCAGCTCTGGACGTTCGCGATCGCACACGCCGTCCGGCACGGAGACTTCGACGGCGTGCGCGGATGGCTGGACGTCGCCGGACACGCGGCCGACTTCTGGGCGCCACTGCTCGACGAGGCCGAGAACGGGAGCCCGACGGACTTCCCGAACAACGGGTGGGTCGTCCACGCGCTGCAGACGGCATGGTGGGCAGTAACGAAAGCCGAGCAGGTAGGACCGAAACACCTGGTGAGAACGCTCGAGCTCTGTGTTCTCGCGGGCGGTGACACCGACACCACTGCCGCGATCGCCGGAGGACTCGTCGGAGCCCGTTGGGGCGCGTCGGCTGTTCCGGAGAAGTGGCAGATGATGCTGCACGGGTACCCGAACCTGACGGGCGGGGATCTCCTCACGCTTGCCGCCGAACTAACAGGAGAGGTCTGACATGGCCATCATCGACGTCGTTCGCGGCGACATCACCACGCTACGGGTCGACGCGATCGTCAACGCGGCCAATTCGACGCTTCTGGGAGGAGGGGGTGTCGACGGCGCGATCCACCGAGCAGGAGGGCCCGACATCCTCGCTGCCTGCAAGGAGCTGCGCCGCACGAGCCTGCCCGGCGGCTTGGCCGCGGGCGCTGCCGTCGCGACCACCGGAGGCCGATTGCCGGCTCGGTGGGTGATTCACACTGTCGGACCACGGTATTCGGCACACGAGGATCGATCGGGCATCCTGCGATCGGCATACGTGCGTAGTTTGGCCGTCGCAGATTCGCTCGGCGCGTCGACGGTGGCGTTTCCGCTCGTGTCGGGCGGGTCGTACGGATGGCCGGTGGACGATGCAGTGGCACAACAGGTCGCCGCCGTCACGGGCACTCGAACGTCCGTGGACGTGGTGACGCTCGTCGCCTTCAGCGACAGCATTGCGCGAACGACGACGCGCCTGCTGGGCTGATTCAGCGGATAGGCCGCATCCTGCGGTCAGGAGCGAAACAGCGCAGACGCCGACTCCGGCAGAACCGCGCCGGCCTTCCTTCGATACAGCTCGGCCGGGCGGCCGCCCGCAGCGACGGACGTCGCACCGGTCCCGTCGAGCGCCGGTGACACGTGGCGTCTGAACGTGTCCTTCGGGAATCGATTCCCGAACACCACCTCGTACAACTGCTTCAGCTCGAGCAGCGTGAACTCCTCACCGAGCAGAAGCGACGGATCGATGTTCGACGCATACCGCCGGCGCAGGTCCTCGACGGCGAGAACGACCATGTCGCTGTGGTCGAACGACAACGGCTGTGATGGCCGATCATCCTCGATGCGAACCACTTTCACACCGATGGGTAGCGAGCCGTACGGAACTGCAGCGCCGTGCGCCATCGACAGGACCCAACCGCGGTCGTCGCGGTCGGGGGCGTCGAACATGCCGATCTGGTGAAACTGCAGTGCCGTGATACCGGCCTTCGATTGCAGCACTCGATGCGCTGCATCGGACAGGCGTTCACCGGGATGAAGGAAGGTACCGGGCAGTGCAGGGCCACGAGGTGAGTCGACGGTGACCACGAACAAGGCGGACTCGTGCACGGTCAGCACTGCGACGTCGACGGCTACCGACGGACGTGGGTAATCCGTCAGTGTCGTGCCCGCGCCCTCGGTCATTCGTCGATGTTAGCGCACCTACTGCTGTTAGCGCGCTGGTGAGTTATCCACTCGGACATCGAACAACGAGGGCTGGTCGAACTGGAGGAAGAGCTGGGTCTGTTCGCCGCGGGGAACTGGCGCAGGTGCAGGCCGGGCGGCGCGCTTCAGGCTCGCAGCGACGTCCTCCCAGGCTGCCGCGAATTTGTCGCACAGGACCGCGGCTCGGAGACGGCGTTCGTCGCCCAGCCGGTGGGCGCGCCCACGAAAGCGCTCGGCCGACCACAGTGCGCGCTCGGTGAGTTCGGCCAGGTCCTGGCGACGGCACAACGCATCGACGGTCGCCGTGTCCACGGGACCGCCCGTCAGCTCGCACGCGGCCCGCAGAGTGCCGAGCGTTCCACTGTCGTCGGACCACGTGACCTGTGCAAGAGCATCGGGATGTGTGTGGTCCGGATCGAACACAGTGCCGCCCAGCTCGGACGCGAATCTGGTGTCGATGCGGTCCACGAACAGACCGAGCGAATAGATAGCGGCAGTGAGGTGGCGAGGGACGAAGGTGCGCGTCGTGACGTCGACACCTGCGAACAACTGCCCACCCGCAACGACGAAGTTGATCTCCTTCCACCGTGTGCCGAGCCAGGCCATCTTGCGTGACAGCGCAGTGGAGTGCCGAACACCGGTCACGAGAGGAGCGTGCAGTCGCACGGCGGTGGCATCCGGACCGAGACACACGTGGAGCGGTAGTGCGAATCCACCGATTGCTATGTCGCCGTTGTCCTCCTGCGAGATGTCGATACCGGCTCCGCGCAGGGTGTCGATCATCAGAGCGCGAAGATGATCGATGTCCAGCGGTACCAGTGCGGTGGAATCGGTGCGGCGAGGATCGGCCGCGGTGCGAAACTGCCGTCCGCTACCGCCCTCCGCGTCTGCGGACAGGAACGCCGGGTGGGTGACGTGCCAGACGGACCGAAACGCAGTGACGATTCGCTCCGCGAGATCAGCCGCGTCGGAGCGGTTGCACTGCAGGGAGCAGCTCTTCACTCCCAAGACGTCACGTTCACCCGGCGTGGCCCACCCCAGTTCGCCGAGCTTCTCGTCGTCGCCCACCGGCGGCTCGATCCCGTCGTAGAGGTAGCGCCCGAGCGCAGCGTCCGACCGGATCTCTCCATCCGGGCCCGAAGACACCCGGATCCACGGCGTGTCCCCGTCTCTCCGGTCCACCCCAGACTCCGCACTCACCGTCAGTTCCTCACCGTCGGGCATCTCCGCGACGAACGCGGCGAGATCCGCCTGGTAGGTGCGCCACGCACCCTCGATGAAGTCGATGAGATCGAAGTTTCGGTCGTTCACTGCGCACCCCTTGCCACTGACGTCATTGCTTGCGCGGCAGCCGAATCGGCCTGCGACAAGAACTGTATCGGTGGGGTCCGACAAGTTCGGCGAGCTCAGTTCTCGCAGCCGACGCCGTCGCCGTCACGGTCGAGTTTGGAGCTGTAACCGGGATCGCCTGCGTAGATCGGTGCGGCACCGGCAGCCCGAACCGCGGCGCAGTTGTCGTACGAGACGTACGACGGAACCGCCGCTGCCGCGGGGGCCGGTGGCACGTACTCCGGCTCGGGCTCGGCGATGTAGACCGGCGCGGGCTCGGGAACGTACGGCACGGTAGTGGTCGGCGGAGGCGCATAGACGGTGACGGTCTCGGGAGCAGGCGCGAGGGTGGTCGTCGGTGCAGTGGTAGTCGGCGCGACCGTGGCCGTGGGAGTGGTCGTCGTCGGTCGGGCGGTCGTCGGGCGGGTCGTCGTCGGGGACACCTCGGCGATAGCCGGTGCAGCGAACGCCGCCGGAGCGGGAACGTCGTCGGAGTGCGGTGCGGGCGCAACGATGCCGACGGCGACGAGCGCGGGAATGGCTGCCAGGGCAGGAGTTGCCCAGACGACTCGGCCATGGGAGGGCTTGACGATCAAGTACAACGCACCGGCCACGGCGACACACAGTCCGAACACGATGCCGGGGAGCGAGAAGTCCGCGATGGACGCGAGGAGGACCAGCGCGCCGAGTACTGCGGCGCACCACGCGATGATCCGGCCGATCAACGGTCGGGGTCGCTCGGGTCGTTCAGCGCCGGGGAAGACGTAGGGCTGGGAGAAAGGATCGGTCATGGGGGGAGTCCTCGAGTGATGGAGAAATGGCGCGTGAGCACCGTAACCAGTCGAGACGGCCGATCGATCATGCGACGGATCGTTTTTTCGTACGACGGCGGGGCTCGAAGCGAGAATCCGGCTGCCGCGGACTGTTTCACGCCGGCCGTGTGCTGTATTCCGAGCACCATGTCGTACGTACCGCGCAGTTCGTTACAGGTCTTCCGGGTCCTGATCCCCGAACGGTTCTGCCAGCGTCACGCCCGCCAGAACAGCAGGCCGCAGCGCCTCGGGAACGGTCAGTGCGTCATCGGCGGAGACCAGCACGGTTTGCTCCTGCAGGGCGCGGATCCGGTAGTCGATCAACTGCGCCGTTCGCAGGTCCTCGCCTTCGAGGCCCTCGTAGTCCTCGTCCGCGTTGTCGAGTGGCAGGTCCTCGGTCATCGCCGCGAGCAAAGTCTGAATCGCGAAGGTGTTCGACAGGGCCATCGAGACGTCGGTCTCGCTCATGCTGAGTTGGTGGCGGATGTGCTGGGTGAGGACGTCTCGAAGCACGTCGACGGATCGCGAGGAGAAACTGTCCACCGCCGAGCCTGGCACGACGCGGGTGCCGTCCGTCTCCAGGATGTCGGTGGCGAACGCGACTGCCCAGTGGTCCAAGGCCGTGATGTTCTCGGGCTGCGGTTCGTGGTCCGAGTGGTCGTGCTCGCCTTCCTCGGACAGCGCCGTCGACAGTTCGGGAATGTCGTTCACCGATGCGCCGGACCCCACCCGGTCGACCACGGCAGCGACACCGGCCACGACGGGAAGTGCGGCCAGTGCTGTCGACTCGTCGGCCGGCGCTACGAGCGGCAACTCGATGTCTTCCGGGGCGAGGACGTCCGGATCGTTGTCGATGAAGTCGGTGAGGTCTTCCATGCAGTGCGCGAAGTCCTCGTCGCTACCGGTCCATGCGTCGGTCTCGTCGAGGAAGGTGAGGAATTCGAGCAGCGTCACGACGATGTTCGTTGCTGCTGCAGCACCGTTGTCCGGATCGGAGTCCTCGATCCGCTCGACGGCGTCGACGATGAAGTGGGCGTCGTTCGGAGTCCAGGAGGTCACGACGAATCCCGGGTTGGCCCGGTCGACCTGACCCAGCGTCGTCTTCACCAGGCTCACGACGCGGTCGGCGTGCTCACCCATGTCGCGATCGGTGAGCCAGGAGTGGAAATGTTCCAGCAGGGCATGGGGGATCGTGGATGTGCGGGCAGCGGAGCCTGCGGATTGTTGCCGTCGGGCACGCGCTTTCGTTTTCGCTGCGCGCTTCTGCCCCCGGCTTGCCGGTCCTTTGGATCCCATGAGTGCCTAGTTTAATGGCTGCGACGGCGCGCTCGGCGCACCGTCGCAGCCACCATTGCTAGGGCGACAGCTGCGGCTGTCGGTCCGTCGGCGGAGTGACGTCGTCATCGCTGAACGGGTCGCCGTTGCGAGGACTGTTGTACCGGGCTTCGTCGAGGATGCCCTCGCGCTTGGCGACGATCGCCGGGACGAGCGCCTGTCCGGTCACGTTGACGGCCGTGCGGCCCATGTCGACGATCGGCTCGACCGCCAGCAGCAATCCGACGCCGGCGAGTGGCAATCCGAGCGTCGACAGTGTCAGAGTCAACATCACCGTCGCACCGGTGGTTCCCGCGGTCGCGGCGGATCCGATGACGGAGACCACGACGATCAACAGGTAGTCGGTGAACGTGAGGGAGACGCCGTAGAACTGGGCGACGAAGATGGCGGCGATGGCGGGATAGATTGCCGCGCAACCGTCCATCTTGGTGGTGGCGCCCAGCGGTACTGCGAAGGATGCGTACTCACGCGGCACACCGAGATTGCGTTCGGTGACGCGCTCGGTGAGGGGCAGCGTGCCGATCGACGAGCGCGAGACGAAGCCCAGCTGCGTGGCGGGCCACACGCCGGAGAAGAACTGGCGAACCGAAAGTCCGTGCGCACGAACGATGACGGGGTACACGACGAAGAAGACGATGGCCAGGCCGACGTAGATGGCGACGGTGAACACGCCGAGGGAACCGATCGCATCCCACCCGTAGGTCGCGACCGCGTTCGCGATGAGTGCGGCCGTGCCGATGGGGGCGAGCCGGATGATCCACCACAACACCTTCTGCACGATCGCGAGCAACGATGCGTTGAAGTTCAGGAACGGCTCCGCTTTCTCGCCGATCTTCAACGCCGCGATGCCGATGGCGACCGCGATCACGAGAAGCTGGAGAATGTTGAAGCTCAGCGAAGTGGTTGCTGTGCTGGCGATTCCGTCACCGGCAGCTTCGGTGGTGACCGATGTCTTCGACCCGAGCGCGAAGAAGTTGTTCGGTACCAGCCCGGTCAGAAACGACCACCAGGAACCGACACTGCTCGGGTCCTTCGCGGACGTCGCTTCGACGCCGGTGCGTGAACCCGGTTGAGCGACCAGACCGATGACGATTCCGATGATCACGGCGATGAACGCGGTGATCGCGAACCACAACAAAGTCTGGACCGCCAACCGGGCAGCGTTGGCTACCTGGCGAAGATTCGCGATCGAGGACACGATGGCGGTGAACACCAGCGGCACGACTGCGACGGTGAGCAGCTTGACGTAACTCGACCCGATGGTGGCGACGGTGCCGACCAGCCAGTTCTCGTTACCGTCGGCCGCGTCGGGCATCGATCGTGCGATGAGACCGAGAACGACGCCGAGGATCAACCCGGCGACGATCTGAGGCCCGAAGGATTTTGCCCACGTGGGTATGCGGGACGCGCGCGTAGTACTGGGCGCAGACATGAAGATGCCTTTCGACAGGAAAAGAGGTGAGGGCGGAGAAGCCCTTCGAATCAGAGAATGCGACGCCGAGACGACTCGGTCACAGACAGAGAGAGCTCGCTTGTAGGCGCAGGTCGACGTAGCGTCGACTGGTCAGGAGCGGCATCACTTACTGGAGATTACTCCCAGTTGATTCGACCTCGAACGTGCGCCCGGGTTCAGTAGTCGACCCGGAACCCGCCGATGAGGGTGATGGTGTTGCCGTCGGGGTCGAGAACCGTCGACAACCGAACGCCTTTGTTCGCGTCGACGACGTCACCGGCGTCGATACCTCGGGATGCGAGTTCCGCGCGGTGAGCGTCGAGATCGTCGATCCCGAAATTCAGCAGACCGGTGCCTGCGCGTACGTCGTCGACGGTGACCTGCACCCACCCGACATCGGTCACCTTCCATTCGACGAGGGTCGGCATCGGGTTGTTGGTGGCAGGCGCCCCGAAGAACGACGAGTACCACGTTTCGGCTGCGTCGATGTCCGTCACCGGTACGACGGCGAGTACGTGTTCGATGGCCATGAGGTGTCCGTTCGTCAGGAGAACTGTGCTTCGTACACCTATGAAGACCCGCGCCGGCGTGCGAAGTCATCGATCTCAGGCGAAGGTGCCTTTCAGATAGCCGACGACCGCCGCGGTATCGGGAGATCCCCGGTGGCCCAGGTACCCGTCGGGCCGCACGACGAACACCTCGGGACCGGCAATCGAATACGCGTCGCGAAACTGCCCCTGCGCGTCGACGATCACCGGCAACGTCGAGTCGACCCGCTCGGCGACCACCAGGTAGGCGTCGAGCAGGCCGTGTGCCGCAGAGACGGCGTCAGCTGCCAGTTCCTCGTACTCCGCCACCCAGCCCCCCGAGCCCCCCGAGACGTCCGACCACAGCAGCAGCGTGTGCGACACCCCGGCGAACAGATCGAACAACCGGAAGGAGAACGCGACGATGTCCCGACGCAACTCCCGAGCATCCGGAGCGCGTTCTCCCGGTTGCACCGCGGTCGACGCGTCGTCGACTACCGACACGAGAGGACCCGGCGGGTAGGAGATCAACAACTGCGCTTGCCGACGCATCGCCGTCTCGAAGGAGTTCTCACCGGCGCCGATGCCCTCGCGGGCGCTGCGGACGGTCATCCCGACGACGTCCTCACCGACAGGCCTGCGCTCCGCGTCGTAGGTGTCCGTCAGGCCGTCCGCGGCGATGCCCCGCACCGAGAGGGCTACCTTCCACGCCAGATTGTGCGCGTCCTGAATGCCGGTGTTCATGCCCTGAGCGCCGGTCGGAGGATGAATGTGCGCAGCGTCCCCGGCGACGAAGACGCGTCCCCTGCCGTACGCGTCGACGATGCGGTGGCTGATCTTGAACACGGAAGACCACCGCAGATTCCGTGCCGTCGTCGGTTCGGGCGACAACCGGTCCAACACCGCCTGGATGTGGTGGAGTTCGGGCGCCGGCCCACCGGTGAAGCCGTGCACGATGCCGTCGCCGGCACTGGGCGCGGCCGTGAGCTCCTCCGGCACGAACATCGACATCCGGTAACGACCGTGGCCGGGAAGTGGGATCGCCACCAGCAGATCGTCGACGGTTCCGTCCTCGGTCCGGTGTGAGCTCCTGACCCCGTATCCCGGTGGTAGCGACCAGTCGACCTCGATGTCGCCCAGCATGTAGCCCTCCGCGAACGCCCCACCCTCGAACGTCAGTCCCAGCTGCTTGCGCACCGCGCTGTGGGCCCCGTCGCAGCCGATCAAGTACTGCACGTCCGCCGTCGATCCGTCGGTCAGGGTCGCAGCGACGCGCTGCTCGTCCTGCTCGAACGACGCCAGCCCGACGCCCCGCTCGACCACAGTCCCCAGCCCGGCGAGATGCTCGGCGAGAATGCGTTCGGTTTCGTACTGGGGGAGTCCGGCGAACCAGTACGGAACATCCGGCGGCAACGTCAGCTCGATTCGGCCGACCTCGACACCTCCGTCGAACGCGATCTGACCCCGCATCGGCACCGAAGCATCGAGGATCGCACCGGAAACGCCCATGTTCTCGAACACCTCCAGCGTGCGCGGCTGAATACCAACGGCTTTCGCGTACTGCGGCGGAGTCGACGCGGAATCGACGATGCGGCAGTCGATACCTCGCCTACGCAGCTCTATCGCCGCGGTCAGCCCGATCGGTCCCGCTCCGGCAATCAGCACATCTGCACTCACGTGTACGCCACCTCCGTCGCATGATCGAACGAGAACGAGTATGGGCCGCAGCGACATGCTGCGGCCCATACTCGGATCGATCTCATGCTTGGCGGATGACCGCGACGATCATCCCTTCAACTCGCGGGTGATTCGGTGGTAGATCCCGCCGGACGTCAAGCCACCGTCGACGACGATCTCGGTCCCGGTGATGTAGCGAGCGGCGTCGGACAACAGGAATGCGACGGACTCGGCGATCTCCTCCGAGTCGGCGACACGACCTGCCGGAACGGACTCCAGGCTGGTGTCGACGAACTCCGAAGAGCCCGAGTGCAGCAGTGGTGTGTCGACAAGGCCGGGATGGATCGAATTGACGCGGACATCGTGCTCGGCGAATTCGAGTGCACCGACCTTCGACAGACCACGTACTCCCCACTTGCTGGCGCCGTATCCGGCCGCGAAGTAGCCGAGCATGCCGGCGATGGACGAGACGTTGACGATGGACCCACCTCCTCGCACGAGCAAGGACGCGCAGAATTTCATGCCGTAGAACACCGAACTCAGATTGATGTCCATGACGCGGTGCCAATCTTCGACGGTCGTCTCGACGATCCCCGCTCGGTGGCTGACGCCTGCATTGTTGACGAGTCCGTCCAAGCCGCCGTCCACGTCGTCGATGCGTTCCACGAGTTGCTGCCAGGAGTCCGGCGACGTCACATCGAGAGCGTGAAACTCTGCGAGGCCACCGTCGGCGACGATCTCTCCCGCCACCTGTTGGGCCGAGGTGGACGAGATGTCGGTGACCCACACCTTCGCGCCGCGCTGCGCGAGCAACTGGGATTCGACTTTGCCCATACCGCTGCCCGCGCCGGTCACGAGAACGACTTTTCCTTGAAAACTCATGTCTGCGTTCCCTATCCGGTCTTCAGCTCGGTGCCCTTGGTCTCGGCGACGAAGAAGACCGTGACGAACGTGAGGATGGCGCAGAACACGAAGTAACCGGCCGGAGCCAGTGCGTTGCCGGTCATCGAGATCAGCCACGTCGCGATGAACGGCGCGGTACCACCGAGGAGCATGTTGGTGGTGTTGTTTCCGAGTGCGAGACCGCTGTAGCGCACCGATGTCTTGAGCATCTCGACGTAGGTGACGTACGAAGCGCCGTTGACCACCGAGACCGCGATGAACAGGACGGACTGGCCGACGACGGCCTGCCACAAACTGCCGCCCGCCATCATCATGAACATCGGCACGCCGAGGACGATGGATGCGAAGCTGCCGCCGAACAGCACCGGCTTGCGACCGTACTTGTCGGCCATGTAGCCCGCGATCGGAAGGGTGATGACGCCCAGGACCAGGGCCAGGGAGGTGGAGAGGAATGCTGCCTGGGCAGTCTGGCCGCCTTCGGTCCTGAGGTACGTCGCCGCGTAGACCGAAGCGATGTAGTAGCCGCCGGTGATGAGTGCGCCGAGAAAAATGATCTTGACGACGCTTCCGCGGGAGGTGCTCAGGAGCTCCGAGATGGGCAGCTTCTTGGTCTCGCCCTTGTCCTCGAGCTCCTTGAACTCCGGTGTGTCGTCGAGCTTGCTACGGATCCAGATGCCGACTCCGCCGATGACGAGGCTGAGCAGGAATGGGATTCGCCACGCCCACGACAGGACCTGGTCCTCGGTGAAGACGGTGTTCAACGCCAGTGCGCACAGTGACGCCAACAACGAACCGATGTAGGTGCCGGTGTTGACCATCGAGGTCTGAGTCGCACGCCACCGAGTCGGTGCGGACTCCGAGACGAAGGCGTTCGCTCCGCCGAGTTCGCCGCCTGCGGCGAATCCTTGAAGGCATCGACACAGCACCAGGACCGAGGTCGCCCACACTCCGAGGGTGACGTACGTCGGCAGCAGTCCGATTCCGGCTGTCGCGATGACCATCAGCAGGATGGTCCAGGACAGCGCGTTCTTTCGTCCGTACTTGTCACCGATGTGTCCGAAGAAGATTCCACCGGGAACGCGAAGGAAGAAGGCAACAGCGAATGCCGCGAAGGTTCCGAGCAACGCGGCGGTGGGATCTTCCGATACGAAGAACAGGGCTGCAATGGTCGTGGCCATGTAGCCGTAGATGCCGAAATCGTAGTACTCGACGACGGTTCCGACGACGGCGGCGCGTATCACCGTCAAGGGGGATTGCTTCACCGTGGTCGACTCATCGGCCTCGCGGCCGGGCTCGGAGTGCACGGCGCTCTCGTTGGTAGTCATCATTGTTCCTCAGTGGTCAAGGGTAGGGGAGTGGAGAGGTCAGATCGCCAGCGCCTCGGCGCTCGCTGTTGCGTGCGCGGCGTTTCGGCCGGCGATGCGACCCATCGTCAACGCGTTGGCTACTGCGTTACCGCCGCCCACGTAGCGCAGGCCGAGAACACCGGCACCTGCCTCACCGGCGGCATAGAGTCCGGGAATCGGAACGCCGTCGGTGTTCAGTACGGCCGAGTTCCGGTCGATCTGCAGTCCTGCGTGTGTGCAGACCAGTTCCGCGGGGAGGATGCGTGCTGCGTAGAACGGGCCCTGGTCGACCGGGTCAGGATTCTCGGTGCTCCCCTTGTTCGACAACGTCCGATGACGCAGGAAGTCGGGGTCCTCGCCGCGCGGCAGGTTCGCATTCCATCGCGCGACGGTAGCGTTCAAGGCCGTCACGGGGACCTGCATCAGGTCGGCAAGCTGATCGAGGGTGTCGGCCCGCAGGGTGCGGCCGGCGTCGGCCTCCTCGGTGACACGATCGGCTGCCCAATCCGCATACCCCACGGGCAGATTCACCCGTGCGTTCTCGTCGAAGACGATCCACGCCGAACCGCCCTGGTGATCGATGATGCCGGTAGAGACGGCGTAGGAAGCGTCCTCGTCCATGAATCGTCGTCCTGCGGCGTTGACGTAGATGCGTGACTTCGGCGGGAATCCGGACTGCCAGTGGTGGTACCGCTGGAAGTAGACAGTGGGAAGCATCAGGCCCCATCCGTCACCGGCGATCGACGCGTCCACCGCCTCGGCGAAGCGAAGATGGTCACCGCGACTGCCTTCGGCGGCAACGACGAACAGCGAGTCGCCTGCCTTGTTCGCGACGGGATAGTGGCGATCGACGAACGTCGGGTCCTGAGCGAAGCCTCCCGACGCGACGACGACAGCGCCTGCACTGAGCTCGACGTCGTCGGCGACGACACCGACGACGCGTCCGTTCTCGGAGAGCAGGGACTGAACGCGGGTATCGAGGACGACGTCGATGCCGTGCTTACGGCGAGCGGCGTCGAGAACCTGCACCAGTCCGTATCCCTGATCCTTCGGTACGTGTCCGCGCCATACGTCTTCGACTCCCGCCTGACTCAGCCCCGGCTGGTGAGCGTTGCCGGAGACCCTGACGGGAATCTCGACACCGAGCTCGATGAGCCATTCGAGTGTCGGTCCGGCGTTCTCGCAGAACGCGCGAACGAGTCCGGGCTCCAGCATCCACTGGTTCAGGTCCATGTAGTGCTGGAAGTACTTCTCGGCGCTGTCCTCGATACCGAGACCGCGCTGGACGGACGTCCCCGCCGCAGTGAACAGGCCGGCGGACAGAGCCGTCGAACCGCCGAGTTCCTTCAACGCCTCGAACAGAATCACCGACGCGCCGTTCTCGGCTGCGGTTACAGCTGCCGCGAGTCCTGCACCGCCACCACCGATCACCACGACGTCGTAATCGTTGTCAGACATGGCGCGAGCCACCGTCGACGGCGATGCTGTGCCCGGTCACGTAGCGTGCGCTGTCCGACAACAGGAACAGGAGTGGACCGAAGACCTCCTCGGGTGCGCCGAGGCGGTGCAGCGGTACGGCGTCGAGCGCCTTTGCGAGGGCTTCGGGGTCTTCTTGGACCCAACGGGTCATCTCGGTGTCGATGTAGCCGGGTGCGATGGAGTTGACGCGAATGCCGATGTCGCCGAATTCCACAGCGAGGGACTCCGTCAGATGTGCGACGGCCGCCTTCGAGGTGCAGTAGGCGCCACGGCCCTTGCGGACACGCAGTGCGGACACCGAGGACATGTTGACGATGGCGCCGCCCTCGCTCATGTGCCTGCCTGCCGCCTGAGAACCGAACAGGACTCCCTCTACGTTGACGCTCAGCGTCGCATTGATCTGCTCCGGCGTGATGTCGGCAGCAAGGGCGAACGGGAAGATGCCCGCGTTGTTGATCCAGAAGTCGATTCGGCCGAACTCTGAAAGAGCGGTCTGCGCCAGGGCTTCGTGATCGTCGGCGACGGTGACGTCGATGCGCGCGCCGACGACCTTTCCGGGCTGGGCGACGAGCTTGTCGGTGGCCAGCTCGCGGTTCAGCTGCTCGGCTGTTTCCTTCATCTGCGCGTCGTTGATGTCGGCGCCGATGACGTTCACACCGCGAGCCGCAAGACCTTTGGCGAACACCGAGCCCATTCCGCGCGCGGCACCGGTGATGACGGCGACCTTGCCCGCGAGTTCCGGGTAGACCGCGGTCATCGTGCGGTCCACGACGCGTCCAGGATTGGTGGTGGTCATGAAATCTCTCCTTGCGAAAAAGTCTCTCGATCGGGCTGACCGGAGCAGAGCTTGCGGTGGCCCGGGAGATGTGCGATAATCGCACGCAGTGTGCGATACATATCGAACTGTAGGTGGTCCACCTCACAAACGTCAACAGGGGCGACAAGTGACTCATGGTTTCTCGAGTAAAGATGCTGTTCAGCTCGATTCGGGCATGTCGAAAACCCTTCATCACGGCCTGGTGGTTCTGGAGCTTCTGGCCGAGTGTCCGAACGGACTGTCCATAACCGAGATCGCCGAAGGCATCGGCGTGCATCGCACTGTCGCGCACCGACTGGTGCGGACCCTGGAGGCGCATCACCTGTGCCGTCGGGACGACTTCAAACGAATTGCACTCGGGGCAGGACTCGTAGCGCTTGCCGAGCCCGTCGAGCAAGATCTCCGAACCGTGGCGCGTCCGGTGTTGGAGGAGCTCGCTGATCAGCTGGGTGCGACGGTGCATCTCGTCGTACGCGAGAACGACCACGAGGTGCGAGCTTTGATGGTCGTCGAACCCCGCGGCGCGAAGGTACACGTCGCCTTTCGCGGCGGACAGGTGGATCCTATCGACCGCGGATCCGCCGGACTTGCAATGCTCGCCGCTCTGCCCGAGGTGGAAGGCGAGCGCGCAGAAGTGACCCGGGCCCGCGCCGTCGGCTATGCGGTCACCCAGGGTGAGGTCATCCCGTCTGTAGGTGGTGTGTCAGCGGTGATTCCAGGCCGCCGCGGTGATGCGCTGGCAAGTCTCGGCGCGTCCGTCTTCGAGATCGACGACGAAAAGCGCCTCGGCGCAGCGGTGGTCGCCGCGGCGGCACAATTGGGTCGGCTGTTGCGTTAGTCCTTCTTTGCCGGGACGATGCGGCCGCGGACGTCGCCGAAACCGATGCGGGTGCCGTTCGGTCCTGGTGCGTTGGCAGCGATGACTACCTCATCGCCGTCTTCGAGGAAAGTTCGAGTCTCGTCGCCCAGTATCGCGGGTTCCGCTCCGCCCCAGGTCAGTTCGATGAACGCCCCGCGCTGGTGCTTCTCCGGCCCGGAGATCGTTCCCGACGCGAACAGATCACCGGTGCGCGAGGTGGCTCCGTTGATGGTCTGGTGAGCGAGCATCTGAGCGGGTGACCAGTACATCTCGCGGTACGGCGGGTACGAGACGTCGTGGCCGTTCCAGGAGACGGTCAGGTCGATATCGAGTGCCCAGGACTGAGTTTCACGCAGATATTCGAGGGGTTGCGGCTCTTGGATCGGGGTGATGGTTCGCGCTGACTCGAGGGCGAGCAGCGGCACTACCCACGGCGAGATCGACGTCGCGAAGCTCTTGCCGAGATTGGGGCCGAGGGGCACGTATTCCCAGGCTTGGATGTCGCGGGCCGACCAGTCGTTGACGACTACGGCTCCGAAAACGTGTTCTGCGAATCGGTCCGGTGTGATCGGGCCGTTCGACGGGATTCCGACGACGAAGCCCATCTCTGCCTCGATGTCGAGTCGAGTGCTCGGCCCGAAGGACGGCATCGCCTGATCGGGCGCCTTGCGTTGACCGTTCGGTCGCGCGATGTCCGTTCCGGAGACGACGACGGTACCTGAGCGACCGTGGTATCCGACCGGAAGGTGTTTCCAGTTGGGCAGCAACGGTTCTGCGTCGGGACGAAACAGACGACCGAGATTGGTGGCGTGATGTTCCGAGGCGTAGAAGTCCACGTAATCGGCCACGTCGAACGGCATGTGCATCGTGACGGTGTCGAGCGGGTGAATTGCGTCGGTTGGGACGGAGTCTGTCGTGACGGCCTCGGTGAGCGTGGTGCGGACCTCGATCCAGCGCGCGCGGCCCTGAGCCATGAAGGGGTTGAGAGACGCGTGGTCGAACACGTCGTCGTGCAAAGCTTGCACGAGGTCGACGACGTTGTTGCCGAGCCGGACTCCGACGCGCTTGTCGGTCGTACCGGTCGAAAAGATGCCGTACGGGAGGTTGTCGATCCCGAACTCGGAATTGAAAGGGACGTCGATATGTGTCACGTGGGGCTCCTTCGGAGCTGTGAGCAGAAATGTGCACACTGGTGCACATTTCTACTCACAAGGGGTTGATGAGTCCTAGCGAAATCAGGTCGTCGAGCGGTTCACTGATACTGCAGGTCCCGAACGACAGGAATGCGCGGTCGGTGTCGATCGCGGCGACTTCTTTCGCCACGACATCGGGATCCCGGATCGCGAGGATGCGTTCGAGATCACGAACGGAATCACCGTCGGCCGCGGCCTGAGCTGCAAGCAGCACATTCAGATAGCCGTGCTGCTCGAAACCGTTGTCCGCGGCGGTGTTCCGGATCGCGTGATGAAGCCCTGCGGTGGCTTTGAACCGAACACCACGACGGGAGGCCTCGGCAATGCCCGCCGCCAGTTCCGCCTCGTCCGGATACAGGTCCGCTGTGACGCCTCCCGTGCGGAACTTCGCCCGGTAACCGCGCCGCTCGACGGCGTCGAAGACGTCGTTTCGGCGATCGTCGCGGGGGATCTCGACGTAGACATCGACGTTGTCGGCGACGGCGCGCAGTGCAGTCAGGTCGGTGCCGTCCGGAATTGCGACCTCGACGGCTACGACCGAAACGCCTGGGATCGACTGCGCTGCTTCGAGTCCTGCAGCGACGCTCGACGGGCCTCCAGGAGCGGTCAACGACAGGTCGATCTTCGTGGGCGTCAGCTCATGTAGTCGCGGGATCGGGAAGACGAACGGCCCGACGAGATGTGCGTAGGCTGCGTCGCGGTAGCCGAGGTGCTGCGGCACCGCGTGGCCCAGAGGTGCGTTGCCGGGCGGGAACAGGGCTGCGTCGTCGCACAGTCCGTGGAAGAGCTCCGGTATCGAGGATGCGGTCACGACGCCGGTCCTCGCCCAGCCCAGCTCCAGGCATAAGCCGGGTCTTCGCAGGCGAGCGCGCCCTCGCCGAGTTCGAGGGGGCGGAACGTGTCGACCATGACGGCGAGTTCGTCGAAGAACTCGGCGCCGATACTACGTTCGTACGCGCCGGGCTGGGGACCATGAGCATGTCCGCCAGGATGGATGGAGATCGAGCCCTGCCCGATGCCCGAGCCCTTACGGGCTTCGTAGTCGCCGCCGACGTAGAACATGATCTCGTCGGAGTCGACATTGGAGTGGTAGTACGGCACCGGAATCGACAGCGGGTGGTAGTCGACCTTGCGCGGCACGAAGTTGCAGATGACGAAATTGTCGCCCTCGAACGCCTGATGCGCAGGCGGGGGCTGGTGCACACGACCGGTGATGGGTTCGTAGTCGGAGATGTTGAACGTGTACGGATACAGGCATCCGTCCCAGCCGACGACGTCGAACGGGTGGTTCGGATACACGTAGCGGGTGCCGACGATTCCAGTGGATCCACGGTGTTTGACGAGGACCTCGACATCTGTGCCCTCGGCAAGCAAAGGGGCGGCCGGACCGTGAAGGTCACGCTCGCAGAACGGTGCGTTCTCCAGGAGCTGGCCGAACTTCGACAGGTACCGCTTGGGCGGGACGATGTGGCTGTTCGCCTCCATCGCGTAAGCGCGTATCTCGCCGTCGGGGACCCAGCGATGCGTCGTCGCGCGGGGGATCAGTACGTAGTCGCCTTGGCGTGCCTGCAGTGCGCCGAACACGGTTTCGACTGTAGCGCTGCCGGATTCGACATAGACCATCTCGTCGCCGGTCGAATTACGGTACAGCGGCGACGGCTTCGTGGCGACGACGTACGAGATTCGGACGTCACCGTTTCCGAGGATCAGTCGGCGGCCGTCGACCACGTCGGTCTCTGCGACGACGTCCGGCGGGAACAGATCGTGCAGCTTCAGGTGTCGTGGTTTTAGTGGGTGATTCGGCGTCGTCGACTGGTCGGGTAACTCCCAGACGGTCGCGTCGACGATCGCCGATGGGATGTGGCGGTGATAGAGCAGCGACGAATCCGAGGAGAAGCCCTCCTCGCCCATCAACTCTTCGTAGTACAAGCCTCCGTCGGGTGTCCGGTGCTGAGTGTGACGCTTCGGCGGTACCGAGCCGAGTTGCCGGTAGTAGGCCACGAGATCTCCTAGATGTGTCCTGAGCTGATAGTAAACACATTAACTAGTTTGGAGTGATCTGTGCAACCCTGGCCGTCAATTGCGCCCGCGAACGTCGAACTGGCTGCGGTTGGTGATCAGCTTGTTCAGCAGCATGACGAGAATCCGCTGCTCGGGTTCGGTGAGGACGCTTGCCCACGCCTGTTCGCGCTCGTTCTGTTCGGCGAAGGACTCGACCATGCGGGTGTGTCCGTCGTCGGTGAGGGCGAGTCGGACCGATCGGCCGTCGACCTGGTCGGGTGTCCTGACGAGCAACCCGTCGGCAATGAGTGTCTTGGACAGGTTGGATACCGCGGCTCGGCTCATTCCGCTCAGTTCGGCCGCGCGCTTCGGTTCGATCGGTCCGGCGAGCCAGGTCACGAAGAGCAGGCGGAACGAGGACCACGACCAGCCGCGCGGCCGATGGATCGAGGATTCGAGGTCGTAGGTGACGATGTTCGACGCGCGGTTGAGCGTCAGGAGTACTTCGGTTGCCAGTTGATGTTCGAAGCCGTACTCGCCCGCGAGCTTGGAGTTGGCTGCGGCGATGAACGACCAGAAGTCGGGTTCGTCGGAATCGGTCACGTCAGTAACCCTAACGACCGTGCTAGAAAATAAATGTATGTATCAAATATCGTCGCGGGACACCGTTCGGTAGGCGACACGCCAACTGCCGTTCTCGTGGACTACTCGGTCGTGGACCACGGTGAAGCGTACGAGTCGAGTGGCGCCACCTCGAGGAGTCGCCATGATCTGCAGATAGCAGTCCACGTCCAGTGAGCCGTCCTGGCGATCGTCGACGGAGAGATTCGTGATCACATGGCGGCGCTTTTCCCGTGCGGCAGTGGCATCGGCGAAGAACTGCTCCGCAAACGCCGTCAGCGCGGCCGTGCCGACTGCGGGCTGCGGGTAGCTCGGTGAATCGAATACCCCGTCCTGGGTGAACGTGCGCGCCCATTCGTCCGCGCGTCCCGAGTCGATCGCATGACTTTGGCGGCCGTAGAGAAGTTGTATCGCAGTAGCAGTCTCCGCGTCGATCATGAAGCTCCCTCAGCCGTGCGATAAACGCACATAATGTGCGATTCGTAGTCGCGAGAGTATGTCGGTCGCTCGAGTAGGGTCAAGTCAGATTTCCGCCGCCGGCGACGAGCAAGGGGAGTGACGTTGACGCTGCTGATCCATCGTGCGACACGCACGAGTGTTCTCGCGTCCGCTCTGGCCGATGTTCTGGCCACGCCGTTGTCGGATCCGTTCGCGGCCGAGGTCGTCTCCGTCCCCGCACGTGGTGTCGAGCGGTGGTTGACGCAGCGGCTGTCGGTCTCCCTCGGTGGTGACAGGGGCGACGGCGTTGCCGCCAACATCGAGTTCCCCTCTCCGGCAAAGCTTGTCGACGAAGCCCTGGCAGACGCTGCGGGCTTCGACCCGGTGGACGACGCGTGGTCGACGGATCGAGTTCTCTGGGCAACCCTCGCGGTCCTCGACGAGTCGATGGACCAGCCGTGGTGCGCGGTGGTGGCGCACCACCTCGGGCACGGTGCCGACGACCATCGCGCCGGACGTCGGTGGTCCACGGCGGCTCATCTGGCGGGTCTGTTCCGCACCTACGGGGCGGACCGGCCGCTCATGCTCGTCGACTGGCAGCGCGGCGTCGACAGTGACGGACTCGGCGGCGACCTGCCGGAGGATCTGCGTTGGCAAGCCGAGCTGTGGCGCGCGGTCCGTGAACGTATCGGCACGCCGAGTCCGGCGGAACGGCTCTCGGAAAGCTGTGACGTCGTGCGGAGCCGTCCCGATCTTCTCCGGCTTCCGGACCGATTGTCGATCTTCGGCGCTACTCGTCTGACGACCGATCAACTGCAGGTGGTCGCAGCCATTTCAGCGCATCGAGACGTGCACTTCTGGCTTCCGCATCCCAGTCGTGCGCTGTGGGACGAGAGGGCGCGGTCGAATTCCATCGTCAAGCGTGCGGACGACCGATCGATCCTGACGATCGATCACCCGCTGCTCGCCAGCCTGTCCCGGGACGTCCGAGAGCTCCAGTCGAGACTCCTTGCTCTGGACGCCAGGATCGTCGATCGCGCCGAGGAAGAATCCTTCGAAGTACCCACCCTGCTCGGACGTGTCCAAGCCGATATCGAAGCTGCACGCGCGCCGGTGCATTCGGCGACACCCGACGGAACCATCGCCGTGCACGCGTGCCATGGCGCGGCCAGGCAGGTGGAGGTCCTCCGCGAGGTGTTGCTCCACGCCTTCGAGGAGGATCCGACACTCGAACCGCGTGACGTGGTGGTGATGTGTCCGGACGTCGAGACCTACGCACCGTTGATCAGAGCGACGTTCGGACTGGGTTCGCTGGATCATCCCGGGCACTCGCTCAGGGTGCGCCTCGCCGACCGCAGTCTCCGTCAGACCAACCCGATGCTGTCCGTCGTGGCGACAGTGCTCGATCTCGCCGTCGGGCGGATCACCGCGAGCGAAGTTCTCGACTTGCTTGCCGCCGAACCCGTTCGACGGCAGTTCTCGCTCACCGACGACGATCTGGAACGACTCCGCGAGTGGACGCAGGTGGCTGGCGCACGTTGGGGCCTGAACTCCCGGCAGCGACGCGACGTCGGCTTGGACGACTTCACCGAGAACACGTTCTTCGCCGCCGTCGATCGACTGCTTCTGGGAGTATCGGCCGACGAAACCGCGCACCACTGGCTCGGACGTGCCCTGCCCGTCGACGACGTCGACGGCAGCGACATCGATCTGACCGGGCGTCTGGCGGAATTCATCGACCGCCTTGCCAGCGTCGTACGCGACATGCAGGGAACCTCCACCACGTCCGAGTGGCGTCGTGCCCTGGTTCGAGCACTCGACCTCCTCGCCGACGTGGCACCGGCCGACGCGTGGCAGCGAGCGCAGGCACTGCGTGAGATCGCGGCCGCCACACGTCACGGCGATGCGGCACCGCTCCGGCTCGCCGACGTCCGGGCCATGCTCGCCCGAGCGCTCGCAGGCCGCCCGTCTCGAACGAATTTCAGGACGGGCGAGCTGACGGTGTGCACCATGGTTCCGATGCGTTCGGTTCCGCATCGGGTGGTAGTACTTCTCGGCCTCGACGACGAAGTGTTCCCCCGCACAGGCGGCATGGACGGGGACGACGTGCTCGCCAGGGATCCAGCACCTGGTGAACGGGACGTCCGCAGCGAGGACCGTCAGTTGCTGCTCGACGCGGTGATGTCCGCCGGGCAGAAATTGTTGCTGTTCTACACCGGCGCCGACCCCGTGAACGGATCCACCAAACCTCCGGCGATACCGCTGAGCGAGCTGCTCGACGTCGTACGCACCACCGCAGGCGCCGACGTGGTCCGCCGACATCCGTTGCAGCCGTTCGATGCGCGAAACTTCGATGCCGAGAATCCGTTCAGCTTCGACGCCGTGTCGTTGAAGGGTGCGCTCGCCGCCCAGAAGGACAGCGTCCCCGCCGACGAGTTCCTGCCGAGTCGCCTGCCGGCCCGCACGCCGACCGATGTCGCGCTCGCCGACCTGGTGTCGTTCTTCGAGAACCCGATTGCGGGTTTCCTGAAGCAACGCCTCGGTGTGCGGATTCCCGAGACCGACGACGACATCGCCGATTCGCTCGACATCACCCTCGACGGCCTTCAGCGGTGGGAAGTCGGGGACCGGATGTTGAACGAGATGCTCTCCGGTACCGAGCTGGACGACTTCCGTGCGGCGGAAATGCGTCGTGGAACGTTGCCGCCCTTCGAATTCGGAGCCCGGTCCCTGAGAGACATCGTCACCGGCGTCGACACTCTCTACGAGGCCTCGCGAGAGATACACCTCGTTCCTCCCCGCGTGGTGGACATCTCGGTGGACCTCGGCGGTGGACGCAGGCTCACCGGGACGGTCACCGGAATTCACGGTGACGTCATCGCGCGCACGTCGTACTCCAAGCTCGCTCCCAAGCACCGGATCGCTGCGTGGATCAGACTTCTGGCCGTTGCTGCGCAGGACGGTTCGCGTCCCTGGCTGGCCGTGACGACAGGCCGCAGGATGGGATATCACCCGATGCGATCGACGATGAACGCGCCGACCGACGCTCTCGCGGTGTTGGCGGAGTTGGTTGCGCTGCGCGACACGGGCCTCGACGCACCACTGCCGATCGGGCCCATCGCGTCGTCGGTCTACGCGGAGAGGAGAACGGCGGGACTGCCTGCCGAGGACGCGTGGAAGGACGCGAGCGACAAATGGTCCGACAGGTTCGGTGACCACACCGACCGCAGTATCGCGTACGTACTGGGCCCCTCCGCGCCCCTCGCGGCTCTGACCCGAGGCCACTGGAACGAGTTCCCCTCCGGAGCAGGTGCCGAGAAGACGGTGTTCGAATCGCTCGCCGGGGTGGTCTGGCGCCCACTGCTGGCGAACGAGGAGGTACGGCGACCATGACGGACTTCGACCTCTACGGTCCGCTCCCCACCGGCACCACAGTGCTGGAAGCCAGTGCGGGCACCGGAAAGACCTACGCGATAGTCGGATTGGCCACGCGCTACGTCGCCGAGGGCTTGTGCGACATCTCGCAACTGCTACTCGTCACGTTCTCCCGAGCCGCCACGCGGGAACTGCGTGATCGAACCCGCGCGCGGTTCGCCTCGGTGGCAGCACAACTCGCGTTGCCCGGTCCGCACGACGACGGCCTGGTGGCCTTTCTGGCCGAGACCACCGACGAGGAAGTTCTGGCGAGACGGCAGCGTCTGCTGCAGGCACTGTCCGAGTTCGACTCCGGCACCATTGCGACGACGCACAGCTTCTGCCAGCGGATGCTCGACAGTCTGGGCATCGCGGGGGAGAACGAGCCGGACGCCGTGCTGGTGGAGAACGTCGAGGACCTGACGATGGAGGTCGTCGACGACACCTTCCTTCGTCGCTACGCCAAGGTCGCGGACCGTGATCCGCCGATGACGCTCACGGAGGCACGCGAGCTTGCGCGAAAGGCCATCGCCGACAGGCAGTCTGTCCTGGCACCCGAGACGGATGTCGATCCTGCCGTCGGACATCGAGTGTCGTTCGCCGAGGAGGTACGCACCGAGGTCGGCCGACGCAAGCGGATCGCAGGAATCCGAGACTTCGACGATCTGCTGGAGCTACTGCACGGGGTCTTGGCGGATCCTGAGCTCGGCGAATTCGCGTGCGCACGTGTCCGTGAACAGTTTCAGGTCGTCCTCGTGGACGAATTCCAGGACACCGACCCGTGGCAGTGGGGAATCCTGGCCCGCGCCTTCCACGGAAACTCGACGCTGCTTCTCGTCGGAGACCCGAAACAAGCGATCTATGCGTTCCGCGGCGCCGAGGTGTTCAGTTACCTGGACGCGGTGTCCGTTGCCGATCACCGGCTCGAGCTGACCACCAACTGGCGAAGCGACGCGGGCCTGCTCGCGGCACTGGAACACGTGTACGGCGGCGCTGCGCTGGGCCACGAGGGCATCGTCGCTCACCGGGTCGGCGCCACGCACGAGTACTCCAGGCTCAGCCACGGCGAGCCGCTCCAGGTGAGGTACCTCCCACGCACGGGTGCGGGCCCGTTGAACCGGTCCGGATTCCCTGCTGTCGACAGAGTGCGAGGCATCGTCGCCGCCGATCTCGCCGCGGACATCGCCGAGTTGATCGCCGGCGGCACGACCATTCGACTGAACGGCGTGGAACGGCAGGTCGAACCAGGAGACATCGCGGTCCTCGTCCGATACAACGCGCAAGTTCCGCTCGTTCGTGACGCTCTCGATCGGGTAGGCGTTCCGTCGGTGCTGACCGGGGGATCCTCGGTGTTCGAAACGCCCGCGGCAACGCAGTGGCTGTGGCTGCTTCAAGCGATGGAACAACCTCACCGAGCCGATCGCGTCCGGATGGCTGCGCTCACACCGTTGCTGGGTCGTACGGCAGAGCAGCTCGACGCCGGTGCCGACGACATCGTCGCCGGGCTGAGCAGCAGCTTGCGAGAATACGGAAACCTCTTCGGTCGAGCGGGATTCGCGGCCATGTTCGAGAAGCTGAGCGGAGACACGGCATTGGAGGCGCGCCTCCTGGCACTCGATTCGGGGGAGCGCGCGCTGACCGACATTCGCCACGTCGCGCAGCTGTTGAACAAGGCGGCCGTCGAAGACCTGCTCGGCGCAACCGAACTCGTCCGGTGGCTGACCGAGCGCATCAGCCATCCGCATGCGGTGAACACCGGTGAACGCAGCCGCCGACTGGACAGCGAGGCTGCAGCAGTGCAGATCGCAACGATCCACGCGACCAAGGGACTGGAGTTTCCGGTCGTGTACGTGCCGTTCGCGTGGCACGCGACATCCCCGCAGAAGCCCGCGACGCTGGTCTACCACGACGACGAACACCGACGAATCCTCGACGTCGGTGGTGGGCGCGGTCAGGGGTGGGGTGCGAGAAAAACGCTGTCCGACAAGGAACAGGCAGGCGAGGAGCTACGCCTGCTGTACGTGGCACTCACGAGAGCCCAGTGCCGAGTCGTCCTGTGGTGGGCGCCTGCGGTCACGACGGCCGGGTCACCGCTGCACCGAGTGCTGTTCGGCCGAATGCCGGGAACGGCGGAACTGGAGCCGAGACCGAAGGTGCTCGACGACGCTGCCGCCGCGAACCGGCTGGAATCATGGGCAGGGGCCGCGAACGGGACAGTCGCGGTCGAACCGGCCGAACGCCGCGATGCGCGTGCGCCGGTCGACTCGACGCCCCGTGTGCAGCCGGCGCTCGGCGCAGCGGTCTTCGGACGCTCGCTCGACATGCTCTGGCGCCGCACGTCCTACTCCGCCATGACCGCGGCGGCCCACGAGGGGCCAGGAGTGCGCAGCGAGCCCGAGCAACCGGGGATCGAAGACGAACCCGACGAGCCTGCGTCGGGTCCGGTGGTCGGACCAGACGACGACATGCAGGGCATCCCGTCCCCGATGAACGGTTTGCCCGCCGGAGCGGCATTCGGAACCCTGGTGCACGAGATTCTCGAGCACCTGGACACGTCCGCCGATGACGTGGAGGCCGAGCTGCTGAGCCGATGCACCGACGCGATCGAGGAGAACGTCGCGGACATCGAGCCGCAGGCGCTGGCCGACGCGTTGCTACCGGTATTGCGCACACCCCTGGGTTTCGGAACCCTGGAGGATATTGCACCGTCGGATCACTTGGCGGAGCTGAACTTCGAACTTCCTCTCGCGGGCGGTGACAACCCGACCGCGCAGGTCGTGACCATCCGGGGCATCGCTCGGCTCCTTCGCAGCCATCTGCCCGCGGACGACGTCCTGGCCTCGTATGCAGACCGTCTCGATGCCCTCGAATCACCGCCGCTGCGAGGGTATCTGACCGGAAGCATCGACTCGGTCCTGCGTGTTCACGAAGCAGACCGGACGCGCTACGTCGTCGTCGACTACAAGACAAACAGAATCACCAGTGGAGACCTCACCGTCGAACACTTCACCCGCGAGCGTATGGCCCAGGAGATGATGCGCTCGCACTACCCGCTGCAGGCATTGCTGTATGCCGTTGCCCTGCACAGGTATTTGCGCTGGCGCCAACCGAATTACGATCCCCACACCCATCTCGGCGGTGTGCAGTATCTTTTCGTGCGCGGCATGGCAGGCCCGCAGACACCGGCCGGTTGCGGAGTCTTCGATTGGTACCCGCCACCGGCACTGGTCACCGACGTGTCCGATCTTCTCGCGGGACACGATTCGAGATCCGGTCGACCACAGGCGGACCGACCAGGTCGGGCAGGAGCGGAGCCTGCGGAGCGACCAGGCTGGGCAGGAGCGGAGCCTGCGGAGCGACCAGGCCGAACAGGAGGTTCGTCGTGACCGATGCGTCGTTGGTGAAGCGAGCGGACGGGCTGTTGAAGACGTTCAACGAGGTCGGCGTTCTGGCTCCGGCCGATGTCCACGTTGCCCTCCGGCTCGGTGCGCTCGGCGGAGAATCGGATCCGAATGTTCTGTTCGCCGCTGCTCTTGCGGTCCGGGCTGTGCGGTCAGGGTCGGTGTGCCTGGATCTGCGGAGGCTGAGGGACGTAACCGTCGACGAGGAGTCCGACGTCGACCTCGATTCGTTACCGTGGCCGGAACTCGGGGATGTGTTGACGGCCTTGCGTGCCAGTCCGTTGGTGACGGGAGGGGATCGCGGGCCGCTCGTCCCACTGCGTCTCGTCGACACCGACGACGGCGAACTGCTGTACCTGGATCGGTATCACCTGCAGGAGCGCACGATTCGGACAGTTCTGGAAACCCGCGAATCGTCGAGGCCCGATGTGGACGTCGACGAGGTGAGGTCGCTGCTGCACGAGCTGTTCCTCGACGAGCGCGGGCAGCCGACGATGGCCCCGGATCGGCAGCGGATCGCGGCGGCTCTTGCTGCCACACAATGGACGACGGTCATCGCGGGCGGCCCCGGCACGGGCAAGACGCACACAGTTGCCCGGGTGCTGGCGATGTTCTCCCGACAGTTCGGTCCGGGGATTCGGATCGGCCTCGCCGCTCCCACCGGCAAAGCAGCGGCCCGGCTCCAGGAATCGGTGACCGAACAGTCTGCAGCCCTCGGTCTTCCGCCGGGTATCACTGCCATGACGGTGCACCGATTACTCGGGTGGCAGCGGGGGAGCAAGAGCCGGTTCCGTCACAACGCGACCAATCGCCTGCCGTACGACGTCATCGTCGTCGACGAGACGTCGATGGTGTCGCTGACCATGATGTGCAGGCTGCTCGAAGCCGTTCGTCCGGAGACCCGGCTCGTGCTCGTCGGCGACCCGGATCAGCTGACGTCCGTCGACGCCGGTGCCGTCCTCGCGGACCTGGTGGCGCGTCCGATCCGAGGCATCGCCGCTGCCGACGGCGGACATTCGGACGGGCGGCATGCCTCGCCGCTGACCGCATTGATCGAGGACGACCTCGACGCCGTCAGCGATCCGCACGAGGCCGCGTTGTCGGCGAAGGAACGGGCCCGTCTGGCAGGCGGGGTCGTGCGGTTGAGCCGAGGCCGACGGTTCGGCGGTGCCATCGCGGAACTCGCCGTCGCTGTTCGCGACGGTCGAGCGGACGACGCGATTGCGTTGCTGAAGGACAGGCCGAACGAGCTCTCCTTTCATTCACCAGTGGAGTTGGACGAACTCCAGGCGGATGTTCTGTCCACCGCCGCGTCGGTGACGGACGCAGCCCGCGCCGGTGACGCATCCACGGCATTGGCGGAGCTGGAATCGCACCGACTTCTGTGCGCACACCGTCAGGGCCCGTACGGGGTGCAGACGTGGGCGCGCCGAGCAATGGACTGGGTGGGCGAGTCGTCCGGCAGCTTTCTCGATCCTTCGCGCTGGTACCCGGGCCAGCCGTTGCTGGTCACCGCGAACGACCACGACGCACGCATCTACAACGGCGACACAGGAGTGGTGATCGATACCGGAGAGGGCGCGTTGATGGCCGCGTTCCAGCGGGGTAGCACGCCACTGTTGGTGCATCCGAACGTTCTGTCGTCGGTGCAGACGGTGTACGCGATGACCATTCACCGCAGCCAGGGCAGCCAGTACGACACCGTGTCCGTGCTGTTGCCCGCGGAAGCCTCGTCGCTGCTGACTCGTGAATTGCTGTACACGGCCATCACGCGAGCACGGAAACATGTGCGGATCATCGGTACCGAGGACGCATTGCGCGCCGGCGTGGAACGTCAGGTTCTACGAGCCAGCGGACTTCGCCGGACGATCGTCGAGTGACGACGCGGAGCCGAGGTGGCGACGCAGACTGACTGCGGTGTCCGACCACGACCGCGCCTGCTGTTCCCAGACGCGAGCACGGGCCGGCGTACCCCGGCGACGGAGCTCGAACGCCCGAGCGGTTGCCCGGTCGGCGTGCACGCTCGCTGTGGCAGCCAGTTCGTCCAACCGGTCGACGCCGCAGAGGGATGCCACCGTCACGCTGTCCAACGGACCTCCGGCGAGCTCGCAGAACGTGTGCAGTGACCGAAGCCCCTCCGGCAGTTCGGTGGATGCGTGCAGTTCCGCAGATGCTGCTGCGACGGGTTGCGGCTCGTGAGCGAGCGCTACCGGTCCACCGCCGCCGTCGGCCAGTCCGACCGTCCAAGCGCTGAGGAACGATGGATGAGGCACGTTCCACACTTCGCGGAACGTGGCGACAGCCACCGTGGCCAGCAGATCCGCCTCGTCCCGCGGTCCGTCCACGGTGAAGTCCATCACCGTGCCGTCGATCATGGGTTTTCCGGCCTCCGACCAGCCGAGACCGTGCAGGCGCCGATCGGCGGCCATCATGTCGACATCGCCGGGGTAGAGGTAGGACGGCAACGACGCGACGCCGACGATGACGTCGCCGTCGATCGCCACGAGGTCCACATAGGGCCGCTGGCCCCGCTGTCCATGGGATGCCTGGGCCGAGGTGATGGTGACGTAGCTTCCCGTGGGCATCGCCGCGACATGCGCGGTCAGGTTCTTCTCGAACCGCTGCCACGCACCCGCGACCCCGGCATCGAACACCCCGGCATCGAAGACACCGGCATCGAACGGACCGTGCTCGATACCACCCTGCTCGGTAGACACATGCGCTCCTTCGTCGAACCGGATTCTCGAAGTTTCACCCGGCTGTAACCGCCGCCCTCGAAAGATATCGGCTGGGTCCGACAAAGTCGGTGAGGCACGAGTCAGAGGGAGTGAACGATCTCCTCCCACACGCCTGCCACCACGGAGTCCGTCGCGCCGGTCTGGGTGAACAGCACGGGACAGTGGCCGCGTCGGTCGTAGAGCTCGATGGACGCTGTCGGGCCGCGTACGCCGGAGGTGACGGTGGCCCAGCATTCGGTGACGTGGGTCAGGTCCACCATCATCCGGCACAGTCCGGACGCAAGTGTGAGGTTGCCGCCGGTCATGCGTGCGGCGATGAGGTGATCGTGGTGGATCTGCATGCATCCCGCGCCCGCGGTGACCATGGTCATGGGAAGTTCGAGGTAGGCGAGGTGCTCGAGCGCGCCCGCGATTGCCGTCGGATCGATCTGGCGTATGCCGAGCGAGGCCAACGCCGGAAGCGCAGCCTGCCGCGCCATGCCGCCGTCGGCGAGGATCGAGTCGAACTGCTGAATCTGGTCGGCGCCCTCCCACTCGGCGAGAGCGTCCGCGTCGGAGACGGGGGTGCGGGGGCGTGGCACCACCGTGTACGACGGCCGTGTGTGCACCGATCTCAGTGCTTCGAACGCCAACCTGTCCGATCGGGGCGTCAGATAGCTTGCGTGCGCCGCGGACCCGGTGGTGTCGAACATCCTCAAGGTCGGAGGGAGGTACTGATCGGGGTCGGTGGCTACCGCGGCGTGGAGGCGAGACATGTTCATCCGCAGCGAGATTCGGTTTTTCGCAGTTCGGATCGGTCCGCCGATCTCGGTGGGGACGTCGTAATGACCGACGTCGTTCATCACTGCCGGCCCGGAGACCGTGATGGCCACGATCTCGTCGAGCAGGGGCAGGAACTCGGCGACTCCTGCGGCGCCGCCGCCGATCTGCCCACCCGAGAAGTCCGGCTTGGTCAGCAGTGCGTCCAGATCGCTGATCGCGGCCGAGTCGCCTGCGTCGGTGGGTGCCCCAGCCGCGCAACGGCATTCACTGTGGCGGCCGCAGGGTCTGCGTGAGCCGCTGGGCAGAGCCGGCGGGCCGGGGGTGGATGTGGGATCGTCGGACCGATCCCCATCCGAACTGGATGGAGCGGACATGGTGATACTCCTGAGGAAGTACTGCTGTGACGATTTTCTCGGCCCGCGACGGGTCAGTACACGTCGCGCAGGTAGCGCTTGGCGCGCTTGAGCTCGGCCACGTAGTCCTCGGCCTGATCCGCGGAGCGTCCACCGTGCTCGGCAATGACGTCGTGCAGCGCGGCATCGACGTCCTTGGCCATACGAGTGGCGTCACCGCACACGTAGAAGTGACCGCCCTCCTCCAGCCACGCGTACAGCTCCTTGCCGTTCTCTCGCATGCGGTTCTGCACGTAGACCTTCTCGGTCTGATCGCGCGAGAAAGCCAGGTCGAGACGGGACAACACGCCGTCACGAGACAGCGCGTTCAATTCGTCCTCGTAGATGAAGTCAGACGCGCGGTGCTGATCACCGAAGAAGAGCCAATTGCGGCCCGATGCGTTGCGCGCGCGCCGTTCGTGAAGGAACGCACGGAACGGAGCGATACCGGTACCGGGTCCGACCATGATGACCGGCGCGTCGTCGTCCGACGGCAGCCGGAACGATTTGTTCGCGGAGAGAAACACCCCCGCGCCGTCGCCCTCTCCGACACGGTCCGCGAGGAACGTCGAGCACACACCGCCGCGGTCACGTTCTGCGGAGCGGTACCGAACGCTGGCGACCGTCAGGTGGACGGTGCCTTCGTGGGCCAGCGGCGACGACGAGATCGAGTAGACACGATGCTGCAACGGGCGGAGCAGTTCGAGAAGCTCGGCGGGCTCGATCGTCAGCGCCGGATCGAGCGCGAGCACATCGAGGACGTCTTTACCCCAGGTCCAGGCGTCGAGAGACTCGCGGTCACCCGTCTGGAGGACGTGCTGGAGTTCGTCGTCGCCCGATCGTTCGGCGACGGCCTCGATGAGGTCCATCGACGGCACGCCGATCTCGTAGGAATGCGTCAAGAGTTCGTCGAGACGCTGCTCGGAGCCCTTGACCGTGACCGTCGTGTCCGGGTCGACGCTGAGCCGCCCGATCAGTGCGTCGACGAGTTCCGGGTGGTTGACCGGCTTGACGCCCAGTCCGTCGCCTGCCTCGTACGTCAGGCCGCTGTCGCCCAGCGAGAACGCGTAGTGACGGACTTCCTTCGACGACTGCGGCCCGGAGAGAACGCGATTGGCGAGGACGGTGGCGCGGTACGGGTTCTTCCGGTTCCACGGTGACCGCTTGGAGGCACTTTTCGCGGGCTTCGCTGCAGGTGCTTCGGGCTGTGCAGATGGAGGAGCCGCGCCGCCGTCGACCGATGCGATGGAGGGGACTGCGCCGGCCAGCCATGCTGCGGCCGCGTCCTCGTATTCGACGTCGCAATCCAGACGGTCGGCCGTCCGGGTCGCCCCGAGTGCTTCCAGTCGTGAGTCGATGTCTCGTCCCGCCTTACAGTATCCGTCGTAGCTCGTGTCGCCCAGTGCGAGGACCGCGAAGTACAGCCCTTCCAGTCTAGGTGCACTGTCGGCGGCAACAGCATCCCAGAATAGCTGGGCGTTGTCCGGCATCTCGCCTTCGCCGTATGTAGATGTCACAACGATCAGGCGACGCATGGCCGCCAACGCGTTCATGTCCACAGCGTCCAGTGACGCGACATGAGGGTCGAGCCCGTGCTGTCGGGCCAGGTCGGCGGCGTCCTGAGCGAGCGCTTCGGCGTTTCCGGTCTGGCTGCCGTACAGAATCTGCAGCGGGACCGCAGCGGCTACCGAGCCAGTGTCCGGCTGCACGGCGGAACCGGTGGGCATCGCCAGTCGTGAGTGGAGTCCCGCCAGAAAACCGGACAACCAGGCGCGCTGATCTCCGGTGAACGGCGCGTCCTCGGGAATGTAGGGAATGAGCACTGAACTTTCCGTCTCTCTCGTCAGGACACCAGGTCGGGGACGGAACGCACGGCGAACAATTCGTCGAAGTTCGGTAGCGATCCGAGCTTGGCGCGGTTCTTGGCGTCCTGGTAGATGATCCAGCCGTAGGTGGCCGGGCTGTCGGAACCGCGCACGTTTCTCGCGGTCAGGGCCTGTTTGTAGTCGTCGACGCGCTTGTGACCGACGAGGGCCGCCAACTGCTCGTCCTCGTACCCACCCAGCACGTCCTTCGCGTACGCGGTCAGCCGGTGAACGAGCGCGAAGTCCTCGGTCAGCACGAGGTTTCGTGCTGCCTTGTGCACGGCCGGGTCGTCGATCGCGCTGGAACCGGGCACTCGGGTGAGCGCGACCTCGTGCGCGTAGTGCATCACCGTGTACTGGTTCAGCAGCGCGTACACGGCGTCGGTGTCGGTTTCGCCGTATCCCGGCACCGATCCGCCGAGCACCGGAGTGCCTTCTCGCAGGCTGAGCTTGTAGGACCGGACCTGCTGGGTTGCCAGCGAGCCCGCGAGCTCGTCGAGAAGCTCCTTCCGGGTTTTCGCGGCAAGGATCGCGTCGCTGTCCTGGTAGAGCAGCAGCGCCCGCGGCATCGCGTAGACGAAGCGGTGCTGCTCCACCTCCCAGTTCTGCAGCAACCGTGTCGCGGAGGCCGACCCGGTGGCCTCGACGTGCCACTCGAGCAGCATCCGAACCGCGACATTGTGAACGGCTGCCTGCTCGTCGTCCGCCGTGATGGATCCGAGAATCACCGAGTCGGCACTCGCACGGAGAGGCAACAGGCGGTTCGGGTCGTACTGGTAGAAGAATCCACCGCTCATGCCGTTGCAGACACCCTTGCCGAACCCGCCGAGATTCAGAACGGCGCCGCCGGTCATGTATTCCGCGGCGAAGTCGCCCACGCCTTCGACGACGGCGGTGGCTCCGGAGTTCCGCACGCCGAAGCGGTCGCCCGATTCACCTTCGACGAATGCGCGTCCACCGGTCGCGCCGAAGAGCGCGAAATTGCCGATGAGAACGTTGCCGCCCGCTTCGGGCGATCCGCCGCCGGGCGAGCGAACGATGACCGTGCCGCCGTTCATGGATTTGCCGACTCCGTCGTTGCAGGTGCCGGTGTGATCCATGACGACGCCGTCGTTGCAGAAGGCGGCGAACGAGAGGCCTGCCGCGCCGTACGTGGACACCAGGGCCGTGCCCGGTGCCAGGTATCGCCGGCCGCGGTCGTCGACGAGCACCGACGGCATGGCGTCGGTCACCGACGTCGGGAGTTCGTGGTTGAGGAGGCGTTCGATGTCGATCGACAGTTGCCCGCCGACGCTCTTGTTCAGGTTGCCCAGATGCGTTCGGCCGCCGGGCGCGACAGTGCGTGCGTGGTCGTCGATCAGGGCGGTGCGGACTTCGGCCATCAGCATGTCGTCGATGCCGTATTCGCGTTCGAGATAGACGGGATCGGTGACGACGGATTCGGGAACCACGGTCAGCATCGAGTGCAGGTCCAGCGCGCCCACCGTTGCCGCGTGGTCGACGAGGTGCAGAAGATCGGTTCGGCCGCGGGCGTGCCGCAACGACGGCATCCCCAGCTCGGCGAGCAACTCCCGGACTTCGTGTGCGATGTTGAGCAGGTACTGCGCCATCGATCGAGGGTCGCCGTCGAACACCTCGGGGTTGGTCGTCAAACCCGCTGGGCACTTGACGTTGCAGTTCTTCGCCATGACGCAGCCCATCATCATCAGCGCAGTGGTGCCGAACTCGAAGCTGTCGCCGCCGAGCAACGCCGAGGTGACGACGTCACGACCGGTCTGGTGGGCTCCCGAGCATCGGAGGATCACTTTCTGGCGAAGTCCGTTGGCGCACAGAGCCTGGTGCACTTCCGCGAGGCCGATCTCCGCGGCGCGTCCGGCGTACTTCAGGCTCGTGACGGACGCCGCCCCGGTTCCGCCGGTGTTGCCGGCGATGTTGATGACGTCCGCGCCCGCTTTCGCCACGCCGACGGCGATGGTGCCGATCCCCTCGGACGAGACGAGCTTCACGATCACCCGTACGCGCGCGGCCTTGCAGTCGTGGATCAACTGCGCGAGGTCCTCGATCGAATACGTGTCGTGATGCGGTGGGGGAGAGACAAGCTCGACGCCGGGTGTGCCGCTGCGGGCGGCGGCGATGTCGACGGTGACCTTGGGGGCAGGTAGCTGCCCGCCCTCACCGGGTTTGGCGCCCTGACCGATCTTGATCTCGATTTCCTCGAGCATCGGATCGGCCAGATAGCCGGCCCAGATGCCGAAGCGTCCCGACGCGAATTGTTTGATGCGAGAGGCGCGGACGGTCCCGTAGCGCGAAAGATGCTCTCCGCCTTCGCCGCTGTTGGACATCGCGCCGACCATGTTGGTTCCGTGCGCGACGGCTTCGTGTGCGTTGGCGTTGAGGGCCCCGTGACTCATCGCGCCCGACGCGAGCAGCGGTGTGATCGCACTTGCCTTCTGCACCTCGGACAGGGGGATCGACACAGGCGCCGCACCCAGTTTTCCGAGGAACAGCGACGCCCGGCCGTGGGAGGTCACGATCACGGTGTCCTGCTCGATACGACTCGTGGCCTCGTCGCCGAAGAGGAGACCGAGAGCATCACCGAGCAGCTGCACACGCGCTGGGTCGGTACGCGCTGGGTCGGCATGCAGAGTCAGTGCGAACTCGGACTCCGACACGGCGTCGACCTGCAGGCCGCGGACGAGAATGCTCGTGTTGCCCTCGATGTCGAAGCGGCCGAGCTCGAGCGCGAACTCCTGCGCCGACGAGCATTCCGACACGTCGGCCGGCGTGGCCAACACGTCGCGCAGTGCTGCCGGTCGACGCGAGCGCTCGTCGTGCATCGAGGTGACGAACGAACGGTAGTCGCCCGTCACCTCGAACGCGTCGATCTGTTCGTCGGTCAACCGGTCGAAACTCGTCGACGCGTACGCCTCGGCGCCGAGACCGAACGCGTCACCCAGCCTGGTGATGGTCAGCAGCCGCAGTGCATCGGTCTGCGCCGCATCGGCTTCGGTACCGGCGAAGGCGATCTTCTCCTTGGTCATGTCTACGAATCCACGAACCGACGTGGCCCCGAACGAATGGCCTGCGCCGTCGGCGCGTTCTTTGAACAACCCCAGGTTCGGCAGGTCGCTCTCGCTCGCCGCGCTACGGGCGTGGGCATGCCAGTGCGCGACACCCGCGGCGATCGCGCGGAACCCGACGCCGCCCACCGGAGACTTCATGTTCGGGAACCACTGCGACAGAACGGGATCCGATGTGTCGAGGAAATTCGGTTCGAAGAACTCGCCGCCGATGTAGCTCTCCACGGTGCACAGGCCGACGCGTCCCATCGTCTTCATCAAGGACTTCTCGGCGGCCTTCACGAACTTGGCGAACGCCACGTCCGGGTCGGTGCCGAACTTGTCCTCGGCTCGCAACCGCACCGTCAGCGGATGAACCGCAGCAGCGCCGAATCCCAGTACGAGTGCGACGTGGTGAGAGGAGGAGATCTGGCCGCTCTCCACCACCAGCGACACCCGCAATCGGACGCCCGCAGCGATCAACCGTTCGTTGACGAACGCCACAACGGCAATTGCCGGGAGCGCAGCGTTGTCCCGGGTGATGTCTCTGTCGCTGAGCACGGCGATACCGCCGCCACGGGCGAACCGAACGACCGAGTCGGCCAGCGAGTTCACGGCCTCCACGAGCGCGCGTTCGTTGGCCTCACTGTCGGTGTCGATCGACCGGTACGTCATGTCGAACCGTGCGACCGGGGTATGCGACTGTTCGGTGATCCGGTGCAGATCCGCGTGCGACAGCAGGGGACTGGGCACGACGACCTGGCGGGAAACAGGGCCACCGACATTGGGTTTCGGGCCCAGCGACACCCGAAGCGTCATTCCGTCGGCCTCGCGAATGCTGTCGAGCGGAGGGTTGGTCACCTGCGCGAACCGCTGCGAGAAGTACTTCGCCATGCCGCCTTCGCGGTCGGTGAGAGCATTGATCGCGTTGCCGTATCCCATCGCCGAGACGCGTTCGACGCCGCTCGCCAGCATCGGATCCATCAGGAACTTGAAGCTCTCCTGATCCAGCGAATACGCGACGTAACGCTGATGACGTTCCAAATCGCCCGCATAGGCGTCGGCGACGGAGTCGGTGGTCTCCAGGTCGTCGAGGCCGACGCGCGCGGCCGCGAGCAGAGCGGTGTAATCGCGTTCGGCAGCGAGCTTTTCGAAGGCTTCGCGGGTGTAGTAGGTGTGCTTGTCGCGGTGATCGAAGTAGATCATTCCGCCGGCTTCGACGCGACCACGATGCGTGATGGTCTCGGGTGGGAACCGAACCTGCCCGGCCTCGGAGAAGGCACACAGGTAGTCGTTCGTTTCCACCGTCCGGAGGGGACGAAGCCCCAGGCGGTCCAGACGTGCACCGATCACCGTGCCGTCGCCGAACACCACAGCGGCCGGCCCGTCGTTCTTCTCCTCGTACAGCGAGAAGTACTCGAACATCGCTCGGACCCGAGGCGAGAGCGTGTAGTCGTTCTCCCACGCCGGAGGCATCATCGACACGACGGCCGTGACCAGTTCCACGTTGTCCTCGACGACGCGGGCCTGCACGGTCTGGTCCAGGCGGCAACTGTCGGACTGGCCGGGCGGGCGCACGATGGCGCGACGCTTGGCGCTTGCCACTGCTGCTTCCGCGAGGCGATTCTTCTTGTCGGTGTTCAGCTCTCCGTTGTGCGCCATGAACCGGAACGGCTGCGCCATGGTCGGATGTGGATCGGTGTTGGTGGAGAAGCGGGTGTGGAAGAAGATCGTGTGGACCGAATGCTCCGGGTCGACGAGGTCGCAGAAGTATGGAACGACCTCGTCGGAGTTCAGCCGACCTTTCAGCACCTGCGTCCTCGCGCTGAGCGACAACGGATACAGCCCAGCCAGGGCGGGGGTGGTGTACGCGATCGATTCGATGTGCAGCAGTGCCTCGTGAATCAGCCGATCGATGGCTGCGGGTTCGGGCCGGGGACGTGGTACTTCCCAGATCCACTGGCGAACGGGGCGTTGATATTTCACGGCCGCGGGACGAATGGCGTCGTTGTTCACCGGAACATCGCGGACAGTGAGCGGGGTGAATCCGCGATCGATCATGGCGCGGTGGATCAGTTCGACCGCTCGTGCATGCTGGGACTCGTCGTCAGGGAGAAAGAAGTTGCCTACTGCGAATCGGCCGAGTTCGAGAGTCCGCCGGTCGGTGATCCGTCGAAAGAAGTCGACGGACAGGTCGAGGGACACACCGCCACCGTCGCCGACGCCTTCGGCGGACATGCCGCCTCGGTGCGGCACCGAGCACAGCGCTTCCCGAGCCTTGATCAGCACATCGTGGGACTGAACGCCGTCCTTGCGCGTGATGAAGCCGACCCCGCAGCTGTCGGAATCCAGCGACGGATCGTACAGACCGACGGACTTCTCGTGCATCTATCGACCCTCTCCCTGTCCGGGCGCAGGCGGGCGAAGAGTCGGATCCGCCGTGCGCAGAATCGACGGCGCGACGCCGTCAGGGCAGGGCGTCGCTGCTTCGATGAAGCGGCACCCGGAGAGGCCAGACTACTAAGATAAGGCTAGCCTTTGTCAATTCGCCTGGACAGGTCGATCATCACGGCCGCTCGAAGACCTCGATTCCGGCGTCGGTGAAGCGAAGCACGTAGCCCGACGCCACCGCGTCGGCGACTGCCTTGTCGTCGCCCGCACCATCCGTCGGCCATCCGGCAGGGTCGCTGCGGTTGACCACGATCCAGTCCGGCACTTCCGTGTTCGTCACACGTTGCGGAAACACAGAGACGTCGTGCGTGGCGACGAACTGCGGAACCAGATTGTTCGACGCCGCGATCGTCTCGCCCTCGGGGATGGCATCGGCGATTGCGTGGGATGCGGTCACCTGCGGATCGGTCGACCACCCGTCGGCTGTCGCCAAGCGAGCCATGGGAAGAAACGGAAGGGCGACGATCGCGAACGCAGCCACGGCCGTGAAGATCGTGCGTTGCCCACGCTCGGTGAGTTGCTCGTGCCTGCGGCACCGCACGACGGCGTCGATCAGGGCCGCGAAGACGACGACCATCAGGATCGCGTTGTAATGAAATATCGGCTTCCAGAAGTTGGTGTTGTCGCTGAGGAATCGCCACGCGACGGTGGGGACCGCGACCAGCAGGAGCGGAGAGCGCAGCGCAACGAACGCGGTCACGGCCAGGATGAGGAAAGCAGTCGCTGCGCGGGAGTCACCGGCGACGACACCGTGGGCGGTATCGGCAATGCCCGACCCGAGGGGAGGCAACTTCGATCCCTGACCGTACGAGTCGTCGGCACTGAGCAGCGGGATGATCACCTTGACGGCGAGAACGACCCAGCCGAGGCCCCAGAGAACCGTCAGAGCTCCGAACACGCGGGTGCGTCCGGTGGTCCAGAATGCGACCAGACCGCCGATGACGGCAACCGTCAGACCCATGTCCTCCTTGACGAACACCAGCGGGAGCGCCCATGCCAAGGCCGGTAGCCATCGGCGATTACCCAGGGCGACGAGAGACATGGCCATCAGTGGCACGGCGAACGCGATTTCGTGGAAGTCGAAGTTCAGGGCGGCCTGCACACCCCAGGACAGCCCGTAGGCGAACGCCACCGCGATGCCTGTTGCCGTGCCGAACTCACGGACCGCCCACCGGGACAGCGGAACGACTGCCAGCGCGAACAGAACCGCCTGCGCGATCAGTAACGCCTCCGGCGACGGGAACAGGCGATACACCGGTGCCAGCAGTGCGGTGATCGGGGAGAAGTGGTCGCCCAGGGTGTTGTAACCGGTGCCCAGGAGATCGGACGTCGGCGCCCGAAACTCGGCGTACGACGAGATCTGTTGCACGAAGATTCCGAGATCGAATCCGGACGTGCGGAGCTGTCGGTGGCCGAGCACGGACAACAGCGAGTACAGCGTCGCGAGTGCCGCGAACGCCGTCACCGGGACGACGACATCAGCTGTGGGCCGCGCACGACTCGCTCGCGTGTCCAGGTGTTCCTCGACCGATTCGGCCGCAGTGGGCGGGGAGATCTCGGTTGCAGTCACAGGAAATGCTGTCTACCCGACGTTTCTTGGACCAACCTGAGAAGTGCAGGTGACAGCGCCCGGGCCGGACCTCTCGATCACACCCGCCGTTTGCGTGGACGATTCGACGGGGGTTGAGAGGACAAGTGGTAGTACAGGGCGTCGGCGGTGTCCTCCACGACGACCTCCACGACATCACCGACTTCGAGATAGTCGTCGACGGCAATGCGGTCCTTGGCACCGATCACCGCCTTGACCGAACGCGCGGGGATGAGTCCCCGGCGACCGTCCGGTCCGACGGCCAACGCATACCTCGGACCGGTGCGGGTGACTCGAGCAGAGATGATCGCCGAGTCCCTCGGAACCGGTTCGACGACGGCGCCCTTCGCGACGGCCGTCTGTGAATCGAGCTGCGCCGCGAGGTCGTCCGCCATCAAGTCGACCTGGAGGAGAAGCTCGGCCATCTGTCGTGCGTACTCGGTGTGCGCCTCCGTCGGCTTGAGAGCTTCGCCTGGCTTGTACATGTCCTCGTGGGTGAGTTCACCCCAGGCGTCCTGCAGTCTGGTCTTGACCTGTACTTCGACGTTCACGATCAGATCGCCCTGGTGGGTGGCGACGCGAATGACCAGAATCGCGTGGTACGCGCGGTATCCACTGGGTTTGGGGAACGCGACGTAGTCGGTCGGGTTTCGGGCGAAGCGCACCGAGCATTCCGGGTCGGTGCACGCGCGTTCCAACGCGTCCACGAAGGCGTGAAGATCCCGCGGGCTCTTGCACAGAACCTTGATGCCGATCAGGTCCGGCAAGGATTCCACGACCTCGTCGATGGTCCTCGGCTCGACGATCCGGCCTTCCGTGATCTTCCGCCGCAGTTTGTCGGCTGCCCGTACCGGATCCTTGATTCGGGCGGTCTGCGCATTGAGCCGATCTCGGTCGACGTTGTCGAGGATCTCGTCCGCGATGGTCTCCAGAAAATTCTGAGCCGTCACCAGCGCGGCCTGCCATGCCCGGCGACGTTCGGCGTAGGCCTCGTCGACCAGGTCGTCGATGCTCGTCGACGCTGTCACCGTCCGCGCCTCCGATCACGCCCAACGGGCTGTCCACACTTTATCCGCTTCGACGGGGAACGAGCCGACCGCCGCCGGCTTCGGCGCGCCCTGCGTGATCGGCCGCGTCGGCACAACTAATTCGTACGATCAGTCGGGCGTTCGTCGGAGTGTGGGATTAGTCTCTTCACTCATGACGGCCACGGTCGCAGAGGGCGACGCATTCGTAGCGCAGTTCGATCCCTATCGTCGTGAGCTGCTCGCTCATTGCTACCGCATGACGGGCTCGATTCACGACGCCGAGGACCTCGTGCAGGAAACGTACATCCGCGCGTGGAAGGGCTACTCCAAGTTCGAGGGGCGCTCGTCGATGCGGACCTGGCTGTATCGCATCGCCACCAACACCTGCCTCACGGCGCTCGACGGCAAGTCCAAGCGTCCGCTGCCGACAGGGCTCGGCGCGCCGAGTTCGGACCCCACCGACGACCTGGTGGCAACGCACGAAATTGCGTGGCTCGAGCCCATCGCGGATTCCGAACTCGCGGATTCGGACGATCCCGCATCGATCGTCGTCGGCAGGGACACCATCAGACTGGCGTTCGTCGCCGCACTGCAGCACCTCTCGGCACGTCAACGAGCAGCATTGCTGATGCGTGAAGTGCTGCAGTGGAAGGCGTCCGAAGTAGCGGAAGCCTTGGCGACCACCACCACCGCGGTGAACAGTCTGCTTCAACGCGCACGAGCGCAACTCGACGAGGTCATGCCGTCGGAAAACGATGTCGTCGAGCCAGCAGCCGCCGAGACCAGGGAACTGCTGGCCAAGTACGTCGACAGTTTCGAACGCTACGACATCGAGCAGCTCGTGACTCTGTTCACCCAGGATGCGGTGTGGGAGATGCCACCGTTCGAAGGGTGGTACCAAGGGGCCGAGAATATCGGCACCCTCATCCGTGGAAACTGCCCGGCGCAGCGAGCGGGCGATATGCGGATGGTCGCGACGTCGGCCAACGGTCAGCCCGCCTACGGGCTGTACATGCGAAACGAGGACGGAATCCACCAGCCGTTCCAACTCCACGTCGTCGACATCGTGGCGGGGAGAGTGGGCCACGTGGCGTGCTTCTTCGATCTGACCCTGTTCGAGAAATTCGGTCTGCCCGAGCGTCTCTGACAGGGAGTTCGAGGGAGCCCCACCTGGCCCGTCCCGGCTATTCGGACGGCACGGCGCTGGGGTCCATCCACATGACTTCCCATACGTGGTTGTCGAGATCACGGAACGCGCGCCCGTACATGAACCCGTGATCCTGAGGCTCCATCCAACTCGACCCTCCGGCGGCGATCGCCGCGTCGACGAGTGAGTCGACCTCGTCGCGACTGTCGGCGCTGATGCACATCAGGACCTCTCGCGACTGCGTCGTGTCGGTGATCGCGTCGGAGATGAAGTCCTTGAAGCGAGGTTCCGCCAGGAACATCACCGTCGCCTGCTCGCTGACGACCATCGATACACAGTTCTCGTCACTGAACACGTCGTTGAACTCGAAGCCCAGCCCGCCGAAGAAAGCGCGGGTGGCGGTGACGTCCTTGACGGGCATGTTGGCGAACAGCATTCGGGACATTGGGGTCTCCATTCATTCGGCGTGGAAGTCTCGTGTGTATCGACAACGGACGAATCGTGAATTCATCGCGGATCCGACATCGACTTTCTACCGCATTCGGGGAGTCGACTCGCCTGTAGCAAGATGGGAACACGTCATGCATGCCGGAAGCGGCGCGTCGACGCTGTTCGAACAAGAGGAGAGTTCATGGATTTGGGTCTGTCGGGTAAAGCGTTCGTCGTCACCGGAGGAACCGAAGGGCTGGGATTCGCGTCCGCGCGTGAGCTGCTTCGTGAGGGAGCGAAGGTGACGGTGGCCTCCCGGTCACAGACCAAGGTCGACGAGGCAGTGACCGAACTGGGCGCACACCGCCCCAACGCAGTCCACGGAATGGTCGCCGACAACGGCCATCCTGCGAGCGCACAGTTGCTCGTCGAGTCGGCCATCGCGCACTGGGGCAAGCTGGACGGGCTCGTCGTGAGTGTCGGCGGACCTCCGCCGAGCACCGCCCTCGATGCCACCGACGAGGACTGGACTGCGTCGTTCGAGTCCGTGTTCCTCGGGGCGGTGCGGCTGGCCCGCGAAGCGGCGAACGTCATGACCGACGGAAGTGCCATCGTGTTCGTCTTGTCGACATCGGTGAAATCGCCGTTGACGGGCCTCGGCGTGTCCAACGGACTGCGCCCGGGCTTGGCGATGGTGGCCAAGGACATTGCCGACGAGCTCGGGCCACGAGGAATCAGGGTCGTGAGCGTCCTTCCCGGGCGATTCGACACGTCCCGGGGCGGCGCCGTGTCCGACGATGCGTTGGCACGGATCCCGCTCGGCCGTATCGGCGATCCGGAGGAGTTCGGACGTACCGTCGCGTTCCTGGCGTCGCCGGCCGCGTCGTACATCACCGGCTCGACGGTCACCGTCGACGGCGGCGCCGTGCGCGCGCTGTAGAAGGTCCGGTCACCCTGACCGCACAGACGACGAGGCCAGACGACGAGGCCCCGAGCAGCAGTGCTGCTCGGGGCCTCGTGGCAAACAAGGAGGGGGATGTAACGGTTCTAGCGGGTCACCGAGGCGATGCGGGCGAGCATCCGCGACAGGGCCGAACCGTCGGAACCCAGTTCGTCGAAAGTCGACGTGGGGGTAGATACAGCTGCGTCGCTTGTGGCTGCAGCCAGTTTGCGCACCAGTTCGGTGCGGAGCTCGATAGCGCCCAGGATATCGGCGTCGAGCGTCGCGACCTGCTCGTGAAGCTGGTCGATCTGTACGTCGTGTGTTGGTGCTTCGTCGGCGCTGATAGCGAGCGAATCGATCTGCAAAGTCACATCGTCTCCTTTTGTTCGCGTCCTGAGGAATGATTCGTTTCGCTCCTCGGAACTGTTACACGGTCGCTCTATGTGTCAACGATGTTTCGTGGCCCCTACCAAGATGCCCAGTCTTGTGGGCTGGGCCAACCATCTGAAGCTGTGATGCTGCCAACAATCCGCAGCCACCCGGTGCCTGCCACCCGTCGAAGCAACACCGCGAGCGAGCGCGGTGTTCCTGACAGCGGCGGTCGATGTTCGTCCCACATTGAGTCTTCGTAGCCGTGAGCCTTGCGTACTGGATGAACTTTGCGATGAGCGCCGATTTCCACGTCCGCTGCTGGTCACACACGAGCGCCCCCGGTGTCACGAAGGCGTGTCACCAGGGGCGAAGCTCCATCTCGGCGTGGTCGGTCAGCCGCGGGCGGCTTTCAGATGATCCGCGGACACAGCTTTGAGATGTGTCAGGTCCGACGCGACGGTCGCCAGTGTGTACCCCTCGTCCAAGCGCTTGGCTGCCACAGCACCGGACGGTGTGTGAATGCCGGCCGTGATGCCTGCGGCGGCGGCGGCTCGGCACACCCGAACGAGTGCAGCCTCGAACTGCTCGTCCACGGAGGTGTCGGTCGGTGACGATCCACCCACCGCGAGCCGCAGATCGGACGGGCCGACGTAGACACCGTCGAGACCTGGAACGGCACAGATCTCCTCGACGTTCGCCAGCCCCTGAGGCGTCTCGATCATCGCCAGCACAACTGTGTCACGGTCGGCATCGGCAGGGTTGGGTCCTATCCGAAGCTGCGAGCGCATCGGACCGTAGGACCGAATGCCGGTCGGGGGATACGTTGCCGCCGAGACCGCCGCCGCTGCGTCTGCTGCGGTGTCGACGAGCGGAACGATGACGCCCGCCGCGCCTGCGTCCAGCGCACGCCCGATGACCGTCGCGTTGTTCGCTTCGACCCTGATCAGTCCGGCGGGACCGTTGGCTGCATCGATTGCGGTGAGCCCGGCGAGCATTCCGGAGTATCCGATCAATCCGTGCTGCAGGTCGAGTGCGATGTAATCCCAGCCGACATGGGCGAGCCACTCCGTGGAGACCGGGCTGTCGATGACGGACCAGTAACCGAGGATGCGCTCCCGGTTTCTGACGCGAGCGGCGAATTCCTGTGCAGACATGTGTAGAGGGCCTTTCAGCGGTTGTAGTTCGGCATCGGTCCACGCAGCGCGGAGCCGACGTCGTCGCACGCATCCACGACGTCGGCGCCGAGTGGACCTTTCGCGATCGCGGCTATGTTGGACTGCAGGTGCTCGACCTTGGATCCACCGAGCAGGATGGGACCTGCGGCAGGCTTGGACACCAGCCACCGCAGGGCGAGTTCGGTCAGTGGGACGCCTGCTTCGTCGGCGATCGTGGTGAGCTGCGCGACAGCGTCGAAAATCGCTGTGTTCCAGTACCGTTCGCGATACATGGCAGCCAGGCGTGAATCGCCGAATCGTCCGTCGGTCGGTGTCGCGTCCAAGGAATGCTTGCCGGTGAGCAACCCGCCACCGAGTGGGTTGTACACCATCGTGATCAATCCGGTCACGTCGGCGAACTCGACGTATTCCTCTTCGATCCTCCGGGCGAGGAGGTTGTAGAGCTGCTGCGCGACGATCGGCCGCGGCGCGCCGACCTCGTCGGCTACCCGATTTGCCTCGGCGATCTGCCACGCCGCGAAGTTCGAGACGCCCAGAGCACGAATCTTGCCCTCCTGCACCAGTTCGGCGACGGTTGCCAAGGTGTCGGCGATCGATGTCGCGCGATCCGGCTGGTGCAGATAGAACAGGTCGACGTGGTCCGTCTTCAGGCGAGCCAGGCTTGCCTCCACGCTCAGACGAAGACCCTTCGGTGACAACGGGCTGTTGTCCCCGGCGTCGGGGTTGGGCATTCCCGCTTTCGTCGCGAGGGTCACCCGATCGCGACGAGTTGCGAGCAGGTCCGCGAGTATCCGCTCGGATTCACCGCCCGCGTACCCGTTCGCGGTGTCGATGTGGGTGATGCCTGCGTCGACTGCAGCGTCGAACATCTTCGCAGACCCGGCGGCGTCGACGGTGTCGCCGAACGTCATGGTGCCCAGTACGAGTGGGGAAATGTCGAGCGAGGTCATACAGGAGCTCCTACGGAAGGGGTGGACAGGCGAGACACGATGTGACGAGGTTTGATTCCGACCATTGTCGCCGGGTCGAGGGCAGCTGCGCGCAGCGCCCGGGTGTAGGGCTCCTTGGGGCGTGCGAGCACCTCCTCGGTGTCGCCTCCTTCGACGATGCGGCCCTTGCTCATCACGACGACGGTTTCACTGATCTCGCGGACGACACCCAGGTTGTGCGAGATGAAAACGTAGGTGAGTCCGGTGTCCTGCTGAATCTCCCGCAACAAAGTCAAAACCTGCGCCTGCACGGACACGTCGAGGGCGCTCGTCGCTTCGTCGCACACCAGAATTTCCGGCCCGGACGCGAGTGCGCGGGCGATGCCGATGCGTTGACGTTGGCCACCCGAGAATTCGACCGGTCGGCGGTTCAGTGCAGTGCTCGGCAGGCCGACCTGATCGATGAGTCTCGCTGCCTTCTTGGCTCGCTCGGACTTGCTGCGAATTCCCTTCAGTCGCAGTGGTTCGCCGACGATGTCCACTGCGGTCAGGTGAGGATCGAGGGATCCGTACGGATCCTGGAACACCATCTGTACGCGAGATCGGAACGGGCGTAGGGACTTCTCGGACAGTCCGGCGATGTCCGTTCCGTCGACGACGATGCGGCCCGAGGTGGGGGTGAGCAGACGAACGATGGATTTCGCGATCGTCGACTTTCCGCAGCCCGATTCACCGACAACGGCCAGTGTCTTGCCTTTGTCGACCGAGAAGCTCACCGAATCGACAGCCCGGAACACGCCGTCGGCGACGGGGTACTCGACGACGAGATTCTCCACCGACAGCAATGGGGTGGTCATACCGTTACCTCGACTCGTTCTGGTTGGCCGGCACTCTGGTTCCACGTCCCGAGGTGCGGGATCGCGTCCAGCAGCTTCTTGGTGTACGGATTCCGGGGCGCTCCGACGAGTTCTTCCGCGCCACCGTCCTCGACGAAGACACCGCTCTTCATGACGTAGATGCGGTCCGACACCAACCGTGCCACACCGAGATCGTGGGTGATGACCAGCATCCCGATGCCGGTTCGTTCCTGCAGCTCCATCAGCAGATCGAGAATGCTGGCCTGCACCGTGACATCGAGGGCACTGGTGGGCTCGTCGGCAACTATCAATTCCGGGCTCGACGCAAGAGCACTGGCGATCAGCACACGCTGAAGCATGCCGCCCGACATCTGATGGGGATACTTGCCCAACTGGATTTTCGGGTCGGGGATGCGAACCTGTTCGAGGAGTTCGATGCAGCGCGCCGTCTGCTTGGACTTTCCCGTCACGCCGCTGTGCCGGACAGCTTCCTTCAATTGGTTGCCGATGGTGTGAACCGGGGACAGCGCCGTCATCGGGTCCTGCGGAATCAGTGCAATGTGCTTCCCGCGAATCTTGCTCAGCTGCTTGTCCTTACCGAGGATCTCGGTGTCCTTGAAGGTCACCGATCCTGTCATCACCGCGAGATCCGACGGCAACAACCCCAGCAGGCCCATTGCCGTCGTCGACTTGCCGGAGCCGGATTCACCGATGATCGTGACCGTTTCACCAGCGTCGATGCAGAACGACACACCGTCGACGGCCCGGATGACGCCCTTGTCGGTAACGAGTTCGATCTGGAGTTCGTCGACCTTCAATAGGTTTCCCATGACTTACGCACCCTTTCCGAATCGGGGGAAGAGACCGAAGCGGCCGAAGCCGGCCGGTCGATCACGGAGACCGTCGCCGAGCAGGTTGACTCCGACGACCAGGAGCACGATGACGAGGCCGGGCAGGGTGACGAGCCACCACGATGTGGTGATGTAGTCCTGACCGTCGGAGATGATCCGGCCCCACGTCGCGAACGGTCGCTGCGGACCTGCACCGAGGTAGCTCAAGGCACTTTCGAGCAGGACGGCCTGCGCCAGAAGCAGGAGTACGACGAGCGAGGCCTGCTTGAAGATGTTCGGCACGACGTGTCGGAGGAGAATCGCGATCCGGCCGAGTCCGAGCACGCGAGCAGCGGCGACGTAGGGCTTCTCGCGTTCGACCAGTACCAGGGATCTTGTCAGACGTGCGATTTCCGGCCATTGCGCGATGGCGATGACGAACGTGATGACCGGAATGGAAGGGCCGAACAGTGCTACGACGAGGAGCAGCATCATCAGCAGCGGCAGGGACAACTGGGCCTCGAGCAAGCGGGAAACGACGGTGTCGACCCAGCCGCCGAGGAAACCGGCGAGCGATCCGAGAACGAGACCGATGATGCCGGAGACCACGACTGCGAGAATTCCGACGGTCAGGGATACCTGTCCGCCGTAGAGCACGCGGGAGAGAAGATCGCGGCCGAGTTGGTCCGTGCCGAACAGATGTCCGTCGGTCAGCGGCGGCAACCTGCGTTGGGCGAGGTCGGTGGCATCGGGCGACGCCAGTGGCAGTACTCGTGCCAGGGCGACCGGAAGGATGACGGTCAGGGCGCAGACTGTGCCGATCCAGATCTTCACACGGCTGTCGCGTGCGCGTCGGGTTGCGCCCGCGGCGGCGAAGTCCTTGGCGGTGACGGCGCTGGGACGCGTTGGCTTGTCGGAGGGGGCGACGACGGTCATCAGTGGGCTGCCTTCCCGAGACGGACACGGGGGTCGAGGAGCGGATAGCAGAGGTCGACGGCGAGTTGCACGAGCACCGCGAGAACTGCGGTCACGAGAACTGTTGCTTGGATCAGCGGGTAGTCGCGGGTTTCGAGTGCTCGCACGACCAGCGAACCGACACCGGGCCAGGCGAACACGACCTCGACGACGACGACACCGTTGAGCATCGACGCGAAGCGGGTGCCCAGTGCGGTCACGACAGGAATCGACGAGTTGCGGAGCGCGTATCGCCACGTGATCTCTCGTTCGGACACTCCGCGAGATCGAGCGACTGTGACATAGGGAGACGAGTAGGCGTTGACCATCTCTCGTCGAACCATGCGTGAGATCAATGCGATCTGCAGGACGGCGACGGTCAGTGCGGGAAGCAGCAGACTCGACCACGTCGTGAAGCCGGCGGCGGGGAGCACCGGGACCAGCACAGCGAAGAAAGTGAGCAGCATCAACCCGGTCCAGAAGTCCGGCATCGACTGTCCCGCGATCGTGACGACGTTGGCGCCGAGCTCGCGCCGGGTGTCGGCGCGCTTCGCCATCCAGATACCGAGTGGGATCGAGACGAGGGTCGTCAACAAGATCGCTGCGAGAGCCAGCGTGACCGTGTACGGAATGCGCTGCAGCACAACTTCGAGCGCGGGGGCTTGGAAGGAGTAGGACGTGCCCAGATCGAGAGTGAACAGTCCCTTCAGGTACAGCAGGTACTGGGTGACGACTGACTGATCCAGGCCGAGATTCACGCGAATCTGCGCGAGATCCTCCGTGGAGGCCAAGGGGCCCGCCATCGAGTACGCGGGGTCACCCGGTGCCATGCGTATCAGCACGAAAACGGTGGTGAGAGTCAAGAAGATGGTGAGGAGGCTCTGTCCGAGCCGGCGAATCACGTACCTGGTGGTCGGCGCGGTGAGGAACGCCGGAAGCGGAGAGTCCTTGCGGGACTTGGCCGCAGGAACGCTCGGGGGAGCGGCGGTCAGCTGCGTCATCTCCCCACCCCCGTTCCTCGAGTTGCCTGGGTCATCGTCGACCTTTCGATAACACTGCTGCGTTCGATGCGGGCCCGGTTGCACACACGTCCGGCAACGGCCCGTTGTTACTCAGCTCACAATGGCACTACTGCGCGAATTGCGCAAGCAGAAAATTATTCCTGCGTATTTCGAGCAACTCCGTGTACAGTCCCGAGTGTGTTCACGATCACTTCTGTCGAGTGCGGCGCCCCGGCCCTGACTCGGCACACGCATATCGATGTGACAGTAACGAGGGGTCAACGATGACCGAAAGCTTTGTCAGCCAGCCGTTCTCACGCCGAAACCTGTTCCGTGGCGGCTTGATCCTCGGCGCAGGACTGTCCCTGGGCGGAGTGACAGCATGCGCTACTCCGACCGGTAAGCCCGGACCGGACACGGTCAGCCTGGCCATGAATCGATCGATGGTCAGCCTCGACAACAAGCTCCTGCAGTTCGACGCCGCCCTGACCGTCCAGCGTGCCGTCCGCGAGGCGCTGACGACCATCGATACGAACCTGAAGGTGCAGTTGGTTCTGGCCGACAGCTTCGAACTGGTGGCCCCGACGCGCTGGCTCGTTCACCTGCGTCCCGGTGTCACCTACTCCGACGGCAGCCCGGTCAGAGTCGAGGACGTCGATACCGCCCTGCGAATGTACCCCCAGGTCAGCGGTTCGTTCGTCGGCGGATTCTTTCCGGAATGGCCGACCGTCGGCAAGATCGACGAGTCGACGTTCACCCTCGACACCGAACGGCCGGTGCCGGTGCTCGACTATCTGATGTCCAACATCCTCATCACGCCCGCGGCGCAGAATGTGCCCGAAGACTTGCAGGACGGAGTCGGAACGGGGCCCTATGTCGTGACGGAGTCCGATCGCGGGACGGGAAACTATTCGCTGGCGCGGAATCCGACCTACTGGGGGGCCGCGCCGACGGTCGAATCGGTGAACATCCGTTTCGTTCCCGACGAGTCGAATCGCGTCGTGTCGCTGCGCAGTGGCGAGGTGGACGTCATCGATGCGATCACGCCGGATGCTGCCGATCAACTTGCCGGATTGGCGGGCGTCACCGTCGAGCGGGTCGACGGAGTGCGGCTCAATCAGCTGTTCTACAACTTCCGCAAGCCTGCGGGGCATCCGCTCGCGGACCCTCGGGTGCGACGTGCGCTCAGCTACGCGATCAACGGAAATGCGCTCATCGACCAGGTCATGCAGGGTGCGGCGACACCGTCGCGCGGTGTCGTTCCAGGAATTCTCGACGGTGCGATCGAAACGGGAGAATACGAATACGATCCTGCCCGCGCGCGCGCCGAACTCGACGCGCTGGGCGTGTCGGATCTGGAGCTCAAGATCATATGGGAAACAGGAGAATTCGCCGCGGACACCGACATCATGGAATCGGTGTTGCAGATGCTGTCGGCAGTGGGAGTGCGTGCGACACTTCAGCAGTTCGAGCCCGGCGGCGACATCTCGACCTGGCGACAGGGCAAAGCCGGTGACTGGGACATCCTCGGCAACGGTTATCCCAGCCCGACGGGATTGGCCGTCACGATCATGCAAGGTATGTACGCAGGTACCGCGGCGAAGGAAGAAACCCGAGATACTTACCATGGCTACATCTTTCCCGAGATCGCCGGCCTGATCGCGAAGGCATCCGAGGATACGGATCCGGTGAGCCGGAAAGAAACGCTCGCCGACGCGCAGCGCCGCATCTGGGACACCTGGCCATGTCTGTGGTCCTTCGTGCCGAAGACGGTCATCGCGCGGCGCAACCGAATCGACGGTATCGGTCTGAGGCCGACCAACTCGTACGACATGGCCGCGGTCACCCTCCGATCCTGATTCGGAAGAGAAAGGACAACATGAGCGACACAAGTTTCCTCACTCCGGGCGATCTTCTCGCCGACGGTGTGGTTCGTTCCACGGACGCCCCCGGACGCGCCGACGCGTTCCTGCCCGCACCCCAGGTGCAGAACCACGCCGCCAATCTGGCGGTGCTGCCGGACGGAGCGCTCGGCTGCGTGTGGTTCGCTGGAACCCAGGAGGGTGTACCGGATATCAGCGTGTGGTTTTCCCGACTCGAGGTGGGTTCGCAGACGTGGACCACCCCGGTGCAGCTTTCCGACGATCCGACCAGATCCGAGCAGAATCCGGTTCTCTTCGTTCGCGATTCAGGTGTGATCTGGTTGCTGTGGACGTCACAGCATGCCGGTAACCAGGACACCGCGCGAGTGCTGAGGCGCATCTCGAACGACGGCGGGGTCACCTGGGGCGACGCGCATGTCCTGATTCCCGAATCCGATGCGGGCGGGGTGTTCGTTCGTCAGCCGGTCGTCGAGACTGCGTCGGGACGATTGCTGCTTCCGGTGTTCCACTGCGTGAAGATCGAGGGTCGGAAGTGGGTCGGCGACCGTGACTACAGCGGTGTCATGATCTCGGACGACGACGGAGCCACGTGGCGCGAGGCCGTCGTTCCGGAGAGCGTCGGGTGTGTGCACATGGACGTGGTGGTGAGACCCGACGCGTCGTTGGTCGCGCTGTATCGCAGCCGCTGGGCCGATTTCGTGTATCGCAGCATCTCTACCGACGACGGCGAGACGTGGACGGCGCCGGTACCCACCGAACTTCCCAACAACAACTCGTCGGTCCAAGCGGTCGGTCTCGCGGACGGAGGGGTGGCCCTTGTCTACAACCACTCGTCGGCGTTGGACGCGACTTCGCGGCGCACCTCGTTGTACGACGAGATCGACGACGACGGGTTGGCCGACGGTTCCGATGTCACGGTGGAGGCACCTGTCGACGACGGCGACGCACGCTCCGCGTTCTGGGGTGCGCCACGGGCGCCGATGACTCTCGCTGTCTCGCGCGACGGCGGTCTCACGTGGCCGATTCGACGTAACCTCGACGAGGGCGACGGCTACTGCTTGACCAACAATTCGCGTGACGGGTCCAATCGTGAATTCTCGTATCCGTCGATCGCAGAGACGGCGGACGGGCGGATTCATGTCGCCTACACCTATTTTCGTCAGGCGATAAAGTACGTTCGGCTCGAGCGAGCGTGGATCGGTGAGTCGCAGTGACTCCGCACGCCATCGTCACAGGAGTGAGCAGTGGCATCGGCGCGTCCGTTGCCGGGACGCTCCTCGATCGAGGTTGGCGCGTGACCGGTCTCAGTCGCTCACGGCCGCGTGGGAAGTTCGGCGGAGAGTGGGTCGGTGTCGACCTGGCCGACACGGCGGCGGTGTCCGAGGTCGTCGGGACTCTGGATGATCCGACGGCAGTGGTCCATGCGGCCGGGGTCCAGCGTTCGGGCCGCCTGGGAGCTCTCGATCCTGCGCACAGCGAGCAGATGTGGCGCGTGCATGTCGCGGCAGCCGAGGTACTCGTCGACGGGCTGTCGGCCCGGATAACGACAGGCGGGCGAGTCGTGCTGATCGGCAGCCGCACCATGACCGGTGTAGCGGGCAAGAGTCAGTACGTCGCGACCAAGTCGGCTCTGGTGGGGATGGCACGGTCCTGGGCGATGGAGTTGGTGGAGCGGGGAATCACGGTCAATGTCGTTGCGCCGGGCCCGACCGACACCCCGATGCTCAACGACCCCGGCCGCAGTAGTACTCCGCCGATCACACCCCCTCTCGGCCATCTGATCGATCCCGCGGAGATTGCCGATCTCGTTGCGTTTCTGTTGTCGCCGAGCGGTCGAAGCATCACGGGTCAGACGATCGTGCAATGCGCCGGGACTTCGTTGTGAAAACGTCCCATGCGAAATTACTGCGCAAAACGCGCGAAAGTGCTACTTTGAGATGCGCGAAAAGCGCAATATGGACTGGGAGGTTCGATCGATGAACGCTCGACCAGACCTTCTCGTGCTTGCCGACGATCTGTCCGGTGCCGCTGAAAGCGCGGCGGCGTTCCTGGGACGCGATGTCGCCATCGCCATCGACGTCGCCGATGCCACCACTGGCGTGGTCCCGTCGACGGCCGAGGTTCGTGTCGTCGATCTCGGTACGAGAGTGATGTCTTCCGCAGACGCTGCAGCGAAGCTGAACGCCGCGGTCGCGGGGCTCCCGTCCAGCGTCCAGGTGATCAAGAAGATCGACTCCATGCTTCGCGGCAACATCGCAGCCGAGATGGAAGTACTCGCCGCAACCGGCCCTGTCGTGATCGCCGCAGCTCTCCCTGCACTCGACCGGATCACTGTGAACGGTGTTCTGCACATCGACGGAGTTCCGTTGCACCTCAGCGGGCGATGGAACATGGAAGACGCTGTGCCCCCTGCGTCGATCGGCGCCATGCTCGGTGCTGCCCCGCACGTTCTCGTGGGCGCAGGCGTCGACAGTTCCGACCTGGTTACCGCGCTCGACGCTGGGATCGCCGTCTGCGATGCCGCGACCGACGCGGACCTCGATGCAGTGGTGGCTGCGGCAGCAGCGCTTCCGGGTGTTCGTCTCGTGGGTACGTCGGCGCTCGCAGCAGCCGTGGCGCGCACACTTCCCGCGGCTCGGGTCGACAGCGGCAATCTCGAGCCGGTACCTGCTCTGATAGTGGTGGGCACCGCAGAAACCGTTGCTGCCGAACAGGTTCGACATGCGGTGGCCGCCGGTGCGTGCCCGGTACAGATCGATGTCGACGACTTGGTGAACGGGCGTGCGAACCCTGACACCGTCCGATCCGCGCTGGCCGGCGGCGTCGCCGTTCTCACGGTCGCCGGGCCCGTCGATACGAGACTGGCGGGCTCGGTGTCGCGCGCATTGGGGGAGTTGGTCGCATCGGTGGTGCGCGGCCGAGCGATCGGCCTCGTTCTCACCGGAGGTGAGACCGCCCGACGCGTAGTCGACGCTCTCGGGATCACCACACTCGTACCGATCACCGAAGTGCACGACGGGGCGGTGGTCTCCCGCACCGAGGACGGGTCGTGGATCGCCACCAGACCCGGAAGCTTCGGTGGTCACGACAGCTTGATCTCGATGAGCAACTACCTGCGCGGCATCGACGACACTTCCCATTTTCTCTCTCACAGTGAGGCATCGGCATGACTTCAGCACTCCCTCCCTACATCGCGGTGACCATGGGCGACGGCGCCGGCATCGGCCCGGAGGTCATCGTTCCTGCCATGATCGATCCGTCGACGCTCGAGCGGTGCCGACCGGTCGTCGTCGGCGACGCGAAGAGACTGGCGCTCGCCGCGGACGTTCTCGGCATCGAGGTCGACATCGTCGTGGTCGACGCAGTCACCGACGCCGAGTTCACCCCGTCGCGCATCAACGTGATCGACCTGAACCTGCTTCCCGAGGATCTGCCGTGGGGGCAACTTTCCGCGGTCGCCGGTGACGCCGCCTACCAATACATCCGGGTGGCAAGCGAACTCGCGGTTCGGGGCGAAGTGCAGTCGATCTGTACAGCTCCGCTCAACAAGGAAGCGCTGCACGCCGCGGGGCACATCTTTCCGGGCCACACCGAACTGCTCGCGCACCTGACCGGCACCGAGGAGGTGTCGATGATGTTGTCGACACCGAAGCTCAAGGTCATTCACGTGACAACGCACATCGGTCTGCTCGACGCTGTCGCCAAGATCGAACCTGGACTGGTCGAACGCACGATCAAGCGGGGACACGAGGCGCTGGTACGTTCCGGCAATCACAACCCGAAGATCGGGGTCTGCGGCATCAACCCGCACGCTGGGGAGAACGGCCTCTTCGGATACGGCGAAGAAGACCTGAAGATCGTCCCGGCTGTCGAGAAGCTGAAATCCGAAGGGATCGATGCGGTCGGCCCTCTGCCCGCGGACACCGCATTCTTTCTTGCAGGTCGCGGTGACTACGACCTGATCGTTGCGATGTACCACGATCAGGGACACGGACCGGTGAAGGTTCTCGGCATCGAGGCGGGCGTCAACATCACCGTGGGGCTTCCGGTCATCCGGACGTCCGTGGATCATGGAACAGCATTCGATATCGCAGGGAAAGGAATCGCCGAGGCCGGTAGCATGGTCGAAGCGTTACGGCAGGCGGCCGAATTGGCAACCAGCCCAGCACTACTGAGCTGAAAAGGGGGCGGGTCATTGCGCGAATCGGAGATCCGGCGTAGCGAAATCGTTCGGCTGGCAAAATCGGGCGCACTCACGAGCGTCGACGAGTTGTCCTCGCTGTTCGAGGTGACTGCGTCGACAATTCGTCGTGACCTGAACCATCTGACCGAACGAGGACTGCTCGCACGAACGTACGGCGGGGCCATTGCGCTGAGCGGCCACCGCGAACCGTCGATCAAACAGCGCTCGCTCGAGGGATACGACGCCAAGCGCGAGATCTCGGCGTGGGCGGCCGAGCAAGTCGAGCCGGGGGAGACCATCCTTCTCGACGCAGGAACGACCGTCGGCGCGATGGGTGAATTTCTTCGATCGGCGACAGACTTGACGGTGATTGCAGCCGGTCTGACTGCGCTGGAGTCGTTGGCCGACGCAGACTCGGTCCACGTCGAGTGCATCGGCGGGACGCTGCGTCACCTCAGCCAGGGTTTCGTGGGTCCGTTGGCCGAGGCGTCGCTACAGCGCGTCTCGTTCGACCGAGCGTTTCTCGGGGCGGACGCGGTCACAGCGGAATTCGGTATCTGCGAAGCCGGGTACGAGCAGACACGGCTGAAGGAACTGATGATGGAGCGCGCCGGACGTACGTATGTACTTGCGCACTCGGCCAAGCTGGGGCAGAAGCCGTTCCACGCCTGGGCGCCCATTCCTCCCGGTACGACCCTCGTCACGGATTCGGCCGCGACTCGGGAGCAGATCGAGCCATTCGAGAGGGCATCGATCGACGTCGTGGTTGTCTGACGTGCATCCGGGGTAGACGACCTGAAGAGTTGTCTACTGCAAGGAGTGCGTTGTGCGCTACGACTATCTGATCGTCGGCGGCGGAATGGTCGCCGACAACGCTGCACGTGGAATTCGAGAGCTGGACAAGACGGGTTCCATCGGAATTCTGGGCGCCGACAGCGACGAGCCCTACACCAGGCCCGCGCTGTCGAAGAAGCTGTGGACCGACAAGGATTTCGGCCGTGACCAGGTCCCGCTGAACACGGCGTCGGACACCGGCGCGGAGATACACACCACCACTCGGGTGGTGTCCGTCGACCGTGCGAAGCGGACCGTCGCCACCGATTCGGGTGACGAATTCGAGTACGGCGAACTGCTGCTGGCAACGGGAGGCTCGCCCAGACAGATCGACCTCGCGCCGAGTCCTCGGGTGATCTACTTCCGGACGTTCGCCGATTACCGGGCGCTCCGTGAGCAGTTGCAGACGGCGTCACACATCGCCGTGGTCGGCGGTGGGTACATCGGCGCCGAGATCGCGTCTGCCCTGGTTCAGAACGGCGTCGAGGTCACGTTGGTGACGTCCGACGCCAAGGTCGGTGCGCACATGTTCCCGGACGCCCTGGCAACGGCGTTCGATCAGGGGTTCGTCGACCACGGTGTGACGGTGCGCCGAGGAGTGAAGGTGACGTCGGGCGCCGAGGCGTCGGCGCGGGTTCAGCTACAACTCGACGACGGGTCCGCTCTCGAAGCCGATGCGGTGGTGTTCGGGCTCGGTGTCACCCCGAACTCCGACCTCGCCGAGGCAGCGGGGCTGAAAACCGAAAACGGCATCGTCGTCGACGAGTTCTTGCGGACCGACGACGAGCACATCCACGCGGCGGGCGACGTTGCGAACTACCCCGATGCGATCCTGGGTCGTCGACGCATCGAGCACGTCGACAACGCCAACGAGATGGGTAAGGCGGTCGGTCGAATCATGGCGGGCGGCACCGACCCGTACACCTACACCCCGTACTTCTACTCCGACGTGTTCGACGACGGATATCAGGCCGTCGGCACGGTGTCGACGTCGTTGAAGACGGTGGAGGACTGGAAGACGAAGCCCAGCGAGGGCATCGTCTACTACGTCGACGAGTCCGATGCCGTGAAAGGTGTGCTGTTCTGGAACGTCTGGGAAGGCCTGGACGACGGGAAACAGCTCATCGCCGACGCGTCGGCGCCGCCCGTGTGAATCAGGACTTGTTCGCCGCGCTCGCTGCCGTCGCCAGCTGAGTCAACAGTGGAGGCACGTCCATCCGCGGTACGACCGCCTCGATCACGACCATCCGGTCTCGTTGTGCCGCTGCGTCGTTCAGTACATCGCGGAGTTCGCCGACTGTCGTGACCCGGCGAACAATGGGCTCGGTACCGACGCCGAGCGCGGCGGGGATCGCTGTCCAATCCCAGGACACGATGTCGTTGTACTCGGCCGTCTCACCGTGAATGGCGCAAGAAACTGGACCGACGGTCCCGGTGTGACGGGGCTCCCGCCGCGTCGATCGAAGAATTCTGGAACAGTGGATATCGACACATGGCAGAGGAGTCCAGAATGCCCGCACACCCGGAGATCGGAACCGAGCGCGAACGCGTCGAGGAACGAGTGCGGCGCTGGTGCGAGGACGCTCGGCTCGAGGGCCGCCGTCCGTTGTTGTCCGACGCCTCCGCCCTGGCGATAGCGTCCGGAAGGCTCGACGAGGCGACGCGCGCGGTGCTGTCGGCCAGGCGTCGAGCAGGTAGGTCGCTGCCGAGTGTCGGCGGGTTCGGTGCGGTGCGTGTGCTGGCGGACGAGCGTGATCGCTGGTTGTCGAAGGACACGAAGAACAAACCGGGGTCGGCGATGGTGTACCGCCTGCGCGCCGCAGAACTGGCGAAACGACTGGACCACCTGCGGACGGAATTCACGCTCTCCAGCACGCACTACGCGCACGGCGTGCGGGCCGTCCGCCGGGATCGACGTGACGGTCTGCACCTCGATCTCGACCAGCGTGACCTGCTGTTCGACGCGACGATGCACACCCCTGTTCCTCGACGCGAACAGGGAACGACGCTGGAACGCACCGGGATGGCTTTGCTCGAGACCGCGGCGGAACGAGTGTCCGAGGCGGCCGCGAACACGCGGTTCGCCGAGCTTGGGGACAAGGCAGCGAGCGTGGTCGTCGATTATGCGGACCGACGAGACGACGCGTTCCTGGACAAATTCGAAGCCCTACTGTTCCTCGCCGGTCACTCGGTGGACCGAATCCACACCTCACCGGCGTGGCGATCCGACCATTTTCTCGTCCAGCGCACGCAACTCGACCTGATCGACGAGCTGACCCAGATTTCGGTCGACGTGCATTCGTTGCAGGGGATCGGTGACGAACTCGACGGCATCGCCGCGATGATGTTCGACGACGCCACCCGCGCTCAGGTGTCGACCAGGCGTGCCGCCCTCGACACCGTGTGGTCTCAGCTCATCGACCGTGTCGCAGCGCTGGTGCGCGTCGCGGATCTCGTGACCCACGCGGAGGGCGACCTGCGGACCATGGACGTGATGCAGAAAGCGCAGAGCCTCGACAGCAGAATCGATGCACTCGTGGCTCGCGCGGGCCAGCGCGAACTGTCCGCCGACAACACTCACTTCGTCGGCGACCAGTTCTAGCGCCGCGACGGGTCAGGCGATGATGGCGAAGAGCACTGCCGCCACCGCGAAACTGACCACCGACAGAATCGTTTCCAACACTGTCCATGTCTGCAGTGTCTGCTTGACCGTCATGTTGAAGAACTTCGCGATGATCCAGAAACCACCGTCGTTGACGTGACTGAGAATGATGGAGCCCGCTGCGATCGACATCGCGACCAGCGCGGTGGCCATCGGTGAGTAGTCCTGTGCCGCAACGAGAGGTCCGACGATTCCGCCGGTCGTCACGATCGCGACGGTGGCCGAGCCCTGGGCGATACGCAGCGCGCAGCTGATGACATACGCGAGGACGATGATCGGTAGCCCGGCCGCGGCCATGGCGTCGGCGAGGGCGGTGCCGATTCCCGTGGCCGAGATGACCTTTCCGAAGAAGGCGCCTGCACCGACCACCAGGAGCAACATGCCGACCGGACGCAGGGATTCTCCGGTCAACGTGCTCAGTTCCTGAACCGTCGAACCGCGCCGGATCCCCAGGACGTAGAACGCGATCAACACGGCGATGAGCAGTGCGACGGCCGGTGTGCCGAGGAAAGTCAGCACCTCGAGCAGATTGCCCGGGTCGAGGAGGATGCTGCCGAACGTGGCGCCGAGAATGAGGACGAGCGGGACCGCGATGATTGCACCGATGAGTCCGACCGACGGGGGAGTGGTGACGACGGGACGCTTGGTCGCGACGCCGCTGCCGCCCGTCGGCTCGGCGTCGTCGCCTTCGTTGACGAAGTCCTCGGGCACATCGACGATGACGCGTTTGCCGATCCAGTTGCCCCAGACGAGGCCTGCAGCGATGAATCCCGGTATTCCGCAGACGAATCCCATGAGGATGAGCCAGCCGAGGTTGACCTCGAGCAGTCCGCCGAGAGCGACCGGTCCGGGGTGAGGCGGTAGGAATGCGTGGGTCATCGAGAGGCCGGCGAGCATCGGAAGTGCATACAGCACCAGCGATTTGCCGCCCTGGCGAGCTGCTACGTAGACCAACGGCGCGAGAACGAAGATGCCGATGTCGAAGAACACCGGGATGCCGAAGATGAGACCCAGCAGGCCCATCGCGATCGGCGCACCGCGGTCCCCGAACACCCCGAGGAGCTTGGACGTCAATGCCTGCGCTCCACCGGATCGTTCGAGGATGGCGCCCAGTACGGTGCCGAGTCCGATGATGACCGCGATGTGCCCGAGAATGCCACCGAACCCGGTCTCCAGTAGTGACTCGTTGCTCTTGATCGCTGTACCCACGATTTCCGACACCGGCAGGCCTGCCGCCAGCGCGAGACCGAGTCCGACGATCAACAGGGCTACGAACGGTTCGAGCTTGACCCTGATGATGACGAAGAGAAGTACGGCGATGGCCAGGCCACACAGTACGAGAAGGCCAGGGGTGGATGTCCTGAGCCAGTCGACGGCGGTACTCATGAAGTGCCTTTCGGTGAAAGAGAAGTGACGAAACGTTGTGCGCGTTCGGCGATACCGTCCCAGTCGTCGGATGCGACGGCTGCGGGCGAGACGACGTCTGTTCCTGCAGTGACGGCGACTGCGCCGAACGTGAGGAAGTCCGCGGCATTGGAGGTGTTGACGCCGCCGGACGGGACGAGCTTGGCGTCCGGCAACGGCCCGAGCAGGTCTTTGAAGTGCGCGGGACCGAGGGCTCGTGCCGGGAAGATCTTGACGGCCGCAGCGCCCATGTCGATCGCGTCCATCACCTCGCTGGGAGTCAGAGCGCCCATCATCAGCGGAACACCGCGTGCCGAGGCGACCTCGGCGACGGCGGGTCGGAGCCCGGGGGTGACGAGGAATTGTGCGCCCGAGTCGATCGCTGCCCGGGCCTGTTCGGACGTCAGAACCGTGCCGGCTCCGACCACCGCACCCGCGTCGGCGGCCACCCGCAGCAGGTCGAGCACGCCAGGCGTCGTGAACGTCAGCTCGACGGCGCGGATACCGCCCCTGGCCAATGCCTCGGCGAGTGCCTGCGGATCGGAGATCGAGGGTGCTCGCACCACGGCGAGGGCACGGTCGTCGAGAATGGTCTGCAGTGCGTTCATCGTTCCGCTCTCAGAGAATGTCCGGCGAGAATGCCAGTGGGTCGTCCGTCGTCGATGGCGAGTCGGCCGTTCACGATCACATGGCCGATACCGACGGCTTGTTGCTTCGGCTGCTCGAATGTCGCTGTGTCGCGGACTGTATCGGGATCGAAGAGAACCAGGTCCGCAGCGTTGCCGACCGCGATGGTTCCTCGGTCGGTGAGTCCGAGCCGCTCCGCCGGCCGTCCGGTCAAGTGGTTGACGCAGTCCTCCAGGTCGAGGAGCTTCTCCTCGCGCACGTAGTGGCCCAGGTAGCGCGGAAATGTTCCCCACGCCCGTGGATGGGGGCGTTCGCCGACGAGAATGGCGTCGCTTCCGCCCATGTGCCGAGGATGCGCCATGATCGCGCGCACGTTCTCCTCGTGCCCGACATGCTGCAGAATCGTCGTCGCCAGTTGGTCGCGTACGAGGATGTCGAAGAACGAGTCCACCGGTGATTCGCCCCGTTCGGCGGCGATGTCCACCATCGTCTTGCCCACCAGCGAGTCCAGTTCCGAATTCGCGACACCACTGATCTGGATGGTCTCCCACTCGACCGTCACACCGTGGCAGCCGTCGGATCCGTTCACGTTCACGTCCTCGGTGATGCGAGCGCGCATCTCCGGGTCGCCGAAACGGGCAAGCGCCTGATCCGGCCCACCGGACATGGCCCAGCTCGGAAGCAATGCGGACAGCGTCGTGGCTCCGGGCAGGTACGGGTAGGTGTCCAGCGTGACGTCGCAGCCGTCGGCAAGTGCAGAATCCACCTTGTCGAGGAATTCGCCCGCCCGGCCGCGGTTCACGCCGAAGTTCATGGTCGCGTGGGTGAGGTGCAGTGCGCATCCGGTCGCCCGCGCAAGATCCAGCATCTCCTGATACGCCTCCAGCGCACCTGCGCCGTACGATCGCGTGTGCGGAGCGTAGAAGCCTCCGAAATCGGCGACGACCTCGCACAATGCGCGGAGTTCGCTTGTATCGGCGTACATCCCGGGTGTGTACGTCAACCCGCTCGACATCCCGACGGCGCCCTCGCTCAGGCCCTGGGCAAGCAGTTCCTGCATGTGGGAGATCTCGCGAGGCGTCGCCGGACGCTGATCGCCGCCGACGGCCAGATACCGGAGCGTGCCCTGAGGTACGAGGTACGCCGCGTTCGGTGTGATGCCCTGATCGAGCCGCGTCAGGTACTCGGCCACCGACCGCCAGGAAAAATCGAGGTCCGACGGGTTGCCGTTCCAGCCGGCGATCTGACGGCGCACGACATCGAGCGTGGCGTCGTCGATCGGGGCGTAGGCGATACCGTCCTGGCCGATGACCTCGGTGGTCACGCCTTGACTGATTTTCGGGAAATGCCCTGGATCGGTCAGCAACCGAAGATCGGAATGTGCGTGCATGTCGATGAAGCCGGGGGAGAGCACATGCCCAGCCTCGGCCTCGATGACCCTGTCCGCTGCGGTCGTGACGCCGGGTTCGGTGATGGCCGCGATGATGCCCCCGTCGACGAGGACGTCACGACGCACGCGCGGTGATCCGGTTCCGTCGACGACGTCGGCTCCACGAATCAGCAATGTCATTCGTGGCTCCTAGAAAAAGGTGTGGACGAGGTCGACGACGCGCGGATCGTCGCTGCCTGCATCGTCGACGAGGGGGATCAGCCGCCATTTGTCGAAGGCAGTGCACGGATGCGAAAGACCCAGGCGAACAACGCTTCCGATCGGAGCCGCGCTGGCGTCCGGGGCGAACCGCAGGAAGGCGTGCTGGTCGTTGAGGGCGGTGATCTCGCCGTCGACCGACTGCGGAGTGGGCAAACCCTCGTCGTAGGGGAGGTCCCGCTTGCCAGCATCGAGGAGCGCGAGGCCGGGCTCCGGGCGCGACACGACGCGCGCCCAGCCGTGCATCGCAGCTTCGAGTGGATGGTCCGAACGGCTCGGGATCATCGGTGAGATCTGTGAGTAGAACCCATCGTCGTGGATGATGTACGCCCCGGACCGGAGCACCACCGTGGTCGCGACGCCGCGTGCGCCGTCCTCGTCGGCCAGCGGCGCCAGGTGCGCGGCCACGATGTCCTGATACGCGCTTCCGCCCGCGGTGACCACGGCGTGCTCGCCGTAGAGACCTGCTGCGTCGAGTTCTCGATGGAGCGTTGCGACGGCATCGAGGTAGTCGGCGACGGCCTTCAGGCCGGCCTCGGACCGATCGTGGCTGAGGGCGCCCTCGTATCCTCCGACACCCGCGAGTGCCAGACGAGGCGACGCGGCGACGGCGTCGGCGACCGCACGAGCTTCGTCGATCGTGCGCGCACCGGTTCTGCCGTGCTCGCCGCCCAGCTCGACGACGACGTGGACCGGCCTGGTTGCGCCTGCGTCGGACAGGGCTGCGTTCATTGCCTCGACGGTACCGAGTCCGTCTGCCCAGCAGTAGAATTCGAACTCCGGATGCTCGGTGAGTTCCCGTGCCAGCCAGGCGAGACCGACCGGGTCGACGAGGGCGTTGGCCAACATGATGCGTTGCACGCCGAACGTTCTCGCCAACTGCACCTGCCAGATGGTCGCCAATGTGATTGCCCACGAACCGGAATCGAGTTGGCGTTTCCAGAGCGCCGGAGCCATCGTCGTCTTGCCGTGCGGCGCGAGTTTCACACCCGCCTCGGCAGCCCAGGCGGCCATGACCTCGATGTTGTGAGTGATTCGTTTGTCGTCGAGCGTCAACAGCGGCGTCTGGAAGGACGTCGCCGACGGTGCTTCTCGGACGAACTCCTCGATCGAACGTCCCCAGGCGTGGGGTGGAACCGACTTGTGTTCGGGTCCGATCGTTCGCGCTCGTAGGGCGTTGACGGCGTGCGTGTCGATCAAGGTGGAGACCTCCAAGCGGGTGCGCGTTGCGTAATATGCAACGGCTGTTGCGCAAAATGTTTGTGGTTAGTAGTGTGCATCCAACAGGGGCCGGCTCGCAAGCATTCGAAGGAGATCTCTTGCTTTCATCGCCTCGCGCGGTATGCGTCGGAGAAGGACTCGTGGTTCTCGTTGCCGAGCCCGGCGCCCTCGAAGACTCGGATTCGTTTCGACGTTCAGCAGGTGGAGCCGAAGCCAACGTGGCACGCGTCCTCGTCCAGCTGGGTGTGTCCACGTCCTGGTTGTCACGCGTCGGAGACGATGGATTCGGCCGATACCTGCTACGCCAACTCGGCGAATCAGGTATCGACGTATCTGCCGTGTCGGTCGACCCTGTGCGTCCGACGGGGATCTACGTCAAGGAACGCGGAGCCGGCACCGGTGTCGGACACGATCTGCCGCGCGGCGAGAGTCGCATGACGTACTTCCGGACTGGATCGGCTGCCAGCGCTCTGTCAGCCGACGACCTGGTTCCCACCGTGATCGAGACGGCGGACATCGTCCACCTCTCCGGAATCACCGTCGCGTTGTCGGCCTCGGCCGAGTCGATGTCCAGGGCACTGCTGGCGTCCGCGACGACCGTCAGCTTCGACCTGAACTTTCGGCCCGCGCTGTGGGGCTCGAGAATCTCCGACGCATCCTCCGTGCTGGCTGACCATGTCCGCGGCAGCGACGTGGTGCTGATGGGTGCCGACGAGGCGCACGAGGTCTTCGGGATCGACGATCCCGCAGCGTTGCGCGCGGAGTTCCCGGAACCGCGTCACCTGGTGGTCAAGAACGACGCGCACGTCGTGACCGCATTCGACGGATCGTCGCGCGTCGACGTTCCTGCCCTCACACTCGACGTCGTGGAAAGAATCGGCGCGGGCGACGCGTTCGCAGGCGGATTTCTTGCCGGTTTGCTGACCGGGCGATCGGCTGTGGACAGGGTGCGCCTCGGCCACCTCTGCGCGGCAGGAGCCTTGACCGCACACGGTGACGCGGCCGAGGTTGCTGATCCCTCTCGGCTGGCCGCGGCGCTGGCCCTCCCCGACGCGGAGTGGAACTCGGCACGATTCGCTGATCTGGTCGCGCAATGAGCCAAAGCCTGTCCCGAGCGTTGACCATCCTCGGCCTCCTGGGGGAGGAGACGAGGTCGCTCGACCAGCTCGCCCGAGAACTGGACGTGCACAAGACAACCGTGCTGCGACTGCTGCGCACCATGGAGTCGGACCGCTTCGTCCAGCACGACGCCGACCACCGATACGTGCTCGGGTCACGATTCTTCGAACTCGCCAACCGCGCACTCGAACAGCGGGATGTGCGCACGGTAGCGAGGCCGCACCTCGCTGCGCTCAACGCCGCAACCGGACAGACGATCCACCTGGCAACCCTCGAGGGTGGCGAGGCGGTGTACATCGACAAATTCGATGCGACGCAGAGCGTCCGGATGTACTCGCGTATCGGAAGACCCGCCCCGTTGCACTGCACGGCCGTGGGAAAGGTGCTGGTCTCCGCACTCCCACGTGCCGAGCAGCGGCAGATCGCGCAACGCATCGAGTACGTGCGGTTCACCGACCGAACCATAGATTCCGCCGAGCGGTACCTCGCTGAACTGGACCTCGTAGCCGAGCAGGGCTACGCCGAGGACCACGAGGAACACGAGACGTTCGTCAACTGCGTGGGTGTACCGATCCTCGACGGCACCGGACGAACCGTTGCGGCGGTGTCGATGTCGGTACCGGACATGCTCCTCGACCACGGACAAGTCCTGGGGAAATTACCCGAAATTCTGGCTGTCGCCGAAGCTATTTCAGCGGACCTCGGTTGGAAGCCGTCCGAGAAGACCTCGTAAGAAAGGAAAGTAATGAGCGAAAAGATCGCAGTTCGAACCGATGGGGCACCGGCACCCGCGCACACGTTTTCCCAGGGGGTGCGCAAGGGTCCGTTCGTGCAGGTCTCCGGCCAGGGACCGGTCGATCCGAAGACCAGTGAGTACCTGTACCCGGGCGACGTCGCCGCCCAGACCACGAGAACACTCGAGAACGTGCGTGCGATCGTCGAAGCGAGCGGTGCGACCTTCGACGACGTCGTCATGCTCCGCGTGTACCTCACCAAGCGCGAGGACTTCGCCGTCATGAACGACGCGTACGGCGAGTTCGTCCAGAAGTACACCAGCGGGGATGTTCTGCCCAGCCGCACAACAGTATTCACTGGTCTGCCCCGTGAAGAAATGCTCGTCGAGATCGACGCCGTCGCGATTGTCTGATATCAGGTCCGACGACCGGCCGGGCTCCTTTCGTGGAAGCACGGCCGGTCGACGGAGGCCCGGCGGGCTCAGGCGTTGTCGAGATTTTTGATCGCTACCAGAGCGCTCCGAAGTGCCCGGACAACTCGGTCCCACGGAACCGCCTCCAGAGCGCACTCCTCGGCCGCCCCGGAGTCTCCACGAAGCATGGCTTCCTGTGCGTACTCGCGCCACGATTCGGCTTGTTCGGCGCAGAACGTCTCGAAACGTCCGATCCTCGTGCGGTCAGGTCCACAGACGGACAAAATGTCGTCGGCGTCGACCTCGCCACCGGACTCCGCATCCATCTCCAGCAACGTCATCAGTTCTGCCGGAAGTTCCTCGTCGCTGGGGTCCGCGGACCCGTCGCTTCGATCGGTCGTGTCGAGGGCGGGAACAACACCCCCGATGTGATCGGCGAACTCCTCGTCGACCGTCGCCGCGAATGTCGCAAGGCGGCCTGCGGCATTCACCACGTGCTGTGGGACGAACGGATCGGCGTCGATCGTGCACGCGACATGGACACGGTCCTCGACCAACAGGAACTTCAGCCGCGGGTGCCGGCGATTGAGATCCGCGACGACCTCCGCAGCCCGTGTTCGCCCGGCAATACGCTCGACGACGAGCGCATGAATGCGGATCTCGTCTACGCCCGCAGCAGTGACGTATGCGATGACCGGCCCGATGGCGATGCTGACGACTCCGTCGGGCGTGACCGACACCCGATCCCCGAAGGTCTCCAGCAACGGACCCGCCACGTCCGGGGGACAGGCCGACTCGTCGGGCATCGGTGCAGTCGGTGCCTTCGCCCCAGGCCGGAAGAGGAACGAGGGATGCGGGATGTTCCACGCGCATCGGATCTGCTCGACGACCGTCGAACACAACCGGTCGACCCACGCTGCGCAGTCCTCGACGACGAAGATTCCGTCGGCCTCGGCCGGCTGCCACGGAGGCGGGGGAGAACCGAGCCCCGACGACGCACACACGAGCGTCCCCTCGCGCGTCAGGCGAAACAGCATTGCTCGCCGCGGTGAGCCCTCGGGCTCGAAATCGGGAGATATCGACAGCTCCGCACCTGGTTCCAGCGACGCCAGGTGGTCAGCCAACTCGGTCGTGAACGTCGTCCAGTCGGACTGCGTTGCAGCGTCAAGGTCAAGGCCGTTGTGCTTCGGCATACTTCTCCCCGTTCCAGCGAACTTCGAACATTCGATCGAACAGAAGTTATCGCGGGGTACCGACAAGGATCGGTCAGCGGCGCCTGTCCGCCCGGACGACCGTCGCCGGAACGAGCAATTCGGCGGACGTCAGCGATCCATGGTGCCCCTCGAGAGCCGACGCGTTCGCCTCCGCCTGGGTTCTCACCACGGCTGATTCGTCCTGCGCGAGGGCCAGCACGTCTCCGATTCGTTCGGCGACCTCGACGGATACCGTCGAACCGAACCAGCCTCGTGACACCGCATCTTCACGGGTGACGACGAGGAAGTGCTCCCCGAGTATCTCCTTCCATGTTGCCTGCACGTCGACGCTGCTTCCTGGCCGTGTGTAGAGGTAGCGCATCCGAGGCTCCCCGCCCAGGAGCCTGACGCCATCTCGCAGCTCCGGGGTCGAGTCGTAATCGAACCGCCGGTCGATCTGGACCATTCCGTGGTCGGCGACGACGATCAGCGCGCCGTCGGGCGGGAGACCATCGGCGATCGATTCGGCGAGCAGGTCGACGTGACGAAGATGCAGGCGCCACGCGTGCGATTTCGGCCCCCGGACATGACCTACCAGGTCGAGGTCGCCGTGATAGGCGTAGACCAACGTCGGGCCGGGAGCATCGAGCACGTCGAGTGTTCCTGCCGCGAGATCGGCAAGGGAGACCGAGTTGCGAAACTCGGCTCCGCGAAGAGAAGCGCGTGTCAATCCGGAACCTGCCTGCATGGACGGACCTACGTGCACAACGCGGACGCCGACGTCACGCGCACGCTCGAACGCCGTCGGTGTCGGTTGGAAGTGCTCCGGAACCACATCAGTCGGTAACTCCTCGGACGCGGACGTCCCGTGAAGTTTCCACTGAAGACTGTTCATGAGGCGCTTGTGGCCTGGAAGCGCGACGAGATATCCGACGACACCGTGCTCTCCGGGAGTGAGCCCTGTGCCCAGCGAGCTGAGACTCGTCGCCGTCGTACTCGGAAAACCCGCGGTGATCGATCGAGTGGTGTGCGCGGTGAGGAAGGGAGCGTCTTCCGGATGGTCGGCAAGTTGCTCGCTGCCGAGTCCGTCGACCATCAGGACACACGCTCGTCGGACACCGTGGAGATTGAGACCGAGTCTGTCGGCAGACGAATTGCCCGTCAGATGAGCCACCACGGACGGCACCACATCGGACAGGGCCCCGGTTCCATAGCGCGGTGAAAACAGCATGACGCAACCGTATGCGCCGGAGCGGCACCGCGCAGCCTCTGTTGTTAACTCGTCCAAGCGCCTGACCAGGCGATTTGCGAAGGAGTTCTTCTTGGCGTAACTTTTGTCGAGTCAGAGCGACACGGACACCGACCCGGACCGAAAGGTGCGGGACACGAGGTTGGACGCAGATCGAACTGGCAGCCCCTTACGAGGTAAGAGTTTACTCCGTGAGGGACATGAGCGTGTAAGCCCCGAAGTAGAAGCGCAAGCGGATACGACGGTGTGTGCGTGTTCTTTGAGAACTCAACAGTGTGTCGATGAATGTCAGTGCCGAATGTTTTAGGCGCTCATGCTTTTTAGTGTGGGTGTGTCGGCTGCGGTCCTTCTTCCCGTCGGATTGTGGTTGACGAAAATTTAGTGCTAGTTGAGTTTTTTTGCTAGTGATTTGGACTTGATGTCATTTGACTGATTCACGATCTTCGGATTGTTGTTTCTAGAGTCTTTTACGGAGAGTTTGATCCTGGCTCAGGACGAACGCTGGCGGCGTGCTTAACACATGCAAGTCGAGCGGTAAGGCCTTTCGGGGTACACGAGCG
>NZ_NPFY01000010.1 GCF_002259415.1 Rhodococcus sp. 14-2470-1b
GGGCCCCGACGTATCGGTCCTGCTCGAGGACGGACTCCCCAACGGGGAGTACACCGTCGGCTACCGTGTCACCTCCGCGGACGGGCACCCGATCACCGGATCGTACGGTTTCTCCGTCGACGTTGCGGCGACCGCCACCCCTCAGGACGCCGCTGCACAGCAGTCGCAGAGCGGTGCGACCTCGACCTCGCCGACTCCTGCTACCACGGCAACGCAGCCCTACGATCCCAACAATCCGTCCGCCAGCGAAGACCGGCCACCGAAACAGAACACCATGATGCTGCTCTCGATCGTGGGCCTGGCTGTGCTCGGTCTCGGTGCCATCGCCCTGACCCTGGTGATCCGAGGCAAGAACAAGCAATGACAGGGTGCCGATGATCATCGCTGCCGTTGCTCCCCCGGAAGGGCCGCCGACGCTGGCAGCGTTGCTGAGCTGGGATCTTCCTCCCCTACCGATCCTGCCGATCGCCGGTGTCGTCATGGCCGGGCTGTACTGCTGGGGGCTCTACCGGGTCCGCGGTCGAGGTATCGCATGGTCGCGGTGGCGGAGTGCGAGTTTTCTGCTCGGTTGCGCGGCGCTGGTCCTGGTGACCGGACTGCAGATCGAACGCTACGGCTACAGCCTGTTCAGCGTCTTCATGTTCCAGCATCTGACGTTGTCGATGACCATCCCACCGTTGTTGGTGGTGGGTTCGCCCGGACGACTTCTCCTGCGAGCCACCGCGCATCACGGAGCCGGTAGGTGGGTACTGATCGCGGCGCTGACGGGGTTGCGTAGCCGCGCCGGACGCATCGCTCTCCATCCCGGGCTGACGATCCCGTTGTTCCTTTTCAGCTATTACGGGCTGTATCTGTCGTCGATCTTCGATGTTCTCGCCATCAAAGTCATCGGGCACGTATCGATGGAGATCTTCTTCTTCGCCAGCGGGCTGCTGTTCATCATCCCTGTGCTCGCCGTCGGCCCCCTCCCCGTTCGGCAGAGCAATCTGGGCCGGTTGTTCGACCTGTTCGTCGAGATGCCGCTGCACGTGTTCTTCGGTGTCATCTTGATGATGTCGAGCACCCCAATGCTGGCGACCTTCGCCTTCCCATCCCCGGAATGGGGCATCGATCCGGTATCCGATCAAAAGCTCGCCGGAGCGTTGGCGTGGTCCTACGGCGAACCGGTCGCCCTACTGGTCGTGCTCATCTTCTGCATTCAATGGAACCGGGACGAAAAAGAGGAATCGGCCGTCGCGGATCGCCAAGCCGAAGAGGACGGATACAGCGAACTGAACGCTTACAACGACTTCCTCAAACAGATCGGCACCGAAACCCGGTCCCGCACCGGACGATGACGCCAGACACTCTTAGCGGCCTGAATGGAAAGCACGATGAGCCACGACGCACGACAGGACAGCAGATGCCACTGATCCGCACACCCTCAACTGCTCGAGGACGGCTTGCCCTACATGTGCTGGCTTACAACGTCGTGCGCCTGCTCCTCGTGTGCGTGGCCGCAGGAGTGCTTTTGGCCGTCGACGCGCTGACCAGTCTCGACATCCCCTTCGTGTTGGTTCTTCTCATCGCACTCGCAGCAAGCCTGCCGCTGTCGGCACTGACCCTCAGGAAACTTCGCCGAACCATCAACGAAGACATCGATGCAGTGGATCGGAAGCGCACCACAAGACGAGGACCAGCGACACGACCACCCCGTACCAAGAGACCGTGAAGCCGCGTGCGAACTTTCGACACAAACCCGGTCGTCGTTCGGTGCGATGTTCGCTGACTCATTCACAATGGGAAGTCGCTTCTGCGGGGTGACCCTCTTGGGATCGTCGCGCGCTGAAAACTATTGGTCGCACCCCGGCATTTCTGCATCTACGAACTCGAGAAGTTCTTCGCTTTCGATCTGTACCAGTCGACCTATACCGTGAATTAGACCAGCAGGTCATACGCCCACTCGTACACCCAGCGAGGTAACGCAGGTGCGTCGAACGGTGCGGCGGCGAAATTCGATTCGCCGCGAACTACGCAGTCGGGGATCGCGTCGACGGTGCGGGAGCCGAAGGATCGAGCAGCGACGATCCACTGTCCGCGGTGATGCACTCGGATCGCGGTCGACACGGTGCACCGCCCATCAGAGTATCCGGCGGTGAGCTGGTGGAATTCCCACTCGACGTGCTGGTTCTGTCCGAAGAAGTGTGTCAGCGTCTCGGCGAAGGATGGCCCGTAGAGGGTCCCTCGGTCGGTGTCGATGCGGATGAAATTCATGGCTTCGGCCTCTTCGAGTCATAGCGGCAATGCGAGGTGTGCGTGGAAAGTTGCTCAGAACAGGGGAATTTGGTTGCGCGCCGCGAGACTGTCGCGGAACTCTTGGAACTTGCTTAGAAGGTCTGAGGCGACTGCCTCGGTGTAACAGATGGACCGCGCAACTTCGTTCAGTGTGTTGCCGGCGGCCAGGGCTTCATCTATCTCACGCCCGGCAGCGAGGTTTTCGACTTCGTCCGTATCTAGATGCGCGACGTCTGCGGCGGCCAACCGGACAGAAGCGAGGGCAGCTCGACGCCGCTCACGGCCCGGCTCTGTCTCTTCCCGCGCCGTCACAGTGTGCTACCGCTGCGGAAGGCGTTCAGGCGGTTTGTCGCTTCACGTTGCGCCCTTCCGATTTCGACGAGCTGGTCGAAGAGGAATTCTTCCGGCGCTTCCTCGGCGATCTGCTGAATTCTGATCCCTGCCTCGAAGAAGCTGCGTCGGTAACTTTCCGACAGGACCATGCCGGCGTAGTCGGTTGCCGATGCTCCGCATGCGTTCGCTGCGGTGACGTCGGTCAGTGTTCGACGCAGCCGTGCACCGCGGTGTCCACTGGCACCTGACCGGACAAGAACGCCCAGAACACTCGCGGGGTCGTGTGGGAGGTTGTCGATGATCAGCCCCTGCACGATGCCATACAGCTCGCGATAAACGGGATCGTGGAAATCGTTGGCCTGCAATGACGCTGCAATGCGGGCGGCCTCGTCGGTGTCCTGCAACCACATCAGTGCGCAGATGACCAGTGCTTCCGATGCCGTCTCCGGATGGTCCGTCAGATCAGCGTGATCGTCGTCGGTGGGTTCGACTGCTCTCAACGGGGTCATCTGTTCGCCTCGTTTCTCTTTGCGGGTCTGTTGCGGGAGAACTGGATTCGGTACTCCGGTGGCGCTGTGCTTGGTTATGCCGCGTTGGTCGTCATTGCGGAGGTGTGGGTCAGATGTAGAGAAGGTTCGGTGGTGCGGTGCCGTCGAACTGCTCGAGGCTGTCGAGGACGGCGTTGTAGTTCTCGGGCCTGCAGCTTCCGAGTCCGATGATGAGGGCACAGGTGCCGTCGAGTGTGACGAGGTAGGACGGCGGCGTTCCGTTGTCGGACGATGCGTGCTCGCGTGCGTCGAGGAGGGCGATACGGACGGCATCGGCGGCGGCGCGTTTCGCACCTTGGAGATTGGGTTCTGCTCCGGTTGCGGTAAGAATTTCGGGGTTGTCCTCGGGGTGTGTGGTGACGGTCCAGGTGATCATCGTTTGGTTCCTTGTCGCTCGTGCCGGCCAGCTGCTTCTAATCGAGCGTCACACGAGGTCCGTAACAAAGCGTTCGCTGCGGAGGCAGATCAGGCGAGGGTGTGGATAACTGTGGTGTCGAGTCAGCCTGTGGATAAACGACGTTCGGCCCCGGGGTTGGGGCCGAACGTGTGGTACTAGACGTCGTCGAAGACATCGAGGAGTTTGGCGGGGTCGCGACGGTAGCGGCTGCCGTCGAGAAATACTCCGACGGCAGCACGGTGAACGCGTCGGAGTTCGGCCATCAGGGTGTCGTACCCGATGCGGTCGGTGATGCGCCACGTGACAGGTCCCATGTGCAGGTCTACCCAGTGGATGGTGCGACGTTGTTCGGAGCTGTAGCGGTGGTGCGGCACTGCTGTGTGTTCGGGGCTGTCGAGCCACAGGACGGAGATCGCAGCGGCCCCGAATTCTGCGCCTGGTTGGGCGGGGTGGGGGGCTTGTCCATCGGCTCCGGCAAGTGCGGCCCGGACGGTGGCAAATCCGGTGATGACTGCGGATACTGTTTCGGCGCTGCGGAAGGTCATCATGACGTGACCTAGTGCGACGATCATCTGCGCTTCGTCGGTTGCTGCGGAGGTGGCGGTGATAGTGGCCTGTTGGGGTCCTGTGACCAGGACGGTTGTGTGGGTGACAATTCCGGTGGTTCGGGCGTTGTGTGCGGCGGTGGTCCGTCGTCCTGTGCTGGAAGTACTCTGCGGCATGTCGGGCTCTCTTTCTGTTGCGGGACCGGCTCCCCCGGCCCTTTCGCTCTGCCAATTTCTTTTGCCGTCATCTGGCTCGAAGAAGAGAAGGCGGCGCACTGGACCGGCGTCCTGGCCCTGATCCGGAAAGTTTTCAGCCGCAGGCGCTTTGAAAAGTTTTCGGAGCCCATCGGGCCGGAGCAAGGCGGAGTCAGGATTAGGTAAGACGGGTCAGGGTGTTGCATGCTCGACCGGAGCCAGATGTGCGAAGGAAATTGTTCTTTCGCAGTGCGAAGCGCAGCGGAGCTCTATCCGGAGACCGCCGGAGGTGGTCCCGGGGCAGCACACGTTTCGACGCAGACTGAGCCACCCGAGGCGACCACCTCCCAGCCATCGACAGCCTGGGGCGACTGCGCGGGAGCGACGGAGAGCAACAAAGCTCGATATCGCGGCAGCCCTTCTATTCTGCGGACATGCGGTCACGCTCGCTGGCTGGCGTGTCATCGAATTCGGCTTGCCCATCCGGGTGGCCCTCGCGGATCCCCGCGGTGACTTCTTCCCACTTCCGATATCGGCGCATCGCGGTCGATGCAACGGAGCCGTCCGTTTCTTTACCGATTCGTGCCCACGACCATTCGCGGTGTGCGTGTCGGAGCCGCGCTGTTTCCGCAACTTCCGGTGTGAGGTCGTCTACTTGCAGTCGAGGCGAGTCCGCCGTGTCGACGTGTTCTCCCCACGTGCCGTCTTCGCCCTCTGAGTGATCCCGGCTTGGGCTGGGGCCTTCGTGGCTGAAGTCGGTGTCTGTCCAGTCCCGCTCCGCTGTGGCAGCACTTGGAGCGAATTCCACTCTGACGGCTCCGCGAGGCGCACGAAGTATGACGGCCAGCACTTCGGTCATCGCAAGGAGCGCAATAGGTGCGATGGTGGCAATACCCGCCGAGACGACGGCCGGAAGCAAGGTCGCACTCAACACTGCGTGGTACGAGTTACCCGCAATCGACGCCGATGCGGCAACACGCAAGATCGTGACGACGAAGCGACGGCCCTTGATCGTGCGGTTGTCCGTGTGGTTGGACAGCGCTATGGCTGTCACGGTTGTCGAGACGATCGCCCCGTCCAACACGACTGGAATCACCCACGCTTCGCCGGGACCTATCCCAGCCCTCACCGCGAGATCCCGCAACACAGCGAAACTGAGCCAGAAGGACGCCCCGGCGATGCCAACTGTCAACGCAATGGCTGTTGCCAGGGCCCACTGCAAAATCGCTGGATGCAGCGCAACGACATCCGACGGCTTCGTTGTCAACGGGATTGCCGCTGAATATGATCGGCTCATCGGATTCTCGGTCCTCGTGCGAGAGGGCCGGTTCGTTGCGGGAAGGGCGCACCGTCGTTGAATCTGTTGCGCAACAACTCCAAATACTCTTCGATCGCCGCATTGACGAGATCCGACGGGCCCCGCGGCGCGCCGGGTGTTGCGGACAGTGCTTCGGCTGCGTTGAGAAGATCGTCGACGGTGGACTGGTAGAGGTAGTACGAACGCTTCTGTTTTGCGTTGTCCGGTGACGGTTGCGCACCGGTCTCGGCCGCCGAAACGGTGTCGGGTGCGTGCTGCGTGTGCTCCGGCGGGTCGACCGGGCTCGACCCGGCGAGTGCGCTCTTCATACGTTCGGGGCGGCCCATCACAGGTGTCCCCTCGTGAGCAGCGAAAGTGTGCCGCGGTAGATCGTCGACAGGCTGCGAGATTGTGTTGTCCCCCAGTCGATCAGGCTGGTTTGGGCCTCCATCGAGTCCTTGATGACAACACGTTTGGGTACGGCATCGCCGAGAACGTTGATGCTCGCGGCGATCTCGATCAGTTGTTCTCGACCGCTGATTGTCGCGATCTCGTGAAGGTTGACGATCGCCCCGAGCATGTCGAGGTCCGGGTTGTAGCTGCGCTTGACTGCGTCGATGGTGCGCAGTAGCCGCGCGAGTCCATTCGCTGAGAACAGCGCGGACTGAGTCACGACGACGGCTGCGCGCGCTGCCACAAGGGCGTTGATGGTCAGCAGATCGAGGCTAGGTGGGCAATCGATCAGGACCACGTCGTAGACGCCTCGCACGACGTCGATTGCGTCGCGAAGCCGCCGTTCTCGGCCGGCACCGGCGACGACCAATTGATCGCGGACATAGGCCAGGGACTCGTTTCCCGGCGACGTGGGTACCAGGTCTACGCCAGGCCAGATGGTGGGGACAACAGCATCGGCGATGGTCGCGTTCGACGACTCGGCGAGTACGTCGGCAACACCGACATCGTCGCTCTCTAGCTCGGTCCTGGTCAGGACTGTGCTGGCGTTGCCTTGCGGATCCACGTCGATAACGAGTGCTCGCTTCCCCGCTTGGGCAACGGCGTAGGCGAGGTGAAAGACGGTGGTGGTCTTACCCACGCCGCCCTTCTGGTTGCAGAACGCAAAGATGTCAGCGGGCATGGTGGGTCTCACTTTCCATGGATGAATGGGACGAACTGGCGGTATTGCGGGTATGGGACGTCATGCACGCCTTGGAACCGAGGGATGAGTCGCACCCTGTAAAAGTGTCGGGTGAATTACAGGTGAGGGGCGCGATGCGTGAGTCGCGTGCCATAGGCGAAGGACGCGCCATAGTGGCATGAGAAGCATTTACCACCAACACATCCCGAGCTTGACTCTCTACCTTTGCAGGCATTGGAGGTATGGCCACTGCGGGATGTATGACGCCCGTCGCCAGCGAGTCATCTGAGGCACTCTTTGCGGGTAATTCAGGTACGTCAGTTTTGCGGAACGCCGCCGCACCGCTAGCGGGAGCGGCCTGCACCGGCGAACTGCCGCGCTTGAGCTGAAGTAGCCAAATATGTTGCTCTGTTTGGATCTTCACGGAATCGACGTGCACAACGGATATGAGTAAGCGAGCGGCGTGGACTGAAAGATCGAGGCCTGAATGACGGTTCGTCATGCCGGACAACTTGGTCATGTCTGCATTGCAGATGGGTCGAGAGCTCAACTGGTACCTCCATAGTGGTGACGTATGAAAGACAAGGGACTTCGTTCGTTCCCTCCGGACCCCCCATGGCCCCTGAGCCAATTTCCGCACCCACGTTGTCCGCTCCACGCCCGATAGCCCCGCGCCTCGGTGGGCGCGCGGCTAATCGGTATCGCCACCGGTTCGATGATCAGTCGAGCTGGTGGTGCCTCGGGGCCGGTTTCCGAGGATTTACAAAGGGTGCACAGGCCGGCTGCAGGCTGGTGTTACGTCGGGCTCTGCCAGAAAACGACGCTGCTGCGGCACATCAGGCCTCGCTAGGAAGTTCCGTAGACAAGGCCTGTGCGGCGCGAGCAGAAGAACTCGACCGCGCTGTCGCGGGTCAAAACATGCGTCACCGCCCGCTCGGCCCCTGACGTAAATCGAGGGCGGAGAACGGCAACTCGGCGAAATGTCTTGAATGACTTATCAAGACGCTCTATGCTCGGTGGCGGAACTCCTTCCTCACGGGATGTGGTTTCGACGCCCTCGGCCTCGGTGCTGGTAACACTGAGATCCTCCGGGGGCGTTTCAGTTTCCTGAGGGACAATTGGCTCTCGGCCTCACGCGACGCCTGAGCTGGCGTCGGATTGTGCCTCGAGACCTTCGATGTACTCATCGATGGCCGTATCCGGGATCAGCCGGCGCTTGCCGACCTTCACGCTCCGGATTTCTCCGGACGCGATCTTGTTGAAGAAGTTGGAACGTCCAAGTCCCGTGCAAGCCATAGCCTCCGGGACAGACAACAACCGTCTGGGCATCTTCAGCACCTCCACTGAATTGTGTAGTAGAGCCACATTCTGCGGGACATTTCTGGTCAGTCCACGTGGTTCCACCACAGAGTAGCAAGTACGTAGCCAGCCCACAACGGGGAGACATTCTCCGCTAGACTGCGTAACCATGACGCAGTCGTGGGCGGAATCGATCGTTGCCCGGGTCGCCTCGGAAGTGCGCCGACTCCGGGGTAAAGACCACTCCGCTCTGTCCGCAGCAAAGCTTGCCGACAGGACGGTTGACTTCGGGTGGGGGATCTCGCGCTCTGTAGTCGCGGACTTGGAAACCGGACGTAAGAAGAGCTTGGACGTCTCGGAACTCTTGATCTTGGCTGCGGCACTGGGAGTTTCACCAGCACAACTGGTCTATCCCGATCTCCCCAAGGGAAGAGTCGAAGTACTCCCAGGGCTCCAGCAGGAGTCTCACGATGCCCTTCGCTGGTTCAGCGGGGAGGCTGGGCTGATGCGGCCGAGCTCCGAGTGGACCGAGGAGGAATCCGACGGTCCTTTCGAAATGTGGGTACGTGACACCTTCGACCCGAAGAACGATCGCGTTGGGATCACTCGTGAATGGCTTGATGCGTTGAAGGCGATGCGGCGTGCTCGGGTGCAGCTCCGAAACGGCCTTTCCAAGAATGAATCAGCTGAGCACATCGAGTCGATGCAATATCTGTACGAGGATGCTCGACGGCGTTCGGAAGAGCTCTTTAGACGGATGACCGAACTGGGCATGAACACGCAGGACGAAGAGGATGGCTAGGCAGCAACTGCCGCCACAGATCAAGAAGATCTACGTCACCAATCGGTCTACAGGCAGTACCGAGTTGCGGTATCAAATGACCGTCGACGCTGGTGGTGCCGACGCCCCCGGCACCCGGGCGTCGAAGCGAACGCAGTTGCGTCGTCGATTTCTTACGGAGAAGGATGCTCGCGCAGCCCTATCCAAGGTGCTCGAGGAAGTCTCGAAGGGGACATTCGTTCCCTCCTCGACCACCACGGTCGAGGAGGCTTGCGCTGAGTGGCTTGCCGGACGACGCGTACGAGAGTCCACAAAAGCCGCGTATACCCATGCCCTTCAACCGCTGCGCGATACTCACGGCGGGCTAGCGGTGCAGAAGTTGACCAAAGGTCACTTGGACGCTCTGGTGAACGATCTGCTGGCCGGCCGCTCGGTCAAACCCGATGGCCAACTGCGACGTCCATGGAAGGCCACTTCGATCAATCCGATGCTCAACCTTGTAAGCGCGGTCCTCACCGGGCTGATGCGAGAAGGGCGTTTGGTGCGAGACGTCGCCGCACTCGTCGACCGCGCGCCCCGTGTGCACGTCGAGATGCAGACATTCACGGAGGACGAAGTGCAACGCCTCCTGGAAGCATCGACGTCAGACCGGAACGGCCACGCCTGGTTACTTGCTCTGAGCGGCCTCAGACGCGGTGAGCTGTGCGGGCTTCGATGGAACGATGTCGATCTTGACGCCGGCAGCCTGGCAATCAACAACACGCGAGTCTCGGTCAATGGACGCGTCGTAGAGGGCCCGCCGAAAACAGAGAAGTCCAAGCGCACGCTGCCCCTCACGCCGGCCCTCAAATCCGCACTCGAAACTGCACACCGCTTGCAGGGTGCGGAACGAAAGAGTTCGACCTACGTCGGTCCAGGCACCTACGTCGTGTCCGACGCTGTAGGGCGACCTTTTCATCCCGATACGGTCAGCGACTATTGGCGCAGGCTATGCACCAACAGCGAGGTGTCCGACATCCGCCTCCACGACGCGCGCCACACGTGTGGGACTCTGCTGCACCTTCAAGGTGTGCCGATTGCCGTGATCTCGGCATGGCTCGGGCACTCGGACAACGCATTCACAATGCGCACCTACGTCCATTCTCAGAACCATGCGCTACTGGGCGCGGCCGATACGTTGCAGTCACTCGTCCGGCGTCGCGACGAGCCATCCGACGATGAGCGTTGACCGGCGTTCGTCCGCAACCGTCCACATAGGAGCAGGCGGTCTCACCAGGCGCTGTTCCGGTGAGTTTTGAAGCACTTGTGACATTCTGTGACACCGAGCTCGCCTAATTGGCGATGAATTTCATTAGAGGTAGCACAAAAGGCCAGTTCAGACCCAATTTTCAATGGAGCCTCCTAACGGGATTGAACCGTTGACCGCTCGCTTACAAGGCGAGTGCTCTACCGCTGAGCTAAGGAGGCGTTGTGCGGGGACAGCATATCCGTTCATCGAACGCACAGTCCAAACAGGTACCTTGTCGGTGGATCACCCCAGCTACAGAAAACGGACATGAGCTTTCTGCAAGACTTGACGACCTCGCTGAGTCGTCTGACCGGCGAGCGTCGCGCCACTATCGATACACCCACTGCAGCGCCGTCACCGCTGCAGCCGATCGACCTCACCGACGACGCGGTGGTGGCGGAGGTTCTGGATCTGGCTGTTCGGGTGGGTGAGGTTCTGTTGGCGTCGGGCACCGCTGCGATGGATACGACGACCCAGGTCCAGAATGTCGCGGCCACGTATGGTCTTGCGCGCTGTGATGTCGATGTCACGTACAACTCCATCACCATCAGCGCCCATCGTGGTCCGACGCGTCCGCCGTCGACGACGATGCGCATCGTTCATTACCGTTCGATGGACTTCACGCGGCTCGCGGCTGTCGACCGGTTGATCCGCAGCATTCGGTTGAAGCTGATTCCGCCGTCGCAGGCACTCGACACGTTGGACGCGATCACCACTGCCCCGCACCCGTACAACCGGTGGACGGCGACGTTCGCGTGGGCGGGCATGGCCGCGTCCATCGGTGTGTTGCTCGGCGGTGGTGTGCTGGTGGCCGTCGTGAGCTTCCTGACGACGATGGTGATCGACCGAATCGGCCGCGTCCTCAACCGGGTCGGTCTTCCGTTCTTCTTCCAGCAGGTCGTCGGCGGCTTCGTCGCGGCGACACCGGCGATCACGCTGTTCAACTTCCAGGATCAGCTGGGCGTCACGGTGTCGCCGTCGCTCGTCATCGCGGCCGGTGTGACGGTGCTGCTGTCCGGGCTGTCGTTGGTGGGCTCGGTTCAGGACGCCATCACGGGGGCGCCGATCACGGCGTCGGCCAGGTTCTTCGAGGTCTTGATGATGACGGGCGGCATCATTGCCGGCGTCGCCACGTCGTTGAAGCTGGCGGCGATCATCGGCAGCGATCTGCCGCTCATCAGCAATACCGCCCCGCCGGACATTCTCGAGGTCCCGACGAAGGTGCTCGCCGGTGCTGCGGCGGCGCTGTTCTACGCCCTCGCCTGCTACGCGGAGAAGCGTGCACTGACGGCTGCGTTCCTCGGCGGTTTCGCCGGGGCGCTGGTGTCGCTGCTGGTGCAGACGGTCGACACGGGACCGATCATCGCCTCGGCGTTCGCTGCCACGGTCGTCGGCTTCGCCGGTGGCCTGATGGCACGTCGCGCGCTGATTCCACCGCTGATCGTCGCGGTCGCGGGCATCACGCCGCTGCTGCCCGGTCTGGCCCTGTACCGAGGCCTGTACGCGATTCTCAACGACCAGCTGCTGCTCGGCATCAGTTCGCTGTTCGCCGCGTTCGGCATCGGCTGCGGAATCGCCGCAGGTGTCACGCTCGGCGAGTGGGGCGCTCGTACTCTCCGCCGTCCGCGCATCCTCGCGCGCACCGAAGAGCTGCTTCGCCCGACTCTTCGGCGCAAAGAAGAACCGCGCCGTCCGACTGTTCGTCGGCGACGCGGTCCTGTCGAGCTGAAGAAAAAGAAGAAGGCCTAGGCCTCGGGAGTGCCCTCGGCGGACTGACGTGCTGCAGCGTCGGCCTCCATGGCCTCACGCAGGCTGCGGGGGCGCATGTCCGTCCAGTTCTTCTCCACGTACTCCAGGCACGCTGCGCGGCTGTCCTCGCCGAAGACGACGCGCCATCCCTGCGGGACATCGGAGAAGGTCGGCCACAGCGAGTGCTGGTCTTCGTCGTTCACCAGCACGAAGAAGCGTCCGTCTTCGTCATCGAATGGATTGGTACTCATCTCGCCTCACTCGTCGCATACGTAAATAGGCAGTCTTCATGGGTGAAGTGCCCCCTGACCCTAGCAACGCACACTAGCGCAGCGGGCAGTCAGCTCTTCAAGAACTCGAGAATGACGTCGTTGACGGCGTCGGGACGCTCCAGGTAGCCGTAGTGACCGACATCGGGAATCTCGATGTACTGCGCGTCGGGAATAGCTTTCGCGAGCTCGGCGCCGAGGAACGCGGGAATCATCCGGTCGTGCTCGAACCCGACCGACAGGCAGGGCAGATCGATCTTGCCGTACGCCGAGGTGCGATCGAAGGAATCGTCCATGCCGATCTGGGCGCGTACCCCGGGAGTGACGGGTGCGACGGAGAATTCCAGCAGATCCAGCCAGTCCCGAGCCGTCCTCGAATCCGCCAGCGTGGTCGGAGAGAGGTTCAGCGCAGCCGTGATGGCTGCGGCGTACTTGGGTGGCAGCTGAGTCTTGGCGTCGGCCAACGCGACCTCACCCTCGCCCAGAGTGCGCTGGAACTCGTCGAGGCGAGCATGGCCGGCGAGGAACACAGCCTTGCGTAGGAGCTCCGGACGTCGGAGAGCAAGCTCTTGGGCGACCCGCGCGCCCATTGACGTACCGACGACGAACGCCTTCTCGTCGCCGTCGCGCACCAGCTCGATCAGTGCAGCGGTGTCCGCGACCAGGTCGTCGATGGTGATGCCCTGCACGGATTCGAACGAGGGCGCGATGCCGCGGTTGTCGAAGAAACACACCCGGTATCCCGACTTGACCAGCGCCGGAACCTGATGCAGATCCCACACACGACCGGGGCTGCCGGTGCCCATGATCAGCACGACCAGCGGTCCGGAACCCTTGACCTGGTAGTTCAGCGTTATCCCGTTCACCGTCGCGGTGGGCATGAAACTCCTCGTCTGTTGCCTTGTGCTCGCGCAGAGTTTACGGCCGACCGCGGACATGCGTCGAACGACGGGTTTCCAGCAGTGGCGTTCGGGTAGTTCTCTCCCGCCCTATCGACACGACTGCACAGGAGGCACCATGACCGACGACAGTGCATCGCACGAGGCACGAAAAGGCCTGCTCGACGCCGTCAAAGGCAAGGCCAAGGAGGTCGCCGGCGCCGTGACGGGCAATGACTCGCTGACCACCGAGGGGCAGCTCCAGGCCGCGCAGGCCCGCGAGAAGAAGGAAGCCAAGGCCACGGAACTGGCCGCGGAATCACAGGCAGCCGAGGCCGGCGAGGGTCTGGCCGAGGTCAAGAACAGTGCGGACGCCCAGCGCGATTCCGTCGAGGCCAGTGCTCAGGAGTCCGAGGACGAGGCTCGTCGCGCTCAGCAGGCTCAGAGAATCGCTGCGGAGAAGGACAAGGACCGCGCGGTGGCCGCGGAAAGCGCCGACGCGGAGGTCGACGCTCGGGCCGAGCAGATCGAAGCCGCAGCCGACGCCCGGTCGGAGGTTGCGGACGCCGACCAGGACGAGTTGGAAGCCGTCGCCAAGTACCGGCAGGAAGCCGCCGCCGCAGACGCAGCCCGAGACGCCGCCGATCGCATTCGACGCAATGCGTAGACCAGCCGACACCAAGCATCAGGAGAACCGACAATGAGTGTGCTCGACATACCGCGCTCGATACTGCGCTTCCAGTACCGGATAGTTCGCATCCCGCTCGACCTGTTCGAGAGCAACGTAGTGCAGACGTGGTCCACCGAAGCCCCTGCACGGCTCGCGTACGAACGGGCCGTGGGGACCCTCGATCACAAGGTCGGAAAGATCCTCGGCGACGCCGACGTTCAATCACGAGGGCAGGACAAGGTCGACCACGCGGACCACATCGGTCTCGCGAAAAAGCTCGATGCGCAGGCCGACGCCGCAGAGAACGAGGCGAAGACCAAGCTCGAAACGGCTCGTCGAACTGCCGAGCAGGAACGTGACGCCGCAGCGAAATCTGCACGCGAGGCGGCCGAGAACGCACGGGCAGAAGCCGAGCAGCGCAAGGCCGAGGCCGAAGAAGAGGCCGACCGAAAGGCTGCGGCCCGCAAGAAGCAGGCCGACGACGCAGCGGCGGCGCGGGTGAAGGCCGCCGAGGATGCGGAGCGCAAGCAGAAGGAACAGATCGACAAGGTCGAGAAGGCAGCGTCAGCGCCTGCGGAGTCCGAGCTCGCCGACGCGGCGGAGCGTCAGGAAGAGGCCGAGGACAAGAAGGAAGAGGCAGCGCGGATCGAGAAGCTGTTCCTCGCGGAGAAGGAATCGGACTGATCACACGGGCTCGATAAATCGCTCGCTCGGCCGGCTCGACGTTCTCACGTCCAGAGGACCCCGTGCGCATGGCGGACATCTGCCGCGCGCTCGGGGTCCTCTGTTGTGCCGATCGACGGCCGCTCGGGCCGGCGCTAGATGGCGTCGTCGAGCCGGACCAGGTCGCGTCCGCGGGTTTCGGGCGCGAGGTACGCGGACACCAGAGTGATTGCCGAGTAGACCACCAGCATTGCGGCGATCGGCCACCAGCTTCCGGTCACTGCCGTCAGCGTTGCCGCCATCAGCGGGCCGATGGCCGTGGCCAGGATGCCGCCGATCTCCTTGGCGAGGGCCAGCTGGGTGAATCGCGTTCTGGCACCGAACAGTTCGGCCATCGTGACGCTCTCGAGCGAGAACAGGCCGAGCACACCGATGTTGAGTGCGAGAACGACCGAGATGATCAGGGTTGCGTTGTTACCGCTGGTCACCAGGTAGATCAACGGGAAGGCCAACACCATCGTCGCGGCGCTGAGAATCATGTACATCGGGCGGCGACCGAACTTGTCACCCAAGATGCCGATGACCGGAATGGTGATGAATCCGAGCAGCGAACCGTAAACGATTGCCGTGGTGGCGATGGACTTCTCCAACAGCAGAGTCGACGCGATGTAGCCCACCAGGAACGTCTGGATCAGACCCGAGTTGCCGGCCTGCCCGAAGCGAAGCCCGAGGGCGACGAAGAACGCACGACCCTTGCGCTGACGCAGTCCGGACTCGAGAACGCTTTCCTTGGTTTCCGCGTCGACCTGCTCGATCTCCGCACGCGAGAGGGCGACACCGTCGACCACGTCGGCGCGTTCCTCGAACACCGGGCTTTCCTTGAGGTTGGAGCGCAACCACACTGCGAAGAGCATCAGGAAGAAGCTCGCGAGGAACGGGATACGCCAGCCCCAGCTGACCAATTGGTCGTCGGTCAGGACGACGAGCAGGATCGCCCAGATTCCCGACGCTGCAAGCGTTCCCGAGTTGGTGCCCAGCGAGACCAACGAACCGATGAGACCGCGACGCTTGTCCGGCGCGTACTCCACGAGCATGACCGTGGCGCCCGCGATTTCCGCTCCGGCGCCGAATCCCTGGATCAGGCGTAGTGCGACGAGCAGGATCGGCGCGAGGATGCCGATGGTCTGGTACGTCGGCAATGCGCCGATCAGCGTCGTGGACGCTCCCATCATCGCAATCGTGATGAAGAGGACCTTCTTACGACCGATTCGGTCGCCCATCCGGCCGAAGTAGATGGCACCGACGAGGCGGGCGACGTAACCGACGCCGTAGGTGGCCATGGCTGCGATCAGGCCGATCGCCGGGCTGACGTCGGGGAAGAAGACCCGGTTGAAGACGATGGCCGCGGCCAGCGAGTACAGTTGGAAGTCCATGAACTCCATTGCCGTTCCCAGCCAACCGGACACCGCGGCCTTGGTCAGGTCGCGGGTCGACCGCTTCGGCTTCTCGTCGGCCACGGCTGGGCTCGGCGCTTCGTTCGTGTCGTGAGACATCTTGTGCTCCGTTTGTTCAAGGCTGTCCGGTCGTCCATCGCGGTGTCAACGGAATCCGTTGCACCTACGCCCCTACTGAGACCTACGACCTGCAAGAGATGGTGAGTGGCCCGTGCCACACTGATATACAAGCACTGTTATACCAATGAGTCAACAGTGCAGTCAGACCGAGCTGCGCAGACCTGCCGCCGCACGCGCCAATTCACTCACTGCAGCCCACTCCTTGGCCTGCAAAAGCTTTCGAGGCGTCAACCAACTTCCGCCGACACACGCGACGTTCGGCAACCGGAGGTAGTCGGTAGCGTTGCTCGACGAGATTCCGCCCGTCGGGCAGAACGTCAGATGCGGAAGCGGCCCGGAGAGGGCACCGAGAGCGGCTGCACCCCCGGAGGTCGACGCCGGGAAGAACTTCAGTTCGGTGTGACCCGCGTTCGAGACGTTCATGGCCTCGGTTGCCGTGGACACCCCCGGCAGCCACGGGATCGACCACCCGTGCGCAGCGTCCAGCAGGTCCGTCGGAGCGCCCGGTGACACCAGGAACCGCGCCCCGGCGTCGATCGATTTCTCCGCATCCCGACGCGTGAGCACCGTCCCGGCGCCGATGACGATCTCGGGCACCTCGGTCGCGATCGCTTCGATCGCCGCGAGCGCCGCCTCGGAGCGCAACGTCAACTCGATCACGTCGACGCCACCCTCGTGCAGGGCACGCGCCAACGGAACTGCGTCGGACGCATCGTCGACGACGACGACGGGAATGACCGGGCTGATGCCCATGACCTCACGTGTGTTCATGCAGTTCTCTTTCGATGTTCGCTACGAATTCGGTGGTGACTGAGGCAGAGCCGACGAGGAGTTCGGCGGCTGACGCGACCCGGCGATTGAACGGGGATTCCGGCCCGAGGTCGGCACCGAAGATCTGCTCGACGCTCAGTAGCGCCGCTACCGCGTCGTCCTGTGAGGCGGCCCGGGACAGCACGTCCGCCATCGGGTCGTCGAGGGCGCGTCCGGCGCGTACCTCGTCGATCACGTACGCGACCCAGGACGCCACCGCCACCGCGAGCCAGGTCGTCGACGATCCACGTTCCTGGGCGTCGCGCACGGTGCCCAGTAACCTCGGACCGAGTTTCTGGGAGCCGTCCATCGCGACCTGACGGGTGGTGTGCGGCAACGTCGGGTTGGCGAAGCGCGTGAGCACCTCGTTCGCGTACGCGTCCGAGTTCATGTCCGGATGCAACGTCGGAGCGACGTCGGTCACGATCATCCTGTGCGCCAACGATTTCAGGACCGGGTCCGCCACGGCGTCGGCGATGGTCGAGTGGCCCGACCGCACCCCGAGGTACGCGAGGAGCGAGTGCGACGCGTTGAGCACGCGGAGCTTCATCGTCTCCCACGGCTCGACGTCGGTCACGAACTGCACTCCGACGAGATCCCACGCGGGCCGCTCGGCGGCGAAGCTGTCCTCGATCACCCACTGCCGGAACGGCTCGCACACGACGACGGCATCGTCGCGTAGGCCCGTCTCGTCCTCGAGCCGACGCCTGTCTTCGTCGGTCGTGGCTGGAACGATGCGGTCCACCATCGAGTTCGGGAATGCGACAGCGGAGTCGATCCAGCCCTGCAGCGCAGTCGAATCATCCCTCTGCGCAACGTAATCACGGACGATCCCTGCGAGAAGAACCCCGTTGTGCGGTAGGTTGTCGCAGCTCAGCACCGTCACGGCAGCATCGATCTTCGCTCGCAGGGCAAGCCCGGCGACCAGCTGACCCACTACAGTTGCGGGAGAACGGCCGGTCAGGTCGGCCACGATCTCCGGGTCGCCGGATCGGAGCCGTCCGGTGGCCGGGTCGAGCCGATACCCCTTCTCCGTCACCGTCAGGGAGACGATCCGCACGCGCGGGTCGGCAATGGCGTCGACGACGGCATCCGCGTCGTGAACGGCGCTGATCACCTCGGTGATCGACCCGACGACGGAAGCGCGGTCGATACCCGGCCCCTTCTCCACCAGCGTGAACAGCCCGTCCTGAGGGCGCAGCTGCTCGGCGACGGCAGCACTTCGCTGCGTCACCCCGGTGATGCCCCACGACGAATCGCCGGTGAGCAGAGCTGCCTCATGGGTGAACGCAGCCTGATGGGCACGGTGGAACGCACCGAGCCCGAGATGGACGATTCCACGCGTCACCGGCCTCGGGACGTCGGGAGCCGTCGCCGACGAGAGCCTGCTCATACGGCGAGCCGATCGCGGTGCGCGCGGACCTCGTCGAGTGACGCGATCAGGCCGGTTCCGCCTCGCCCTCCGACACTGAGCGACGCCGCGCTCGCAGCGAGCGCCGTGGCGTCGAGCAGGCTGTCTCCCAAAGCTATCCGCGCTGTCAGGGTGCCGGCGAACACGTCACCTGCCCCGGTCTGATCGACGACGGCCGGTGCCGGAATGGACGGCTGAAATCGGACGTCGTCGCCGGTCACCACGATGATGCCCTCGGATCCTTGCGTCACGGCAACAGCGTTCGCGCCCCACTCCATCAACCTGGCGGCTGCGGCCTGCGGGTCGGTGATGCCCAGAAGGTCGTCGATCTCACCGGGAGCCGACGGCACGACGACGGAGCAGTGCGGCGCGATCTCGCGGAGGAAGTTCACGGACTCGGCGGCGGTGGTGAGCCGGGGCCGGAAGTTGGGGTCGTAGACGAACGTCGACGCGTTCTTCGCGGCGAACGCCAGTGCGCGACGTGCGGAATCGGACAGTGCCGCCGTTATTCCGCTTCCCAGCACCGCTCCTGCCGCGGCGAGGACGTCGGCCGGTACGTCGGAGACGTCGAGCCCCGACCCCACCGAACCGGTGCGCGCGTAGGAGAATTGACGCTGCCCCAACGGATCGATGTGCAGGAAATACGCGCCCTGCTGACCATCGACACGACTGACGAAGGTGTCGTCGATGCCGAGGGACCGGATCCGTGCACACACCGCGTCGCCCAGTTCGTCGTTGGATACCCGGGCGACCAGTGCGACGGACGCGCCCGCTGCCGCCGCTGCTGCGCCTGCGTTCACCACGTCGCCGGAGACACCCAGAACACTGGACGTACCGTGCGCGAACGGCTGCGTCGTCGATATCTCGACCAGTGGCTCGCCGAGGAGGACGACGTCGAAAGCTGTGTTGCTGTTCATTGTTCGTCTCACCAATCGTGCATGCTGCCGTCGAGGCGGCGGTTGACGGGAAGATAGCGGGGGTTGTACGGATACTTCGCGGCGGCGGCCTCGTCGACGTCGACGCCGATGCCCGGCTTGTTGCCGGGATGCATGAAGCCGTTCTCGAACGTGTAGTCGGTCTGGAAGACGTCGGACGTCGGGTCGACGTGGCCCATGTACTCCTGGACGCCGAAGTTCGGAATGGACAGGTCTACATGCAGGGCCGCGGCGAGTGACACCGGTGAAAGATCGCCTGCGCCATGCGAACCGGACTTGACGCCGTACAGATCGGCGAGCGAGAAGATGCGACGCAGGTGCGTGATTCCGCCTGCGTGCGACACCGAGGTGCGGATGTAGTCGATCCACCGGTTGGTGATGAGGTCCTGGCAGTCCCAGATGGAATTGAAGATCTCGCCGACGGCGATCGGAGTGGTGGTGTGCTGACGGATCGTGGCGAAGGCGCTCTGATCCTCGGCAGGCGTCGGATCCTCGATCCAGAACATCCGCATGTCCTCGAGGTCGCGGCCGAGACGACCCGCTTCGATGGGCGTCAGGCGGTGATGGACGTCGTGCAGCAGGTGGAACCCGAAACCGTGACGCTCACGGACGGCACCGAGCATCTCCGGGGCGAACTTCAGGTACGGCGCGGTGTCCCACGAATCCTCCTGCGGCGCAGCGTCGGACGCCGGCTCGTAGAAGCCGTTCTTCGGGATGCCGTAGGTCTTGTCCAGACCGGGTATCGCCGACTGCGCACGGACGGCCTTGTACCCCTCGTCGAGATGCCGTGCGACGTCGTCGAGCATCTCGTCGACGCTGGTTCCGCTGGCGTGGCCGTAGACCATGACGCCGTCGCGTGCGGCGCCGCCGAGGAGCTGATAGACCGGCATGTCGGCGGCCTTGCCCTTGATGTCCCACAGCGCGACGTCGACCGCCGCGATGGCCGTCATCGTCACCGGTCCGCGTCGCCAGTACGCACCCTTGTACAGGTATTGCCAGGTGTCCTCGATGCGTTGAGCATCGCGACCGATCAGCAAGGGGCACAGATGATCACGCAGGTACGACGCCACGGCGAGTTCCCGGCCGTTGAGGGTGGCGTCACCCCATCCGACGATGCCCTCGTCGGTGGTGATCTTCAGCGTGACGTAGTTGCGCCCGGGCGCAGTGACGATGACGGTTGCGTCGATGATCTTCATCGGTTGTCCTCGGAGTTCTGTGAAGCGGTGTCGATGACGATCTTGAGTTGAGTGGGGTCGGACAGTGCAGCGTCGAGCGCAGCGGCCGACTCTTCGAGCGGGAATCTGGACGTGACCAGAACGTTCAGGTTCACGCGGCCCTGAGCGGCAAGGGAAATCGCGTGGGCGAACGCGTCGGGTCCGTAGCGGAAGCAACCCCGGATGTCGAGCTCCCACCGTTGCACCAGGCCGATCGGGAATTCGGCGTCGCCGCGTCCTGGAACGCCGACCAGGGCGAGAACCCCGGCTGGGCCGAGGGATCTGGCGGCGTCGGCGATCGCGGCGGGGTGGCCGGAACAGTCGAAGGCGACGTCGGCGAAACCTGTGTCCAACGACGTTTCTCCGGAGAGCAGCGCGACGTCGGCGCCGAGCCGGAGCGCGACGTCCAAGCGCGCCTGCGAGACGTCGGTGACCGTGACGTGCTGGGCGCCGAGCGCAATCACGGTCTGCAGCACCAGGAGCCCGATAGGCCCTGCGCCGGTGATCACGACGGTCTTGCCCAGCACCGATCCGGCCCGGGCTGCCGCCCACGCGGCCACGGCCAACGGTTCGATCAGTGCCGCGACGTCGTCGGTGACGGTGTCCGGGAGTGTGTGAGCGAAGGCGTCGGGCATCACGACCGACCCGCGGAGCAACCCGTTGTTCGGCGGGGAGCCGAAGCAGACGACGCTGGGATCGACGTTGTAACGGCCACGCAGTGCGTGCTGGGCGTGCGGTCCCGGCACGGCAGGCTCGATCGCGACGCGCTGACCGAGGCGATGAGACGGGACCCCGTCTCCGACCTCGACGATGCGGCCGAAGCCTTCGTGCCCGAGCACCGTGGGTCGGGTGAGGACGTTGGTGCCGTTCTTGCCGTCGGCGTAGTAGTGGAGGTCGGATCCGCACAGACTGACACCGGCGATCTCGACGCGCACCTGACCTGGGCCGACCTCGGCGCGGTCGACGTCCTCGATTCTCAGATCGCGGCGTGCGTGCAGGATCGCAGCACGATCTCGGCCCTGGGTGTTCATCGGTGCCTCGCAGTTCATCGGTCTTGAATACCAGCACTGCCATACTAGTGCTTCAGTGACGTGCGTCAACTTTCTTGTCCGTGCCGCGCATAGCTCACGTATCCGACCGGCCATTACTGTTGACGCGGTGAGCACCCGTAAAGTCACCGCGCGCGAAGCCGCCTACAAGGAGCTGCGGCACCGAATCGTGTCGCTGAAGCTGCCTCCGGGCAGCCCCCTGTCGGAGAACGAGCTGGCCGAACACCTGTCGGTGAGCCGTACTCCCGTGCGCGAATCTCTGATTCTCCTCGCCGAGGAAGGCCTGGTGCAGGTCTTTCCTCAACTCGGCACGTTCGTGTCGCGGGTGGACACCGAGAAGGTCGCCGACGCGCAGTTCGTCCGGGAGGCCATCGAGATCGCGTCGTTGGAGGACGCGGTCGCCGGACGATCCGACGCGGACATCGCCGCCCTGCGTGACAACCTGGCCCAGCAGAGCGAACCAGGCCTGAGCATGGACGACTTCTTCGAACTCGACGAGAAATTCCACCAGGCGCTTCTGGCCGCCGGTGGGCACTCGGCAGCATGGAGGTCCGTCGAGTCCGCGAAAGCCCACCTCGACCGCGCCCGGCGCCTCGGCCTACGGGACACCCGCCCCATTCCCGAGCTCATCGCCCAGCACACCGCCATCGCCGACGCCGTCGAGCAGGCAGATTTCGCTGCCGCGGAGCGCGCGATGCGTGATCACCTGCGCGCCGTGTTCGACGACGTCGAGCGCATCAAGGAAGCAAGTCCACACCTGTTCTCGGACAGTAACGAACGGCCCACCCGACGAGTCATCGCGAGCTGGTGACGCCGGCCCACGTCGCGCGGTAGGCCCTGGGCGAGACTCCGATGTCGGCCATCAGCTGCTGCCGCAGGGACGTGGCGGTACCGAAACCGGCCTCGGCCGCGACACGGTCGATGGTGTGATCGGTGTTCTCGAGCAGTTCCTTGGCGCGTTGCACACGTTGCTGTGCAATCCATTTCGCCGGAGATACACCCACTTCCGCAGTGAATCGACGCGTGAACGTACGGACGCTCATGGACACCGACGACGCCAACACCTCGTTGGACAACGGCTCGTGCAACCTCTCCAGCGCCCACTCCTGGGCCGCAGCAATCGAACCGGCCGTGGAGCGGCGAACGGGCGGCGCGACGTACTGAGCCTGACCGCCGCTCCGATGCGGCGGTACCACCGTTCCCCGCGCAACCCGGTTCGCGACAGCCGAGCCGAAATCGCACCGAATCATGTACAGGCACAGATCGATACCCGACGCCTCCCCCGCCGCCGTCAGTACGTCGCCGTCGTGGGTGTACAGGACATTCGGTTCGAGCCGGACCTGGGGATACAACGCCCGGAACTGCTCCGCCGACGCCCAGTGCGTCGTTGCGCGTCGGCCGTCGAGCAGACCCGCAGCGGCCAGAACGAACGCACCCGTACAGATGGACGCGATCCGAGTCCCGGGCCGAATCCGCTGGAACAGTGCGGTGTCCGAGACGGGATCGTCGCCGTAGTCCAGATCCGAGGCAGGAACGATCACCGTGTCGGCATCGGCAACAGCCTCCAACCCGCGGTCCACCACGATGTTCACGTCCGAATCCGTGCGCACCGGACCGGGCGTCGCGGTACACGTCTCCACCGAGTACAGCGGCTCACCGTCCTCGGATCTCGCCTGGCCGAACAATCGATGGACCGAGCCGAATTCCATCCCCAACAGTCCGTCACGGACGACGACGACCACCCGATGCGGTTCTCGGGTGGTGTCACGATCTCGACGTGCGCGCATGGCCGAATTCTTTCACATGTTGTCCGGTAGGCCACTGGTTCGGCCGATCCGCTGGTGACAGGCTCAGGACATGAACATTCTCTGGGTTTCCGCGCATCCCGACCCTCGCTCGCTCAACGGATCGTTGCGTGACTCGGCGCTGACATGGCTCGCCGGGGCGGGCCACACCACCATGGAGTCCGACCTGTACCGCATGGGGTGGAATCCGGTGGTGACCGCGGAGGACTACGCACACGATCCGGCACACCGACTACGCGTGGCCACTGCGTCGTCGACCGCTCTCGCAGGCGGGACGATAGCCGCCGACATCGCCGCCGAGCAGGACAAGGTGCGCCGAGCCGATGCCGTCGTACTGCAGTTTCCGCTGTGGTGGTTCTCGATGCCCGCCATCATGAAAGGCTGGGTGGACCGCGTGTTCGTCGAGGGCTTCGGATACGGAATTCGCAAGGCGGGAGGTGGAACTCGGCGCTACGGCGACGGTCTGATGGCGGGCACCCGAGCACTGATCGTCACCAGTATGGGCGGCAGTGAACACACGGTGTCGGCGCGCGGTATCAACGGCTCACTGGACGAGCTGCTGTTCCCGATCCAGCACGGATTCTTCTGGTACACAGGCATGTCCGTGCTACCACCGGTGCTGATTCCCAGCGCCGACCGAATGACCGACGCCGGCTACGCCGCGGCCGAGGCGCACCTGCAGGCCCGGTTGGGCACACTGTTCTCCGACCGGCCGATCCTGTACCGCCCACAGAACGGCGGTGAGTACGACGCGAACTTCGTCCTGGACGACGCCCATGCCCCCGGTGAATCGGGCCTGCGAGTGCACACCACCCGCTGAGCTGCACCGATTCCCGAAAGGACCTCCTACCGGCCGCTCACCGGCGTGGTGCCCTCCCACGCCTCCCAGAGCTCTGCGTAACGGCCGCCGGCGGCGACGAGTTCGTCGTGGCCGCCCTCCTCGAGGATCCGCCCGTGTTCCAGCACGACCACACGATCGGCGGCGGCGGCCTGCGTCAGGCGGTGCGCGACGACGAGCGTGCTGCGGCCACGGGTCGCGGCCTGCGCCGCGGCCTCGAGATCGCGCGCACCGGAACTGCCTGCCTCGGCGGTCGCCTCGTCCAGGACTGCGACGGCAGGATCGGCCAACACGAGCCTGGCCAGCGCAAGCTGCTGCGACTGCGCCGCTGTCAGCTCGTGGCCACCCTCTCCGACCTGGGTGTCGACGCCGTCAGCGAGCGCGTCGACCCACGCGCCCGCCCCGACGGTCGTCAGCGCCGCGTGGATCTCGTCGCGGGTGGCATCGGGAGCAGCCAGCAGCAGATCCTCGGCGAGAGTGCCGGAGAAGACGTGAACCTCCTGGCTGACGATCGCGATGTGGCGACGCAGACCGTCGGCGCCGAGGTCGTCCAGGCTCGCACCGCCGATGCGCACCTGCCCGTCCGTCGCGTCGATGGACCCGGCCGCGATGGCTGCGATGGTCGACTTGCCTGCGCCCGTGGAACCCACCAGCGCAACGGTTTCCCCAGCACGGACCGTGAGGTCGATGCCGTGCAGCACCTCGTGCCCGCCGTCGTACGAGTGACGCAGCCCGGTGACCTCGAGGGTGGCGTCGGCAGGCACCACGCCGGTGCCGCGTGACCGCTGATCCGGGATGTCCATGACGCCGACGAGTCGGGCAAGCGACGCTCCCGCCGACTGCACGTCGTCGAACGAGAACATCAACATGCCGATGGGATTGAACAGCCGATGGAACAGCAACGCCGCGGCGGTGACCTGACCGACGGTGACGTGGCCGTCCTGGACGAACAGGAAGCCCGCCGCGAGAATGACCGAGAGGCCGACGCATTCGGCGCGATTGCTGCGCGAACCGAACCGCGTGAAGAGGCGAAACACCGTGATACCGATGTCCCGCGCCTTGCCCGACGCCTTGTCGATCTCGCCCAGGTGCGATTCTTCGAGTCCGTAGGCCCGAACGGTGCGGGCTCCCTGCATGCTGGAGATCAGGGCCTGCGACCGTTCACCCATGGCGACGCGTTCGGCGGCGTACAGCGGCGCGGACCGGGGTAGGTACCAGCGCAGCGCGAGCACGTACATCGGAATGGCAACCATGCCTGCGAGTCCGAGTCGCCAGTCGAGGCTGAGCATCGCCACGACACTGAGCGTCACCAGCAGCAGAGCGGACACGATGTTGGGGATCACTTCGCCGATGGACTTCGCCATGACGGCCACGTCGTCGCCGACACGAGAGAGCAAGTCTCCCTTGCCGACTCGCTCCAGGGTTCCGACGGGAAGGTGCAGTGCGCGGCCGAGCACACGTTCACGCAGCGACGCCAGGATGCCCTCGCCGAGCTTGCTGATCAGGTACGAACTCCACGCGGTGAACACTCCACCGACCACGGCGGCGACGGTGATGATCGCGACGACGGAGACGATGGTCGACGTCGGCGCACCGTCGGTGACCCGGTCGACCAGCACGCCGAACACGTAGACCGGCACGAGCGACATCGCCGCTGCGACAGCGGAGATGAGCAACGTGACAGCCCCGAGGCCGCGTCGCCCCTTCAGTTCGCCGCGCAGGAACGCCCATGATCGTCGGCCCGTCGCGATGGGCAGCAGTTCGGGTGTCGTAGTCATCGCAGCACCGTGTCCTTGTAGCGGTCGTCGTGGGCGGCGAGTTCGTGGTGGGTTCCCTCGGCGACGACCCGTCCGTCGTCGACGACGATCACCCGGTGGGTGACCGCGAGCAGCGCGGGACTCGTCGTGATCAACACCGTGGTCTGGGTCTTGTCACCGTCGTGCCGCAGATCTTTGATGCCGGCTGCGATGGCGTGTTCGGTGACTGCGTCGACTGCGGTCGTCGGGTCGTGCAGCACCAGCACCGGAGCGGACACCGACAGTGCGCGGGCCAGTGCGACGCGCTGCCGCTGACCACCGGACAACGAGGCACCCCTGTCGGTCACGGCGTGATCGAGTCCGTTCTCGTGCAGGGCCACCACGTCCTCGACAGCCGAGGCCGCCAACACCGGCGCCAGCTCGTCGTTCGCGCGTGCGGCTCCGGCGGTGATGTTGGACCGCACCGTTCCGGCGAACAGGTCGGTGTTGTGGGGCTCCACCAGCACCGTGCGACGAACCTCCGTCAGACCGAGCGTGTCGACACCGGCGCCGCCGATGGTGACGTCGCCGACGTAGTCGTCGGACGCGATCTGCCCGGACAACACGGCAGCCAGCGCCTCCCCGTCCTGCGCGCGCAGAGCGACGACTCCCAGCAGCTCACCCGGCGCGACCGACATCTCCAGGCCGTCCAGCGACCGATATCCGACGCCGTGGACGCCCAGATTCGTCGACGACGGTGAGTCGGAGCCACCCTCGGGAAGTACGTGGTCGGCGCCGAGAACGAGGGCGAGCCGGTCCGCGGAACCACGCACCATCGCCGCGACGCCCGGCAGCCGCGACATCGTCGTCAACGGCTCGATCAGAAATTGCGACAACCCGACGACGGTGATCAACTCGCCCACCGAGATTCGGCCCTGCAGCGCGAAGAACCCGGCGGTACCGGCGATGCCGACCGACAGAAGCGCGGTGACCGTCGTCGAGAATCCGAGGTAGACGCTGTTGGCTTTCGCCATCTTCATCGTCGCGCCCAGCGCCGTCCGGCTCGACGCGTGGAACCGCGCCGCAGCAGCGTTCTCGGCGCCGATGCCGCGCAACGGCCGAACCCCACTGACCAGATCGGTGGCCATCCCGGAGACACGAGCGACCTCGGCTTGCTGCGTCGTCGCGGTCCTCGTGAGCAGCGGCGCCGCGCGCTGAAGGAGGTACATGATGACGGGAGTGCCTACCAGCACGGCGATTCCCAACGGAATGTCCACGACGAGCAATGCCACCGCGCACACGACCGTCGCGGCGATGGCAGCCACCGTCCGCGCGATGACGTCGAGAATCCAGGACGTCTTCTCCGCGTCGGACGTGGACACCGTCAGCAGTTCACCGGACACCAGATCGGTACGAACACCGCGCGGGTCGAGTACCCGACCGGCGACCTCGACGCGCATCATGTGCGCCTCGCGTTCGATCGCGACGACGATGATTCGCGCCCCGAAGCGGTACGCGAACGACAGCACGACGAACAACCCGGCCAGGCCGAACAGCGAGATGATCATCGCCCGACCGTCACCGGTGTCGATCGCGCGGCCGACGATCAAGCCGATCGCGACGGGCACCATGGTCTCGCAGAACTGGTGCACGCAGAAGAACAGTGACGAAATGATCATTCGGGCCCGTTGACGTACGACGGTTCGCCGAAGAATCGCACTGCCTGTCACAGGAGTGGAGCCTGCGGAACGCGTGGATGAAGACGTCATCATGCCGCCCAGGTAGAAAAACGCATTGCCTGATGCTATTTCATTCCGGGGGTCCGTCGGGACGCTCGCTGCCGGCGCAAGTGGCGAGAGAGCACCGCATTCTCATAGAGTCGGGGCGCAACATACTCGAGCAGCCACAGAAGATGGAGAACACCATGGCCGCCAAGACCACCACCGACACCGACATCGCCGACGAGGACCTGGAGCCGTTGGCCGACGAGACCGCCAGCCAGGCGCAACGCGTCGTCGCCGCCTATGCGACGGACGCCGACGAGTGCCGCATGCTTTTGTCGATGTTGGGTATCGATCCCACAGCGAAGGTCGACTGACCTACCCCGTTTCGAGAAGATTGGACAGTAGTGGCTGACGCCTCGCAGGGCTCGGATTTTGTGGTCGTAGCCAACAGGCTGCCTGTCGATATGGAGAAACTCCCCGACGGCAGCACGCGATGGAAGCGCAGCCCCGGCGGACTCGTCACGGCTCTCGAACCGATTCTGCGCGCGAACAAGGGCGCGTGGGTCGGATGGCCTGGAGTCCCCGACGTCGACGTCGAGCCGTTCGTAGAGGACGAGCTCGAACTCTGCCCGGTCGCGTTGACCGAGCAGGAAGTGGCCGACTACTACGAGGGCTTCTCGAACGCCACCCTGTGGCCGCTCTACCACGATGTCATCGTCAAGCCGGTGTACGACCGCTCCTGGTGGAACGCGTACGTCGAGATCAATCGCCGCTTCGCCGAGACCACGTCCGCGGCGGCTGCGCAGGGCGCGACCGTCTGGATTCAGGACTACCAACTCCAGCTCGTCCCGAAGATGCTGCGGATGCTGCGGCCGGACCTCACGATCGGCTTCTTCCTGCACATCCCGTTCCCTCCGGTCGAGTTGTTCATGCAGATGCCGTGGCGCACGGAGATCGTCGAAGGCCTCCTCGGGGCCGACCTCATCGGATTCCACCTCGCGGGCGGCGCCCAGAACTTCCTCTACCTCGCCCGACGCCTCGCCGGCCAGGTCACCTCACGTGGCACCGTCGGCGTCCGGTCACGGCTCGGTTCGGTGCAGGTCGGGTTCCGTACCGTCCGCGTCGGCGCGTTCCCGATCTCGATCGACTCCGGCGACCTCGACGAGAAGTCCCGCTCGAAGGCTGTCCGTGATCGCGCGAAGCAGATCCGCAAGGAGCTGGGCAACCCGAAGCGCATCATGCTCGGCGTCGACCGCCTCGACTACACCAAAGGCATCGACGTCCGGCTGAACGCATTCCGTGAACTGCTCGAAGAGCACCGCATAGACCCGGTGGACAACGTCATCATCCAGCTCGCCACCCCGAGCCGTGAACGCGTCGAGAGCTACAAGGCGATGCGCGGCGAAATCGAACAACAGGTCGGCCGTATCAACGGCGAATACGGCCAGGTGGGCCACCCGGTACTGCACTACCTGCACCGTCCGATCCCCCGCGACGATCTCATCGCGTACTTCGTGGCCGCGGACGTCATGCTCGTCACTCCGCTGCGCGACGGCATGAACCTCGTCGCCAAGGAGTACGTCGCCAGCCGCAGCGATCTAGGTGGCGCACTGGTTCTCAGCGAATTCACCGGTGCCGCAGCCGAACTGCGTCAGGCGTACCTGTGCAACCCGCACGACCTCGACAGCGTCAAGGACGCCATCGTCTCCGCGCTGGAACAGCCGGCGGAAGAAGGTCGACGCCACATGCGGGCGATGCGGCGCCAGGTCCTCGCGCACGACGTCGACCGCTGGGCGCGGGCATTCCTCAACGCACTGTCGAACCCGCAGCAGGAGGGCACGCTCCCCACCCGGTCGCAGTAGAACACGTTTCTGTTTCCCGTGACCGGCGGGAGCACGCCTGACCTCGGTTCATGGCCGAATCAACGAGAACACGTTCCAACCGGTGCTAGCGTGCGTATCCATGACCCATACGCTCACCTGGCACGACGACATCAGCCGCCAAGCCCGCGTTCTGTCCTGCGCGATGCGCCTGACGTTGAAGCCGACGTTCTCGCTGTGGCCGTTGACCGACGGTGGCATCAAGGCCATCGGTCAGCTCGACCGTGCCGTCGACAGGTTGCCCAAACCCAAGCGTGTGACCATCGAACAGGTTCGATTGGGCGGCGTCCCGTGCGAGAAGACGACGCACCCCAAGACCGCGACCGGATCACTCGACGGCGCGTCCGTGCTCTACTTCCACGGCGGTGGATTCGTGTTCTGCGGCCTCGCCACGCACCGAAGTGCGTGCGCGACGATTGCAGCTCGCGCAGGGGTCCCCGTCTACTCCGTCGAGTACCGACAGATCCCTTACGGCGGCATCGGAACATCGATCGCCGACGCCATGGCGTCCTACCGCGCCGCGCTGGAAACCGTCGCCGACCCCAGCAAGATCATCGTCGCCGGCGACTCGGCGGGTGGATACCTGGCGATGAAAGTCGCCGAACTGGCCGTACTCGACGGTCTCACCCCGCCCGCGGCGGTCCTCGGGTTCTCTCCACTGCTGAACCTCGACCTGAAGAGCCATCCGAAGGAGTTCATGAAGAAGGACGCCTACCTTCCGATGAAGCAGGTCATCGCGTTGGAGGATCGATGGCTGAACGGGCCCGACGCCATCGCCGGCTCACCGTCCCCGATCGACGTCGACCCGGCGATCTTCCCACCGGTGTTCCTGTCCACCGCGCAGTACGAGTTGATGCGTCCCGACGTCGAAGCGATGACGGCCTCGCTCGCGGCAGCAGGCAGAACCGTCGAGACGCACGTCTGGAAGGGCCAGGTTCATGCGTTCCCAGTGATGGCGGGCGCCCTGCCCGAGGCACGCGTCCTCCTCGATCTCGCCGTCGCGTTCGCCGCTCGCGTGCTGGCCGACCCGTCTCCGCAGTGAGCACCGTTTAATCGATGGCGTAGCCCAGTTCTGCCCTGATACTTTCCATCCACCCGAGCATTCGAGGCGAGACGAGAGGAGGAGAAACCATGGTCATCCGGCGTACGGCCGTGCCCACGGCCTCCTTCTCCCTCATCATCGGCTGACCCGGGCACCGGGTCGGCCCTTCGAAAGGCTCACCCGTGTCCTCACCGACCACACTGTCCCACTTGGGTTTCGACACCTACTGGCACCAGCGATTCCACGAGAACAGCTCACCCGGAGAACCCGGGCGCGTCACCGCGGTCTACCGCGGGTCCAGCGACGTCGCCACCGAACACGGAACGCTGCGCGCCCACACCGGACACCTCGATGTGTGCACCGGCGACTGGGTACGCATCCACACCCAGCCGACGGGAGGGGCCGTACTCACGACAGTCCTACCCCGCCGCACAGCCATCGTCCGAGCATCGGCAGGCACGACGTCCCACGCTCAGACCCTCGCCGCCAACGTCGACACCGTCGTCGTGACCGTCGCCGCCGACACCGAACTCGACCTCGGCCGCGTCGAACGATACGTCGCCCTCGCATGGGACAGCGGCGCAACACCACTGGTCGTACTCACCAAGTGCGACGCCGGCGATTCCAACCGAGTCACCGACCTGAAGGCGTCGTCACCCGGCGTGACCGTACTCGCGATCAGCTCCCGCACCGGTGATGGAATAGCCTGCCTCACTGACCATCTCGGCGGAACCAATGCCCTGATCGGACCGTCCGGATCGGGAAAGTCGACGTTGGCGAACACGCTCGTCGGCCAGGAAGTCCTGAGCACAGGCGATGTACGCGAAGCCGACGGCAAAGGGCGTCACGTGACGGTTCGACGCGAACTCGTGCCGCTTCCCACCGTCGGAATGACGGTGATCGACACTCCCGGACTTCGCTCCGTCGGCCTCGTCGCGTCGGAGGAGGGCCTACAGCAGACCTTCTCGGACATCGAGGACGCGTCGGCGCGATGCAGATTTCGCGATTGCACTCATAGCAGCGAACCCGGATGCGCAGTACAGGAGAGTATCGACCCCCGGCGGATCGCCAACTACCACCGCCTGCAACGCGAGAATCACTGGGCCACAACGCGACACGACGCCCGCGCCAATGGGCAAAGGCTCGCCGAGGCCAAACAGCTCGCCAAGCTCCAGCGGCGCATGTACAAGTCACGTTGCCGATGACGCATTCATCACGCCCCTCGTTCAATCCACCATATTGATGAGCAAAGGTAATGTTTCGCGCATCCGCCGAGGCCATTACTCGCAGTTAACTCGCGGGCAATACGCCGCCCATAGATTCTTGTCAGCTCAAAAGAGCAGCGCCGCAAGGCGAATCACAGAAAAGAGGAATCACATGGGACTCGTAGCCGGCCTGATCGCAGTCGTCGGAGATACTCTTCACCTGCTGCTCGGCGGACTGTAGAACGACCCACTTCCCGCCAGTGACCTGAGCGGGTAAGCCACGAGGACGCGGCCGTCGGGGACGCGTCTCTCTCGTTTCGCCGACCTTCAGTCGAAGAGGGTAGGCGAGTCCGGCTCGTCCACGACGGGCTTCGCAGCCTCCGAGGGTGACGCTTTCCGAACCACGGACAGCGTGGTCGTGCGGACCGACAGTCGATGACCGGCATGATGCTCGAGAAGTGCCAGACCCTGACGGATTTCCAGCACCTTCCACGGTCCGGCGTGCCCGGTCGCCTGAACCAGGTCGCCCACTGCGATCTCGGAAGCCACTGCTCGTCTCCTCGGGTAGTCACGTGCTGTCGGACCGACGTCCGGCCCAGCCTAGCTGCCGGCCCGATGAGCGAATCATCGAGCATGACTTCACCCCGTCCAATCCCGTCGATCCGACCGGTCGACCGCCCTCGGCGGACAAAACGGACTCAACCTCGACAAAACACCCATGTATCAGCGAATTCACCCGAATACTTTGATGCACAATACTTTTCGATTCGACTCCACACCTCGTCACCGATAATCTCCCAGTGTGTCGACTCCCACGCTCCCCGCCGAAACCTTGTCGGTCGTGATCCCGGCCCACAACGAAGAGGCCTACATCGGCCCCTGCCTCGACGCATTGGTCGCGCAGGGTGACGACATCCACGAGATCATCGTCGTGGACAACAACTCCACCGACCGCACCGCCGCTGTCGTCGAGGCCTACGCCGACGCCCACCCCAAGATCACGCTCCTGCCGGAGCGCGCACCCGGCGTCGCGCACGCACGCAATGCCGGATTTCGCGCGGCCCGCGGCGACGTCCTGGGCCGCGTCGACGCCGACACCCGCGTCACACCGGGATGGGCCCGGGCCGTTCTGAACTACCTGTCTGCGGACGGAGCACACGTCGGCGGTGTCACCGGACTCAATCAGCCGTACGATTCGCCGGTCCGTGGCCTCAAAGCGTGGTGGTTCGGTCGGCACCTGAGGAAGGGCGCGATCGGAGGCGGTCGCCTGGTCACCAACCTGCACGGCGCCAACATGGCAATCCGCAAGTCCGCGTGGCACCGCGTCGAACCGATGGTCAGCACCGACGCCGAACTTCACGAAGATCTCGATCTGGCCCTGTGCCTGACCGCCGTGGACGTCAAGCTGGCTCAGCTGTCCGACATGAATGTCGACGTGTCGCCCCGCCGCGCCCTCACTCCGCCGTCGAAATTCGGTGAGTACATCGAATGCGGTATCAGGACGTTCGAGCGGCACGGGGTCATGACTCCCGAGCGACGCAAGGCACTCCGGTTGCACTGGTGGTGGCACATTCTCGTGTTCGCCGTGTATCGGCCGTACGACCCGGCCAAGGGTCGGTACTCCGTGCGTCGCTTGTTCTCGCCCGCGCCGCCGCGGGTGTTGCCGGTCGGCACGAACACCGCGCCGCACGTCGGCTGACGTACGGCGTCACCGCACGATGGCGGTCTCCGGGGTTCCGTTGTCGATCAAGGCAGCAATCGTGGCCGCTTCCATCCCGGGTGAACCGCAGACCAGCACCTGGGAGTCGAGGAACGGCTGCTGCACACTCATAACGTCGGCCAGACTGCCCTCCCAGCAGTGCTCGGGGCCGAACATCTCTGCGACACCCGCGATCTCGGCTCCGATGGCGTCGTGCCAGCGGTCGGGAGCCCACGGATCCGTCAACTGGTCCACGACGGGAACGACGGTCAGCCACGGCAATTCGGACGCCAGTATCCACAGCAGGTCGGCCGCGTAGAGGTCACGTGGTGACCGTCCACCGACGTACAGCGTCACGTTCGGCGGTGTCTCCCGCCGGGTCAGATCCAGAATCAGCGCACGCAGCGGTGCGAGCCCGGTGCCCCCTGCAATCATCACGACGTCGCGTCCGGAGTGGTCGACCTTCAGACTGCCCGCGGGATTGCCGAACGTCCACACGTCACCCGGCCTCGTCTCGTTGACGATCGATCCACTGACCCACCCAGCCGGCACGGCCCGGACATGGAATTCCAACTTTCCATCGAGCGACGGCGGCAACGCCGACGAGTACCGACGACTCAGCCGCGCATTCTGCGGAACAGTGACGTCGAGCGACTGACCTGCCTCGAAAGGTATTGCGTCACCTTCGAGTCGAACCACGGCCAGGTCATTGCGCAAGCGGTGGTACTGCACCACCTCGGCATTCCACGTCTGCATGTGTCCAGACTATGCGGCAAGGCTGCAACAAGGACCGGTCACCAAGGGTCGTGGCGGACGAGGGAGAGGTCGACTCCTGCGCCCTGTAGGCGGAATTTGGTGGTGTTGATCATCGAAGGCGAGCCGACGATCTGAATGTCGCGCCCGTCCCATGATCCGAACTCCGCGACGACCTTCCCGACCTGCCCGACGATCGGCGACGAGCCACCGAGATGGTTCCGGTACTGCGGGCCGTCGTACCACCACGGATCTGTCTCTTCCTCGACGATCCCGACGACGGACAGCCACGGATTGATCGCCGCGATCTGCTGCAGAGTCTGCAGATCGTAGAGGTCGCACGGGTAGTGGCCGCTGTAGAAGACGTGGACGGACGGGTTGTCGGCCTTGGTGGCCATCTCCATGAGCTGCGCGCGCAACGGCGCGATTCCCGTGCCCGATGCGATGAGGAGACGATCACGACCGGGCGCGGTGTGCCTCGTCATGCTGCCGAGCGGCGCTCCGATGGTCCATCGGTCCCCGACGGAGGTGCTCCCCACGAGCGCCGGGCTGACCCACCCGCCCGTGACGCGCCGGATGTGGAATTCGATCTCGCCCGCTGCGTTCGCGGGAATCGCCGGCGACAGATACCGCCACATGCGCGGACGGCTCGGAATCGACACACTGACGTACTGTCCGGCACTGTAATCCAGAGGCTCGTCGAGCATGAGCCGCACGATCGACACGTCGTCGAGAACACGCAGATGCTCGACGACGGTGCCCTGCCACACCGGCGGTCCGTCGTCGGCCTCCGCCGCTTCCATCATCGTGCCCGCCATCACCGCGATGACCTCGCGCCAGGCGGCGTCGACCTCGTCGGTCCAGATCTCGTTGCCCGCGAACTGCTCCAGGGCCGTGATCAGAGCATCTCCGACGGCCGCGTAGTGCGCGTCGACGATCCCGTACTTGCGGTGATCGCGGCCGAGCTGCGCCAGGAACGGCAGCAGGCGGTCGAGGTCTTCGAGCTGATCGATGGCATAGGCGATCGCCGTCACCAACTTGTCCCGCTGGGACTCCATCGACGCGGGGAAGAAATCCCGCACCTCGGGATTGCGAGCGAACAGAATGGCATAGAACGAACGCGTCAGCTTCTCCGGACCACCGTCGACGGCCGCGACCGCTTTGAACGTGGTTCTCACAAGCGAAATCGCCCGAGCATCCATCTCTCGAAGGCCCCCTCACCGCGTAGAAGTCGGCGTCCGACGTCTACCCGGACGTGCGCCAAGGCAGCCGGCACTAGTTTCTCGACCGCCGTGATTTCCAGGCAGTCTAACCCAGTGACTCGGACATGACCCACCGAGCGGATTCACTCGACCTGCTTCGACTGCGTTAACCGGGAAATAGCTTGCCGCGTTCGGCAATAACCAACCCCGAGGTCGAAACCGCTTGAGTCGCATCGATTTCCAGGCCTTTTCACCGACAGTTCGAGGACCTAGGATTCGGTTGCGTCGAATCGAGAACATTCAGCGGGACCGATCGAAACGGGGTAGGCAAAACGTGACTGTCGCTGTCGGGGCGGACGTGAAGGAACCAGCGAACGGCCGAAAAGTCGGGCCACGTATCGACGATCCCGGCCTGAGCGCGCGCCTCACCGAGTGCCGCGAGTTCTTCGACCAACCGGAACTGCAACACCTACCCGCGTCTCGGGCGACGCAGGCGCTCGCCGAGCTCCGCGCCACGGGCACCTACGTCCAATCCGCCGAGGAGATCCTCGTCGGCGCCAAACTGGCGTGGCGAAACCACGCACGGTGCGTCGGACGGAAACACTGGCGCACCCTGAAGCTGATAGACGCACGGCACGCCACCACGGCACAGGGCATCGCCGACGCCTGCTTCGAGCACCTCCGCGTGGCCACCAACGGCGGCGCACTGCAATCCATCGTCACCGTCGGCCCGCCGCCCCTGCCCGACGGCCGCGAATACCGGATCATCAGCCCCCAACTCATCCGCTACGCCGGCTACCGCGCCGACGACGGCACGATCACCGGCGACCCCGCGCACCTCGAACTCACCGCCCTGGCCCAGCGGCTCGGATGGCGCGGCGAGGGCACCGCATTCGACGTACTGCCACTGATGATCTCCACGCCCGACGAGCCGATCCGCTGGTTCGACGTCCCCCGCGACCTCGTCCTCGAAGTCGACCTCGTCCACCCCAACTACCGCTGGTTCGCAGGGCTCGGGCTCAAATGGCACGCCGTACCCGCCGTCTCCAACATGGACCTCGAGATCGGCGGCGTCCGCTACCCCTGCGCACCGTTCAACGGCTGGTACGTCAACACCGAAGTCGGCGCACGCAACTTCAGCGACACCGACCGCTACGACATGCTCCCCACCATCGCCAAGAAACTGCGCCTCGACATGAGCTCGGAACGGACACTGTGGCGAGACCGCGCACTGGTGGAACTCAACCGAGCCGTCATCCACAGTTTCCGCGAAACCGGCGCTTACATGGTGGATCACCACACCGTCGCCAAGCAGTTCGTCGACCACGTCGACCGCGAAGCCCGAGCCGGCCGCGCCTGCCCGACGGACTGGTCGTGGATCAACCCGCCCATGTCGTCCGGCATCACCCCGACCTTCCACCGGCTCTACGATCCACCCGACATGGACATCCGACCCAACTTCGTCTCCCGCGGGGCGTCGGGTTGCCCGTTCGGGTGATGTAAGGCCGAGTGACCGAACGACTCAGTCGGTCACCAACCGAGGGTGAACGCGTGGGTTCCAGCCCAAGCACCTGGTGCAGCACGCGCACCCACTGAAACCCGCGCAGCCGGGGCCGAGTGCCGATGCAGCCGGGCCCGGGGACGAAAAAGCCCGCCGACGCACCGGCGTCGGCGAGCGTGGGTCGGTTGTCAGCGCTGGTTGCGCGGTTTCCAGACGACGAGGGCGTTCCGCTGAACCGGTACCAGGTCGCGGCGGTAGCTCGCGTGGACGTTCGCCAGTTCCTGCGCCAGCTCGGACACCCGAGCCTGTAGAGCCTCGACCTGATTGGTCAGCTCGATGATGCGCTTGATACCGGCCAGGTTGACGCCTTCGTCTTGCGACAGTCGCTGCACCTCGCGGAGCAACGCGACGTCACGCGGCGAATACCGACGCCCACCGCCGGTGGTCCGGTGCGGGGTGACCAGACCCAGGCGGTCGTAGGTGCGCAGCGTCTGGGCGTGCATTCCCGCGAGCTGGGCCGCCACCGAGATGACGAAGACCTGGGCGTCGGGGTCACCGGGAGTGGAGCCTGCGGAACGACCAGAATTACCTTGGCCCGAACCCCCGCCAGTAGGAACAGTCATTACGCACCTGCCCACCCGGCCCGCGGGTCGAATCCGCTGGCCTTCTCGGCTTCCAGATAAGCGTTCAATGCTTCGGTGGCCGGGTCGTCGAGCTTCTGCGGTACAGCGACCTTGACCGTGACCATGAGGTCACCGGGGGTACCTGTCTTCTTCGGGACACCTCGTCCGCGGACGCGCAGCACCCGACCGTCGACAGTTCCCGGCGGCACCTTCACGCCGACGCGGCCGTCGAGCGTGGGAACCGACAGCGTGGTTCCGAGTACCAACTCGCCGTAGCTGACCGGGACGGTGACCGTCAGATTGTCGCCGTCGCGTCCGAACACCTTGTCCGCTCGCACGCGCACCGTGACGAACAGGTCACCCGACGGAGCTCCGCGGAGTCCTGCTTCACCTTGGCCGGCGAGACGGATCTTCTGACCGTCGGACACGCCCGGGGGCACCCGCACGGTGATCGTGCGGGTGCGGTTCTGCACGCCCGTTCCGCGGCAGTCGGCGCACGGGTCGTCGATGATCGAACCGGTCCCGCGGCAGTCGTCGCACGGCTCGCTGAACCCGAACGCTCCCTGGTTGCGGTTGATCACGCCCGCGCCGTTGCACTTGGGGCACACCCGCGGACTGGTCCCGGGCTTGGCACCGCTGCCGTGGCACGTGGTGCAGGACGACGGACTGGTCAGACGCAGCGGAACCGTCACACCCTGCGTGGCTTCACGGAAACCGAGAGTGGTCTCGGTCTCGACGTCGCTTCCGCGTCGCGGACGACTGCTCGCGGTGCGCTGCTGAGTGCCGCCGCGGTTGAACAGGCCACCGAACAGGTCGCCGATACCACCGTCGCCGCCACCTTGACCGAAGATGTCGCCGACGTCGAACGTTTGCCCGCCGCCGCCGAATCCGCCTGCACCAGGACTGAATCCGCCGGCACCCTGGCGACCGAAGCCGCCCGACGCGAACAGCCGCCTGGCCTCGTCGTACTCCTTGCGTTTGGCCGGGTCCGTCAGGACCGCATTGGCCTCACTGACGGCCTTGAACTTCTCCTCGGCCTTGGCGTTTCCGGGGTTGGCGTCGGGGTGATTGTCCCGCGCCAACTTGCGGTACGCCTTCTTGATCTCTTCTGCAGATGCGCTGGAGGAAACGCCCAGCTCCTTGTAGAAGTCCTTCTCGATCCACTCCCGCTGGCTCACCGGGCGTTTCCTCCTTCCGCGCTATCTCTTTTTTACTGCTCGTCGGATGCAGGCGCATCCGAGTGCTGTCCAGCATCGTCGACGACGCCGACCATGGCTGTCCGCAGAACCCGCTCGCCGAGCTTGTAACCCGGACGCATCAGGGTTCCGACGACGGGATTGCTTCCGTCGCCCTCGTGCGAGACGGCCTCGTGGATCGCCGGGTCGAACGCGTCGCCCTCGGCGCCGAACGTGGTCAGACCGATGTTGGCGAACACTCCCGCCAACTTGTCCGCCACCGACTTCAGCGGCCCGGTCTCGAGATCACCGTGCTGACGCGCACGCTCGAGATCGTCGAGGACGGGAAGAAGCTGGGACACGACGGACGCCTTGGCGTTCTCCGCTCCCGTCTGCTTCTCCCGGTCGGTCCGACGCCGGTAGTTGGCGTACTCCGCCGACACTCGCTGCAGATCTGCAGTGAGTTCGGAGACCTGCGTATCGCGCGGGTCGACGACCACCTCTGCTTCGATGCCCTCGTCGTCCACCGAGTCGGGTTGGGGCGCAGTGCCGGTGCCCGCGAGGGGCTCCGGTACTGCGTCACCTTCCCGAGGCTCACCGGTCTCGGGATCGATCTTTCGCTTGTCCACGAAAGTGACCGGTTCCTGCTCGGTGTGCTGCAGATCGTGATCGCTGTCGCGCGAGCTCACTTCTTCTCCGCGTCGTCGGCGGGCTCGTCGACAACTTCTGCGTCGACGACACCGTCGTCAGCAGCCTGAGCTCCGCCTTCTGCGCCGCCCTGCTCCTTGGCCTGAGCCTCGTAGATGGCGGTGCCGAGAGCCTGCGACTCGGTGGACAGCTTCTCCACGGCGGCCTTGACTGCCGAGATGTCGCTGCCTGCGAGAGCCGACTTGGCCTCTTCGATAGCCGTCTCGACGCGTCCCTTGAGCTCTGCGTCGACCTTGTCCTCGTTGTCCTTGACGAACTTCTCCGTCTGGTGGACGAGCGACTCGGCCTGGTTGCGGACCTCGGCCTCTTCGCGACGAGCCTTGTCCTCGTCGGCGTGAGCTTCCGCGTCGGCGACCATGCGGTCGATCTCTTCCTTGGACAGGCCGGAGCCGTCCTGGATCTTGATCGTGTTTTCCTTGCCGGTGCCCTTGTCCTTTGCCGTGACGTGCACGATGCCGTTGGCGTCGATGTCGAAGGTGACCTCGATCTGCGGGACGCCGCGAGGAGCCGGGGGCAGCTCGGTCAGCTCGAAGGAGCCGAGGAGCTTGTTGTGCGAGGCGATCTCGCGCTCACCCTGGAAGACCTGGATCTGCACCGAAGGCTGATTGTCGTCAGCCGTGGTGAAGGTCTCGGACCGCTTCGTCGGGATTGTGGTGTTGCGCTCGATGAGCTTGGTCATCACGCCACCCTTGGTCTCGATGCCGAGGGACAGCGGCGTGACGTCGAGGAGCAGAACGTCCTTGACCTCACCCTTGAGCACACCGGCCTGCAGTGCAGCACCGACGGCCACGACCTCGTCCGGGTTGACGCCCTTGTTGGGCTCGCGTCCACCGGAGAGTTCCTTGACCAGCTCGGAGACGGCAGGCATACGCGTCGAACCGCCGACGAGCACGACGTGGTCGATGTCCTTGACGGCGATGCCGGAGTCCTTGACCACTGCCTGGAACGGCGCACGGGTGCGGTCGAGCAGGTCGGAGGTGATCTTCTGGAACTCGGAGCGGCTGAGCTGCTCGTCGAGGAACAACGGGTTCTTGTCGCCGTCGACCGTGATGTACGGGAGGTTGATCGAGGTGCTCTGCCCGGAGGACAGTTCGATCTTCGCCTTCTCCGCAGCCTCGCGCAGACGCTGCAGGGCCATCTTGTCCTTGGTCAGATCGATGCCGTTCTGAGCCTTGAACTTGTCCACGAGCCAGGTCACGATGCGCTCGTCCCAGTCGTCGCCACCGAGGTGGTTGTCACCGGACGTTGCACGGACCTCGACGACGCCGTCGCCGATTTCCAGCAGGGAGACGTCGAAGGTGCCGCCACCGAGGTCGAAGACCAGAATGGTCTGCTCGCTGTCGCCCTTGTCCAGGCCGTATGCCAGCGCAGCCGCGGTGGGCTCGTTGACGATGCGCAGGACGTTGAGGCCTGCGATCTGGCCGGCTTCCTTGGTCGCCTGGCGCTGTGCGTCCTCGAAGTAGGCCGGAACGGTGATGACCGCGTCGGTGATTTCCTCGCCCAGGTAAGCCTCGGCGTCGCGCTTCAGCTTCTGTAGCGTACGCGCGGAGATCTCCTGCGAGGTGTACTTCTTGTCGTCGATCGAGACGGTCCAGTCCGTGCCGATGTGGCGCTTGACGGAGCGAATCGTGCGGTCGACGTTGGTAACCGCCTGGTTCTTCGCGGGCTGGCCGACCAGCACTTCACCGTTCTTGGCGAAAGCGACGATCGACGGGGTGGTGCGTGATCCCTCGGAGTTGGCGACCACAACCGGCTCGCCGCCCTCGAGGACGGACACGACCGAGTTGGTGGTCCCGAGGTCGATACCGACCGCACGAGCCATAGTGTTTCCTCCTGTTTGTTGCTTGATTGGTTCCTAGCTGAGCGAACTGCACTCAAGTCTGCAAGACGTTTTCAACTTCTGTCAAACCGGACTTGAGCCCCATCCACTCAAGGCTACGAAAGCTCCAACGGAGGCAGTTGCAGATTTGTTCCCGGCGGGGCACTCCGCGCTCTCATGTGATTGGGGCGGGACAGCACTACGCCGCGACGGCAGATGCTCGTCGCGGCGTAGTTCGTCGTGCGTAGTCGGTGCGCCCTCTGGCGTGCGGGCTGGGAGCAGAGCTTCTACTCGCCGTCCTCGACGGGTTCGGCCGGGGAGCAGTCGAGGGTCAGGAACTCGACCTTGACGTTGTCCACGTAGTTGGCGTCGAGCTGGGGAGAGAAGGCCACGGCTCCGGCGGGGCGGGAGACCCACGCCGCGTCCCCACTGGGCACAGTAATAACGGCGTCCTTGTCCTTCACGATCTTGTCCTCGGTGACGGCGCCGGCGGGGGCCGGGATAGCTCCGTAGTTCACCGAGACGTTCGCCGCATCGCTCTCGCCGACGTTCTTCACCGTCACTTCGAGGGCGACGACCTTGCCGTCCTCGGGCTTGTCGGCGGTCTTGTCGACACATTTGGTTCCGAGCGTGACGACCAGGTCGGTCGATTCCGCGACCGAGGATCCGAATTCGGGGGCCGTCGGCTCGGGCTCGGCCGACGCGATGGGCGCCAGGGCGACCGCACCGACGGCGGCGGCGAACACGGCCGTCGAGGCCAAGACTGTGGTGCGGGCAAAGCGACGCATGTGTGACTCCTGTGACTGAAGTGGCTGTTGTTGCGTTCAACTATTACCTATTACCGGCAGACTTTCCATACCAGGCAGTCTCGATACGGACACGGTCCGATACACCGGTTGTCTCGGCTTACACGCATGTAATTCGGTTTCGACCCCCAATTTTCAGGGCATGCGGGGAACTCTGCAGAAGCAGCGCCGGGTACGTAGGGTTTGGAAGAAAGCGAGGCTACGGAGGCACATGGATCCCGAAGTGCAGCACGAACCGAGCGAGATCACCTACGACGAGAAGTTCTATCCGGCCAGACCGAAGCCGCTACGCCCCTCCGTACGTCGAGCGAACCGAAACGGTTCGACGCCGCAGGACGGCGAACCTGCTGCCGACAACCCCGAATACGTCGAATGGCTGACCGAGCAGTCCATGCTGCGCGACGCAAAACTCATCGCCGAGCAACTCTCCGGCAAGGGCAGCATGTGGCAGAACCCGTATGCGGACCCCAATCCGCGCGGCGCTGTCGAGCGCGCACCCGTCTGGTTCACTGCGTACCCGATCTCCGTGATCAACGCGCCACGCACCAGCTTTCTCAGCACCCTCGGCGACGAGGCTCTGTGGCAGGCGTTCTCCGACATCGGGATCACTGCGGTCCACACCGGTCCGGTCAAGGTCGCGGGCGGCATTCACGGTTGGCGGCCGACACCCTCCGTCGATGGTCACTTCGATCGCATCGGCATGCAGATCGACCCGGCGTTCGGCTCCGAGGACGAGTTCCGACGCCTGTGCGTCGTCGCGGCCGCGTACGACGGAACAGTCATCGACGACATCGTGCCCGGCCACACCGGCAAGGGCGCGGATTTCAGGCTCGCGGAGATGGCCGTAGCGGATTACCCGGGCATCTACCACATGGTCGAGATCGAGCCGCAGGACTGGCATCTGCTCCCCCGCGTACGCGCAGGGGCGGATTCCCAGAACATCGACGCGGAAGCCGAGGCCAACCTCGCGCGCGCCGGCTACATCATCGGCCAGTTGCAGCGGGTGATCTTCTACGAACTCGGCGTCAAGGAAACCAACTGGAGTGCAACCGCGCCCGTCGTGGGTGTCGACGGCGTCGAGCGACGTTGGGTCTACCTGCATTACTTCAAGGCGGGACAACCGTCGATCAACTGGCTGGACCCGTCTTTCGCGGGGATGCGCCTGGTGATCGGCGACGCGTGCCATTCGATCGCAGATCTCGGTGCGGGTGCACTTCGGTTGGACGCCAACGGATTCCTGGGTGTCGAACGCCGCGCCGAGGGTCCTGGCTGGTCCGAGGGGCATCCCCTGTCCGAGGCCGCGAACCATCTGATCGCCAGTGTGGTGCGCAAGATGGGAGGGTTCACCTTCCAGGAGCTGAATCTGACGATCGACGACATCAAGGCCATGGGCACCAACGGCGCCGATCTGTCGTACGACTTCATCAACCGGCCCGCCTACCACCACGCCTTGGTCATGGGGAACACCGAATTCCTGCGTCTGACAATGACGTTGGCGCGCGATCACGGCGTCGACCCGGCCTCGCTCGTGCACGCATTGCAGAATCACGACGAGCTGACCTTCGAGCTCATCCACTTCGCCACGCTGCACGCCGAGGACGAGTTCGAGTACTGCGGTGAAGTGGTGAAGGGGTCCGACCTCGGCGATCAGATTCGCGCGGACCTGACCGATCGCCTGACCGGCCGCTGGGCGCCGTACAACCGCACGTTCACCACCAACGGAATCGCCTGCACCACAGCCAGTGTCATCACGGCCTCGCTCGGCATTCGTGATCTCGATCGCATGGACGAGTCCGACATCGAGACGGTGAAGACCGCACACTTGATGCTCGCGATGTACAACGCGCTGCAGCCTGGTGTGTTCGCACTGTCGGGCTGGGATCTGCTGGGCATCCTGCCCATCGACGCCGACGACGTGGCCGATCTCATCCGCGAGGGCGACACGCGGTGGATCAACCGTGGCGCGCACGACCTGATGGACAGCTACCCGGATGCGGTGCGCTCCGAATCCGGCATTCCCCGAGGCCGCAGCCTTTACGGATCGCTGCCCGAGCAGCTGAAGGACCCATCGTCCTTCGCCCGCAGGCTCGCTCGGATCATCGAGTTGCGCAACAGGTACGGAATCGCCACCGCCCAGCAGCTGGATGTGCCGACGGTGTCGCACAAGGGCCTGCTGGTGCTGGTTCACGAACTGGGTCAGGGCACCATCCAGGCAACCGTCATCAACTTCACGTCCGACGAGGTGGCCGCGACCATCCAGTCTAAGCATCTCACCGCGGGTGCCGGGGTGTACGACATGTTCGACGATTCGGACATCGGCGTCGTCGACGAGTTGAACAGTTTCCCGTTGACACTGGGTCCGTACCAAGGAATCCCGGTGATCCTGCGCTAGTGCCAAGGCTCCGGCACGTCGACGGATAGGATCTGCACCCGTGACCGAACCGGAGAACACCCGCCGAGAACTCCGCCCGCAGCCGGAGCGCCCCGAGTTCGCCGTGCAGCCGCTCCGCCCGCGCCAGGAGTCGGGGGGAACGAGGGACTCGAGGGGACCGAGCGTTGCCTTCCGGATGGCCCTCGGTGCTTGGGCCGCCGTGACTGTCGTCGCGTTGGCGCTGGCAGCGGTCGTCGCCTTGAACTACGACGCGGTGCGATCTGCCCTGGAAACCGCAGTGTCGGACGACGGTTCCGGCGCCACCTCGTCGGAGATCTCGGACACGGTGACCGTGACGCTACTCGGAAGCGCCGCGGTGGGCGCCGTGCTGCTGATCGTCGCGGCACTCGGTTTGAGCCTCGCGGCATCCGGAAGGTCACGATCCCATGGGGCACTGAGCGGGCTCCGCTCCCTGTCAGGCGTCGTACTGCTCGTGGCAGGGTTGGCTGCGACGGGCGCGTTCATGCTGTTCTGGTCCTTCATGTCCGACGCCGGGTCGGTGGCGGCGGGGGCGCTTCAGTCGGCCGCACTTCGGTGGGCTCCGCTCGTCGGGGCGGGGTGTGCGGGTATTGCCGCGGTGGCGGCGGGGAGTGGCCTCTCCGGTAAGTGATCTTCGCCGCCCGATTGTTGTATACATGCTTAGGCTTGCTTTACTTGGCAGGTGAAAACACCACTCCTCCGCGCTTCCGCCGCACTCGCGCTGATCGTGCTGGCCGCCTCGTGTAGCTCCACCGACGAGTCGACGCCGTCCGCGTCCGGCACCCATGACGTCGTCACCGAGTTCGGTACCGTCGCCGTTCCGGACACGATCGAGTCCGTCGTCGTCATCGACGGCAGGCGCGACCTGGACATCGCCATCGCGTTCGACCTGCCGGTGATCGGTATGCCTGTCGAGACCGAAGCTCCACCGGAAATCCCCGGCCCGCTCACCGAACCGATGAAGAGCCTGCGCGACGCCGGGGTGCCCGAGCTGTTCCCACGCAACGTCATCGACGTCGAGTCGATCGCCCGCGTCGACCCCGACCTGATCATCGGCCGCAACGAAGTGATCGAGGAGATCTACGACCAGCTCAGCGCCGTCGCGCCGGTGCTGCCCGTCGGTTCGAACGGCACCGGCATCACCTGGCAGCAGGACGTCGAAGCCGTCGGCGACGCCTTGAACATGCAGGACCGCGCCGCCGAGATCGTCGACGAGTACGACGCCCGCGTCGAGCAGATCAAGACCGACCACGCCGACGCCATCGCGAACACCGAGGTTCTGCCGATCACGACGTCCGACGGAAGCGGAATTTCGATCGGTCGTGAGCGCGTGTCGGCGGCGGCATTGATCGACATCGGTGCGAACTTCAGCAGCGCATGGGACCGGGCGACGCCCGAGCTGGATCTCGGACCGGAGAATCTCTCGGAGATCTCCGATGCGCAGGCGCTCGTCGCTGCGATCACCTCGGAGGAGGAGCTGCGTGCCCTCAACTCCAATCCGCTGTGGACCGGCCTTCCTGCCGTGCAGTCGAACCGGGTAGTGCGTACCGACAAGTTCACCAACGACGGCGGCCCGATCACTGCGCTGTGGAGCCTGGACCTCGCCGAGCAGCTGTACACACCTACGCCGTAGCCGCAATGCCCTCCGCACTGCGAGCGGCGACTCCGCACGCCCTGGCGGTGAACTGATCGAGAAGCGGATGGTCTGCTAGTCTGCGCCACTTCTGGGCGGCGGCACGCGCGCGATCGTAGCGTTCCGCCTGCCCGGAATCCGGATCGAGGCCGAGCCGCACCCAGGAGTCGATGCCGAATCCGCCGATGAGCCTTTGCAATTCGGCGAGTTCAGGTTCCGGCAGCGTGGGCGTGGTTACGCGCATCTTGCCCAGCAACCGCAGCTCCTGGAAACCGTGAACGTCGGCGAGCATTCGCCCGGCTTCGGCACGGAACTGTGCAGACTCGGCAATGGGCCGAGCTTCCAACGTCCGCTGCAACGTCACCAACGCAGAATGCAGTTTCAGTTGATCCGCACGCTGGCCGAACTGGACGTCGATGACGGACCTGAGCTCGTCGAGCCCACTGCGTTCGACGAGTTCCGCGGCGAGCGTGGGCGAATCTCGTACACCGAGCTTGACGAGCGTGACGGCCATGCGGATTCCGAAGAGGCCGAACCGGTCGACGATCGACGCACGCAGGTCCGCGTCGACCGGCAACAGCCCGGGCCGCGAGAACCTATCGGCGGACAACATCGCCAACTGCAGGTCCTCGTCGGGCACCTGTGCGAGGACCTCGAAGGCAGCGAACTCCGCCTGCCGCAACGTTTCCGCGGCCAATGCGAGCAAGCCGGCGACGGGCACGACGGCCTGGCACAGTCCGGTCGCCTCCAGTTCCGAGGCGAACCTGGCCGCCACTTCCTTGGCCGACATCATCGCGTCCATCCGGCCCGCACCGACCTCGTCGGCGCGCGACACGACGCCGACGACGCCGAGAGGCCCCGATTCGCCGCCGACGTGCGCGCCGATCTGACCGAGAAACGACACGTCCGTCGCGTTGAGGGTCCGCAGCAGATACACGACGGCGTCCGCCCCGGACGACGCGTTCTCCGGCGTCAGCATCGACAGGGTCCGCGCCGACACGTCCCGAGACAACGACGAGGTACCGGGGGTGTCGATGATGGTGGTGTGCGTCAACGCCCGCGCGGGCCATTCGACGTCGAGTCGGTCGACCTGAGTCGCCGTCAGTTCGCCCAGATCGAACGTCAGACGCCCACTGCGACGCTGCACCGGAACGTGAGCGGATCGGTCGCCGTCGTACCAGGCCGTGACGCTCGGGGTCGCGCCGCTGCGGTACCACGTCACGACCTTGGTGCACTCGGTCGCGTCTGTCGGCGCGATGTCCTGCCCGACAAGCGAATTGAGCAGAGTGGACTTGCCCGCCTTCAGTGACCCCGCCAGCGCCACCCGCAGCGGCTGATCCAACCGCTCCAAGCACGCGGTCAACGTCGCGGCACCGTAGGTGTCGATGGAGTACGCGCTTCGAGCCGCGGTGATCAGAGCACGAGCATCGGCCAGCGTCGTCACTGTGACGTCTCACTCGGAACCAACGCAGCCGCCCGCTCGCTCAACTCGGCGACCACTTTCATCTCACGATCCAACTGTGCTGTGCGCGTGCCTCGTTCGGCCTGTTCGACGTTGGCGGCTTCCTGCGCTGCGCGCAAAGAATCGTTCAGCGACCGCAGCGTCTGCTCCGCGATCGACGTGAAGTGATCGCGCAGAACACGCTGGATCTGTCGAAGCCGATCCTTCGATTCCTTGCCCACCTGGAAGCTCACGTCGTCGGTGAACCGCCTGATCGCCATCTTGGCCTCGGAGCGCCTGGTCCGAACGCGATTCTCTTTGTCCTCCTTGTACGCCTTGGTTCCGAGGAGGACACCCGCGCCGATCGAGATGGGGTTGAGCAGACTCAGCCCGACGAAGGTGGTGATCAGGCCGAACATCAGCACGCCGCCGTAGGAACCGCGCATTCCGACGAGCACCTTCTGGGTGATGCCGATCTTGCCCGTCTCCAGGTCTGCAAGCGACGCAACGGGATCGAGCACGTCGTCGAGATCACCGAGATCGAGATCGGGAAGCGCCACCGCCCCTGCGGCGGCGAAGTGCTCGGCGACGAGTTCGGCCAACCACAGCGCACGCTCGTGCGCCCACACGAAATTGTCGCCCACCGATGCCGCGATCTGTTCCTCCAGCCAATCACCCAGCTCGGCCCAATCGGAACCGGGATCGCCCTCGTCCACGGTCTCCTCCGCTTCGCGGGTCACTCTGCGCAGCCGGTCCCGAAGATCATGATCGATGTCCGACGCCAGGTCGGCGATGCCGTCGGCGAGGGTCTGTTGCCATTGGGACGTCTTCTTGTGCAGGTCCTCGGCGGCGGACTTGGCTCGTTGCAGACCGGCCACTGCTGCAGCGGCGCGTTCCGGGTCACGAAGAGCGGCGAGCTCGCTTCCCATGGCGAGTGTCAAGTGTTCTGCGACGGAACGGATGTCGAGCGATACCGCCGTTCGTGTGGTGGCGTCGGCGCGCGCGACCACGTTGTCCCGGAGGAACGCGTAGAGGTCGGGGAATCCTGATTCGACGTTCAGTTCCTCGTCGCTGAGTCGCAGTGCGTGCGAGCGGAGCAGGGAGGACAGCGAGATCATCGGCACGTCCAGGCCTTCGCGCTGCAGGTGTGCGCGGTTGGCGTCCACGATTCGACGCCAGTGCGGGTACAGGTCGGTCTTGGTGATCAGCACTGCGACCGACGGGCACAGGCCGAGTACCTGACGGAGGAAGGCGATTTCGGGTTCGGTGAACTCGCGGCTGGCGTCGGACACGACGAGCACTGCGTCTGCGGACGGTACGAGGCCGAGAGTTCCTGCCGCATGCGGGTTTCCGTGGCCGCCGACACCGGGGGTGTCCACCAGCACCAGTCCGTCGGCGAGGAGCGGACTCGGAACGTTCACTTCGAGCCTGAGCACTTCGCGTCCCTCGGCTCGCGGACTGGCCGGGGTGATGTTCTGCAGCTCGTCCAACGGAACCTCGACGCGCACGGCGTCGTTACCTGGATCGGCAAGCACCAGTTCGGCATAGGAACGCTCGGAGTTCTGTACGACGGTCGGTATGGCCGTCGTCTCGTCGTCGCCGACAGAACAGACCTGGAGGTTCAGCAGCGAGTTGACGAACTGGCTTTTTCCCTGTTTCAGCGGCCCGACGACGACGATGCGTCTCCTCGGGTCGAGTACCCGTTCCTTCGCGAGTTCCATTCTCGACACCAGATCGGAGCGACCGACCGTCTGCGCCACTGCCGCAGTTCGATCGAGCAACTCGGCCAGCTGTTTCGCTTGCCCGTCCATGGCCTTCTTTCGGTGCTCGTGCATTCGTCCGACCTGACTCTAACGAGAGAAAAGGCCCCGGGCGGAAGAACCGCCCGGGGCCATACTTCTCTGGAGAGGAACGTTACGGGTTGATCAGGTCCGTGTGGTGATCGACCGACGCGATGTCGGCCACCGAGTCAGCGGTGCTGTCGGCGGCACCGTGCAGGCTGCCCTCCGAGTGGAGCGAGGAGTCCAGCGAGGACTGCGCCGAACCGAACACGTTCGAGTCCACCGAAGACCAGCTGCTGGAGTCGAACTGCGAGTCGAACGAGCCGGATGCGCTGCCTGCAGCGTCGGTGACGCTGTCGAAGCCGCCGGACAGTCCGTCTGCTGCGCCGCCGAGAACGTCTGCTCCCGTGGCCACTCCGCCCTGCAGTCCGCCGGCCACGTCGCCTGCGACGTCGGCTCCAGCCGACGCACCGCCGGCGAGGCCACCGGCAACGTCGCCGGCGATGTCGGTTCCGGCTGCTGCGCCGCTCGCCAGTCCGCCTGCGACCTCTGCACCTGCCGACGCACCCGCATCGAGTCCGGCACCCAGACCGGCACCGAGTCCTGCACCCAGTCCTGCACCCAGTCCGGCGCCTGCCTGTGCAGCAGCGTCCACACCCGCGCCGACGGTTCCGTCGACGGCGCCTGCGACCGAGCCGCCGAGTCCGGCCGCACCGGCGACCGCACCATCGACCGTTCCTGCCAGTCCGCCACCGAGACCGGCACCTGCCTGAGCAGCACCGTCCACCGCGCCGCCGACTGCACCGGTCAGGCCGCCGCCCAATCCGCCTGCCAACCCACCGCCGAGGGAGCCGAGGCCGGACAGTCCGCCACCGAGTCCGCCGGCCAGGCCTGCACCCGCGTTTCCGACGGCGGCGAGTCCGCCGCCGAGTCCTGCGGTCACACCGCCGACTGCGCCTGCGCCGAGGTCACCGGCTGCGCCGCCGGTCAGACCGCCCGTGGCACCGCCTGCAGCGCCGAGGGCTGCGTCGACTGCTCCGGTCAACGCTCCGCCCAGTTCTGCGCCGCCGCCGAGCGCTGCGCCGAGATCGAGTGCTCCGCTGGTGTCGAGGACCGTGTCCAGTGCGGCGCCGAGGTCGGCTCCTGCCTGTCCACCCACGCCGAAGACTGCTCCGAGAACACCTTCGAGGTTCGTTGCTGCGTCGAGGTCGACCCCGGCGGACGCGTCGATCGCGGATCCGAGGGCGGCCGTCAGGCTGCCGATTGCGCTGGTGTCGAGATCGAGCGCGGTTCCGACGGCTCCGCCGACGAGTGCGCCCAGGTCGCCGGTTGCGACGCCTGCCAGGTCGAGGTCCGCGAGTGCACCGGCGTCGAGCACGGCGCCGAGAGAGGATCCGATGGTCGACGCCAGGCCGCCGTCGGCCTCGAAGAGTCCTTCCAGACCGGTAGCGAGGTCCAGGCCGCCTGCTGCTCCGGCGACTGCGTCCAACGCTCCGTCGAGGGCGCCGCTGAGAGCTCCGCCTGCACCGAGAGCCGCACCCAGATCCAGTCCAGCGCCGAGTCCTGCAATGCCGTCGAGTGCGGCGCCGAGGCCTGCGCCTGCTTCTCCGCCGATTCCGAATGCCGCGCCGAGGATGCCTTCGAGGTTGGCGGCACCGCCCAGGCCCGCTCCCAGCGCGCCGTCGATGGCGGTTCCGAGGGACGTGGTCAGATCTCCGACGACGCCTGCGTCGAGGTCCAGTGCGGTTCCGAGGGTACCTGCCACGATGCCGCCGAGGTCCAGTCCGGCGAGGCCACCGAGATCGAGGTCTGCCAGCGCACCGGCGTCGAGCACGGCGCCGAGGGAGGATCCGAGAGCCGCGGCGAGACCACTCTGCAGGGCGAACACGCCGTCCAGTCCCGCGCCCAGTCCTGCGCCCAATCCGCCGCCGAGGCCCGCGCCTGCGCCGATAGCTGCGTCGAGTGCCGATCCGAGTCCGGCTGCGACACCTCCGCCGAGGCCGAGGCCTGCGGTCAGTGCGGTTCCGAGGCCACCTGCCAGGCCTCCCACGAGGTCGAGCTGCCCGAGATCGAGCTGGCCCGCGTCGACGACGGCGCCGACGACGTTTCCGAGTGCTGCGCCGAGGTTGGCGCCGATCTCTCCACCGATGCCGAATGCGGCACCCAGTGCTCCGCTGAGTGCCCCTTCGACGCCTGCGATGGCGCCCAGGTCGATTCCGCCGACGGCGCCGAGCGCTGCGTCGAGGGCCGTGTTCAGGCCTGCCGTGACGCCTGCACCGAGCTCCGCGCCGATCCCGGCGCCCAAGCCGAGGCCGCCGCCGATGAGACCGGTCAGCGCGCCGCCGAGGTCGAGGCCGCCACCCAGGCCGAGGCCGCCGTCCAGATCGAGGCCACCGCCGATGGCTGCGCCTGCGCCGAGGATGGCTTCGAGTGCCGCGCCGAACGCTGCTCCCAGCTCGACACCGATCTGGCCGCCTGCAGCCAGTGCTGCGGTGAGCGCGGCGCCGATCTGGGCGGCGATGTCGCCTGCGAAGTCGATGTCGCCGCCGAGTCCACCGCCAAGTCCACCACCGATGACACCGCCGCCTGCGAGTCCGCCGCCCACGACGGCTCCGGCGGTGAGACCGAGTCCGGTCGACAGCCCGCCTCCGATGGCAGCGCCACCGGCGAGGGAACCGTCGAGGCTGCCTGCCGCCCCGGCGCCTGCGCCGAGGATCGCGGAGAGCTGCGAACCTGCTCCGGCGAACAAGCCGGACTCGGCGACGAGCGGGGCGACGGCGACGATGTCCGCGTGGCAGACGTCGCCGAGGCCGGCCGCCGCGAGGGCTGCTTCGGGGTTGGCGCAGTACGCGGCTGCGGCTTCGTCGTCGCGAAGCAGGCTGAGGATGAAGTCGAGTACTGCGTTGGTGGCCATCTGAGGCTCCTTGGATGTTCGGAAGCGGGGTTCCGGAGGGTCGTTCGTGGTTGATCACAAAGCTATGGGTCGGGGGCGGTTCGCCCAACGGGGACGAACCCCCTACTCCATCGGCACCACCCAGGGTTCCGGCATTAGGGGATTCGGGGCCGTTAGGGGATTTGCCCGCGATCGGCCCGCCACCAGCTGTGAGACGTAACGAAAGATGCGATGCTGTCGACATCACCAGCAGCGTCGACGGGTGGCGCTGCCTATTACGAAGTCGGAGATGATGATGAGCGCAGGGATCGGTATTCGGATCGGAACGGTCACCTCGGTGGCCACCCTCGACGCCTCTCACGATCCGTACGCACCGCGTGATTTCGCCACCGACGAGGCCATGCCGACGGTCGAGCGTCGGACCGCCCTCGATCTTCGTCCCGACTCCTCCCCCGATCTCGCCGCACTCTCCGACCGCCAGCAGCGGCACCTCGTCACCGGGTTCGCCGACCGAGTCGGAGACCCTGTCCCGCTGATCGACGAAGAGGGCAATTCCTACGCCGCCGAGGACCTGTTCGCGACGGCAACCCACGTCCTCGTCTCCGAGCTCTCGCAGGACGCAGACGGTTCCGATGCGACGCTCGTCGTCGCCCACCCCGACCGGTGGACCGGATACACCTCGGACGTCCTGCGTGAGGCGCTCGATCGCGTCGGCCTCCCCGACACCACCCTCGTCCCCGAGTCCTTCGCCGCGATGCGCTGGCTCGAAGGCTCACGCGGGCAGCAGGGCGAGGGCCTGACCGTCATCTACGACCTCGGCGCCACCTCGCTCGGCATCACGCTCATGCGCACCGGGCTCGAAGCAGGTGTCATCGGGACCGGCGTCCACTCGCAGGACTTCGGTGGCTCGCAGTTCGACCACATCGTCACCCAGTACGTCCTCGACACCGTCTCCAGCAGCCGTGATTTCGAGTTCGACGCGTTCGATCCGGACACCGTCGGCGCTCTCGTCGAACTGCGCGCACGCTGCAGCGAGGCGAAGGAGCGACTGTCGTACGAGACCGCGACCACGCTGACCGTCGACCTCCCCGGCCTGCGCAGCGAGACACGACTTGTCCGAGACGAACTCGAAGATCTGATCCGACGACCCATCCTCGATTCCGTCGAGCTCATCCGCGAGACGCTGCACACCACCGGCCTCGACGTCGGCGACGTCACCCAGGTCCTCCTGACCGGCGGAAGCTCCAGCATTCCCCTTGTCGCCGAGCTGATCTCGTCGGAACTGCGCGTGCCGGTCGTCACCGGTCCGCACCCCGGCCGCATTCCCGCCATCGGCGGCGCGATCATCGCAGCCGAGATCTCCGCAGCCGTCGTCGCCGACGCACCGCCCGCGCCCCCTGCAGCGACGCTCGCCGACGCCACCCGCCCCGCCCCACGCCCGGCTCCGACCTCGTCATCGGCATCGTCATCGGCATCGGCGGAGCCCGCCGGAATGTCCGGCCGGAAGAAGGCAGGCATCGTCGTCGCCGCTGTCGCCGCTCTCGTCGTCATCGCCGGCGGCGGCCTGTCCGTCGGCACGGCATTGACGTCCGACGACAAGCCGGCCGAGACCGTCTCGGAGAACACCGCGGGAACGACGAGTACGACTGCGCCCGGCACGACGGCCGCCGTCGTCGCCGACACCGGCCAGGGCACCGACTCGGCCGCAACAACCCAGAACGGCCTTCCCGCACCGACCGTCGCAGCCGACGGAACCCTCGTTCCGGCACCGGGCACGATCATCGCACCCGACGGCACCGTCGTCGCCGACCCGAACGCCGCGCAGAACCCCGCCGCACCCGTCGCAGGGGGCACCGCCCCTCCGGCCGGTACAGCACCCACCGCACCGGTCGTGACGGTTCCCGACGTGACCGCGCCGAGCGTGAATGTTCCGAGCCCGCAACTCCCCTCGCGCCCCACCTACAACGGTCCCACTCTCGGTGACGTCGGCAACGGAGTCGGCGGGGCCGTCAGCGACCTCGGCAACGGTGTGGGCGGTGTAGTCGGCGGGACCGTCGATGGTCTCGGTGGCGTTCTCGGTGGCCTGACCGGGCAAAACTGATTCCGTGCACACTGCGCTGACCAAGTCGGACGTTGCGGCACTGGCCGCGTCGAGGGGCCGTCCGGTGTCCGCGGTGCTCGCCGCCGCGATCGCGACGCTCACCGGTGGTTGCCCGAGGTCGGTCGACGTGGCACTCGACGCCGCCACCCGGGCCGAGCCCGATGTTGCGGTCACCCGAGCAGTGTCCGACGCCGTGTTCGAGAACAGGGTCGCAGCCCTGCGCTCCCTTTCGGAGTCCGCGCAGACGGTTGTTCTGCTGGCGCACCTGGGCGGTGGCTCGGATCCGGAGGTCGTGACCGAACTGGTCGGCAGCGGAGCCGATGTCGTGTCCGCGACGGACGATGCCGTCGCCGCAGGGTTGCTGTCGACCACGCTGGAATCACTGCCGGAGGTCGAACGCGCGCTGCACTCCGTCGTCGGCACACGACGCGTGCAGTCGACTGCGACCGAATTGCTCGAATACCGCTGCAAGACCGACACTCTCGATCTCGGTATTGCAGTAACTTTGGCGAGCAACGGAATCCGACATCCGGAGCTCGCGACGTACCTGACGGCTGCTGCCTCGGGTGCCGAGCCGGAACGCGCTGTCCGCCTGTACGAGCGCGCCGTCGCTGCGGGGGCCGATGCTGTGAGTGTCGCACCGGCGCGGGCCGAGAACTGCTTCCTTCTCGGCGATCTCGACGCGGCCGAGGATCTGGCGGACTCGGCCCTGGCGCACCATGATTCGATCGACGTCGCAGACGTCCGCGTCGCAGTGCGGGTGTCGGCAGCCGTCGCGGCCGAGCGCGGAATGCTGACCCGTGCCGCCCAGCTCTACACCTGGCTCGGTCCGCAGCGGACGGGCGTCGATGCGGATCTGGCGATCGCAGCCGCCCTCGTCGCCGGTAAAGCAGCGGCAGCCGAGGCGCTCGTAGCGTCCGACGCCGCCGGTCCGCCGACTGCGGCCGGGGCTCGGGCGACGCTCCTCGCCGAGGGCATACGGCAGTCCATCCGAGCGACCTCGACGCCCGAAGTGTCGCTCGCGACAAGCACACTCCTGCAGGCGACCGCCATGTCGTCGGGCACGACTCGTCGCGCGAGCCCCGATTCCGCGGCGGCCGTCGCCGCACTCTTCGCGCTCCACACCGGTGATCTCGCACGCGCCGACGCCACCGCCCGCCGGGCTGTCGACGCCTATCCCGCGGCGCATCCACACTGGGCGAGGCTCGTTCTGCTGCGCGCGTGGGCATCGATGCTCGCGGGCGACACCGCAGACGCGCAAGCGCACCTCGACTCGGTTCGAATCCCGCTGTCTCATACGCGAAACCGACTCTTCGAAGCAGGCCTTCGCGTCGGACTGGCACGGCGATCCGGTGACACCGGAGCACTGCTGACCGCATGGGACGATGCCTTGGACGTCGTCGCGTCGTACTCGGTGGATCTTCTGTCCTTTCTCCCGGTCGGGGAGCTGCTCCTGGCGGCCGTCCGCCTGGGACAACCGGAACGCGTCGCACATCTGACCGCGCAGGCCGACGCGGTGCTTGCCGATCTGCACGAGCCTCACGCGTGGTCGTCGTCGCTGCACTGGTACGGCGTCCAGGCCGCGATTCTCGCCGAGCATCCCGCCGATCTCGTCCCGCACGCCCGTGCACTTGCCCAGGCCGCCGAGTCCAACCGGTACGCCGCGGCGCTGGCCGGAGCCGGCCGCGCGTGGCTCGGGGTACTGCAGGGCAGCCCGAACGTCGCCGACGTGGAAGCCGCCGCGCAGTCGTTGACTCGGTACGGATTGTCGTGGGACGGGGCTCGACTCGCCAGTGAGGCGGCGTTGCGCGTGGCGGACACCAGGGTCGCGACGTCGCTGCTCCAGACTGCTCGCTCTCTGAGGCTTCCCACCGCCGCACCGACGACGGACGAGACCGCGGAGCCGAAAGGATCGCTCAGCGCACGGGAAGCCGAAGTTGCCGAGCTCCTCGTCCTGGGCGTCACCTACCGCGAGGCGGGTGCGCGCCTCTACATATCGGCGAAAACCGTCGAGCATCACGTGGCACGTATCCGACGTCGGCTGGGCGCCGGATCCCGATCCGAGTTGCTGTCCATGCTGCGCGCGCTCGGGTACGGCGCCGGATCGCCCGATCTGTAACTTCGAGACCCCCGAATGCGACATCCAGGTCAGTGAGCAGGTGCGTCGTGCGCCGGCTCGGAGCAGACCAGGAAAGCGCAGGCGATGGTGAACCGGCACGTGGCAGACGGTGACAACCTGGCGGACGGTGACAACCTGGCGGACGGTGACAACCTGGCGGACGGTGACAACCTGGCGGACGGTGGGATTCCGGACGTCGGGCTGTACATCGACGATCAGCGGTCGATCGCTGCCGTCTCACACCCCTACAGCGCGAGCCCGTCGCTGCACATCGCGTCCCTGCACAACACTGTCCTCTACATCCACACCGATGGTTCCGCATCTCTCGGAGGTACCGACGACCCCGATGCGGCCGTTTTCACCGGTTACGTCGCCGACGAGGTCCCATCCGGATACGAGGCCGGCGACCTCGTCGCGATGACTCTCCGCTGCCTCCTCGCCGAGGTGTCCCAGTCCATCGGCGCAGACATGGCGTCGGTTGCCGCCGCCGCGACCTTCCCCGCCACCTGGACAGCCGAGCGAGTCTCGGCCGTCCGCATGGCGATGAACCGGTACGACCTCGCCCACGTCGCACTCGTCGCAGAATCCGAGGCATTGACCGCCTGGGCGGAGTCGAGTCAGTCCACCTGGGCCGGCTCGGATTCGGGTGTCGCCGCAGCACGCGGCGCAGCAGCGATCGCGTCGGAGTATCCGGTCGACGCGGTGACGGAACGAATCGTCGTCGCGCGCAGTGTTCGCCCGCTCTGGGCTCGCACGCCGGTGCTCGCCGCCGTCGCGCTCGCGGGCGTCCTGACCCTCGGCGGAGCCGTCACTGCCCTGGTGTTGCAGGATTCGTCGGCCCCGGCCCTGCCGGAGATCGAAAGCGCACCGGTCGCTGCATCGCCGTCGACCACACCCGCGCCCCGCGCCACACTGCCCTTCCCGACAGTCGTCCCCATCGCGTCCGACGTACCGGAGATCCCTGCACCGGCCGTCCAGTACATCCCCACCGAGCCCGCCCCCACGAGCGAGACCACCACCCCGGAACTTCCACGCACCGTCCCGGTCGCCGAAACACCTCCTCCCACCAGTACCGAGGAGTCTCCGACGGAAGAACCCCCGCTCGTGCAGGAGCCGGGCACGGACCCGGTCGACGAGGACACCGACACCGGCGAAGGCGGTGTCGATGTCGAGGATTCCGATGAGGAAACACCCGCCGAGGAACTACCGAGCGGTAACGCGCCGTCCCCGCGCGAGGCACCGCAGAACTGATCAACAGCGGCGTCGCCAGGCGTCCGACCTGCAGATTCCCGGGAATGTCCTCGCCATGCCCTATGGTGGGTCGCTGATGCTCAGCACCCGATGAAGGGACTTCATGCGTAACACGGGGGCACTGCGCGCCGCAGTGCTTTGTTCGACGGCGTTTCTGTCCATAGGTCTCTTCTCGGCTCCCGCTTCGGCGGATCCGGTGAGTGACGCCAACTCCGTGGTGCAGAGCCCCGCCGATCAGCTTCCTCGCGAACTGGCCGACGCAGTGGTGCGTGACCTGAAGATCTCTCCCCAGGAGTACCTCGACCGCGCGGCACGTGCACAGGAGTTGTCGACGTATGCGTCCGACTTCCGTGCGTCTCGTCCGTCCGATTTCGCAGGTGCCTGGATCGGGCCCGACGGCAATGCTGTCGTCGCCGTGACGTCCGACGCTGCCGCTCAGGCCGTGGCCAAGGACGGCTACGACACCGCGAAGGCACCGGTGTCCGCGGATGGCCTCGAGAAGTCGTTGTCCGACTTGAATGCGTGGATCGGGTCGCTGCCTCGTGAGGTCGCGAGCCAGGTCAACGGAACGTCGATCGACATTCTCGACAATCAGATCGTCATCGACGTTGTCAACAGCCCGATCGGCAATGCGCTCAATCTGCCGACGCTGCTTGCCAATTTGAAGGTCATCCTGTCTCCCGGTGCGCCGAAGCCCGTCGACCCGTCTCCGATGGGCGGCGACACGTACATCACCACCGAGTCCGACATCAAGAGCACGTCGCCGACGGACATCAGTGTTTGCTCGTTCGGGTTCAACGCCACCGACGGCTCGGGCAATCCCGTCAATCTCAGTGCCGGACACTGCAATCCCCACGCAGACACCGGCGCCGGGGGTGCGCCGGTATACCTGCCGAACCCGACGAACGTCACCGACAGCACCCAGATCGGTAGCTTCGACCGTTCCAGCCTCGGGTCGGCCAGCGGTCTCGACTGGTCCGTCATCGGCCTGAACGACAAGGGCGTCGCCTCCGGGCTGGACCGCCCCACCGTTCGCGGCGCCAACGGCAGCACCGTCACCATCACCGGCACCGCATCTCCCGTGGTGGGCGCACCGGTGTGCAAGTCGGGGCAGTCGTCGTCGTTCACCTGCGGCATCGTCGCTGCCGATCGTGTCGAGACTCAGCTGTACATGGAAGACGGCAGCAGCCGAGCCGTTCGCGGATTCGCCAGCACGGCATGCACTCTCGCGGGAGACAGCGGCGGTGCCATCGTCACCGGCACCCTGGCGCTCGGCATCACCAGCGGCTCCAACAGCGGTGGCGCACCGGACTGCACCGAGGCCAATCTGGCTCTCGCGCAGTACGGCGGCACGGCGAGCCTCGGTATCCCCATCGACCAGGTCGCCGCGGAAACCGGAACAACCGTGCGCACGTCGCCTGTCGCGTAGCCGTCGCAGACCTGTCGCCGCATCTCGCTACGAGATGCGGCGACATTCTTGTCCGCAGAACAAACCTGGGGTTCAATTGCGGACGTTTTTTCGAACCGAAGGTATGCTTTCTCGGTCAGTGACTACGTACTAGGGGGAGCGGAAAGTGTCTGCATTCAACGGAATTTGGCTGGATCTCGCACAGTATCTCGTGACGCTGTGGCAAACCGCCATCGATTTCCTGCCGGCGCCGCCGCGCTGATCAACGAGCTCCGGCCCGCTCGGCCGCTCTGTGCAGCGTCGAGCGGGTTCGAGCCAGGATCGACGGAAGCGTACGGAGAGCCGCCTTCATGCACCCAGAGAGCCACCAGGCCCTCGGAACTGCTGTCACCCGTAGTACGTCGTACCCCGCGTTGGCCCACACGCTCTTGATCTTGTTGACTCCGACGCCTTGATCCAGCTCGGCGACGCCCAGTCTGTCGTGCGCATCGGCGAACCACTCGATCAGCTGATGTCCCGGCTGAAGCTTGCCGATCGAGGAGTCGTAGTGGGTCAGCCACCCTTCCATCCGGCGGTGCGTCCGCACACCGATCTCGTGCGCTACCCACCGTCCGTCGACCACGAGCCCCGTGATGCACAGCCTGCCCGCCCGAGCCTCGCTCCGAAGAAAGTCTCGCGCGAACTCTCCGTGGGGTGCCACCAGATAATTGACCTTGTCGGTCCCCTCGACCGATTCGGCGGCGAGCGTGACGATGTCGTTCCAACGCGCATCGAGATGGACGATGTCTCGGATCTCCTCGACCCGAAAAGACGACCGACGCTCGACCTCCGAGCGGTACTGACGAAGCCTCTTCAACGATTTGGCACTCCGAATGTTCGACGCCGTCTCACCGTGCCGGAGAACCACGACCGGAACCCTCTCGCGAACCACTGCGTCGACGTCCCACGCCCCGTGCAGCGCCATCCGCACCACCGTCGGATCATTGGCGATCATCGAATCACCGCTCAGCATCCACCCCCGATCGGCAATTGCACCGAGGAGAACGTCCGAGGCGTCGTCGTCGTCGCTGAGAAACTCGAGGGGAACCCCCAACGTGCTGCCGATGATCTTCGCCAAGACGAACGGTCCACGCCTGACCGTGTTCAGCGGCGCAAGAGCGACCACACGGCACCCGCGACGCACAACGACGAACCTGACGTTCAGCCGCAGCGCTCCCGCGACGTTGAGCACGAAGCCTGGCCGGGACGAGAACACGGTGCCGGACCTGGACGCCAGATCCTCCCAGTCGTCGACAACCGACTCGGCACTCGACAAGATTTCTACCGTAACCGTCGCAGTGCCTGTTTCCACCACTCCAAAGTACCAAGAGTTCGTAAAGGGAGCTACAAACTACATCCGTTCGCATGACACGGATCGACGCCTCCGACGCGGCCGTCGACACCTCTCGCGAGGGGACAACGCATCGTATGATCGACCCGGAAATTCGGTACACCAGTACCGACAGACATTCGCCCCTTCAACGAAAGGCCCCTCATGCTCGGCATTCTCGGCGTCGGCCTTGATCTCCTCGGTTACGCATTCACCATCGCAGCCGAAACGATCAAACTGACTTCGCCCGGAGTCTTCATCTGATTGAGCGTGCATACGAAAGAGCCCGCCACCTGAGTACAGGTGACGGGCTCTTTACGTTCGTGCAGAAGCTCAGTTGGCGAACTTGGTGGTTCCCGGAGGAGCGTTCAGCGTGTTGATCAGGTCGATGCCCGCAACAACGAGGGTGGGTCCACCGGCAACGATGGTGCCGATAACACCGCCTACGCCGGCGCCTGGAACGATTCCAGCCAGGCAGGCCGGACCGGACAGAATGCAGCCAGCGACCGCGCCGATTGCCGTACCCGTGAAGCCACCGATGGCGGTCGCAAGGCCGAGCTGCGACGAGAACGTCTGCTGAGCCTTGAGGTTCTCCTCGGGCGACGCAACAGGCGTTGCACCGATGCTGCGGGAGTTGGCCGACGCCTTGGTCAGGTCCAGCTGCGGAACGAGGCGCAGAGTCTTGCCGTCGTTGTCGACGTTCTGCTCGTACGGGAAGTTCAGACCACCGAGGTTGAACGAGAGCGGGAGGGTGACGACGACCTTGTCGGTCGAGTCGAGAACGTCGACGGTCTTGCCGTCGTCGGCGACCTTGAAGACTCCGGCGTCGATCGTCGTGACGATCGTGCGGTCCTCGAGGTTGGACTCGAAGCCGATGTTCTCGCCGGCGGTGCCCTCTTCCGACGGTGCGGGGGCGTCGGTTGCCGGCTGTGCATAGGCAGTGCCGCTGGCAAGACCCATTGCGGCAGCGACGAACGCTGCCGAAACGACCAGTTTGCTGAGTTTCATGTGGAGATTGTTCCGTTTCTATGCAATCGAGCCTGGCAGTACCGAACAGAGGTAGCCCGTCAGACGCAGATACACCCCAGACTGAATCCGCGAGTAAGTCGGTGCGCGCAGCAGCATATCCCACAAGTCCGACCGAACGTTATCCTCTTGGCGCCTGTGCGAGTCCCATTGGTTATCACCCGTCACAAAGCGCCGGCCCAAAAGCGGTGAGACCAGTGAAAACAGGGCAATTCAGCCAATTCGAATCTTCTTGCCCCCAATTTTCGGGGCACCTCGACGGGGTACTTAGGACCGCCTTCTCTGCGCCCCCTTGATTCGCTAGGCATAACGTGACCTACAGAACACGCCCTACTGACCGGTTCAGCCCGTCGGCCGGTGGGCGAAAACCCGCGGCTACCTGCAGCCGCATCTAAGCCGCACCTAAGTTACCGGCCAGTAACAATAAACTTGTTACCAGCGGGTAGCGCCGCTACTCTTAGGCTGATCGGGCTGACCCGAGGTAGCACAGCCCCGCTACCACTGAACGAAAGGCCGCTTCATGAACGCCCTGACGATCACGTTGGGCACGGTCGGATTCCTCCTCAGCCTTGTCTGTTGGGCCTACTTCTTCCGAGGAATCTGGAAGATGGTCGCCGCCATCGCACAAGGCCAGCCGGACAAAACCCGCTTGCGCCCGTTCATCCCGCGTTTCAAGCAGATGATGATCGAGTTCATCGCCCACACGCGCATGACGAAGTTCAGAACGGTCGGATGGGCTCACTGGCTCGTCATGGTCGGCTTCCTCGGCGGCTTCCTGCTCTGGTTCGAGGCATACGGCCAGACGTTCAACCCCGAGTTCCACTGGCCTCTCTTCGGCAACACGTTCGCCTGGCATCTGTGGGACGAGCTACTCGGCATCGGCACCGTCGTCGGCATCGTCACCCTCATCGTGATCCGTCAGCTCAACCATCCGCGCAAGCCCGAGCGTCAGTCGCGCTTCAGCGGTTCGCGCATGAAGGTCGCGTACGTCATCGAGGGCATCGTTCTGCTCGAGGGTCTCGGCATGATCCTCGTCAAGGCCGGCAAGATCGCCACCTACGGGCACGCGAACGCCTACTCGGACTTCTTCACGATGCAGGTCGCCAAGCTACTGCCCGCAAGCCCCGAGATGGTGTCCGTCTTCGCCTTCGTCAAATTGATGACCGGCATGATCTGGCTTCTGATCGTCGGCCGCAACATCAACTGGGGCGTCGCGTGGCACCGCTTCACGGCATTCCCCAACATCTACTTCAAGCGTGAGGCCGACGGCGGCGTCGCACTCGGTGCCGCCAAGCCCATGATGTCCGGCGGCAAGGTCCTGGTGATGGAGGACGCCGACCCCGACGTCGACGCATTCGGCGCGGGCAAGATCGAGGACTTCACGTGGAAGGGCTGGCTCGACTTCACCACGTGCACCGAGTGCGGTCGCTGCCAGTCGCAGTGCCCCGCCTGGAACACCGGCAAGCCACTGTCGCCGAAGCTGCTCATCATGTCGCTCCGCGATCACGGAAACGAGAAGGCTCCGTACCTCCTCGCCGGCGGCAAGAAGGACATGGCCGGTGACGAGGTCGGTCTCGTCGACGCCGACGGCAATCCCGATCAGGCGAAGCTGGACAAGATCCCGCAGTCGGCTCGTGACGAAGCGGATCGCAAGCTCGTCGCCGACGCCATCGAGGGCGGCATCATCGATCCCGAGGTTCTGTGGAGCTGCACCACGTGTGGAGCCTGCGTCGAACAGTGCCCCGTGGACATCGAGCACGTCGACCACATCATCGACATGCGTCGCTACCAGGTCCTGATCGAGTCGGAGTTCCCGTCCGAGTTGGCAGGCCTGTTCAAGAACCTCGAGAACAAGGGCAACCCCTGGGGCCAGAACTCCAAGGACCGTCTCAACTGGATCAACGAGATGGACTTCGACATCCCGGTGTTCGGCCAGGACGCAGATTCCTTCCGTGACTACGAGTACCTCTTCTGGGTCGGCTGCGCAGGCGCCTACGAGGACCGCGCGAAGAAGACCACCAAGGCCGTCGCGGAGCTGCTGGCCACCGCAGGCGTGAAGTTCATGGTGCTCGGAGCGGACGAGACCTGCACGGGCGACTCCGCTCGTCGCGCCGGCAACGAGTTCCTGTTCCAGCAGCTCGCAATGCAGAACATCGAGACGCTCAACAGCGTGTTCGAGGGTGTCGAGCAGAAGAAGCGCAAGATCGTCGTCACCTGTGCGCACTGCTTCAACGCGCTCGGCAACGAGTACCCGCAGGTCGGCGGTGATTACGAGGTGGTGCACCACACGCAGCTCCTCAACCGTCTCGTGCGGCAGAAGAAGCTCATCCCAGTGGCGTCCGTCAGCCAGGACATCACGTACCACGACCCTTGCTACCTGGGTCGTCACAATAAGGTCTACGACGCTCCCCGCGAGCTCATGGCTGCGTCGGGTTCGAACCTGAAGGAAATGCCGCGTCACGGTGAGCGGTCAATGTGCTGTGGTGCCGGTGGCGCACGCATGTGGATGGAAGAGAACATCGGCAAGCGCATCAACATCGACCGGGTCGACGAAGCACTGGAGACCTTGGGTGGGAGCGGGGCACCAGCACAGAAGATCGCAACGGGTTGCCCGTTCTGTCGCGTCATGCTCACCGACGGCGTCACTGCACGTCAGGAAGGCGGCGCTCACGAGGGCGTCGAGGTCGTCGACGTCGCGCAGCTGATGCTCGAGTCGATCACTCGCGTCGAGTCGTCCGTTCTCAGCGAGAACATCAAGGTGATCCCGCGTGAGCTCACTCCAGAGGAGAAGCTGGAGTCCGAGGAAGCCGCCGAGGTCGAGGAAGCCGAGCGGATCGAACCCGTCGAAGAGCCTGCAGAGGCCAAGTCCGCCCCTGCTGCTCCGGCTCCCAAGGCCGGCGGCTTGAAGATGAAGGGTCTCGCGAAGGCACCCGGAGCAAAAGCACCAGGAAACGCCAAGCCCGACGCCACCGAGGCACCTCAGGCGAGCACCGATGCTCCCGCCAAGCCCAAGGGGCTCGGAATTGCCGGAGGCGCGAAGCCGGGCGGCAAGGGCCTCGCGATCAAGGGCAAGGCGCCGGGAGCGAAGGCAGCAGCCCCCGCGCCCGCCGACACGGACGACACTGCAGCGGCACCCGCCGAAGCATCCGAGTCGACGCCGACGGTCAAGCCCAAGGGACTCGCGGTCAAGTCCGGCTTCAAGAAACCGGGCGCGAAAGCACCGGGCAAGCCCGCCGAGGCAACTGATTCCGAAAACGTAGCGGAGCCTGAAAGCGTAACGGAGCCTGAAGCGTCGGACACGACGGTCGCCGCTCCAGCGGAGACTGCCGAGTCCAAGCCGACCGTTCAGCCCAAGGGCCTCGCGGTGAAGTCCGGATTCAAGAAGCCAGGTGCCAAGGCACCGGGTAAGCCTGCAGCACCGTCCGAGGCGACTGCACCGTCCGAGCCGGCAGCAGAAGCTACTGAATCGGCGGCATCCGAGTCGGCGGCACCTGCTGCGTCGTCGGAGTCGTTGCCGACGGTCAAGCCCAAGGGTCTGGCCGTGAAGTCGGGCTTCAAGAAGCCAGGCGCAAAGGCGCCCGGTAAAGCTGCTGCAGCCTCGGACACCGCAACCGAAACGCCGGCTGAACCCGAAGCATCCGCGTCGGAGACGTCGGCACCGGAGACGTCGGTACCGGAGACTCGGAACACGGAACCTCGGGACACGGACGTCGACAGTTCCGCACCGGTCGAGGAGTCCAAGCCGACGGTCGCGCCCAAGGGTCTGGCCGTGAAGTCCGGATTCAAGAAGCCGGGCGCACGCACACCGGGCAAGACTGCGGCACCCGCACCAGCCGAGTCACCTGCTGAAACCCCGGCATCCGAATCGACCGAACCCGAGGCACCAGCCGAAGCGTCCGACAACGCTGCCGAGGCCGAAGCGACTACGGCCGAAGCGACTACGGCCGAGGCGTCGAGCAACGGCACGGAATCCAACGGGGACACCAGGACGCCTCCTCCGGCGAAGCCGGGTGGACTCGGGTTCCGTCCGGGCACCAAGGTTCCGGGACGCAAGAAGTAACCTGACACCCTTTTTACCGACTCCGCACGCCTGTTCGCCTCAGAGCAGGCGTGCGGAGTCGTCAGTAGGGGTGTTAGGTCCGTTAGCACACTCCGCCCTCGACACTCCGCGAATGTGCACGCGAAGGCCCGAGTTATCCACAGCCCCATTCTTTGTCCACATTTCTGAAATCGCTCTTGTTCCGCCCCGGAGCGGTTGCCACGATTCGGTCATGACGCGAATCGTTTCCAGATCCGATGCCTTGACTCGCGGGGTGTCCGACGCTGAATTGCAGCGCTTCTGCCGTACAAAGGCCTGGCGACGACTTCGGCCTGGAAGGTTCGTCAGCAGAAGCGACTTCGATGCGCTCGTGCCCGCCGAGAAGCACCGCGTAGTCGCTGAAGCAGTATTCGACGCCGCTACTGCTGACGATGCGATACTCAGCCATACGACGGCTGCGGTCTTCCACGGTCTCGATGTGAACGCGTCGGACCTACGGCACGTGCACATCACGCGGAACAGAGCCGGCGGCGGCCGACGCAACGGTTATCGCATCGTGCACGGAGCGTCGTACTCCACCTCTGACGTGGCCGTCGTCGATGGCGTTCGGGTGACCGCCTTACCTCGCACCATTGCCGACGTGGCGCGATTGCTGTCGTTCGCAGACGCCGTCTGCATCGCCGATCTCGCTGCCAGAACGAAGAATCTGACTCCGGAACAGGTTGTCGCGGCGCTCGACGCATGCGCCCATCATCCGAACAATCGACAGGCTCGTCGGGTAGCGGAGTTCATGAACGGGAAGTCCGAGAGCGTCGGCGAATCTCGGTGCCGGGTGGTGCTGCACCAGCTCGGCTACACCCCGAGGCTTCAGGTTCGAGTGTCCGACGGCAACGGCGTCTTCGCCCGCGTCGACTTCTACCTGGACGGCACCTTCACCGTGATCGAGTTCGACGGGTTCGTCAAATACGGTCGGCTGGTACCCGCGGGCGAAACACCGGCGGACGTAGCCTGGAAGGAGAAGGTCCGCGAGGATCGGATGCGTTCAGGCGGAGCGCAGGTGGTTCGGCTGACCTGGTCCGATCTCGACCGACCGGAGCACATCGACCGACTGATACGTGCGGCTGCCGATCGTGCCAGGAACTCCCCGCGCCCCACTCTGCTGTTCGCCTGAGCTAGCACCTTTTTTGCCGACCTGACACGCCGAATCAGGTCCGAGCACGTGTGCTGACCCCACAAAAAGGGTGCTAGCTCCCGAACCAGCCAGCACCGCTCACGGTCGCCACAGCTCCAGTTCAGGAATGCCGGGAGGCGTGAAGCCGAGCACCTGACCGTAGAAGGACAGTTCGGACTCTCGTGCGTTCACCTGTGTTTCGAGTGTGCGGAATCCGTGTGATTCACCCTCGTAGGCCAGGTAGGCGTGTGGAATTCCTTTCTTCACCAGTGCATCCCGGAATCGTTCGGCTTGCGACGGTGGAACGATCGGATCCGCCAGACCCTGCAGCAACAGAACCGGGCACGACAAGCCGTCCACGTTGTTGACCGGTGCGCGCGTGCGGTACAGGTCGAGCGCCTCCGGGAGCGGTCCGATCAGCCCGTCGATGTAGCGGGACTCGAAATCGTGAGTCTCGGCGACGAACATCTCCAGCTCGGCGACTCCGTAATACGATGCACCACAGGCAAAGACATCCGACGACGTCAGCGCAGCGAGCACGGTCCAGCCGCCGGCCGAACCGCCCTCGATGGCCAGACGCGCCGGATCGGCCAGGCCTGCATCGGCGAGGCCGCGGACAGCGGCGACGGTGTCCTCGACGTCGACGATTCCCCACTGGCCTCGCAGCCTGTTCCGGTATTCGCGGCCGTATCCGCTCGATCCGCCGTAGTTGACGTCGACGACGCCGATGCCCCGGCTGGTGAAGTACGCGAACACCGGATTCAACGCAGGCGCGACGTGCGCTGTCGGGCCACCGTGGACGAATGCCACATAGGGTGGCAATTCGCCGTCAAGCCCGGTGTACTCCGGATTGCGTGGCGCGTAGGCGATGGCGTGAACTTCGCGTTCGGGCCCCTGGAACGTGACCGGCTCACCGTGGGGGAGGTAGTCGGCGTCGGGTACGGTTTCGAGTCCGGAACGCACCAGCGTCGTGTCGCCGGATTCGAGGTCGAGCAGTCTCAGCCCGCTGGGGCTGTGGGCGCCACCGGCTTTGAGCAAGACCGATGTTCCGTTGCGCGCGCCGAGCGTCACCGACGTGAGCCCCGGCAGATCGATGTCCTGCAGGCTGCCCGTCGCGGGGTCGAGCACGGCAAGGGTGTCCGTCCCGAAAGTACGGACGGTCAGCAGCTTTCCGTCGTCCAACATCGAGTACCACCGCGCTCCGAGCTGCCACAGTGGGGCTCCGAAATCGGCTTCCGCGACATGCAGTGCAGTGGCATTACCGGACAGGTCGGCCCGGTAGATGTTCCACCAGCCGGTTCGGTCGCTGACGACGTACAGGGTGTCCTCGTCGATCCACTCGGGCTGCAGAACGGATTCTTCTTCGCCTCCGAGCACCACGGTGATCTCACCTGTGGACAGGTCGAGGACCCGCAACTCGGTTCCATCCCAGGGCATCCGAGGGTGATCCCACGCGATCCACGCCAACTTGCTTCCGCCGGGAGACAGCCGCGGGAAGGCGAGGAAGTGAGATCCGGACACCAAAGACCGGACGCCCGTTCCGTCGAGCCGAATTGCGCAGATGTCGCGGGCGACTGCCGTACCGTCGTGCGCCTCACGGACAGCGATGACATCGTCGCCGACCACCGTCAGTTCGCCGTAGCGCACCGACGACGGGGTCTCGGGCTTCGGCGTCAGCGGAACCGGAGTCTCGCCGGGACGGGTGACGTAGACGCGCTGATCGGAGAACTCGGAGAACACGATTCGCCCGTCGGGCACGGTGGTCCATGCTCCGCCCCCGTATTCGTGGACACGGGTGCGCACGTTGTACGGCTCCGGTATCAAGGTCTCGACTTGTCCGTTCAGGTGCCGACACACCGTCGTCCTGCCACCCTCCGTCGGCCGCATCTCGGCCCACCGGATCTCGTCGCCGACGAAGCGTCCGCCCTCTACCGGATGGCCGCTCGCGGACAGATCCGCAGCGGAAATCGGAGACGGCCAGGAACCGAAGGGCAACGAGGTCGCAGTCATGCGAACCAGCGTAGGCAAGCGGACAAGCCACGTGCGAGCTGCGGTCGTTACGTTGCGTTCATCCCCCGGATAAATGCGCTGGACAGAATGAAGTCTCGACCTAAGGGGGAACCGTGCGCAACACGACATCGAACAGCGTCGACGACGCAATCCTGGCATTCGGCCGATCCTGGTACGGCTACGGCGGAGGCAGCGACGAGGACATCTATGTCCACTTCGGCCTTGCAGCGCAGTCCTACTTCACCCGCCTCAGCGCCCTGCTCGACGGACCGGCAGGCAAGACCGTGGACGACGAGACCCGCGAGAGGATGCGAGCCGTCTGCGCACGGCGGCTACGTTAAGCGACCGGATTCAACAGCTCGGGGCTGTTGTTGCGCACACTGTTGACTGCCGTTCCTACCTCGTAGGGGAGCAACCGGGGCTCGGGAATGGTGGCCAGCATGTCCTGCACCGATTCCAACTTCGTGATGGACGGGTTGAGCCAGTCGTCACGAAGGTTCTCCGGGATGACCACCGGCGAACGATCGTGGATGTGCCCGAGCGCATCGGCTGCAGGCGCCGTCAGCACGGTGACGGACCATACCCAGCGATCCTCGTCGTCGTCGGACTTCGTGGGGTCACGCCACAGCTCGTACAGACCGGCCATGGCCAGGACACCTTCTGCATGCAGGAAGTACGGCACCTTCGCTCCGTCGCGCTTCTCCCACTCGTAGTAACCGTCGGCAGGGACGATGCACCGACGCTTCGACGCAGCTTTCTTGAACGACGGCTTCTCGGTGATGGTCTCCGAGCGCGCGTTGATCATCCGGCTGCCGATCTTGGCGTCCTTGGACCACGAAGGAATCAGGCCCCACCGCACCGACCGGAGCTGACGTACGGCGTCGGACTCCGGCTCGTCCTTGGGGATGCGTTCCAGCACCGTACGCACGGTCTGCGTCGGCGCGACGTTGTAGGACGGGGGAAGCTCCTCGCCCACCGATTCTGCGATGTCGAACACCGCACGGAGATCGCTGTCGCTCTGGGTGCTGGCATACCGTCCACACATGCCGTCGATTGTTGCACCGATTACCGACAAGTAATCCGCTCGCGGTGAGAGAACCTCACCTGGCACGATAAGGGGCGTGAGCCATCCGCAGACGATCCACCCGACGCGCCATCGCACACTGCAACAGTCCACGAAGCTGCAGAACGTGCTGTACGAGATCCGTGGGCCGGTACACGCCCACGCGGCGCGGCTGGAAGCGGAAGGGCACCGCATCCTCAAGCTGAACATCGGCAACCCCGCGCCGTTCGGTTTCGAGGCGCCCGACGTGATCGTTCGCGACATGATTGCCGCGCTCCCCTACGCCCAGGGTTACTCGGAATCGAAGGGCATCCTGTCCGCTCGCCGTGCCATCGTCACCCGGTACGAGCTGGAGCCAGGCTTCCCCGAGGTCGACGTCGACGACATCTATCTGGGCAACGGCGTATCCGAGCTGATCACCATGACGATGCAGGCCCTGCTCGACGACGGGGACGAGGTGCTGATTCCGGCGCCGGACTACCCACTGTGGACGGCGATGACCACGCTGTCGGGCGGCAAGGCCGTGCACTATCTGTGCGACGAGGAGAACGGGTGGAACCCCGACCTCGCGGACATCGAATCGAAGATCACCCCGAAGACCGTCGCACTGTTGGTGATCAACCCCAACAACCCGACGGGCGCGGTCTACTCGAAGGAGGTCCTGAAGGGCATCGTCGACCTCGCCCGCAAGTACCAGCTGCTGTTGCTGGCCGACGAGATCTACGACCGGATCCTGTACGACGATGCCGAGCACACCTCGTTGGCGAGCCTGGCTCCCGACCTGCTCTGCCTGACCTACAACGGGTTGTCCAAGGCGTATCGCGTCGCGGGCTACCGCTCCGGTTGGCTCGCGATCACCGGTCCGAAGGAACACGCAGCCGGCTTCATCGAGGGCATCGACCTGCTGGCGTCGACTCGCCTGTGCCCGAACGTGCCTGCGCAGCACGCAATTCAGGTAGCGCTGGGTGGCCATCAGAGCATCGAGGATCTGATCCTGCCCGGTGGCCGCTTGCTCGAGCAGCGCGATGTCGCGTGGGAGAAACTCAACGCCATCGACGGCGTCTCGTGTGTGAAGCCCCGCGGCGCGCTGTATGCGTTCCCGCGTCTCGACCCCGAGGTGCACGAGATCCACGACGACGAGAAGCTCGTGCAGGATCTGTTGCTGCAGGAGAAGATCCTCGTCGTCCAGGGCACCGGCTTCAACTGGCCGGGGCACGACCATCTCCGAATCGTGACGTTGCCGTGGGCTCGCGACCTGTCCGTCGCCATCGAGAGGTTCGGGAACTTCCTGGCGTCGTACAAGCAGTAGAGCGGTTGTCTCGCTTTTTCACTTCGACCCGCCCCGTCACCTGACGGGAAAGTAGGGAAAGTGATTGAAAAGTGACGCAAAAAACATCCCCGCTGCTCTACACACGGACACAAGTTTCTGTAGATTGGCGGTCGGCACCTAGTGTGCCCGAGCACTGGTCGTACCCCACCCCCCCGGGGCGATCAGGAAGGTGGCGGGGGACGCCCCCCCTGCTCCCCGCCACCGAGCTCCCAAACCTCCCGACCCCCGCGTCGCGCTGGGTCCGACGCGCCGTCACGCACTAGCCTTGCACCGTGGATTCACACGGGCACGGACACGGTCACGGTCACAGCAACGAGCCGGCTCCGCTCGGACCCGTCGCCGCCCGGATAGTGATCGGCCTGCTGTTGGCCATCGGTCTCGCTGTCGTCGCCGGAGCAGTGCTGCTCTGGCCGAGCAAACAGAGCGTCGAGATCCCGCTTCCGTTCCAGACCTCCGGTGGCGGGGCCGTGAACACCGAGGCCGGGACGGTCGTGTCCCAGGACATCGGCGCCTGCGGCAGCGGTTCCGCCGGACGCGTCTTCACCGGTAATCCGACGCCGCCGATCGGTGCCGGCTACGAATGCCAGCGCAGCATCGTGACGATCGATTCGGGGCCGAACGCGGGCACACGAACTCTCATCGAGATCGTGCCCGGTCCAGGCCAACCCGATATCCGTACCGGTGAGAGCGTGCGACTGGTGCGGCAGACCGATCCGAACGGAACGACGCAGTATTCGTTCAACGACTTCGCGCGCGGGCTGCCGCTGTCGATCATCGTCGGCGTCTTCGCGGTCGTCATCTGCGTCGTGGCCCGGTGGCGCGGTTTCCGTGCGTTGATCGGCTTGATCATCGCCTTCGCCGTTCTAGTCGGTTTCATGTTGCCTGCGTTGCTCGACGGCGCCCCGGCGATTCCTGTTGCACTGGTGGCGGGGTCGATCATCCTGTACGCGGTGCTGTATCTGGCGCACGGAGTGAACCTACGCACGAGCTCTGCACTGCTCGGGACATTGACCTCGATGGCACTCGCTGCGGTGTTGTCCTACGTCGCGATCCGAATGACTCATCTGACGGGTCTGTCGGAGGAACAGAACACCGACGTCCAGGCCTACATCCAGCAGGTGAGCATCACCGGACTGCTGCTCGCCGGCTTCATCATCGGATCGCTCGGTGTGCTGAACGACGTGACCATCACGCAGGCGTCGGCGGCGTTCGAGATCGCGTCCGCCGACGCCACCGCCACCCGACGGCAGATCTTCTCGTCGGCGATGCGCGTCGGCCGCGACCACATCGCGAGCACGGTGTACACCCTCGTGCTCGCGTACGCCGGTGGGGCGCTGCCGTTGCTGTTGTTGTTCAGCGTGGCGGGCCGGTCCATCCAGGACGTGCTGACGGGTGACGCCGTGGCGATCGAGATCGTGCGGTCGTCCGTCGGTGGCGTCGCCCTTGCCCTGTCCGTTCCGTTGACGACGGGCATCGCCGCACTGCTCGCTCGCCCGGGCGGAGTGTCCGGACCGAAGCGGGCGGCACCGAAGAAGTCCGGTCGCCATTCACGCTGAGTGTCAGGCAAATGCTGCGGCGACGGTCTCGGACAGCAGTTCGCCTGCGTGGGTGCTCAACCCTGCTTTCAGTCCGGAATCCTGGGCTACGGCGGCTTCCCATCCCTTGTCCGCCAGTGAGATCACGTACGGCAGAGTCGCGTTGGTCAACGCGTAGGTGGAGGTGCGCGGGACGGCGCCCGGCATGTTCGCGACGCAGTAGAACACCGATTCGTGAACACGATACGTCGGATCGGCGTGCGTCGTGGGACGCGAGTCCGCGAAGCAACCTCCCTGATCGATTGCGATGTCGACGAGAACCGAGCCCGGCTTCATGCGCTGTACCAGACTGTTGGAGACGAGCTTCGGAGCCTTCGCGCCGGGAACCAGCACGGCGCCGATCACCATGTCCGCATCGAGAACAGCGTGCTCGAGCTCGAGTGCGTTGGACACCACCGTTTTCACGGCGCCCTTGTAGTGGTCGTCGATTGCTCTGAGCGCCTTGACGTTCAGGTCCAGCACGGTGACGTCGGCGTGCATGCCGTGAGCGATGGCCACTGCGTTACGGCCGGACACACCGGCTCCGATCACGACGACGTTGGCGGGGCGCACTCCGGGGACTCCGCCCATCAGAACTCCGCGCCCACCTCCGCTGGCCATCATGTGATATGCCCCGGCCTGCGGTGCGAGTCGACCGGCGACCTCGCTCATCGGCGCGAGCAGGGGCAGCGTTCCGTCCGGAGCGGTGACGGTCTCGTAGGCGATCGACGTGGTTCCCGACGCCAGCAACGCGTCCGTGCACTCCTTCGACGCCGCGAGGTGGAGGTACGTGAACAGCACCTGGCCCGAGCGCAGCCGGTGATACTCCTCGGCGATCGGCTCTTTCACCTTCAGCAGTAGATCCGCAGCGTCCCAGACCTCGTCCGCGGAAGTGAAGATCTGAGCGCCCGCCGCTTTGAAGTCGGTGTCGCGCAGCGACGATCCTGCTCCGGCTTCGGTTTCGATGATGACTTCGTGTCCGCGCGAGACCAATTCGTGAACGCCGGCCGGAGTGATGGCCACCCGGTACTCGTGGTTCTTGATCTCGCGTGGAATTCCGATTTTCATGACGTGCTCCTATGCCGGATGGATGAGCTGGTACGCCAACACTGAATTATCAGCGGTGAAGCCACAACCGATGTGAACATAATTCTGTACAATCGCATCATGTCTTCGGAAAATTCCGCAGGACGCCCCACGAAGGGTCGCCCATCGAACGATGTTCGGCACGTCCGACTCGACGACATCGACCACATCCTGATCGACGAACTGCGCCGTGACGCCCGCATCCCCAACAACGCCCTGGCTGCGGCCGCCGGGATCGCCCCGTCGACCGCACTCAGCCGAGTGAGGTCGCTCGTCGAACGCGGGGTCATCCGCGGGTTTCACGCCGAGATCGACCCCGAGGCATTGGGGCAGGGCATTCAAGCGATGATCTCGGTGCGACTGCAGGCCGATGCACGCAAGCGAATCAGCCAGTTCGGGAGCCAGATCGCGGCGCTCGAAGAGGTGCTCAACATCTACTTCATCGCAGGAGCGGATGACTTCCTCGTTCAGATCGCCACGGTGGACACCGCTGCACTACGCGATTTCGTCGTCGACAACCTCAGCGCGCACCCGGCCGTCGCCGCGACGGAGACGATTCTGATCTTCGAACACGTCAGGCCCCGCAACAGCCCGTCCCGCTGATCTACGGCGCAGGCGGGAACAGCGGCGGAATGGTCGGCAACGTGAAGTCCGGCAACCCAGGAATCAGCGGCGGCGGGGCGGGCGCAGGTTCGGGCACCTGCTGCGTCGCAGCAGGCGGCGGCTCTTGCTGGGTCTCCGTCACCTGAGTTTCGACGCTCTGCGGCTGCTGCGGGGCGACGGTGGCCTCGGTCGGCGCAGGCGCTTCCGTGGTGGTCGTGACCGGCGGCGGTGGGGCGACCGGCGCGACGGGTGTGCTCGGGGCCGCCGACGGCGGTGTCGTCGCCGCAGCACTGGGCACCTGAGTCACCGCAGTGTCGACCACAGCCGGCTCACTGCTCGGCCTGGTCAGAAGAAACCCGGACAAGGCAATCACCGCTGCCGCGGCGACCCCGACGACGGACCAGGAGCGGACTCGACGACGGGTCCGCTCGGACTCGTCCTCGCCATCGTCGTCCTCGTAGGCTGCATCGAGCCAGTAGACGTTCTTCAACGCGAAATGGGCCACCGGCTGCTCGGACGCTGGCTGCTCGGACACCGGACGCTCGGATACCGAACGCTGGGATACCGAACTCGACGGCTCTTTCGGCGCCGGTCCCGTGGGCGGCGCCGGTTCGATGGGAGGTACCGGCGGCGTCGTGAAAGGCGGGGGCGTGAGAGGCGGGGGCGTGTGAGGCGGGGACGTCGCACGACTGGGAGTCGCGGCAGCGGACAGGGCCGCTGCGCTCACCAGAGGCGGCAGGTCGGCGGGAAGGTCGTCGCGGGAAATCGAGATCGTCGGGGTTGCGTCGGTCGGGCGGGGCGCGGCGGGTGCGGCGAACGCTGCAGGACGCGCGGGTACCGGGCGACCGTTCGGCGAGCCGGAGGCACTGGGACGCGAGGGCGCTGCAACGTGACCCTTCGCACCCTGTCCCTTCGCACCCTGACCCTTCGCACCCTGACCCTCCGCAGGCCTTGCCGAGAGCGCTGCGCCGCGGGCGGCGACCGATTCCGGCTCGTTGGGTGTGAGCGCGGGAAGGTCGAGCGATGGGCCCACCCGCTTCCGAACGAGCGGGATACGAGACCCGCCGCCGACGAGAACCACGGCGTCGATGGGTACGTGCGCGGCGATGAGCACGTCGCGCGCGAACTCGATGGATCGATCGACCTCGTCGGTGATCAGAGTCTCGTAGCTGTCCCGTGAGAGCAGGATCATTCCGCTCTCGTCCGGCAGGCACACGGCGTCGTTGCCGGACAGGCGTTCCTTCGCGACGCGGCAGCGTCGGGTGAACAGGTCGATGTCCGGTGCATCAAGCGGTTTGTGAAGCCGCTGCAGTTGGTTGTCCCGGAGAATCTCGTCGAATCGGTCTCCACTGAACTCGGTGGTGCGACGTGTCGTGACGACCCGACGAGAGTCCAGGTCCACGACGCTGACGTTCAGTCCCGAACTTCCGAGGTCGTACAGCGCCACCGAGGAGAATCCGGCTGCCTCGCCACTGGCCACCAGGTATTCGACGACTGCTTCCACTTCGTGCACCAGGCGGTAGTTGTGCAGGTGCTGATTGTCGAGAGCGCGAACCAACGTGTCGGCCTGATGCTCGTCGCGGTAGGCGACACCGGTGGACATCGACGGTTCGGACTCCGCGGCGACAGCACTGATGGACTCGGCAGCAAGGTATTCGACGTCGTCGTCGACGGTGTCGATCACCTGGTTGCGGAAGAACAGTTGCTGCGGAGCTTCGAGAACGCGGGGCGGCAGGACGGCTGTGCCGTTCCGGGGCAGGGCCATACGGACGGCATGGGCGCCCATGGACACCCCCAGCAACACGGTCATCGACTGCCTCGTTTCGAAATGCACGGTCGGACGAGAAGGGATCGTCCTCGAAGCGCCACGCTACCGGTTGCGAAGAGCCGGTGCGGCTCTGGCCCGGGGCGCTGCGTGCTCAGTTGACGACGTCGAGCCCGGTACCGGACCCGAAACCGACTTCGGCATACTGCTCGTCCCCGAACTCCGGGTCGACGGTTTCGTTCTGGTCGACGATCTCCGTCCCGTCCGGCAGCGCACCGGGCACTCCGGGATCGGGCACCACGGGGTCGGGAGCACCCGGATCGGGAGCAACCGGATCGAGAGAAGCCGGATCGAGAGGAGCGGCGGCGGGGACCCCTTCGGCGACGGACACCTGGCTCGTCGGGCTGTCGACGGGATCGATTCCTATCCCCGGAGGTGGGGGCGTGTCACCACGAACGAAGACGACTGCCCACACAAGCACCACGACTGCCGCGACGGCGGCCATTCCGGTTGCGTCTCGAACGGACCACCGCAGACGCCGACGAGGCTTCGGGGCTGCTGCCTCGGTCGAAGACTTGTCGGTTTCGGTCTGCGTACCGGGTCCGGGGTGCGAGGCGGCTTCCCGGCTGCGAACAGGCTCCGCAGACCCGGGCGCGACGATGTGAAGGGGTGTGGTGGGTGCTTCGGTGTCGTCGAGCGTCTGGACTTCCAGGACGTCCGTGCCGTCGTCGTTCCACTCGGCGGCGTCGGACTCGTCGAACAACCCCGGGTACTGCTCCTCCAGAACCTCGTCGAGGTCTACTTCCGGCTCGGCCGGGAGGGCTTCGAGTGCTGCACCCTCCACGAAAACCGACGCGGGTGACTCCGGGACGACCAGAGGGCAGTCCCATTCTTGCTCGACGAGGGTTCTGACCAGCGGAATCCGAGCTTGCCCGCCGACGAGCAGGACTGCGTCGGGGTCTTCCGGGGACGCCCATGCGAGGGTCTGCAACAGAGAAGAGGCAATTGCTTCCTCGAACTCCTCGCGGGTGAGCAACATGGGTCCGTTACCCGGCGCCCGTACGCCGGCCGACTCGGTGATCAACTCTTTCAATTCGCGGAAGAACGCGCGGTACTCCCGCTCGGCCTCTCCCCCGTGGGCGGGCGGAAGGATGCCCTTGGCCATGACGAGACGCTCGACGATGTCATCGAGTACTTCGCCGGAGAACGCAGCGCGCCGCGACGTCCGAGTGACTTGACCGGCGGCGACGTCGAGCGTGAACGCGGAGGTGCCGTACCGCCCCAGGTCGAGCACGAGCAGCGCCCGTGCGTTCGCGAGTTCGTCGACGGACCGCGCGTAGGCGAGAAGGGCGGCAGACTCGTCGACCATCCGGATCGTCGAACTGTCGCCGGCGTCGATCGAGGCCAGCAGCGTTCCGACGGCGTCCGAGTCGCGACCGGTGAGGACGACGTCGTCGAATGGTCCGCAGTCGGCCAGTTTGCCGTTCAGGAGCCACTTGGCTCCCTCGGCATCTATCGAGTCCTCGATGCGTCGTCCGTCTCGGAAATATGAGATGCGGACGGCATCGGACTCCACGGCCACGCCGCAGACTCCACCCATCGGTACGTGTTTCCTTCGAATTTTTTAGGTCCCGACCCCATGACCACTGTACTTTGCGTCAACGGCCGTGGCCGTCGATCGAACTCCGACAGATGCGACATCTACCACACCGCAGGTAGGTTTCCGCCAGGTGGCACGGAGCCGGAAAACGAATCCGAGAGCAAACTACCCCGACTTGGTAACGCTTCAAAACAATCTAAGATATTGTTTGGGTGGGTCTGGGGAGACTTCTGGGTTGGAACAGCAATGCCACTTCCTACCCACGGTCGAAAGTCGAGGCCGTCCGGTCTCGGACATCAACGAGATTCGGTGGAGGTACTCGGGTGGAGACGCTCAATTCTGGTGACGTTGCTCGCGTTCGGGATGTTCTGGACAAGTTCGGAAAGATGCCGGTGTCCGCGGCGGACATCGAGACGGACGCGGATTTGTACGACAACGGTCTGACCTCGCACGCGAGCGTCAACGTCATGATCGCACTCGAAGACGAGTTCGACGTGGAGTTCCCGGACACGATGCTGCAGAAGTCCACGTTCGGCAGCATCGACGCCATCGCCACCGCGCTCGCGCAGCTGACGGACTGATCGCCGGTGTCCACCGTCTACCAGACCGACGCCCCGACGCTGTCCGACGTTCTCGCCGTGTTGCGCGAGCACGCCGACTCGGTCGACCACGACGCACGCTTCCCGGCGGAATCCGTCGAAGCCATGCGCGGAGCAGGGCTGCTCGCTGCGGGCATTCCCACGGAGTTCGGCGGCGGTGGGCAGTCCCTGACCGATCTCGCGCACATTGCCCGCTCCCTCGGAGCGGAGTGCGCGTCCTCGGCGATGATCTTCGTGATGCACCAGTCTCAGGTGCTGTCCATCGTTCGCCACGGCAAGTCCGACGCGATGATCGCGCTGCTGCAGCGTCTCGCCGAGGAGCAGCCTCTCGTCGCATCGGCTACCACCGAGATCAACATCGGTGGCGACGTCCGCACCAGTGGCTGCGCCGTGGAGTACAACGGGGAGAACATCACGCTCTCCAAGACCGCACCGGTGATCTCCTACGGTGAGTACGCACAGTTCGTGCTCGCGACGGCGCGCCGCTCGGTGGACAGCCCTCCGAGCGATCAGGTGCTCGTCGTCTGCGAGAAGCCGGACGTGGTGCTCACCAGGACCGGCGAGTGGAACACGTTGGGATTCCGCGGAACATGCAGTCCCGGATTCCAGCTGGAGGCGTCGACGACGTCGTCGAACATTCTGGGCGACAACTACGGAGACATCTCGGCGCAGACGATGCTCCCCGCAGCCCACGTCCTGTGGGGTGCAGCGTGGCTCGGTATCGCCGACGCCGCAGTTGCCAAGGCACGCAAGTCGGTTCGTAAAGCAGCCAGTCGCACGCCTGGTGTCACACCGCCCGCGGCACTACGCCTCGCCGAGCTCTACGTAATGCACGAGCAGTTGGTGGACACGGTGTTCGGAGCCGCGGGCAAGTTCGAAGCGATCTCGGATTCCCCCGCAGACCTGGGGGCGATCGGGTTCGCCGTGAAGATCAACAACGTCAAGGTGACTGCGTCGACGCTCGTCATAGACATCGTCGGAAAAGCGTTGCAGATCTGCGGTATCTCCGGTTATCGACAGGACGGCGAGCTCAGTATCGGTCGCCACCTCCGCGATGCGCACGGGTCGGCCATCATGGTCAGCAACGAGCGCATCCTCGGCCACAATTCGCAGCTCGCACTCGTGTACAAGGGGAAATAGATGACTGTCACCCACGACGCCACCGAACTGGACACCGCGCGCGCACTGTTCCGCAACGAACTCGTCGAGGCCGGTCTGCTGGTCCCCAGTTCCGTCGAAGGTCTGTACGGCCGATCCGGCGAATTCGAGGACATCATCGAGACCATCGACGAGCGAGTGAAGGCTGCGGGTGCATCCGAGCACGGTTACGCCGCACCGAGATTCCGCTTCCCTCCGGTCTTTCCGCGCGAAGCCTTCGAGCGCACCGACTACATCGCGTCGTTCCCCAACCTCACCGGCGCGATCAACACGTTCGACGGGGACAACAAGGCTCACGCCGCACTCCTCGCCGACCGTTCGGAAGGCAAGGACTGGGATCACCACCTCGAATCCGCGGGCACCATGCTGGTATCGGCCGCATGCCATCCCTCGTACTCGATGATGACCGGAACGTTGCCGGAGAACGGTCGCCTGCTCGACATCTACGGCTACTGCTTCCGCCACGAGCCTGCCGTCGATCCCGCGCGGATGCAGGCCTTCCGGATGCACGAGTACGTGCGTGTCGGTACGCCCGACGACGCCATCGCTCACCGAGAGCGGTGGGTCGACCGGGGACTGGAGGTCCTCGCCGATCTCGGGTTGGAGGCAGAGGCAGTCATCGCCAACGATCCCTTCTTCGGTCGCGCGGGCCGCATGCTGGCCGCGAACCAGAGAAACGAGAATCTCAAGACCGAACTCGTCGTGAAGCTCTACGGAGACCTCGACGACGGCACTGCGGTCGTCTCGTGCAACTGCCACCGTGACCACTTCGGGCACACTTTCGGGATTCACACCGTCGACGGCGAGCCCGCGCACAGTGCGTGCGTCGGATTCGGCATGGAGCGCATCGCGTTGGCGATGTTGCGCACGCATGGTCTCGACCGCAGCAAGTGGCCCGCCGCCCTGTCCTGAGCTCCAGGTCGGTCCCACCGCCACAGCCATCTCTCTCAGCTCGTCTCCCCCTCGACCCGATAGGCCGGGAGTGCAGCCTGCAGGAACGACCCGATAGGAAGGACGCCGAAGTGAACAGTCGAAGTACTGCCCTGCACAACGCCGACGTGGCCCGCGCGGCCGATCCGACTGCCGAGGGGAAGTATTCGACGTGGTTCGGGCCCGAGGACGCAGGCCTCTTCGGGACGGTTCACGTTCCCGCCGGTGGCCTCGCGCGGGGCGCAGTCGTCCTCTGCCCGCCTCTCGGTAAGGAGCAGGTCGACTCCTATCGCGGCATGACGCTTCTGGCGCAGAAACTGTGCGCACGAGGGCTTCTGGTCCTTCGATTCGATTATGCCGGTACCGGTGACTCGTACGGAGCACAGGATGCACCGGACAACGTCGCACTGTGGCAGCGCAGCATCGCGACGGCCGTCGATTACGTGCGCGGATGCGGCGTCACCGACGTCGCATTGGTAGGGCTACGTGCGGGTGCACTGCTGGCCGCGTCCGTTGCTTCGGACGTCGGACCTCTCACTGCGATCACCCTGTGGGATCCTGTGGTGCGCGGCCGGTCCTACGTCCACGAGCAGAAGGCCCTGTACTCGGTCAGCGTGACCCAGGACTCGGACGCCGACCCCAGAGTGTCGATCATCGGCGCCGTACTGCACCCCGATGCCGCGAAAGCGCTCGGACGCCTGGACACCACCGCGCTGCCGTCGCTCACGGCACCCGTCCTGGTTGCGACCAGATCCGAGCGGGCCGACTCCAAGCCGATTCGCACCGTCGTCGCGAACCAGAACGCCGACGAACACACATTGTCCCGCCACGACGCGTTTCTCGAACCGAGCGATTTCGAGGTCGAGCTTCCGACGTCGGACATCGTGTACATCGCGGAGTGGATTGCCGACAAGTTCGGCGCCGACGCCGGCGAGGTGTCCGTACCGTTGCGCGCCGTCTCGAACCTCGGCACGGTCCGTGAGGAGATCGAATCTCTCGGTCCCGACGCACTGTTCGGCATTCGCACGTACTCGTCGGAGTGCATTCCCGGCGGACCGACGGTCGTGTTCTATCCGACAGCGAACGAGCACCGCGTCGGCCCGGTCCGAAGTTGGGTCGAGTTGTCGAGAGTGCTTGCTGCACAGGGCGTATCGACACTGCGTTTCGACCGCCGCGGTACCGGCGAAAGCGGCGAGGTCCTCGACGACGAGATCACCCGGCTCTACAGCGACGCGGGCAACGAGGACGCTCTCGCTGCCGTCCGAGCAGCAGGAACTGCGCCGCGGAACGTCATGGTTGCCGGCATGTGCTCGGGCTCGTGGTACTCCAGCTACGCCGCACGCGAGTTGGGCGTCGGCTCCGCTGTCTTGCTCAACACACTCGACTGGACGACGAAGCGCCTGGAATTCGTCAAACGATCCTCGATGCACACCGAGGACACAGGTCTGCGCGGCAAAGCTCTCGACGCACTCCACGACATCGGAGTCACAGTGAAGAACCGCGCGCAGTCGGCCATGCCGTACCCACTGTGGTTCTGGCTCGGAAACCGCGGGCTGATTCAGGTGCCGGAGATCTCCCTGCGTCTGCTCGAAGCCGGCAACGTGCGCACCACCGTGCTTCTCTCACCCACCGACACTGCGTGGTTCGTCGACAACCGCGGTCCCGAAGGGATGGAACGGCTGCGCGGTAAGCGTGCGACGAGGCGTCGACACGGCGGGGCGGCGCGGCCGGCTGTCGTGAAGTCCTTCGACAGTGGTGACCACTCGCTGTACGGCCGAGACCTGCGAGAGACCGTGCGCGCCGAGTTGCTCCAGGCTGCCGCCGAGTCCTTCGACATCGACATCGTCTCTGCATCGCCTCCCGTGCCGATCGGGTGGAATCGGCTGTGAAGCACCGCGCTCCGAAAATTGCTCCGCCCCGGCACGACAATCTGCAACGGCTCGAGTGGTATCCGCTCGAACCGGTTCGCTGGGACATGGGTCTCATGGCTCACACCATGCCGATCCAGAAAGTGCAGGCACCCGAGCCTCATCTGCACGGCACCCCGCTGCTGCAGTCCGCGAACCTGGACACGTCCGCGCAGAGCACGTCGGACACCGACACCAAGAGCTCCGACCGCAATCTTGCGCTGAACTCGTTGGCGATGATGCTCTCCACCGTCGTGACCGGCGGTCTCGGTCTGTTGTTCTGGGCCGCAGCCGGACGCCTCTACCCGGTCGCGGAGGTAGGCAGCGCGTCAGCCGTGATCACGTCTGCGGTGATGCTCTCGACCCTGTCCAACTTGAGCCTCGGGTCGATGTACGAACGCTTCCTTCCGGTTTCCGGCAGGCTCGCCAAGTCCTTCGTCGTGCGGGGGTACATCACTGTCACGGCGTTCGCGTTCCTGCTGGGCTGCGGATTTCTCCTCGTCGCACCGGTGGACAAGATGTTCACGACCACGGCCGAGATCGTGTCGTTCCCACCTTTCGTCGCGGTTCTCGCTGTCTTCGCGCTGCAGGACCAGACGTCGTCCGGGCTGGGAGTCGCGCGGTGGGCTGCCGGAAAGAACGTCTTTCACGCTGTCGTGAAGTTCGCTCTCCTGCTTGCTCTGTTCTCGACCGCGCGCAGCACCTCGATCATCGCGGCGTGGGCAGTCCCCGCGGTCATCGCATCGGTCGTCGTCTTCCGAGCGATTCTGAAGAACCTCAGGAACGAGCCGCGCTACAAGTCGGAGCCGGATCTTCCTCCGAGGCGTGAACTGTGGTCCTACTTCGGTTCCGCTTACGGCATCACTGCGCTGGGCTCGCTCGCTCCGTTGCTCGTCCCGATGATCGTGGTGGCCACCCTGGGGGCCGAGGACAACGCGTACTTCTCGTTGACATGGTCGATCGTGAGCGCGCTCTACATTCTCATCAGCGTGCTCGTCGGTCCGTTCGTCGCCGAAGTCGCGGCCAACCCCGAGCAGTTCAACCGACTCACCAAGCGATTCATGACGATGGTGTGCATCGTGGCCATCGGCGGTTCCTTCTTCCTCGCCGTCATCGCACCGTTCGGTCTGGGCATCGTCGGCGAGCAGTACCGCGAGAACGGCACCATCATCGTCCAGCTGGCGGCAGTGACGATTCCGCTGTCGGTCATCGGCTCGCTGTACGACGGCCTGGCACGTGTGCAGCGCCGCATGCGGCTCGCCGTCGTCGTTCAAGTGGTTGCCACGACGATCATCATCGTCGGCTCACTGACTCTGTCGTCCACGCTCGGGATCGCTGCCGTCGGGTGGGCGTACCTCGCCGCGGAAGCGTTCGGCGCGCTCGTGTTGATAGTTCCGTTGATCAAGTGGATCCGTGAATTGTCCTCGCGCGGCGAAGAGCCGCCCGAGGACCCGTTCCCGCCCAGCGGCCCGTACCCACCACCACCTGCACGCGACGACTCGCCTCGTGATTTCGGTCCACCGACGCACCGCACCCAGGATCGTGAATTCAGTTCGGCCGGTGCTCATCACCTCCGAACCGTGGACCCGCTACGCACTCCTTATCGAAAACCTGCACCCGGAAGGGGCGCACCGTGAGCCCAGCGAAATACAAGGCCAGCGCGATGGACATGTTGCGTTCGGAGGGCCGGATCGTCTGTGCTCTCGGACCGGCGGACTTCGGTGGGATCGACCGTGTCGGGGAACGGCTGCGACGGCTCGCGTCCTCTGGACGATCCAGCCGTCTCGGGTTGCGGGTCGACCCCGCCTCGCGCAGGTGGTCCTACCGACCGGAATCGGTCTGTGACCACGTCACGGAAGCGGCCCCGATCGGCCGCGCCGACGTGGTCGGTCAGCTGGAGCAGCTTTCTGCGTCGGTGTCGACCGATGTACCGATCCGCGTTGTTCTCGCCGGGGAGTACTTGCTGTTGGATCTGTCGCACGGATTCAGCGATGCTGTTCTGCCGATCGAGCTGTTCGCCTTTCTCGCGGATCCTGTTGCGGTTCCTGACCTTCCGAGTTGGGCGAAGGCACGTACGCTTCGCAACCCGCTTCCACGTGCACTGGCCGGTTGGATGGCGCGTAACCCCGGGAAGGTCGTCGACGTCGTCTACGGCAAGTTCGGCAACCCCCCGGCCGAACTCGTGGCACCTGCGTTGGCGCCGATGGAACAGGCACGGGTGCCGTGGGAACGCTCGCCTGCCGTGGCGACGGCAACGTCGTCTGCCGGTGCGCCCGCGGCGATCCGCGCTTGGCGGCGGGAGAATCTCCCAGAAGTGTCCGTCACGTCCATTCTGTGCGCGGCAATCGCAACTGCCCTGTCCGCACGCGGTATCTCGACATCCTTTTCGGCTGGGTTTCTGTTCGACTGCAGGCGTTATCTGCGGACCGACGGCATCGTGCTCGGCAACTTCGCAGTCGGAATCGACTTCGAGGGGATCGACCCGACGAACGCCACCGCACTGCACGAATCCGTTGCGCACGCCATCGACAAGGGCCGCCCGCTCGCTGCCGGTGCCCTCAGCACGATGACCTACCTGCGCACCCGCTCCGCTCTTCCGGCCATCGCGACCACCACGGCTCCCGCGACTGCCGATGCGCGGCTGACGTTCTCCGACGTCGGGCGCATTCCACAGCTCGACGGCATCGCGTGGACGGCAGATCCGGAAGCGAGTGTCTTCGCTCCGCTCAGCGAGCCGAGCCTTCCGGAGTCCATCGTCATCACCGCGATGCACATTCGCGACGTGTTTCACGTGACCGCGTCGTTCCACGACAATTTCTTCGACCGTGACGCAGTACAGTCCGCGTTGAACTTGGCGATGTCCGATCCCACTGCTCTACTCACTGCGCAGGAAGTGTCCCGATGAGCATTCAAATGCAGCAGGCCCGTAGGGCTCTGCGCGGCAAACCGACCACCGGACCGGACGCGTCCCTGTGGGCACGCATCGGCTACTGGGCCGGTTTGTCGGTAGTTCAACTGTTCGTGTTCGAGTTCGTCGTCGCGGCCACGTGGCGAGGTCTCTACAGCTACCGGACCAACTTCATCAGTGAGCTCGGCGTTCCGTTCTGCGGCCCGACAGGCAACTGGCCGTGCAGCAAGCTGTACGTTCTGGCCGACGTCTCGATCGCGCTGGTCGGCGTCGCCCTCGTCGTGGCGGCCGTGGCGTGGATGGTCACCGGGGTGCTCGACGTCCGCGGCGGCGTCCTCCTTGCCGTCGCCGGACTGGGCGCCGTCGTCGCCGGGTCGATCAATCAGGGTCTGAACTACAGCGTGCACTCGTTCGGCGCGACGTTGATGTTCGTCGTCGGCTCGCTCGGACTGATCGTGGCGGGTGGGCATCGCTCCCTGCACCGTACGGTCCGGATCACGGTCACGACCCTCGGGTGGATCGGATTGGCCGCATCGTTGTTCTTCATCGGTGGACACAACTTCGGATTGGGCATCGGAACCATCGAACGCGTCGTCGTGTACGCGATTCTCGTCGCGACGGTCGTTCTCGCGGTCGCGCACCACAGGACTGCGCGCCGGCTGAAAATCCTGGACACCGTGGCGACGGGCAGTGTGGTGACGGGCAGTGAGGCGACGGACTCCGCTGCTGCCAGTGCTACCGACGAGCGTCCGATCTACGGCAGCACGAATGCCGAATGGCGCCGATGACCCATCGCTATGATCCGCCGACGGTCGAGGTATCACGACTTCCGTCCGCCGGGACTCCCCCGCGTCCCTCGCGTCCCCCGCGTCGACTGTGGCCGTCGTTCGCAGTCCTGGCTGTGGTCGTGCTGCTGCTCGTCGGGGCGGGTGTCGTTGCCTACCGTGAATTGTGGCCGCAGTCCGACGCCACCGGTTCGCAGGCCTCGGACGGTGAAGCAGTGAACGGTTTCACGGTCTACGACCAGTTCGACGGGCCGTCCGGATCGAGGATCGACTCCAGCAGTTGGAGTTACGACACCGGCCAGACGGGCTGGGGCAACAACGAGAAGCAGAACTACACCGACTCGGTCGGCAATGCGTATCAGGACGGATCCGGCAACATGTCGATATCGGCGCTGCGCACACCGGACGGTTACACCTCGGCGCGAGTGACGACCAAGGACAAGTTCGAGTTCACCTACGGCCGTGTGGAAGCGCGCATCAAGATGCCGGCAGGTGCGGGACTACATCCGGCGTTCTGGATGCTCGGGACCGACATCGACGATGTCGGATGGCCGATTTCCGGCGAGATCGACGTGATCGAGACGCTGAACGAGGCGGACAACTATCACATCGGCGTGCACGCCCCGCAGGCAGAGAGTTTGAACAGCCAGAAAGTCCAGCTGGCCGGTTATCCCGCCAACAACCTGGCCGACGAATACCACGTCTACTGGGTCGAGAAATCGCCGCAGAAGATAGTGATCGGAATGGACGATCAGGTCCTGCAGACGGTCACGCCGGCAGATCTCGACGGCGGCTCCGAATACTGGGTGTTCGACAAGCCGTTCTACCTGTTGTTCAACGTCGCAGTTGCAGGCGACTGGCCCGGCCCGACCGACGCCGACACCGAATTTCCCGCGACGATGTCCGTCGACTGGGTCCGATACCGAACCGACTGAGTGCCCTGCTCGACGAGCACCCCCGTGCAGTACCGAAAGGATCTACCCCGTGCCGAAACCATCCGTTCTCCAACCGGCTCTCGTCAGCGCGCAGCCGCCCGAGTGGGACGGCGCAGTGTGGATCGGAGACGTCGACATAGAGGCCGAGCTGCCCGATCGTCTCGCCCTCGACGGCGCGAAGGGTTACTCACGGGCGCGGCTCCTCGTCCGTCGAGCTGCCGACCCGCTCGGTTTCGTCGATCTCCCGATCACCTCGGGTGGCGTCGACACTCATGAACTCGTCGAGGCCGTCCGCAAGCTCGACGTTCACGGCGGAGAATCGCTTCCGGAAGGTGACGGCACCGAGCCGGACATCACGGTCGTGATCTGTACCAGGGACCGGATCGATCATCTGCGTGGTGCGCTGGCGTCGGTTCTGGAGGTCGACTACCCGAGCTTCGAGGTCGTCGTCGTGGACAATGCGTCCGCAACCGACGCGACCACGCGCTACGTCACCGAACTCGGTGATCCCCGTGTGCGCGTCGTGTCGGAACCGGTTGCCGGTCTGTCCCGCGCACGCAACACGGGGTTGCGCGCGGCACGGCACTCGATCGTCGCGTTCACCGACGACGATGTCGTGGTCGACGCACGGTGGTTGTCTTCGATAGCTCGAGGTTTTGCACGGAACTCCCGCGTCGCGTGTGTCTCGGGGATCGTTCCGAGCGGTGAGATCCGCACTCAGGCCCAGGCCTACTTCGATCGACGTGTCGGCTGGGCTAGCTCGGTCACGCCCCGTATCTTCTCGCTCGCGGATCCGCCTGCGGATGTTCCTCTGTTCCCGTTTCAGGTCGGCATCTACGGGACCGGTGCGAATTTCGCGGTGCGTCGAGACCGGATGTTCGACCTCGGCGGTTTCGACGAGGCTCTGGGCGTCGGGTCGCCGACGAACGGCGGCGAGGATCTGGACATGTTCTTCCGCGTCCTGATGGCCGGGGACAAGTTGGTGTACGAGCCTGCCGCGATCGTATGGCACCGGCACCGTGCGGATTCCGACGCGTTGGCCGTCCAGGCCAGGGGGTACGGACTCGGTTTGGGTGCATGGTTGACGACGGTGGCGACGAACCGGCGCTCGGCATTGCTGGCGGCGAAGGTCGCGTTCCGTCGGCTGGGCAGCACTGTCGTGCTGTCCGCGAGGATGTCCAAGGTCGCTTCTCCTCCCGAGGATCTCGCGAGCGATCTACCCGACGGCATCGGCAGAATGGAACTACTGTCCATCGCGAAGGGCCCTGGTGCGCTGCGGCGCAGCCGTAAGGAAGGGCGTAAGCGTCAGCCGTTGTTGGAGGTGAACCGTGCCCCAGTCATCGGTTGATCGGCAGTCATCGGTTGATCGGCAGTTCTCGGTCGATCGGCGCGCGTCGATCGCTGTCACGCCACTGCCTGCACCCCGGCCCGAGATCCGATTCGCCGATGTAGCCGTCGTCGCTTCGGTGTGTGCCGGGCTGGCGATGCTTCCCGCTCCTGCTGTCGTGCGAGCTGTCCTCCTGGCGGTCCTGATCTTCACCGGCCCGGGCTCGACGATTCTGACCTGGATCTACGTGCCGCCGCGTGCTCGTGTCGCGGCGGTTCCGGTTCTGAGCTTGGCGGTCCTCACTCTGGTGACAACCGCTGCCATGTGGGGTTATCAGTGGAACCCCCGGTGGATCACCGCACTCGTTGCTCTGGTCCAGATCGGCTCGTCTCTGCTGTGGTACCGCAGGCACAAGGCGTGGCCCGACGCCACCGGGTGGTCGACGTGGCTGCGACGCCTGGTCGATCGACGTCAGCTCGGCGAACACGCGGCGACGCTGTCGAGCACTGTGTGGAATCGAGAATTTCTACGACGCAATGTGGCCGGCTTGATGCTCGCGCTAGCCCTCGTACTCTGGCTTCCGTCGTTGCCGGGTCTGGAGAAGGCCGGTTACTCCCAGTTCGGTTTGCTGACTGCAGGCACCGGCCCCGTGCTGGTGGTGTGCATGGCGTTGGTCGTCGGGGCATTTCTGGTGGCGGTCAAACGTAACCAGTTCCGATTGGCGGTCGCCTCGATCGCCGCGGCCATCGTCGTGCAGCGTCTCACCGTCACCCTCGTCACCGATGCGCCTGTGTACGAGTGGACGTACAAGCACGTTGCCGTCACCGAGTACATATTGTCGTTCGGTTCACTGCCACCGAACGGTATCGACATCTACGCTCAGTGGCCGAGCTTCTTCGTGGTCACGGCGTGGTTCAGCGACGTGACCGGGTACGGCATCATGTCGTTGGCCCATGTCTTCGCGCCGATGATGCACGTGTTGATCGCGTTCTTCGTCTATGCCCTGGCTCGTGTACTGAAGTTGAGGCCTCGGACAGCGGTGACCGCTGCGATGCTCGCGGAGCTGGTCAACTGGGTGGGGCAGGATTACTACGCACCGCAGTCGCTCGGCTTCGTTCTCGCCATCGGGTTTCTGGTCCTGTTCATGGCTTCGACACAGCTTCGTGTAGCGGGTTTCCTTGCGCTCATCCCGTTCGCTGCGTTGGTGCCGACTCACCAGTTGACGCCGTATTGGCTGTTCGCTGTGGCGGGAGTCCTGCTCGTCACGCGCCGCGCGAAACCGTGGTGGTTGATGTTCCCGCTGGCTTTGATCTTGATCGGATATCTGATCCCGCGTCTGGACATCGTCGCTCCGTACGGTCTGCTGTCCGGGTTCGATCCGGTCGAGAATGCAGCCAGCAACGTGCAGACGCCTGGGATCCTGGGCAAGCAGGTGACCTCACTCATCTGTCGGGCATTGTCCGCGGGCGTGTTCGGTCTCGCCATGATCTCGATCGTCTACGCATGGCGAACGAAGAAGCCGTTCTGGGCGCCGATGGTGATGGCGTTCGGTTCCATCGGGCTTCTCGCGGGCCAGAGTTACGGCGGCGAGGCGATCTTCCGTGTCTACCTCTACGCGATCCCTGGTTGCGTGCTCTTGATCGCGCCGATGCTTCTCGCTGCACTGGATTCCGACGTCGCGGGTGCACGCAGCACGGTGCGCATGGTGTCGACGCGCGTGGCGGTCGCGGGTGCTTTCGCCGGAACGGTCGGCGCAGCAACGTTCGGACTGCAGGGGTATTTCGGCCTGTGGCCGTTGGTCATCGAGAACAAATCTCAGGTCGAGAACACGCAGGCTCTGGTCGCGAATTCTCCGGCGGGCTCGAAGTTCACGATGCTGTACCCGGCCGGCTATCCCATTCGGTCCACGGCCAAGTACGTCGAGCAGGCCGAAGCCAACGAGATGTTCGACGCTCCGCTGAATTACTACGGACCCGAGTACATGCTGGAATTCCCGACTCCGGACCAACTCGAGGCGTTCGAGTGGGAGGCGTCACAGCAGGATGCGCCCTCCTACGTCATTCTGACGCGGCAATCGTTGGAGGCCATGAACTACTACGGGTTCATGAAGAACGGCGCTCCTGAGGCCTTCGAGCGCTGGTTGCGGTCCAACCCTGCCTGGTCGTTGCACTACCAGGACACCGACACCATCGTCTTCGAGAGACGGAACAGTTAAACCTCCCTCCGGTATGAGGTATCTCTCGAAACCGCCATACGGTTTGTTTATTCGTAGCTTGACAAACCCGTAGCTTCTTTTAAGGTTGTACTCAGTCAACGAAAACGGGATCCTGACCCTTAGCGGGGCGCAGGTAAACGTCTCTGTGGATCCGCCGGGGGTCGCGTCACAGATCTTCTGAGATCAGTCGGAAACACTGCACTCAACCCGTCTGGAAAAGGATATGTCGAACTCCCAGAACCCTCGCATCAGCGTTGTCATCCCAACCCTCAACGAGGCCGCAAATCTGCGCCACGTACTGCCCCTTCTGTCCCACGACTACGAACTGGTCCTGGTGGACGGGGGCAGCGTCGACGGCACCATCGATGCCGCGCGCGAGATTCGCGGAGACATCCGCATCATCAAGCAGACCCGCAAGGGCAAAGGCAATGCGCTCGCCTGCGGTTTCGAAGCTGCTACCGGTGACATCATCGTGATGTTCGACGCGGACGGCTCTGCCGACGCAGACGAGATCCCGCGCTTCGTCGACGCTCTCCTCGCCGGCGCCGATTTCGCCAAGGGCAGCCGGTTCACCGCCGGGGGCGGCAGCCACGACATCACCCCGCTGCGCCGCGCCGGAAACGGCGGATTGCACCTCGTCGCCAACACGCTGTTCGGAACGAAGTTTTCGGACTTGTGCTACGGCTACAACGCATTCTGGCGTGACTTGGTGCCGGTGCTCGATCTTCCACTGGTCGATCAGGACGATGTCGCGCCGGGCGAGATGCTCTGGGGCGACGGTTTCGAAATCGAGACCATCATCAACTGCCGGTTCGCCGAGGCGGATGTCCGGATCCAGGAAGTACCCAGCGTCGAGCTGGCTCGTATCTACGGGCAGAGCAATCTGCGCACGTTCTCCGACGGCTTCCGCGTCCTGCGCACGCTCTTCACCGAGCGTCTGCGCGCCCGCAAGCTGGCGAAGAACTCCATCCCGCGTCCTGACCGTCGTACCAATGTCGCACGTACCGACATGGACCTCGAGTTCGAAGCCTTCGAGGTGTACGAAGAACTTCCGTATCAAGAAAAGTCGGCGTGACCGACGGGTCATCGGGGGCGAACACGGCGGCGCAGTCCACAACACCTGTTCTCGGGGCACCTGTTCTCGGGGCACCTGATTCGACGGCACCTGATTCGACGGCCCTCAGTTGCTCGGTGGTCATCTGCGCGTACACGCTCGACCGCTGGGACGACCTGAGTGCAGCGGTCGATGCAGTTCTCGCACAGTCGAGTCCCGCGTCCGAACTTCTGGTCGTCATCGACCACAACGATCGTCTGCTGGCCCGCGCGCGCGAGCAGTTCCTTCCGCGTGGTGAGACCGTCACGGTGGTGGCGAACGCGCATCCCCGCGGGCTGTCCGGAGCTCGAAACACGTCGTTGGACATCGCAACCGGCGACGTAGTCGTCTTCCTCGACGATGACGCAACTCCGCGGTCGTCGGAGTGGCTTGCGTCGATTCTGGGCCATTACTCGGACCCGTCGGTCTACGCGGTCGGCGGATCTGCCCACCCTGTGTGGCCGACGTCGCGTCCCCCTTTTCTCCCCACCGCTGTTGCGGGTCAACCGGGCGAGCTGGATTGGATCGTGGGCTGTACGTACAGGGGGCAGCCCACGACCACTTCGGCAGTGCGCAATCTGATGGGCGCCAACATGTCCTTCAGACGTGAGCCCGTCGTTGCTCTCGGTGGGTTCGTGTCGGGAATCGGCCGCATCGGCCGCATTCCGCTGGGGTGCGAGGAAACCGAGCTGTGCATCCGGCTTCGACAGACTCATCCGGAGGCAGAGATCGTCTTCGACCCGTCGATCGTGGTGGACCACACGGTCAGCGCGGACAGGACCCGTCCGAGGTACTTGTTGTCTCGCAGTTACGCCGAAGGCGTGTCCAAGGCTGCGATTGCACGGTTGATCGGTTCCGAGGATGCATTGTCGTCCGAGCGTGCGTACACGGCAAAGATTCTACCCCGCGCCGTCGGGCGTGAAGCTTCTGCTGCGGCCCGTGGAAACCCTGTTCGTGCCTGGGGAGCGATGGCTGTGGTGGCCAGTGTCGGCGCCGCCGGTTTCGGTTACGTCCGAGGCCGTCTCAGCCGTATTGCCGCTAGCTGATCTGCGCGCGCTTGATCGAGTTGAGCGCGCGCACGTGGCCGGACACCGTGGTCTTCGCCCCTGTCAGGGTCAGTACCCGCGCCGCCCCTGGCGCCAGGTGAAACCACGAGTCGCTGACTTTCATGCCGTCGATGTCCACGCACACGTAGTGCGCTGCCCACCGAGTCGACACCGTCAGCGACCACTTGTCCGGTCCTATGTTCTCCGCGGTGGCGCTCAGACCGACATCGTTCTGTCGAGGATGCCGGTCACCGATCAGATGAGTTGCCTGATCCAGTACCGATCCGTCCGCGCCGACCAGTTCGACGACCACGGCGGAGTACGTCTGTCCTCCGAACCTGTAGGCGTGATTGGCGTCGGTGAAGGATCCCAGAAGACGATCGAGCGACACACTGTCGGTGGTGTGCGGTCCGAGGTCGATGCGCGCCTCGGCGGGCTCGCCCATCGGGCCCGACGGACCGAACAGCACGGCTCTGAGATACCCCGATATCGAGTTGCCGGTGTCGTTGGCGGCCTGGATCGCAAGTCCGTCCAGGCCGTCGTCCACGATGAACACGCAGATCGGTGTACTCAGCCGAGCCAGGCTGTACCACGGTGCTTTCGGCGTTCCTGCCGAGTCTCGCAAACCCCAGCCTGCGCCGGGTACGAGGTCACGTAGCGTCAGCACCAGAGCACCTGCACATTCCGAATCTGCTCGACGCCAATGCGAGTACGCCGCGTGCACCGCCTCGCACACAGCCGCGCGGCCGTAATCCAGGTACAGCTCGGCATCGTCACGTCGCGTGAGGTGAGGGTCGACGCCGAAGATCTCCCGCACGTAATGATCGCGGACATCCTCGAAGTCCCACGACGAACCGCGATCCCTCGGTATCGCAGATTTCCAATCGGGATGATGGCCTGCGACATTCGCTGTACCGAACATCGCGTCGACCGCTCGCCGCTCGGGCGGAACCGCGAACGCGAGACACTCGGCTGCGAATCGCACACGCGCGGTGCGGATGTCGGACAGCGGTCGCAAGTAGCCACCGACGCCGAAGTAATGGCCGATCCCGTCGCCGACATGCGTGTGCAGTTCACCGGAGATGGACGACGGGCTGGACGTCACGTACGGGGTTCCAGGAAGACGACGCGCGATGAACTCGGGAATCACGCTCTCCAGCAACTCTATCCGCTGATCCTCCAGCGGGACGCCGAGCATGGTCGGTTGTTGCTGAGTTTCGCTGCCGCCACTGACGACGGCCAGGGCAGGATTGCCGCCGACGATTGCGGACACTGCGTCCAGCTCACGGTGGACTGCGTCGAGAAACTCACCGCCGGTGGGCGGATCGGTAGTCGCGAACATCACGTCCTGCCACACGAGAATTCCGAGTTCCGCGCACAGAGACCAGAATTCGGGTTGCTCGTAGACCATCGTGCCGACGACTCGAACCATGTTCAATCCTGCGTCACGGATACTCGTCAGTTCTTCCCGTAGAGCGTCGGCCTCGACCCACATTCGAACCGGATCGAGGGGAACCCAACATCCGCCCCGGGCGAACACGCGAGTTCCGTTGACCGTGAACGCCACGGAGGCACCCGCCAGCTCGAGCTCGACCTGCCGGAATCCCAGACTGCCGCGTCCTTCGACGCGACTGCCGACCTCGAGCTCCCATGTGTACAACGCCGGATCGCCGTGTGTGTGCGGCCACCACCGTGACACGTCGGGAACGGTCACGGTGACGTCCAACTCGCCCTCGCTGCCCGGAAGGTCGAAGGAGTGGTCGCCGACGCGCAGAGACACCGAGGCCGCCGGAGACGTCAGGCGAGCGCGCACTCGGACGGTCCCGTCGGCGCCGGACAGCTCGGCGTGCACGCGGATGTCTTCGGCGCTCCCGCGCTCGCGGAGCGTCACCGCTCGCCACAGTCCGACTACGGGCGGCACCTGCCCGTACACCGGCGCTCGTCCGAGAAGGCTGGTTCGCTCGTGTCGCAGACCTTGTCGATCCACCAGCGACGACCGCCAGCGTCCACGTGGCTTGCGCTGTTTCAGACGCGCATCCATCGAATCGACGCGGACGGCGACCTGCACGTCTCCGCTTCGAGGCGGGATGTCCACGGACACCGGAGCGAACATCGAACTCGTACCGGCCGATTCGATTCCGTCGATCCAGACGGTGGCGTGTGTCGCGATACCGTCGAAGGTCAGGACCGACGCGCCTCCTCCCGGTGCGGTCACGGTCGTGGTGAACCACCAATCGACGGAATCCGGGGGCGCGACGGTGGTCGACGCGGCCACACTTCCGGGCACCCGAGCACGAGTCCAGACGAGATCTTCCTCGAGCTCGTCCGGGTGAGCCACCGAACCCGGCGCCACTGCGGCGACTCTCCACTGCAGTTCGCTGATGTGCGCGTCGGGAAGAAGGTTCGGGGTCACAAGCGATGGATTCTTCCTTCTCGGCTGCGTCAGAGTACAGCCGAGACGATGTCCATCGCCGACGACCAGTTGGACGCCATCTCGGCAAGTGGTTCGTCGAGCGTCACGGTACGCCCACGCGAGGCCCGCGCCATGCGAAATTGCACTGCTTTGGCGCCTTGGGCGACTTGGAGGAAGTGTGGGACGGCGTCGGCGATCCCCGTGGCGCCGCGAGCGTCGAGGTAGCCGACGAGGTCCGCTGCCAGTTCCGCGGTGGCTCCGCACTGCCGAAGCAGCCCGAACGACCACAGATGGAAGGCATCCGGGCCCGCCGTCTGCACGAGAGGGATGTCGGCGGTGATTCTTTCTGCAAGGCGTTCGACCGGATTGCCGTCCGCACGCCGAGCAAGGTGTGCACGTGCGACGGCGAAGTCGCGGTCCCCTACGCCGTCTGCGATCGTGTTCTTCCGCAGTCGAACCTGCTCCACGTACGGCAGGAGGACCTCGGGATGCGGTGTGGGAGCCAGATTGAACACGCCGTCGAAGTCCGCGCCGGACAGCTCGAAGTACCCGCGGTTGTGGAAGTAGCCGAGCACTTTCTCGGTCTCGTCCAGCATGTTGGGGACGATCGTCGTTTTGGTGTGCTGATTCCGGTAGCTCGTTCCCGCGGTGTCCGGTAGGTAGAACCCGTCGACCTCGACCGTGAGCAGAACGCCGTCTGCAAGGCCCTCGCGCACGTGCTCGATCACGGATCGCCATACGTTCATCTCTCCGACCTCGAGGCCGTAGAGGGTGCGCAGGTCTTCCGACTGCATCTTCACGAAATCCCACTGCCGACCGTCACAGTCGGCGCTCAATACGAACGCCAGGGCGGGAATCGGATCTGCGCCGAGAGAGTGTAGAAGTTCGATCCACAGGTCCACATAGCAGTTGGTTTCCGTCCACACGCGGTCGTGTGCATGGATCGAATGGGTGAGGTAGGACTGCGGACGAAGTGCCAATGCTCGGTGCGCCGTCGCCGGGAGCACTTCGACGGACTGAAAGTCGTCTGGGACGATGGTTTCGCTGGTCGGAAGTGTGTAGTTCGACATGCCTGGTGCCTCCTGCCGGATCACAAGCTCACGGTCCCCAAGCCGAAATGCCCGTATTGCCTGATTCAATCGCTCATTCTAACCAATCGGTTTGTTTACCGCTTCTTTTTGGTCCGTATGATCGTAAATGCGGTGCTGAGCTAACGATCGACCGCTCCGGTGATGAATGCCAGGATGGGCCGCCTGAAACGGTCGCATTCGCACAGGGAACAGTCGCTTCCGCGCCTGTAATGCTGATGCGCGGTACGCACATGGCCACACTTGCATACGGGGTCTGAGCTGGGCACATACGGAGTCTAGTCAACCCGAGATCGACCGATTGCCGCTTGCGGCCTGGAAGAAACGGAGGCGAGCGGATGCGCCGCGTTCTACGCACATCGGCCGTCGTCATCGCTAGCGGAATCCTTGCCTTTTCGACGGGAATGCTGGTCGCACGCGAACTCGGTGTGACGCAAATCACAGTTGTCGCTTTTCTCGTCGGAATGCCGTTCGCCGCCATTCCCGCGGCGGTCTCGGGTGGCCTGTTCGCTCTCGCCAGGTCCAAGGTGGGCGTCGCGGTCTCGCTGACCGCGGTTGCGGTCTTCGCAGCAGTCCAGGTTCCGAGTTTCGTCGCCGAGGACCACACGGCCGCCGGAACCGAACTGACTGTGCTCACGATCAACGCGGCCCATGGCGAAGCGGACGCCGCGGCCATCGTCGCCCAGGTGAGGTCGACGGATGCCGACGTCCTCGCTGTACAGGAACTGACCGACGAGGAAGTGAGCCGCCTCGTCGCGGCCGGCCTCGAAGAGGTACTTCCTCACAGCGTCACCGCGCCCCGACCCGTCGCCGACGGAACGGGTCTGTGGAGCAGGACGCCCCTCACCGATGGCGAGGAACTGCCGGACTTCGGCTTCGTGCCCGTTCGCGCCCGGACCATCGTCGACGGTGTCGGACTGACGCTCGTGTCGTTCCACGCGATGTCGCCTGCGACTCCCCGCCACACCGAGCAGTGGGACCGAGATCTCGCTCGCATGCGTGACCTCATGAACGGTTATCCGGGTGTCGTCGTCGTGGCGGGCGATTTCAACGCCACGGGTGATCACCGCCAGTTCCGCTCGCTCGCGTCCGACGGATTTCAGGATGCAGCGGACGCCGCCGGGGCCGGCTTGTTCCGCACCTTCCCTGCTTCACGACCGCTGGCGCGACTGGACCACGTGGTGACCAGTGACGGTGTCGACGCGCTCGAGGTGAACCCGGTGCACATCCCCGACTCCGATCACCTGGGCGTAGTAGCACACCTCCGGTTGCCTGCAGCCGAGGATCTACCGTCCACGAGCGTCGATCAGAATCGCGGCAGTTCGATGACCGGCGGTGGCGGAAGCTGAATCTGCGGTAGCTGGAACTCCGGGAGTCCGGGGATCAGCGGGGGTGGAGGCGGGGGTGCCGGAGCAGGTGCAGGCGCCTGGTACTCGGGCTCCTGGTAGGTCTCGACGGGGGCCGGAGCGGCCGGGGCAGGTTCGACGGTCGTCGTCGGCGGGATTGTTGTTGTCGTGGGCGCGGTGGTGGTAGTCGGTGCCGACGACGGAGCCGAGGTCAACGGCTTCTCGTTGTCTGCAGGTGCGCTGGTGGAGTCCTCGGAGCCGCCGTATCCGAGTGTCAGGCCGAGCGCTGCGACGACGGCGAGTCCACCCGCCACGAGGGCTGCGCCGCGGATCTTGCGCTTGGAGGTAGCCGAGCGATCCGTCGGATCCGGACTGAGCCAGTCGGGCGCGCCGCTCAGCTCGGTGGCACCGTGCTGCGTTCCCGTGCCGTGCTGGTTGCCGGCACCGTTCCGGCCCCCAGCACCGTTTCGGCCCCCAGCACCGTTTCGGTCGCCGTATGCGGGAGGCACCGAGTCGTAGAGAGGCGCCGAGGACGGACCGGTTGCAGGGGCATCTCCGACGGGGGTGGCGAGGAGCGCCGCGCCCTTGGCGGCAACGGATTCCGGTTCGACAGGCGTGACGACGTGGAGTCCGGTCCACGACCGGAGGATTGCCTCGACCAGCGGGATGCGTGCACCGCCGCCGACGAGGAACAGCGCGTCGACGTGTTGTGGCGATCGCGAGATGACGTCGCGCACCAGTCTCGCGGAGTACTCGATCGGGACGGTCACGAGCGCCTCGAACGATTCACGAGAAATGAGGATCACGCCGCTCTCTCCCGGCAGGCACACGGCGCCGGATGTGGAGAGCTGCTCTTTGGCGATGCGGCATCGCGTGACGAACTCGTCCAGACCGACCGAGTCGTTCAGGTCGACGCCTTGCTTGGCGAGCTGGTTGTCGCAGATGAGTCGGTCGAAGTCCGAGCCGCTGATGTCGGTGGTGCGCTCGGCGAGAAGCACCTCGCCGGAGGCGCGATCGACGACGCTGATGGTGAGGCCGGAACTGCCGAGGTCGTAGAGCGCGATGGTGCCGAAGTCGCCGATCTCGCCGGATGCCTCCAGGTAGGCAAGCGCGGCCCGCGCCTCGGGTACGAGCCGATAGTTGTAGAGCTGCTGGTCGGACATTGCCTGCTGGATGTCGCCGAACTGCTGCTGGTCGCGGTAGGCGACGCCCGTTGCTTCGACGTAGCGGTCACCGTGGTTCTGCGCGAGCATCACTCCGATGGTTTCGGCAGCGACTTCCTCGGCTCTGTCCCAGTGCGCGTCGACCGTGTCGTTCCGGAAGTCGAGTTCGCGGGCGCCGGAGCCACGCAGGCGAAGGTCGGGCCGGGCCATGCGTACAGCACTAGCCCCCACCGACACACCGAGAACCTCAGTCATGACCTGCCTCACTTGGACTGCAGGGGACTCGCCGACAAGATTTGTAACGATCCAGTCTCGAACCCCCGCTCGGCCATCACTGTAGCGCGAGACCTTCCGGATTGCGATTACTGGGGAGCCTGCGGAACGGCCGGGGTCTAAGGTGGCCCGCGTGCATGTCCTTTTCGTTTGTACCGGCAATATCTGTCGATCTCCCACGGCGGAGAGGCTGGCTGCGGCGTATGCGCAGGAGAGCGGGCAGGAGCTGACGACGTCCAGTGCGGGCACGCATGGGCTGTCGGGGCATGCGATGGACGAGACGGCGGCGACGGTGTTGCGTCAGCTGGGCGGTGAGTCGGAGGGGTTCGTGGCTCGTCGGATTTCACCGCGGATCGCCGACGAGGCGGATGTGATCCTGACGATGACGACGCGGCACCGGGACGAAGTGCTGGCGATTGCTCCGCGGAAGCTTCGGCGGACGTTCACGCTTCTCGAGGCGGCTGCTCTGGCGGAGGCGTCGGGGGCGCGGACGGTCGACGCTATCGCCGAGGCGCGGGCGCGGCACCGTGTGGACGCTGCGGACATCGACGATCCGTACCGCCGTGAGCACGAGGTGTACGAGGCGGTCGGTCAGCAGATCGCCGATGTTCTGCCTGCGGTACTGCGCCTGCTCTGACCGCGCACGGATTCCCACGCCGAGCGCACCTGCGATGCCCTGCGGTAGCGTTCTCGCAGCACTGCCACAGGTCGATGTGGCGGTCCGAGCGGACAAGGCTTATCGAACATGCGCGACAAAGTCATCGCGATCTCGGCGGTGGCGATCGCCGGAGTTGCCGTCGTGGTCGGTCTGTCGATCGGTGCACTGGGTGGGGCGTTCGACGACACCAGCGACAGCGTCCAACCGCCTGCACTTCGTTCGGATCTGAGCACGGTGGTCAGTGCGACGAGTTCGTCGGTGATCACGGTTCCGCCGTCTCCGACATGGCAGGTCGCTGTTCCCACGACGCCCAAGCCGACGACGACCGAACCGACGACGATCAGGCCTACGACGACCACACAGTCTCGGACGCCGGGGTCCGAGACGACGAGCAGGTCTCCGCGTAATCGTGGTACGACGACCGAGACCGATTCGGATTCGAAAGACACCACAACGACGCGGTAGGTACGACGACGCGGTAGGTCCTCCTTTCGGAGGACGTGAATCTCGCTCCGACGGCCGACGCGGTGACGTGCTGTTCTGCGCGAGGATTTCTTCCATGACAGTCATGGAGTTCGGACGATGATCGCCGCCGTCATCGTCGTCTGCGAGATCGGGTTCTGGGCGTTGATTCTGAGCGGGCTTCTGGTCCGTTACGTGCTGGGGAAGCGTCGAATCGCAACGTGGATCCTGGCTTCGGTTCCGGTGTTGGATGTCGTCTTGATCGTCGCGGTCGCGTTCGATCTCGGTCGCGGCACGCCGGTCGGTTCGATCCACCACCTTGCTGCCTACTATCTGGGGTTCAGTGTCGGGTTCGGTCCTGCGATGATCGCGTGGCTGGATGTGCGCGTCGCGCATCGCTTCGCCGGTGGCCCACCGCCGGTGAAGCTGGACAAGGATTCGGAGGCCCACCGCCGTTACCTGTGGGAGGACTGGTTCCGCGCGGTCAAGGCCTGCGCGATCGCGGCGGCAGTCCTGGTGGCCCTGGCGTACACGGTTGCATCCGACGAACAGGCGGCAACGTTGTTGTCCAGCATTCGTCCACTCGGCTTGGTTCTGGGCATCTGGTTTCTCGCCGGCCCGGCCTTCTCGCGGGTCAAGCAATCGGCCTCGTGATCCGCCGTCGCGTCATCAGCGTCCGGTGAATCCGATCTCGGCCAGATCCGCCACGTACTGCATGCCCGACGGTGCCAGCTCGGCCACCCAGATCAGTACCGCACGTAATCCGGTGGGTGCGTCGACGGTGATGTCGGTGGCACCTGTGCCGAGGGTCCCGGCTCCGAGGACTTGCGTCGACGCGAGGGTTCCATCCTGTTCCGGTGGGGTTCGTATTTCGACGACGGCTCCGGGCTGGGGCGTCGCGACCCAGACTTTCGCCAGGTCGACAGCGTCGGCGAACGACACGACGACCCCGATCCCGTTGTCGGTGTCTCCGAAAGGCGCGCGATAGAGGTCGGTGGACCACGAGGTCGACGGGTCGGCGTCGACGGCGCGGGTGGCGTCGGCAGCGTTGTCGGGTGCTCGGACGGCCGACCATATTTCGGCGCCGGACGGCAGGATCGGGGTGTCGACGGGTGCTGCGATCACTGGTTGGACCTGCGCGGTGGGCAGGGTGGGAGCGGTCACGGCTCCGCGCACGTCGCCGTAGTCTCCGCCTGCGATGCTCGTCATCAGCAGCCATCCGCCGCCGCCGAGGACGGCCAGGAACGCGGCAGCAAGGGCGGTGGTCCCCAATACCTGTGCTGCACTCGGCTTTTCTCGACCGACCTCGGCATCGTGCGTCGGCAACGCTGGGTAGTCTCCGACCACGGCGACATACGGTGCCGTCGTTGCCGGGTCGACCACGCGGACTCGTCCGACACTGCTTGTTCGTGCCGATTCACAGAATCTGCGCACCGCACCGGGTGAGGGATCCCTCGATTGGATCGAGTCGACATGTGCCAGTGTCAGGATGGCGTGTCTGCCGGTCGAGAGGTCGTCGGCTGTCCAGCGCGTCAGCCACGGTGCGGAATCCTGCCTGGTCAGTAGCCGATAGCGTTGTGCTATCACTGCCCCGGGAACGGGTGACGGAACCATGGGCGCCTCCGTGTGCGGCGCTGTAACCCGGGCCGGTGCTCAGGGTCCATCTTCGGACCTACACCTGAATGGAGGAGCCGCACTAGACGGCTATTGTGCTCCGTCACAAATGGCGTTGTCCGGGTTTTGACCACGCGACTTACGTGGCGGGATCCCAGACCATGTGAACGGTTGTGCCGTCGTGGTCGGAGGTGACGGCCGTCGAGTCGGCCAGTGCGTGCATCAACGGCACTCCACGGCCGCGCGTCGCGTCGGGGGCGTGTACCGCCCAAGCACCGTGATCGCGCACCGTCACTTCGATGCGCCCTGAGTTGGGAGTCCACAGAGCGTGCATGTCGAGCGTGCCCGATGTACCTGAATACGCGTGCTCCACCGAGTTGGCCAGGGCTTCGTACGTCGCCAGCACTACGTCGTAGACACGTTCCGGCGCAACCTGCAAGCTCGTCAACCATTCACCGAGTGCAACGCGTAGCGCGGACGCACGCTCCGCAACCGCCGACTCTCCGTCGAATTCAAGGCGCATGACGTCCCCTGGAACTTGTGCGGAAGGCGGCTTGGCAGCAGCGACCACGGCGTCTTCTCCACCGAATGCAATTGCCATCATGATCCCGTCATACCCAGAAGTTCAGGAATTACCCGTCCGTAGCGCAGCAAGCGCTTCCTCGACGGTCGCGTAGATACCGAACACCTCGTGCAGGCCGACCAGGGTCAGGGGACGACCGGTGGAGGGGCCGTCGGCCACGACGGCGAAGCCCGCCGCGCCACCCAACTTCTGGTGGGTGGATGCCAGGAGGGACATGCCTGCCGACGCAAGGAACGACACGTCGGACAGATCGATCACCACCGCCGAAGGGCCCTTCTCCAGGACCAATTCCACCGACTCGGACAATTGTGGGGAGGTGACGAGGTCGAGTTCCCCCGACACTGTCACGATCACGGCGCCGTCGCGCCACTCCACAGCCACATCGAAATGCTGGGGGCCTGGCCCTGCCTCGTCTAGCGTCACAGCAGCCAACATACCCGAGTCCGTCCTGTGATCTCCCTCCGTGGACAGTGCCGACCGACTCGGCGGCCGATAAGGTCTCGTTGTGTGATGCCCACCCGCCCCGCAGTGAGCGCGACGGTGGCTTTCGGCGGGGCGGTCGGCGCGGTGGTCCGGTACGAGATCTGGCATTGGCGGGATTCGCCGAAGTGGCTGTTGATCAATACTTTCGGCATCAACGTCGTCGGGTGTCTGCTGCTCGGTGCGACGCTGGGTTACCTGTCGGGACGGAACGCGACGCTGACGCGTGCGGCCGCTACGGGGCTTGCCTGCGGTTTCACGACGTTCAGTTTCTACGCGCTGCAGGGCATCACTCACGACGGGGCGTGGAAGTCGGTTCTGTACATCGTCGCGACGCCGGTGGCCGCGGTGCTCGCTCTTGCCGCTGGAGCCCTCGTGACGAGGCCTGCGCCGCGATGACTCTGTTGTTGCTCATCGCGGTGGGTGGGGCGTTGGGTGCGTTGGTGCACTATCACGTCACTGCGGGTGTCACCGATCCCGAACGCGTCGTGATGCTGACACTGATCACCTGCGGGGTTCTGGGATTCGTGACGGCTGCTGCACCGCCCGAGTGGTTGGTCGGCGTCGCGAGTTTCGGATTTCTTGCCGCACTCGCGCCGATGAGTTCCGTGGCACTGGTCTTCGTCACGCAGGTCAGGGCGCGACGGTACAGGCGGGCGGTCGTGGTGCTCGCGGCGACGGTGGTCGGCGGTATCGCGTGCGCCATGTTGGGTTTCCTGCTGTACAGCTCGGGGTTGACGCTCTACCGCAAGTTCTGACAGTCGCCCTGCACTACGGCCTTCGCGAAGCCTGCCAGCTGGTAGAGGTACGTGTACTCCCAGTAGACGAGGGAGAAGTTGTAGGTCCGAGGGACGGCCTGCATGGTGACGTCGCCGTCGAAGCACTGTCCGAAGATGTGCTTGGCCCTGGGCAGGTGGTAGCGCCAGCTGACGACGATGACGTGGTCCCAGCCGCGCTCCTCCGCGAGGCGCTGCGTGAAGATCGCTTCCCCCCGAGTCGTGCTCGGGATCGGCTCCTCGCACAGAACGCTGTACTTCTCGGTCGTCACGCCGCAGTACTTCTTCATGTAGGGGTCCGACGGCCCATAGGGGTCGGAGAGCACGACGGTGTCCGCCACTCCTTGCTCCGCCAGCGACACCCCGTACGCCTCACGGCCGTCGTGCTCGCCGCCGAGAACGATGATGGCGTCGGCTTCGGTGATCGGGTCGATGCGGGCTTTGGTGAACGTCAGATAACCGCCGACACCGACGACGGACACCACGAGAATCGGCAGGACCACGGCCAGCACCACGAAGAGATTCCGACGGTTCACTCGTCAAGGGTATGCAGGGTGATCCCCAACGCGCCCGGTCGGCGATGGACATCACGTTCTCGCCGGCGTGTGCGCGGTGTGCACCCACCCGAACAACGGCGAAGGCTGACCTGCGCCGTTGTTCGGTGAGCTGGGTCTACTGACTCGGCTCGGGAAGGTTGCAGTCGGTGACCTTGGGGTTCACGCCTGCGTAGTTGAGCGGGCCTGCGACGACGGTCAGCGCGATGGTTCCGACGCCTGCGCAGTTCTCGGGCGCACTGTCGAAGTATCCACGTTGGAAAACGGCGAAAGCGCCGATGACGAGCCAGACTACGACGATCAGAGTGACGAAGCGCATGATTTTCCCCTACCCGTAGCCGTGTCTCGGCTACCGCGAATCGGGCGAGTACCCGAATTCCGGCATGCTAACCGTCGACTACACGGTCACGGGTCGGAACCTGACACCCTTTTTACCGAGTCGACACGCCTTGTCACTTCACCGTAGGTGTGCCAGGTCCGCACAAAGGGTGGTAGGTCCATCACCCCAGGTATTCCTCTCAGGCACGTACCGCCTGCGCCCTCGGAGCCGGGGTGAGTGAGGCGTCGGACAGGCCGAGGTGATCGCGCAGCGTCGTGCCGGTGTAGTCGGTGCGGAACAGTCCGCGTCGCTGCAGCTCGGGCACCACGTATTCGACGAAGTCGACGAAGGTGCCCGGCGCCTGGGCTGCGGACAGGATGTAACCGTCGGCCTCCCCGCCGTGGAAGCCCTCTTCGATCTGGTCTGCGATCTGCGAGGCGGTGCCGACGAACTGTGGCAACAGAACCCCCTGGGCGTACAGCTTGCCGATGTCGCGCAGGGTCAGCGCATCCTTGTCGCTGAGGCGTCGGGCCAGATCGAACAGGCCTTGGCTTCCGGGAACGGCGACGTCGGTGACGGGTGAGTCCAGGTCGTACTGCGAGAAGTCGTGGTCGGTGTGGACCGACAGTGTGATCAGCCCGGAAATCGGGTCGGCCAGTTCGTTGTGGAATGCCTGCTTTTCCCGCGCGATGGCTTCGGTCTCCCCGACGAAGGGGACGAACGACGGGAAGATCTTGATGTCGTCGGGGTTGCGGCCGAAGTTCGACGCCCGCGACTTCACGTCGTCGTAGTAGGCCTTGCGACCTTCTTTCGTCGGGTCGATCTCGAAGATCGCGTCGGCCCAGCGGGCGGCGAAGTCGCGGCCGGTCGGCGACGAGCCTGCCTGGAAGATGACGGGTCTGCTCTGCGGCGAGTGCGGTGATGTCAGGGGTCCGCGGGACTTGAAGTACGTTCCGTCGTGGTCGATGGTGCGTACCTTGTCCGGGTCGGCGAACACTCCGGAGACCTTGTCCTGCACCAGCGCATCGCGATCCCAGCTGCCCCACAGGTCGTAGGCGACCTCGAGGAATTCGTGCGCGCGGTCGTATCGCTCGTCGTGTGGCAGGTGGTTGTCGATCCCGAAGTTCTGGGCCTCGGCCTGGTTGAGGGAGGTGACCACGTTCCAGCCCGCGCGGCCACGGCTGAGGTGATCGAGCGTGCTGAAGATGCGCGCGACCTCGTACGGGTGGAAGTAGGTGGTGGACTTGGTGATTGCCAGACCGATCTTCTCGGTGACGCCGGCGAGTGTTGCGGCGACGAGGGAAGGATCGATCGTCGCCGACGCCTGGGTGCCGCTGCTGATCGGCACCGTGATGTCGTTGCCGTAGCGCACGGGTGTCGCCAGGAGGTCGGCGAAGAACAGGAAGTCGAACTTGCCGCGTTCGAGGATCTTCGCGACCCGCTCGTAGTAGTCGGGGCCGAGGTAATCGGTTTCCGACGCCGGATGCCGCCAGGCGGCGTGCGAGTGGGTGACGTGGGATGCGATGAGAAATCCAGCGAGGTGAAGTTCACGAGACATGTGGAAGCCCTTCTCAGAAGTATCCGTTGAACGGCAACGGCTCGCCGTTGAGTACGTGGTTCCCGATCGCCGACGCTTTGTAGGCGGCTGGGTTGTGCAGTGTGATGGTGCGGATGTTTCGCCAGTGTCGGTCGAGGTTCTTGGCGCGTGATGCTGCGGATGCGCCGCCGACTTCGAACAGCACTGTTGCTGCGCGGGTGGCGATCTCGTCGATGTGGACCTTGGCTTCGGAGGCGCGAAGGGAGGCGTTCGCTGCAAGGGCAGGGTCGGGAACCCCGTTGTTCAGTGAGGTGTGGGCGGTGTCGATGGCGTCGGCGGCTGCGAGGGTGGTGGCCTCGGCGGCGAATGCCGTGCTGGCGAGGGTTCCCAGTGCGCTCAGCAACAGTGGATCTCGGTGGAGTTCTTCGGTGGGTCCGTGTGCGAATCCGCGGGTTCGGCTCTGGATCAGGTTCTTGGCGTCGCTGACGACGTTACGGAGGATTCCGCTGACCAGTCCGTGCAGGTAGAGCTGCAGGAAGGCGAATTGGTACGACGGGTCCGGTGCTGCGTCGAGTGGGATGCGCGAGACGATGTCGTCGTCGGTGACGTGCACCTTCTCGAATCGTGTCGTTCCGGTTCCGGTGCGGCGCTGGCCGATACCGTCCCAGTCGTCGACGATCGTGACGCCGTCGCGGTCGGTGGGGACGACGACGGAGGCCACGGCGGTGCCGTCGACGTCGGCCCAGATGCTGACGTAATCGGAGAACAGTGTGCCGGTGGAGTAGAACTTCTGGCCGTCGAGTAGGTATCCGTCCGCGTGTGGGGTGAGATGTGTTCCGTATTTGAAGTTTCCGACGGCCTGCGAACCTCGTTCGCTGCTGGCGTTGCCGAAGATTCTGCCCTGCAGGATCAGTTGGATCCATCGGTCGTTGTCGTACCCTGCGTAGTCGACGGCGGTTGCTTCGCGCAGTCGCTCTTCGACGAACCAGTAGTGTGTGCGCAGGATGTGCGCGACGATGGGGTCTGCCTCTGCCAGATCGATGATGACGCCGAAGGTTTCGCGGACGGTCAGTCCCGCTCCCCCGATGTCCTTGGGCAGTCGCAGGGCTCCGAATCCGGCTCGGCGGAGTGCGTCGATCTGCTGGTGTGGATTCTCGTCGGCGAGGTCGCGGGCGCTCGCGCCTTCGGCGATGGAGGCGAGCAGTTCTCGATACTCCGGCGAGCCCGGCTCGACGACCCCGACCGACTCGACTGTGGATGTCATGCAAAAGCCCTTTCGATCGTGTGCAGTCCGACCGATCAAACTTTCAATATCGAGAGCGCATTGTCACCAGTTGCGATCACGGTGAGCCTGAGAGTTGACTGTGACCGGGCGTCACTGCCAACGTGTCGAGCTCCCTTCCCTTGGTCTCCGGAGCGGCGTAGGCCATCCACAGCACCGCGAAGACGACGAACGCGGTGACGATGGCGAAGGTCAGTGGCAGTCCGAGGATCGGCCACATCACCGACCCGAACAGCAGGGGCGCGAAGCCGGTCGCGATACGGCTGACCGAGGAGGCGTAACCGAATCCCGAGGCGCGGAGCTCCGTCGGGTAGAGCTCGGAGACGTAGCAGTACAGGACCGGGATGGCGATCTGGATCACGAACCCGAACACTGCGAGCCACACCAGCACGCCGGATCCGACGTCGAGCATCACCGCGAACAGCACCAGCGCCGCGCCTGCCAGCGGCCCGGAGATACCGATGACCCATTTCCTGCCGACGACCTCGACGAGGTATGCGGACACGGCGACGCCGACGATGCCGACGGCGGTCATCAGCGTCGTTCCGGCGAAGGCTGCAAAATCGTCGTAGCCCTCTCTGCGCAGGATCGACGGCATCCAGCTGAGTGCGGCGTAGTAGAGCAGCATGATCGACACGAACAGCAGCCACGACGCCGAGGTGATCCGTGGGCTGTAGCGCCAGACCGCGGCGAGGCCTCGCTTCGGGGAGGTCTGCGCGACGATCGAATAATCCTGCGGCGTAGCGCCTGTGCGGGCGACCATGTCGTCGATGATCGCTCGCGCCTCTGCTTCACGGCCCACCTTGGCAAGGTAGATCGGTGATTCGGGAATCCCGCGTCTGACCCAGAACAGAAGCAGCGCAGGCAGAATCATGAACAGCAGCATGATCCGCCAGCGCACGTCTCCGTCGATCGGCACCAACAGGGTGGCGACGACGCCGCAGATGGTGGCGCCGATGGGCCACCAACCGTCCATGGCGGACAACACTTTTCCACGAATCCGCCGCGGCGAGAATTCACCGACGAGGGCATAGTCGACGGGGATGCAGCCACCGAGGCCGAAGCCCGCGAGGAACCGCAGTAGTACGAAGGTCTCGAAGTTGGGCGACAGAGCCCCGAGCACCGAGAACAACGCGAAGATCAACAGAGTGATCGCGAAGGCCTTCTTGCGGCCGAGACGGTCCGCAATGGTGCCCCAGACCACGGCGCCGACAGCCATTCCGATGAGGTTGCCGGTGGCGACCAGGCCTCGCTCGGCCTGCGACAGGTCCCAGTAGGACCCGAGGAGTGGCGTCAGAAAGCCGTTGAGTGCCACGTCCCAGGCGTCGAACATGAAGCCGAGACCACCGATGACGAAGATGCGGCCTTGCACGCCCCACTTCCATGGGAGTTCCTGGACGATCTGTTCACCGGTTTTCACCGATGCATCCTCTCACTGCTCGGCCGTATAGTGTCATGTCCATGCGAGCTGGGGTGGCGCTGCTGGCGGCGGCGAGCCTGTTTCTTGCCTCCTGCAGCAGTAACGAAGTGCAGTCCGAGACGGAGTCGACCACGGAAGTGACTGCCGCGGATCTGCGGTTGGTGTCGGGTTCCTTCACCGTGGGCAGTCCTGTCCTGGAAACTCCACCGCCGTTCCACGGGCTGCCGTCGGACTCGACTCCCACCGCTTCCGGTGACGAGTACGGAGATTTCGGGATCGCGGACGTGCAGGTCGTCGACGCACGGGCGGTGTTCACGTTCGCCGGCGAGGGCGTGATCAATTACGTGGGACGTTACGTCGACTCTGCCGCCACCTACGCGGGAGGCGACCTCGATGTGCCGGGGACGTCGATTCTGCAGGTCGACCTGATCTCGTCGCCGTCGGCCGATCCGGGGAACGACGTCGAGGTAGCGGCCGACGGCGGCATTCGGTCGTTGCTGACGTCGAGCGCGACAGCCGGGGTCGTTCAGGCGTTCGTCGGGACAGGGTCCGAACGTCCGGATTTTACCGTCACCACCGAATCCGATCCCCCGGCGCTGATCGTCACTGTCCTCGGTTAGTTCCCCTCGTCAACGGTTTGAGCACTCGACTGGGCACCCAGTGCGTCACTGTCTCGCACCGATCCTTGGACATGAGCTGGTAGGTGACGCGGCCGATCCAGTCACCGTCGACGGTCATCGACCATTCGGTCAGGTCCCCCGGCACGACTCGTCGGACGTCGAAACCGTCGGCGGTGAAGGTTCCACTGTGGTGCGGGGGTTGCGGGTACAGGACGGACAGGTCGATGAGGACCTTGACTGCAGGCGTCAGAACCTTGAACGGCCGTCGGTGCGGATCCACTCCGCCGCTGGAACCGTTCACTCGCATCGTTCGATCATATGTTCGAAGCAAGATCGACTCAATCCAGCACTGACGTACACTGTACGGCGAGGAAAGGGCGCGCCATGACATTCGTACTTCCGTCACTGAACGAGCAAGCAAACAGGCTGATCGAACTGGGTGTTCACACCGTCGCGGGCATGACCGAGAATGACGTCGCCTCCGTCGTCTCCAACAACACCGACGGCGACGCCCTCCTGATCCTGAGCGGTGCTCAGCCGTCGCAGCTCGCTCCGCTGGTGCAGCGGAAAAGTAAGTCCGGGTTCGTGGTGTCCGACATGGACGACGTCGACCGTTTCGAACCGATCGAGTCGTTGTCGATGCCGCCGGGACCGGCGTATCTCGTCGACGCCCCCGAGCGTGGTGACGAGATGGAGAACTGGAGCCCGGACGAGGCTCTGCCGTCGATCACGGCGGCCGGCCGCAGCCCCCTCACACTCCTCGAGGGTATTCACTGGCTACTGCAGGTACCCGAGGTCCTGGAACGAGGCCACTGCTTCATGACGATCGGTTCGCGTCTACGCAAGCCCAACGGCGCTCTCGACACCCGTACACCCGCGGTGTGGATCAGCAACGGCACCGGCCGCGACGGGGTGGACAACCGCAATGCGCCCAAGGTCGGGTGGTGCTGGGCGGGCAACAGGCACACATGGCTGGGCTTCGCCTCTGCCGCAGGCAGGCGCGCGCTGTGACCGCGCCGATTGTCGTTCGTCACAACGGCCCGTAATGCGAGATTCGACATCGCAGCGCGGAACTGTGACTGTGGGGGACGCAGAAACCGTCGAGAAGTTTGGAGAAGTAACCGCATGAAGCCGTCGTGCCGCTCGATCGTAGTCCTCGCAGCCGCCCTGAGCCTGGGCCTCGCCGGTTGCAGTTCCGACGAGGGGACCGACGACAACGCCGAGGCGTCGGGCGGCGACCTCTGCGCTCAGCTCGAGGACATCTCCACGTTCGAGATGAATTCGCAGACTTCGGCGCAGATCGATCCGGCTGACTGGCCGGGTATGCAGGCAGTGCTCCAGGAGTACGGGGATGGACTGTCCGAGCACTACGACCCGGCCATCGCCGCCGCCGATCCGGACATCGCGGCTGATCTGACGACGGTCAGGGACGCGAGCGCTCAGGTGACGAATCTGGTGACCGAGGCGTCGACGTTCGAGGAATACCAGCAGAAGACGGAAGCGACCATCGACGTGGACAGCTTCACCGCCGCGCGTGACGCCAGTGCTCGCATCGATACCTACGCGCAGTCCAACTGCGAGTTCGCGAAGCAGATGCAAGAGCAGCAGCAGCAACAACAACCACAGCAGCCGCAGCCGCAGCTCGAGGAAGTCCCCGCTCAGCCCGGCGGCTAACCCCTATGTGAGTGGAAATGTAGGCCAGGGCCTACATTTCCACTCGCAGACGAGTACCCTAGTTTTCATGACACTGCAGAAAGGCGCATGAGCGCCCCGCATTTTTCGGACGGGCAGCCTCGCCGTAGGTTGTTGCGGCCCCGCCACATTCATGTCGCTGCCGGGTACGTATGGGTCATCGATGAAACCCAGCCCGTGGCAGCCCTCCTGGATCCCGCGACCGGCTCTCTCGATCGCCTTGTCTCGTGGCCGGAACTTCCCGCGACCTCCAGAACCCTCGACATTTCGAGTGACGAAGGCGGTCTTTGGCTCCACTACCGAGGCGCCGACGCTTTGGCCCGCGTCACTCCCGATGGTCTCCGTCATGCCGAATACATCGGAGGAGCAGCACTTCTCACTTCGGGCAGCATCGGAGCATGGTGTTTTCGACCGGGGCGGGCCCGGCGGGATGTCGCGCGGAGTCCGGATACTCCGCCGCTGCGGCGTTCTTACGCAGGCCCACAGCTGCTGCTGGCGAAACCGGACGGCGGCACGGCGGCTGTCACCCTCCGCGGCCATCTGATCACGGCCGACTTCGACGAGAAGTCACTTCACCTGGGCGTCGAGCACGAACCGTGGTCACGCACCCACTCCGAGCCCGACGGATACGCAGTCACCTGGACGCAATCCTGGGTCGATGTTCCTCTCGATACTGTTGCCACGAGCATCGATCCGGCCGACTACCCACGTCGCCCCCTCGACGGAGACTGGCACACCAGTGAGTACGCCGACATCACGTACAACGAATCACACCGACGCAAGCGTGCCGTCGGTAACGGAATCAGATGGCATTGGGGTCAGGACACGTCGTGGAAAACGATGATGGTTCAAGCTGTTCGCGGCGACCGAGTGGTGCATCGCCGGACTTTCGCCGGCACGCGGGGGGTCGAAGGCGCGGCCACTGGGGAGGACCTGTATCTGATCACCTCCCAGCGGAGCCTCCTACACATCTCTACGCTTTCCGAACCCCGAACGATAACCAGCACTGAAGAACTCGACATTTCCGAGCACTGCCGTCCGGTCGCACCGTGGCCACCGGATCACGCGTCCTACGTCGCATACTGCATTCGTCGGCTTCACCGCAGGCAGTTCTCCTCGCGCATGCACGATGTCGATGTCCGCTTCGTCGGCGACTGGCCCGACGGCAAGCTGCAGGTCAGCTTCACTCATGACAACTACGAGGGCATCACCCTCGTGTCCACTCTGAATCTCTACGACGAGGAAGGCAAGCGACTCGACGACGTGACCCGTTATGCCCCCGTCGAATTGATGGAACAGGCAGACACCCTGGCCTACCCGGATCCCTCCCTCGCCGTCGACGGGGTGCTCTACGTATGACCGTCCCTGTTCACCCCGGCTGCGGGGACAAGAGTGTCACCTACTTGGATCGGCCATCAGGAGACCTCCAGACCAGGCGTCAGGGCAATCGATTCCAGGAGTTCGAGCGAAAGCAATGGAGACCCGGCTGAACTGGCCGAGATCTGCACGCGGGTTCCGCCCGGCCGCGTCACGGTGACAGTATTGGAGGACCGCTGCTGGTAGTCACCGTCGCCGCCTTCGCCCGTGACACCGTAGTAACCGGCCGACGTCTGCACGACGGTCCCGTCGGCGAGGGAGCGGAACGTGTTCTGCGTACCCGAGTACGGATCCGGCCGGACCTCGTCCTCGACGGGTACGTTCTGGCCCCCGGCGATGCTGAGCTGCAGTGTTTCGTCGGCGCCGACGACGTTGGACGCCATGCACAGCGTGTCCGAACCCATGTCCGACGGTTGGAGTGTGTCGAGCTTTCGATCGAGACCCACCGCTCCCAGGTCGACCGATGCGAGTGCGGAGTTCAGTCGTTGCTGGTCTTCACGTGTGAGATCGGGTCCCCCGTTCTCGGTGTAGCCGCTGCATCCGCCGCTCGGCGGGGGTGTGCCGGGCGGAACCGGCGTGCTCACTCGTAGTGCGGGTTCTGTTGCGATCAGCTCCAATTCGGGGAGCGTCAACGGGATTTCTCCGCTGTTCGACGGCTCCGGTGTGTTGGCTCTGTCGTCGGCGCTCACGTGAATCCAGGTTCCGTCGCTTGTGTACGCCCGTACGCTGCGGCTGATGGTGCGGACGCCGTTGATCTCTGCCCATGTGTCGAGCAGATCGACGACCGTGCCGTCGGGCAAGGTCTTACGTTCGTCGAGCGAACCCGCGACGCAGTCCGGCACCGTTTGTGGCGCTTGTTGCACACTGACCTGGACCGAGCCCGACGCGTCGTCGCGGCTGACGGCGCCCCAGGCGTCGGTCGATCCACTGTAGGGGGGTTCGTCGTCGTCGCCGAAGTCGAATATCGGGCCGAACTGCAGCGATTGTTGCGGCGCGGCGAAGGCGAGTTCGACATCGTCGGGAAGCACCGAGGCGACGGCGTCGGACATGGCAGTTGCTTTGGGTCCGTTGAACCATGGGAACCTGGGGTTGTCGTAGGACCGCTCCCCGACGAAGCTCATGCTGAATCTTTCCTCCTCCGCTTCCACGACGGTGTCGCATCCGGGGATGGGCGCGGAGGTATCCACCGGCTCGCTCACTCGCACGTATTCTTCAGGGGCGAGCGCCTCGGGTTCGACGGTGGGAGTCGTTGCTGCCATGGTCGATTCGGGCTCGACAGGACCCTGCAGGGCTCCGGCCACGAGGATCCCGACCGCGACGATACCGACAACGACGAGGCCGTCGGTCCACCGCACTCTCGCCGATCTTTCGCTCATGATGCTCGCTGCCTACTCGGTTCCAGTACGACGGCATTGTCGTTCGTACCGACAGGTTCGTTACGAGAGGTAACGATAGGCCATTACGAGTACCTACCGCCTAGCCCTGCGTCAGTTCCTGTACGAAGGTGACAGTGTTGCCTGCTGGGTCCGGGGCTGCGACGGTATTGACGACTCCGGGGTATTCCTGAATTTCGCCGACGGTGATACCCGCGGCCGTCAGTGCCGTCGCGTGGGCGTCGATGTCGCCCACACCGATGACGACGGAGGTTCTGCCCGCCGAGGCGATGTCGACGCAGACCTGCACCCAGGCGTTCTCGGCAATCTGCCATTCGGCGGTGTCTTCGATGGGTTCGATATCCGGCTCGCGGCCGAAAAGGGTGGTGTACCAGGCACGCGCTTCGGCGAAGTCCTCCACTGGGAGAATCGCAACCACACTGTCGAGCGTCATCTGGCCTCCTGGTATCGAGTGATCTGGACAATACCGACAGGCCACGGCACCTACAACCGATGTGCGAGCCGAGCCGGTAGCGTCCGACGGATGCGAATTCTTGTTGCTGCCAGTGGTGGTGAAGGCCATCTCGGTCCGCTGCTTCCCTTCGTCGATGCTGCGGCCGAGGCAGGTGACGACGTCACTCTCGTCGTGCCACCGGGGCAGGTGGCCACTGCGCGGTCGACGGGTGCCGATGTACGCGTCGTCGATGCACCGCCCGCCGACGAGGTGGCAAGGGTGCGGCGGGCGTTGGCGTCGAGCGACCGGGAGGTGCGGGTACGTGCCGCCGAGGTCGAGCTGTTCGGCCGCATCAACACGGCGGCGGCATTGGAGAAGACCGTCGCTGCGGTGGCCGATTTCGACCCCGACTTGATTGTGAGGGAACCCTGCGATTACGCGAGTGCAATCGCCGCGGTGCGGAGCGCGGTACCTGTAGCCACGGTGGGCATTTCGCCTGGACTTGCCGATATTTCCGGTTTGCGGATGGCGAGCCGGGTCATCGAGGACTACGCACCGGGTGTGACCACGACGCTGGAGGCCGCGCCGTATCTGACGCGTTTCCCGGGTGACGATCCGACGGGGTATTCGGATACGCGCCGGTACGGGTTCACGATAGACCTGGATGTGCGCACGGAGCAGAACCCGCCGTTGGTGTGGCTGACGATGGGCACGGTCAACACGCAGCTCGAGCACATTCGCGGCACGTGGGATGCTGCGGTGACCGCGCTGGCCGACCTCGATGTGCGCGTCTTGGCCAGTACCGGCCGCGGTGGATCGACCCTGCGCAGCACCGATCGCATGGAGGTCGTCGACTGGATCGAGCTCCAGGACATACTGTGTCGTGCGAGTGCCGTCGTGTGTCACGGCGGTTCGGGTACGACGCTGGCAGCGCTGGCCGCGGGTATTCCGTTGGTGACCGTTCCGATGATCGCGGATCAGCCGACCAACGCAGCGATAGTCGAGAGCCTGGGCGCGGGAATCACCGTCGCGCCCAACTCGCCCGCCGCCGGTCTGACCGTCGAGGATGCTCCGCGGTTGCGTCGGGCGATCCACGATGTCCTGACCGATCCCTCCTACCGTTCCTCGGCACGCCGAGCAGCGGCCCGCTTCTCCGAAGTTCCGTCAGTCGCCGAACGCTTGGCCCAGCTCCGGCTCACGTGACGAGGCCCTCGCTCCGCAGCCATTCGTAGGCGACGTCGGCGGGGTCTTCGCCTTCGATGTCGACCTTGCCGTTGAGTTCCTGCATCAGGTCGTCGGTGAGGCGCTCGGAGATCACGGCGACGAGGTCGGCTATTTCCGGGTGTGCTTCGAGGACGGGTGCGCGGACGACGGCGGTACCGCTGTACGGCAGGAAGAACTTTCGGTCGTCTTCGAGCACGGCGAGGTCGAGGTTCTTGATGCGGCCGTCGGTGGTGTAGACCATGCCGAAGTTGCAGGGCGAGCTCTGCGCAGTGGAGGTGTACACGACGCCTGCGTCCATTCTGGTGACGTTCCCACCGGGTACGCCGTTCGGTCCGTCGAGGGGAATGTCGTAGGTGTCGAGCATCGGACCGAATCCATCGGCGCGGGAGAAGAATTCGTCGTCGACGCAGAAGGTGCGTTCGTTCGTGGGCAGCGCGGCGACGTCGGACAGGGTTTTCACGCCGAGCCTCTCCGCGGTGCCTGCGGATGCAGCGAACGCGTAGGTGTCGTTGAAGTTGGCCGGCGGCAGCCATTCCAGGTTGTTGGAGCTGAGCTCGAGGTCGTGCACGCGTTGCCACAGCTCGTCGGGATCGGCGATCGTCTCGGTTTCACCGTGGTAGTTGACCCACCCCGTACCCGTGTACTCCCAGAGGATGTCCGCGTCTCCGTTGAGTTGGGCCTGGCGCGACGATGCCGAACCCGGTGCACCTGTCAGATCGCTGACGTTGGCACCGGCTGCCGCGAGGTACGTCGCGGTGATCTTTCCGAGCAGTACACCTTCGGTGAAGCTCTTCGAGGTGACGACGAGAGATGCTCCGTCCAAGGGCTTTTCACCGTCGACCAGGTCGGTGGACTGAAAGGTTCCGGACGAGCTGACGAGTCCGCAGCCCGCGGCGACGCTCGCGATGAGCGCGAGAGCTCCGACCCGTAGAGAATGCCGAATCATGCCACTCCTCGTGGGGTTGCGAACAGTTCGACGAGGCGTCCCAGCCAGTCGATCGTCAGCGCCAGCAGCGCGACCAGGATGGCTCCGGAGATGAGCAGTTTCGGGAGGAACAGGGTCACGCCGGTCGTGATGAGGGTTCCGAGGCTGGTGGCGCCGATGAACGTGCTCAGCGTCGCGGTGCCGACCAGGATGACCAGGGCGGTCCGCACGCCGTTGAGAATGACGGGAACGGCCAACGGCAGTTCGACCTGGACGAGTGTACGGATACCGGAGTACCCGATGCCTCGGGCGGCCTCGATGGTTCGCTTGTCCACCTGGTCGATGCCGACGATGGTGTTCTGGAGGATCGGCAGGATGGCGTAGACGACGAGGCCGACGACGGCGGTTCTGAAGCCGGTGCCGAGCCACATCGTCAGCAACACGATCAGTCCGACGGCGGGTGCGGCCTGGCCGATGTTGGCGAAGTTGATCGCGAACGGTTTGAACGGCTTGACCTTCTCGCGGGTCAGCAGGATGCCGAGCGGGATCGCGATGACGACGACGAACACGGTTGCCGTCAAGGTCAATTGGATGTGGTCGAGGATCGTGGTTTTCAGGGTCGACCAGCCGAGCGATGCTTCCTCGGTCGGAGTGAGCGTCGTCGATCGGTACCACAGGAAGTATCCGACGCCCAGAACGATGATGAGCAGCGGCTCGAACCACACGTCTATCGGTGTGCGGCGCAGTCGATTCATGTGGCCGACCCCTCCGCGTGCTGGGTGTAGGAGACGTGGCCGTCGCCCTCGCGGGCTTCGTCGAGCTGGCCACGGACGACCGACATGACGGTCTTGATGGTCAGCGACCCGGTGACGACGCCACGGCCGTCGGTGACGACGACTCCGCCCTGGCTGGCGGCGAGCATGACGTCGAGTGCGTCGTTGAGCGTCGACGACGGTGCGACGACGGGTAGGCGTGGGTCGATGTAGTCGGACACCGTGTCATTGGTGGCGACTTCGTCGAGCGATGGCCAGGACCGGGGTTTGCCGTGCTCGTCGACGACGACGATCCAGGTCACGCCTGCGGCGCGTGCGCGGCCGATGACTTCCTGCGACGAGTCGCCGACGCGTGCGGTGACGACGGGCTCGTGTTCGACGTCCTTGACCCTCGACAGCGTCAGGTGGGCAAGCGTTGCACCCGAGCCGATGAACTCTTCGACGAATGCGTTGGCGGGCTTGGCGAGAATTTCTTCGGGGGTGGCGTACTGCTCGATCTTTCCGCCTTCGGAGAGGATGAGCACCTTGTCTCCGAGTTTGGTGGCTTCCTCGAAGTCGTGGGTGACGATCACGATGGTCTTGGCGACTTCGTGTTGGATCGCGATGAGGCTGTCCTGCAGGCGGACTCGGGTGATGGGGTCGACGGCGCTGAAGGGCTCGTCCATCAGCAGGACCGGCGGGTCCGCTGCGAGTGCACGTGCGACGCCGACGCGCTGTTGCTGTCCGCCGGACATGTCCTTGGGGAGTCGGTCTCGGAAGGTGTCCGCGTCGAGGCCGACGAGATCGAGCAGGTATTCGGTGCGCTCGGCGATGCGTTTCTTGTCCCAGCCCAGTACTCGGGGGATGGCGCCGATGTTCTTCTGCACCGACCAGTGTGGGAAGAGCCCGCCGGCCTGGATGACGTATCCGATGGACTGACGAAGCTTGTCGGGGTCCTCGCCGGTGACGTCGCGGTCGCCGATGAAGAGCCTGCCCTCGGTGGGCTCGATCAGCCGGTTGATCATCTTGAGGGTTGTCGTCTTACCGCAGCCGGAGGGCCCGACGAAGGCGACGATGTGTCCGGCTTCGATCTCGAGGTCGATCTTCTGGACAGCAGGCTTGGTCTGGCCTCGATACTGCTTGACGACGCCGTCGAGCCGAATCGATGCACCCGAGACGGTGCGGTCGGTGTCGGTCATGACAATCCCTTCGAGATGGTGAGGCGCCCGAGAAGGACGAGCAGGGCGTCGAACACCAATGCGATGACGACGATGAGAACGGTTCCGGTGACTGCCATTTCGACGGAGTTGGTTCCGCCGAGCCGGGACAGGCCGTTGAAGATGAGTGATCCGAGGCCTGGTCCGAGGACGTAGGCGACGATCGCGGCGACACCGACGACCATCTGGGTGGACACGCGGATGCCGGTGAGAATCACGGGCCACGCGATCGGCAGCGATACCGACAGGAGAATTCGCCAGCGGGACAGTCCGATTCCGCGGGCGGATTCGATGGTCGCGTCGGGCACCGATCGCAGTCCGACGATGGCGTTTCCAATCACGGGCATTGCGGCGAAGAACGCGAGCATGATGAACGACGGGACAACGCCGAGCCCGAACGGGACGATGAGCAGGGCCAGCAACGCGAGCGACGGAATGGTCAGCGCCACTCGACTGCTCGTCAAAGTCAGTGCCGAGAACAGCGGCAGTCGGTGTACCGCGACCGCGATGACGATGGCGACGGCGCTGCCGACGAGAACTGTTTGAAACGCCAGTGACGCATGCTGATACGTCAGAAACGAGAGGAACTGCCCCCGTCCCTGAAGATAGTGCCACAAATCCACGCGTATCTCCCCTTTTGCAGCCGCGTATTTCACCGAACACAGTGCTGCCGGTTTCAGTTCGGGGACGTTACCGGCATTTCCCCGCCTTCGCGGGGTTTTACCTCTCCGGCGGGTGTGGGGTCGGTGCGTCGCGAAAACGGGATCGTGGCCCGTTCACCTGCAGGGATTCCGACCTCGGGGACGCTTCGCGGAACGCCGGTCGCACTTAAAATCAGCTCGAGCGGAATTACCCACTCTCGCAGTGTCCGGACTGCCGAGCGGTCGGGTTCGTCGAGTGAATCGTGCGACCCGACGGGATCGGGCGCGGATCGCGGGCAGCGCGACGGTTTGCGGACACGCGCGGTCGACAGGGGCCCCACGCTGGGGCAATGCCTCGGGTACCGTTATCGGACCGGGAAGTTCGGTAATGAAATCTCGCCTACTTCCGATGAACCAGACACATTCCGAGCCAGGAGGGACATGCCGAATCGCAGCCGAGCACCCCGGCACGCTGCTGTCCTGGTGAGCGCGGCTGTCTCGGTGGGGGCCGCGGCGATGCTGGTTGCCGGGTGTACTGCCGACGCCGAGGCTCCGACGCCGGTGAGCTCCGCGGCACCCACCGCGACCACGGCCTCCGACAGCACATCCACCAGTTCGGTTCAGGCGCCTGCACCTGCTGCCGAGGCGACGACGCCCCTGCTGGTCCCACCGAGTGTCATTGCCTCGGCGTCCGAGCCGCCGCCATACGAGCCCCCGCCCGACGAGCCACCGTCGTACGAGCCACCGCCGTACGACCCGCCGACGCGACCGCAGGATGTCACCTACGATCCGCCGCCGGCCGCCTCGTTCGATCCGCCCGAGCCTGTGATGCCGCCTCCGAACCCGATCGATTCGCGGGGATTTCCGCTGGGCACGACGTGCGGGCCGGTGTCCTGCACCTCGCCCGACGGTCTGATCTTCGTCAACCCCGAAGCGGTCCCCAACTTGAGCGACCGGGGCTTCGACCTGTGCGATCACACGTACTGTCCGCCTCCGGGACTGCAGATCGTTCCGGATCAGTTGCCGTCGACGGGCAGCTCGGGCGGGACTCCGACGTCACCTCGCTGAGCTCGTACGGCACAATTCGGGCGTGCTGAAGACGCGACGATATCGCCTCCTCCTCGCCGGGGGAGTTCTGCTGGTGATCGTCGCGGGGCTACTCCTCGGCCCCCTCCGGAAGCCTGCGCTGTATGTATGGAATGCCGAATGCTTCGGCTGGAGTACCTCCGGTGGTGGCACTCGCATCGCCGCACTGGGAGATTCCATCGCGGAGGGAAATTCGGCCGTCGGGTGGGGAATTCACGGTGACACCTCGTGGTATTCCCATCTTGTGTGCGGGGCGGACGCTCGGGGCGCCGATGGAATCAATGCAGGTCGACGAGGGCAGACGACCGCCCAGATCCGAGCCCGTATCGACGAAGTACTGGACGCGAATCCCCAGGTGCTGGTCGTGGGCGGTGGCACGAACGATCAGGCCCGCGGAGTGCCGCTCGAGCAGACAATGGACAATCTCCGTTTCATCCTGGACAGGGCGCGGGACATCGAGACCGTTGTTCTGACGACGGTGCCGCGGTCGCGATCGGCGACGGACGATCGTCTCGACACTGCGATCAGAACCCTTGCGGCTCAACGCGGGATCCCACTGGTCGATTTCGCGTCGACGTTGAAACGACCGGGCGCGACGTTCGACGGAATCCATCCGACGGCCGACTCGGCCAGGATCATGGCGGATCAGGTGGCCGACGCCGCCGGTCTGAGCGTGAGAATCGCGTCGAGCGAATAGCTCACCCGAATCGTCTCGATAGTCCACTATTGACGCCATGAACCCGGACCACGGCATGTCGACGCTCCCTGACGTGGAGAGCGCGCAGTCGATCACGGCCGTCCTGTTGTCCGCCGGCGGGGAGTCCGACGGGTGGGCCGGGGAGGTATTCGAGGCACTGTGCCGGACGCATGCGCGAGCACACCTGCATTTCATCCTGCCTCCACCCTCGAATACTTCGATGGAGCTGTGCACGTCGATGTCGGCGGCGTTCGGCGCGTTCACCGGCCCGTTGCCGGAGTACTCGACCGCCGATACCGTGGTCGCAAAGCTGGCCGTACAGTTGGCGCCGACCGGACGCGGTTGGTCGTGGGCGGCGAGCCCGTCGGTGATCGGTAGGTCGGCCACGGCTCGGTCGAAGCCGCGCACGGTTCTGGGAGCGGGTCGTCGGCCGCTGTATGCACTGTGGTTTCGGGCTTTGAGGTACCGGCCCATCTGACCGATCGGTGGCTCGTTACCTTTCTGTGATAACTCGGTTATCGCACCGTGATGCAACGATTTATGGTGGCGAGACCTTCGACTGCGAGAGTTGTCCTCGACGAACTCACGACGCGAAGGCAGAGAACATGATCACTGCAGCACATCCACTGTCCGTCGACCTTGCTTCCGACCCACAGGAGCACGCTCCTCGGTTCACGATCGACACCGAGTCCTACTCCTCCGACTTCGCGGTGCTTCGGGCCACCGGCGAGTTGGACATGACCGCGCGCTTGCCCTTGATGGACAGCATCGAGACGCTCACCTCCGAGCACTCGGATGTACGCGTCGATCTGTCGGCTGTCACGTTCATCTACTCCGGTGCTGCCAGCGTCATCGTCGACGCGGTCATGGCCTCCACCGCCGAGGTTCGCATCTTCGCGCCGACCAGGCCCGTACGCATGATCCTCGACGTCCTCGGTGCCGGTCACCTGATCGTCGACACCCTGGATCCGCAGGGGTCGCCGCGATGACGGGCGACGACGCTGGGCCTGAGGAGCGCGACGAACAGCCGACTACGACGCCGGGAACATCGTTTCTGCAGATGTTCCTCGAAGCGAAGAACGCTCCGACTCAGAAGTGATCGTTCGTACCGAGAGATTGAGGCTGCGCCCATACCGTTCCGGCGATGAGGCTCAGCTGCTCGAGTTCTACTCCGACGACGACGTGTGTCGGTACTTGCTACACGGACCATGGACGGCGGATGACGCAGCCAAGGCCGTTCGAGAGCGGCAGGACCGAAAGGCCCTGGCCGATGGCGCTTTGAATCTTGTCGTGGAACTGGGCGAACACGTCATCGGTAACGTAGCGGCGTGGTTCGTCAACGACACCGATCACACCGTAGAACTCGGGTGGGTATTCTCGCCCAGCTACTCCGGACGCGGGTACGCCAGCGAAGCGGTTGAGGCCCTGTTGAATGAGGTGTTCGCGTTGGATCGTGTGCACCGGGCGACCGCCCAGATGGACGGCCGCAACACCGCGTCGGCGAGATTGGCCGAGCGCGTGGGCATGCGTCGCGAAGCGCATTTCCGCGAGGACTGGTGGAGTAAAGGCGAGTGGACGGACACTCTCGTCTTTGCCGTTCTACGCAGCGACCGGTCCCGAACTAGCGAGCAGTGACTGCGCGCGTGAGGAATTCGTGATTGGACCGGGTTTTCGCGAGTTGCGTCACGAGTAGTTCGATTGCTTGCTGCGAGTCGAGGCCGCTGAGCAGGTGTCGGACTTTCTGCACGGCCGAGTACTCCTCGGCCGACATCAGCAGTTCATCTTTCCTCGTTCCCGACGGGTTGACGTCGATGGCTGGGAAGATTCGCCGTTCGGCGATCTTGCGATCGAGCTTGAGGTCGGCATTTCCGGTGCCTTTGAACTCCTCGAAAATGACTGTGTCACCTTGAGAGCCGGTTTCGACGAGGGCTGTTGCGATGATGGTGAGCGATCCACCGTTCTCGATGTTGCGAGCGGCACCCAGGAAACGTTTCGGCGGATAGAGCGCTGTCGAGTCGATTCCTCCGGAGAGAATCCGGCCCGACGCGGGTGACGAGTTGTTGTACGCCCGACCGAGCCGGGTGATGGAATCCAGAAGCACCACAACGTCTTCGCCGTTCTCGACGAGACGCTTGGCGCGCTCGATCGCCAGCTCCGCCACGGCCGTGTGGTCCGTCGGCGGCCTGTCGAACGTCGATGCGATCACTTCACCCTTCACCGATCGCATCATGTCGGTCACTTCTTCCGGGCGTTCGTCGACGAGGACCACCATGAGATGGCATTCGGGATGGTTGGTTGCGATGGCGGCGGCGATGTCCTTGACCATCGTGGTCTTACCGGCCTTGGGCGGCGATTGGACAAGCGCGCGTTGACCTTTGCCGATGGGCATCACGAGGTCGACGATGCGGGTGGACAGGCGGTCGGGAGTGGTTTCGAGCCGTAGACGCTGATTGGGGTACAGCGGGGTCAATGCGTCGAACTTCGGGCGCTTCTCCCTGGCGTCTCGGCCGTTGATGTCGTCGACTCGGACGAGTGAGTCGAGCTTCTGTCGTGACTTGTCCGGTCGACGTGCGGCGCCGGTGACGAGGTCACCCTTTCGTAATCCGTTCTGCCGCAGGATGTTCGACGATATCTGCACGTCGATCGGCCCCGGCAGGTAGCCGGTGGTTCGCAGGAATGCGGCGTTTCCGTGTATGTCGACGATGCCGGAGACAGGATGTAATTCCGACTCGGACGCGGTATTCGATACAGGTGTGGCGTGTGCTGTGGTCATGAGAATCTACTTTCGAGGATTGCGCCGATGCGCAAGGTAGGCGGAAGCTCAGAATTTTCCGCGGGATGGTCCTCGACGCGGACCAGATCAGGTCGGCGGAGAACTATCGCCAAGCTACATCAGCACTCCGGTTTCCACAACCCCTCACCCTTGTGTGAGGTCTTATCGTTCGACCCGACGCCTCCCCGTGAACAGCGCCTCGATGCCTCCGACGACAAGCAATACACCGATGAGCGTCAGTCCCGTGTACGCCCGGGGCGCCCAGATGTCGAGCACGAGGTACTGCCACAGCGTCCACCCGACAGCGATGACGCCGACTATGCCGGCGAAGACACGTGCACCGGGGGTGTCGACGATCACGCCCGCCGCACATACCAGGGGCGCGATTCCGAGGGCTACGAGCACGAAGGCGCCCGCGTAGCGGTAGTCCCAGGTGTGCCATTCGGGGAGCATGTCGACGCTCAGGCCCAGGGTACCGCCGTCGGGATCGGAGACCAGGGCGATGCCGTTGAACAGCCCTGCGGCGCCCAGCATCAGCAGTACCGCTGCGGTGACGAACTTCTTCACACCTTCACCTTGCCGCATTCGAGCACAAAATTGCCCCCGACCCATGACGGGTCGGGGGCAGTAGAGAGGTGGATGGGAATCAGATTCCCATGCCCTTGGCGAGCACCGGCCACGAGTCCTTCAGTGCCTGCTCCCAGTACGGCCAGTAGTGCGTGCCGACCGGCGGGAACTGGTACGTCGCCGGGATGCCGACGGAGTCCAGCTTGTTCTTCAGGTTGTGCGAGCAGAAGTTGGTGGCGCCTTCGATGACGATGCCGAGACCGAGGTTGATGACGCCCTGGGGTCCGTTGCCCTCGGTGTAGTACCGAATGTCCTCGGGCTGCGGGTTGCCGTTACCGCTGGAGATGTACAGCTCGGTGCCGCGGAGCTTCTCGGCGTTGACGACCGGGTCGTTCTCGACCCATGCGGGGTCGTTGTCCGGGCCGTACATGTTGATGGTGTTGCCACCCTTCCATGTCTCGACCGAGAACTTCACGAACTGGCGGCCGATGGGATCGGCGATCTGTGCGCATCCGCTGTATGCCGCGACCGCGCCGTACAGGCCGGGCTTGGCTTCGGCGAGCTGCAGAACCGAGGTACCGGAGGTGGAGACACCGGCGATCGAGTTCTTGCCGGTGGAGCCCAGAGTTTCGTCGAGCAGCGGAGGCAGTTCCTCGGTGAGGAACGTCTGCCACTTGTTGACGCCGAGGACCGGGTCTTCCTGCTTCCAGTCGGCGTAGTAGCTGCCCTTGCCACCGATGGGGAGGACGAGGTTGACGTGCTTGTCGGAGAAGAATTCGAGCGCGTCGGTCTGCTGCTGCCAGCTTGCCGATCCTTCGCCTGCGTCGAGGCCGCTGAGCAGGTACGCGTTGGGAGCAGGCGTGGACTCGTCCAGAGGGCGCTGAACCTCGACGGTGATGTCCTTGTTCATCGCGGCGGAGTAGACCTGAAGGTTCCAGTTCCGCCCGTCCTTGTCGATCGACGAGACTGCAGGCGCCTTCGCGGGCTCGGCCGTCGCGACGCCGCCGAGAGCGGTCATTGCCAGTGTGCCTGCCGCGATGAGTGCAGCGGCGCGTAGTGAAGAAAGCTTCATCTCGAAGTCGATTCCAGTTCCCGGCCGGTCCTGAGCCGTGTTAGTTCGTCCCCCGCACGCATGCGGCCTTCGTGTCCCTCGACACTTTATGTCTTCTTGGGCCCGCTGTTCGTTACTGGGTCGAATCAGATGAAATTCTTGACCCGATCGTGTCCGTCCGTCTCAGCGGGCCTCGCGTCGATCGACACCGATGCCCGACGGCTTCTCGTGGCAGGCTGGACCACCTCGGAGGTGGAATCGAGCGGGTCCGTGTGCGTGCACGGCCGTCGGTTCCCGGGCAGGATCACGGCTATGAACACATTCCAGCGCGTCGCCGCTCGGTTCAATGCGCTCGTACGTCCGCTGTTGAACGCCCCGATCATCGGCAAACTCGTTTCGGGCACGATCACCGAGGTCACCTACACGGGCCGCAAGTCCGGCAAGAAGTTCAGCGTCCTGGTGGGCTACCGCCGTCGCGGCGACGACGTGATCATCGGCGTCGCGATGCCGGACAAGAAGAACTGGTGGCGGAACTTCTACCCCGACGGCGGTCCCATCTCCATCGACCTCGACGGCGCCACCCGCACCGGCCACGCCGTCACCCGCAAGGACGGGTCTTCCGTCTCGGTGAAGGTGACCCTCGACCCACGCTCCTGATCGAGTCGAGGACCTAGGCTTGAACCATGCGTGATCTGCAGCGGTTGCTCGCCCTCTTCGGTGCTGCCGTCGGCCTGTTCGTAGTGGTGGCACTGTCCGCGTTGCCTACCGGTCCGTATCGATCCGACTACGTGTTCGTCGAATCCGGCAGTCGAACAACATTTGTCGAGAGTGCGACCGAAACGCCGATGCTGTTCGTGATCGGCGTTTCGGCCGCGTGCGCGCTCGTCGGCTGGTTCGTGGGCAGCTTCTTGATCAGGCGTGGCTGGACTTTTCGCTGATCTACTTCTCGAACAGTGCGTCCGGCATTGCGGTGTCGACGCTCAGAATGTCGAGATCCCGCGCAGATCCTTCGGTTTCGAGGTAAACGCAAATCCCTGTCCGAACGTCCAGTCGCACGGTCGACGGTGGTCCGGGTATCCATTCGTCGTCGACGAACTCGCCCGCGAGCATCGGGCAGCAGTCGCACCGTGGGTCGTACGCGGCGGTCGGGGTGGCGACCGCTTCCCAGGCCGTGCGGCCGTGGTGAGTCACCACGGCCACGTTCGCCAGATCGACCGTCGGACCGGAAGTCGTGTCGTGGGCGGATCTGGCCAGTTCGACGGGGTTGAGCATCGCGACCCAGAGGTAGTCGTCGAACATCGGGTCGTCCCACTCCACCGACGGGCCGTGAGTCTCGGGCGGCACGCTCTCGACGAGACCGTCGGCGTCATATATCGGAACCACTGTGGACGGCCAGCGACCCTGCACCGGCAGTAAGCGCCCGTCGTTCCTCGTCGCCATGGCACCGTCGAACGGTCTGCGCGCTTTGTGCACGACGACGCGACCGCCGTTCTCTTCCACCCGCATTGCCCCTGGCCGACGGATCCACGCGTGGACACCGGTATCGAATCGATCTGGCGAACGGGTGAGTTCGACGCTCGTCCACAGCCACGGCGACGACTGCGCGAGGCGGCGGAACTGCAGAATGGACGGGTTCTCGATCACCAGTTCATCCTCGCAGGCCCCGCCACTGATTTTTCCTTCTCGCAGTTCGTTCCGCCCTCAGGCAGGATCAGGCAAGTGATCACTCCGGAAGTGCCTTTCATGTCGCTCAGAACGGCATCGGGTTGGACCTCACCTGCTCGTTCCTCGGCCGGCCGTGTCAGGCCGAGCACCGAGAGTCTTTCGGTTGAATTGTGACTGTTCCTGGCGGTGAACTCCGTCGTCGACTCGGGCTTGTCGATGCAGTGACCGTCGGATTGGGCGCCATGATCGGCGCTGGAATCTTCGCGGCGCTGGCTCCCGCCGCTCGGGCTGCGGGATCGGGTGTGCTCGTTGCATTGGCCGTCGCCGCCGTGGTCGCCTATTGCAATGCGACGTCGTCGGCACGGCTTGCCGCGTTGTATCCCTCGTCGGGAGGAACGTACGTATACGGCCGTGAGCGTCTCGGCGAGTTCTGGGGTTACATCGCCGGGTGGGGATTCGTCGTGGGCAAGAGTGCGTCCTGTGCCGCAATGGCATTGACGGTCGGTATGTACGCATGGCCCGAACACGCGCATGCAGTGGCTGCGGCGGCGGTGCTCGGGCTGACCGCTGTCAACTACGTCGGAATACAGAAGTCCGCGTGGTTGGCGCGAATCATCGTCGCCGTGGTCGTCACGGTACTCGTTGTGGTCGTGGTGGTATCGCTGTCGTACTCGCCCGGGCATTCGGTGGGAGTGTCGGCGACCGATGTCACCACCGCAGGTGTGCTGCAGGGTGCGGGCCTGTTGTTCTTCGCCTTCGCCGGCTATGCGCGCATCGCGACGTTGGGTGAGGAGGTCCACGATCCGGCTCGTACCATCCCCCGAGCGATACCGATCGCGCTCGCCCTGACCTTGGCCCTGTACACCTCGGTCGCCACTGCGCTGCTGTGGGTGCTCGGCCCGTCGGGGCTCGCGCACGCAAGCGCACCGATTTCCGACGCGGCCCGCGCCACCGGTCGATCCTGGTTGGTTCCTGTGGTGAGTGCGACCGCTGCAGTGGCAGCGCTGGGATCGTTGCTCGCGCTTGTACTCGGCGTCTCACGAACCACTTTCGCAATGGCCCGTGACCGGAACCTTCCGCATGTTCTGGCGGCGGTGCACCCGCGGTTCGACGTACCTCATCGAGCAGAGTTGATGGTCGGCGTGGTCGTCGCCGCCACGGCAGCCACCGTCGACATTCGTGCCGCGATCGGCTTCTCGTCGTTCGCAGTGCTCGCTTATTACGCGGTGACCAATGCGTCGGCGTTGACCATGTCTCGCGCCGAGGGCCGCCCAGCGCGCGTCGTTCCTGTGATCGGCCTCGTGGGTTGCCTCGTGCTGGCGTTCTCGTTACCTGTGTCATCGGTGGCAGTGGGCGCAGGCGTGCTCGCAGCGGGTGCCGTCGTATACGCGCTCAGGAAGCGCCGATCACACGACGACTAGTCGGAAGCTTTACCGGCAGAACGCATCGCGCCCACAAGGATCGTGGCGGCTTTCGCACTGATGTTCGAAAACTTGTCGGTGGCACCGGATAGTCTTCTCACATGCTTTCAGGGGGAGATTCAGAAGCAGTGGCCCAGTCCACGATTGTCACTGATACACAGTCACATTGGCGAGCATCCGGTGACGGTGTTCCTGTCGTCGGTCCCTCGTCCCTGCGCGAGGTCGTCGAGATGATCGAAAGAGGCGTCGAGGAAGTCGGTCGCATGCAGACAGCCGGGCTGGACAATGCGGACCGACGCGCTCTGCTGGTGCGCATGGAAGTGGTTCGGCACAAACTGTTCGCGTACAGCCACACATGGATCGCAGATCTCGTCGACCAGCGCGGCTTGGACGACATCTACGGATCGGTCCCTGAAGCACTGTCGGTGTTGTTGCGATCCTCCGGATCGCGCGCAGGGCAACGTATCCGCTTGGCCATGGAGTTCGGTGAGCGCACATCCATCACGGGTGAGCGTTTGGAACCGTTGTCACCGAACACTCTTCGCGGCGCAGAGGACGGGCTGATCAACGAGGAGCATCAACAGATCATCAGAAAGTTCTTCTGGCGTCTGGGATCGAAGGTCGACATCGAGACGAGGGAGAAAGCAGAGGCACAGCTGGCAGAACTGGCACGCCAGCTCAGCCCGGACCACCTGAAGGCAGCTGCCTCGCGCTTGTACGACCTGATCGACCCCGACGGAGATGACGAAGACCCCACGCGGGTCGCGGATCGATGCTACGTCCAGTTCGACGAACAGGGAGCTGACGGCTTGTCCCGCGGAAAGATGGTCGTCGACTCTGAACTGCGTGCATACATCGAGGCTGTATTCGACAAATGGGCGAAACCCGGACAGGCCAATCCCGCAGATCCCCCACCGGTCGTCGACCCACCTGATGACGCGGATAGTGGTGACGATCGACCTGATCAGTCGAGCGTCCCGACAGACGTCACGGACGACAGCCAGCGCGCCGAGGGCGAACCGGTCAATGAAGAGGCGGCAGCGCGGGCGCGTCGAGATCATCGGGGCAAAGGGCGACGGCAGCACGACGCGATGAAGATGGTGTTCCGGCAGATGCTCGCATCCGGGAAGTTAGGGATGCACAGGGGACTTCCGGTGACAGCCGTGTTGACGATGAGCGTCAAGGATCTCGAAGCCGCTTCGGGCCATGCGGTGACCGCAACCGGGTCTCTGGTGGGGATGCGGGATGCCATTCGGATGGCGTCGCACGCCTATCAGTGCTTGGTCATCTTCGACAACGACGAACGCCCGCTGCAACTTCGGCGCGCCAAGCGATTGGCGTCACCGGACCAACGAATCGTGTTGATAGCAGCCGATCGTGGATGCAGCTTCCCTGGCTGCACCCGTCCTGCAACGTGGAGCCAGGTCCACCACATCGAAGAGTGGGCGGCCGGTGGAAACACCGATATCGAGGACCTCACTTTCGGATGCGATCGGCATCATCCCCTGGTCGGCCCGAAGGACACCGACTGGGCCACGACCAAGGCCGGCCCCGACCACCCCTATCCAGGTCGCACGCTATGGCATTCCCCGACAACGCTCGATCCACTTCGACGTGGGCTACTCAATCACTATCACCACCCCGACGAGTACATCCGACCCATCCCGGAACTCCCCCTGTTCGGTCCCCTCGACTCCACCGATACTGAAACCAACGACCCCGAAACCAACGACCCAGAACCCGACAACCCAGGGGCCGCCCGAGAATAGGGCAGCTCCGGAGCAGACCCACAGCGGCACAGAGCTTGACATGTGCCGCCTACAGTCATGCCCTGAGCCCGCTGCCGGTGCCGTAGACCGCTCAACCGGAAGACCCGCCGGCAGAATGCATTGCCCGGATGTACTGCCCCGGTGTTGTTCCTGCGACGCCTTTGAAGTCGCGGATGAGATGTGCCTGGTCGGTATAGTCGAGGGCTGCGGCGATGGCGCTGACGTCGGCGTCGGGAAGTGACAGTCTGCGTACGACTTCCTGGAGGCGGATGCGTCGGGCCACTGCCTTGGGGCCCATACCCAGTGTCTCCTTCAGCGCACGTTGTATTGCGCGTTCGCTGACGCCGAGTCGGTGTGCGAGGGCGGGTCCGGTTCTCGATCGAACGTTCTCTGCCAGGTCGGTCACCACAGCGTTCGCGAGGAGCCGGGACTCGGAGATCGGGTGCTTCTGCAGTAGATCCTCGATCAGACGGTCTGCTCGTTCGGCGCGATCCGACGGGGATGTTTCGGCTCCGATTGTCGTCAGATGTCGGGTGAGGACGGCGTCCAGATCGGCGGTGACGGGTTGCTCCTGTTCCACGCTCGACGGTTCGAGGTCGGACAGCACTCCCAGTCCTGCGGGGCGCAAACGGATTCCGAAGACCCTGCCTGTTCCGCGGATCGTTCTCGACCATGCCCGGCGTTGGACGTTGGTCAGGACGAACGGTGCGGGAACCGAGCCGGATTCGATGCTCAGCGTGACGGCCGGGAACTCGAGCACCTGCTGATCGATGTCCGTTCTGTCCGGGAGGTTCCACTCGACGCTCCAGTACGTGTCGACGACGTCGCGCACGGACTGCGCAGGCGTGAACCACTGCGCGTCGAACAAGGGCAGGTTGGCCGGAGCGAGCACGCCGGATCGTTCGGTCACGTCGATCGGTCGATCCACCGGGTGTCGAACCATGTCGCAATTGTGCAATACGCAGTCGTCGCCGGTGGGTGACGATGTCGCCATGAGCACCGATTATCGCAATGTCTTCATCGAGGCAGCCCCGGACTGCCCGGCCACCGAGGGCGAGGAGCCGCCTGCCGGGCGGGGAAATCCCACGATTGCGAGGCTGCAGTACGAACTGCTCTCGCAGGCCCCGTACGAGATGAGCTCGGACGACGTGCTGTTCGCCGTTCACGCCGCGAGAACCAGCGTTCCGCCGAGCGAGATGGACGCAGCACGGGCGGCGTTCTTCGCCAAGGATCAGGCGTGCCTGCGTGCCTCCCCGCTCGGCAAGCGCTACGGGTGGGGCACGCACCACGACGGTGAGGGACGCGTCGCGCTCTACGGAGTGGGCACAGCCGAGTACGAACGCCTGGCCCGCGACCCGAATCTGGGGCACAAGTCCGCCATGAAATCACGCAGGTGAACAGTGTCTGGGGGTGTGGACAACTCGCGCTTACGCGTGCACATCGCGGAGCGTCGAGGGTGAAGCGTGCTGCCGGGACTTAGCACCCCTACTGCCGACTCCGCACGCCTACTCTGAGGCGAACAGGCGTGCGGAGTCGGTAAAAGGGGTGTCAGGTTTCCGCCTGCGTCAGCCCCTCGTAGGGAAACGACGGCGAGGACACTGCGAGGCTCAGACGCTCGTCGTCGGTGAGTCTGCCGATCAGTCGGTAGCCGTCGGGTGAGGTTGCACGGACGGACCCGAGCTCGCCGGCAGATCGGTCGTCGACGCTCCATCCCCAGTCGGCCCAGGCGTGTGCGAGGACGGACAGCGCATCCCGCCCGTTGCATCCGAGTACCCAGTACGCGGCCGAGAAGCGATGTGGCCCATCGATGGTGGTGTTGTCGTCGTAGGCGGGCTCGAACTTGCCGGGGGCGAGCTGTGATTCCGGGAAGCTGGGGTGGCTACGGTTCAACTGCACGTTCGACGGCAGTGCGCGTCGAGACTTCTCGAGTGCGTCCAGTGCGCTGTCTCGTGCGTCGGTGCCGGATATCGGTGTCATGCAGCACCCTTGCCTGCGATGATTCGGCCGATGGTGTCGAGGGCGGGGTTTCCGCGGTCGAAGTAGTTGCTTCCGTCGAAACGCGCGGTGCCCTCGACCGGGCTGGTGGCGTCGAGCGATCCGGGAAGGGACGTGTCGGCTGCGGCCACGACGACGTCTCCGTCGCCCAACGAAGCCCGTTCGACGACGACGCTGCCGTACCCGTGACCGAGGACGGTGTGGTGCGCGGCGTCGCCTTGGTGGGCCGCACGCAGACCTTCCTGGAACCGTTCCAGCCGCGGGGCGCCGGCGTCGGCGAAGCTGTCCGAGGTGGCGTCGAGCAGTGTGGGAGGGGCATTGTATCCCAGCCACGCGATGACCGAGTTGCGTGCGCCGCTGACCATGTTGGCGGAGTCCAGCAGGTTCTCCGCGCGTGAGAGGTCTCGTCCGATGGAGGCGAGCACCGTGGATGCTCCCGGCACGTAGGTGGCGACGTTGTGCGCGGTGTCGGGGTTGTTCAATGCCATTGTGCCCCGGCCGTGTTCGTCGATGTTCAACAGGTAGGTGGGCGCGCCGGCTCGGCTGAGTTCGGCTTGGACGGTGTCGTATCCGGCGAGGGCTGTCTCGGCGGCGTCGCGGTCGTCGAGCCATCGGGCGTAGTCGCGCAGGGCTGCTGCGTCGTCGTGGTTCTCGCTGGGGAGGTTGCGGTCGTGCAGCCAATCGGTGTGGCGCTCTTCGACTTCGGCGACACGGTCTCGCGCGTCGGACACGAGGGTGTGCAGGAGGACGGTGTTGTATCGGGACTTGTCGTCAGCGGGCAGTCCGTCGCGGTTGCCGATGGTCGGGTCCCACACTGCCAGGCCGTCGCGCTCGTACGGGGTGAGCCTGCTCCACAGCTCGGCCAGGTCGTGGGGTTCGTCGGGGAGGATTGATCGGATCTCCGGGATGTACGGCTGCGGCTCGACGACGGGCTGGAGGCCGAGGACCACGTCGACTGCGCGCTGCAGTTTGGTGGCGTAGGTGTAATCGGTGTCCACTGCACTGCTGAGCATGGATTGCAGTTGGGTTTCGATCCCCTGCGCACGCTGCTGCAGATCGGGGTCGGCGACGCGCACGCTGCCGTCGTCGAGGACGTCGAATCCACCGGCGAGCGCGGTGTCGACGACCGCGAGAACGGACTGTCGGACGGCGGCGATCTCCCGAGCGGCGGCGTCGAACACCGCGGTGTACGCGTCGACGGCGTCGACGATGCGGGTGTCGGCGACCTGGTCGACGAGAACCCGGGCGGTTTCGGCGGCGTCGCCTTCCCAGCGCTCGAGGGTGTCGCGTGCAGCGCGGGTGACGCTGCGGAGGGACTCGTCGAACATGCGGTTGATCTGTGCGATGTCGGCCCCGACGCAGGTGAGGGCGGCGGGATTCCAGGCTCGCAGTTGCGAGACGGTGACGGTCATGCCTGCTCACCGAGGAACTTGTGCAGTTGCTCGCGGAAGGCAGCCTCGGTTCGGTCGTAGCTCGTGGCACTCGATCCGGCGGCCTCGGCGATCTGACGGATACGTTCGGCGGCCGTGCGGTAGGCGGCGAGGACTGTTTCGGCGGAGTTGCCCGCGACGGCCCCGAACGCCGAGTGAGGCATGGCCTCGGCCCCTACCCGTAGCGGCGGCGACGGGTCGAGCGATGCCACAGCGTCGGCTGTCCTCGTCAGTGACGACGACAGCGCACGCAACGAGTCGGGATCGACCTGAAGCATCCGTACCCCCTCGGTTCGGCGACCGTGCCTCAGGCCGCCATCCGCATCAAACGCCTTCTATTCCTGTTCGACGCAGCAGGGAGTGAAACGGTTCCCTCGATTTCCGAGATGAAGCTACAACTTGCCTGTCATGGCCGCGGCAGCGAGAGCTATCAGCACTGCAGTCCACAGGCCGACGACCGCGGCAACGTGGAGGGGACGATTCTTACCGGGTGGGCGAGGGGGCGCCGTACGTGATGGCATGAGGTCGATTGTGCAGGAACATGCTCCTGGATTGGTTTCGAGAACAAAAAAATACTTCGGTTGAATGCATGAGCTTGGTCATACCTGCTACTTGTTCGACGGGGATGTCACGATCCGGGAGTTTGTTCGTCCGACGGATTCAGGAAGCATCCGGTCTGCGAGAACAGCGCTGCAGCCTCACGTGTGCCGAGCCCGAACTCTGTCTTGTCCTCGGCGAGCAGCTTCACGTCGTGATGCCCCGGCTCGTCGACGCGGACGACCAGCTGTGTCGCACCGACGCCGGCAGCGATCGCCTGCACACGCTCGAGCGCGGTCACCCACAGCTCGTCGGGGATGATGCCGTCGAACGCGACGTTGGGCAGTTTGTACGCCGTCGCGCTCGTCGGGTCGCCGGGGACCGCTTCGCACGGCATCGTCATTCCTTCGCGCACCCGTCGCCACGTCAGGCCAGGAACGACCGCGGACACTGCGTCGGCCATCTCCTCGACGACGGGGTCGAGCCGCGCAGCTTCGTCGAGAAAAGACCCTTTCGCGGCGAGTTCGGATTCGAGGTCCGGTTGCTGCTGTGGTTCGTTCACCGTCGAGCATCCCCCTGAGGTCAGTGCGAAGATCGCGAGAATTGTTGCGAGGGCACGTTTCATTTCATCACCAGGTCCGGTCGGCCGATTCCGATGACGGCGAGGTTGTATCCCGACGTCCGTAGTTCACCGTTGCTTCCGAGCCTCGGGTAGCCGGAGTGATCGTCGACGCCGTCGCGTGCAATACCGTCGGGTGTCGTTCCGGGTGCCGTCGAGATCTCTTGGTAGTTGTTGTTGTACGGGCCTGCTTCGAACGGCGAGAACGGGCCGAGTCGGCCGAGGCTCGTCACGTAATCGCCTTCGGCATCCATGACCCACACGTCCTCGTAGTCCATGCCCATCTCCGAGGTCCCGACTGCATTGAGTCCGGGTGAACCGTAGAACACTGCGTTGTCCACCACCTCGGATCCGCCGTGCTGCAGCGCTTCCGACGTGGTGAGGGAACCGTAGGAGTGGCCGAATGCGCTGATGTTCGGGTCGGGGTTGGTGGACGCAGCATCGAGCCCGTGGAAGTAGGACGCCAGCGATGCTCCCCCGTCCTTCGCGATCTCGTCCGATGCTACGTCGCCGGCTCCGCTGATGCTGTCCCACCAGCTGACACCGCCGAGTTCCGGTGGCTGGTAACCGATCCACGCGACGTTGGCGACGGTCTCGTCCGAACGTCCGGCGAGTTCGAGCTGATCCATCATCTCGCCGTTGATGTTCTTCGCCTCTCGGACCATCGATTCCAGCGAGTCGCCGATGTTCGTGCCGAGCCCCGGTGTGGTGACCGTGACGTGATCGGCGCTGTCCGGGTTTCCGACGGCGATGGCGGCGAGTCCACGCTCGTGGCTCGTCATGTCGTAGACGGTCAACAGCGCGCCTGGGTTGTCCTTCAGGGATCGCTCGATGGACTCGAGGTCCGCGAGTTTGTTCTGGACATGTCCGAGCGCGGCGTCGTCGTCGGAGAAGAATCCGCCGAAGGTGTTGTCGTCGAGCTTCGCCCGCAGGGCGGTCGCCTCCTGTTCGAGTCGCTCGCGGTCTCCGGCGATCTGGGAGATGTTGGCTTCACTCCTCGCCGACGCCGGAATACCGTCGAGGTTGCCGATGAGCTGTGGATGTTCCGAGATCATCTGTGCTCGTTGCTCCTCGGGCAACGCATCCCAGTAGGCGTCCACCTGCGATGCGGTGGCGTCGCGAGGAGGGAACGGTGCGCTCAGCTCGCCCTGACCGGCTCCCGTGGTCAGGCTCGACGCGAGATCGACGGCACCGTCGCCCACGAGGGTGCCGTCGCCTGCTCTGGCCAGCACCTGCGCGGCGTCGGCGTCGATGTCGACGGCCTGCATGATCAGCGCATGCGCGGAGTCGTGCAGGTCGGCGCGAATTTTCTCTCGAACGGCACGCGCCGATGGGTCCGTGGGCGGTACGGCGAACGCCGCGTCGAGAACACCTCCGGCTTCGGTGATCAGCATCGAGTTGGCCGTCGCCGTCTCACGCAGGCCGCCCAGTTGCGACTGCAGGTGTGCGACGGCTACCCGCGTCTGCTGGGTCAGTGCCCGCACGGCACCGATCCCGACTGCGTCGTGGTTGACGTCGGCTCTCGTCAGCCCGGAGGCGTTCCGTGCCGCGGCAGACGCGTCGCCGGTCCATCCCGGGAGACTTTCGATGGCCGCGAGCTCGTTCTCCACGTCTGCCAGGACCGCGATCCGCGTCGTGAGCGTTTCTTCCAGCGCATCGAGCGCGCCGATGTCCCACCGATCGATGTCCCCCAGATTCATTCCGCCCCCGGTTCTGCCTGTCCCCACAGGCGTGGCCAAGGATAGACGACAGCGCCGCGAACTCAGTCGAGGTTCAGGAGCGGCGTCCGGTGCGAGGAGACGGCCGATGCCGTGGTCGCGTCCGCGTGTGCGTATCCGTCGGCCGAGAATCGCAGACCTTGTTCGAGGTCGTCGAGGTTCTGCACCACCGCGGTGCGCGCAGTCGACATCTGCTCGACGAAGGCGTCGAACTGTGGTTTCGAGGTCACCGACCACCCGCGCACGGATCCCGAGGCGTCGGCTTCGGTTGTTTTCAGCCTGCTGTTCGCGTCGTCGGCGAGTGCGCGGGTGCGACCTGCCGCGGCCGCGAGTACTGCTGGATCAACGTCCATCTGGCCCCCCTGGGCATCGATTCAACTTCCGATCGGCCGAAATCCTGCTCCTGTGCCGCCTCGTGCGTTCAACCGGGCCAGAGATTCGGCCGCGGATGCGTAGACGGTCGGGCTCAGGACGGGGACGGTGTCGGCGTGGCTGGCGATGCCGACGAGTGTGGTTCCGCTGACCAGAGCTCCGCCCGAGTCGGCCCACAACGTGGGTGTTCCGGTGACGATGTCGGTGTCCGGTCGGACGTCCAGGACCGTGCCGCATGTCGTGGCGGTGGCGGCGCCGATCTTGCAGACAGGCTGGCCGGGGAATGTGGGTCCGATGTCGGTGACGGTGATCCCGCCGCGCGAGGACACGGGTGTCACCTTGGCCGGATCGAGTTCGACGACACCGTAATCCGGCCCCCAGTGACCCGAAACCGTGACGCCGACCGGTCCGGCACCGGGGTTCTCGACGAGGGTGACCGGCAGGCCCGGGGACAGTACACAGTGCCCGGCGGTCAGTCCGACGAGTCGTCCGCCCGCGTCGTATCCGACAGCAGCGAACGAGCACGCCGTGAGGTCTTCGATGCCTCCGGTCGTGATGTATCCCGTCCCCGGCCCGACGAGAGCAGCGGGGGCAGCGAGAGCACCGGGGGCAGCGAGGACCGGCGATGCCGCCGCAATGCTCGCGACGAACGAGAACACGGCGGCTGCGCCGAGCTGCTTCGCGTTCATTCCTTGTATCGCCTCGACGGTGCAACGCCGTTGTCGAGTGCTCCCGGCTTGCGCACGGAGGTCGCCGGTGGCCGTGGGGTCCCCGGTGGCGTTCCGGGAGGCGTTGCCGTCGGCGGACGCGGTGTCGACGTGCGAGGCGGCCCGGCCTCGTAGGACGTCGGTGCAGCCGGCGGCTGTCCCGTTCCGTACGGGGATGCGGGTGGTGTGGCCGGAGGCGGGGTCACCGGGGGCTGTGCTGCGGGAGGCGCAACCGGTGGTGATGCCTGAGGCGGCGCGGCCTGCGGTGAGGAAGCCTGCGGTGAGGAAGCCTGCGGTGAGCCAGCCTGGCTGCCGTCCCATGCTGTGGCGCTCGATCCAGGTGTCACTGGATTGGGGGTCTGACGAGGAATCGACGAGTCCGTCTCGTAGTAGTACGAGTAGTTGTCGCCGCCCTTGCGTCCGGCGGGCATCATCGTGAACACGGCGCCGAGGATGTGCGCGCCGATGGTTTCGAGGTTGCCGACGGCACGGGCGACCTCGTTCTCGGTGGTGTGGCCGTAGCGGGCGACGACCAAGGCGCCGTCGCTATGGGTGGTCAGCAGTGCGGAGTCGGTGACCGGGAGCAGCGGGGCACCGTCGACGATGATGTAGTCGAATCGGCCGCGGAGTTCGTCGATGACGCGCCTGGATGCTTCGGAGCCGAGGAGCTCCGACGGGTTGGGCGGCAGCGGTCCGGAGGCTAGTACTTCGAGGCCTTCGTACTTGGTGGGCTGCATGACGTCGGACAGGTCGGCCTGGTTGGCCAGGACGGTGGACAGACCGACGGATCCGATCAGTCCGAGGTACTTGGAGACGCGCGGACGCCGCAGGTCGCCTTCGACAAGTGCGACGTGGTGGCCGGCCTCGGCGAGGGCGAGGGCGAGGTTGACGGCGACGGTCGTCTTTCCTTCGGCCGGAACGGCACTGGTGACGACGATGACGCGCGGCGGGTGGTCGACTTCGAGGAACTGCAGGTTAGTACGCAGTTCGCGGTAGGACTCGGCGCTCGGCGAGTGTGCCGCGCCGAATTCGACGACGGCGTTCTCCTTGAGGTTCTTGTCGAACGGCAGGCTTCCGACGAGGGGTGTCTTGGACGCTGCTTCGAGCTTGGTGCGGGTCTTGATGGTGTTGTCGAGTCGGTCGCGCAGTACTGCGAGTGCGATGCCGAGCAGCAGGCCGACGGCGGCACCGAGGGCGAGGTTGCGGGTGGTCTTGGGGCTGACGGGCGCCGACGATTCCTTTGCTTGCTCGACCAGTCGCACTCCGGCAGCGGGTGTTCCGCCGTCTTCCGGCGTCTCGAGTTCACGGACCAAGGTGGTGAGCTGCGTTGCGAGGGAGTTGGCGATGTCGCGTGCCAGGCCGGGCGAGGTGTCGACGACGACGATGTCGAGCAGAACGGTGTCCGGGGTGGACGTGGCCGTGACCTTCGAGGCGAGCTGGGCCGGCGTCATGTTCAGGCCCAGTTCGTCGATCGTCCGTGCGGCGAGTGTCTCACCGGTGACGAGCTCGGAGTACGACGCGACGCGCTGCTGCGAGAACAGGTTGCCCTGGTAGGTCTCGCTGACGGTCGATCCTCCCGATGTCGAGACGAACACGCGGCTCGACGACTGGTAGGTCGGTGTGGTCAGCAGTGACACCGCAAGTGCACCCAGCACTGCGACGGCCACGGTGACCACGATGACCATCCATCTCGTTCGCAGTATCTGTAGGTAGTCCTGGATTTCCACTTGGGGCTCCCTCATCTTTTCCAGCAACGCTCGTGTTCATGTTTTCATGCTTGTCGGTCTTCTCGCGCGCTAGTTCATCAGCACTCGCCCGGCGTCAGGGTGAACTGCACGACATCTATGCGGCCGTCCTTGAATCTGGACGAACATCCGGTCAGGTAATGGATATATCGCTCGTAAACTTCGCTCGAAGACAACGCAATTGCGTCGTCTCGTCTCGCAACTAAGCGATCGGTCCATTCGTCGAGCGTTCTCGCGTAGTGCGGCCCGAGTGCGTGCTCACGTTCGAGCCGTAAGCCCGCTTCGGACGCTTTGGCGATCACCATGTCGGATTGTGCGAGCTGTCCGCCGGGGAAGATCTCTCGCATGATGAAGCGTACGAAGTGTGCGTCCTCGCGGGTGAACACGACGCCGCTGGCCAGCACTTCGGCGATAGGTCTCATGACGATGGTGTGCAACAACATTCGGCCATCGGGAGGCAGCAGGGCTCGGCATTTGTCGAAGAATGCGGAGTAACGCTGGCGCCGGAAGTGCTCGAACGCCCCGACGCTGACGATGCGGTCGATGGTTCGGCCGGCGGGTGGGCTGAACTCCTCCCATCCCTGCAGACGGATCTCGACGCCGTCGAGGTGTGCGACGACGGCAGTGGCGCGGTCGAATTGGTTGCGGCTCAGTGTGAGTCCGATGACGTCGACGCCGTACTTCTCGGCGGCGCGCTTGGCGAGTGCACCCCATCCGCATCCGATGTCCAGCAACGTCATTCCGGGTTGCAGATCCAGCTTGCCGAGTGCCAGGTCGATCTTGGCGGTCTGGGCTTCCTCGAGCGTCATGTCCTCGCGTTCGAAGTACGCGCAGCTGTAGGTCATGCTCGTATCGAGGAACAGGGCGAAGAATTCGTCCGAGAGATCGTAGTGCGCTTGGACGTTGTCCACATAGGGCTGCAGATTGGTGGTCATCACGCCACACCTTCCTTCGGCAGAAGCGGGCCGAGTTCTCGGCCGAGTGCGTGGGCGCCTGCTTCACCCAGCATGTTCTCGTGTTCGACGTCGACCCGCACTACCGAGACCAGGCCGTCGACGAACTCGTGCCACTGCTCCGCGCCGCGTGACCCGCGTGCTGCGAAGTAGAGAACGTCCCCCTTGAACACCTGCGGCCGGTACGCGGCGACCCACTGCGGCGCGTCGGCGACGGGTGCGTACATGCGACGCAGGTTGTCGACGGTCAGGAAGGCGAGTTCGCCGCGGCCGTGGACCAGTCCGTCTCGGATCTCGTCGAACGATTCGCCTTCCACGCCGAGCTGTTCGGCGAGGTCGGCGATACTGAACGGTGCGCTGTCGGTGGGCGCGGTCAGGGTCGCGTCGATCAGCGTCAACTGCGCCACTTCCTCGCCCATGGACTGCAACTGGACGGCGGCAGCGTGGGCGATCACGCCGCCGAGCGACCATCCGAGCAGGTGGTACGGGCCCTCGGGTTGGACGGCGCGAATCTCGGCGATGTAGCGCGCGGCGAAATCCTCGATGGTCGACGGCGCATCCTCCCCGCTTGCGATGCCGGGAACCTGCAGTCCGAAGAGCGGCCTGTCGGTCGCGCTCAGCAACGCGAGGTAACTCCACGCGATCCCGATGGCCGGGTGGATGCAGAACAGCGGCTCACCGGGGCCGTCGGTGCGGATCGGGAGCAGCACGTCGAACGCGCCGCCGTGGTCACGGGCGCCGGTCTGGAGCTGCGCGGCGACGCCGGCCACGGTGGGGTGAGTCAGCATGGCCGTCACCGGGATCGTCAGCCCCAGGCGATCTCCGAGAGCGTCGACCACTTGCACCACCGACAGCGAATGACCGCCGAGATCGAAGAAATTGTCGCCGACGCCGAACTTGTCGGCCGGCAGATCGAGCACGCCGGAAAACACCTCGTGGACTGCTCGCTCGAGCGGTGTCGTCGGCGAGAGCTTCGGATCCGACGCCGGTGCCGGCTCCGGCAGGCGTGCCACGTCGACTTTGCCGGACCGCGTCATCGGGAGGGTGTCGACGCGGGTGACCGTGCTCGGAACCATGTAGGCGGGCAGGGTGCGGGCGAGGAACTCGCGCACCGAGCGCGGCCGCGCTGATCCGACGATATAGGCGGCAAGCGATCCACTGCCGTTGGAGCCACTGCCGTCGGCTCCGCTGCGTCCGATCGCCGACGCCTGTTCCACTCCCGGGTGCTGCAGGAGCGTGGACTCGACTTCGCTGAGTTCCACTCGGTGACCACGGATCTTGATCTGGGAATCGGCGCGGCCCAGGTATTCGAGCGAGTAGTCGAGTGAGTCTCCGAACCATCTCACCAGATCACCTGTGCGATAGAGACGTCCGGTTCCGAACGGGTTGGCCACGAAGCTGCTCGACGTCCACCCCGGCTTACGCAGGTATCCCTCGGCGAGACCGTCGCCGGCCAGATAGAGCTCGCCGACGATGCCCTCCCCCACCGGTCGCAGCCGGGCGTCGAGGACGGCGGTGGTGAATCCGCGGGTCGGTCGGCCGATGGTGACCGGGCCGGCCGGGGGCGCAGCGTCCGTGCACGTGCTCATGACGGTGCCTTCGGTGGGTCCGTAGGCGTTGAACACGCGGCGACCCGTCGACCATCGTTGCAGCAGCGCGGTATTGGCGGCTTCACCGGCCATGATGACGACCTCGACCGACGGGGTGGCGTGCGGATCGGTGATCTGCAGGACTGTCGGCGTCAGGCACACGTGGGTCACCTTGTGCTGCGCGATCAGGGCTTCCAGTGCGCGTCCGGCGTACACGTCGGGCGGGCCCACCACGACAGTTCCACCGGAGCCGAACGCGAGCAGCAGTTCGAAGACGGATGCGTCGAAGCCGAGCGATGCGAACTGCAGCACGCGTGAGCCGGGCGTCACGTCGAACAGTGCACGCTGGCTTTCGACGAGGTCCGCGATCCCTCGGTGCGTGACGCGCACACCCTTGGGCGTTCCGGTGGAACCGGAGGTGTAGATGACGTACGCGGTGCTGTCGACGGGAACGGGCCGAGGCTGAAAGGTCTCGTCTTCGTCCTCGCCAACGGTGAGCCAGTGAGGTCGAGCTGTCTCGGTACCGGCGACTGCGATCCCGGTGTAGGGGGCCGCGTCGGTCAGGATCTCGCGGATCCGGTGGGCCGGCAGCGTCGTGTCGATCGGAAGGTATCCGGCGCCGGACTTGGTGACCGCCCAGAGCGCGATGACGGACTCGGCCGACCGTGGCAGGGCCACAGCAACGAGCGACCCCGGCTCCACACCGCTCCGAACCAGGCTCTGAGCCAGGGCATTCGAGCGCTCGTCGAGGTCGCGGTACGTCAGCTGCGCATCACCGTCGACGACGGCGGTGTTGTCCGGCCACCGACGCGCCGCCTCGGTGAACACGGTGGCCAGCGTGTACTGCTCGGCAGAGCCGTCGGTGCTGACGACTGTCGAGGGGTCTGCTGCGGCGAAGTCGGCACTGCCCAACCGGACGCTCGGGTCGCGCGCGACGAGGGTGAGCACTGCCGCCAACCTGTCCGCCAGCGCAGCGGGCACCGACGGCCCGAAGCGTGACGGCGAATAAGCGAGGCGCCCGGTCAACCCGTCGACTGTCTCTTCGACGACCACTTCCAGGTCGAACTGTGTGCTCTCGATGTCGATGCGCCGGGGCGTCACGGAGGCGGATCCGAATTCGATTGTCGGCGAATCGAGTTCACCCATCGCGAGCAACACCTGGAACAGCGGGTGCGTGTCGAGTGTGCGGGTGGGCGCCACGGCGTCGACCACCCACTCGAACGGAACCTCGGAGTTGGCGAAGGCATCGAGGTCGCGGTTGCGCACGTCGATCACGAATTCCTCGAACGTCGTCGACGGCTGCACGTCCGTCCGCAGTACGACGGTGCCGACGAACATGCCCACCAAATCGTCCAGCGCGGGGTCCGTCCGGCCGGAGACCGGGGTACCGATGGCGATGTCCGATGAGCCGCTTGCCTCGGCCAACACGGCCGCGAGGGCTGCGTGAACGACGACGAACACCGTCGCCCCCAGGCGATGCGCCAACCCGCGGAGGTCGCCGAGGGTGTCTGCGTCGATTCGAAATTCGCCGGGAACGTACGCAGCGTCGACGTCGGGCGTGCCGGTCGGCAGGTCGAGGTAATCGGGTAGTCCCGCCAGCGCGGTGCGCCAGTAGTCGAGCTGGGGTGCGGCAACGCTGGCGAGGACGTCCTGCTGCCACAGCCGATAGTCGGCATAATCGACTGCCAGCGGTTCGAACTCGGGTGCCGAACCTGCACTGCGTGCTGTCAGTGCAGTATCGACATCCCGCGCCAGCGGGCCGAGAGACATCCCGTCCACAGCAATATGATGCGCAACCACCGTCAAAACGCGCGCTGGGTGCTCGGGTCGCTCCTGCAGGCTCCGCTCCTGCAGGGAGAGTCTCACCGGTGGTTCGATTGTCAGATCGAAGCCCTCGATGGGTGCGGCCGATGCGTCGGCGTGCCGTTCGTCGAGAGAGGAGACGACGGTGTCTGCGTCGAGCAGTGTGGTCGTGGGGCCGTCCGGCGTCGACGGGTACACCGTGCGCAGCGGCAGGTGACGCTCGACGACGTCGGTGATGGCAGCTCGTAGTACCTCGACGTCCACGTCGTCGGGCAGCGGGAGTTCGAACGCGATGTTGTAGGCCGCAGACTCGGGTGCGTACCGATTCTGCAGCCAGATCCGGCGTTCGGCGGGGGCCAGGTGCGTGAACGAGCGTGCTTCGGCGTGATGGATCAACGCAGGTGGCGGCATGTACTGCGTGGACAGCTTCTGCACCGATGCGCCGAGGAGCTTTGCCGTGGGCGATTCGAAGATCGTGCGCACTGGCACATGGGTTCCCAGCGCCGCGCCGATCCGGGTGGCGGCTCGGGCCGCGCTCAACGAGTCGCCGCCGAGGACGAAGAAATTGGCGTCGACGCCCACATTCTCGGCAGTACCGCCGAGGATGTCGGCGAAGATCCCGAGGATCACGTCCTCGGCGAGGGTGCGCGCCGCCGTGTCACCGGTGAGCGCTTCGGGCGATTCCAGCGAGCGAGTATCGACTTTTCCATTGGCGGTCAGTGGTAGTCGATCGATCGGCACGATCGCCGAGGGCATCAGCGTCAGCGGCAATCTCTCCAGCAGCCACAGTTTGGCGTCGTGCTCGCCCAGTCCGACGACCCACGCCACGATTCGGCCGTCGCGTGCGTCGGCGACGGCTGCAGCGACATCGGGATGCGTGCGCAGCGCTGCCTCGATATCACCCAGTTCCACTCGCACACCGCGAATCTGGACCTGTGAATCGATGCGACCGCGGAAGTCGAGCTCGCCGTCCTTGACGATGCGTACCTGGTCACCGGTCCGATAGAGGCGGGTACCGCCCGGGCCTGCGACGAAGCGCTCGGCGGTCAACGCTGCACGCGAGCCGTAACCACGAGCCAGACCGCCCGCCAGATACAGCTCGCCGACGCCTCCGCGCGGCACCGGCTGCAACCGCGTGTCCAGTACGTGCGCCGAGATGTGTGCGAGGGGGCGCCCGATGGTGACGGGAGTGTCGGTCGTCAGGCCGTCGGTCAGCGTCGCCACCACGGTGGCTTCGGAGGGGCCGTATGCGTTGAGCATCAGCCGGTTCGGACTCCACTGCGTCACGACGTCGGCTCCGAGGACGTCACCGCCGACGGCTACCGTCGTCACGCTGTCCACGGGCGGGACCGTGGCGAGGACTGCGGGTGTGGACAAGAAGTGCGTGACGGCGTGTTCGGTGAGGAACTGGGCCATCGCGTCGCCGTCGACCAGGTCGGTCGGGGCGATCACGAGTGTAGCGCCCGCACCGAACGCCAAGATCAACTCCAACATCGCTGCGTCGAAGTTGACCGAATAACCGTGCAGTACCCGGGATTCTGCGTCGACGCGATAGCGCGGAATGACCTGCTGAGCCAAGGCATGGACGGTTCCGTGGGCCACGGCGACCGGTTTGGGTGTGCCCGTGGATCCGGAGGTGTGGATGACGTAGGCGGGGTGCGCCGGCAGCAGCGTCGAGGTGCGCTCGGCGTCGGCGACGGGAGCGTCGCTGAGCAGCAGGGCCGCGGCTTCGTCGACCCAGTCGATTCCGGTCTCGTTGCCCCCGAACCCGATTCGGATGCCGTCGAGGATTGCTGTGCGTCGGGCTGCGGGGTAGGTCGGGTCGACGGGGACGAACGCGGCCCCGGCCTTCGCCACGGCCCACAGGGCCAGCACGTAGGCCGCCGAGCGTTCCAGCGACAGTGCGACCAGTGATTCCGGCCCGACTCCCTCGGCGATGAGCAGGCGCGCGACGCGGTTGGACCGACGGTCCAACTCGTCGTACGTCAGCGTCTCGGCTCCGTCGAGAGCGATATTTCCGTCGGTCCACACGTCCAGCAGAGTGCCGACGGGTGCATCCACGGCGGGCTGCTCAACCTGCCCCAGTTCGATGTCGCCCACCACCACGTCGGGTGTGTGGGCGACGGTGCTGAGCACGGTGAGCAGGGTGTCCGCGAAGTGCTGGACCGTCCGGTGCTCGTACAGGTCGGCGGCGTACTCGATTTGGCCGGTGATGCCGTCGGCGGTCTCGGTGAGCACGAGTCCGAGGTCGAACTCCGAGGTGTGCGTCGGAACCGGAACAACGGTGATAGGGAGGTCGTCCACCGGTTGATGCTGCGCGTTGTCGAACGCGAGCATGACCTGGAAGATCGGGTGCCGGTCCAGCGATCGGTCCGTCGCGAGGGCGTCGACGATGCGCTCGAACGGCAGCTCGGTGTGCGCGAACGCCTCCAGGTCGTTGTGTCGCACGGCGGCAAGCAGTTCCGTGAAGGTCGACGAGGGGTCGACGTCGACCGTCAGGGGCACGGTTCCGACGAACATCCCCACCATGTCGTCGAGTGCCTCGTGGCCGCGGCCGGCCGACGGTGTGCCGACGACGGTGCGGGTGGCGTCACCGAATCGGCTGAGAGTGGCGGCGAGGGCTGCGTGTACCACCATGAATGTCGTTGCGTTGGAGGCCTTCGCGAGATCGCGAACGGCGGAGTGCACCGACGCGTCGACGGTGATTGGGACGTCGGCCGTGACCAGGGACTGCACCGGCGGACGTGGACGGTCGGCGGGTAGCTCGGCGGGTAGCTCGGCCAACGGGCCTTCGATATCCAGCGCGGCTCTCCAGTAGGCGAGCTGACTGTCCGCGACGGCGTCGACGACAGCTCGGTTCCACACCGCGTACTGGCTGTACTGCGCGGGGAGCCTCGACCACGTGGGCGCGTGCCCGGCGAGCCGAGCGGCGTGTGCGACGGCGAAGTCACGGACCAGCGGGTCGATGGACCAGCCGTCGATCGCGATGTGATGCAGCACGATCACGACGGTCACGCTCCGACCGGAGCGCAGAACAGCAGCGCGGATCGGCACGTCGTCGGCAACGTCGAAGCCGGCCGACGCCAGTGCGGCGATGCGTGCACCCAGATCGTCCGAGTTCACCGCGTACGTGGGGATGTGGCGCAGCACCTGGCCGGTGGGCTTCACCACCTGGCGTGGGCCGTCCTCGTCCGCGGGGAAGTACGTGCGTAGCGATTCGTGCCGTTCCAGCACGTCCCGCAGTGCGGCCACCACGATCGATCCGTCGCCCGGGGTCGCATCGGTGATCCGCAGCGCGACCGGCATGTTGTACGCCGGAGAGCTGGCGTCGAACTGGTTGAGGAACCACATTCGCTGTTGCGAGTAGGACAGTGGAATGCGTGTCGGCACCGGCATATCGAACAGAGCCTGAGTGTCGAGCAAGTCCAGCGACGATCCCTGATCGACGGATGCGTCGAGGGCGGCGGCGACTCCGGCGACGGTGGGGGCGTCGAACAGCGTCGGCAGTGTGACCGCGCCGCCGAGCCGGGACAGCACGCGCGTGGCGCTGAGAGAGTCCCCGCCGAGGTCGAAGAACGAGTGTTCGCGTCCGACAGCCTGTCCAGCGAGAACACCGGCACCGAGAACGCCGGCACCGAGGACGTCGGCGAAGACGGTCGCGACCAGCGTTTCGGTCTCGGTCCGCGGCGCCACGTACGCGGTGTCCTCGCCCACGACCGGCGCAGGCAGGGCACGTCGGTCGATCTTGCCGCTCGCGGTCATGGGGAAAGAATCGAGAACTGTGATGTGGGCCGGCACCATCCACCGCGGCAGGTGCGCGGTCAGATGCGCGTCCAGGTTGTCGGCAGAACCAGTGACGTACAGCGCGATTCGCTGATCGTGCACCGCCGCGACTGCCGCCGTGACGCCGGGCGATCGGGCGGCAACCGACTCGATCTCGCCGAGTTCCACGCGTCGCCCCTGCAGTTGGACCTGGCGATCGCTGCGGCCGAGGTACTCGAGCGCACTGCCGTCGACAGCCCACCGCACCACGTCTCCGGTGCGGTACAGCCGGGCGCCCCCGACGTCCGCGACGAATCGCGCGGCGGTGAGACCGGGTTGGCCGTCGTATCCGCGGGCGATGCCGTCGCCCCCGAGATACAGCTCGCCGACGCCTCCGCGCGGTGCGAGACGCAGGTGCGCGTCGAGAACAACGGCGCGGACGCCGGGAAGAGCGGAGCCGATCGTGACGCGTTCACCCACCGTCATGGGCTCGGAGAGCGTGGCCAGGACGGTCGCTTCCGTCGGTCCGTATGCGTTGAGCATCTGGCGACCGGACAACGCGCCGGCGGGCAAGTGACTGGAGGCTGCAGCGAACCTGTCACGCAGTTCCGGTGGGCATTCTTCACCGCCGACGTCGAACACGTCGATGCCCGCGAGGTCCTCGGGTTCGAGTGTCGAAAGGACAGCCGGGGAGGTCACGAGGTGGGTGATGCATTCTGCGGCAATGAAATCGGCCAGCATCCTGCCCGCGTACACCTCGGCGGGTGCGATCACCAGGGTGGCGCCGGCTGCGAACGCGGAGAGTATTTCCTGGATCGACGCGTCGAAGATCGGCGAGGCGAGGTGCAGCACCCGAGACTCCGGCGTCACCGAATAGCGTTCCACCACAGCAGTTGCCAACTGTGCGAGCCCGCGATGAGTGACGCTGACGGCTTTGGGACGCCCGGTACTCCCCGAGGTATGTACGAGGTAGGCCTCGTTGTCGACGCGTGTGGTCGGAGTAGCTATCTCGAACGACTGCGCGTCGAGCAGATCCTCGATGGCCAGCCACTGCACCGACCCGGGCAGCGACGCCGCGAGCTCGCGGGTGGTGATGCCGACCTCGACGGACGCGTCGGTGAGGATCTGCGTCAGCCGATCGGCCGGCTCGAACGGATCGACGGGCACGAACGACCCACCGGCTTTCGATACCGCCCACGCCGCCAGAAGCGAGTGATACGACCGTCGGATCGCCACGGCAATTCGCGTCTCGGCACCGGCCGGCAGCCGAGAGGCCACTCCAGCCGCGCTACGGGCGAAATCGGCAGCAGTGTGGTCGATTCCGTCGTATCGAACGACGGCAGATTTCTGTAGCAACGAGGTCAACCGCTGCGGCTCGGTGGTACCCCACGCTGCGCTGTCCTCCGCGCCGGGCACGGTGAGCTCCGAGACCGACAAGCCGTCGGGAGCGCCCACGAGTGCGCGCAGTAGGTCGAGAAACCGTGCGTGGTGGTAGCCGAGCTCCTCGGTGGTGTACACGGCGGGGTTTCCGAGAAAGTCGACGCGGGTGGTGGCCCCGGCTACTCCCGGATAGACGTTGACCATCATGTCGTCGATGGGGCCGCTCGACAGCACTCGATACTCGCCGACGACGTCGCCGAGTCGAATTGTGCTGTTGTACATCATGATGTTCACCGACGGGCCGAACGATCTTCTGTCCAACCGGAACCGCTGGTGCCGGAGTGCCCCGGTGAGCTCGACCTGAATGCGTCGGAGAAGCTCTTCGACGGTGACCCCGGCCTCGACGCCGATGCGCAGGGGTACGACGTTGGACATCATGCCGGAGGAGTCGCGCAGCTTGGTCGTCGCCCGGCCGGAGACGGGGAGGCTGAGCATGACGTCCTCGGTGTCGGTCATCCTCGCGAGGTACAGCGAGAACGCTGCGAGTACGACGGGCACGTCGGAGGAGTTGTAGCGGCGCGCGAGTTCGGCCATGGCGTCGGCGATCTCGGGCTCGAGCTCCGCCCCGACGCTGATCGAGATACCGCTCGGCACCGAGGACGACCGCGCGAGGCGCGGGGCGTCGCTGTGTCCGTCGAGCCGGCCGAGCCAGTACTGACGGTCGGTCTCGTAGCGGGACGACGCGGGGTAGGCGGCCTCGTAGTCGTAGATTTCGCGGACGCCGACGGCTCGGGTCTTCGGCGCATCGGTGCCGGTGAGCAGAGCGGTGTAGACGGCGGCGGTGCGTTCCTGGACGGAGATGGCTCCGAGGCCGTCCATGACGATGTGGTGGGCGCGGCTGAACCAGTAGTAGTGCTCGTCGCCGACCTGGATGATCTCCGACGCGATCAGTTGATCCCGCACCAGGTCGACAGGTGTGCGGTACTGCGCGTTCATGTACTCGTGGGCGTAGGCGACGGGGTCGAGTTGGACGCGGAAGTCCCGGTAGATCATCGCGTAGGGCACGCCCGAGTCGAACCATTGGTAGGGACGGCCGTCGATCTCGGTCAGCCGAACGCCCGGTGACTCGAGGTCACGACAGGCGATATCGGTGGCGCGGATGAGCGTCGGCGGGTCGATGTGGCCGCGGATCTCGACGTACTGCGCGATCGTGAACGGCACGTCCGGTGCCAGCTTCTGTGCGAAGTAGATGTTCATCTGGGCAGCAGAAAGCGGAAACAGGCCATCCTCCAACGGCGCACTTCCAGAAGACACTTCTGCTACCCCTCCTCAGGCTCACTGCGGACGGCTTCGCAGACAACTCAGCTACCCATACGGTCGTTCTGTAGGGTCGCAAAAACGACCTCGACCTCTCGTGGCCCCTCTACAAACTAGTGGACGGGCGGCAATTGCTCTACTTGCCGGGAAATGTCGGGGCATTTCGATGTTCGGGATTCGGCGAACCCTCAGAAATGGCCCCGAAAAAGGTCGACTTGCTTGTTTCCGACGGGAAATCACACGAGGTCAGGTCGTTTTCCAGCCGTAACGAACCGCGCTCGCCGTCAGGATCAAGATGCGGATATCACGGAAAAGCGACCAGGACTCCACATACGTCCTGTCGAGCGAGTGAATGTCTTGCGGTGTCAGTTCGGTCCGGGGAGTGAGCATCCAGAGGCCGGTCATGCCCGGGCGTAGCCGAACCTCGATCGGCCTCTCCGACAGCGCAGGCCGTACCGGCCGGGGCCGTGGACCGACGAGGCTCATGTCTCCGCGCAGTACGTTGAGCAGCTCAGGCAGGTGGATCAGACCGTACTTGACCAGCGGCCGGTCCTTCCGCTGGTCAGCCGGTGCGGAGAAGTTGAGCAGGTCGAACGCCTCACCGCCGAGACCGAGCCGGGGCACTGTGGTCACCGGGGCCTTCGAGGGTCCGGTGACCTTGGCGTAGATCCAGCAGCACACGAACACCGGAGCGAGCACCGCGAGAGTGCCTGCGGCGACGATCTTGTCGAACACTTCCTTGGTTGTTGCATCCCACGAACCGAGCGCTACAACTCCCGCATTCGAATGTGACGGGTCACCGCCACTTCGACCCAGTCGGTCGCCCTGCACCGATTTTTCACCCCAACTCGTACGTCTGTCGAAACTCGACTCGAATGTCGTATGTAAGCACCATCACGTTACGATCACGCTAACGCGTTGGCCTTTCCTCGGTTTCGCGCATTGTTTCGATTGCTTGAAATGTCATTCACGTGAATTAATCGCTACTCTTCCCTGAGCATCGTCACATTTTTCACGGTGTGACGCTCACCGACCTAGCCCACAGGAGTTCTGGCGACATGACGACCGGTACCGAGACCCGCTCATCGTCACGCGGACGCAAGAAGCGCCCGATTCTGTGGACCGTCGTGATCGTCCTCGTGCTTCTCGTCGCGTTCGTGGCCTGGCTGGCGTACGAGGCCGTGACAGCGAAGTCCAACCTCGAGACGACGCGTGACGCCGCCAACAAGGCCAAGGATTCTCTGCTCGACGGTGATGTCGCCGGTGCGCAGGCCGCAGCTGCGGAGGCGTCGGACTCGGCGAAGAAGGCACAGGACGCCGCGTCGTCGATTCCGTTCTCCGTCGCGGGAGCAATCCCCTATCTGGGCAGCCCACTCGCGACGGTGTCCGATATCGCCGACGTCGTGCACGGTCTCGCCGTGGACGTGCTGGAACCGGCGTCCGCTGCGAGCGCGAGCATTTCGCCCAACGGCGTCATCGAGGGCGGCGGGCGAGTGAACCTGCAGGCATTGACGGATGCCGAGCCGATCCTGGCCGAGACGTCCGCCGCTGCGGAGGATCTGTACGCCCAGGCTCAGGCGATCGAGGATCCGGCGTTTCTCGGAGTGGTGCAGGACGCCAGGGTCCAGCTCGAGAACCAGACGCACGATCTTGCCGGGCTGCTCACCAACACCTACACCGCGAGCCGCTTGGTTCCGTCGATGATGGGTGCTGACGGACCGCGCTCGTACTTCATGGCGTTCCAAACCAATGCCGAGGCACGCGGAACCGGCGGTCTCCTCGGCGGTTTCGGAATCATCCGGGCGGACAACGGCACCGCTCGCGTCGATACCCTGGGAGCCAACAACGAGCTGGAGTTCGCCGAGCAGCCGATCGATCTCGGGCCGGAGTACAACGCGCTCTGGGCGCCGCGCAACACCACCGTCGACTTCCGCAATTCCAATGCGAGCCCGAACTTCCCGTACGCGGGACAGATCTGGTCGTCGATGTGGACGGAGCAGACCGGTGAGCAGTTGAACGGCGCCATCGCGACCGATCCGATTGCTCTGAGCTACATCCTCGACGCCACCGGACCCATCACTCTGGCCGACGGCGAGGTGATTTTCGGAGACAACGTCGTCGAGGTGACGCTCTCCACCGCGTACGCGCGCTTCGGGGACGATCAGATCGCACGCAAGGCGTACCTGCAGGAGATCGCGGCTGCTGTCGTGGCCAAGATGACGACGGGCGTGGCGCCGACCCGTCAGCTGCTCGACGCTGTCGGCCGCGCCGGAAGCGAAGGCCGCATCTCGGTGTGGAGCGCGGACCCGGCTGAGCAGGGCATTCTGACTGCGACCAAGATCGGCCATGCGCTACCGACCGAGCCTGTCCCCTATGCCAACGTCATCGTCAACAATGCCGGCGGCAACAAGCTGGATTACTACCTGGCCCGCGACATCACCTACACCGCGGAAAGCTGCAACGGTCCCACCCGAAAGTCCACTGTTACAGCGACATTGACCAACACCGTCGATCCGAACGGTCTGACGCAGTACGTCGCCAGCACCTTCCAGCCGGGAGTTCCGTACGGCACAAACGAGTCCATCGTCTACCTGTACGCAACCCAGGGCGCCAAGATCCTCTCCACGAAGGTCGACGGAGTCAGCGCCTTCGCCGTTCAGGGCGGCGTCGAGCTCGGCCATCCCGTACAGGCTGCCTACGTCACCATTCCGCCGGGTGAGTCCTCTACGGTGACATGGGAAGTCGAGGAGCCCACCGTTCCGGGCGAAGCCGTGGTTCCCACGCAGCCTCTCGTCGACGACCCCAGCATCACCGTCGACGTCCCCACCTGCTGACCCCGGAATGCCCCATGGTTTCGGTGTCGTTCGATCGTATGTAATCCGATTGCCGGATACCCGTTCTGCCCGCCCCCTGTAAGCATTGCTTCGACCGATGACACTCACTGTCGTTCGAAACTACGTCGTGCGGAGCAAACATGTTGAGCCATAGACTGATCCGAAGTTCCATCGCTGTGTCGGCGACACTCGGTGCCGCTCTTCTCCTCGCGCCTGGCGCTGTGTCCGCGCAGCCGTCGGTCGGGAGCGCCGACGGAGCCATCAGCGGCGGTAGCGCAATTCTGGACAGTGGTAGCAGCGTTCTGAACGGGGACATCGTCGACGGAGTCACCGGCATCGTCAACGGCGGCAGCTCGATCCTCAACAGCCTTCCAGGGACCGGCTCGTTCGCTCCGCGCCAGCCGTGCAACCAGGGCACGGTCTCCGGCGGTCCCGGCGTGACCCAGACCAATCACGATCTGGGACGGCCCGGCCCGGCGTCGTTCGTCATCAACTACGAGACCGAGAGCGTTCCCGACGTCATCGAGGTGTTCTACCAGGGTGGTCTGGTTCAGAGCATCGGTCCTGTCGGTGACAACATCAACGAGGGCACCGGTTCCGCCGTCGTCGCTCTTCCGCCCGGTGGCGACACGTCCGTTCTGGTGAAGGTGACGGGGCCGGCGGACACCATCTGGGAGTACACCGTGAACTGCCCCTTCGCCTGATCAGCGGTTCGGCGCGTGCATCGACGGCGCCACTCGTGTGAAGCTGGGTCCCATGGGAACGCGGAGATGGTTCGACAACACATTCGCCGACACGTGGGGCCCAGTTCTGATGGTGGTGCTGCTGGCCGTGATCGGCCCCGGCGTGATCGACAGCGCGCTCGACGAGCGGTCGCCGTGGAAGATCTTCCTCGTGCTGGTGTGGGCGCTGCTCGTCGTCGTCCAGGTGACGCAGCTGATTCGTCGGCGAACCCACCAGCCCAGCACCCCAAGAGTCGACCCGACCACCATCCCGGTCGACGACGTGACGGATGCGATCTCCGAAGCTCCGTCACGCGTGAAGGCCGTCAAGCTGCTGCGTGAACGTCACCCCGGCCTCGGTCTGAAAGAAGCAGTGGACTTGGTGGATACACACCGATAGTTCATCGTTTCCTGAATACAGATTCTGATGTACAGTCACCGGAATGGACGTCCTGACTCGTGTATCCGTGCTGTCGCGATTCGGCCATGCCCTGTCGGATGAGACCCGCACTCGGGTACTGCTGGCACTGAAAAAAGCGCCGGCCTACCCCGCCGAGCTCGCGGCCGAGCTGGGTGTGACCCGTCAGAAGATGTCGAATCACCTCGCGTGCTTGCGTGGCTGCGGCCTGGTCGTCGCGGTGCCGGATGGCCGGAGAACGCGGTACGAGCTCGCCGACGCCAACATCGGGCGGGCTCTGGACGATCTGCTGCAGGTCGTTCTCGCCGTGGATCCCACGTGTTGCCCGGCGTCGACCACCGAGGACTGCTGCTGATGGCCACCGACATCGGACTTCCCACCCCGAACGCGCGACGACGGGCGGTGCTGTCCAGGCGAATTCGGTGGTTCGTGGCGGCGACGATTGCGTACAACATCGTCGAGGCGATCATCGCCATTTCCGAGGGCGCACGGGTGTCCTCGACGGCATTGATCGGGTTCGGTTTGGACTCGATCATCGAGGTCTCGTCCGCGGCCGCGGTTGCGTGGCAATTCTCGGCCGCGGATCCGGAGTCGAGGGAGAAGGTCGCGCTCCGCATCATCGCGTTCTCGTTCTTCGGCCTCGCCGTGTACGTCACGGTGGATGCCGTGAGGACACTCTTCGGGGCCGCCGATGCTGAACACTCGTCGATCGGAATTGCTCTTGCGGCAGTGAGTTTGGCCATCATGCCCGCGTTGTCCTGGGCTCAGCGCCGCGCAGGTCGTGAGCTGGGTTCGGCGAGCGCGGTAGCGGACTCCAAACAAACATTGTTGTGCACGTACCTGTCGGCAGTCCTGCTGGTCGGCCTACTACTGAACAGCCTTTTCGGGTGGTCCTGGGCAGATCCGATCGCGGCACTGGTGATCGCCGGCCTGGCCGTCAAGGAAGGTCTGAACGCGTGGAAGGGCGATACCTGCTGCGCGACGCCGATGTCTGCGACGGCATCGGCCGGAGCCGATCACTGCGACTGCTGCGACTGACCCGCATCACCATTCCCTCAGCGCTGCTCGCGCGGATTCCAGCGCGGATTGGGGACTTTCGAGCAACCAGTTGGCTTCGCCTGCTTTGTCGAAGTCGAACCACAGCAACCCGGAGACGCGGGTAGTGCCGAGGTAGGCGAAGAGGTCGGTGATCCATTGCGCTTTGTCTCCCAGGGCATCTCCGCTGCCGGTTTCGTAGATCCACACGGGCTTCGAGGGTGCCACAGAGTTCGCGGTCGCGATGGCGTCGGCGAAGAGGTCTTCCGGGGTCTGCCAGTACGTGCCTTCGCCCCCGCCGTTGTATCCGTCGATTCCCACGAGGTCGACGTAGAGGTCACCGGGGTAGGACTGCGCGGCGATGTCCAGTCCACCCGGGCGGTCGCTGCTGGCGTCGTAGGACCACACCCATTGCACTTTGCTGGCCCCTGCCTGCAGAAATATGTCGTGCACCCGGCGGTAGGCGGCGACGTAGTCCTCGGGGGTCGAGCGTGAGCCGTCCACCGACCACGGGTACCAGTCGCCGTTCATTTCGTGCCCGAACCTCACCTGCATCGGTTGGTCGAACTCGGCCGCGCTTCTCGCCCACCCGATGATGTACTCGTCGAAGTCTCCGGCAGCGATCCGTGCGGGCCGGAATCGTTCCTGATACTCACCTTCGTCGGGATGCCACGGCTCCCACGTGACGGCGGGGATGGCACCTCGATCGTGAATGTCGTACAGGGTGTCGAGCGCGAGCGGACGCTCCCAGGCCCACGCCTCGAAGTAGTTGATCACCTCGGGGGCCCGGTTCAAATCGTCGCCGGTCGCAAAGGCCGTGTCGACACCTGAGTTCTCACCTTGCGACGACAGGCCGAACGTTCTCGCTGGAGTCTCCGCGGTGGCCGCGCATCCGGCCGACGCGAGCACCACTGTCGTGGCCACAGCCAGGAACAGGAGTGTGAAGCGGGTCATAAGAATCCAATGTGTCGGTCAAACGGCGGACAGGTTTCAAAAGGCGGACAAACCAAACTCGAGGTAGGTTTCAGTTAGTCGGGTGTCACTTCGGTCAGCGTCGACCATCTTTCTTCCCTCTGCGATCGAAACTACAACAGTCGATTGGCCTTCATGACATCTACATACGAGGACCGGATTGCGCTTGCATCCCGGTCCGTCGACCCAGCGCTCGTTGCCCCTCCTACCGATCCCAGCTTGCCCTCGCCGCCGACGGACGTCGAACGCGACTCCTACCTTCAGAGCGAAAATCGTTGGATTCCTTTGGCTTCCACCTTCGGCGGTTTTCTCACGACGGTCAGCTTGCTGTATCTCGTCCAGGGCCAGATGTGGGCCATTCCCCTGCTGATACCCCTCGCCATCACGACGACGGCGATGGTTGTCTCTCTTCTCACGTCCGTGCAACCGCGTCGAGACACCCTGGCCGGCCACATCGCTCGGGTGCGTTCCTACCAGCCGATTCACTATCCGAGTGTCGACGTGTTCCTCCCCAGTGCAGGCGAAGATATTGCGGTGCTGCACAACACGTTCTGGCATGTCAGCCGGTTGGATTGGTATGGCGAGATCACCGTGTACGTGCTGGACGACTCGGATCGGAGCAGTGTCCGCGAGCTGGCGGAGACCTTCGGCTACGAGTATCGCGTGCGTCCCGACCGCGGATTTCTCAAGAAGGCAGGCAATCTCCGATTCGGTTTCGACGAGTCCCATGGCGAGTTCATCACCATTTTCGACGCGGATTTCGTGCCTCGGCCGGACTACCTGCACGAGCTCATGCCGTACACCACCGAGGACGACGTGGCGATCGTGCAAAGTCCGCAGTTCTTCGACACCACACACCGCATGAACTGGATGGAGTACGCCGCGGGCGCGACGCAGGTCCTGTTCTACCGCTGGATCCAGGCTGCACGGGACAAGAGCGACGCGTCCATCTGCGTCGGCACCTGCGCCGTCTACCGCCGAAGTGCCCTGGAGCTGGGCGGTGGGTTCTCGGCCATCGAGCACAGCGAGGATGTCTACACGGGCGTCGACCTCATGCGCGTCGGTTTCCGGACGCGGTACGTCCCGGTCGTGGTGTCCAAGGGCTTGTGCCCGGAGACTCTGGATCAGTTCGCGAACCAGCAGTACCGCTGGGCCAACGGATCCATGAGCCTGCTGAAGTCACGCGCTTTCCACAAGATGCCGTTCACGCTTCGTCAGCGTCTGTGCTTCTGGTCCGGGTTCCTGTACTACATCGACACTGCGGTGAACGTGTATGTCATTGCGCTGCCGCCGATTCTGATGGCGTTCCTCGCGCCCGACGACGTGTCGATCAACAACTACCTGTTCGTGTTCCTGGCCATGGTGGTGCGCTTCGCGCTGGTACCGGTCATCACCATGGGCCGCGAGAGCACCCTCGGACTCGATCGCGTTCAGGCTTTCTACTCCTACATCCACTCCCTGGCGGTAGTCGACGTCATGCGCGGACGCACCGACGCCTGGCAGGCCACCGGAATCAAGACCCGCTCGACCACCGCGAGGCGCGTCAAACGCGTCATGACGACCTGGTTGGTCCTGGTCCAGGTTCTGATGTGGGCGGGCATCTTCTGGAGGGCGCCGGAATACGGCTGGTCCAACTATGCCCCGATGATCGGCTTCGCTGTCTTCAACCTGATCGTCGTGTATCCCTTGATGTTCTGGCGGACCCAGTTCCCGGCTCTGCTGGATCCTATGACCCTTCGCCGCAGGCTCTTTCGCTCGGAGGTCATGACTTTCACCCAGCCACCCTCGTCGGAGAGGTTGCCGGAGCGCCGCCGCAGGATCCGCATCGAGTGGAACGCCTCTGCTGCCTGGCCGTGGCTGCTCGTCATGGGGGTTGTCTCGGCGGTTCTGTCGTTGCGGCCCGGTTCCAACAGCACCGCGTTCCAGGACGAGGGACTGTATTTGTTCATCGGTCATCGCATGCTCGAGCACGTCACCGACGGTGCGACCGTCACCGAGTACCCCGGCGGCTATCTGTCGGGCGCGCCAGGGTTGTTCCCGGTGTTGGGTGCGCTCGCCGATACGGTCGGCGGCCTGGAAGCAGCGCGGATGGTGAGCTTGTTCTTCACCTGGGTTGCCATCGTCGCCGTCTACGGAATCGGTAATCGCTTGTTCGGCAAGTTGGCCGGATTGCTGGGTGCGGCTGCATTCACCTTGTCGGGATCGGTGATCTTCCTGTCCCACATGGCGACATTCGACGCGATGGCCATGAGCCTCGTTGCCGTCGCACTGTGGCTCACTGTTCGGAGCGCGCAACAGAATTCACTGCTGTGGGCCCCGGTCATCGGCGCTGTCCTCGCTCTCGCGTTCCTGACGAAGTATGCGACGGCGGTCTATGCGCCCGGCGTCGCGGTAATCGGCATGATTCTGGCGTGGCCGAGCATCCGCTGGGGTGCGGCGCGGCAGGCGCTGCTCGTGCTCGCGTCGGGCACGGCGACGGCCTTTTTCATCTTGATCTTCTGGGCCCAGGATCTCATTCCGGGAATCATGTCGACGACGACCAACCGGACGCCCATCTCCCCCGCGTCGGCATCACTGCTGTCGACGAACGTCGCGACGTGGGTCGGCGCGATCCTCGTCCTGGCGCTGGTGGGCGCTGCGACGCAGTACCGGCGGTGGCCGATCGGGCTCGTCATGCTGGCCTTCTCGGTCATCGGGCCGGCCCAGCAGATTCGTATCGGTGAGGAGACGTCGCTGTCCAAGCACGTCGCCTTCGGTCTCGTCTTCGCGGCGCCTCTGGCGGGTGCCCTGTTGGCGTGGTTGATCATTCGAGCCAAGTGGGTCGGCATACCGGTGGCCGGTGCAGTTCTGGTGATGCAGTCGGCACTCGGGTTCACTCAGTCTCAGCAGTTCTTGACGACGTGGGTCGACGACACCGCCATGGTCGCGGCACTGCGCGACGAGATCGCCGCGTCTCCGGGGAAAGCGATTCTGGGTGAGGAACCTTCGGCTCAGCGTTACGCCCTGCGCGGTGAGGTGGAGCCGATTCTGTGGACGGACACCTTTGCGCTCGGGTACGGCAACAAGACCGGGATGCCTGCATACCGCGAGGCGATCGACCAGTCCCACTTCGGCACGATCTACCTGAACCTCAATACAGAGAACGGCAAGCAGATCAACGAATATCTCACGACGACGGAGACTCCGTACCGTCTGTCCAATCGAGTCCCCTTCACCCGATACGACGAGTTCGCCGGTTACTACCTCGTCTGGACCCCGAAGGTGTTGGAGCGGTGACGCACGATTTCGCCGGCGTGCTCGTGTGCGTGCCCACCTACAACGAGTCCAGCAACATCGAATCGCTGGTCCATCGGACGCTGAGTGCGGTGCCCGGTGCGTCGATTCTGGTGATCGACGATTCGAGCCCGGACGGAACAGGAGATATCGCCGACGCGTTGGCCGCGGAACACCCGTGCATCTCGGTGCTGCACAGGCCCGCGAAATCGGGCCTCGCGACGGCGTATCTCGATGCGTTCCGCATCGGACTCGAACGGGGGTTCACTCGTCTGGTGGAGATGGACGCCGACGGCAGCCATGCGCCCGCGCATCTGCCGGCGATGGTCCAGGCATCGGGCGAGCCGGGCGTCGGCCTGGTCATCGGCTCTCGGTACGTCGCCGGCGGGCGTACCGAGGGCTGGCCGTGGACCCGGAAGGTCCTCTCTCGGGCCGGGAACAGCTATGTGCGTCTGCTGACGCCTCTGCGAGTTCGCGACGCGACCGCGGGCTACCGGGTCTTCACCGCCGACGCCCTGACGTCGATGGATCTGGATTCGGTGATGTCGAAGGGATACAGCTTCCAGGTGGAGATGGCGCTTCTCGTGCATCGGGCGGGCCTGGGTATCACCGAGGTGCCCATCACCTTCCGCGAACGAGAACTCGGCACGAGCAAGATGAGCCGTGCAGTCATCCTCGAAGCACTCTGGCGGACAACTGTCTGGGGTGTCTCGGACAGAGGTAAACGTTCGGAGACCTCGCCCATATCGGTGTGAACTCCTAACGGTCCATGGCCTACACAGCGCATCGCTGTGTTCCTCCGAACGATCCGGCAAATGCCGGCGTAAACCATCCCGGCCTGTATAGGCGCATGTCCGCTGGCCGCTCTGTAGGCCCGGTCCGACGACGACGTGACGTGCGTGCCAGCTGAGACAATCAGTCTGTGAACCGCTTCTTCCCGGATCTGGAGCAAGTTTTGACGGCGACCTGGACCCCATCTGGCGGAGCCCAGATAACGTACGCAGACTTGCCTGACCCATGGCTGCGCGCGCTCGATCGACTGAGCCACGACCTCCGTGTGCGTCAGTACGGCGGCGACATCGAACACATCGATTGGGTAGCCGAGTACGACCCCCATGGCGGAGCGGTGTGGCTGAAGAGCGCAGTCACCATCATTGATCAGCGTGCCAACGGCCTACACGGCAACGGCATGGGTGCCCAGATCGACGCTGAAGAAGACGCTGCACTGTGGTCGATGGCAGATCTGACCCAGAATGCGATAGCCGAGGCGGGTACAGCGTGGCCGTGGGGCAATACAGGCGGGTTCATGAACCCTGCACTCGATCGCGACGTTGCTGTGTGGAAGGACCGAAACGGCAACTCCATTCGCATCGGGTACCTCGGCACCGATTGAGACTCGGCCGCGTGAATCGGATGAGAGACCCGCTATCAGTGGCCGGGCGTGTGCGTGGCTCAGCCTTCTTCTGAAGGGAACCGATGAATCTCAGCGAGCCGTCCGCGTGTACAACCAGGCCGATGCCCAGGTACATGTCAGCGCACTACTTCAACGCCTCCGATACATGCCGGGCAATTGCTGCGTGTCCTTCGTCGTCGACGTGGAGGCCGTCCGGGGAGAGCATGTCCTCGGTGATGACGTCGATGGGATCGACGAGGGAGATGAACTGGCCGCCCACCGCGGTGGCGGCGTCGCGGACGACATTGTCGAATGCGGTGACGAACGGCGGAACTTCACCTGCGCTGGAGGGACCGACGGCGATGATCCGAGCGTCGGGTAGCCCTGCTCGCAGCGTGCCGAAGGTTCTGTAGATCGCGTCGACGACGGGAGTCGGATCGTTGACGAAGGCCTCGAAGTCGTTGTTCCCTCCCGACACCACGACGATGCGTGGGTCGAGCTGGACGGCTTCGGTGGCGACGGTACCGAAGTTCTCGCAGCGCGTTGCGCCGCAATCTGTTCCGGCGGTGACGTATCCGGTGGACCCGATGCCCAAGTTGGTTTCGTTCCAGAAGTTGGCGGATGCCAGCAGCGATGTCCATCGTTCGGTGAGTTCACTCGCTCCGGCACCGGAGGTGTACGAGTCGCCGATGAACACGGCCGAGGGGCCACCTGCGCTGGCAGGCGGCGTGTAGGCGGGCTGCGCCTCGTGACCGGCCTCGTCCTGTCGGGTCGAGTCGTAGTACAGACCTGCGATGATCGCACCGACCACAATGACCACTACCGCGGCCACAACCAGGACGCCCTTGCTCGAGATCCGATCAGACATGAATGTGTTCCCCCTCGTAATGCTGTTCGAGAGTGCGCGCGACCGCTGCGGTTCCGAATCGTCGACGCACCTCGGCGCGTCCTTTCGTCCCCATCTCGTCGCGAAGTGCACTGCTGCTCAGCAGTTTCCGAACCGCCCCGACGAGCGCATCCACATCGTCACCGGGCACGACCATTCCACACCCGATGCTCGTGACTTCCGGTGCGAGTCCGCAGCTGTCGGTGACGACGACGGGTAACCCGACGGCCATGGCCTCGAGCACCGACATGGGATACGGCTCGTCGACAGACGGCAACACGTACACCGATGCTCGACGCATACGTGCTGCGGTCTCCGACGGCGCGATCGCACCCTCCCAGCGAACGTGCTGAGCGCGCGCGATCTGCGCACCTTCGCCTTCGTCCGGCCCGACAAGCGTGAATGCCGCCGTCGGGAACTCGGGTGCCAGCATCTCCGCCATCCGCGCAAAGAGTTCGGGTCGCTTACGTGAATGCAGTCGGGCGAGAAAGAGCACTTCGACGCTGCCGCAGCCGACCCGTTCCGGTAGCTCCGGGACCCCATTGGTCAGCGCCACGAGAGCAAGACCAGGACCGGCGACGTCGATGAGGTCGGATCGCTCGCGCGGGGTGAGGTAGAACAACGCAGATGCCGATCGCAGCACCCGCCTGGTAAGGAGCGCGTCGAGTGGCTTGGCGAGGACGTTGTCGCTCGCATCGATCATGCCGTGGGTCTGCACCACAACGCGGACCCCCAGGGCACGGAACAGGATTGCCGCGGGAAGCGTCACCAGATCACGAGCGAGGTGCACGTGCACCACGTCGAACCCTCTGCCCTCGCGAATGATCCACCGCAACAGACCTGGTGACGACAACCCGGCAAAGCCGATTCGCGGCAACAGTTTTCGCGGTCCGAACAGGTGCACAGTCACATCGGACGCTCTCGGGTGCTGCGCGGACCCCGCCGCCACGATCGTCACATCGTGCCCGTCGACGGCCAGCGCGTCCGCCTGATTCGACGCCACCCTCGCGGGGCCGCCGTAGGCGCCGTCTTCCGAGATGAGGGTGACGACGTGAAGAATGCGCATCAGTTCGTCGGCGAGGTCATGTCCGCGGACGGCGGTGCGAGAACAACTGCGCCTGGCAGGACATCACGCGTGACGAGCGCGGTGGCCCCGACCGTCGCATCGTCTCCGATGGTGACCCCGCGCAGCACCGTTGCTCGTGCAGCGATCCACACGCTGCTTCCAACGATGATGGGTGCGTTGTCGAATTCGAATGTGGGCGAGCGGCGATCGTGACTACCAGTGCACAGCAAGACTCCTTGAGAGATGCAGGTGTTCGCACCGATGGTCACGGGTTCGAGGTTGAGAATCCAGACGTCCTCACCCACCCAGGAGTCGGCGCCGATGCTGAGCTTCCACGGCCAATGGATCCGTACTCCGTGGCGGACGAGGACACCGGGTCCGATCTGTGCCCCGAACGCCCGAAGCGTGGCGACCCGCACCGAATTGGGGCACCACCACCGTCCGAGAAATACGGTGGACACCGTCAACCACAGAGCCTGAACCAACAGCGGCCTGCCCTTGTCGTAGCCTGCACCGGTGAATCCGGCCAGCGATCGAGGCATGCCCTACTTCTCCAGCGGCTGGGCCATCGGGGCGACCATCACACTGCCCGGGGCTACATCCCTGACCACCACCGCATTCGCACCGATCGTCGAACCATCTCCGATCGTGATCGGCCCTGCAATCACTGCGCCGGCTGCAACCGTGACGTCGTCGCCGATGGTGGGCTGCCCCTTCGCAGACCATCCGATGGAGACGTGCTGATTCAGCCAGAAGTTGCGTCCCACAGAGGTGGCGCACAGGATCGTTCCGGTTCCATGGTGCAGAAAGAATCCTGGCCCGATCGACTCGGAGTCGAGGACGATCGTCGGATCCGGCCGATACGCGACGCGCAGTACAAGCCGGAGAGGTAACGGACTCTCGCGCAGGCGATAGTGCAGCACGTTGCGAAATTCCTTCAGCGCTCCGGCAAGATAGGCAAAGCGCGAATACTCGTCGAGCGGTACGAGTGCGTCGTTGCCGATACAGTCGATCCACCGATCGACGTCGGTACGCACTACTTCGGACTGCCCGCTCACCGAAACGGCCCACCACAGCGGCCTTGCCCACAGTCGAGCAAGAAGAATCAAGGGAGACTTCCGCGCACTGTAGACCATGGCTCCAAATCTATGGTCACACAAGGCTTGTGTCCACCCGGCATACTTGTTTTCGTGAGATTCGGACATACGGTAGCGGCCACGTCGACGGCAGTGGTGTTGCTTGCGGCGTGCTCGACAAGCCAAGTGCCCGAACCGAGTCCGATAACCGCGCCGGATCCTGTTTCGATCTGGAATTCGGTGGGTGTGGCCACCAACGTCGCAAGTGTGGACATGCCGGGCACCGATACAGAGCGTGATCTGCAGTCTGCCGCACAGGCAGGCTTCGGCGGCGTGCGTCTGGTGCTCGAATGGTCCGAAATCGAGTCGGAACGAGGCGAGCTCGACTGGAGGGCCATGGATTCGGAGGTCGATGCGGCACTCTCGGCCGGTCTACCCATTCTCGGTGTTGTGACGTGGTCTCCCACCTGGGCGGTGCCGCCGGAGTATGCACTCACGGCCCACCCGGCACCGGCCGACGCCGAACTGTTCGCCTCATTCGCCGGCGCGGCTGCGGACAGGTACCGCGACCGGATCACCGCGTGGGAGGTATGGAACGAGCCCAACGTAGCCGCAAGCTTCGGCCCGAGCGCCCACCCGGAACGGTACTGCGCGCTTCTGTCTGCCACTTCACGCGCCATTCGCGCGGCCGCTCCCGACGCAGTGATCGTCACCGGATCGACCTCCCCCGCCGTCGATTCCGCGAACAGCCTTGCCCCAGCCACGTTCGTCGAGGCGCTGTATCGGTGTGCGGGCGCTAGCTCGTTCGACGCTGTGTCGATGCACCCGTACAGCACTCCCGCTCTGCTCAGCGAGCCTGCATCGGAGTGGGACTCGGCCTACGAGATCGCCCGTGTTCGCGACGTCATGATCCGCAATGGCGACAGAGCAAAACAGATCTGGTTCACGGAATTCGGCTCCCCCACCGTTCCCACCTATCCGGGCGTCGACGAGGCGCGCCAGGCCGAGATCCTGGTCGACGGAATCACGACGTTGCACCAACTCGACTACGCAGGGCCTGTTTTCGTCTTCGATCTGCGTGATTCTGCAACCGCAGATCCCAGCCCCGAGTACAACTACGGGCTACTCCGCAGCGACTACACCCCCAAGCCTGCGTTCGACGCGGTTCGAAATCTGTTGCGATGAGCGCGTGACAGTTGCTGCAACCATGTCTCCAGCCTGTCGATGGCGACCTCCCGGGACATCGAGCGCCGTACGTACTCGAGCCCCGATTGCGCCAGACTGTCAGCGTATTCGGGATGTGCAGCCAGCTCGGCCACGGCCCGAACCAATGCTGCAGGTTGCGCCGGGTCGATTCGTATTCCCGCACCTGCCGCCCGAATCTCCTGATCGGTGACGCTGCCCGCCGCGGTGGCGGCAAGCACCGGGGATCCGCTGCCGAAGTACGACGTGAGCTTGCTCGGCACCGACATCTCAGCAACTTCGGGTAATTCGTTGACCAGCAGCACGTCCGCAGCGGCGAGGGCCGCGCGAAACTCTTTCTCCGGCAACGACCGAACGAACGTCAACGATCGGACGTCCTTGCCGCGATCCTCGAGATGTTCGCGCTGATTGCCGTCGCCCATCAACACGAACTTCACCGGCCCGCCCAGTCGGTCCGATTCACGGGCCGCGTCGACGACGTTCTCCAGTCCTTGCTTCAAACCCATGTTGCCGGCGTGCAACGCGATCACGTCGGTGCGAGACCATCCCAGCAGATCGCGGGCGTGATCGCGATCCATCGGCGGCGCTGCCGGCATGTGCGTCCAGTTGGGGATGACGCTGACCTTGTGCTCGGCGACACCGAGATGGTCGATCGCATGGTTCGAAAAGCGCTTATGGATCACGGCAATCCCGTCGGCGGCCCGAAGGATCCCGGACTCCAGGTTGGAGGTCGCCGTCGCGCTCGGGCCGTGCAGCGTCCCGGTCTCGATGACGCCGCGACTGTAGAGGTCCTGAACCCACACGCCGAGCGCTGGACGAATCAGCTGCGCCTTGAGCCGCGCAAAGATCAAACCTGTCGACACCAGTGCAGGCGATACGCACACCACCACGTCGGCCGACGGTAAGTGGCTCCGAACCACTCTGCCACCGAACGACATCTCGAGGTGCGTGCGCTGGGTGACGGTCATGCTGTCCGGAACGTAGTGCCGGTGCCGCACGACGGGTACACCGTCGACCACTTCGGAGATGGTGGATCCTGCGTAGCGGGGGTCGGCGATCCATTGCGGGTAGTGCGGAAATCCGGTGACGACGTGCACCTCGTAACCGCGTTCGGTGAGACCTTCGGCGGCATCCGCGGTGTAGGGCGCGATGCCGGTGACTTCGGGCTTGTAGTTGAGACCGATCAGGGTGACGCGCATCAGCTTCTCCGTTTCCGAACGTCGAATTCCGATCTCCTCTTGTCCCACAGCTCGTCGGTGCTACAGATCCTGCGAGCAGGGTTCCCCGCGACCACGTCCCCGGCACCCACCGACGTCGTCACGACGGAACCGGCGCCGATGATGGCGTCGTCACCCACGGTGACGCCGGGCATCAGCACCGTTCCGAGTCCGACGAACGCCCGTGCCCCGATCTTCACCGGTGCTCGTCGGTACAGTTCCTCGTCCGGCGGCAGATCGCCTCGTGCCTCGGCGATGCGGTCGAGCGAGAAGTCATGGGTGAGGATCTTGACGGCGTCGGACACCACGCACCGGTCGCCGAAGCTGATGGAACCGGGACCGGAGTTGTCGAGGAACACCGACGACGAGATCCACAGTGGTCGTCCCAGTACCTCTACCCCGGACCGTCTCAGCAGTGTCAGCGCGACGTTCATGTACGCGTTCTGATCGACCCGGTTGAGTATTCGGAACAGCGGCAGGAATTTCGACGGATCGATCATGCGACACCCGCCCCGACAGCGACCGACACCTGCTGATTGTCGGGTTCGGGTCGACGCCGACTCACCAGTCGGGGAATCCACGCGATATCCGGGATGAACTGGCACACGATGACTGCCGCTGCGGTGACCAATACGACGCCGGGGGCGCCGTAGGTCGGAGCGATGGCGATCGCGAGCAGTGTCGTCACTGCCGCCATCGCCGCGAGGCATCCGGCCTGCCACTTGGCCTCCGACGGCTTGGTCAGCAGCATCCCCGATGGAAGGTGGAAGCACTGCACGATGAGCAGAACCGCGAATGCCGCGGCCAAGGTCGCACTGACGTCGATGCTTCCGTCGGAGAGCACGTCGGCCAGCCACGGGCTGATCGCGACAAGGGGAATCGATGCCAGTGCCGCGAGCAGTCCGAAGCCCATGGTGGCGCCGAGCCAGAGCCGCACGGTCTCGTCGGCTGCTCCTCGCCGTTTGACGAAGATCGGCCAGAAGGCGAGTGCCGCCATCGAGAACACCGACCAGCACAGCCCGTACAGCTGCGCCATGAGTGCGTACCGGCTCAGTTCGAGTGGGGTGGACAGGTGCGAGAGCACAATTCGCTGCACCTGCAGCCCGAACGGGATGCCGACACTGACGATGAACAGCCACAGCGAGCCCTCCAGCAGTCCCTTTGTCGAGACTGCCCGGGAGCTACGCTCGAACACCGTGGTGCCCAGGCCCGAGACTCTCAGCGCGACGACGGTGCCCACCAGATTGCCCAGTAACGCACCGGCCAGCGGAGGCAGGACGTACCAGATTCCGCGGACACCACCCGCGTACATTCCTGCGGTGACCGCAAGCGCGAAGAGTGAGTTGCTGACCATGACGACCACGACCAGTTGAGCCCGGTCGACACCGATCAAAATCCGTAGTCCGAGGCCCGCGGGGATGGTCAGACCGAACAGAACGACTGCGAGCGTCACGACGAGACGGTCGTCGGGTCCCGTGGTGATGCCGAGCAACGTCCCCCAACCGTCGACAGCCATGATCGTGGCGGCCGCGACGGCCACCGCCACCGACACTCGGGCGAGCACGCGGTACGAACGCCGGATGACGGCAAGGGCGTACGGGTCCTCGGCCGGATTGCGGGATCTCGATGCCGCACTGGTCACGACGGCGCCGATCCCGAGGTCCGCGAACGGCAGCAGCAGCCCCACAGTGGCGACGAGAGCGACCAGCCCGTACGTCGACGGTCCGGTCGCCCGGATCACGAGCCCGGCGCTGACCAGTCCGGCTACAGCGACGACAGGGGTGCCGAGGATTCGGAAGAGCGTGCTGAGTACGACGGCTCTGCGTTCGGTCGCGTCGAGTCCGGTGCGCTGTTCTGGCTCGTCCTCGGGTTTGCGGTGACGTCCGGTCATGCCGGTTCCCCCGCCCTGATGCGCCTGCTTCGGACAACTTGCTTGGCTCGGGCGGTCAGCTGGACCAATCGCGAGTAGGCCGTTGCAGCGTCTTTTCTGCCGAAGGGGTAGTAATTCGCTCGGTCCCAGGCGCGTCGGATGTCGTCGTAGTGGTCGCGCTGCGATCGGGTGCTGCCGGCACCCCCGGCGTCGAAGTCGCACAGAATTTCGTCGATGACGACGGGGGGCTCGACGGTGGCGGCCCCGAGCATGTACAGGTGATCGGCGGCGAGGCCGAATTCGGTGTCGTACGGGCCCAGTCGGTCCAGGAGGTCCGCACCGAACAGCGTCGCCTGATGCGGAATCGGCCGGATTCCCAGCGCGAACCCACGGAGGTCGAACGGGCTGTACCCCCAGATCAGGCCCTCCCGGGCCGGATCGCCGACGATCCGCGCCTTTCCGTACCCCCAGCGAGTGCGCGGCCGAGCACCGAGGGCCGCGATACCGGCCGCGGCTGCGTCAGGACCGGCGAAGCAGTCACCGGAATGCATCAGCCACACCACGTCTCCGGTTGCGTGCGAGATCCCTTTGTTCATCGCGTCGTAGCGGCCTGCGTCGGGCTTCGATTCCCAGTACGACGGCGCGGTGCGGGTCAGGTAGTCGGTCACCTCGGGCCCGGAACCACCGTCGATGACGATGTGTTCGATCGCGGGATAACTCTGCCTCGCAACGCTCTCGGTGGTGCGCCGCAATCCGTCCAGGTCGCAAAAGCTGATCGTGACGACGCTCAAGCTTGGGTCAGCTCGCACGCGAGACCTCCGCCCCGAGAGAGAGACTCGTCATCGCGTGCTGCACTGCGGTTCTGCCGAACTGCGCAGCGGCGTAGAAGATTGCACCGGCACCAGGCCGGCCTTCGGTGAAACCTATCCGGACCGCTCTTCGAATGCTTCGCAGCGATCGGGCGGACGCCGCCGCAGTGACCGCGCTGAACAGGTAGTAGTCGCCTCGTACTCGCGCACTCGTTCGTGTCAGATTCTGGCGACCCCACGCGATGTAGTCCTCGGACATGTCGTCGTTGCGGTTGGAGACCGAGTCGTCGCTGATGTTGTAGATCGAGAAGCATTCCGGGACGTGCCGGAACGTCAAGTCCGGAACCTGGTCCTGTAGGGACATCAGCCAACCCGGCTCGTCGTGAATCGAGTCGGGAGCGAAGTTGAGCGGTACCGTCGCCGCCAGGGACCGCGGAAAGCAGAGGGTGCTGCTCTGCATCATTCCGCCGCCCATCGTGAACCCGTCCAGTCGGAAGAGATACTCGGCTACCGACTGGTGCTCGCCGATGGTGTTGCGTGGCCAGATTCGTTCCTTGCGGCCGCGGGCGCGGACCGCGCACCGGCACGTCACCACCCATAAGGCGTCACCCAGGTCGGCGATCTCGTCGAGCTGACGTTCGAGCTTGAACGGGTGCCACAGGTCGTCGTCGTCGAGTAGTGCGATCACTTCGCCCGTCGACTCCGCCACTCCACATTGGCGTGCGTTGGCGCTGCCCGACGCCGGGCCGGTGCGCACGACGCGAATTCGGCTGTCCTCGGGCAGATTCAGCGTCGCCACGGTGTCGGCAGCGATCACCACCTCGTGGACGGGGGCCGATTGGTTGAGGGCGGACTCGACCGCCTCGTAGAGGCTTGCACGACCGATCGTGGGAATGACCACGCTGACCGTCGGTCCTGTTCGGTGCGGTTTCATGACGCCCTCCGAGTCGGGGTCCGGTTGCGAACGGAGCGGAACAGGCGGTAGTCGATGGCCGCACCACTTCGGTGTCGCCCCGGTGTCTGCAACGCCACATAACTGCACGCGATGACGGCGAACACGGCGGGCAGGTTGTACGACCACGGGGAGAACAGGATGTCCCACGTGGCCTGCATGCCGAGGTACATCAGCAGCGGTGTCCAGACACCCGCCGCCCCCGATACGAAGATGAGGCGGTAGCAGGCCCACAGCAGCCACAACGGCACTAAAGCCGCGAGCACTCCCGCCTCTGCCCACGAGCCCAGCAGAATCGAATGCAAGGACAACGACCCGTTGGGCAACTTCCAGGCGTACTCGAACGGGAACGACCGATCGAATCCGATCTGCATGGCCGTGTGCTGAGCGTGCACGTAGGCCTCGCGAGAAATGTTGTCGGCGTTGCCCCACCCGAGCAGCGGCCGCTGAAATATGGCGGTCAGCGAGAGCGGTGGTTCGGTTCGACCGGCCAGCAGCATGGGGAGGGAGCCGTCGGACTGCATCAGCACCTTCTCGCGCAGCGACTGCCCCAGGAGCCCGTCGCGCGCCGCCAACTCGAGCAGCCACGAGAACAGCGCACCGAACGCCACCACGGTCGCGAGTCGCACGACCAGGGGTAGAGTGCCACCCTTGTATTTCGAGAGGGCCAACAGCAGGGCGACTCCGCCGCACACCAGGGCGTGCGATCGGTAGTTCAGAATCAGACTCACGCCGGCAAGGCCGATGAGCAGCACCGCTACCGTGGGCCATCGCGCGCCGCGCGCTGCTCCGAGATACAACACGAACACCGTCGCCGCCGGTGCGACGCCGTACTTCCACAGGTCCGTGATCGAGCCCGTCGCCGTGAGAAAAGTACCTATCAGAACGAAGAACACCGTCGAACCGCACGCGATGCCGAGCATGACGGTCGCGATTCGTTGGATATCCCTGGCCAACACCGAAATTCCGCAGAAGTACAACGCGAACGATGCGTACGCAAAAACGTTGGGCGACAACGGGTCCGTCCCGTTCATCCAGGCGGACGCCAGGTAGGCAGCAGTACCGACGACGGCGAGCGCTATAGGCAACAGGGTGCGCCGACGATCCGACGGAAGGAAGTACGCAAGGGCAATTGCCACACAAACGAAGGAGAAACCGGTGATGGTGAAGTTCATCAACGGCAACGCTGAGGTCGCGCCGAGCGCGAACAGGCACGCACGCTCGGGCAACCTCAGCCGAGCGCGGTCCGGCGACGGAGTCGGCCTTACGCGCGACGGCGTTACCCGTGCCTGGCGCCCCGATTGCTGCCATCTGTTTTGCCCATCCCCCCGACGTAGTGTCACGTCGATTTTCTTGGAGCTGGATTTCCCCGAATCCGGCCCGGAAAGGTCGTCGACATTCACGCGATACGTGACGCTCAAATGCCCACCCCAATCGACACCGCGAAACGCACGCCCGCCACTTGCTTTCCGTGCGAGCCTATCCTCGGATCCGTTGCCGCGCAGCACATAGCCGAAGCCGCCGATTATGCAATGTCCGATTCATCAGGCGCCGCAACGTATTCGATATTCACTATCCTCTCTGCAGTCGAGATGGAAGCCGATAACCCGACACTGCGTCCGATCAGGCCGACGAATCAGGTTCGCCGACTTGAATCGCTACGTCGTGCATATCGTCCGAGGTGGTCAATCGACGCTTGAATTTCGCCGGAACACCGGCGTACACACTGTTCGGCTCGCAGTCGGAGGTCACCACACTGCCCGACACCACCACGCATCCGTCGCCGATCGTGACGCCGGGAAGCACCATGACGCGTGATCCGATCCAGACGCCCTCACCGATGACGATCGGCATGTTGACCGGCTTCCCGAACCGTCGCCACTCCGGTCCCACGTCGTGACTGCACGTGATCAGCATCGACTCGTACCCCAGACCGGAATTGTCGCCGAGGGTGATCGGAGCACCGAGATCGAGGAAGCATTTGTAGTTCAGAAAGGTGTTCTCGCCCATGGTGAGGCCCGACCAGGACCCCAGAAACGTGTGCGGGTTGAATCGGGCCGTCGGATGGATGTCGTGCGCGGTCAGGCGCAGCAGCAGTACCGTACGCAGGCGCCGCGGAACCGCACTGCTCGAGATGAACTTGTTGAGCACGATATCTCGGACCACCTGGGCGAGATCCTCCGCCAGAACAGCTCGAATCCCCATCACTCACGCACGCGGTCGATGTTGGCGCGGTACCACTCGATGGTCGACGCGATGCCCTCTCGCAGCGGAATCGACGGCTTCCATCCCGACGCCTTCAGGGTGGACACGTCGAGAAGCTTCCGAGGCGTGCCGTCGGGCTTGCTTGCATCCCATTCGATTCGGCCTTCATATCCGATCTCCTCGGCGACCATCTCCGCGATCTCCCTGATGGTCTGATCCTCTCCGGTTCCGACGTTCACTTGCTGTGGACCGTCGTAGTGGTCGAGTAGGTGCAGGCAGGCCGAAGCCATGTCGTCGACGTGGAGGAACTCACGCATCGGCGATCCGGTCCCCCAGTTCGTAACGACCTCGTCGCCGTTTGTTCTCGCTTGCTCGTATCGGCGGATAAGGGCCGGGAGAACATGCGCACCTTTGGGCGAAAAGTTGTCGCCCGGTCCGTACAGGTTCGTCGGCATCGCCGAGATCCAGGGTAATCCGTATTGCTTTCGTACCGACTGAATCTGGAGGATGCCGGCGATCTTGGCGATCGCGTATGCGTCGTTCGTCGGTTCGAGGAGTCCGGTCAGGAGATAGTCCTCCCGGATCGGCTGCGGTGCCAGCTTGGGATAGATGCACGACGAACCGAGAAACAGAACCCGTTCGACGCGATGCTCGAGCGCTGCGTCGAGTACGTTGACCTGCACCTGCAGGTTCGACGAGATGAAATCGACGGGGTAGGTGCTGTTGGCGAGAATTCCCCCGACCTTGGCCGCCGCCAGCACCACAGTCGACGGAGTGGTCCGTTCGAAGAACTCGAACACCGCGTCCCTGTGGCGAAGGTCCAACTCCGATGAGGTTCGACCGATGAGATCGGTGAAACCTCGCTCCTGCAGATGCCTCCAGATGGCCGAGCCCACCAGTCCGTGATGGCCGGCGACGTAGAAGGGAGCATCCCGGTCGAGCGGAGTGTTCCAGGTGCCGATATCGACGGTGGTCATGCCCAGTCCTTCAGCACGGGAGTGTCGATCCACGGTCTTCCCTCGCAGTTCATGGCCTCGATGTCTGCGTCGACCATGATGCGCGCGAGCTCCGGCGTGTGTACCGATGCCTTCCACCCGAGGTCGTTCTCGGCTTTGCTGGCGTCGCCGACAAGGGCGTCCACCTCGGTCGGCCGGAGGTAGCGGTCGTCGAACCGGACGTGTTCCTGCCAGTCCAGCCCGGCATGTTCGAAGGCGACAGTGAGGAAATCGCGGACGGTGTAGTTTCCACCGGTGGCGAGCACGTAGTCCTGAGGTGTCTCGGCTTGCAGCATGCGCCACATGCCCTCTACGTATTCGGGCGCGTAGCCCCAGTCACGGATCGCGTCGAGATTACCCATGTACAGGCAGTCTTCGACGCCGGCTTTGATACGAGCCACTGCGCGTGTGATCTTGCGGGTCACGAAAGTTTCCCCACGTCTGGGTGATTCATGGTTGAACAGCACACCGTTGACGGCGAACATGCCGTACGCCTCGCGGTAGTTGCGGGTGACCCAGTACGAATACACTTTTGCCGCGCCGTACGGCGAACGCGGATAGAAGGGAGTCTCTTCGTTCTGGGGAGGTGGGCTGGCACCAAACATCTCGGAGCTCGACGCCTGGTAGAACCGACACTGCACGCCTGTCAACCGCACTGCCTCGAGCAGGCGAATCGAACCGATTCCGGTGGTGTCCCCGGTGTGCTCGGGCTCGTCGAAACTCACTCGGACGTGCGACTGCGCGGCGAGGTTGTACACCTCGTCAGGCCTGATGTCGGCCATGAGCGTCACCAAACGGGCACCGTCACTGAGATCGCCGTAGTGAAGGAACAGCTTGGCACCGGTCTCGTGTGGATCGACATACAGATGTTCGACACGCGCTGTGTTGAATGTCGACGCCCGCCTTATGAGTCCATGTACTTCGTAACCCTTCGCAAGTAAGAGCTCCGCCAGATACGAACCGTCTTGACCGGTGATCCCCGTAATCAAAGCCTTTTTCACCACTGCTCCATTCAAAGCGTGGGTGGACAGTCCGCCAAGAGTACAAACGAATTCGACTTGGCGCACTGTTCACTGAAATCCGACATTACCTGCGCCGCAATCAGTTCAGCTCAGACACCAATCGATCTTCCGGCTTCTTCCCGACGAATATGTTCTCCGGATCGGGTTGAACGACAACTACGCTGTCACCCCAGTCGGACTACCGAGCCATAACGGTCATCGGGAATGTTTCGCACGGACGGCGTGAATAGAGACCTCGGGTTACGCTTTTCTCTCACCGCCGGTACCACTGGATTCTAATAGGGGTCCTCGATGTCCATAGCGCACGGATCGCAGACCCGACGTCGCAGCAAGCGACGATCTACCGCGTCGCCCAAGCGCCACGATATCCAGACGTTGCGGGCAATCGCGGTTCTAATCGTCATTGCTGATCACCTATTCGGCTGGCCCTCAGGCGGTTTCATCGGAGTCGACGTTTTCTTTGTCATTTCCGGATTTCTCATCACAGGCCTGCTGCTGCGGGAATTCGACCGCACCGGCAGTATCTCGTTCGCGGGGTTCTACCGTCGTCGCATCCGGAGGATCGTGCCGATAGCGACAGTCGTGATCGTATTCTGTTGCATCGTAGGTCTGCTGGTCTTCTCCCAGGCGCGCGCGAAATCCATCGGCATCGACGGGATCTGGGCGTTCTTCTTCGCGTCCAATTGGCGCTTCGCGATCGAGGGCACCGACTATTTCAACGCCGATACGTCTATCTCCCCGCTGCAGCACTACTGGTCACTGTCGATCGAAGAGCAGTTCTACTTCGTCTGGCCGGCACTCATGTTGCTGATCGGCGTGATGGTCGCACGCAGGTCGTTGTCTGGTACCGCGAAGCGGGCAATCACCGTTGCGGTCATGGGCACCGTCGTCGTGGTCTCCTTCGGGTGGGCCGTTCACGACACCGCGACCAACCAGACGTGGGCCTACTTCTCCACGTTCACTCGTGTGTGGGAACTGGGTGTCGGAGCCTTGCTGGCGATCGGCAGCGGGTTGCTCGCCAGAATTCCGCGCGCTGTCAGCGCCTACCTCACATGGGGAGGGATTGCCGTCATCGCCGCCGGGGTATTCGTCATCTCGGAGTCCGGCGCGTTCCCGGCCCCGCTGGCTGCGATCCCGGTCCTCGGTACGGCACTCGTCATTGCGGCGGGGATCGGCGACAGTGTTCCGCGTTCGTCGGTACTGACAACGAAGGCAGGCGTCTACGTCGGCGACCTGTCGTACTCCCTGTATCTGTGGCACTGGCCGCTGATCATCTTCCTCGGTGCCTTGATGGACCCGTCCTTCTACTACTACGTCACGGTGCTCGCGTTGACCTTCGGGCTGTCGATCTTCTCCTATCATTTCGTCGAGAATCCGATTCGGCACTCGACCTTTCTCGAACCCGGCGCTGTGCGTGCCGCGGCACGGCGCAAGAAGAAGAACCGCCTGGGACGCCGGCCCATGCCGGTGTCATCGCGCTACGCCGCGGTCGGTTCCGTTGTTCTGATGACGGCCGCGTTCGGGGCGTTCGCTCTGCAACCGATCGAGCCCCCGACGGCTCCGCCCTCCCGAGCGGTCGTTGCCGAAAAGCCGGTGGAGTCCTTGGAGTCGCTGCCCCTCGGCCCGGCGCAAGCCGCCCTCGCAGCCGAGATCGATGCTGCGGTGGATGCTTCCGAATGGCCTGATCTGGTGCCGTCGATGGACGATGCGATCGATGGTGCGCAGGCGCCGACGGACATCGTGGAGTGCGGACTTGCCGCAACGCCGGTTCCGTCGACGTGCACGTGGGGTGCACCCGATGCCCGCAGGACGATCATGGTGCTCGGGGACTCGATGGCGATGAGCTACGTGCAGCCCATCAGAAACTTCGCCGAGGCCAGTAACGGCAAGTGGAAGGTTCGGTCGGAGGCGATGTTCGGGTGCGCCTTCGTGGACATGGACATCACGACGGTCGACACCGCGACGTCCGAGGCGTGCCCTGGACGAAAAGAAGCGGCGATTCAAGTCGTCAACGAGGAGCGCCCCGACGTCGTGGTCATCACCAATCTCCACACCGACGTGTCACCCGAACTGTGGGTGCCGGGGATGCAGCGATTGACGGATCGGTTCGAGTCGAGCGTCGGGAAGATCGTGTTCTTGTCGGCGCCCCCGAACGACAAGAAGGCGAGCGACTGCTACACACGAACCAGCGTGCCCGCGGACTGCATCAGCAGCGTCACCGACACCTGGCGTGCGCGGAACCGTGCGGAGATCAATCTCGCGGCACGGGTCGGCGGTGCGCACGTCGACACTCGGAGCCTGTTCTGCACTCCCGACGACTACTGCCCGTCCTTCGTCGGGACAACGCCGATGAAGTCCGACTCTGCCCACATGACAATCGAATACGGCCAGAAGATCTCCCCGGCGTTCGAGGAGCTGCTCCGGTCGTCCGGGGTGGTGTGAGGCTTGCCCCAACCCAACTCGGACCCTGACCGTCGAGATTCCTCGGCACACTACCCGCCCAGACGAATTGTCTGCGCTCAGCCTTGGTAGGTGGGGAGGTAGCCGTCGGCGATGGCTCGGGCGAGGGAGGGTGCGGCGCGGTCTTTGTCGGAGAGTTGGTACTCGAGTACCGATCCGTCGCGGGCGTGGGTTTGCCAGTCGATACCCAGGTCCGGATCGAGTGGGTTCAGATCGCGGTCCAACGACGGGGTGTACTCGATCGAGCACAGGTACATCACGGTCGAGCCGTCTTCGAGGGACAGGATGGCGTGCCCGAGACCTGCCGGCAGGAACACTGCGCGGCGGTCGACGTCGTCGATGAGCACGCTGTCCCACTGCCCGAAGGTCGGCGAACCCACCCG
>NZ_NPFY01000026.1 GCF_002259415.1 Rhodococcus sp. 14-2470-1b
GAAACGCCCGGTCCCATTCCGAACCCGGAAGCTAAGCCCTCCAGCGCCGATGGTACTGCACCCGACAGGGTGTGGGAGAGTAGGACACCGCCGAACACATTTTCCAGAACACCCCCGAACCACACGGTTCGGGGGTGTTCTGCATTCCCGAACAAAAACACTCCACCGTGCATCCCCCTCGGACACCCGTCGGGCACACCAAAGAGTCGAACGCTCGCCTACGAGCCGGACGCTCACCCAGGTGCTAGCACCTGGCCGTGCATCTGGCACAACGGTGAGCATCCATCACCGAGCAACGGACCACACCCACGAAAACACCCCCCGAATATGCGCTCACACCCCCTCCACACGCACAACACGAGGGTGAATCCACCCCCCTCCGCCAGTCAGAGACACAGACGCACACCCATGTGCCAGACGCTCACCCAGGTGCTAGCACCTGGCCGTGCACCTGACACAACGGCGAGCATCTGCGCCAGGACTTACCCGCGCACCCGTTGGTTGGCCTGGGTTGCCCCTGCCCCCTGCCCCTGTACCCGGGGCTGGACGTCAGGCGGTGGGGGAGGCGAGGACGGTTTCTGCGGATCGGCCGCGGAGGGTGACGCTGTCTCCGAACTTCCAGCACGAGCTTTCGGGATCGGATGCGCCCTCTACCGTGATCTTCGAGGCAAGGATGGCGCCGGGTGCGTTCTTGGCCAGGTCCGACAGGCGGGCGGCTTCGTTGACCGGATCGCCGATGACTGTGTACTCGAAGCGTGACTTCGCACCGACGTTGCCGGCGACCGCGCGTCCGGAGGCGACGCCGACGGCTGCGCTGCACTCGGGTACCTCGTCGCGGAGCCGTGTACTGATCTTCCGTGCGGCGGCAAGGGCAGCGCCACAGTGGTCTTCCATATCGCCGGGAGCTCCGAAGATGGCCAAGGCGGCGTCACCCTCGAACTTGTTGATGAAGCCGCCGTGCTCGTCGACCTCGTCGACCACCACGGCGAAGAAACGATTGAGTAGAGCGACGACTTCGGCGGGCGGACGCGACGACGCGATCTCCGTGGAACCGACCAGATCGATGAAGAAGACAGCAATGTCTCGTTCTTCGCCGCCGAGTTCTGGATTCTTGCTCAGTGCAGCCTCGGCAACTTCGTGTCCGACGTGGCGGCCGAACAGATCCCGAATTTTCTCTCGTTCGCGGATGCCGTCGGCCATGCGATTGAAGCCGCTCTGAAGTTCGCCGAGCTCGGTGCCGTCGTACACGGCAAGGTGTACGTCCGAGTTGCCGCGCTCGAGCTCCGCCATTCCCGATCTCACATTGCTGATGGGTGCGGTGGTGGCGAAACCACCCAAGAGAGTCAGGAAGAAACCGAAGACCAGGGTGATGCCGCCGAGCGCCAGAATCGCGACAGCCATTCTGTCCGCGTCCGTCTGGTACGGCCGAATGAAGCTGAAGATTGCAATGATCATGAGGCCAGCGACAGGTACGCCTGTCCCCAGGATCCAGGACAGAATCGACCGTCCCATCACACCGGCGATCCGAATGCGTCGTGGATCGCCGGCCTCGAGCGCGCGTGCCGCTGCTGGGCGCAGTGCGAACTCGCTGAGGAGATAACTGAACGCACAGACTACGGTTCCACCGGCACCGATCGTGAACGCCACCTTGGGAATCGACTGAGGATCGATGATGCCGTCGATCGTGGTGATCAGGACGAGCCCAACTGTCCACAACAGGATCTGAACGCGGGTGAGCTGCCACGGCATGGACAGGGTGTTGACCTGTTCCTTACGCGTCGGCTTCCGGTCCTCGATGGCCCACCGCAACGCCCGTACGGCGCGCGTAGTACCCCAGAGAACACCGACGATGAACGCCAAACCGACGTATACCGGGATGACGATGTAATTGACCCACCAGTACTTCGGAACCAGAACATCAGGCCCCGGCACCACGACACTCACCAGTGCACCCACGATGACGGCACCGATGAGATTGGACCCCAGCAGGAAAATCGTCAGCAGTATCTGGACGCGGACGCGTCGGCGTCTGGGGGACTCGGACGTGTCGCCGAGTAGGCGTGATCCGAGCGGTGCGGCGGATCGTCTGAATTGCGGCATGGTGGTCACAGACTAGCGTTCGGTTTGGCTTAGGGTGGGCAAGTGCGTCTCGTAATTGCTCGGTGCCAAGTGGACTACGTCGGTCGTCTTACCGCTCATCTTCCTCCTGCTAGGAGGCTACTTCTCGTCAAGTCCGACGGGTCCGTGAGTATTCACGCCGATGACCGCGCGTACAAGCCGTTGAACTGGATGAGCCCACCGTGCTGGACTGTCGAATCCACCGAGGACGACACCATCAAGTGGGTCGTGACGAACAAGGCCGGCGAGGAACTGCGCATCACGATCGAGGACGTCGAACTCGATTCGAGCCACGAGCTCGGCGTCGATCCCGGTCTCGTCAAGGATGGCGTCGAGTCGCATCTTCAGGAACTGTTGGCTGAACACGTGGAGACTCTCGGTGAGGGTTACACGTTGGTTCGCCGCGAGTACATGACGGCCATCGGCCCAGTGGATCTGCTGTGTCGCAACGCCGACGGTGGAACGGTTGCGGTCGAGATCAAGCGCCGCGGTGAAATCGACGGCGTCGAACAGCTCACCCGCTACCTCGAGCTGCTGAACCGTGATCCGGTGCTGGCGCCGGTCAGTGGAGTTTTCGCCGCGCAGATCATCAAACCGCAGGCACGGACGTTGGCGACAGATCGCGGAATCCGTTGCCTGACCCTGGACTACGACGTTCTCCGTGGAACCGAAAGCACGGAGTTTCGGCTGTTCTGACGGCTTCTTCTACAATCGAGACCGTGCCTCGGCGTAATCACGACAGGAAAGCGAACCGTAAAACCAACGGTTCGCGTGAGTCGCGTCCCGATTCGCTGATGGGTGGCGCCCGGATCGAGAGTGGTCCGTCGGGGTGGTCCGACGAGGAGTTCACGACGCGCACCGTCCCCGGAAATCGGGCGACGAAGACCTACCGATGCCCGGGCTGCGATCACGAGATCAGACCTGGGGTGTCACACGTCGTGGCGTGGCCGGCTGCCGAGCTCGGCGGCCCGGACAATCGGCGGCACTGGCATTCCGGCTGCTGGTCGGGGAGGGCGACTCGCGGCTTGACGCGGCGCTGGTCGTAACCAGCGCCGCACTCATCCGTCAGGAAGAGGCTTCGGCTTTGTCCTTGTCGTCGGACTTGTCGGACGACTCGTCGTCCTTGCCGAGTGCGATCGCCTCGGGGGAGTCCAGAAGCTCGCTTTCGCGGTTGACGGACGCGAGCATCGCGGGGACCGAATCGAGTTGTCCGCGAATGCCCAAGAGCTGAGCCAGAACTCGGCTCCGGAGGACGCGCAGTTCCTCGGCGAGTTCCTTCGAATGCGCAATGCGTCGTTCGCTCTGCTCGGTGGCGGCCTGGAGTCGACGCGTGGCTTCCGTCGTAGCCTCTTCGATGCGATGCGCAGCATCGGCCTTGCTGGAGCTTTCGAGATCCTCCAGTGCGGCGAGGATCTTCGTGCGGCGGTCCGCCATCGTGATCTCGAAGTCCTCCTGCACCTTGGCGCGCTTGGCTTCGGACTCCGCAGCGAGCTGGTCGCGCTCGGCCTGCGCGGCTTCGACGACTCGCGCTGCCTCCGTTCGAGCCTGAGCCATCGTTTGTTCGTGCTCGGTCTCGAGTGCGGACCTACGTTCTTCGAGCTCGGCTACCAGCGACTCGTGACGGCCACGAAGACGAGCGCTCTCCTGTTCGGCGACCGAGACCATTTCCTCCGCTTCGGCATGTGCCTTGGCCCTGACCTCCGAGGCCTCGTCCGAAGCAAGACGAAGCATGCGAGAGATGCGGTCGCTCATACCTTCAGCGGTGGTCGGCGGTACCGACAGGCGATCGATGTCCTTGCGGAGTTCGTCGATCTCGTCTCGGGCGTCGTCGAGTTGCTTGGCCAGGTCGCGGGCCTGTGCAGCCGCGGCATCACGATCAGCGGTCGTCAGCCGCAGTTCGGCGTCGAACCTTTCGAAATAGTTCGTGACTTCGTCGCGGTCGAATCCCTTTCGGACGAGGGAGAAGGGAAGTTGCACACCGGTGCGCTCTTGCTCTGTGGCCATGGCGGTCAATTTACCGGTGCGTAGGGTCGAGAGCCAGACGATGGGTCAATGAATCGGACTTTGGGTCGGTTCTACGAGTTCGATGAGGACTCCGCCTGCATCTTTGGGATGAACGAAGTTGATTTTCGAGTCCGCAGTTCCTCGGCGCGGCTCGTCGTAGAGCAGTCGGACGCCGCGCGCACGCAACTCCGTCGAGATCCGGCCGATGTCCGTGACGCGGTAAGCGAGCTGCTGTAAGCCCGGGCCGTTGCGATCGATGAACTTGGCGATCGTCGAGTTCTCGTCGAGCGGCGCGAGGAGCTGCAACGCCGTCGACCCGTCCGAGGCGCCGGGGAAAGACAACATCGCTTCGCGAACTCCCTGGCTTTCGTTGACCTCTTCGTGGGTCGAGACCATGCCGAGATGCTCTGCGTACCAGGCGATGGCTGCATCGAGATCGGGGACGGCGATACCGACGTGGTCGATTGCCGTGACGAGGTCTGATGGAAGTGGGAGTCCCGTGGACGGTCGAGTGTCGGTGGTCATAGAGTCGACGGTAGCGGTGGTTGCTTGGCAACGCTCACCGGGGCTGTCAAAGTAAATGGCGACTAACTTCGTCGCATACGGTTGGAGGAACATCGTGACCACGTCCGTCATCGTCGCTGGGGCCAGGACCCCGGTTGGTCGGTTGTCCGGAGCACTGAAGGATTTCTCGGGTTCGGATCTCGGCGGGATCGCGATCAAGGGTGCGCTGGAGAAGTCGGGTGTCGCTCCCGAGCTTGTCGAGTACGTCATCATGGGGCAGGTTCTCACGGCCGGTGCGGGTCAGATCCCGGCTCGGCAGGCTGCGGTCGCGGCGGGGATTCCGATGGATGTTCCGGCGTTGACGATCAACAAGGTGTGCCTGTCGGGTGTCGATGCGATCGCGTTGGCCGATCAGCTGATCCGGGCGGGGGAGTTCGAGGTCGTCGTCGCCGGTGGTCAGGAGTCGATGACGCAGGCACCGCACATGCTCGAGAAGTCGCGTGCGGGGTTCAAGTACGGCGATGTGACGATGAAGGATCACCTCGCCTACGACGGGTTGTACGACATCTTCACCGATCAGGCGATGGGCGGGCTCACCGAATCGCGTAACGAGGGTGCGGTCGCGTCCACCCGGGAGGAGCAGGACGCGTTCGCGGCGGCGTCGCATCAGCGTGCGGCGACGGCGTGGAAGAACGGCGTGTTCGACGACGAGGTCGTGCCGGTGGAGATCCCGCAGCGCAAGGGTGATCCGATCGTGTTCTCCCAGGACGAGGGCATCCGTGCCGACACCACCGCCGACACTCTGGCCAAGCTGCGGCCGGCGTTCTCGAAGACCGGCACCATCACCGCAGGTAATGCCTCGACGATCAACGACGGTGCTGCCGCGGTGATCGTGATGAGCAAGGCCAAGGCCGAGAGCTTGGGGCTGGAGTGGATCGCGGAGATCGGTGCGCACGGTGTGGTTGCCGGGCCGGATTCGTCGCTGCAGTCGCAGCCGGCGCGGGCGATCGTCAAAGCCTGCGCGAAGGAAGGGATCGATCCGAAGGATCTGGATCTGATCGAGATCAACGAGGCGTTCGCGGCGGTCGGTATCGCCTCGACGCGTGAACTGGGGATCGACGAGAGCAAGGTCAACGTCAACGGTGGTGCTATCTCCATCGGGCATCCTCTGGGGATGTCCGGTGCGCGTATCGCTCTGCACCTCGCTCTGGAACTGCAGCGTCGCGGCGGTGGTGTCGGCGCAGCTGCACTGTGCGGCGGAGGCGGACAAGGCGACGCGCTGATCATTCGGGTGCCGAAGAAGTAAAGAGAAAGTAAGCCCACAGCATGGTGGCTCTGGTCAAGACTTACGGGTGAGATCAGAGCCACTACGCTGTGTCGTAGTAGTTCGGGCACAATGGTCTTCCATGGTGAACTTCTTCGACCTGAGCACGACCGCCAAGCGCTTCCGTTTCGTTGCAGTCCTGGAGGCCCTCACGTGGCTCGGTCTGCTGATCGGAATGGCGTTCAAGTACATCCCGGCCGACGGCAACGAGATCGGCGTCAAGATCTTCGGACCGATTCATGGCGCTGTTTTCGTCCTCTACCTGGTCGTCACGGTCGTCACTGCGGTGAAGCTGCGGTGGAACGTCGTCACGACCCTCCTGGCTGCCCTGGCCAGCATCCCGCCGTTCGGCACGGTCGTCTTCGAGATCTGGGCCGCGCGCACAGGAAAGCTTGCAGAGCTCAGTGGACCGGGCGTCGGTCTCGGTAAGGGCTCGACCGTCGCGTAGGAGTGGAGCCTGCGGAATGACCGGGGCTGGTCGGGGGTGACGCACCTTCGCGGTAGTGGGCGGGCGGATGAGATGACAAACTGTAGAGCGTGACTCGTCCCGGTTCTCGCTCGTCAGCCCGTCCGCCAGCAGCTGTTCCGGCATCCATCGCCGGTGCAGTGGATCTGTCCGCCCTGAAAGACCGTCCGGCGCCGCCACCTGCGGCGGCTGGTGAGGTCGCCGAAGGTGGCTTGCCTCCGATCGTCGACGTGACGACCGCCACTTTCGAAGACGAGGTTCTACGCCGGTCGTCTCAGGTGCCGGTCGTCGTCGACCTGGGTTCTGCGCGGTCGCCGCAGTCTGTTTCGCTCACGCGTCTGCTCGGGCAGTTGGCTCTGGAGGCCGGCGGCCGGTGGATCCATGCCCGCGTCGACGTGGATACCAACCCGCAGATCGCGCAGGCATTCGGGGTGCAGGCGATCCCCACCGTCGTTGCTGTCGCGGGTGGCCAGCCCCTCGCTGACTTCCAGGGATCGCAGCCGGAGGATCAGCTTCGGAAGTGGATCGAAGCGATCGAACAGGCCACGGCAGGAAAGCTCACGGGGCCTCCTGGAGCAGAGCCGATCGAGGACGAGCCGGAGCCGGAAGACCCGAGGCTCGTGGCGGCCGAAGAGGCCCTCGACGACGGCGATTTCGACACGGCCATCGCGGCGTACGAGGACATCATCGCCGCCGAGCCTGCGAACGCCGACGCCAAAGCTGCGCTGCGGCAGGTCAAGTTCCTGGCGCGGGTGCAGAACGTCGACGCCGATGCTGTTGCGAGGGCCGACGCCGATCCTGCCGATGTTGCGGCGCGGATCGAAGCTGCCGACGTCGAACTGTCGCAGCAGAATCCAGAGGCAGCGTTCGGTCGTCTCATCGACGGCATCAAGCGGACCGCGGGTGACGAGAGAACGCAGTTGCGGACCCGGTTGCTCGAACTGTTCGAGCTGTTCGACGCCGCCGACCCCGTTGTTGTCGCCGCGCGCAGGAAGCTTGCGTCCGCGCTGTACTGACCGGATCGTCCTGAACTGGGCTGTTTCAGCCTCAGCGGTAGCGGGCGTTGCAGGTGTCCTGGCCGTAGAGAACTCCCGAGCGGAACGCGTCGACACGCGAGAAGCCGCTCGGGAGGGTGACGCCGTTGATGTCGCTTGCCGTCAATCCGTCACTGAGGAGACCGGACACGGCCTCGTCGAGGTCGCCGGGGGACAACCACACTTCGAGGTCGGTGGCCTCCGGGTTCTCCGAACTCAACCCGGCGGTGATCACTCCGGACAGGCATGCCGAGCGCAGCGCGGTCTGGGGGTTGTCGAGCGGCTGGCCTGCCGCGTTCTGGACCGCGAGCGTGTAGCGGGAAGCGAAGAGCACATAGGCGCTGTAATCGCCGGAGACGTTCAGAGGGATGACGTCACCGCGCTGTGGCCGCTCGGCGGTTCCGAGCTCTGCGAGCGCTGGAACGTCCACGCCGATGGTGTTGCTCGATGCGCAGTACGACACCGGCTCGGTCGACGTTCCTTCCGGGCAGCCGGTGTCGGTGCCGTCGTAGGACACCGTGGGGGGATTCGAAAGTGCAAGAAGGCTTTCGAAGGACCGCACGAAAGCTTGCAGCGTTTCCTCGGTCACCGGCAGTTCACCGTCGTCGTCGGCGTCGGAGAATTTCTGTGGCAGATCCGCTCGGCGCGAATCGATCTCCGCCTCGTCGATGGCGACGCACGCAGACGCGCCGTCGGTGAAACCGAGCTGTACAGCAGTGACTCGCTCGAACGCCGAACCGTGCACCGAATCCGGGTCGTTGGGGTCGACGTCGCGCACTGCGACCGTCGCCGCGAGCACGCCGTTGAGCCCGTCGGAGGTGTTGATGGTGAAGTGCGGCGACTCGTCCTCGGCGACATGCCGGATGAATGCACCCGCGAAACAGTCGGCCTGCTGCTCGGCAACGATGGTCGGAGTGTCCTCTCCGACCAGACCGGACTGGTGCTGAATCGAATGGCCGTATTCGTGGGCGATGACCATGACCACGGCCATGGGGCCGAAGGCGTCGATCAGCGCAGGCAACAGGATCGTTCTGTCCCAGCCGATCGTGTCGTCTTTCATGCAATACGCAGCGTTGGGGATACCGCCGGTCCGGAAACCACAGAAACGTGCTCCCTGACCTTCCTCCTCGCTCGCATCCCACGAGATCAGCTCCGACACGGGAGTGAACTGCGTCTTGAACAACTCGGGGTACGTCTGCGTCCAGTACCGCTGGATGTCCTCGATCGCGTTGGTCGCGATGACGTCGGAGTCGGTACCCTCCGAGCCCGTCACCTGCAGAGTCGAGTTCGTCATGCCGGGGCGCGGACCACTGGGACCGTCGGTGACAGGAAGACCCGCCACGGTGAACGGGTTGTCGTAGATCGACACGGCGCGGCCGTCGACGCTCTGCGCGCACGACGCGAGCAGAGCCGACGCTGCGATCAGTGCGGTCATCCACAGTGTGCGTCGGGTACGACCGCGACTCATCTATCGCTCCAGTTTGATCCAGATCGCTCCATTGGCGGGGAGCGCGACCTGCGCGGACGCGGGTCGGCCATGCCATGAGTGCGAAGTTGCCGTCACTTCTCCGAGATTGCCGACACCGCTTCCGCCGTACGAGGTGGCATCCGTGTTGAGGATCTCGCTCCAACGTCCCAGTTCCGGTAGTCCGACACGATAGTCGCCGCGTACGACTCCTGAGAAGTTGAAGATGCACGCCACCACCGACCCGTCGGATCCGTAACGCAGAAAACTCAACACGTTGTTCTCGGTGTCGTTCGCGTCGATCCAGGAGTAGCCGCTGGGGGAGGTGTCCAAGGTCCACAGCGCCGAGTGCTGCCGATACGTTGCGTTCAGGTCGGTGACCAGGTTGAGGACTCCACGGTGGAGACCGTCGTCGTCGAGGTGGAACCAGTCGAGTCCACGTTCCTCCGACCATTCACGAATCTGGCCGAACTCCTGACCCATGAAAAGCAGTTGCTTGCCCGGGTGCGCCCACATGTAGGCCAGCATTCCGCGCAGACCGGCCGCCTTCGCGTGATCGTCGCCGGGCATACGCGTCCACAACGTGCCTTTGCCGTGCACCACTTCGTCGTGGCTGATCGGCAGCAGGTAGTTCTCGCTCCACGCATAGACGAGAGAGAACGTGATCTCGTGGTGGTGGTACGTCCGATGGATCGGATCACGCCCGAGGAAACCGAGCGTGTCGTGCATCCACCCCATGTTCCACTTCATGTTGAAGCCCAGGCCGCCGACATTCGTCGGACGAGTGACGCCCGGCCAGGCCGTCGACTCCTCGGCGACGGTCACGACCCCCTGGAACTTCTTGTGTACGGTCGCGTTCATCTCCTGCAGGAACGAGACGGCTTCGAGATTCTCGCGGCCACCGTGAATGTTGGGGGTCCACCCGCCCTCGGGGCGCGAGTAGTCCAGGTAGAGCATCGACGCGACGGCGTCGACGCGGAGTCCGTCGATGTGGAACTCGTCGAGCCAGAACAAGGCGTTCGCGACGAGGAAGTTGCGGACCTCGCGTCGGCCGAAATCGAAAACCAATGTGCCCCAGTCGAGCTGCTCACCGCGCTTGGGGTCGCCGTGCTCGTACAGCGGACCCCCGTCGAACCGCGCCAGCGCCCATTCGTCCTTGGGGAAATGCGCGGGCACCCAGTCGACGATGACGCCGATGCCTCGCTCGTGCAGGTGATCGACGAAGTAGCGGAAATCGTCGGGGCTGCCGAAACGGGACGTCGGGGCGTAGTACGACGTGACCTGGTAACCCCACGACCCACCGAACGGATGTTCCGCCACGGGAAGCAGCTCGACGTGCGTGAAGCCGGTCTCGATGACGTAGTCCGCGAGCTGATGCGCGACTTCGCGATAACCGAGGCCCTGACGCCACGACGCCAGGTGCACTTCGTAGACACTCATCGGTGCGGCGGTGGGCTCGATCCCGGCACGGGTATCGAGCCAGGCGTCGTCCGTCCACTCGAACTCCGAGCTCGAGACGACCGACGCGGTGGCAGGCGGAATCTCGGTGGCGAACGCCATCGGGTCGGCCTTGTCCCGGGTGACTCCGTCCGAGCCGTGGATGCGGTACTTGTAGATCGCACCCGGCTGCAGATCCGGGACGAACAGTTCCCAGACGCCGGTGGACCCGAGAGCGCGCATCGGAAAGCTGCGACCGCTCCAGCCGTCGAAGTCGCCGATGACGGTGACCCCGGACGCGGCAGGGGCCCACACCGCAAACGACACACCACTGACGTCGCCGTCGGGAGTGGTGTAATTCTGTCGATGGGCTCCCAGGATGTCCCAGAGCCTTTCGTGCCGTCCCTCGCCGAACAGATGCAGATCCAGTTCGCCCAGGGTCGGCAGGAACCGATAACCGTCGGCGGCCACCGAGACATGCCCGCCCGGCCACGTCGTGACCAGCCGGTAGTCCATCAGATCCTCGAACGGGACCAGGCCCGAGAACACGCCGTGCGCGACGTGTGTCAGCGGGTAGTCGGTACCACCGATCCGCGCGACGACGGAATCCGCGTTCGGCTTCAGAGCGCGGATCGCGGTCCCGCCCGGTGCGGGGTGCGCTCCGAGCACCGAGTGTGGGTTGTAGTGCGTGCCCTTCGCCAACAACTCCAGGTCGTTGGCGCTGGGTGCTGCCGTGTCGGTGGTGCTCTGGTTCTCGCTCAAGGTGTTCGACTCACTTCCGGTTGCCGCGGTAGGCCAAGTCGAGACGCGCCGGATACGGAATGGGCGGAAGCGCAAGGACGTGCGCGACTGCCTTCCACGGCTCCAACTTCACGAAATTGGCCTGACCCCAATGGAACTGCTGACCGGTCACCTCGTCGGTGACCGTCAGCGTGTCGTGCCAGTCGAGCCCGATCTGCGGCATGTCCAGCCAGATCGTGCCCTCCTCCGATCCGAACGGGTCGAGATTGATCACCACGAGCACCGAATCCCCGGTGCCCGGATCGAACTTCGAGTACGCGATGAGTGCGTCGTTGTCCACGTTGTGGAAGTGAATGTTGCGCAACTGCTGCAGAGCGGGATGTGCGCGTCGGATGGAGTTGAGCGTGGCGAGCCACGGTTCGAGGGACTCGCCGCGCGCCAACGCACCGTCGAAGTCGCGTGGACGAAGCTGATACTTCTCGGAATCGAGGTATTCCTCGCTTCCCGGCCGTACCGCCTGATGCTCGTACAGTTCGTATCCCGAGTACACGCCCCACGTCGGAGACATCGTCGCGGCCAGAGCCGCGCGAAGCGCGAACACTCCGGGACCGCCGTGCTGCAGACTCTCGTGCAGGATGTCCGGGGTGTTGACGAACAGGTTGGGACGCGCATCGTCGGCCCGACGAGCATGCTCCTCGGCGAATTCGGTGAGCTCCCACTTGGCTGTTCGCCACGTGAAATACGTGTAGGACTGCGTGAACCCGCGCATCGCCAACCCGTACATGCGTGCGGGACGGGTGAAGGCCTCGGCCAGAAAGAGGACCTCGGGGTGCGTCTTCTTGACTTCCGCGATCAGCCATTCCCAGAAGTCCGGTGGCTTGGTGTGCGGATTGTCGACCCGGAAGATCTTGACTCCCAACGACACCCAGTATCGAACGACCCGAAGGACCTCGTCGTAGATTCCTCGTCGGTCGTTGTCGAAGTTGACCGGATAGATGTCCTGGTACTTCTTCGGGGGATTCTCTGCGTACGCGATGGTGCCGTCGGGAAGGACGGTGAACCACTCCGGGTGGTTCTGCGCCCACGGATGATCCGGGGCGGCTTGCAGAGCCAGATCGAGTGCTATCTCCAGATCGAGCGCATGGGCGGCGTCGACGAAGGCGCGAAAATCGGCTTCCGTGCCCAGCTCCGGATGGATGGCGTCGTGTCCGCCGTCCTTCGAGCCGATCGCCCACGGCGAGCCCACGTCGTCCGGCCCCGGGGTCAGAGTGTTGTTCGGGCCCTTGCGGTTGATCGTTCCGATCGGATGGATCGGGGGCAGGTACACCACGTCGAAGCCCATCCGGGCGACGCGGGGGAGCTGCTCGGTCGATGTGGCGAACGTGCCGTGACGCGGACTGCCGTCGTCGTTCCATCCACCAGTCGACCGCGGGAAGAACTCGTACCAGGCGCCGTTCAACGCGCGCGCTCGATCGACCCAGATGTTGATGCCGTTGGACCGAGTCACCAGTTCACGCAGCGGATGTTCGTGCAGCAACGCGGAGACAGCGGACGCGAACGCCGGGGACACGCGAGCGGGCAACTGGCGATCGGTGTCCCGCAGGGCGACGACGACGTCCTTCAGCAGAGCGCGATCCTCGGCGGGGACACCGTCGGCAGCGCGTTCGAACAACCGGGCGCCGATCTCGAGATCGTTCGCGAGTTCCGCGGCGCTCTGCCCGACTCCGAGTTTGGCCTCGACCGCGTGGCGCCAGGTCGCGACCGGGTCGCTCCACGCCTCGATCCTGCAGATCCAGTACCCGGGAGCAGTAGGAGTGAAGATCGCGTCGAACGTGTCGGGTTCGCGCCCGGGCGTCATGGTGATGCGCAGCGGTGTACGCAGTCCAGGACCACGCACGGCCAGCGTCGCCGCGACGGCGTCATGGCCTTCGCGCCACACGTCGGCCGACACCGGAAAAGCCTCGCCCACCACCGCTTTCGCGGGATACTTCCCGGTAGATGTGTCTGGAAGGACATTGTCGATACCGAGTCGACCTGTCACTTCACGCTCCGTTCTTCGCTTCGAGGACTCCTCGCGGTGAGGCGAGAGCCCGGGTCACTTCGCTGTCGGCGTGCTCGGTGTCAACCGTAGTGCAGTCGCGCTGGCTGCGCCGGTGTCGGAGACAGATCGGCAAGTCGGTGCACCACGCGGTCGACGGTGGGTAGGGTTTCGCTCGTGAAAGCTTTGCGTCGGTTCACTGTCCGAGCCCACCTTCCCGAGCGTCTGCATGCCCTCGAGGAACTCTCGACAAACCTCCGCTGGTCGTGGCACGCGCCCACCCAGGAGCTGTTCGAGGAAATCGATCCGCAACTGTGGGCCAGCACGGAGCGAGACCCGATCGCGTTGCTCGGTGCCGTCGCGCCGTCGCGGCTGGAGGAACTGGCCGGGAGCGACGAGTTCACTCGAAAGCTGGACAACCTGGCAGCCGATCTTCGCGGATACCTGGCCCGCCCGCTCTGGTATCAGAAGAACACGGAGGCTGGACGGTCACTGCCGTCGGGAATTGCGTATTTCTCGATGGAGTTCGGCGTCAGCGAGGTCCTTCCCAACTACTCCGGCGGTCTCGGCATCCTCGCCGGCGACCACCTCAAGGCGGCGTCGGATCTGGGTCTGCCGTTGATCGGCGTCGGTCTGCTCTACCGCTCCGGCTACTTTCGTCAGTCTCTGACCGCAGACGGTTGGCAGGCAGAGAGGTATCCCTCGCTCGATCCGCAGGGGCTTCCGCTTCGCATTCTCGCCGACGCGTCGGGCGTTCCCGTCCTCATCCACGTCGCGATGCCCGGATCGCGGGTGTTGCGGGCGCGGGTGTGGATCGCGCAGGTCGGACGGGTGCCGCTGTTGCTGCTCGACTCCGACATCCCGGACAACGATCCTGAGCTTCGCGGCGTGACCGACAGGCTCTACGGCGGCGACCAGGACCACCGAATCAAACAGGAGATTCTTGCTGGAATCGGCGGGGTTCGAGCCGTCCGCGCGTACACCCACGAATACGGCCTGCCGGACCCGGAAGTGTTCCACATGAATGAGGGGCACGCCGGCTTCCTCGGCGCCGAGCGCATTCGAGAACTCGTCACCTCGAAGGGACTGGACTTCGATTCCGCGTTGGCATCGGTGCGTTCGGGAACCGTGTTCACCACCCACACCCCGGTCCCTGCAGGCATCGACCGCTTTCCAGCCGACCTGGTCCGCCACTACTTCGGTGCCCAGGACGGCTCGTCCGACTCCTCGCTGCTCCCTGGTCTTCCGCTGGAGCGCATTCTGGCGTTGGGCGCGGAGAACGACAGGTCCGTGTTCAACATGGCCCACATGGGGCTGCGTCTCGGGCAACGCGCCAACGGCGTCTCGAAACTGCACGGCATCGTCAGCCGCGAGATGTTCAGCGACCTGTGGCGCGGATTCGGCAGCGCCGAAGTGCCGATCGGTTCGGTCACCAACGGTGTGCACGCCCCGACCTGGGCGGCGCGCGAGTGGCTCGATCTGGCACACGAGGTCGTCGGAGCAGAAGCGTTGGAGGAGGCGCGCGGCTGGGAACAGTTGCACACCGTCCCGTCGGCGAGACTGTGGTCGACGAGAAACGAACTGCGCGGCCGGTTGGTCGACGAGGTCCGACGGCGGGTGCGGCGCTCGGCTCTAGAGCGTGGATCGACCGAAGCCGAACTGGGTTGGACTGCAACGGTGTTCGATCCCGATGTGCTCACTGTCGGCTTCGCGCGACGGGTACCGACCTACAAGCGCTTGACGTTGATGCTCCGGGAACCGGAGCGTCTCAAGCGTCTGCTCCTCGATCCCGAGCGTCCCGTCCAGTTGGTGGTCGCAGGCAAGTCCCATCCCGCCGACGACGGCGGCAAGGCACTGATTCAGCAGATCGTCCGATTCGCCGACGAAGCCGACGTGCGGCATCGCATCGTGTTCCTCCCCGACTACGACATGTCGATGGCGCGCTACCTGTACTGGGGATGCGATGTGTGGCTGAACAATCCACTGCGTCCCCTCGAAGCATGCGGTACGTCCGGCATGAAGTCCGCCCTCAACGGTGGACTGAACCTGTCCATCCGAGACGGATGGTGGGACGAGATGTACGACGGCGAGAACGGATGGGCGATCCCGACGGCGGACGGGATGGCCGACGAGAGCCGTCGTGACGATCTGGAAGCTGCTGCACTGTACGAACTGCTGGAACAAGCCGTGCTGCCGAAGTTCTACGATCGCACCGACGGGGTCCCGACGCGGTGGATCGAGATGGTCCGGCACACCCTCGAACATCTGGGTCCGAAGGTGCTGGCGTCGCGCATGGTTCGCGATTACACCCTCGGTCTGTACGCACCCGCGGCCGAGGCGGCGCGTGCAGTCGACGCGGGGGAGTACGCCGGGGCCAAGGATGTCGCGGCCTACCGGAATCGCGTCGAATCAGCGTGGCAGTCGGTGGAAGTCGTGCAGGTCGACAGCGAAGGCTTGCCGGATACCCCCGTCATCGGCGCCAAGCTCACGTTGCGTGCCTACGTTCGGCTGGGCGGTCTGTCCGCCGGTGACGTGTCGGTTCAAGCGGTGCTCGGTCGGGTCGACGAGAACGAGAACCTGACCGACACCAGAACCGTCGCGATGAGCCATGCCGGAACCGACTCGCTCGGTGAGGTTTTCGTGACCGACACCGCGCTACCGGTCAGCGGAGCCGTCGGCTACACGGTTCGAGTGCTACCGCACCACGATCTGTTCGCGAGCGACGCCGAGCTCGGCCTCGTCAAGATGCCGGTGTCCTAGCTCTTCCCCGCAAGACGGGTGAGAGCTTTGCGCACGACCTCCGGATCCGACGTCTCCCAGAACGGAGGCAGTGAGGCACGCAGGTAGCCGCCGTAGCGCGCCGTCGCCAGCCGCGAATCGAGCATGGCGACGACGCCGCGGTCGTCGACGCTGCGGAGCAATCGGCCGACACCCTGCGCCAGCAGAAGGGCGGCGTGATTGGCCGCAACCGCGAGGAACCCGTTTCCTCCACGCGATTGAACGGCCTGTTGCCTCGCGACGAGAAGGGGATCGTCGGGCCGCGGAAACGGGATTCGATCCAGAATGACCAAGCTCAGCGACGGGCCCGGCACGTCGACGCCCTGCCACAGAGACAGAGTGCCGAACAGTGACGTGGCCTCGTCGGCCGCGAACTTGTCCACCAGAGCCCCGGTCGCGTCGTCACCCTGACACAGGATCGGAGTGTCCAGCCGTTCACGCATAGCCTCGGCTGCGGCCTTCGCCGCACGCATCGAGGAGAACAGGCCGAGCGTCCGGCCTCCCGCTGCACTGACCAACTTCTCGATCTCGTCGAGGTACAGCGGAGACAGTCCGTCGCGTCCCGGCGCCGGAAGATGCTCGGCCACGTAGAGAATGCCTGATCTGGCGTGGTCGAACGGTGATCCGACGTCGAGCGAATTCCAGTGGAACGACGCTGTATCCGACGGAGGCTCGATGCCGGACGCGGTGGCGGTGTCGCTTCGACCCGCGTTCTCGGCGGGCAGACCCCAGTTCACGGCCAGGCCGTCGAAGGATCCGCCGACCGTCAGCGTCGCCGACGTGAGGACGACGGTCGACTCTGCGAACAGCCGGGAACGCAACAGGCCGCCGACCGACAGCGGTGCCATCCGGACCGTGCGTTTGACGTTCCCCCGGAAGTCGTCGACGGCATGCCAGACGACGTCTTTTCGCTTGGCGGGATCGGGCTCGTCGAATGCCTCGAGAACCCGCACGGCACTGTCGTGAACCTCGTCGACCGCGACGAGCGCCGCATTGCGTGCAGCTGCCGCCTCTGGATCGGTTGCCGCCATCCCGGGTTTCTGGGGTCCGATTGCCGTGCGCACCGCCCACGCGGAATCCCTGATCGACGCCAGCGCCGGGGCCACGTCGTCGGGAAGTGCCGCCCACCTGCCAGGAGGTAGGTCGTCCAGCACCGCACCCCAGTTTTCGGCCGCGCCGTCGAGTGCGTCGACGATCTCCTCTTCGATCAACTTGCTGCAGCGTCGGGCAGCTGCGGTGACCGTCGCCGCCGACAACTCCGATGTGGCAACGCCGGTGACGCGGTCCACGAGCTCGTGAGCCTCGTCGATCACCACTACATCGTGCTCGGGGAGGATCTGGATACCGGTGATGGCGTCGATCGCAAGGAGTGCGTGATTGGTGACGACGACGTCCACCTGCGCGGCTTCCGCGCGAGCCCGTTCGGCAAAACAGTCCTCACCGACGGGACAGCGCGACTTGCCGAGGCATTCGCGGGCGGTGACACTGACCTGCCGCCACGCCTGATCACTGACTCCGGGTACGACGTCGTCGCGGTCACCGGTCTCGGTGTCCGACGACCACTTGGTCAGACGCACGACCTCGCGGCCGAGCCGGGACACGGCGAAAGCGTCGAACAGTTCGGCTTCCGGCGCCTCCTCCGACGCACCGGAGTGGATCTTGTTCATGCACAGGTAGTTGTTGCGGCCCTTGAGAATCGCGAACTTCGGCCGTCGGCCGATAGCACCGGCCAGTGCGTCGGCGAGGCGCGGCAGGTCTCGATCCACGAGCTGACGTTGCAGAGCGATGGTTGCCGTGGACACCACGACTGTGCGGCCCGACTCGACAGCGTGCCTGATACTCGGAACCAGGTACGCGAGCGACTTACCGGTGCCGGTGCCGGCCTGAACGGCGAGATGCTGACCGGTGTCGATGGAATGCGCCACAGCCGACGCCATGGTGAGCTGGTTGCTTCTTTCCTTGCCCCCGAGAGCGTGCACCGCGACCTTCAACAGGGCGGGCACGGTGGGGAGTTCGGTCTTCGGCACCGAAGAAGACTACTGCCTGCCTCCGACAGCTCCCGCGTGCCGCGCCCATGTGAGTCAGAGGAAACGCGTCGGCAGCGCGGGCTCGCCCTGCGACAGCTTGAGTCCTTCCCACGGCAGGCTGACGAGTCGTTGCGCGAGCAGTGCACGAGCGTCGTTCAGGTTGCCCAGTCCCTCCACCTGCTCGCCGCCGCGCACCAGCGGAATGCTGAGCTCGGTCGCGACCAGGCCGTCCTCGATCGGCGGCGTGGTGCCCTGCAGGAACACGATCTCCTCGACGGCCGTGCCGGTGGTTCGAGAGGTGCGGACCGCGGACTTGGCGCCGCCGCGCGACTCCTTGTGGCTGCTGCGTTTCGCGACGGGGCGGCCGTCGACGGTCACGAGTTTGTAGACCATGCCTGCAGTCGGTGCGCCGGATCCGGTGACCAGTGAGGTTCCGACGCCGTAGGAGTCCACGGGTTCTGCACGCAGGGCGGCGATGGCGTATTCGTCGAGATCGCCGGAGACGACGATCTTGGTGTTCCTCGCGCCGAGGTCGTCGAGTTGCTGGCGCACTTGCCGGGCGAGCACGCCGAGGTCACCGGAGTCGATGCGGACTCCGCCCAACTCGGGTCCGGCGACCTCGATGGCGTTGGCTACGCCCTGGGTGATGTCGTAGGTGTCGACGAGCAGGGTGGTGGAGACTCCCAGCGCCCGCACCTGTGCAGCGAACGCTGCCTTCTCGTCCGGTCCGTTCTCGTTGTTGTAGAGCAAGGTGAACGCGTGCGCGGACGTACCAGCTCCGGGAATGCCGTGACGTCGGACCGCTTCGAGATTCGACGTCGCCGCGAAACCTGCGATGTACGCGGCGCGCGACGACGCCACCGCTGCCTCCTCGTGAGTGCGCCGTGATCCCATCTCGATCATGTGACGCGATCCCGCGGAACTGACCATGCGCGCAGCGGCGGAGGCGATGGCACTGTCGTGGTTCAGGATCGACAGAGCCAGAGTTTCCAGGATCACGCATTCGGCGAAGGTGCCGCGCACCGACAGTATCGGTGAACCCGGAAAGTAGAGGTCGCCCTCGCGGTAGCCGTCGACGTCGCCGGTGAATCGGTAGTTGCGCAGCCATTCCAATGTGGAAGCGTCGAGGAACGTGCCGAGCACCTCCAGCTCCTCCTCGCCGAATCGGAACCGCGTGAGCGCGCCGAGGAAGCGGGCGGTACCGGCGACGACGCCGTAGCGTCTTCCGCCCGGAAGACGGCGAGCGAACACTTCGAAGCTGCACGGAATGTCGGCGGTGCCGTCGGCGAGCGCGGCCGACAGCATGGTGAACTCGTACTTGTCGGTGAAGAGTGCGGCGCTGCGGACGCTGTCCGTTATGTCCGGGCCGTGATTCGATGCGGTAGGCACCCGGACAACTTTACGAGGCGCGGGGGCGACGGTGTGCAGGTTGCCCCCGTCGTCGTAGTCTGTTGGCATGGCTTCATCGACGGCTGAAGAATTCGTGGGCATTGTCGACGAGGTGCCGACGCTGGCAGCCTCACCTCAGGCCGTGCCCGCCGAAACTGCAGCCCGGTCGACGGACGAGGCTCAGGACGTTCCGTGGGTGACCATCGTGTGGGACGACCCGGTGAACCTGATGCACTACGTGACGTTCATCTTCCAGAAGCTCTTCGGTTACAGCAAAGCCAAGGCGACCGAGCTGATGATGCAGGTGCACTCCGAGGGCAAGGCAGTGGTGTCCAGCGGCGAGCGCGACAAGATGGAGGCCGACGTCCGCAGGCTGCACGCCGCCGGGTTGTGGGCCACCATGCAGCAGGACAAGTGACCGGCTTCTACGACAAGGACCTCTGACCAAGTGCGTACGTGGAGCAGGAAGAACACACTCTCCGGTGTCAAGATTCGCTCCGAGATGGACCCGCGGGAGGCGACGGTTCTGCGGTCGCTCGTGGGATCTGTCGTCGGGCTGCTGGGTGATCGTGCGGCTGCTGCGCCGACCGACGAACTCGCTGCCCTGACCGGATTGCGTACCGGGCACAGCACCCCGCCGGAGGATGCGGCGCTGGCACGTCTGCTCCCGGACTTCCATCGGGACGACACCGACCCGTCCGGCTCGACCAATCTCAACAGTGCTCTGCGCGGCCTGCACGAGCCGGAGATCATCGACGAGAAGCTGCGCTCGAGCAACGTCATTCTCGACACTCTCCCCGCGTCGGGTGGAAAGATTCTTCTGACCCCGGAGCAAGCGGATGCGTGGTTGATGGGCCTCAACGACGTAAGGTTGGCGCTCGGAACCACACTGGGTATCGACGCGGACACCCCGGAGGTTCTCGACGAGGGCGATCCACGAGCTCCACACCTCGACGTCTACCACTGGTTGACCTGGATGCAGGATTCCCTGGTGCAGGTCCTCACCCCGTAGGAGCGCTCGGCGTGCCTGGTTCCCCCGGTCCTCGTGACTCTCTCACCGATGTCTCGGGACTGCTCGTCGGTCACCATCACGAACTCGATCCCGACGCCACTCTCGGAACGGGTGCGGCCACCGGCTGCACCGTCGTCCGAACCCTCGGTGGTGCCGTCGCCGCGGTCGACGTCCGCGGCGGCGGGCCAGGGACCAGGGAGACGGATCTCCTGGACCCGAGTCATTCCGTCCAACAAGTCAATTCGGTGCTCCTGACCGGTGGCAGTGCCTACGGTCTCGCCGCAGCGGACGGAGTGATGCGATGGCTGGAAGAACACGGCCACGGAATCTCGATGGGCACCCCCGATCAGGTGGTCCCCATCGTTCCGGCCGCCGTCATCTTCGATCTGCCCGTCGGTGACTGGTCGAGCAGGCCTACCGCCGATTTCGGGTACCGAGCGGCCGCAGCCGCGGCAACCGACTTCGAGACGGGGTCGGTCGGTGCAGGCGTCGGAGCGCGGGCCGGAGTGCTCAAAGGCGGCGTCGGTACCGCCAGCACCGTCATCGAGGGAGGGCCTGCCGACGGAGTCACGGTGGCCGCGTTGATCGTCACCAACCCGGTCGGATCGGTGTTCGACCCACGCACCGGGCTGCCGTGGGGCGTCGGCTCGCTGGGACAGCAGGCCTTCCGTATGCGCAAACCCGACGTGCACGAGCTGTGGAACGCGAATGCGCTTGCACCGAAGGGGACCGCGTTGAACACCACCATCGGTGTCGTCGCGACCGACGTCGAGTTGTCCGCCGGCTCCTGCAAGCGGGTTGCTGTCGCAGGCCACGACGGTTTGGCGAGGGCGATTCGTCCTGCCCATTCGCCTCTCGACGGCGACACGATCTTCGCGCTGTCCACGGGCACACGATCAGTCGTCACCGAATCGTCGCTGCCCACGGCGTTCAACCGGGATCTGCCGGTGCTCGACGCGGTGTCCTCGGTCGCGGCCGAGGTCGTCGAGCGGGCGATCGTGCGTGCGCTGCTCGACGCCACGTCGGTGGCGGGCATTCCCACCTACCGTCAGATCTTTCCGTCGGCATTCGAGTCCTGACCGGCGGTACGCTCGAAAAAGCGACATACCTCCCGCGAAAGGCGCCAGCGATGAGCACGAACCCGTACCTGCCGGCTCCGACCCCGAAGCGCCCGTTGTGGCAGTCGGCGGCGATGTACACCGGTGGATTCGTACTGTTGCTGTGGGTGGTGGAAGTAGTCGACGTTCTGTCGGGCAGTCGTGTGGAGACCGCCGGGATCAACCCGCGCACCAGCGATGGTCTGTGGGGAGTTCTGTTCGCGCCTGTGCTGCACGACGACTGGGCGCATCTGATCGCCAACACGGTTCCGATCGCGGTGCTCGGCTTCCTCGTTCTGCTGTCCGGAATCGGCAGGGGACTGGCGGCGACGGGCGTGATCTGGGTGATCGCCGGCGTCGGGACATGGTTGATCGGGGGCAGCAACTCCAATCACATCGGGGCATCCAGCCTGGTCTTCGGCTTCCTGGCCTACCTGCTCGTTCGCGGATTCTTCACCCGGAATCTGGGTCAGCTCGCGATCGGCGTCGTCGTGTTCGTTCTGTACGGCAGCGCTCTGTGGGGTGTTCTGCCCAGCACACCCGGTGTGTCCTGGCAGGGGCACCTGTTCGGGGCCGTCGGCGGAGTCGTCGCTGCATGGCTTCTGTCCGCGGACGCCCGCAACGCGCGCAAGCAGAGGTCGGTCGGCACTTCCCGTCAGTGAACTCCGACAACTGTGACCGACGACCTTTCCGGTCTCGTCAGTGAAAACCGCCGATGCGTTTCTGCCACGGGCGCCGACGTGGCAGCATGACAATCATGCGTATTACCGTGCTGGGATGTTCGGGCAGTGTGTCCGGACCCGATTCCCCCGCGTCGGGTTACCTCCTCGATGAACCGGACACGTCGCCCGTCGTCCTGGACTTCGGCCCCGGCGTACTCGGCGCATTGCAGCGGTACGCAGACCCGGGCGACGTCAGCGTGTTTCTGTCGCACCTGCATGCCGACCACTGCCTCGACGTACCCGGTTTGCTGGTGTGGAGGCGCTATCACCCCAACCCGCCCGAGGGGCGCGCTGTCGTCTACGGACCCAAGGACACAGCGTTCCGTCTGGGGGTCGCCTCTGCCGAATGCGGAGGACAGATCGACGACATGTCCGACACCCTCGACCTCCGCCGCTGGGCCGACGGGCGCACCATTCGTCACGGGCAACTGTCGGTGACGACCCGGCTGGTCTACCACCCGCCGGAGTCCTACGGAATGCGCATCACCACCGGCGCGGGCAAGATCTTCGCGTACACCGGAGACACCGGAATGTGTCAGGCAGTGCGCGACATCGCTCAGGGCGCGGATGTGCTGTTGTCGGAGGCATCGTGGACGCACAGCCCGGACCGTCCGGTCGGAGTTCACCTTTCGGGAACCGAGGCAGGCCAACTCGCCCGCGAGGCAGGCGTCGGCGAACTGCTGTTGACTCACATCCCACCCTGGACGTCTCGCGAAGACGTGATCGCCGAGGCGAAAGCCGAATTCAGCGGGCCCGTGCATGCCGTCTCACCGGGAGATGTATTCACCGTTTGACGCGCTTCTCAGGCTGATCGGTTATGCCGGGAGTGGAGCCTGCGGAATGACCCAACTAGTCTGGCTGTGTGTCGAGACGAGAAGACGGAAGAGCTGACGACGAGCTTCGTACCATCAAGATCACGCGGGGGTTCACGAGCAATCCTGCGGGTTCGGTGCTGGTGGAGTTCGGTAACACGCGGGTGATGTGTACGGCCAGTGTCGAGGAAGGTGTTCCGCGCTGGCGCAAGGGCTCCGGGCTCGGGTGGTTGACGGCGGAGTACGCGATGCTTCCGGCTGCGACGCACACTCGCAGTGGCCGTGAGTCCGTGAAGGGCAAGGTCGGCGGTCGGACCCAGGAGATTTCTCGGCTGGTCGGTCGGTCGTTGCGCGCGTGCATCGATCTTGCCGCGATCGGCGAGAACACCATTGCCTTGGATTGCGATGTGCTTCAGGCGGACGGTGGCACGAGAACCGCGGCGATCACGGGCGCGTTCGTGGCGTTGTCGGATGCGGTCACCTACTTGCGTGCTGCGGGGCGTCTGGCTGATCCGCAGCCCATTTCGTGTGCGATCGCAGCGGTCAGCGTCGGCGTCGTCGACGGCCGGGTTCGGCTCGATCTGCCGTACGAGGAGGATTCGCGTGCCGAGGTCGACATGAACGTCGTCGCCACCGATACGGGGACGTTGGTGGAGATTCAGGGGACGGGCGAGGGTGCAACGTTCCCTCGTTCGACGCTGGACAAGTTGTTGGATTCGGCGTTGGACGGCATCGAGAAGTTGTTCGAAGTGCAGAAGGCCGCGCTCGCCGAACCGTACCCGGGTGAGCTGCCGGAGCCCGCCGTCACCGACGCGCCGAAGAAGAAGTTCGGTGGCTGAGTCGACACTGCTGGTCGCCAGCCGCAACGCGAAGAAGCTGCGCGAGCTGCGTCGGGTACTCGATGCGGCAGGCGTCTCGGGGGTCGAGTTGGTCGGTCTGGACGAGGTACCGGAGTTTCCGGAGGCACCCGAGACCGGCGCAACCTTCGAGGAGAATGCGCTTGCCAAAGCGCGGGACGGCGCTGCGGCAACGGGATTGCCTTGTGTCGCAGACGATTCGGGTATCGAGGTCGATGCGTTGAACGGGATGCCGGGCGTTCTGTCGGCGCGATGGTCGGGTGTGCACGGTCAGGACGACGCCAACACCGCGTTGTTGCTCGCGCAGCTTGCCGACGTTCCCGACGAACGCAGGGGAGCGGGCTTCGTGTCGGCGTGCGCTCTTGTCGTTCCTGGCGGTTCCGAGTCCGTCGTCCGGGGTGAGTGGCGTGGTCTGATCGCACGAAGTCCGCTGGGGGAGAACGGTTTCGGTTACGATCCCGTGTTCGTGCCGGAGGGTGACGGCCGCTCGGCAGCCGAACTGAGTCCGGAGGAGAAGGATGCGGCATCGCATCGCGGGCGGGCTCTGGCTTTGTTGATTCCGGCACTACAGCAGCTCGGCTCGTAGGACACTGATGGCCGTGAAGCGCACGGTCGTGACTGTCTTGATGTCGGTTGCTGCGCTGTGCGTGGCCTCGTCGGGCGGCGCCGCGTCTGCGGCGCCGTCCGACTCGTTCTCCGAGGCGTTGCAGTTCTCGGTGGTTCATCCGGAGGCGTCGCTGCCCGCGGTCAACGATTTCTCGTGCGTCCCGTCGTCGTCGCATCCGGAACCGGTGGTGCTGGTCCACGGCTTCCTGGAGAACTCGTTCGCCAACTGGGCGTCCCTTGCGCCACGTCTCGTCGCGGACGGATACTGTGTGTTCGCGTTGAACTACGGTGCGCGAGAGGGCATTCCCATCGGCGGGTTCGACTCGATCCAGGACAGTGCCGTGGAACTCTCCGCGTTCGTGGACGAGGTCCTGGCCGCCACCGGTGCGCAGAAAGTCGCGATCGTCGGACACTCCAAAGGCGGAACGGTTCCGCGGTACTACGTGCGTTTCCTCGGCGGGGCAGAGCGCACGTCGAAGATCGTCGCGCTGTCCCCGCCCAATCGGGAATCGACTCCGCGGAACGACGACATCTCCGGTGGTTCCGGTCAGGTGGGCATTCCGGCATTCGGCCCACCGGTCGACGACGCCCTCGCGCGGATCAACACCCCGAGCGACACCGTGCCGGGAGTGGAGTACACCGTCGTCGTGACTCGATACGACCAGGTCGTTCCTTATGCGGCGTCATTGCTGCAGGGCGAAGGCGCCCGCAACGTGGTACTGCAGGACCTGTGTCCGGCCAACGTCGTCGAGCACACGGGAATCTCGTACGACCCGGTGGCGCAGCAGGTGGTTCTGGGCGCGCTTGCCGGTACCGATCCGCGAAGAGTGACGTGCTGAAAATCAGATGGCGAAAGTCGTCTTGACCTGCTTCGTCCTGATGTGCTCGACGTAGAAGGACAGGAACGGGATGGTGCCGGCGAGCAGAGTGCCGATGGTCCGGCCTGCCGGCCAGCGAACCTTGATGGCCAGGTCGACCGTGAGGATCAGGTAGATCAGATACACCCAGCCGTGCACGACTGCGATCCAGCTGGGCACGTTCTCGACCTTGAAGATGTACTTGGCGACCATTTCTCCGGTGAGTACCAGCAACCAGATGCCGGTGACGTACGCCAGTACGCGGTAGCGCAGCAGAGCCGACGCGATCTTCTTCTTGTCGGCGGTAACGGGCTTCGGTGCTGCCTGGCTCACAGTCGTCGTGCTCCTGTCTTCACTCGCGGGAGCGGTCCAGCTCGGCGAGATAGGTGTTGTATTCGAGAAGTTGCCGAGCCTCGACGTCGTCGATGTCATCCTCGGTGTAGGTGGGGCGCTGGGGGAGTAGGTCCGCGGGTATCTCGCGAACGACGTCCTCGGTGGGTCCCACGCGGTCCTCGTCCTCGGCGGCCTCTGCATCGCCTTCGAGCTGGACGAACTTGCGGTAGGCGTAGATCACGAACGCTGCGAACAAGGGCCACTGGAACGCATAGCCGAGGTTCTGGCCGTCACCACCGACGGATTCGAAGCGTTCCCACTGCCACCATCCGAGGGCCAGGCACGCGACCGCTGACACGAGGACCAGCGCTATGAGCGCCGGTCGATGGTGAGAGCGAGATTTTGCCACACCACGACGTTACCCGAGGCTCTACTACTGGAGGTAGTTAGGGATCTGCTGATCGACCGGGAGATGTTGGTGCGCGAGGGGGGACTTGAACCCCCACGTCCTGAGACACTGGAACCTAAATCCAGCGCGTCTGCCAATTCCGCCACTCGCGCGAGTGCTCGGCAAGTCTACAACGCGGTGGTTGGGGTACCCGCAAGCGCATGACCGCGCCATTCATGCCGTCTGGGCGCTCCGATGGCGCACTCATGCGATCGAGGGCCGGGAAACCAGGGCGTACAGCGTACTGTTCGACGGGTGGCCGGAAAGAACGAGTCGGGGTTCGATCCCGCACGCACACTCGGCCTGCTGTGGCGGGTGGGCGAAAAGAAGAGCAGGACAGGCCTGACGATCGACTCGATCGTCGACGCAGCGGTCTCGATCGCCGATTCCGAGAGCCTCGACGCGGTGTCGATGCGGAGGATCGCGGATCGGCTCGGTGTCGGGACGATGTCGCTGTACACCCACGTCCCCGGTCGAGATGACCTGGTGGAGCTGATGATCGACCAGGCACAGAAGGGCCTGTACTCGACTCTCGACGAGGCTGCGTCATCAGGGGATTGGCGCTCCGGGCTGCGGTTCGTTGCCGAGCGGAACTGGAAGCTGATTCGGCGGCATCGGTGGATGCTCGATGCTCAGGGTGGTCGGGCAGTATTGGGCCCCAACGTCAGTGACAAGTACGAGGCCGAGCTTCGGGTGCTCGACGGTATCGGTCTCACGGACGTGCAGATGGACTCGGTGCTGACGTTGGTGCTCGATCATGTTGCGGGTAGCGCACGGGCGCTCGCTCAGGTCGACCGTGTGCGCGAGGACTCCGGGATGACGGACGAACAGTGGTGGTCTGCGACTGCTCCGGTTCTGGAATCGGTGATGGATCCATCCCGATACGCGGTGTCGTCGCGGGTCGGGACCGCCGCAGCGACGCATTACGAGGCTGCGAGCGATCCCGTCCACGAGTACCGTTTCGGTGTCGAGAGAATTCTCGACGGTGTGGCCGTGCTGATCGAAAATGGTTAGACAGCAGTCTTTTTCGACGACGAAGCGCGACGGAGTTCACGCCAGAGGGCGTGTCGGAGTGTCTGTGAATCCGTACCGAGTTCTTCGGCGGCGCATGTCGTCAACTCGAGCATTCCGCACTCGTCGACCTGTTCGCCGATGGCATTCGACACGAACTGCACGAGCAGCGAGTCCTCGGAGTCTCGAACGCCGACGAGGTACACCAGGCTCCGCCAGGTCTTGAAGCCTATGCCGGTGACGGACGTGAAAGCGTCGGCCTGGGCCAGGTGCCGGTGGCCGTCGTCGTCCGCGCCCACGAGGTCCTTCGAACCGGTGACTCCGACCCCGATCAGAGTTGCGGCGGCCTTCGCGGCAGCCTCCGCCTTGGTGGTCGAGTTTCCGGCCACGCGCTGCCGGTTGCCGAGCAGCTCGTCCAGTTCGTCGACTCTGTCGACGAACGACGCGAGGAACGAGAGATCGTCGAGCGGGCCGTCGCCTCGGTGCGTACGCCACCGAGCGATGACGCGACGGACTCCGCTGCCCTCTCCGCCGTAACTCGCCCGGGCTGCGAACACGGCGTCGAGCAAAGCGGCCTCGATTTCACCCTCCCAGCCCGGGAACCAGAACGGCGACGCATCCCGGTGCATCGTCGTGCCGATGGCGGCGACGAGGGCAGTGACTTCTTCTCGGTGTTCGCCGAGTGCTTCCCGCGCGACAGGGCTGTCGGCGGTGCCGCGTGAATGGATATGTGTAACTGGTGAATACATGAACCCCCCTGTTGGTTGCGTGGCGGGGAAGGTACATGGCGGCTCCGACAATTTCGGATGCAGCGAGGCGTGTGCCCAGGCTCACATAACGGAATGATAACGATTGATATGAGGATTTCCTCATGTTTTCTCGGTGCATATCGGCGCGCTGCCTGCACCGATGTTTGTTACTCGCGAGTTGGGCGATCGGTATGAAAACTGCAGTTCAGCTGCTTACTGGCGGGTAGCAGTAGGACGTCATACGAAACGTGAGGATTTCCTCATGATTTTGTGTCAACCTTGTTCTCACGCGGATAGAGCCACGTCGAAAGCCAACGACGGATGCGCTCCTCGATTCCGCTCCTACGGCACCGACGACGAATGCCAACGAACGAAGCAGCCCTGGCCCCCCGGAGTTGCTCACGAGAGGAATCAGAGCACTTGACGATCAACGAGAGCACACCATCACACGGACAGGGCAAGGGCAGATCTCCCCAGAGCGGTGGCGGTTCTCGTACCCTCGCAGACCGTTTTGCGGCCGGTGAGCCCTACGCTCTGGCGTTCGGCGGCCAGGGATCGCCATGGCTCAGTTCCCTCGAGGAACTCGCTCGCGACTCGGCGCTCGAGCCCGAGCTGACCGACTTGGTCAACGAAGCAGCGGCCATCCTGGCGCCGGTCGCCGACGACTTGCTCGTCGTGCGTTCCGTAGGGTTCGACCCGATCGGCTGGATGCTCGAGCAGGATCTCGCCGACGACCCCTCGAGCGCAGGCTCCTTCGGTCCCTCCGAGGCCGCTCTCACGTCCGCTGCAGTGTCTCTGCCCGGTGTCTTTCTCACGCAGGTCGCGGCACTCCGCGCGCTGAAGCTGCAGGGACTGGACCCGGAGGACGCCGCACCGGTGGCCGTCGTCGGTCACTCACAGGGCCTCATCGCCGCGGAGTCGGTCAAGTCCGCAGGCCGCGAGGATGCACGCCTTCTGGCCGTCGCGCAGCTCATCGGCGCCGCAGCAGGCCTCGTCGGCCGTCGTCGCGGCATCCTCGGCGCTGCCGACCGCGCACCCATGGTGTCCGTGTCCAACGTCGAACCCGAGCGTCTCCAGGCGATCGTCGACGAACTCGCCGTCGACGGTGCTCCCGAGCGTTCCGCAGTGCTGGCCATCCGCAACGGCCGCCGACGCGTCGTCCTGGCAGGTCCTCCCGCGCAGCTCGCGCGCGTTCAGGAACGCGCCGAGCAGATCGCCGCGCAGGAAGAGCGGGAGCGCGACGCGAAGAAGCGCGGCGGCGCTGTGTTCTCGCCGGTCTTCGAACTCCTGTCGGTCGAGGTCGGGTTCCATCACCCCGCACTGGCCGATGCAGTCGATCTCGTCGCGTCGTGGGCGGCTCGCGCCGGCCTGGACGTCGACGTCGCACGCAGTCTGGCCCAGCGGATCCTCGTCGATCCCGTCGACTGGGTCGCGGAAATCGACAGCGTCATCGCCGCCGGTGCCGACTGGATCCTCGACCTCGGACCGAGCGACATCCTCACCCGGATGACAGTGCCCGCTCTGCGCGGCCAGGGCGTCGGGATCATCGCCGCCTCCACTCGCGGTGGGCATCGCAACCTGCTGACCCCGGGCGCAGCACCCGAGGTGCAGCCGTCGTGGTCCGAGTTCGCGCCGAAGCCGGTCACGTTGCCGAACGGCCGCGTCGTCGTCGAGACCTCGTTCACCAAGCTCACCGGGCGCTCGCCGATGCTGCTCGCCGGCATGACGCCGACGACGGTCGACCCCGCGATCGTCGCCGCTGCCGCCAACGCAGGCCACTGGGCCGAGCTCGCCGGCGGCGGTCAGGTCACCGAACAGATCTTCGCCGATCACGTCGACAGGCTCGGTGGGCTGCTCGAACCGGGCCGCGCCGTGCAGTTCAACTCGATGTTCCTCGATCCGTACCTGTGGAAGCTCCACGTGGGTGGCAAGCGTCTCGTCCCGCGTGCGCGTGCAGCAGGCGCCGCGTTCGACGGTGTCGTCGTCACCGCAGGTATTCCCGAGCTCGACGAAGCCGTCACGATCATCGAGGACCTGGTCGAGGCCGGCTTCAGTTACGTCGCGTTCAAGCCGGGAACCGTCGCGCAGATCCGCGCGGTCATCCGCATCGCCAGCGAAGTCCCGACGTTCCCCGTCATCGCCCACATCGAGGGCGGCCGTGCAGGTGGCCACCACTCGTGGGAAGACCTCGACGATCTTCTTCTCTCCACCTACGCCGAGCTCCGCGCACGGCCGAACCTCGTCATCTGCGTCGGCGGCGGCATCGGTACGCCTGAGAAGGCGGCCGAATACCTCACCGGACGTTGGTCGCTCGCAGCGGGTTACCCGAAGATGCCGCTCGACGGCATCCTGGTCGGAACCGCAGCGATGGCGACACTCGAAGCCACGACGTCGGCCGACGTCAAGCGGCTTCTCGCCGAGACCCCCGGCACTCCCGACTGGGTCGGTGCAGGCACCGCGGGCGGCGGAATGGCCTCGGGCCGAAGCCAGCTCGGTGCCGATATTCACGAGATCGACAACGCGGCCTCGCGCTGCGGCCGTCTGCTCGACGACGTAGCCGGAGACTCCGACGCCGTTGCGAAGCGTCGCGACGAGATCATCGCCGCCCTCGACGGCACCGCGAAGCCGTACTTCGGTGACGTCGCGGATATGACGTACCTGCAGTGGCTGACCCGTTACCTGGACTTGGCCGTCGGCGCGGACGTCCACAAGGAGTTCGATTGCGGCGGTGAGTTCACCGACGCAGTCTCCGAGGCACGTGAATCCGTGTGGCTCGACGTCACCTGGCGTACTCGCTTCCTCGAGATGTTGCAGCGCGCCGAAGCTCGTCTGCACCCGGTCGATCGCGGCCCCATCCCGACGCTGTTCGCCGACGTCGACACCCTCGAACGCCCGCGGGCCGCGCTTCGCTCGCTCGTCGCGCAGTTCCCCGACGCGTCCGAGGTGGTACTGCATCCCGCCGACATCACGTTCTTCACCGCGCTGTGCCGGATGCCCGGCAAGCCGGTCAACTTCGTTCCCGTCGTCGACGGTGACGTTCGACGCTGGTGGCGCAGCGACTCTCTGTGGCAGGCACACGATGCTCGGTACTCCGCCGACCAGGTCTGCATCATTCCCGGCACGGTCGCCGTTGCCGGCATCACCCGCGTCGACGAGCCTGTCGGAGAACTTCTCGATCGCTTCGAGAAGGCGACCGCCGACGAGCTCCTCGCCGACGGCATCGCTGCCGAATCAGTGTCGAGCCGTCGTAACTCCGACGTCGCCCCAGGCCTCCTCGGAATCGTTCTCGCAGCGCCGGACGTCAACTGGGCGTCGCGGACCACGCAGAACCCCGTCGCACGTCTCGGTGACGTCACAGAATGGGTCGTCGACTCCGAGTCTGTCGCAACCCATCCACAGACCGGATCGACTCTTACAGTGCAGGACTCGGAGCACGTCGAGCTGACGGTTCCTCTCGCGCCCGGTAAAGAGGTTCGGATCCGCCTGACGGTTCCCGCATCGACGATCGACGGAGGCGCACCCGTCGTCACCGCCGAGGACGCGCAGAAGGCCATGTCCGCGCTCCTCGGAGTGGCGGCAGGCCAGGAACTCCCGAAGGTCAAGGGCGGTGCCGCTCGCATCAGCCTCGCCTGGATTCCGGACATGGTCGCCGATCACGCAGGCGTCACCGGTTCCGGTCTGCCCGAGTCGCTGACCGTCAGCGGAAAGGCTGTGCCCGACGTGCTCGTCGGCGCATGCTGGCCTGCCGTATTCGCCGTTCTCGGTGCCACGCGCACCGCGTCTGGAACAGACGTGATCGAGGGAATGCTCGACCTGGTCCACCTCGACCACTCGGTCAATCTCGTCGGAACGCTCCCCACCGACCCGTCGATCCTCGTCGTCAAGGCCGAAGCCGGAGAGGTGCTCGACACCGACCTCGGCCGAGTCGTCGAGGTCACCGTCGAGATCGGCGCTGCGCTCGGCGAAGGTACCGAAGCACCGGCCGTCGCGACTCTGGTGGAGCGCTTCGCGATTCGCGGACGCACCGGCAAGGGCGAGCTGTCCGACCCGGCTCGTGCCGGCGGTTCGGTCTCGGCCGACGCCAAGGACACTCCGCGTCGCCGTCGTCGTCAGGCCACGATCGTCGCACCACGCAACATGGCTGCGTTCGCTCAGGTTTCGGGCGATCACAATCCGATTCACACCTCCGATCCGGCGGCACTTCTCGCCGGCCTCGGCAGCCCGATCGTGCACGGCATGTGGCTCTCCGCTGCCGCCCAGCAAGCTGTCACCGCGATCGACTACGCAGACACCAAGACCCCGCCGCGTCGCTTGACCGCATGGACTGCACGGTTCCTCGGAATGGTGCGCCCCGGCGCCGAAATCGACGTGCGGGTCGACCGCACCGGATTCGATCAGGGCGCCGAGCTCATCGAGGTCGGCTGCCGCGTCGACGGCGAGCTCGTCATGGTCGCGACCGCTCGTACGGCAGCACCGAAGACGGTCTACGCGTTCCCCGGCCAGGGCATCCAGCGTCAGGGCATGGGTCTCGACGCTCGCGCTCGGTCCAAGGCCGCACGTGAGGTCTGGGAGCGTGCCGACAAGCACACCCGTCAGGCACTCGGATTCTCGATTCTCGCTGTGGTGCGGGACAACCCGACGTCTCTCAAGGCCCGCGGCGTCACGCACAAGCACCCCGACGGTGTCCTGCACCTGACGCAGTTCACCCAGGTCGCCATGGCGGTCCTCGGTGTTGCACAGGTTGCCGAACTTCGTGAAGCCGGTGTGTTCGTGGAGAACTCGATCCTCGCCGGGCACTCGGTCGGTGAGTACAACGCTCTCGCCGCCGTCGCCGGCGTTCTCCCGCTCGAAGCCGTCCTCGAGGTCGTCTTCCAGCGTGGCTCCGCCATGCATGCACTCGTTCCTCGCGATGCGGCGGGACGAAGCAACTACCGCATGGCCGCCATCCGTCCGTCGCAGATCGGTCTGGCCGACGACGACGTTCAGGCGTTCGTGGCCGGTGTGGCCGAGGAGACAGGCGAATTCCTCCAGATCGTCAACCTCAACCTGCGCGGCTCGCAGTACGCGATCGCCGGCACGGTCGACGGATTGAACGCGCTGGAGAAGAAGATCGCCGTGCGCCGTGAGGAATTCGGTGGCAAGGCCGCCTACATCATGGTTCCCGGCATCGACGTGCCGTTCCACTCGACGGTGCTGCGCGGGGGAGTCGACGACTTCCGTAATCGCTTGCAGGCGTTGCTGCCCGAGGATCTCGACCCGGAGATCCTGATCGGCCGCTACGTGCCGAACCTGGTGCCGAGGCCGTTCAGCCTCGAACGCTCGTTCATCCAGGAGATCGCAGACCTCGTACCGTCCGAGCCGTTGAACGACGTCCTCGCGGACTTCGATTCCTGGGCCGAGCGTTCGCACGATCTGTGCCGCGTGGTGCTCACCGAGCTGCTCGCGTGGCAGTTCGCCAGCCCCGTTCGCTGGATCGAGACGCAGGACCTGCTGTTCGCCGACGAGGCCGACGGCGGACTGGGCGTCGAGCGTTTCGTCGAGATCGGGCTGAGCGCAACACCGACCGTCGCCAACCTCGCGTCGCAGACGCTGAAGTTGCCGGGCCGCTTCGGATTCCCCGTCGAGGTCCTCAATGTCGAGCGCGAAGCTGCAATCGTCTACGGCACGGACACCGACCCCGCTCCGGTGGAGGAAGAGGAGGCACCTGCCGAGACGGCAGCGCCTGCTGCTCCGACTGCGGCAGCCGCAGCTCCGGCCGCCGCACCCGCTGCGGCGCCGTCCGGTGGCCCGCGGCCCGACGACATCGGTTTCAGTGCAGCGGATGCCACCAAGATTCTCATCGGTCTGTGGACCAAGCTGCAGCTCGATCAGATCGGCCCCGCCGACACCATCGAGGCACTGTGCGACGGCGTCTCCTCGCGTCGTAACCAGCTGCTCGTCGACCTCGGTTCGGAGCTGTCGCTCGGTGCCATCGACGGTGCCGCCGATGCCGACATGGGTGCGCTCTCCGGCACGGTCAACAAGCTGGCCCGTACCTACAAGCCGTTCGGCCCCGTGCTGAGCGACTCGATCAACGACCACCTGCGCAAGGTCTTCGGTCCCTCGGGACGACGCCCCGCGTCCATCGCGGACCGCGTCAAGAAGACCTGGGAACTGGGCGACGGCTGGGCCAACCACGTCACCGCCGAGGTCGCCCTCGGCACCCGTGACGGCGCTTCGGTTCGCGGCGGAGCGCTCGGCGGACTTGCTGACGGACCTCTCGCCGACGGCGGTGCCGTCGACGCGGTCATCGACGCCGCAGTCGCTTCGGTGGCGGCACGTCGCGGAGTCGCGGTGTCACTGCCTGCCGCTGGCGGCGGAGGCGGCGGAACCGTCGACGCAGCAGCACTGGGCGAGTTCACCGAGCACATCACCGGACGCGACGGTGTGCTTGCCTCGGCAGCCCGCCTCGTACTAGAACAGCTCGGTCTCACCGATGCACCGAACGCGCTCGCGGAGGAGAACCCGGACGCCGCTCTGGTGGATCTGGTTGCCGCAGAGCTCGGTTCGGACTGGCCTCGACTCGTCGCACCGGCGTTCGACGCTCGCCGAGCGGTGCTGATTGACGACCGTTGGGCAACCGCCCGTGAGGACCTGGCCCGTCTGTGGCTCGGTACTGCAGGTGAGCTTGCCGTGGAGTCCTTTGCCGGCGCAGGAAAAGCTGTTGCTGCACAGGCACAGTGGTGGAAGGCCAAGGCGGAGAACGAAGCGAAGGCTGTTCTCGCCGAGACCTACGGCCGCATCGCGACGATCGCGCTCGACTCCGAGGAGAAGGGCGTCTGGTCCGACGAGGTCGCAGTGATCACCGGAGGCAGCAAGGGATCCATCGCGGCATCCGTCGCAGCCAAGCTGCTCGGCGGGGGAGCGACGGTCTTCGTCACCACCTCACGTCTGGACGACGAGCGCCTCGGCTTCTACCGCGCCCTCTACCGCGACAACGCTCGCGCCGGAGCGACGCTGTGGGTCGTGCCCGCGAACATCGCGTCGTACACCGACGTCGACGCGCTCATCGAGTGGATCGGCAGCGATCAGGTCGACAACGCCGGTGGAGCGAAGACCCTGGTCAAGGCAGGCATCACACCGACGCTGCTGTTCCCGTTCGCCGCACCTCGCGTCGTCGGGGAACTCACCGACGCCGGCGGCCGCGCCGAGATGGAGATGCGTGTGCTCCTGTGGTCGGTCGAACGTCTCATCGGTGGACTGTCGAAGATCGGCTACGACAGCGACATCGACACTCACCTGCACGTCGTGCTGCCCGGTTCCCCGAACCGCGGAATGTTCGGTGGCGACGGCGCGTACGGCGAGTCGAAGGCCGCGCTCGACGCCATCGCGGCGAAGTGGGGATCGGAGAAGAACTGGGCCGAGCGCGTGTCCATCGCCCACGCTCATATCGGGTGGGTTCGTGGAACCGGCCTCATGGGCGGAAACGATCCGATCGTCGAAGCCGTCGAGGCCGAAGGCGTCCGTACCTGGTCGACCGACGAGATGGCCACCGAGCTGCTGAAGCTCAGCGAGCCGTCGGCACGTCGTCGGGCCGCGGAGGCTCCGCTGCTCGCGGACCTCACCGGTGGGTTGGCCAACACCAAGCTCAACCTCGTCGAGCTCGCTCGTGAGGCGGCAGCCGCTGCGTCGGACAAGGTCACGGAGGAAGCCGACAGCTCGGTCATCGCCGCACTGCCCGCACCGCCGCGTCTCTCCGCGACGACTGCTCCGGCATGGCCCGCGCTCGACGTCGACCCGAAGGACCTGGTCGTCATCGTCGGCGCCGGTGAGCTCGGACCGTACGGCTCGGCCCGCACCCGCTTCGAGATGGAGGTCGACGAGCAGCTTTCCGCGGCAGGCGTTCTCGAACTCGCGTGGAACACCGGCCTCATCGCGTGGGAGAACGATCCCAAGCCCGGCTGGTACGACATCGAGTCCGGAGATTTCGTCCCCGAGGAGGACATCGCCGACAAGTACCACGACATCGTCGTCGAGAAGTGCGGTATCCGTACCTACGGTGACGACGGCGCGATGGTCGGTAACACCGCACCGCTGATGACGTCGATCTTCCTCGACAACGACCTCACGTTCGTCGTGGGAACCGAGCTCGACGCACGGTCGTTCGCCGCTGCCGATCCGGAGCACACGCTGATCACGCCCGTCGCCGACTCGAGCGACTGGCAGGTGACGCGCAAGGCCGGCACCGAGATTCGCGTTCCGCGGAAGATGAAGCTCACCCGCACCGTGGGTGGACAGATTCCGACCGGATTCGATCCCACCAAGTGGGGAATCTCGGCCGACATGGCCAGCTCGATCGATCGAGTTGCCCTGTGGAACATCGTCTGCACGGTCGACGCGTTCATCTCCTCGGGCTTCAACCCGTCGGAACTGATGCGGTGGACCCACCCGACGCTGGTCGCCAACACTCAGGGCACCGGTATGGGCGGCATGGAGTCGATGCGCTCGCTGTACATCGACACGCTGCTCGGCGACGCTCGTGCGAACGACATCTTGCAGGAAGCACTGCCGAACGTCGTTGCGGCGCACGTGGTTCAGTCGTACGTCGGTAGCTACGGTGCGATGGTTCACCCCGTCGCAGCCTGCGCCACCGCGGCGGTCTCCGTCGAGGAAGGCGTCGACAAGATCAAGCTGGGCAAGGCGCAGCTCGTCGTGGCCGGCGGCTTCGACGACCTGAGCACCGAAGGCATCATCGGCTTCGGCGACATGTCGGCCACCGCGGACTCGGCAGCGATGTCGGCCAAGGGAATCAGCGATCGACGGTTCTCGCGGGCCAACGACCGCAGGCGCGGCGGATTCGTCGAGTCGCAGGGCGGCGGAACCATCCTGCTGGCTCGCGGTGACCTGGCGCTCGAGATGGGCTTGCCCGTTCTCGGTGTGGTCGCGTACGCACAGTCGTTCGGCGACGGTGTGCACACCTCCATCCCGGCTCCGGGGCTCGGTGCGCTCAGTGCCGGTCGCGGCGGCAAGGATTCGACGTTCGCGTTGTCTCTGAACGCACTCGGTGTCACTGCCGACGAGGTCGCCGTGATCTCCAAGCACGACACCTCGACGGCGGCCAACGACCCGAACGAGGCGGAGCTGCACACCCGCCTCGCCAAGGCCATCGGCCGCAGCGACGGAGCGCCGCTGTTCGTCGTCTCGCAGAAGAGCCTCACCGGACACTCGAAGGGTGGAGCCGCAGCGTTCCAGCTGATCGGTCTGTGCCAGGTCCTGGCGAACGGTGTCATCCCGCCGAACCGCAGCCTCGACTGCGTCGACGACAAGATGACGAAGTTCGAACACCTCGTCTGGGCACGTGAACCGCTTCGCTTCGGTGACTCGGTGCCGCTGAAGGCCGGACTGCTGACCTCGCTCGGCTTCGGACACGTGTCCGGGCTGATCGCAGTGGTTCACCCGCAGGCGTTCATCGAGGCCGTTCCGGCGGAGCGCCGCGACGAGTACGTCGCTCGATCCAACGAGCGTCGTATCGCCGGTCAGCGCAGGCTCATCTCCGCGATGGTCGGAGGCGACGCCCTGTACGAGCGTCCCGACGACCGCAGACTCGGGCACGACGGAACACCGTCGGCCCAGTCCCGCGAGCTCGAAGCCGACGTCCTGCTCACCGACGACGCACGTCTCGGCGACGACGACGTCTACCGCTCGGGTCTGCCGGGGTGCAAGTAGAAATGGCAATCCTGGGAGTAGGTTTCGACCTGGTGACCGTGTCCGACTTCGCCGAGCAGATGGAGAAGGCAGGCACGACGATGATCCGCGACAGCTTCACCGCGGGTGAGCGTCGGCACGCGGCGACGAAGAGTTCCGACCCGGCCCGCCACTACGCAGCACGGTGGGCCGCCAAGGAAGCCGTACTGAAGGCCTGGGCAACCTCGCGCTTCGCTCGGCCCCCGCAGATCGGAGACAACCCGTACCCCTTGATCGAAGTCGTCAACGACGCCTGGGGTCGACCTTCGATCAAACTGCACGGCATGGCGCTCGAATTCCTGCCGACAGTGAAGATCCACCTCTCCCTGACCCACGACGGCGACATCGCCGCTGCCGTGGCAATTCTGGAGGAATGAGTCAGTAGTTCAGCCCGACGCCGGTCCATCTCCGATGGGCCGGCGTTTCGGCGTCTGGGCCTCCTTCGTGGTGACCGAATGAACCGTTCGGTCACTCCAAGTGACCGAACGTCACGTTCGGTCCCGAAAACAGGGGGTCAGTCGACGGCGGCAGCGCCGGAGCGCCGGGATTGTTTCTCGGCGACGAGGAGGTAGGCCGTCATGATTTGTTTGAGTTCGGCGACGGCGTCCTCGTGGCTCTGGCCGTCCTGGACGGAGAAGTTGAGCATCGAGTAGACGACGTGCACCAGAACCTGGGCCATGAGGTTGCGTTTGGCTCGGGGAGTGCGCGGGGTCAGTGGTCCGAGCATCTTGGCGACCTGGTCGGCGAATTCGCGTTCGTGGATGACGCCGGTGGCGCGGGTCGACGGTGTCGATTGCATGGCCAGCCAGACTTCGCGTCGCGACGGGTCCGACATCCACATGCCGGCCATGTGGTCGACGAACTTGTTGAGGAATCGGAGCCAGTCGAGGGAGGGAACTTCGCCGTTGAACTCCGCGAGCTCCTGCTGTACGCCGACGAGGTCCTGCCTGTTCAGCTCGCAGACGATGACGTACTTGTTGGCGAAGAACTGGTAGAGCGTGCCGATGGGCAGTTCGGCCCGGGCCGCTACTTCCTCGCAGGTGAAGGACTCGAATCCGACGTCGCTGAGGAGATCCCTGGATGCGGCCAGCAGGGCGTCGAACTTGCGTTGACTGCGTTCCTGCGTGGGGCGACGACGTGGCATCAGCTCCTGCGTCTGTGCGTTCGATTCGAGCGCAGCGTCGAGACGTCTCGCGGTTTGGGCGCTAGCAGAGGACTCCACCCACCCAGGCTAGCGGCCTGACGTGCCTGAACTCCACAACGCGCGGTAACAGGTATCGACGGACACCGTTGGTCGGCGATCTGGTTGTCAACCGCAACATGCCCCCTTGTAATCGGCTTGTGACAGGTAATAGGTTGTTTTCTGGTCAAGAAAACAATCGTTGGGTATGGTTCACACCAATAGTTACGTTTTCGTGCAGGGTGTGCGTCGCCGATCGCGTATCGGGGGCGCTCATGTCGGGAGCCTCACCCAAAGGCACAGGAGAACATACGTGGCGACCATTGGTCTTTCAGTCGAGTCAGGTGCGATGAATGCTGTCCTCTTCGATATCGAAGCGGACGCGGTTGTAGCGAGCCAGGTGACCTCGCTGAAGGGCGGTGCATCGACCTCGCTGCCCACCGCAGTGGAGGCGATGAAGGCTGTCGCCGCACGACGGCAGATCGACGTCGATGCCGTGGGGTTGGTCTACGGATCCGCCGACGAACGTGACGCGTTCGCCCGTGCGATCGATGAGAACGACCTCGACGGAATCCAGCTCGTGTCGGCGTCGACCGCATTTCTCGGTTGGCTTGCACGGTCGTCGGAGTTCGACGCCGCCCAGTGCGTGCTCCTCTACTACCTCGGTGCGAAGGGTGTGTCGATCTCTCTGGCCGATGCCTCCGACGCCAGCCTGTCCACGCCGAAGACTGCAACCCTTGATTCTCTGACGCCCGAGCGCATCGGCAGCACCGTCCCGCTGGCATGGGAGGTGCTCGACGAGGCGGGCCGTAAGCCCGACGCCGTCGCGCTGTTCGGTGATCGGTCCGAGAACAAGGATCTCGTCGACATCCTGAGCCTGGGCCTCGGAGTCCCGGTGGTGCACGTCGGCGACTCGGATCAGATCGCCGCGTGTGGCGCGAGCCTTGCTGTCGCGGGCGACGCCGACGCGGTGCTCCCGGTGGTCGTGGAGCCCGAAGCCTCGCTCGCAGTCGACTCCGAGGCGTCGGAGACCCCTGAGTCCGTCGCCGAGACCACCGCCGAGGCACCCGCCGATATCGCCGTTCAGGCCGAGCGCGTCGCCGTTCGATCCACCGTTGCCCCGGCTCCGCTGCTGTCGGCTGTTGCTCCGAACGTCGCGGTGCGGCGGATCGAACCCGCGTCCTCGTCGACGGGGTCCATTCCGCGAAAGAAGTTCGTGCTGACGGCCGCTCTTCTGGCCGGAGTGCTGTCCGGTGGTGTCGCGCTGGCGTCGACGCTGCCCGCGAACGCGCCTGTCGCCAATGAGGCGAGTCCTGCGACGGTTCCCGAGGTCGACGGCCTCGACACCAGCTTGGTCGGCGCAACGCAGTCCGTCGAGGTGACGCCGCCTGCGCCGCCTGCGGTGCCGGCTCCGGCCCCGGTTGTCATCGATCCGGTCACGCAACAACCGATCGTGGTGGATCCGACGACTCAGCAGTGGACGATCGATCCGACGACGGGCGCAGCAGTGCCCGCCGAGGCGCTCACTCCGATTCCCGCAGCAGCGATTCCGCCCGCAGCGGCAGTGGTGCCGAAGACGACGGTCGCGCCGCCGGAGTTCGCTGTTCCGACGATCGTTCCCGAGCCCGGCAAGTCTCAGGAGCAGCTCGAGCAGGAAGCATGGGATCGCCACTGGGCGCACACCGCAGAGTGGTTGCAGCAGGAGATCACCGGCAACTGACGTGTCGGGCCGCGGTGACAGAATGACCGGAGAGAATCGGTCGAGCTGTCAGGAGTCCTGATGTCGGATGTACGAGCACGGATCGCTGCGGACATGCCGCGCGCGTGGCGCGAACTCGCGGAGCTGGTCAAGTTTCGGTCGGTCGCCGACGAGCGCCAGTTTCCTCGCGAAGAATGCGTCGGAGCGGCGGAGTGGGTGCGCGACGCGTTCGTCGACGCCGGGCTCGAGACCGCGGAGCTGATCGAGACCGTCGACGGCTCGCTCGCGGTCGTCGGGCACCGCGCTGCTCCCGAAGGTGCGCCGACCGTTCTGCTGTACTCGCACTACGACGTTCAGCCTCCCGGTGACGACAAGCTCTGGTCCAGTGCGCCTTTCGAGCTGACCGAGCGTGACGGCCGCTGGTACGGCCGCGGTGCGGCGGACTGCAAGGGCAACGTCGTGATGCATCTGCTCGCGCTACGGGCGTTGGGCGACGAACTGGGCGTCGGGATCACCGTCGTCTCCGAGGGTTCCGAGGAAATGGGGACCGGGGGACTGGAGCATCTGGTCCTCGAACGGCCCGAGCTGTTCGCGTCGGACATCATCGTCGTGGCGGACACCGGCAACGCCGCCGTCGGACAACCGACGGTGACGACGACACTCCGCGGGATCGCGAACGTCGTCGTGCGTATCGACACGCTCGAGGGCGAAGTCCATTCCGGGATGTACGGGGGACCGGCGCCCGACGCCTTGGCCGCCCTCATTCAACTTTTGTCCACGTTGCGTGACGCGCACGGCAACACCGTCGTCGATGGGTTGACGACGGACCAGACGTGGGACGGCATCGCCTACGAAGCAGGTCGGTTCCGCGCCGACGCCGGGGTGCTCGACGGTGTGGGGCTGGCGGGCTCGTCGTCGGTCGCCGACGCGGTGTGGGCTCGGCCGGCGCTCACGGTGTTGGGAATCGATTGCCCGCCGGTTGTCGGGTCGGCGGCGGCAATCTCGCCGACGGCGTCAGCCCGCCTGAATCTGCGTGTGCCGCCCGGAATCGATGCGCAGCAGGCGCAGGATGCACTGACCGCTCATCTGAAAGCTCACGTGCCCTGGAACGCGCGGATCACCGTCGAACCCGAGGCAGTGGGATCGCCGTTCGAGGCGAGGACCGACGGTCCGGGATATGCAGCGCTGGGCGATGCATTGGCCGAGGCGTTCGGTCAGCCGGTGGCTGCAGCGGGACAGGGCGGATCCATTCCGCTGTGCAACGTTCTCGCAGAAACGTTTCCGAAGGCCGAGATCATTCTGATGGGAGTGGAGGAGCCGCTGGCGAGAATCCACGCGCCGAACGAAAGCGTCGACCCCCGGGAGATCGAAAATCTCGCGGGGGCCGAGGCTCTGTTCCTGCAGAAGTTGGGTGCGTCAGACCGATAGGTCGCGGCGGAGCTTGGCGACGTGGCCGGTGGCTCGAACGTTGTACTGAGCAACCTCGATCTTGCCGTCCTCGTCGACCAGGAACGTCGAGCGGATGACGCCTTCGTAGACCTTGCCGTAGTTCTTCTTCTCACCGAAGGCGCCCCACGCCTTCAGCGTCGTCTTCTCCTCGTCGGACAGTAGCGGGAAGTTCAGGCCTTCCTTGTCTCGGAACTTGGCGAGCTTCGCGGGCTTGTCCGGGGAGATGCCGATGACTTCGAGGCCTTCGCCGTTGAGTTCGGTGAGGCTGTCACGGAAGTCGCAGGCCTGCTTGGTGCAGCCCGGCGTACTGGCAGCGGGGTAGAAGTAGACGATGACTTTCTTGCCCGCGTAGTCCGCGAGGGAGACGTCGTTACCGTCTGCATCGGGCAAAGTGAACGCGGGCGCCGGGTCGCCGGCCTCGAGCTTCTTGGTGTCGGTCACCAGACGAGACTAACCACCGAGCCGGTCCAAGACACGCAGTGCTTTAGGCTCGACAGTGACAGCCAGGATTTGCAACAAGTTGGAGGACACGTGGCCAGGGACACCGACAGAATCGAGCGCGAGATCGAGGCAGCTCGGAACCAGCTCGCCAGCACCCTGGACGAGCTCAGCGTGCGGGCCAGCCCCAAGCGAATCGCAGAGAACACCAAGCAGAGCATCGTTGCCAAGCTGAACGAGCCGCCGGTGAAGTTCACGCTCATCGGTGTCGGCGCAGTAGTCGCCGTACTCGTCGTGCGCAAGATCTTCAGCTGACACAGGCCCTCTGACCAGGCGATTTCACAACTGGCAGTTTCTCCTGTTAATGTTTCTCCCGCACCGCAGAGAACACGCGGTGCGGATCGGCGCCATTAGCTCAGTTGGTTAGAGCAGCTGACTCTTAATCAGCGGGTCCGGGGTTCGAGTCCCTGATGGCGCACGACAAGTGCCCCTGAACAGCATATTCGCTGTTCAGGGGCACTTTTTGTTGTCCGGGTATTCTGTGCGTCGGCTAGCATCGCAAAGATGGGCAACTTTCTGACCTGCGGGTTTTCAAGCGGCGTAGGGCATTTCGGAGATTTGACTCCCAATTGCAAATACTGGGAGTCAGGTTCGAGCTGCCACGCTGCTGACCTGCGATTTGTGTGCCGGATTCGCCCCGCCGGGTAGCCGATGGACGCCTGTGGACGCTTGAGTCATCACTTACTCATCTTTTTGAGCCCTCACAATCGCACGCGGCCAGTTTCCGTGGGCATTCTGCGGCAGTCGCGTGAGCTGTCTCGAGTCAATGGCCTTGGTGCAGATGTGTCTGGGTGCCGTCTAGTCGCCGGATCGCGCAGGCAACTATCGCGCTGATCGTTTGCCTGTGGTCGAAGGCGCAACTGTGCGGCGGGTACGTTTCTCACATGCTTTCGGCCTTGCGTAGAGGTGGCATGCGAACCGATGTCGCAGTTGTGGCGGTGGTCGTCGCAGCGGGGATCTAGGTCGCGGGTGCGACAGCAGTCCCGCAGCCCGGCGATGTCGCCATCGGTGGATGTGCGGAGGTTGTTCAGCTCTACGAGCAGGAGCGCATCATTTTCCCGTTCGGCGGGGTGGGGACTTCGCGAGCGGCGATGTGCCGTGGGCGACCCGGGTCGGTGCGAATGCGATGAGTGATGCGTTATCGGTGGCTTTGCCGTCAGGAGCTGTGTCGAGGACGGGCATGTCGAATCAGGGACCAGGTTGTCCTTTCCGGGGCGATCACCGTCTGTTGGACCGCTTGCCTGCGCCTAGGGTGCGACCCTGACCGACGGATGTCGATCGAGATCTGTGACACCGCAGGGCTGCGGGTGATGGGTGCGCATGCGTCCATGTCTGACGACACGGCTCCGCTGTGCTTTGGCTCGTTTGCCAGTGCGGATATAACTCGGCGAAAGCCATGGTGGGGCTGGGTCTACCCCGGATACGCGGGTCTGGCCTATACCACTGCTTTCGTGGTTCTAGTGAAATAAAACTATGAAAACTTACTTTCGATCGAGCGCGGCAGGAACGTTATTGGTGGGAGCACTCTTATTGGCCGGATGTTCGGCCAATACGGAACAACGGACGGAATCCTTCGAGTTCAGTGCACCTCGTCTGGACGTTGTGAACTCGAACGCGAACATGCCGGTGACGGCCTCGGAGCAGGCTGACAGCCGGGAGGTGGTCGTCACGGTCCAGACCGAGGCTTTGGTCAAAAGTGCGAACACGCCAGCCTGGTCGCTCGAAGGCACCAGTCTGCACCTGGGAACTCCGTGCGATCAGGGGATCATCGGATACTGCGAGGGCAGCTACTCGATCGTTGTGCCAACTGGCACTGAGGTTTACGTCAATGGGGTACCTGCGACAACACGCTAGTTAATCTCGTTCCTTCATCCGGAGGAATTTGAGAACTGCTGCAACTCTGCGGTTTTGGTCATTGTTGGGTGGTATTCCAAGCTTCATCATTATGTTTCCGATGTGCTTGACGACGGCGGCCTCGCTGATGAACAGCATTCGGGCGATGGCAGCATTGGAATGGCCCTCTGCAACAACAACAAGGACGTCGTGTTCACGCGGTGTCAGTTGCTGCAGAGGGTCGCGCCGTCGGCTGATCATCTGGGTGATCACAGCAGGATCGATTGCAGTGCTACCGGACTGAACTCGGCGCAGGGTATCTGCGAAGTCTCGAACGTCGCTGACTCGATCTTTCAGAAGATATCCGATGCCCGCCCCCGCGGCCCCGTCGAGCAACTCGGCTACATAGCTCTGTTCGATGTACTGACTGAGGACCACAATTGGTAGATTCGGATTTTCCCGTCTGAGTTGTGAGGCCGCGGCGAGGCCTTCTGAGTTGAAGTCGGGTGGCATTCGGACATCCGTTATGACCAGGTCGGGGTCATGCTGTCTGCATGCCGTGAGCAGCTCCTGCGCCGACCCAACTGCCGCGACCGTGACGAAACCGTTGCGTTCCAACAACATCTGAAGCCCTTCGCGCAACAGAATGTTGTCCTCTGCGAGCACGACTCTTAATGCCACTGTGTAAGTAGAACTCGTGTCTGTCATACCATTCTCGTGTTCGGAATCGCGACGGTGATACATGTGGGCCCCCCGAATGGTGAGTCGACTGTGAGCGTGCCGTCCAGGGATGCGAGCCGGTCGGATATTCCGCTCAACCCCCCATACTCACGGCTCCGCGCACCTGCCCCGCCGCAGCCGTTGTCGTGAACGCATATCCGAACTTGATTCGGTGTGGGACGGTGCAGTATGACATCTGCTCGGGTAGCGGCGCTGTGCTTAACGACATTCGACAGCAGTTCGGATACACAGAAGTAGAGGTTGGTCTCTACATCAGCCGGCAAACGGGGGACGAGCCTGTCGTCCACCATGACAGGGATGGAGAAATTGTCCCCGATCTCGCGGACGGCAGAACCCAGACCGTGGTCGATCAGCACCTGAGGATGTATGTTTCGCACCACCCTCCGAAGGTCATCGAGCGTCTTCCGAGCTTGTTGTTGAGCTCGCACGATATCGTCGCGGCCAGGGACACCCTCTGGGATTGCGGCGAGCGCGAGGCCCAACGTCATGCTCACAGACAGTAGCTGCGGTTGGACCGCGTCATGGAGGTCACGTTCGATCCGGCGGCGCTCGACATCGAAAGAACGAACTAAGCGAGCGCGCGATTGCTCCGTCGCGGTGAGATCGTGTCGGAGCCATTGCTCCGGGCGGGTCAATACCTGCTGCACGAGTCGGACGTGAGCGCGGGCAAGCAGAGGCGACGCCCATACCAGCAGAGAAAGCAAGACAGCACCGACGATTGCCGCAACGAGACTTTGGACCACTGTCGTCACGGTGATCGGCCCGATGACTGCGGTGTCCCCGGTGAGCGCAAGGTACGGGCTGAATAGTGCGACCATCGATCCGACTACAACCAACAATCCTGACACTGCTATTGCACCGCCAAGCGTCAGCATTACAACGCTGTACGCTAGCGGGCGCACCAGCGTCTTCGGCTCGCGCAGCCGAGTTTCGGGCCGACTCGGCATAACTCCGTATCGCAGCGCTGTCGCACTGGCCCAATCGATCTGCGCCAACAATGATGAAACAATCGGTAAGCCGACTCCTAGCAAGGCCAGCCCGGTGGTCGCAAGCGCGCCTGTTCGTTCTGCATCGACCGTTCGGTCAGTAGCGGCAATCAGGATCGGCGCAGAAAGCAACGCTGCTGCGGCCACAGCAAGAAGCGTTCGCGCGGCGACCGCGGTTACGTATGATGCCGCACGCCAACGCGCGAGAGTTTCCGGCCCAGAGGCTGTCGGCAATTGGCTCACTCGTCTATTTTAGACTCTTGATTTCCATCACGCGGTATAGCCAGCTCTACCGTGACCCACTGTTCAGGCCGACTGACTTGAGTGTCGCAGTGCTGTGAAGTGTAGGAATGATCCCACCGGAACCGTCTAATACCATCCTGCAGCTCCAGGAAGTCACACGCACTTTCGGCTCTGGAACAAATGCCTTCGTCGCACTTGACCGCGTCACCCTTGGTTGTCGGCGGGGGTCTTGGACAGCAATAATGGGTCCGTCGGGCTCAGGGAAGTCGACACTTATGAGTTGCGCCGCCGGACTCGATAGCCCGGACGCTGGCCGCGTCTTCTTGAACGGTTCCGATATCAGCACATTGAGCGACGACAACCTGACTCGGCTACGGCGCAGCGACATCGGCTTCGTATTCCAACAGTTCAACTTGGTCGGGGCCTTGACAGCATTGCAAAATGTCAGCCTCCCGCTCCGACTGGCCGGTGACTCAAACGCGGACTCAACTGCACGAGATGCGCTGGGGGTACTGGGCTTGGCCGAACACATCGGGCAGAAGCCTCGGGAACTATCGGGTGGTCAGCAGCAGCGTGTAGCGATTGCGCGTGCGCTGGCGACACAGCCCAGCATAGTGTTCGCCGACGAACCTACTGGTGCTCTCGACAGCGCCGCGGCAGCGGTCGTATTGAGACTCCTTCGTGAGCTTGTTGACCGTGGGCAGACCATCCTAATGGTCACGCACGATCCGCAGGCGGCTTCCCGCGCCGACCACGTTGCGTTCCTTCGTGATGGTCGTCTTGTACGCACTCTGGACGGTGCCGACGCAGCGCAGATCGCCTCCGCCCTGGCTGATTTGGAGCTCGCACCGTGATCTCATTGGCGGCCCGCACCTTCTTCGATCGTTGGTCTCTGTTCGTTGGCTCGATTATCGCGGTCGCCCTCGGAGTGGGAATCGTTCACGCCGGGATGACTATCATTCTCGGGGTTGAAAACTCACAGCCGCCGCTCGATGCGACGCCCGCCGAAGCCGAAGCGTTCCGTCAAGCAGCCAGTGGTGCGAACACCCTCACCGGAATGACAGTCATGCTTGGTGCATTCCTGACGGTATTCGTAGTCGCATCAACGATCGGTTTCGCCGCGGACCAACGTCGCCATGACCTCGCAACATTACGAATCGCGGGCGTCACTGCTGGACAAATCCGTCGGCTGCTGCTTGGTGAGGCATTGCTGGTCTCGATAGTCGGGGCACTCATCGGGGCTGTGTTGGGATTCGTACTCACTAGTGTCCAGGGCGCAATCCTCAGCGGTTTGGGTGTACTGCCTTCCGAGATCGACACCCCTGTAGCGCCTGCCGTGCTCATCCTGGACTTCGTTGTAGCGGTGGTGGTGAGTGTTTGGGGAGCATGGGGGAGTGCTCGACGGGCGACCCGGGTCCGGCCGCTAGACGCACTTCGCCGCACCCCGCTCGAACGGCGAGTCATGGGATTGCGCAGATGGGTGGTCGCGGTGATTGCGCTTGTGCTCACAGGAGTTCAGGTGTTCTTCTCCGCTACGAGCGGAGGCATGCTCATCCCATTGCTATTGGGCCTGGGCATCATCATCACCGCGTCAGTGGCGATGAGTCGGCTAGCTCCCCTGCTCGTGCCAGCGATCGCGCGTATGGTCGCGATGATTGCGCCGAGACGGCCAGTGCCATCGGTAGCCGTTGCCAATCTGCGTGATTCGGTAGGTCGCACCGCTTCCTGCGCTGCACCGATGATCGTGCTGGTGAGCATCGTGATGGGTCTTCAAGGAATCCTCGACACCCAGACTGCAGCAGGAGAAACGGAGCAGACCCTTATACGCGCCGATCTCGTCGTCTCTGGACAGGACTTCGATGTAGATCGAGCAGAACAGATCGGCGGAGTCAGAATCGCCGCTCCTGAGACTGTAGTACCGCTCTCAGTTTGGCTCACCCGGGACAACATCACCCTCGATGGACCGGGAACGGTTGTCGCCGTCGATCCGGATCGATTCCGACAGATCAGGCAGCAGAAACCTGCATCTGGGGATCTCGATGACTTCAACTCCCAAACAATTGTTTTCGGTAGTGGGCTGGACAGTCTGACCGTTAACGGTCAGTACGACAACATCTCGTTGCAGCTAGATGGGACAGCAGTACCACTTCGCCAAGCTGCTCGCCTGCCGGAAACCCTGGCTGGATCAGATGGCTTCTATATCGACCGGTCGATCCTGCCTGCCTCAATGCTCGCAGAGCGGATCACGTCCGTCCTCGTGCAGCTCGAGCCCGGTGCAGACGTTGACAAGGTGCGATCCCAGTTAGCTGGACTTGGCGCAACGCGGATCGACACGCCGTCGACTCTGGTGCGAGAAGATGCATCGACAAAAGATGGCGAGAATCGCGCGGTGATGGGGGCGATTGTTGGCCTAGGAAGCCTGTATGCGTTGATCAGCGTCTTGAGCACCGTGGCAATTTCTATCGGGCAGCGGCGCTCAGAGTTGGCCACGTTGAGACTGTCCGGAATGACGAAGCGGCAGGTCCAGGGCGCTGTGATTGCAGAGACATTGTCCGCCACGCTCATCGGGCTGGTACTCGGCGCGGTCGCCGCGATCACGTCGATGGTGGGGCTGTGGATCGCAACGCTCCGCGCCTATGGCACCCCGGTGATTGCAATTCCCTGGGCTCTCCTGGCGGCGATCACGTTAGCAACACTGGCACTGACTGCAGCGACTGCGGCCGTCGCCACACGCTCGACATTGCGTGGAAATGCTGTCAGCGCGGTTGGAGCCGCTGAATAACTCTATGCGGTCGGTGTCCTCGATCAGCTGAGGGCACCGACCGCAGCTGTTTCAGGTTCGGGCGTCATCACTAGTGGCAGCACTACCTCCTCAAGTTGCAATGGACGAAAAGCATTGCAACAGAACAATATGCAGAGGTTGCTCGGGTCGACGTACTATGCAACCTGACGCATGATCACAACCACGCCGCATCTGCTGCCGCCTCAGCTCTCCGCCATGTCATCCACGCATGCGCGGCGGCAGGAGGCCGAGGCAAAATTGGTCACCATCCGACCCGTCACGTTACCGGTAATTGTCATTGACGTGGCGCTGTTCGGGTATGCATGAACGGTGCCTGGTCTCGTTGCCATTCTCCGCCTGAGACGACCCACCCTCTCACTCATTTCGCAACAGTTGCCGTCAGTCCGATGACAGACGAAACGGTGCATGCTGGAGCTTCCAACCGGATGTCAGGATCAGCGCCAGAAGGTCAGCCTGCGAGAACGGCTGCTGTGCATACAGACACCGGAAGTCAGCGAGGCTGAGGGGTCCCGCCGCCAGGAGTTCCTGAAATGCAGTTCTGATGGCGTTCGGCACCGGCCTTGCTCGTAACTGCTGGATCGTGATGTTGGTGTGCGGGCATAGAACCAACCAGCCCCAACCTCGCTGGTGCGCATAAGCTCGACCGACGGAGTACTTAACGAGATTCTGCGCGTCGACGAAGTCCAACGTGCCCTTGATTTCGACGAGAATCACCTCGCCGTCTCTGAGTCGGATCAAAAAGTCTGGATGATAGGTCCGAGAACTCTGGTGAAGGTCTGAGTAGGGCACTCGGCATGGCTGAGAAGCGATGTCGATTACGAGAGGACTTTCGTCGACGTACTGCAGGAAGAGCCTCTCTAGGCCTGACTCGTATTGAATCTCCTTATTGAACGTCTCAAGAAACACCGACTCCCCACCCCGGACGTCTCTCGTCGGCTGTCGGTGGTCGACCAGCGTAGTCGAAAGTGCCGGTCTCTCCGGCCACTCCACGCAATCCAGCCAACGTACAATACGGCGCTCCACAAGATCGGCACGTCGGATAGCCCCGCGTTCGCGCCGGGCCCGCGCATAGACCATCTGCCGGTCAGTCTTGATGATCTGTGCAATCGCATCAGCGTCTGCTTCGTCCACACCTGCGATCCGGGCGACGGTGTGCACCTGCCGGTACGCAGCGTCAGGAGTGAGGTTTTCGACCCACGGCTGTAGCCTGTCGGCGGTCTTCAGATAGTTGATTGGAGTCGACAAGCACATAGCCTTCATGAGCTGCGTGCGCCATGCTTCACCGTTGTTGGATCGGATTGCTCGATTGAGACGGTTCACGGCCCTGTTCCGCAGTTGCCGAACGCGTTCGCGCGAGATTTCTAGCACGACCCCAAGCTCGGACATGTTCATCGTCCCATGACCTGAAAGGCCCAGGCCAGAACTCAAGATCTGTTGGTCACGCTTATCGGGAAGAGAAGCAATTGCAGCGCTTACCGCGTCCTCAAGTTCGATTAATTCGAATTGAAACGCATCTACGTTCATGTGTGACGGAGCGAGCGCGACATCCGCGGCATCGTTCGTGGTGTCCATTTCTTTCGCGGTAGTGATCCCCAGATTGGGATCTTTCCTATTTGACGAACTCACGTCGGCTCTTCCGCGCCCGGACGCGACACCGCCAAGCAGGGCGGCGTACGTTCCGATTCCCAGATCGGCAAGGGTGTGGACGCGACAACAGGATGTGCACACGCACCCGACGTATCGATACTCCTTTCCCGCACTGACATACGGACGGCGCAGACAGTGCAGCTGAAATTCGCCACACACGCAGCGTGCAGTTACCTCTGAGTCGTAGTACCAACCTGGTTCCTCAAACCGTGCTAGGAGCTTGTCGGGCAGCTCCAGACCAAAGCGGGTCCGCGCGATAGAGCGCACTGTCTCACCGGACTCTCGGCAGCGTTTTGAGGACACGGCCATAAACTAGCGCGCACGTCTGACAGGGAGTAGACCGCTGAAACGCAAGGCAGCCGTGTGCCCACCTCGCATGCAATGGGCGGAGGCTGGTCGATGGCCGGACAGGAGCCAGGCGACACGCTGGTGGACTTCGCTGGGTCCCGCGGGTCGACCAGTTGCTGACGTTCGTCAGCGGCTATGCGCTTCGGCCTCGAAGTCGCTGTCTCGCCGCTCACGTTCGCACTTGGACCCGTTCGCGCCCGGCCTCGCGCATTGCCGACCGCAGGCATGAGCGACAGTGTACGAGCGAAACATACTGCGACACAATATAAGCAGAGGTTTGCTGGCAACCCTGCCTATCAAGACTTGCCGTATTAATCCATACCCTTCGAGCTGCAATGCCCTTCGGGGCCCTTACGCTATGTCTGTGCCGCGCAAGAAGCGGCGCTTTCAGTAGCTTCGGCGCTAGCGCCGCAGCTCGAATGCGCTGCCGCCCCTCGTGTTCGGCGACCGTGTCATGGCCTTACCGGTTCGATATCTACTCCCGGCGGGGGAGTCAGGCGACGAAGAGTTCCATCGAAAACAGTGGCATACAGCGCCCACCCGTCGGAGGACGGTCCGATGCGCACCGAGCTGGGTCCCGTCCATCCGGGCGACATACCTGCCGCAATGACGCAGGTCGCGCCCGTCAGCGGGTCGATGCTGTACACCGCGCCTTCGGCGTGGGCGGCGGCGTACAGTACGCCGGCGTCGGACATGGTCAGGTCGTCGAGACCGGGGAAGATTCCCGGCACTGTGGCCACGACCGACCAGTTGTCCGGGGCGTCGAGTGGTACCTCGATGACTTGGCCGGTGAACAGATCGTCGGTGTACACCCGGCTGTGATCGGGACTGAGCGCCAATCCCTCGGATCGAGGAACGGGTGACCAATTCACTTCCGCGGAGTCGGTATCCGGGTCGTATCGAGTCAGTATCCTCGAGGGCGAGCCGATGTCGGTGCCGACGTCGGTGGTGAGGAAGTCCCCGTCCGGTAGCCGGAGAAGTCCGTGGCCCGCCATGTCGGTCACCTTGCTGACCTCGCCGGTCCGGCTATCGAATTGGGAAAGCCCTGGACCGACAACGAAGTAGAGGATGCCGTCGTGCAACTGCAACCCTCGCGGAGCTGAGAGGTCGTCGAGTACAGGCTCGACTCGGCCGTCTGCGTCCACGTGGACGATACTCAAGGCCCCCGATACGTAGAACCCACCTGCACCGTCGGGTTCCAGGTTCTCCGGTTCGTCGAGGCCACTCGCCACAGTCTCGACCGACCACCCCGCGCACGCCATAGGCGAGGCGTCAGACTCGGGTGCCCCGGCGTGAGCAGGTATCGATGACATCGTCGTCAAAGCAACGAGTGCACTGACGATCAGGCGTGGTCGAAGCCCACGTGGAATCCGAGACATAGCGCGAACCCTAATGCAGACCGTACGGTCTGAGAAGTTCATACAACAGAGCCGTCGTCAAGATACCTTGACGCAGATGTCCAGCTATACAGACGAAAAGGTGCACCTACCAGACACACACCTCCGGGGCGCCCACATGGTCACGGCGCTTGTCATCGAGGACCGACCCGTCGAGATCGTCGACCAGTGGAATCTTTACTTCGTAAGCTGAGACAAAAGAAGGGAGGACCATCTGTTGCCGCCATCAAATGCCCGGGCGAGACTGGCCGGCGTCGAGTGCCTGTTGTGGGCGATCGAGCACCGGGTCGAGCTGCAAGAACTCGCTGTGCAATGCGCGGATAGGGACGAGCTGCAGGGGTCGTTGAAGCGGCTTCACCAGTTCGATGACGGTCAGTGCAATTTCGTGATGTCGCTGTCCGTCAGTCATATGACGCGCAAACAACAGGCCTACCTCAAGGAAGAACGTGACCAGCTTCGCCAGGAGCTCGGACTCGACACGCACTGAGATGCTCTTCCGCACACTGCTGTTGCAGCAGCTTTGCGACGTGGCGCGCCAGAATTCGCACTTCAGGGTGCCGAATCACAACGATCGGAGGCAATCATGGTGGACGCTCTCAGGACTACGTTGGACGCGATTTCTCACGTCCTCGACGTCTACAACGTCGGCCGCATCGAAGCAACGTCGCGCCGTGTTCGAAGCGACGGCCGGACCAGTGAATGGCACGTCAGTACACACACTCGCGATCGGTCCTGGGTCATCACCGACTCCAACGGCGTCACCGAAACCTCCATCGATGACAAGGAACGAAGCCGTCAAATCGCTACAGACGGCACCCGTCACACGCAGTCGAGCATCGCGCCGATCGCCGTCCGGTTGTGTTTCCCGCTCGATCTACCGATCTGGGGCCGTATGGATGACGACTGGGCAATCGACCACGCGGACTCTACGAACTTCGGCTACACCATTGCGCTCCTGCACACTCGCGAACCCGGAAAATCAGCACACGTCGAATACAGCACCGAATACGGACTGGCCACCAAATTTGCTCAGTACCAAGGAAAAACGTTGATCGCAGAGCTCGCGCTCGTCGACATTTTGCGCCCAGGTCGACGGGCGTTCTCGGACGGAAGCGTCATGCTCGCAACAGGATCATCATGATCGCAGGCAACTCCGCAGCCGTGTGAAGCATTGAGAGGCGCTACGTGCGAGCCCGAGCCACGAAAGCTCGAAATACCCTGTGTGAAAATGTTTCTGCATCCTTTACTCTCTTCGCAGCTTCGCAACACACAGCTGATCTTCCGAACTGACTGATAACCGTCGCCTGGACAACCACGACGACTCGTACAGTTCGAGGAGGTCGCCCTGGAACGAATTTGGACGAAAAGAACTGGACGCCCATCGTCTCGGGTGCCAAAAACGAGCGCCAGTCGCCGCAGTCAGCCTCAACCCAAGGTCGGGACTGCCCTCCACTTGGAGCCTCAACGTCCGGCCCGAGTGAACTTACCCTGTCCACGGACTGTTCTGCTAGGTGATGCCGTCAGATGCACTACCAGGCAGCGTCTTCGAAAAATACGACAACGCAATCGCACAGGTACAGGCCACCATGGCGAAGGCGCATGTCAGGCCCGTGTGGTCGGCAAGGAAGCCCATGAGCGGGGGGCCTGCGAGATATGCGCCGTAGCCGACTGCGCTGACGCGAGCGGTGGCAACCGCCACTCCCGCATGACTGCGATGTCCCGCTTCGGTGATCAGGAGCGGAAACAGAGGCCCAAGGGCGAGTCCGATGAACGCCATCGCCACCACCACGCCCCATGGGTTGTGCATAAGGAGCAATCCCATAAGCGTTGCCGAGGCCACCACTACCGCCGCGGATACCAACGTCCATCGCGGCCCCAGCAGGTCGATGATCAGGTCGCCGAACGAGCGGGAGAGAAACATCGCGCAGCTGAACACCACGACCGCCGTCGCGCCGACCGTTGCGCCGCCACCGAAGTCGCGAGAAACCAGTAGCGCGGACCAATCGGTGACCATGCCCTCGACCAGTAACGCCGCAACAGCCATCGCCCCCACAGGAGCGGGGATCGCGAGCACCCGCCCGAACCGGGTGTTCGGAGAAGAGTGAAGGTATTCGACGCCGGCGCTACTCTTCAGCGGCGCAAAAGGATTCGACGCGGGCGGGCGAGTCGCTCTCGGTAGGGATGCCGACGTTATAAGGGCCAACAGCAACAAGCTGACGCTGACAGCCGAGAAGTGTTCGAGCACTGTGAAGTCGAACTTCGAGGCCAGAGCTCCGGACGATGCGCCAGCAAGGACACCCAAACTGTAGCCGCCATGCAGACGCGAGAGGATCCGCGCCCCAGCGCGGTTCTGATAGCTGATTGCCGCTGTGTTCATCGCGACGTCGAGGCACCCACTGGCCGCCCCCAGGACGGCCAACGCGAGACCCAACAGCCATCCGTTCGATGCCAGGCCAATCAGGGGGAGTGCGGCGGCGAAGGCGATAGAGGAAGTAATGCATACCGACCGCGCAGATACCGACCGCAGGATGCGGGCGGTGCCTGTGAGCGCGGGACCGATCCGGCGGCCACCCCGAGCAGCGCCCAGCCCATCTGTCCGTCGGTGAGCGACAGTTCGGACTTGACCTGCGGGATGCGCGGGGCCCAGCTCGCCAGAACGGCACCGTTGACGAAGAATACGATCCACAACGCCACCGTCGAGCGACGGGTACGAACAGAAGACGACATGACGGCCTCACGGTCGCCCTGTCGGTATCAGGTGCCTACATCCCCGGACGGGCAGGAATGCTGCGGCATCAGTGTGAACGCCGAAAGCACACCACGTCGTTGCATACGCGTCAACCTTGTAGCGCTTGTCGCTTGGATAGGCTCCATCGAAATCGCTGACGAGTCGTCGGCGGCGTGTGAGCGAAACACACTGCCGCACAGCGGATGCGGAGCTCTACTGGTAACACTGCATATCGAGAATGGTCGTATTACTTCATTACCTCGCTGGCGGTCAAGACACATGGCATGCGCCTTGACGTCGCGGTCACGAAGTCGGAGTCCTGCCGGCCCAGGTCCACCCAGCGACTTGTTCCGATAGAGTCGGGCGCGCCGGAGCATGTCCCTGGTGAGCCTTGGCCTAACACGGCCTCCGTTCAACAATCTGACGCGCTAGGAAGTCATACATCATGGGCAGAGCGCGAACAGTACGACTTCGGTGGTTAGTGGCCGTCGTCGCCGTGGCGGCTCTGGCGCTGATCATCGGGCTGGCTACGAGACCGGGTGAAGTCGAGGACCGTGGGTGTTTGACGGTCGATTCGAGTCTGAGCGAGCTGCTTCTGAGTCGGCCATCGATTGGCCCACTTGAAACCTTCGTGTCGGTAGCTGAAGAGGTTGCGCCGCAGGGCGCGGCGAGGGCGTACGAGCACTATTACGTCATTGCCATGCAGTTCTCCACTACCGACGGGTCGATGCACGAGGGTGTCTGGGAGTTGGGTATGAATGGGTCCGGTCCACGAGGTGGGACCGTGGGTACTGCGGCCGCCGGAGCCTCGGAGTCCATCATCTCGATCAATAGAGAAGCGCAGTCGTTCACCCTCTGGCCCCGTAATGGTGGCCTCGTGAATCCGTTGAGTGAATCTGTCATTCGCGCGAGAACTTGCCTAAACGCGTTCACCAACACGACCCTCTGAAAGGGCCGAGCAGAAGCCCAACCAATTGGTCGACCAGTTGCTCACGTTCGGGACTGCCGGTCGAGGTGAGTATTGCGGTGCTGGGGGATCGTGGAAGATGACTATCGTCAAGAATCTTCTCGAAGGCCAAACCTTTTATCGGCAACGTCAAGGTAACTCCCGCCGGTCCGGACCGGGTCCTCCGTGGAAATTATCGCGTCGACAAGGTTAAGGTTCTTCTGTGGGGAAGGTATTCGAGCGTATTGACGACTCGCTGAAGACGTGGATCCAGGCGCAGCCGATGTGGTTCGTCGGGACGGCACCGCTGCAGAGTGACGGACATGTCAATGTCTCACCCAGAGGGCATGATTCGTTCTCCGTACTGGGGGAGCGCAGAGTTGCGTGGGTCGACTACACGGGGAGTGGAGTGGAAACGATCGCGCACATTCGAGACAACGGCCGAGTCTGCTTGATGTTCGCCTCGTTCGACAGTCGACCGCGAATAGCGCGGCTCCACGGAACGGGGTCGGTGTGGCTACCCGGCGATGCCATGTTCCACGACGTGGTCACACGCCACCCGGCGAACCCGAGCACCCGAGCGGTTGTGTCGGTCGATGTGACCAGAATCAGCGATTCGTGTGGGTGGGGTGTGCCGATGATGGAGATGGCCGGCGAGCACGATCTTTTTCGTCGGCATGCCGAGAAGAAGGGCGTCGACGGCATGGTGACATATCGCGCCGAGCGTAACGCAGTCAGTATCGACGGTCTGCCGGGTTTCCCAATGTGATCCGACCGCGCCGGACTACCGCTCCGAGGTCGAACGGTGACGGTGCACCTCCGCAAGCATTCCGAACGCGGGACCGATCAGGACGCCGGTACCGTGGTCGTCTCTGAGCACCGTCATCGTGATGCCGGTCAGCGTGACCACCAGCAGCACCACGAGGGATGTCCGCTTGAGGCCCAACCCGCGGCTACCCCACTGTCACCACGACAGAAGCATTGCCCGCGACCATCGATGCGCGCTGACCCATCACCTTCGACGCCGTTCAACGCCACAAATTGCCTGGGTCAGTAGCCATCCCTGCGGCTTTGCATATTCCTGAAAGTGACTGCGCCACAGCATATGCAGCACTTTACCTGACATTATCCGTCTTATCGGCAGTCCACCTCTACTCGGTGGCGCGGTACTCGCCTCCAGGACTTAATGACGGTGCGGAAACTGCCGTTTCCGCACTACGTGGTCAGTGGTTGATTCGACGAAGGCGTTCTGTTCAGCGATCACATGGACGATGTCGGGGCCCGGCACGTCCAGTGTGACAGTTGATATGTTCGCTCACCCCCTCAGATTCGTGAGGTCGGCTCGCTTTTTCGAGTTTGGGTAGCGCCTCCGCTGGCCTATGGAGCAGTAGTCTGGGTTGGAGTTGAGGAGGTGTCGATTGTCGATAGGACGACCGTCTGTGGATCGTGTACGGGCTATCGATGCTGCTCGTATCAACAGTGCTCTCGAGGCTGCTCGCAGTACCGAGGCGACCCGCGCGGACCAGGATGCGTATGTTCGCGGAGAGATTAATATCGCTGAGCTCGGGCATCGGGTGCGTAGCCGGTACGGCGTCTCCTGATTCGGGTCGCGTTTGAGCACGAGGGAGCTCATCACTTTGAAATGAGGTGGAGTCGAGTGGCCATGGCGGTCCGTTTAGACGGTAGCGGACCACGCGGGACCCTGGTGGACCGGGAGCAGCTCGCCGTTGGTCATCTTTTACTCATCACTTTGGGGCGAATGCGGATGGATTCACACGGACGCCGGTGGTCACTCGACTTCCCAAACACCCAGCTCAGCTGGCCTGTGATGGACGCGAGTGCATCCACTTGAATTGTTACCACTTGTACAGCGGGTCCGGGGTTCGAGTCCCTGATGGCGCACCCAGAAACACCCCGTCACCAGCGTAAAGCTGGAGGCGGGGTGTTCTGCTTTCTGCAGACTTCAGCCCTACTCATCACTTTGAGCTCGAAGTGATGAGTAGCACAGCAGCTGCTGGTCACACCTGGTTTAAGCCGTGTCGACTGTAAGAGTCGGCCTCAGTCCGTTTAGCTTCACGCCCAGTTGGTCAGGGCCAGGAAGTCAGGGAGCGCTCTGGGCAGAATTTAGCGCAAGATGGGAAGCAGTCGGAAATCGACCTCCGAACCGCCACGAGAGTGGAGGTTCTGGGCGGCCTTCCGCATACGCGCCGCCCTGCGTCCCCCGCTAAATCCCGTCGGCGTCGATATCTGACGACGCTTACACCGACGGATGTCGTCGTCGGAGTGCGTCCCCACGCGCCAAGTTCGGACAGGTCCCTACCCCATTGGCACCTCCGTCGCGCAGCCTCATGTCGGGCTCGGTCATCTCTCTAAACAGTTCCTGGAAGCGTTGCTGCGCGTGCTTGTGCATGACCCACCACGAACCCGACGAGTCACACCGAGGTCGCACCGCGTGACGTCATCATGCGGTCCGACGGTGCCGCGCTGGTGGCGTCCGGGATTCCGGCCGGTGAGCGACTACGGTCGACATTCGGTTCCCACGGTGTCGGGTGAGAGCGATTCGATGGGCAGCGTTGCTCGGCAACGATTCTCGGCGACATATGTATCAAGTCAATCGAATCCTGTTTCAACGGAAACGATTTGAACTGCGACACCGCCGCACTGTTCCCCGTGATCGGGTACGAGGAGGCCGCGGCTACCGCGCACCCGGGCTCAGGCCGGCGACAGACCACTGCGCGACGCTGCTTCGGCCACCGCATCAGTCGGCGGCGATGAGTTCGATCGATTCGTGGATGCGGCCAGGATAGCCGGTATCGAAATGTTCGATGGCAATGAGCGAAAGTATCGATTGTTCGACGGTCGCTCTCTTGCTTCACTCGAATGGCACACATTCACAACGAAAGGGTCATTCGAATGCGAGTACTTCTGGTCGGCGGAGCGTCGGGAATCGCCCGGTCCATTGCGTCGTCTGTTCTCGACGGCGGCGGTGAGGTGGTCCTCGCCGGCCGACGCCGTGAGTCTCTCGACGCAGCAGTCGCTCTGTTGGGTCCGGGAGCGAGTGCGTTGGTGATGGATATCGCGGACGAGTCCTCCATCGCGCAAGCAGTCTCGTCGGTGGGCTCGGTCGACCACGTCATCAGCCTCGCCGCCGAGCATGCGAACGGACCCATCGCCGATCTTGACGGCACCGCAGTCCGAAACGCATTCGACGCCAAAGTGATCGGACCGATTCTTCTGGCGAAGCACTTTTCGCCGCAGGTGCGAGAGGGGGGTTCGTTCCTGTTCTTCTCCGGTGTCGCTGCGTGGAGACCTGCGCCCGGCCTGTCGGTAATGGCGACGACGAACGGGGCGGTGGCGTTCCTGACCGATGCGCTCGCAGTCGAACTTGCACCCGTCCGCGTCAATGCCCTGTCACCTGGGATCGTGGATTCGGGGGCCTGGGACTCTATGGGACCGGGGAAGGACAAACTGTTCGCGGATACGGCGCGCACCAACCCCGTCCGCAGAGTCGGTCGACCGTCCGACGTCGCGGCCGCTGCACTGTCGTTGCTGACGAACACCTTCGTCACCGGCGTCACCCTGCACGTCGACGGGGGAGGGCGGTTGGCATGAAACTCCTCACGGCAATGGCTGCCCTGGTGGCCGTGACGCTGCCACTGATGGCGTGTTCCGCCCGTGCGACAACCACCGACCGGCCTCTGGTGGATTCTGCGGTCGACCTGGTCGCACCGGGGACGGTGAACGTCGGCGATGCACCGGTTACGGACCGAACCCGCGAGGTCGTCCGTATCGCGCAGACGCTGTACACATTCTGGAACACCAGTGATACGGAATATCTCCACCGAGCGGTGGACCCCGGCTTTGTCGACAACACACTGCCGCCAGGACGCCCGCAAGGCCCAGCGGGACCCGTCGCGGCGTCGGACACCTTCACCGCACGGTTGATCTTCCGGGGTCATTTCACCGGCACGTACGACGGTCGCATCGGCACCGGACAACCGATCGAATTCGGTGCGATCGACATCCAGCATGTCGGTGATGCTCGCATCGACTCGGACTGGCACCTCGAAGACAACCTCACCTTCCTCCGGCAAGCCGGACTCGTCGCGGTCGGCTGACCGAACCGAGCCGCCACCAGCGCACACCATTACTTGCGACAGGAGCTGACACACATGAACGTCGACCCGAGGATCAGAATGGCCGCAGGCATCGTCATGGCCGTGATCTCCTACGTCGTCGCCGTCACGAACTTCATCGACGGAGACATTCGGTCCGGCGTAATCCTCACGCTGATCGGCATCTTCTTCAGCACGATGCTCGTTCAGACGACAAGCCGCTACCTGAAGAGGGATTCAAGCTAGCGGCGTCGGACTGTCGCCGTAGAATACGCTCGACCGATGCCGACTCTGCGAGCCCTCGAATGCTTTGTCGCCGTGGTGGACGCCGGTTCTGTGACCGCCGGGGCAGCGAAGTTGAATCTCTCCCAGCCTGCGCTGTCTCATCAGTTGGCGTCGTTGGAAACGGAAATCGGCACCCCGCTGCTGGAACGGCTCCCGCGCGGGGTTCGGACGACCCCGACCGGCCGCGCATTGCTCGACGATGCGCGGGCCGCACTCTCAGCTGCCGACCGAATCGTCCGGATCGGACGAGCGTCGGCTGAGGGACGCGAAGGCCGGTTACGGCTAGGGTGCGCCGAAAGCATGACTGTCCCAGTCCTCGCGCCCACGCTACGAAAATGGACGAGAAAGTATCCGCACATCGGACTGGACCTGACCGAGTTCGCCAGCGCGGATGCGATGGCGGACGCACTCTCGTACGGCGACATCGACCTCGCAGTCGGTCCGGCTTCGACGCAGTTCACCGGCGTCACCCACGTGATCGGGACGGAAGACATCGTCGCGGTGATTCCGGAGGGGCTCGATCTCGCCGACGAGCCCGCCATCTCGTGGACCGATCTCGCCGGAAGACCGATCGTGCACTACCACCCGTCGAACGGTCTACGCGGGTGGTTCGACTCCGTCGCGACAACCCACGGCGTCGAGCTCGATGCTGTCGCCCATTCCCGGAACGCCACCACAGCAGCACAACTCGCCCACGCGGGCCTCGGAATCGCGCTCGTTCCGACCACCGCACTCCCCGCGCGGTTCGCCGGCATCGTCACCCCGATGCGGCCACCGCTACAACGCGCGGTCGTCGCGATGGTCGGAACGCGCACGGACGCACTGACCCGCCGATTCGTCGACGACCTGCTGGCGCGGGGAATGGGAGCGCGGCGCAGCTGATCGGCGCCCGCCTAGGTTCCCCGGCCGGCAGAACCCAAGCGCTGCACACCCCGATCGAGCACACAGACAGGGCACCGGATGACGGCGAAAAAGACGTGCGGCTACCGGCTCATCACGACGTCCCCTCACATCGTCGACACCACTCGACGGTGCGGTGACTGTCGTTGTCGCAGCGGGGGCACCGCTCAGGAAGTTGCACCGTACAGGACCAAGGTGTGGTCGATGCACTGCTCGATGAAAGCGCGGTCCAGGGTCTCGTCGATGACGAGCAGTCTGAAATACATCGGTGCGCAGAGTGTTTCGAGTAGCGAACGGGGATCGGTGTTCGAGGGCAACTCTCCCCGTTCGAGGGCTCGGGTGATCACGTGGGAACTCTGTTCGAATCTCTCGGTCCAGAACCGGTTTCGTGCGGCGCTGACGTCCGGATCGGCGGACAGGGCGATGGTCGTGCCGATCAAACGCGTGATGCCTGGCCGCGAGATCAGCTGCGCTATCTGGTCGGCAACCACCATCAGGTCTTCGCGCAGGGTTCCCGTGTCCGGGACAGGATTATGGGTAGCTGCAAGATCCGTGACAGCGTCGGCGATCAACGCGGTTCGAGTACCCCACCGGCGATAGACGGTCGTTTCGGCGACGCCGGCGCGTGCGGCGATGTCGCCGATGGTCAATCCTTCGATGCCGTGTTCGCGGGCTTGGTCCAGCGTTGCGGTGAGCACCGCCTCGCGCACACGTGCCGATCTGCCGCCGGTTCTCCTACGCACCTCGCCGTCACCCGCCGCGGATTCAGGGATGTCGTGTGTGGCCCGGTCCATGGGCTCTGTTTCTACGCTAGATGCCTGCCAGGATCCACTTACACCCTGTTCGGGGCGGTTGAGAGGAACCGTTCGACGAACCCGAGTTCCTGCCCTCTTGCGGTAATGGATCCTTAACGCAATAATTGCTGGCGTTAAGTCGCTCATCTTCGGTCGCCTACCACCGGAGTAGCTCGATCACGCGTCTGAGATGGGGAATGAAGATGAAAGAGTCGCTGGACATTCGGGCCACCATCGGGGCGAGAACGGTGTCTCGGCAGCGTGTGCTCGAGTGGGAGTCCGCCCGCGCAACGAAAGTGCTCACCACATTCGCGGCCAAGCTGGGGGAGCGGGCGATGCGCGAGCTGTCGCCGAATCGGTCGGTCCAACAGCTCCTGTCGACCAACCTCGCCGAGCAACGGTCTGCATTGACGCGATTGAAATACGAACTCGGACATGCCGGGATCTACGCTGCGCTCCGACGCGAGATGGCAGTATCGGAGCGCCTCACGCGTATCGGTGTTGCCGCCAGTCGCGGCCGCACCCGACATGCCGTGACACGGCTGCAGGTCCCAGGTGTGGACGCTGAACGCTCCGTGGAGTGGTTCGACAACTTGACCATCACCAATGCAGAAACCGACATGCTCGACGCGTGTCCCGATCACTACCTTCTGCGGGGGCTACCCGACGGGCGCCAGGAGGTCATCGAGACGACGGGCGGATCGCCTGCGGCAAGCCGCTTCTTGGTCGACTACACCCGAACGGCGTCGTTGACGATCGAGATCGATCACGACTATCCCATCCAGGTCGCCGGATCGGCTGTTCTCGATGACGGTTTGGTCATCGGCGGTGTGCGACATCAATTTCGCAATGTCAACGGAAACCTCGACGCTGTGCTGACGGTGCAGTTTCCTGGCACGACACCGGCAAGACTGATCGCAGAACATCAGTGGCATCTCGCCTGCGAATTCAGCAACTGGATCGAAGCGGCCCACCGGTCTGTAGCAACCTGAGACAACCCGGGTCTCGACTGGCGTGCTTTAGCGCGGAGACCGGTCACACCCCGTTCCGTTCGAGCCGGAGGCGGGCGCCAGCGATTCGGTCGGCAGCCTCGCCTGGGGGAACACTGTCGGAGCGGGAGCGGTCGAGAATCGACAACACCGTGTCGTAGATCCTCTCTACGCGGTGGCGGACCCACTGCGCGTCGACACCGTCCTTTTCCCCCGCAACCTGGATGAGTCCGCCGGCGTTGGCAACGTAGTCGGGCACCCACAGCACACCCTTGCTGTGCAGATACTGGCCGACGTCCGCAGTTCGGAGTTGGTTGTTTGCTGCGCCGCACACGATAGATGCGGTCATCCTGTCGGTGGAAGCGACGGTGACGGTCGCACCCAGCGCGCAGGGGGCATACACGTCCAACTCGGCGTCGAGAACATCGTCGCAGACGACGATCGAAGGGAAGCGGGCTGCAACAGCGCGCACTGCCTCGACGTCGACGTCCGTCGCGATGACGTTCGCCCCTGCTCGCACCAGCAAGGCGATCAGCTCGGAGCCGACCTTTCCCACGCCTTCGACCCCGATCACACGATTCGTGAGATCGGGCGTGCCCCAGGTCGAGGTGGCCGCGGCACGCAAGGATTGGTAGACGCCGAGAGCAGTCATCGGACCGCTGTTGCCGGAACCGCCCGCGGCCGCCGACCGTCCGACCACGTGGGCAGTCCGTTCTCCGATGACGTCGAGATCGTCTGCGCCGGTGCCGACGTCGCCCGCCGAGATGTATCGGCCGCCGAGAGTGTCGATGAAGCGTCCGTACGACCGGAGCAAAGCCCGGGTCTTGATGTCCCGCGGATCGCCGATGATCACGGCTTTGCCGCCACCGAGTGGAACGCCTGCGATTGCCGCTTTGTAGGTCATCCCACGTGACAAGCGGAGTACGTCCGTCAAAGCGGCCCCCTGGTCCGAGTAGGGGTAGAACCGGGTGCCACCCAGGGCGGGACCCAGGGTGGTCGAATGGATCGCGATTATCGACTGCAGGCCCGTGGCGTGATCCTCGCAGAAGACGACCTGCTCGTGTGGCAATCCCTCGAGTGCATCGGTCCGGTCGAAGACTGTTGTGTCTGCGGCGCCCGCGACGGATTGCGTGCTGAGTGTCATGTTCGAAAGCCCTTCCGAAGAATCATCGTGCATGAGTTCAGGTGTTGGTGCGGTGGTCGACCGATGTGGTCCAGATGCATTGCCTAACCCAGGACAGTTCCGGTGGACTCGGTATTGAATTCCCTGCGCCTGGAGAAGGATCCGAGATGTATCTGCACACCGGTGTGCGGACCCGTGTAGACAACTGGATCGAGATCGTGGTCGTGCCCCGCCTCGACTTTCTCGATCAGAGTAGCCAGCATTCGGCCGACGACAGGTGCGTTCTTGAATTGATTACCGCTGGTGCCCATCGCTACGTAGTAGCCCGGTCGATCGGTCTTGTCATAGATCGGGGTCCAGTCCGAGGCAGCGTCGTACACGCCGGCAATTCCTTTGGGCTGGGACGGTACCGGCAAATGTGGAAGACGCCGAGCTGCTCTGAGGACCTGCGCCTGAAAACGAGCGGCAGTGCGGTTCGGGTTTGCGGTGTCGGGGTCGTCGATCCATTCCAATGGATCGCACTCGGGCTCGGTACCACCTATCAGAAAGCCACCGCCGTGTTCTGGTCGCATATAGGTTCCCAGATCGAGATCGGCGATCATCGGCCCGAGTCGCGCATGGTGGTTGTAGCCTTTCGGCGCCGAGACATGATGAACCTCCTGCCTGAGGGGGCGAACGGTGACGGTGAAATCCGATCCCACTCCTGCCATTGCGTTCAGCGCATTCGACCACGGCCCAGCAGCGTTGACCACGACCGAGGTTTCGACGGTGTCGCCGTTGTCCAGTCGAAGGGCCCACTGCCGCGAGGCAGTTTGTTCGATGCCGATCACTGTTGTGCGGAACGAATGGATCGCGCCTTTCGCTGCCGCGGCAGCGCCCAAGTTGGCCGCCGCAAGCTGGGGGTCGTCGACGAAGCCGGCTTCAGGTGTGAACACCGCTCCGAGCGAGGTGTGGGTGTCGGCATAGAATTCCTCGCTGTCAACAGGTTTGGGAGGGTAGTAAGACCCGACATCGATTCCTGGGATCCGATCGCCCAACGTTTTCGAGTCCCACAGCTCGTACCTCACCCCGATCTTGTCGAAGAGTCGAACCGTACGTTCACGTGGGGCGAGGTCCACATCGAGGAATACCATTCCACATTCGTGGAACTGGGCAATTGGTCCGCGGGCGGAGTCGTCCAGATGTTCGCGCCAGCTCTTCCAACAGTGCGCGGCCTCCCATGCTGCAGCCATCCCGTCGTACGTCGAATAGTTGTAGCGTATGACCGCGCTGGAGGCGCTGGTGGAACCGAACCCGGAACCTCCCTCCTTGTCGAGGACCAGGACTTCGTAACCACGAGCAGCAAGTTCGTAAGCGATGGAGTTGCCGATCACCCCGGCTCCCACAACTATCGCATCGGTCGATCGGGGCATCGTTCCTCCAGATTTGTTGTTGCGACGGTGTACACGAAGCGAACCGCTACAACCACAAGTTTTGCCTAGACCGGAGGGCGACGCTATCTCCATTTGTGGATACTTCGGTTGACTACGAACAGAATTTGTCGCGTACGGCGCCCGTACGGAACAGTCAGCCGATCGACGAGTCGTGTGCTTCGGCTATGGACTTCATCTTCAAGCCGAGGTGCAGAGAGAGTCGGTCGTCGCCGTTGTCGAAACTGCAACCGGTGATCTGCTCGATGCGTTTGAGTCGCTGGTAGAGCGTCGCACGGTGAATTCGCAGCAGTTCCGCGGTGCGTCGAATATCGCACGCATTGTCGAAGAATGCGCCGAGGGTAGTCGTCAGTACCTGTTGCTTGTCCGCGGCTTCGAGTGCCTTCACAGGTGAAACCTGTGTAGCTCCGATGATTTCGTCACGGGACAGTCGCAGTAGGACGTCGTAGGGACCCAGGTGGCCCCATCTCGCCACGTCGCCGAGCGAGGGGACGAGCAGTGCAGCGCGAACTGCGGCCGTCGCGCTGCGATAGGCGCGGTATACCGCGCTGAGCTCGTTCACGGTGTCGCCGACGCCGAGGACGAATCGACTGTCCCGACCACTCAGTTGGCGAAAGCGATAATCCGCGCGTTCGGTGACGCGCTTCAATTGTTGTGGCGTCGGAATATTCTCGAATGCAAGAAGGATCCACGCGCGGGACTTGTCTGCCACCATCAGACCGGCGCCGGTCGGAAGAGTGTCCAGCGCTTCCTGCATCGCGACCTGTACCGCTATGTCGTCCGATGCTTCTACCGAGTGTGCAGTGTCGCGTTGCGCTGCGATGACCTGATAAAGCATCGGTCGCGGGGCGAACAGCTGGTCGGTGACTACATCCTCGACGGCCTGCGTCCTGACCTCTGGAGTTGAGCTGACGAGGTTGCGGAGAATCGATTCGCGATGAGCATTCGAACGCTCATGACGCAGAAGTCGTTCGTACAGCACAATGCCCGCGCGCGAGGCAGTGTCCTCAGCCATTTCGACGTCGGACTCGGTCAGAGGGTTCTCTTCACTGTCGATCAGCCAGAGGAAACCGAGAAGCAGACTCTTGCACCGCACAGGTACACAGAGTCGCTTCTCGCTCCCCGGCACATCGGGCCGCGCGCTACCCGGTTTGATCCAGGTGCCGATGCCGAGAGCGAGAAGTGGCCGCGAAACCTCCTCGGGTACCGCTCGATTCAGAATCGATGCGACGCGCAGGGAGTCTTCGTCGCCGAAGTGTCGACTGGACGCAAGGAGTCGGATGGACGGGTCGTCGATGGCCACAGAACGGCGGAGTCGCCCGGCCAGGTCGTCGACGAGGAGCTGCAGTTCGTCGATGGACATGTGGACTCTCCTCGCAACTCTCGACAGGCACCTTGATGCTAGTGCAGCGCGGTCCGAGACCACCTCGCTCGATCACCGGACATGACATTCCTTCAGATAGCTCAAGAAGGATGCCTGTACTCCGGTGACGTGCGTCTCGTCGAGCATCGAAGTCGACAGGAGCTCCGAACGACCTTGTGCGCGCAGTCCCTCGAGCGCTCTGAGGACATTTCGGGCCAAGCCGCGATACACGGGGACATCGCCCCAGAGTTCTACCTTGTTCAGAGTGACGTGGAGACGTCCGGCGCCTGGGCCGTCGTCGCTCGCTTCCGGAAGGTTTCCGATCATGTCGAACAGTTGGCTGTCTGCGCTGCTGATCCCCGGTGTTCCCGCGCCGACCGTCGAGAAGGGAGTTCCGCCGCGAAGCCACGCGTACAACGCGAAAAGCCCACCGTACGAGAACCCGAACAGCCCGTGACCGGTGTCGCTGACGCGAAGGTGAGAGTGCAGACGAGGGTGCAGTTCGTCGGTCAGAAAGTCCAGAAACGTATCCGCATTGCAGTCCGAGTGTTGCTCGATGTAGGCGTCGATGTCCCCTTGACTCATCGCCCCGGTTTCGCGTGCGGACTCCAATGCAGCCACTACGTCATCGCCGATAGGTTCCCCGGGTGGCACGAGGTCACGGTTGCGAAGCCGCGCCCAGTCCGATGCCTCGTCTCCGGCGTAGCCGACGGTGACTTGAATGTAGGGCGCAATGCTCAGATACGGATCGCGTTGCGTGACGATGAGTGGTGCGGTGAAACCCACGGTCCAGTTGCCGTCCAACACGTAGACCAGTGGCACTGATTCGCTGGATTCTTCGTATCCGGGAGGTGTGGTGATCCAGATTCCGTACCGGTTGCCTGAGCGTGACTCCACTTCGAGGTACTCGGTGTCCTGAAGGCAACCATGCAATATCGCGCTCAACGAATGTCCTTTGCTGTCGTGCCGCTCTTGACTACGAGAACGGCCATCTCGGGATCGGCGAAGACATCGGGGTCTTCGAGAGGGTCTTCCTGCCAGACGGTCAGGTCTGCTCGCATTCCAACCCGCACCATGCCCACGGTGTCGCCCACGCCGAGGATGTTTGCATTGACGCTCGTTGCGGACACCAAGGCCTGCATCGGCGATTCCAACTCCGAACGCACGCGCAACTCGTCGCCGCGCCGTTGCTGATTCGGACCGATGAGGTCGGAACCGAGGCCGATGCGCAGGCTGGACGCGCGGGCAACCTCGAGAGCGGCCGCCATCCGCTCTCGAACTCCTGCTACTCGTTCGACAGTCGCGGGATCGACATCCGCCACCCCGTCGTTCAACAGTTGGTCGATCACGGAGAAGGTGGGCACCATAGCGACGTCGTGCTCGAGCATCAGAGCCGCTGTCTGCTCGTCGATATCGGTGCCGTGTTCTACGCAGCGCACCCCCGCCTGTACTGCGTTGCGAATCCCTTCCTTACCGTGCGCATGCACTGTGACGTACGTGCCTCGTGCTGCGGCTTCCTGCACAGCGACCGCGATTTCCTCGACGGTGAACTGGGTGTCCGCGAGGCGGTCGTGCCCGCCCACGACTCCACCGGTAACGCACAACTTCAGAAACGTGGCACCCCGGCGAAACGACTCACGCACGTTCTTCCTGAGTTCGTCGGCGTTGCCGGACATCAGCGACAGCGCACACAGCCCGGGCATGTGATGCTGTGTCCACAATTCTGTGGGTTCCCAATCGGCGCCGTAGTATCCGTGCCCGCCGACCTGGCATTGGACAGGGCCACAGGACAGGACGTGCGGACCCCGCACCTTGCCCTTGGCGATGACGTCGACGACACCGCGGTCTATGCCACCGGTGTCGCGAACGGTCGTGAAGCCGGCATCGAGGGCTAAGCCTGCCGAGGCGAATATATCGGCCGCGATCTCGGCGGCAGACAGTTCGAATCCGAACTGTGCTCTGATGGGACTGGACAGACCGAGGTGAACGTGCGCGTCGATAAGTCCGGGGGTGACCAGCCTGCCATCCAGATCCACCGTTGTCGCGCCTGCTGGTGCATCGCCGAGGGCGGTGATGATCCCGTTGCTCACGCAGACATCCACCGCGGATGGTTCTACACCGGATCCGTCCGCGACTCTACCTCCTGCGTACCACGTTTCCGTCACACAACCTCCCGGTCTTCGCCTCTTCGGATGTCTCCTCCGTAATGGCAACGATGACGCATGTCTTTCATGTGCTTTCGCCCAGGTCCCATCATGGTGCGTGACCACCGGAACGGACAGTGGCCGCGCGTTGCGACTTGGGCACGGGACCATCGACATATGTCGAGTCCCGGTTCGATCGATTGCTTCGGGAGGTGCCACTGCATCGTTAGGTTTCTCGGCTGTGCAAAGGGCGGTCCGTCCCTGCGATTCTCGATTCCGGTATGCCCCGCCAGAGGACCGGAAGCGCAAGCGAAGCGACCGCGGTCGCATAGAACGCCGGCGACAGGTTGCTGCCCGTGGAGTTGACCAGCGTCTCGCATACCAAAGGCGCGGTACCGGCAAAGAGCGCGTACGCAAGGTTGTACGGCAGTGCGGTACCCGTGAATCGAGCATTCGTCGGCATCATCTCGAGGACCGCGAGAAGAGCTGAGGCAAGCAAGGATTGCACGATAACCAAGACGATCAACGCACCTGCGATTGCGACGATGTTTCCCGTGCCGATCAGAACGTAGCTGGGAACCGCGACAAGAACCGATGCAACCATTCCGATTCTGACCAGGGGGCGCCTGCCTATCCGGTCGACAGTTGCGCCGAAGGCGATGTACAGAGGAACCGCGAGCACCAGGGCACCGGACGTCAGCATCAATGCAGCTGTGCTCGACACTCCTGCAGCGTGTGTCAGGAATGTCGGCATGTAACCGATGAGCATATGAGTAGCGACGCCGAGCGACGCGAAGTAGACGAACGCAGTGACCAGAGACCGCCAGTGATTGCGTAACAGGTCGGCCAGGGGGCGAGTGAGAAGAGCTTCTTTTTCTTTCATCTCGGTGAAAGCCGGTGTTTCGTCGACCGCAAGCCTCATGAACAGGCCGGCAATTGCGACAACCCCTCCGATGATGAACGGCCAACGCCACCCACCGTCCAGGAAGTACTCTGTGCCAACCGAATTGAACGTCAGTACCGTGATTGTCGCGAGAATGCTGCCGACGAAGGACGAACCGGCAATGATTCCGGCGTAAAGTCCCCGACGGTGGTATGGCGCGTGTTCGACGACGAAGGTGGCTGCTCCGGTGTATTCGCCGCCGGCCGAGAAACCCTGAACCAATCTGCAGACCAGCAGGAGTAGTGGGGCAGCAGCGCCGATGGAGGCGTAGGTCGGCAGAAGCCCGATAGCCGCTGTCGAGCAGCCCATGAGCGTAATTGCCAAGGACAGGGATCCTCGGCGGCCGAACCGGTCGCCCAGCCTGCCGAAAACCACGCCGCCTGCGGGCCTGGCGAGGAACGCGACACCGTAGAGTGCGAAGGTGGCGAGCAGAGCGCCGCTGCCGAACTCGGCAGGGAAGAACACTGTGGCGAGAACTGCGGCGCTGAAGCCGTAAATTGTGAAATCGAACCACTCGACGATGTTCCCCGTTGCGCCTGCGATCAGCGCCTTTCGACGTGTGCGCGCCCGCTCGGTTGAAGTTCTTTCCAGGCTCTCTATACGAGCGTCGGCTGCACCGGTCATGGGATTCCTCTCGAAGCGGGACTGTAGACGTTTCATCGACGGCGGCGTGGGCGCCGAATTCTTTCGAGAACGCCGATCAAAGAACGTCGGGGTCCGAAACTTTCCCCCGCTTTTCGGCGTGACGAAAGCCTATGGCCGGCGATGTAGGCTGCATCACTGCCATATGTTCACAATGTGGGCGAGAACTGCCTGCATTTGTCGAGAACGACGAGAAGTGCAGCGGGCTGACTACTTGCTTCGGGACGTAACGGCGTGTCACGCGCCGGCGAATTACTACCTATGAGAAGCAAACTTATTGCAGCCGCACGAGTTAGCGTCGTCATGTGCGGTCTGGCCACCGCTTCGATCTCGACTTCCGGGGTGGCGTCTGCCGGCCCGCAGGACTGTGCCGTCGTGCACGACTCTTTCAGCGCATCGGTAACCTGTCACGACACCGGAGCTCCGCCCCGGAGAGAGTATTTCCTCAGCATCGAATGCTGGGGTTTTCATGGCATCCCCAATGCCTTTCCGTTCTACGCGGTCGGGCCGTACACCGCGTCGACAAGCTCGTTCGGGCCGACAGGTCAGGCGTCAGGTACGTGCAGCTCGGGGTGGGGTGCACTTGTGCCGAATGTCGGAGTGGTCACCGGCGCTCACGTGGAGACGTACGTTCAGGGAGGCTGAGTCGCGTCCCCGCACCCCCGAGACTGCGACGGTCAGGGCTGGTCGAGATCGGCAGCGCCCAATGGTATGGGCCGGCTGCACAGTTCGTCGGCCTCGGCGCGTGAAAGTCCGAGTGAGACAAGGATTCCAGCCGTCATGGCGTCGGCGGCCGCTGCGTCGTCGCGGTCGGGTTGCTGCAGTAGTAGTTGCCCGAGGCCGAGGAGGGATCCGGCGACCAATGCCATGGCGAGGTCCGTATCAGGGGCGACGAATCTGCCGGCTTCGGTAGCTGCGGCGATGTCGCGTGCAGCCCGCGGAGCCAGACCCTTCGTCGAGGTGATGAGGGATGGACCTGAGTTGACGAGAACCCGGCTCAGCTCGGGTTGTAGGCGAAAGAGCCGTCCTGTGATGCGGAAGGACTGTGCAAATATCTCCGCTGGGTCGCTGAGTTCGACGGTGAGTGAATCCAGGTAGTCCCCGAGAGACTCCAGTGCGCTCTCGACTGCGGCAGCGAACAATTCGTCTCTGCTGTCGAAGTGGTTGTAGAACGAGCCCATTCCCACGTCGGCGGCTTGCGTTATCTCCAGGATCGGCGCGTTGGGTTTACCGTCGGCGATGAACCGCTGCGCCGCCGTGATCAGTGCGGAGCGGGTACGAGCCTTGCGGCGTTCGAGCCGGTTTCCTGCAGTGGTCATTCTGCTGGTCGCACCCCTCTTCGCGTGAATGTCCGTCGCCACATTAGACCACCCTCATAGCTGACGATTTAGTCAGAACCCTTGACTGACGACTCGCTCATAGGTGACGATATCGTCAGAAAGTTGACGAGGGGAGGGAACGACGATGGCGGACGCGCACAAGGACATGCACGTCGACCAGGGCGCGCTGCCAGGGGAGCACCCGGGGCGGGCAAAGAATCCGATCGTCAAAGTTCACGACATCGCGTGGCTGGAGTTCTGCAAACCGAACCTTCTCCGTGCCGAGGCATTCGCGTCGGCATTCGGGTTCACCGTGACCCATCGTTCGTCCCAGGAGCTTCACCTTCGGGGCACGCAAGGCGGTTCGCCGTGCGTCGTCATCCGGAGTGGCACGCGAACCCGCTTCGTCGGCGCGGCGTTCCAGGCCGTCGACGAGTCCGACGTACTTCGGCTGGGCAAGGCAACCGGACGTCGGGTCGATCGCCTGCACGAGAGCATCGGCGGTATCGGGGTCACTCTCCACGATCCGAGCGGACAACCGGTACGCGTGGTCGCCGGCACCCGGGCTCTTCCTGCGCTGACCGGCCAGCGCATCCACCCCCACAACGACGGCGGGAGCAGTACTCGCGTCAACGCGACGTGGCGAACTCCCCATGAACCAGCGCTCGTCGAGCGCATCGGTCACGTCGTCCTCTCGCGCACTCGATATCTCGAAAACCTGAACTGGTACCTGGAACACCTCGGGCTCATCGTGAGTGACTTTCTCTTCTACGAGAATCAGCGCGAACGTGGGCCGGTGATGAGCTTCATCCGCTGCGATCGCGGCGACACCCCGACCGACCACCACACCGTGGCGATGACACTGGGACCCTCGGATCGATACGTGCACTCGGCCTACCAGGTGTGCGATCTCGACGCTATCGCCGCGGGAAGCGAGTTCCTGACCGAACGCGGCTACCGCCACTCGTGGGGGATCGGCCGACACATTCAGGGAAGTCAGATCTTCGACTACTGGCGCGATCCCGACGGTTTCCTGGTCGAGCATTTCAGCGACGGCGACCTGTTCGACAGCTCGCTCGAACCCGGTTGGGCCCCGATGACGGCGTCGGGCCTCGCCCAATGGGGACCGCCGGCAACACGAGATTTCCTCGGCATCGCGCCCGGACGGCAATCGTTGGGGGAACTGCGGTCGATCATCTCGTCGCTACGACACGACAACGAATTCGACGCCCAGCGCTTGCGGGGCCTGCTGAAAGTAGCCAACTCATGACTGTTTCGATTCTCCGTACCGTCGACGCCTGGTGGGTGCACACGCCGGGCGGCGCCGTCCGAGTCGACACCGACGCGGTGACGACGGCCGAGCTCCTTGCCGACCGGGCGGCGATCGACGCCGCACGCCGCGGTTCGGCGACCGCGTCGGTGGAGGGTCTGGCGCTGGTCTCACCGGTGACCGCGCCGTGCAGGGTCGTCGCGCAGATGACCAATTATGCGACGCACGTGAAGGATTCGGGGATGAACCCGGAGACGGTGCCGCTGACGTTCTTCCGCAAGGCATCGGGGTCCATCAGTGGTCCGGCAGACGACATCGTCAAGCCCGCGCATGTGCAACTGCTCGATTACGAGATCGAGATCGGGCTCGTCTTCGGCGCATCGATGACCGTGGGCACGGCACTCGACGAGAACAACATAGCGGACTACATTGCAGCTCTCGTCATCACCAACGATGTGTCCGCTCGCGACGTACAACTGCCCAAAACTCAGTTCTACGAGGGAAAGTCGTACCCCACGTTCACGCCCGTCGGACCGGTGTTGCTGCTCCTCGAGGCGGGCGACTTCAGCCGCTTCACCGATCTGAGCCTCACCCTGCGGGTGAACGGTGAAGTACGGCAGAACAGCACGGTCGCGGACATGATCTACCACCCGTTGGACACGTTGCGAACATTGACACGATTTCAGCGTATGGACCCGGGTGATCTCTTGCTGACGGGCACTCCAGGCGGGACAGCGCTGACAGCGCCCGCCAAACCGATCGAGATCATCGGCTCGCTCCTCCCTCCCGCACTCAAATGGAAGATCTTCTTCAAGAAACAGTCGTCCAACCCGTCGTATCTGCAGGACGGCGATGTGGTGGAACTTGCGGTGTCGACACCCGATGGGGCACTCGATCTCGGTGTTCAACGGACCAGGGTGCGGTATGCCTGAGTCCGTCGATCACCACCCGGTCGTGATCATCGGCTCCGGTCCCACCGGGATGACGGCCGCACTGTTGTTGGCGCAGTACGGAATCAGCTGTTCCATCATGGACCGCTGGGAGAGTGTGTACCCGCAGCCTCGGGCGGTGCACATGGACGACGAGGTCTGCCGAATACTCGGTGGCCTCGGGTTGGCCGAAGAGTTCGCGGCGATCTCCAGACCGGCCCGCGGGTTGCAGTTGGTCGACCGACGCCTCACGACGCTCGCAGTGTTCGATCGAGACCCCGACCGCAGGCCGCACGGCTTTCCGCAGGCCAACATGTTCGATCAACCCGACCTCGAGCATCTCATGCGGTCGCGGCTGTCCTCGCTCGCCGGCGTCCACATGGCAGGCGGCTGCACCGTCGTCGACGTCGCGAACAGGCGGGACCACTGCGTCGTGACATACCTCGATACACGCACCGGAGAACGCTGTGCCGTCACCGCGGACTATGTACTCGGATGCGACGGAGCGAACAGCACCGTGCGGTCATCGATCGGATCGAGAATGCTCGACCTCGGCTTCGAGCAACGATGGCTGGTGATCGACATCGCCACCGAGTCCGAGCTCGATTTGTGGGAGGGTGTTCACCAGGTGTGCGACACCGAACGCGCCGCAACCTACATGCGTATCGGCCACACCCGTCATCGGTGGGAATTCCGGCTCCGCGACACCGAAACTGCCGACGATTTCGGTGATCTCGACAGCATCCGCCCTCTGCTGACGCCGTGGCTCGGTACTGCGGATCGGGACACACTGCACCTGATCAGATCCACCGAGTACACCTTCCGTGCCCGAGTGGTCGACCGGTGGCGCGATCGCCGCATCTTCGTGCTCGGCGACGCAGCGCATCTGACGCCGCCGTTCATCGGGCAGGGCATGGGCGCGGGTGTGCGCGACGCGATGAACCTGGTCTGGAAACTGGTGGGCGTCATGAACGGATCCTTCGCCGACGACACCCTCGACTCCTACGAAGCGGAGCGCAAACCTCACGTGACGTCGTCGATTCGATTGGCCGTGGCAATCGGGAGGGCAATGACCGGTGGGGGAGCGATCACCGACGCCGTACGCAAGTCCGTCGCGCCCGTCCTCGGACACCTACCCCTGATCGGAGCGCAGGTGACCGACAGTGCCTCGCCGTGCCTGTCCCCGTCCAATTTCGTTACGCGAAAGGCATTGTCGCGTGGGCTTGCCGGATCGCTGTGTCCCAACGCCGTCGTCGATCGCGGGATGAGGGTCGACGACGTTGCCCCAGGGTGCTTCCTGTTCGTCTCCACCACACCGCTCACCCGCGAGCAGAACACGGAAGTTGTCCGCCGAGGCGCAACCGCACTGGAGGTCCCGCAATCCTCGGAACTCGGGATGTGGCTGCATCGACGCCGCGCCAACGCTGCCATCGTGCGGCCGGACAGAACCGTGATGGCCGCAGGCCGGTCGGTGCCGTCACTGCACACTCGGTTGCCGAGTTGCGCCTATCGAATTGTCAGGAGCTCCGGTGACCGTTGACTCGTCGGTCCCCCGATACCGACAGAACATCTACGAGGTCGACGCGATCGTCGACCCGTATCCCCACTACCAGCGGCTGCGCGCATTGGGTCCTGTGGTGTGGTTGCCGCACCAACGCGTCTATGCCGTATCGCGTTACGCGGACTGCAAGGCGGTGCTGCTCGACGACGAGTCGTTCGTCTCCGGCGACGGAGTGTCGCTCAACCCCGTCGCGAATCGCCTGGGGCGCGGCACGACGCTCAACAGCGACGCGGACGACCATGCGACCAAAAGATCCGTTCTGGCGCACCGCATGACCCCCAAAGCCCTGAGAAAGATGACCACGACGGTGGAGGAAGCCGCCGACGGGGTGGTCGCTCGAGCGATGTCGATGCTGGACGTCGATGGGGTCGAGGACTTGGCGACGGCCCTTCCGTTGTCGGTCGTTCCCGATCTGGTCGGATGGCCGGAGGACGGGCGCGACGATCTGTTGCGCTGGGCCGGAGCGACATTCGACGCAATGGGGCCGATCAATTGCCGATCGGTCGGTGCCGCGAAGGCCGTTGCGGAAATGATGACGTTCGCACATCGCGTCGTGAAGAACAGATCGGTTCTGGACGGAAGTATGGGCCACGACGTTCTCGCTGCCGCCGACGAGGGCACGATCGACCCGAAGGCGTGCCCTGCGTTGATGGTGGATTACATGGCGCCATCTCTGGACACCACCATCGGAGCCATCTCGAGTGCGCTGTACCTGTTCTCGCAGCACCCGGAGCAGTGGCAGGCGGTGCGGGCCGACCCCACGCTCATCCCAGGCGCCGTCAACGAGGTGGTCCGGTTCGAGTCGCCGCTACGCGCGTTCTCTCGCAAGGCAGCGCGCGACGTCGACGTCGGTGGAGTTCCGATCCCGCGTGGGAGCCGCCTGTTGGTGATCTACGCCTCGGCCAACCGTGATGCTGCCGAATGGGATCGACCCGACTCGTTCGACATCACCCGCGATGCCGCTCGGCAGCTCGGCTTCGGGTCCGGCGTGCACGGGTGCGCCGGCCAGGGTTTGGCACGGTTGGAAACACGATCGATGCTGCAGGCGCTGGCGCGCCGGGTCGAACGAATCGAATTGACCGGAGAGCCGAAGTGGGCCGTCAACAACATCATTCACCGGCTCGAACGGCTACCGCTCGAGCTGGTACCGAGTAGAGGAGAGCAAGCATGAGGATCGACGTCGACTGGGATCGCTGTGAAGGCCACGGACTGTGCGAAGAGGCCGCACACGAGGTGTTCAGCCTCGACGACGACGGCGAACTGCACTACGCGTACGACCACCAGGACGTCCCCGAGGAGCAGGTCGCTGCGGTGCGGTCCGCGATCGGCGCCTGCCCGGTGGCCGCGCTACGCGAACAGAAATGAACGCAGCTCCGATTGTCGTCGTCGGTCGGTCGACAGCCGGTTGCGCGGCCGTCCGTGAGCTCCGAGCGCTCGGTCACGACGAAGAAGTCGTCATGATCGGTGCAGATCCGGACGGATCGTACTCACGACCGCCGCTCTCCAAGCACGTGCTGGACTCCGACGACGGCATGTCGTCCCGGTGGGATCTGTCCGACTTCGGCATCACCGAACTTAACTCTGCTGCAACACGATTGAATACGGATAGCAAGATCGTCGCTCTCGCAGACGGAACCGATGTCGAGTACGGCACACTCGTCGTCGCGACAGGGGCCGATGCTCGACGCCTGGCTCGGGTCGGCCAAGCGGGGGAACTGGTCGTCAGAACCCATGACGACGCACGGGTCCTGCGTTCCCGGCTGGACGCGGCATCGTCGGCGATCATCGTCGGCGCAGGCTTCCTCGGAATGGAAATCGCCTCGGCGTGCGTCCGACGCACTATCGAGACAACCGTCGTCGACGTGGATCCTCCTCTGGAGCGAGTTCTCGGACGCTTCCTTGCTGCGGCCATCGCAGAGCGCCTGGCGGAAAACGGCGGAAGTATGCTGCGCCCCGCGGGGCCGGTGACGCTGTCCGGCAGTCCCGTGGACGGGATCGTCCTGCCGGATCGCACTGTGCTGCATGCCGATGTCGTTGTCAGTTGTGTGGGGGAGGTGCCGGCCTCCGACTGGCTCGACGGTACCGGCGTTGCGGATCGAGACGGCGTGGGGATAGGAGAGGACTGCTCGACGTCGGTACCCGACGTGTTCGCTGCCGGCGACGTCACGTACTTCCGGGAGCCGTCGAGATATCCCCGACGCGGACCGTTCTGGTCCAACGCTGTGGCTCAGGGCAGGGTTGCTGCAGCATCCGCGCTCGGAGCAGCCGCTCGGTGCGCTCCGGTCGACGACTACTTCTGGACCGAGGTGCTCGGGTTGTCCATCAAGGCGGTAGGTCCGCTACCACTCGTCGGTGAACCGGAAATTCTCACCGGTTCGGTGGACGACGCGTCGGCCCTGCTGCGCTGGGCGCACCCGGACGGTCAAAAGACTCTGGTGGCATACGGGCTTCGCATGTCGGTGGGAAAGCTCCGCGCACTCGCGCGGGCGGAACAGGGGCAAGGATGAAGACAGCAATCGTGACCGGCGCGTCGTCGGCAGTCGGCCGCGCTTCGAGGCCGTAATGCGAGTGCAATACGACGGTTACGGCCTGGTAGCGGGCTCGTCCTAGTTTGAGGCATGAAGTCTTTGAGGCATCCCGCTGCACAGATCGGTCTGGCTGCGATCGGCGGCATTGTGTTCGGTCTGCTCGTCGGTGAGTGGGCGGCGAACCTGAAGTTCATCGGAGACCTGTTCATCCGTCTGATCCAGATGTCCATCGTTCCGTTGGTGATGGCATCGGTCATCGTCGCCACCGGATCCATGTCGGGCACCGGTACCGGAAAGATCGCGTTCCGAACGTTCAAGTGGATGATCGGGTTCTCGTTCGTTGCGGCCGTCTTGGCTTGGGTGCTCAGCAGTCTCGTGCGGCCGGGGTCGGGAATGGTGTTCACGCAAGAGTTGGACCCGAGCCTGGAGGAATCGGCGGGGGAAGCACTCGGATGGCAGGACACGCTGCTGAACTTCGTGTCCACCAACGTGTTCGACGCGATGTCCACCGCGACGATGGTGCCGATCATCGTCTTCGCGCTGCTGTTCGGAATCGCGCTGCGCATCCACGTGAACAAGACCGGTGACACCGGCGTCCTGAGGCTGTTCGATCAGATTCAACAGATCGTCCTGACCATGATTCGCCTCGTCATGGTGATCGCCCCGATCGGCGTGTTCTGTCTACTGGCAGCTCTCGCAGGAGATGTCGGCTTCTCGGTGGTCTCGACCGCGCTCAAGTATCTGGGCACGACACTCATCGGCGTCATCGTCCTGTTCGCGCTGTTCGTCGCTGTCGTGGCAGCACGAACTCGTCTCAGCCCGTGGAAGCTGCCGAACAAGCTCACCGAGCAGACCATCGTCGCGGTGACGACGACGAGTTCGGCCGTCACCTTCCCGACGGTGCTGAAGAACACTGTCGAAAAGGTAGGAGTCAGTCAGAAGGTCGCCAACTTCACGCTGTCCATCGGCTTGACGATGGGTTCCTACGGCGCGGTCCTGAACTACATGATCGTGATGATGTTCCTCGCGCAAGCCGGAAACATCGACCTGAGCATCGGACAGATCGCTCTCGGTATGGGATTGGCGATCCTCCTCAACATGGGCACCATCACCGTTCCGGGCGGATTCCCTGTCGTCGCGATGTTCCTGGCCACCTCGCTCGGCCTGCCGTTCGAAGCCGTCGGTCTGCTGATCGCAGTCGATTGGTTCGCCGGAATCTTCCGTACCTTCCTCAACGTCAACGGTGACACGTTCGTGGCGATGCTCGTTGCGAACGCCGACGACGAGATCGACCGCGACGTCTACAACGGGACCAAGACCGTGACTGCGGAGGAAATAGATCTGGACGACTACCAGGGCGTCATGGCACGCGCGGATCAGGCCGACTGAGCACAGGGTCATAATTACTCTCGACATGAGACTCCTTTCTGCTGCCGTCGCCCTCGTCGTCCTCACCGGGGCAGCCGCCGTGTCCACCGCGCCCGTGGCGGCGGCCCCCACCGGCGCCGACTTCTATGCCGCTCCCGTTGCCGACCTCGAGGCATACGCGCCCGGGTCCATCCTGCGCCGAGAACCGGTGCCGGCCTTGGACCTTCTGGGATCGCACGCCGAGCGCATCCTGTACCGGTCGGCCGATCCCCGTGATTCTGCAGTGGCGGTCTCCGGACTGCTCATCACTCCGAGGAGTACGTGGGATGGTCCCGGGCCTCGGCCCGTGATCGCCTACGCCCCGGGCAGTTACGGGATCGCCGATCGCTGCGCGGGCTCATCCGGGCAGGGACTGACAACGACGATGCCTGCGCTGTTGCCTTTGTTGGCGCGCGGGTACCAGGTGGTCACGACGGACTACCAGGGGCTCGGAACCCCGGGCGCCTACGAATTCATCGGCCGCGTCGCCGTCGCCCGTGCCGTGCTGGACGCGGCGCGTGCCGCGGCAGACGGGACGGACGCGCCCGTCGTGCTGTACGGGTACTCGGCCGGCGGCGCCGCGTCGGCTGCCGCCGCGGAACTCGCCTCCACCTACGCTCCGGATCTGGACGTGGTCGGGGCGTACGTCGGAGCCGCACCGACCGATCCCGTGCTGCGCGTGGAAGGCCTGGAGGGCAGCCCATTCGCCGCGACGATGCTGTATCCGATCGTGGGCTCGATGGGCGCTCACCCCGACCGAGCCGACGAAATTCGTGGACTCTTCAACGACCGCGGACGCGCAGCTCTCGATGCGGTGCAGAACTTCTGCACTGTCGACGCCCTCTCCTACGGATCGTTGCGCTCGGAGGATCTCACCGCCGACGGATCAACGTTGGGTGAGCTCATGGCGGGGCCCGTGCTGGGTCCGCTCACGGCTGCGAACACCATCGGGCTCGTGGCCCCCGACGTGCCCGTGATGATCGTGCAGGGCGTGAACGACCGCTCCGTCAGCATCGAGCAGAGCAGAATCCTGGCAGATCGTTGGCTCGCGGCTGGTGCACACGACATCACCGTCCGCGAGTTCGACTTCGGGACCGATCTCGTGCCCGCGTTCGATCATCCCGGCGCGAACGTCGCCGCCTACCCCGAGGTGATCGGATGGATCGACGCGCGTGTCGAGCAGACATCGCGGGCGACTCGATAGTCGGTCGTTCCGCGACATCGATCAGCGCCCGACGGACAGGCAACCGATTCACGGCACGCGGAGTCCCGGCACTTCACCTGTTCTCGCGGTCTCGGACGCGATCTCGTGCAGCTTGCGATTGGTGAGCGACGACTCCCGACGAAGCATGTCGAAAGCAGCGTCGCGATCCACCTTGGCCGTGGCCATGACGACGCCGATCGCGATGCCGATTTCACGGCTACGTATCAACGCGGTGGCCAGTTGGTCTGCCCGCTCCCGTGCGCTCGCGTATGCCAACCGAAGCGCCGACTGGTCCGCGAAACGTGCACACCGATCAAGGACGTCGTGTGTGAACGTGCGTGGTTCCGTCGAGTAGAACGTCATCACGCCCAGCTCGATGTCGTCGAGAAGCAGTAGGAAGCTCGCTGTCGAGCGCACCCCGGTACGAGCCAGGATCTCCTGGGAGTACTCGGGCCGGTCTGGTTCGGTGGCCATGTCGTCGACCACGACGGCTCTCCGACCGTCGATGACGGCCTCGGTCGCCGAGTACCCGGTGATCGACGCGACTTCCAGAGCTGTGCGCATCACCGCTGGATCGGTGGCCGCGACGATGGCGGGCCGGCCACGGTCGGTCATCGCAGTGATCGACGCACCCGTGCATTCCACGGTCGCCACGGCCAGGTCGACGATGTTCTGGCAGGTCCGGTCGGTGTCGGACCCCCTCGTCGGCCGTCTGATGTCGGACCCGTTTTCGACTATCGACTTCGCGCCCACAGACGACCTACTTCCCGCGTTTGTTCGGATTCGGCATCGAACGTCGAATCGAGGAGCTGATTCTGGCACGGCCTGCGCCGAGTCGGCGTGTGGCATGGCAGATGAAACACACTGGTCGGACCTTTTTCCTTCAATCAATTCGCGGCCGCCGGCGCAGGAGATCGCTTCTGGGTAGTGTGGCGCAGATCACTTGTATCTCCGCGTTTGTTTTTCTCCGTTCGAACCGACTTAATGCTGCCGGTTTCGACCGGCCGATCGACCCTGAACGCCGCACACGCCGTGCCGCGTCGCGAACGACCTGGAGGAACCTGATGTCCGACTTCATCGACAAAGCGCAACACAAGGCCGACGAACTCGCCGGTGATGCGAAGGAGCGCGTCGGCAACGCCACGGGCGACGACGAACTCCGCGGTAGCGGGGCGGCGCAGAAGGCCAAGGGCAATGCTCATCAACTCGCCGACACCGTGTCCGACGGCGCCGAGGAACTGGGCGACAAGGCGTCGGAGGTCGCTGACGAGGCGGCAGACGTCGTATCCGACGTGGCCGATTCGGCCACCAAGGCAGCCTCCTCGCTCGCCGACTCCGCGGCATCGACCGCAGCTGACGCCAAGGCTTCGGTCACTGACTTGGCCGACAATGCAGCGTCCACGGTCCGCGAGGTCGACGTCGACAGCGTCGTGGACACGGCGACATCTCCTCGAACCGTGGCCGTCGTGGCCGCTGTGATCGGCGCCGGAACGATCGCGTTCGTCATCGCCAGGAGAAACCGTCGTCAACGTCAGCTGAAGGCCGCGCCGACTCGCGCTGTGCGGGCACTGGCGCGGAGCATCGAATCGAAGTCCCTCTTCGACCGCTGATGGTCTCTCGCATCGACGGGTTCCAGCGCAAGCACCCGGCGGCAGGGTTCCCGCTCGCGGTCGTCTACAAATTCCTCGACGACCGCGGCGGATACCTGGCGGCATTGATCGCCTACTACGCGTTTCTGTCGCTGTTCCCGCTGCTGCTGCTGTTCACCACCCTGCTCGGCATCGTGCTGGCGGGCAATCCCGATCTGCAGGAACGCATCCTCGACTCGGCGATGAGTCAGATCCCGGTCATCGGAGACCAGCTCGGCGAGCCCGACCGTCTCAGTGGCGGCGTCACGGCAATCGTGATCGGCGTGGCCGGCTCGTTGTACGGCGGTCTCGGGGTGTCACTGGCGGTGCAACACGCGTTGAACACGGCGTGGTCCGTCCCACGCAACAACCAGCCTGACCCGATTCGCGCCCGAGTGCGCGGGCTGCTGCTGCTCAGCACCGTCGGCAGCGCAATCATCGGTTTGACCGTGCTGAACGTGGTCGCGTCGTCCGGTCTGTTCGGCTTCGCCGGTGGTGTGTTGGCGATCCTGGGCGCCGTCGCGCTCAACAGCGCGGTCTTCGCTGCCGCGTTCCGCATCGGAACCGCGCGGCCACTGAGTGTCCGCGACGTGCTGCCCGGAGCCGTAGCCGCCGCGGTGATCTGGCAAGCTCTGCAATCCTTCGGCGGTATCTACATCCGTTACGTCGTCGGCAACGTCAGCACAAGCAACGGTGTGTTCGCAATCGTGCTGGGGCTGTTGGGTTTTCTGTACGTAGCGTCGGTTCTGATCGTGATCTGTATCGAGATCAACGCAGTTCGAGTCGATCACCTTCACCCGCGCGCGCTGCTGACCCCGTTCACCGACAATGTCGAACTCACCGAGGGCGACAAGAACTCGTACACCGGGCAAGCGGAAGCTCAACGCAACAAAGGGTTCCAGGAAATCACCGTCACCTACGACGACAACCCGCAGAACGACTGAATCGCGTGCAGTTCAGGAGTCGAAATCTGTGCTTCGTGAAACGGATTCCCATGACTCGGCGTCCGCGCGCAGGGCGTCGAGCGCACCGGTGAATCCGTCGACCGCGTCGTTGCCGAGGAGCAGCAGGAACGGGGGATCCTCGGATTCGACTGCGTCGACGACAGCCTGTGCTGCCTTGACCGGGTCGCCTGGCTGGTTGCCGTGCGCTGTGTCGTTCTCGATCCGGCGCGCACCGGCCGTGGCTGCGTACTCGGCGATGGGGGAGGCGGACTGGGTCAGGGATCTGCCCGCGAAGTCCGTGCGAAACGCGCCGGGTTCGACCGTGAGGGCGCGGATGCCCAGCGGGGCTACCTCTCTACGAAGCGACAGTGTGAGCGCCTCGATGGCGGCTTTGACCGCGGCGTAATACCCGGATCCGGCGGGTGAAAGACGCGCTCCGATCGACGAGATGTTGACGATCGTCCCGGAGCGACGGCCGCGCATTCCCGGCAGAACGGCCTTGATCGTGCGCACGGTACCGAAGACATGGGTGTCGAACAATCGGCGGACCGGACCGTCCTCGCCCTCTTCGACGGCGGAGCGATATCCGTAGCCCGCATTGTTGACGAGTACGTCGACTGTGCCGAACCTGACGGTGGCAGCGTCGACGGCAGCAGAGACCTGAGTGTCGTCGGCGACATCCAGGGCAATGGCGAGTGAGGTGTCGGGGTAGCGGGCAGCGATGTCGGCGACCTTCGATACGTCGCGCGCGGTCACCACCACGTGATGACCACGTGCCAATGCCGTCTCGGCCAGATGCCGTCCGAGGCCAGTCGAGCATCCGGTGATGAGCCACGTTGTCATGGGTTCTCCCTTGTCGGCTTGAACGTGTGGGTGCGCACGGACAGTGAGACGATCACGTCAAGGTTAGGGGAACCGGTGAGGGGCCGACAGGGACCGTCGGACCTGATGGTTGAATCTACAATCGACACGGGTGGGCCTGTCCGCCCCGAATCGAGAGGTCGAACAATGCACCTGGGCGTAGACAGCTTCGTTTCCTCCGTGACGGACCCGACCGACGAACGGGTTATCGGCCCGTCCGAGCGGATGGGGCATCTGTTGGAGGAGATCGCGCTCGCCGATCAAGTCGGGTTGTATTCGTTCGGAATCGGTGAACACCATCGGAGCGAGTACTACGACTCGGCGCCGTCGATCATTCTGGCGGCCGCGGCTGCGCGCACGGAGCGAATCCGGCTCGGCAGTGCAGTCAAAGTGCTCAGCGCGGACGATCCGGTACGAGTGTTCCAGGAGTTCGCCACGCTCGACCTGATCTCGAAGGGCCGGATCGACCTGGTCGTCGGCCGCGGATCGTTCACCGAGTCCTTCCCACTCTTCGGTCTGGATCTACGCGATTACGACTCGCTTTTCGCCGAGAAGCTCGAGCTGCTCCTCGACATCCGCGAGAACGTGGAAGTCACGTGGTCCGGGCAGCACCGACCAGCGCTGAACAAGCAGAGCATCTATCCCCGTCCGGTACAGGATCCGCTGCCGATCTGGGTCGGTGTCGGAGGTTCCCCCGAGTCCTTCGTTCGTGCCGGATTGTTGGGACTGCCGTTGATGATCGCGATCATCGGCGGCGAGCCGCGCCAGTTCGCGCCGCTCGTGGATCTCTATCGACGGGCAGGCGCCGAGGCCGGGCACGCGCCCGAGAAGCTGCAGGTCGGACTGCACGTGTTCGGCTTCGTCGCCGAATCGACACAAGCGGCAGCAGACACAATCTATCCCGGCTGGCACGAGATGTTCGCCAAGATCTCGCGTGAGCGTGGGTTCGCGCGTCCTACTCGCGAACAGTTCGACGCGACTTCAGGTCCGAACGGAGCATTCTTCATGGGCGATCCGAAGACCGTTGCCGACAAGATTCTGCGCGTCGGTGAGCAGCTGGGCGGTGTCGATCGGTTGTCGTTGCAGATGACGAATCCTCGCCTGGCACACGGAGATCTGCTCCGAGGAATCGAACTACTGGGGACCGAGGTGGCACCGCTCGTGGCGAAGGCGTAATTCGCCGTCGATCACCTAACTGTCGAGTGGCTGCCGGATGCCGTCCTCGGCGCGAAGACGTTCGACCTCGGCACGCGAGTGCCGCACCGCTTCGGTGTCCGCGCCCTTGGCGCTCGCGATGTCGTGTGCGAGGTCCAGGATCGCGCGTCGAAGATGCTTACGCGCTTTCCGGGCCCGCCGATTGGGCGACGACGCGCGGAATGCCTTTCTGGCCTTTCTGTCGAGAACGCCGTCCACCTCGGCGTCGGTGAGGAATCCTGCATCGACCTCGGGAGCCAGAATGTCGCGGACGAATTGGTACTCGCGTGGTGCTGCTCTGCGGAACGCGATCGTCAGCACCGTGAATGCGATGACGACGGAGGCGCACATGACGCCGAACAACAGAAGAGGATTACCTCCGCCGAGCCCGGTGGCGTCGTCCCAGGTGAAGTGCAGAAACACTCCCGCCGCAACGAAAGCAAGACCACGCCCGACCTTGCGTGCCTGTGCTTTCGTACCGATGAGGTACACCGCGCCTGCGCACACCAGCGCACTGAAGAGAGGGTGCGAGACGAAACTGACGGCTATCCGCGTGAGCGACATGTGGACGGCATTTCCGACCGGGTCGGTTCCGAACGTCCGGGCAGTGGCGTTGGCTGCGTAGAGGAAGTCCTCGAACATTGCGAATCCGAGTCCGATGAAGGCGCCCAGAATGAGACCGTCGTTGGCCGTTCGGATCAGCCGCGGGGCAAGGCTCATCAGCAGGATGAATCCGCAGAGCTTGGCCGCTTCCTCGGTGATCGGTGCAGTCGCGCCTGCAGCCCAATTCGCGCTCCACGCTTGGCCGAACAGCTTCGGGTAGATGCTGAGCATCGCAGTATTGACCGTCATCGCGAACGCGAAGGTGGCGGGGATTGCGCCCCACAGCAGTGCTGCCGCGACCAGTCGGCCTGGCTGCCGTTCCCACCGGTCGATGTGACGGAACCACGCGAACCATGCGAGTCCGCACAGAGTGCACAGCACCGCGGACACGGCGAATCCCTCGGCGTAGAACCCGGCTCCCGGTGCGAAGAACGCCCAAGCCTGAAACGCTCCGACTGCAGTGAGCGCGATGTACACCCAGAACGACAGGTTGTGGGGTTGCACGAATTCGAAGCGTTCACCCCACCCGGAGACCTCGAGCGCCTCCTGCCGACGGTGCTCGGCCTCGGACGACGCGGTGTCTGTCACGGCGTCACTCATCGGTTGCTCCCGTCGACGGTCTGGATGCTGGAGATCATGTCCTTGATATCGGTTGCCGCCGCGGTCATCTGAGTGGGCGGACCGTAGGCCGTGATCTTCAGGCCGGTGCCGTCGACAACGAACGCTGCGACCAGTCCGTCTCCGCGGACGCTGCTGTAGGCCTGCACGACACCGGTTCGCCCCGCCGCTGTGGTCAGAGTGGCCCGGTCTCCGTCGACGCGGAACGACGGGTCGGTGGTGCGCGAGGTGACCTTTTCCACTTGGTCCACCAAATCGTCCGGTGTCCCGTCGAACGAGTCCGCCGTCACCTGAAACGTGACGCCGTCCCCGGATACGGTGGCGTCGCCGGATCTCCGGTCCTCTTCGCCCACACGAAACCCGGTCTCGACCTCCCAGCCTGTCCTCGGCGTGAAGGCAATCGTGTCCGTGAGCGCTAGTTGTTGACCGGCACGCACGGGATCGTTCCAGCCGATGGCCGCATCGACGCGCGGTACAGCGACGGTGAGAACCAGAAAGACCGCGATGACGAAAAGGGCTGGCGGGAGCGTTCTTCGGTCCAGGCCGAGCACACGGTGCTCGGCTGGCACCCGTTGACGGTGCAGTCCAGAATGGTTCTGTGTCACGGGTTCCCCTCGCGGTCGTCGGTGGGAATACTTTCCCACAGAGTCCGCGGAGGCGGGGGGCTACCCGACGACGTGTCGGGAGAGGCGAGAACGAATCAGCCCAGACTCACGTCGACGGACTCGATGACCTTCAAAAATGGACAGATCGAGACAGCTTGTGCAAGTACGGCATCGGGATCCTCGACGTCGGGTAGCTGGACTTTCAACGAGAACCTGGCGTCGTATCCAGAACTGTCGGAGTCGGTGAGAACAACTGTGCCTTCGACGGCGACGGAGTCCATGCTTCCCTCGACCGTTCCGACGGCGATGCGCAGGGATTGCACGAGACAGCTGGCCAAGGCTGCGGCCATCAACTGTTCGGGGTTGGTGGTTTCTCCTGGCCCGCCGAGCTTCTCGGGCTCGTGGACGTCGAGTGACAGAAATCCGTCGTCGGACGTCACGCCCGCCTCGGTCGCGGTGACTACGGCGGTGTAGAGCTCAGCGGTCATGTGGTGTGGGTGTCCACAAACAAGGTCATCCAAACCGCGTGGCTCGTACGATCAGCCGGCACCGGTCACAGACGTCCGCGGAGAATCCTGCGCCAGTAGGCCTGCGGCAGGGCGTAGCGGTCGAACAGGAATGCCGACCTACGCGGTTTGAGCGGATCGAGGAAACTCGGAAGGGAGGACGAGACCACGAAATCTCGGTCGAACTCCCCGGCGATCAGGGTATGCGAATCGACCGCCACAGGTGCAACGGTGTAACCGTCGTAAGTCGCCAACGGCTGTGAATTCCGGGCCGCCGCGATGTTGTCGACGAGCGTCGCAGCTTGCTTGCGCAGAGCTCCGCCCGACGGGTCGGTGCCGGTTGCCGCGATGTCACCGAGCGACCAGATGGAGTCGTGGCGGACGTGCCTGAAGGTCATCGGATCGATGTCGACGAGATGGGCAGGTGTGTCATCGGCCAGGTCCGCCAGCCAGCTGGGCCCGCGAAACCGCGGGACGAGGTGGAGGAAGTCGTAGTCGATCCGGTTCCGGGTGCCACCGCCGTGAATGTGCAGGCGCTGGTGGTCCGCCTCGATCCCGGAAATGCTGGTGTCGAACAGGACTCGCACACCCAGTTCGTCGAGCCTACGGCGCAGAATGTCGTCCAAGGCAGGAACACCGACCAGATACGAGCGGTCGACGACGAGTGTGATGTCGATTCTCGGCAGCCGGCCGTCGCGTTGCCACTGCGACGCGGCGAGGAACAGTGGCTTCAATGTTGTGCCGCTGCAGCTGACCGGTGGCCGTGGGAGCGTGAACACAGCCCGCCCGGGCAGAGCAATCGAGTCGATGAGCGTCGCAGTCTTCTCCGCACGATCGAGATAGTTGCTGGCGACAGCGGGAGTCTCGAGGGCGTCGAACACGTTGGGAAGCTCGTCCAGGTCAGGCACGAGACCAGCCGCGATGATCAGGTCTGTGTACTTGTACTCGCGGCCCGAGCTGGTGCGCACCGTTCGAGACTCAGCGTCGATCGAGACCACCGAGTCCTCGATCCACCTGCATCCATCGGGAGTCACCGACCGCTGCGTCTTCTGCGCGTCGGCCAGGCGGGCCTGGCCGGATCCGACGTAGGACAGCATCGGCCGGTACGTGTGTACCTGCTGTGGCTCGATGATGGCAACGTTGTCCGTCACGTGTTCTCGCAGCAGACGAGCGGCAGTGCTGACTCCGGCGTTGCCGCCTCCGATGATCAGAACATCGAAGGTGTCGGTCACCTCCGGCCCATGACGAGGCGCAGAAAAGGCAGTGGGCGCGGGAGTACCGTCGAATGTCATTGTGTGAGGCATACCCAGGTAGGTCGCGCGAAAACCCGGGTCGGGGTTGATCGGCGGGTCCGCGGGGAATTGGCAACAGATCATGAACATATTGCCCAGCACTCGGAACCTCGGATCCGTCAGGCGACGCGCGTCGGCGACGGTCGCGCGATACAAGGAAATCTCGGCTACACGAGACTCGAGCGCTCTGGCCGCCACGCTGACGTTCTACGGCGCCATCGCGGTGGTGCCATTGCTGCTGTTGTCGTTGCGAGCTTGTGCTCTGGTCACGTCGGCGTCGTGGGTCGAAGCGCGAGGCGACGACGTCGCATCGTTGCTACCCGACGCGCTCGGGGCCCGGAGCGTTGTGCTGCAGCTGGTTTCGGCGGGAGCCGAGTTGAGTCTGCTGCACTGTGTACTGGCGATCTTCCCTGCCACGTTCTACGGCGAGGGCCTGCGCCGAGCCCTGACCTCGCGGAGGCGACCTCGCCCTACATCCTTAGACGGTTGGCGAGGCCGGCTTGCCCTGGTACCGGTGGCGGTGGTCGCGCCGCTTCTGCTTCTGGGCGTACTGGCGTCGGCAGAATGGCTCGCCGATGCTACGACGGGCGGGGGAGTAGCGGCCCTGGTGCTACGCGTGTGGTTGGGCTTCGTCATCGTGTGGCTCGTGCTCGGCGTCCTGGTCGCGGGTGCGTATTCGATAGTTGCGGCAGAGGACATTCCGTTTGCCGTCGTCTGGTGGTGTGCCGCGGTCACAGCGTCGTTCATCGCAGGCTTCGTTCAGGGCTTCGTTCTGTTTCTGGCGATTCCGGTGTCGCTCGGCGCGCCGTTCGGAGGCCTGACCTCTGTGGGAGCCGCGATCGCGATCGGTCTGTGGATGTGGGTGCTCCATGTCCTGCTCATCACGGGTTGGACGTTTACCCAGGCGACCGCGCAGGTTGTTGCGCAGGGACCGCGAGCCGACGATGCACCACCACCAGGAGTTGGACCAGCCCGATGAGCGCCAATCCGGCTCCGACGGCTCCGCCGGCGGTGGAGGTCCACGTCTGATCGGGGAAGAGCATGTTCGCGCCGAGTATCAGCAACACGGTGACAGCGCGAGACGGTCGTTCCCACACGGTGAGCACGCCCGCCTCCGGCATGCCGACTGCGGCCGCCCGGGCGCGAACGGATTCGTGGACGAGCGTCGAGACTGCCATCGTCGCGATCAGCGGCAGCGGCACACCCACCACGGCGGCACACGCGTAGAAACACAGATCGCTGACGCGATCAGCGGTGGAATCGAGGACCGACCCCCACGCGGATGCGCGGTCGGACATGACGGCCACCGCGCCGTCGACCCCGTCCAGCAGGGTCGACATCAGAATCAACACCATTGCCGCCAGTGCGCCCCAGCGGCCGAATCCACTCGCCGCCACCGCGATCGCCGCACAGACCAGCGCCAGGATCGTCACGGTTGTCGGGGAGACACGGCGTCGCACGAAGGGGGCAGCGCAGAGGTACATGATCCCGAGCCAGCCGTCGATCAGACGCGAAGACGACGCGTCGAGACCCCCGTGCAGGGTTGACCACTCCGCTCGGTATCGGTCACGATCCATCACGGCAATCACCTGTTCTCGCGTCCCGACGCCTGCGTATGCCGCGACGGAGGCGAATCACGGCCGGATACAAGTGCTCCGGGCACGACCGGCATCGACAGGACGAAAATTTCGACTGAAAAATGAAGAGTTGTCGGCTGCACGCTCAACCGAAGACCCTCGCTGCTTCGGGACGGATTCCCCGAACCTGCCAACTCAAACGTCAGCCGAGAGCGAGAACGACGCATGGTTCGGGTGGCGAGGATCCTCGAGGTTTGGGTCTTTCGCCAGGCGGCATACCTACCTCCATGGCGAACTCGACGGCAGTCCGTGCCGGTCACGATATGCAGAAGTTCTTCGACGTGGCGGTCGATCCGGGTGTGTATCGACCGCAGGAGGATTCGTGGCTGCTGGCGGAGGCGCTCACGGCGTCGGGAATTGCCGTCGGTGCTCGTGTCGTGGACATGTGCACCGGTTCGGGGGTTCTCGCCGTTCATGCCGCACGGTCGGGGGCTCGACGCGTGCACGCGTTCGACATCGATCCCGTCGCCGCGTCGTGTGCCCAGAAGAACGCGCGCAATGCCGAGTTGGATGTGAACGTGCGATTGGGATCGTTCGACGATGCCCGACGCGCGGGGCCGTTCGACGTGGTGGTGTGCAATCCGCCGTACGTGCCGTCGGACAACGTGCCCGTCGAGCTCGGCCCGGCCCGGGCCTGGGACGCGGGCCCCACCGGCCGACTCGTACTCGATACCTTGTGCAACAACGTATTCGACATGTTGTCGCCAGGTGGGACGCTGCTGGCGGTCCAATCCGAGTTCGCAGATCCACAGCTCACGTTGTCGATGTTGACGGCGAGAGGTATGTCCGCGGCGATCGTCGATTCACGTACGATCGGCTACGGGCCGGTTATGTCCTCGCGTGCGGAGTGGCTCGAGAACGTGGGCATCGCGCGCACCGGTCAACGTACGGAACGATTGGTGGTCATCCGTGCCGACAAGCAATGACGGCGGGCGAACGTCGATCCGGATCGTCACCAACGGACCGATCATCGTGTCCGGTCCCGTGGACATCGAGACGGACGACGGAACCCACACTACGTCCGACCGGTTCGCGGTCGCACTTTGTACATGCAAGCGCAGCAAGACCTATCCGCTGTGCGACACGAGCCATCGACGCAAGCAACGGCCCGCATGACGTCGCGTCACCTGCCGTAGTCGCGTCATTGCTGTAGTCACGTCACCGCTGTAGTCACGTCACCGCTGCATCAGTGACGACTCGCTCTTCTGCCACGCAGCCATGATGTGATCGGCAAGAGCATCCTCGACGTAGGCCAGAGCGCGCATCCCGAAGACCACGTCGCGTTCCAGTTCGGGCTCTCGGCGCAAAAGATCCCCGACGACATCGTGGCGCAGTACCTGCTCGTGAACCGCGTCGGCTTCGACGTGTTCGGCGTAGAAAGCCACGCACGCATCTGGCGCCCCGAGTCTGCGCAGACCGTCGACGAACCGTCGGGAACCCGGTGACGACGTGATCTCCGTTGCCGCCAAGTGACCGACCGTCGCTCCGCGCAGACTCCGGTGCAGGCCGAACAAGGACATCAGATTCACCCAGACCAAAGTCTGTGCAGGTACGCGGTCCAGATAACCCAGGTACGACGAGTCGAGCCCGGCTGCGTCCATCAACGCGCTCCACATTTGTTGGTGGACGTGATCGCCGCGGCCACCACCGTATTCGTCGAACTCGACCGCGACGTACGACGCCTTCGCCTGCCCGATCAACCGAGGTATGGCCCAGGCGTGCGGATCGGCTTCCTTCAGGTGGTAGAGGGACCGGTGCGTGAAGTACTCGCGCATGTGGTCCCAGGTTCCGTCGTCCCGCAGAAACCAGGACGGACCGCTGCCGCTCCGTGGTTCGACGGACAGAGCGTCCATTTCCGCAACTGCGTCGTCGCCGTCCTCGACAGCATCGCGCACGTGCGCCAAGAACGGCTGTTCGATCGACCTACGAAACGTCAGAATCTCGGGGTCCCACTCGAATTCGTCGTCTACGTCATGAAATCCGCGATAGTGAAGTTCGTAGCAGATGGACAGCGCTAATTGGGCGTCGCGGCCCACGGGATCGACGTCGGGGACGGTGGCAACCGACGCGGTCGCACCGGACAGATAGTCGACGATGGACGCGGACAATTCGCCGTCCGGTGTGGGCAAGGTGGGTGATACAGCGGCGTGCGCTGGTGCGCTCATGAGAATCGTGTACCCGCGCGGTAGCCGATCAACCGTGGCCGACCCACTGCGTGTTCGACGTTCCCGGCTCGCCGGCAGAAGAGCGGTGTTACCTTGGCGTGATCAGGTCGATGCTGATTCGAGATATTCGCGATCGACGGTCGTGCTGTCCACAGAGCAGCGTGAGGCTGGTAATCGATCTCCAAGTCGTTCCAAGGAAGGCGTCAAGATGAGAACGTTCACGAAGCTCTTCGGTGGTGCAGCAACTCTCGGCCTGGCCGCAGGCATGTCCTTTCTCGCTCCCGCCGCCGCCTCGGCTGCGCCCGTCGGATGTACCACGGCCCCCGGCGGAGCGCCGGAAGCATCGGTGGAAGGCCAGTCGAGGTGCGACAGCGTCGCCGACGGATCCAGTGCGGCCGCGGGATACGGATTCGAGGGCTGGGGTTCTGCCGCGGCGCTCGAGCAGGCGGCAGCGCTCGCCCTCGGTCTGAACGGCGGCACCGCGGTGTCCGACGCCACCGCCGGTGCGGGCCCGGCAGCGATCTCGTTCGGGCCGGGCAGTTCGGCCGTGAACGAAGGGGTGGGGCCGGGGTTGTCGATTGCGGTGGCAGGTCCTGGCGGAACTGTCACGCTGACGCCGACAGGTGCAGTGTGCACCGGTCTCAGTCTCGCGGGTAGCTTCACGACGCTTCAAGGCTGCATCGGGCGCTAGCCGGTTTTTGTGCCGAGAACCGGGTCGGGGATGTCCTGGTTCTCGGCTTTGTCGTGCGCGCCACAGGGTCGACCGAGCCTATAAACGGTCACTGTTGACTGATTAAGCGTGAACCCTTACATTCACCAGTGAGCGAGTGAGGTCACTGTGACTGCATCGGAGTGCGCATGTTTCACGATCCGTGGACCACGAGAATCGAGTCTCTGGACCCGACTACCGATTACGAAGAGATATACCGCCTGCACTACTCCTACGAGTTCCCGTGGGACACGGTTCAGGCCCTCAGCTTTGCGTTGTTCCGCACCTACGCAGTCCCGACCGTCGGAAGCCTGCTGGCCGCGACGGGCGAGTTCACCGAACGTGTACAGCAGCGCTACGACGACACCAATCTGATCCTCGACCAGGTCGTCGAGTCGGGGTTCGGGAGCGTCGACGGCCGCACGGCGATCCGTCGGATGAATCGAATGCACGGTGCGTACGACATCTCCAACGAAGATTTTCTGTACGTTCTCGCGACGTTCGTGGTCGTGCCGGTCCGCTGGCTCGACAAGTTCGGATGGCGTCCGGTCGGAGTGAGTGAGCGCGACGCGATGGTCATGTACTACCGCACTCTGGGGCGGCACATGGGAATCAGGGAGATCCCCGAGACCTACGACCAGTTCGCCTGTTACATGGACGAGTACGAGGAGCAGCACTTCGCCTACGACGTGGGCAGCACCGCCGTCGCCGACGCCACCCTCGACCTCATGTCCACGTTCGCGCCGTACAAATTCTTGCCGAAGAAGGTTTTTCGGCGAATGGCATACGCGCTGATGGACAAGCCTCTGCTCGACGCCTTCCATTACCCGGAGCCGACGAAGCTCGAACGGTCGCTTGCCGAAGCCATGGTGAAGGTGCGCGCACGGGTGGTCCGTCTCCTTCCTCCGCGTACGACGGCATACCGCGCCCGTGATCAGAAGGCGGTCCGTTCCTATCCTTCTGGGTACCGGATCTCCGAACTCGGGACGTTTCCCACGGGATGCCCGGTGGACCACGGTCCGAGTGCGACGCACCGACGCTCTCACCGGTGAGCGTGCGGCAAGAGGCATCCATGGTCGGGCGTGCTTCGGGCGCTTCGCCTACGTGCATTTCTAGTGCAGTAGAACGCTTTCCGCGTGTGAGTACCACTGGCTGAGGTGGCGATCGGTCGTCGGATCGTGCGGATCGAACGTGTAGGTCATGGCGGTGCCGCGCATGCTTGTCAGCAGAAGTTCCCTCATCTGCTTGTAGCCAGGTCGGGTCGTGCACTCCGAACCGAAGAGAGCGTCGGTCCGATCACGGATGACCTGACCCATTCGCTGTTCCACGGGCCGGAGTTCGGCTCGCAACTCGTCATTGGTGCGCGCGGCATTCCACAGCTCGTTCGATGCCCAGAAGTAGGGCTGGCTGTAGTTCGACCACATCGCGTCGATGGCTGCCCGGATCCGCGCTTTCGGTTCCTGTGGAATGTCCGAGCTGATGTGCAGACCACGGATGCGCTCGAGCGCCAAGTGGTGGACTGCGGCACTGAGCAACTTCTCGCGCGAGGGAAAGTGATGCAGCAATCGGCCGCGAGACACCCCGGCCTGCTGCTGGATCCGCAGAGTCGACGCCCCCGAATATCCCTGCTCGATCAGCACGGTGACTGCGGCACTCAGGATTTTGCCCTGGGTCTCCCGGCTGCGGTCCTGCTGGCGGCGGCCGGTTCTGGACGGCTCGGCCCACGGTCGATCCGAGTGGGGCTGATCGATACTGGACACGGCCGTCAGTCTAGTGACCACGGGATCTCGCTCGAGTCACCACGCGGTGCAGCACCGGTTCGTCTACGTCGGGTCGGCCGCGCGAGCGAAATGGCTGGTGGAATCGGGGGCGTCGTTGAGCGCTTCTTTATCGGCCGGGGGCCACGCGCACACGCCGCCCGCGCATGCCTCGGCGGGTTCACCGACCATCCGGAACGGAATGCCCGGACCGTCCCCAGGCGTCTGGTCAGACATCGGCCGCGGCGGTGTCGGCTGTAGTTTCTGCAGCGACTGTGCGCAGGACGTCAGCGAACGCGCTGGGTTCCTGTGCACCCGAGACCCCGTACTTGCCGTTGATCACGAAGAAGGGGACACCGGTGATACCGAAGGTGCGGGCTTGGTCGATGTCGGATGCGACAGCATCCGAATACCTGCCCTCCGTCAGTGCCGCTTCGGCGTCCGCCCTGTCGAGTCCGATATCGGAGGCGAGGTCGGCCAGATCGGATATCCGTCCGACGTGCCTGCCCTCGGTGAAATAGGCCAGGAAGAGGCGCTCGGCAAGCTCGAGCTGCTTGTCGTGTGCTTTGGCATGATGAAGGAGTTCGTGCGCTTTCAGCGTCTTGGTGTGCTGTAGCGCGTCGAAGTCGTAGTCCAGCCCGACGGACGCGGCGATGCTTCCGACGTGCGCAAGCATCTGCTGAACCTGATCGGCGGGGATTCCCTTGTGTCCCGACAGGAAGTCGACCTCGGAGCCATCGAAGTCCACCGGGGTGTCCGGTGCAAGCTCGAAGCTGTGGTACACGATGTGGACGTTTCCGCCCTGGCCGGAAGCCGCGAGACCTTCTTCGAAGCGGCGCTTACCTATGTAGCACCACGGGCAGGCGATATCGGACCAGATGTCGACGGTGATCGGAGCCATGAGGAAGAGAACCATCGCCTGTCACCGATTGTTCCCGACGTTCGACTTCGATCGCCGTCGACACGAGTGTCTGCCTACGTCGTCATGCGGCGTGCTTACCGGAGGCCTTATCCGCTCGGCGCTCGGCGAACCGCCCGCTTTTAGTCAACACCTTGGAGATCATGTTCGGCTTGCCGGAGCGCTTCTCGATGGCCAGACCGGCCAGCATCAGGATTCGCGCGAGAATCGGAAGTGCGATCGCGACGAACAGGTACCGGTACAAGTACTTTCGAGCCAGAAGTGGAAGCATCGGTCAACGCACCGCGCGTCGAAGCCGGAGTGCCGCAACCACCGCGAGGGTGATGACGGCGCCGACTGCAGCGGCGCCCAACAGTGACACGCCCTGAGCGAGGTCGAAGTTCCACCCGATGAAGTTGATCTGCGTGTGCACCGTGTTCTGCAGCACGAAGACGACGAGCGCGACGGCCAGGAGCAGGGCGACTATCAGCGCGAGCTTGGAGGTGATACCTCCGCGGCGGCGTGGTGCGGGGCGTACGGAGGTGGAGTCGGTGGTGGTCATGGTGATTCCTCGGGGCTGAGATGTAGCTGGGCTGAATGAACTCGGCGGACTTGTCGTGCTGGGAATCCGGGCGCCGCAGGGTCCAGGTGCTGCCTTGGACCCTGCCGGGGCCTGGATTGTCGAGGGCAGGTCTACTTGAACGTGTCCTTGATGTTCTCGCCGACCTTCTTCACGCCTGCGGATCCCTGGTCCTTCTTGCCTTCTGCCTCGAGATCCTTGTTGTTCGTCGCGTCACCCACGACCTCCTTGGCCTTGCCCAATGCGTCTTCTGCTGCGTTCTTGGCCTTGTCGATGAAGCTCATCCGAGCACCTCTTCTATGTGTGATTGAAAATTGCAGATACTCAGTCGGTTCCCGAGGGGCAAAGCAAACGCGGGTGTGATGTGAATCACATTCATGGCTGGCGGACGGCATCGTTTCGTATGGAGGCACGCCCGGGCAGGCTCCTGGTTCGCGGGGCCTGCGAGATGCTGAATTCAGGCAAATCGGTTCACGGCCGCTGATATTCTCTGCGGGTACGGTGATGGACCTTCGCGCCGTACGGATGCCGAAATCCCATCAGGAGCACCCATGCCCCACCGATACCGGGTGCGCGAGATAGCCCAGCAGGCCGAACTCAGCGAAGCCACCGTCGATCGAGTGTTGAACAAGCGTCCAGGCGTTCGTGAATCGACCAAGGATGCGGTCGAGAAAGCGATCGCAGATCTCGACAATCAGCGCGCTCAGCTGCGAGTCGCGGGGCGCAAGTTCATGTTCGACGTGGTCATGTCCGCGCCCCATCGGTTCTCGGGCGCAGTCAAGCGCGCGATCGAGGCCGAGCTACCGGCTCTCGAACCTGCGTCGGTCCGAGCTCGATTTCACCTCCAGGAGCACGGATCCGTCGACTTGCTCGTCGAGCGGCTGGACCGGATCGCAGCCGGGTCGTCCCACGGAGTCATCGTGAAGGCGCCCGCAGTTCCGGACATCGTCGACGCGATCGACCGGGTCGTCGCAGCTGGAATACCCGTCGTCACCCACGTCACCGACGTGCCAGGGAGCCGACGGGTCGGCTACGTCGGGATCGACAATCGGGCAGCAGGGGAGACGGCCGCGTACCTGGTCACCAAAATGCTCGGCGAGACACCCGGGGACGTGCTGATCACCCTGAGCAGCAACTCCTACCGCGGTGAGGAAGAACGAGAGATCGGATTCAGAAGCGCCATGCGCCGGATCTCCGGAATCGAGGACAACCGTCCGCGGTCGGTGGTGGAGATCGCGGAGAACGACGGGCTCGATTCACGCGTCGAGACTTTGGTTCTCGATGCGCTGGAACGTAATCCGAACATCGTGGCCGTCTACTCGTGCGGCGGCGGCAACTCCGCGATCGTGCGTGCGTTCGACAAACTCGGCCGCGGCTGTTCGGTGTTCGTAGCCCACGACCTGGACGCCGACAACCGTGAACTGCTGTACCGGCATCGCATCACCGTCGTGCTCGATCACGACCTCCGTGCGGACGCCAATCGAGCATGCCGAATGCTGATGCACGCGCAAGGCGCGCTGGCGCCGGTGTCCGCCAAGTCGTCGGCGATTCGCGTACTCACCCCGTTCAACATGTTCTGACTATTCGACGAAGGCGCGTGCGGTGTCGATCGCTCGTTTCAGGGCGAGATCGAGGGCAGTGGAACGAAATTCGGTCGAGAGGATCTCCGTACCCCACGTACCGGTGTAACCGATGTCGCGCAGGACCCCGACCAGTCCGGTGAGATCGAACGTGCCGTCGCCGCAGAGCCGACGATTGTCCATCGTGTCGGACAGCAACGTACCCACCACCTCTGCATCGGCGTCGTCCAGTTCGATTCCGAAGACGACATCCGACGTCAGCGAGTCGCGCAGTTCGTCCAACGTCGTGCCCGCCCGAAACACGTGCCACGCGTCGACGATGATCCCGCAATCGGGGTGACCGGTGGATCGGGCGAGATCGGCCCCGGCAGGGATGGTCGAGACGATCGAGAACGGCATCGGTTCGAGCGCGATCCGCGTTCCGTGTTCTGCGGCCTGGCGGGTGAGTTCCAGCAGCGGTTCGGTGTACGGAGCGAGGTCGCGAGGTTCTGCGTTCTCCGAGCCGATCTTGATGTGAGTCGGACCGAGCACGTCGGATGCGCGGAACAGCAAGTCACGGACGGCGAAGGTGTTGCCGTCCTCGCCTCGCGGAATCCACCATTTCTCCAGCAATTCGATCTCGACGAACTTCAGCGGCGAATCGTCCAACATCGCTCGGAGAGTGCGCAATCCGACGCCGGCCTCGATCGCGGCCAGATCCGCCGCCACGATGCCCATCCCGGCGAAACCCGCGGACGCGATGGCGGCGATGCGTTCGGTGATGGGAATCGGGCTCAGCGCGGGGGAGGCGTCGGGACGCACGTTTCCTGCGGACGTCCAGCACGCGGCGATCATGTCGGCGGGGACTCGGGTCGCATTGTCCGTGGACTTCACCGGCTCATCGGAGATCATCTGCTCATCGTCCCCGGGAACGCTGGTCTCGATCAACGGGCCGATCCATCAAATTCCCCTCGAGAAGCGCGTCCGTTGCTCGAGGGGATCTTGATGGTTTTTTTCGTTGATCGGCCACATCTGTCTTGGCAAGCTTGCATCCAGGAACGATCCCCCGAACTTCGAGGAACCTCATCATGACCAATGACATCCGGCAGACCCCGCGGACCGACAGGCTCAGCGAATCGGACTGCAACATCGACCGATTCCGTGAACTCGTCGCGCAGGCCACCGAACTGGCGGACTACCCCCATGCGGCCGACGTCGCGTCGAACGTCCTGATCTACGACGCCGCCGCGCTGACGGCACACGCCGCAGATGCGGACGCCCGCTCGGACATCCAGGACGAGCTCGCCGACGCTTTGCTGAACGGTCCGGGCATCGTGGTGTTCAAGAAGGCGTTCACGTCGGAGAACGCGCTTGCGGAGACGACGGCGGAGTACCGGCGAATCATCGAGCAGCAGCACGCAACCGGCGTCGTCGGCGGCGATCACTTCGCCAAGCCGGGCGCCAACGACAGGATCTGGTCTGCGTTGCAGAAGCTGGCCTTGGTCCAGCCGGAGCTCTACGTCCGCTACTACTCCAACGACATTCTCGCTCTCGTCTCCGAGGCATGGCTCGGCCCGATGTATCAGGTCACCTCGGCGATCAACGTCGTCAATCCCGGTGGTGCGGCTCAGAACCCGCACCGCGACTACCATCTCGGTTTCATGTCGACGGACACCGCCGCGAAGTTCCGCGCGCACGTGCATCGTCTGTCGCCCGCCCTCACCCTCCAGGGTGCAGTTGCTCACTGCGACATGCCGATCGAGAGCGGCCCGACGATGTACCTTCCCTACTCGCAGAAGTTCGAGGCCGGGTATATCGCGTTCAACTTGCCCGAGTTCCGGGAGTACTTCGCGGAGAACTACATTCAGCTTCCGTTGGAGGAGGGCGACGCCGTCTTCTTCAACCCGGCGCTGTTTCATGCGGCAGGTCACAACACGTCGACGGACATCTACCGCATGGCGAATCTGCTGCAGGTCTCCTCGGCGTTCGGCCGCGCACTGGACAGCGTCGATCGTGAAGCCATCGGATCGGCTCTGTACCCGACGTTGCTCGAGTGGACCGAGAGCGGCCGCACCCGTGACGTGGAGAACGTCATCGCTGCGTCGGCCGAAGGGTACGCGTTCCCGTCGAACCTCGATCTGGACCAGCCGTTGACGGGGTTGGCGGGCGAGACTCATGCCGAACTGGTCAAGCGTGCCGTCGACAGCCGGATGAGTGCCGCCGAGTTCGACGCCGCCGCCCGGGCCCTGTACGCACGCCACGAGGCCTGAGCACACCCAGCACGAAAATCGTCGGGCGTCCTCGGTTCCATGAACCGAGAACGCCCGACGTGGTGTGCTGTGAACCGAGACCGTCAGTCGTCGCCGCGGGGCGGCGGTTCGACGTCGACGCCTCCGGACGAGTGCTCCGGACCTGCGTCCGGATGGCCTGCCGGAACGCGGCTTCGTGACCGCGCGGCCTCGCTTTCGGAGGGGGCGTCGTCGAACTTGCGGCGCCATGCCTCCTCCGGGCGGTACGGTCCGGGCTTGGGCCGAGCCTTCCCGCCGGGAAGCGCAAGACGCGCGATGGTGCGGTGGACCATGGTCCATTGCTGGATGAGCGGACCACTGTTGTACGGGAGCTGGTACCGCTCGCAGATGTCCTTGATCTTGGGCGACACCTCGGAGTACCTGGTGCTCGGCATGTCCGGGTACAGATGGTGCTCGACCTGGTAACTCAAGTTGCCGCTCATCAGGTGGAACAGCGGCCCGCCGTCGATGTTCGCTGCGCCGACCAGCTGACGGACGTACCAACCGCCCCGTGTCTCGTTCTCCACTTCCTCCTGGCTGAAGGTGTAGGCCTGATCCGGGAAGTGACCGCAGAAGATGATGCCGTGCGACCACACGTTCCTGATGATGTTGGCGGTGAAGTTCGCGGCAAGGGTGGCCAGGAATGTGCTCTCGACGCCGCTGAATCGGGAATCGAGGAAACCGGTCGTCCTCTTCGACTTTCCGAAGCGACTGGAGCCACGCAGTTTCGCGGCGAGTCTCGACTTCTTGCTCTCGCGTAGACGGCCGCCGCTCGCCAGCTGCGCCAGAGCGAACGCGCCGGCACTGATGGTCGGCCAACCCACGTAGTCCTTGACGAACTGCCTACGCGCTTTACCTGCGATTCCTTTGAGATCGCGGACCAGTTCCTTCACGGGCTTTTCGCCCCGGCGGATCGCTTCGATGTCCAGATCGTGAAGCGCGACTCCCCATTCGAAGAACGCCATCAGCAACACGTTGTAGAACGGCTGAGCCAGATAAACGGGGTGCCACTTCTGGTTGGGGTCGATGCGCATGATCTCGTACCCGAGATCCTTGTCCTTGCCACGAATGTTCGTATACGTGTGGTGGACGTAGTTGTGCGAGTGCTTCCACGACTGCGCCGTCGACGCGGTGTCCCAGTCCCACACCGACGAGTGGATCTCCGGATCGTTCATCCAGTCCCACTGACCGTGCATGACGTTGTGGCCGATTTCCATGTTCTCGAGAATCTTCGCGATCCCGAGGCACGCGGTACCTGCAACCCAGGCGGGCTTGCTCGTCGAGCCCAGAAGCAGAACTCTGCCGGCAACCAACAACTGCCGTTGAGCTGCGATGACGGACGTGATGTACTTGCGGTCCTTGGCGCCGAGGCTCGCGTACACCTCGTCGTGAATGGCGTCGAACTCCTTGGCGAGCTCGGCTATGGTCTCGTCGCTCAGATGCGCCAGAGGATTGACCGGTTCGGTCCTGCTCGGGTCGGTCCTGGTTGCGTCGTCGATCGTCATCTATGTCCTCCCAGAAGATGTCAAAGCTCGATTTCGATGTCGCCTTCCGCTGTGTTCACGCAGATGCGTACCGCTTGGCCGGTCGGTTCGGAGACGTCCCCGTTTCGAAGGTCCCGTATCCGTCCGGATTTCAGAGTTCCCACGCAGGTGTGGCAGATGCCGATCCTGCACCCGAAGGTGAGGTCGAGACCGGCGTCCTCACCGGCCGCGAGAATGGTCGTTCCACCGTCGCATTCGACCTTCTTCTGGCTGTTGGTGAACGCGACCACGCCACCTTCACCTTCCTCCGCGTTCCCCCCGATGACCGGTTGAAAACTCTCGTGGTGAAATCTGTCGTAATCGCCCTGGTCTTTCCAGTAGGACTTCAGATCGTCCAGATGCTCACCCGGGCCGGAGCAGAATGCGTCACGTTCTCGCCAGTCGGGAACCAGCTCGTCCAGTTCGGTCGCCTTCATGCGTCCTTCGTCGCTGGTGATGCGCAGCTTCACGCTGAGGCCGTCGTGCTTGGCCTCCAGCTCGTCGAGGGTGTCCGCGAACATGAGCTGCTCGCGGGTGTGAACCGAGTGAACCACGACGATGTCTCGGACCTGGTCGTGGTGGTCGAGGCTGCGTAGCATGCTGATGATCGGTGTGATGCCGCTGCCTGCGCTGATGAAGACCATCTTGTCCGGCAGCGGGTCGGGAAGGGTGAACTCGCCCTCGACCTCGCTGAGACGGACGATGTCGCCCGTGCGGATGGTGCCGACGAGGTACGGCGACACAGTCCCCTCGGGTACGAGCTTGGGACTGACGCTGACCAGTCCGTCGACGGGGTCCGGGTCGGACGTCAACGAGTACGCCCGCCAGTGGTAGCGCCCGTCGATGAGGACACCGAGCCGGACGTACTGTCCGGGTATGTGACCAGCCCATTCGAAGCCGGGGCGGATGAAGACGGATACCGCCTCCGAGCCCTCCGGCGCGACCCGAACGACCTGCCCACGCAGTTCCCGCGTCGTCCACAGCGGGTTGATCAACGCAAGATAGTCGTCCGGTCTCAATGGATTGAACAGCATTCGAACCGCGCGAAGCGCTGTTCTTCGCACAAAAGATACCTGGGGCTTGGCCCCCCGCTCTGCCACACCTGAAACGTAACGCCAACACCCGCGTCTGTGTCGGGAAACCGCGAAATGAGCCGAAATCAATTGTATTTCAAATTGATTGGCTCATTTCGGCGGCATACGAATGCCCGGGCCCCCGCAGCCGATTACGCGAGTAACCGGTCCGGCCGGGGCTCAAACATCGTCGGTCAGCGCCAGCCCAGAGCAGGAGCGACGTCGCGGAGCAGAGCCTCCATGACGTGTGCGCAGTAGTCCACGCCCAGCTGGTTCGGGACGGTGATCAACACAGTGTCGGCGGCCGCGATGGCCTCGTCGCCCGCCAGTTCCTCGATCAGCTGATCGGGCTCGCCTGCGTACGACTTGCCGAAACGTGCGATGCCGCCGTCGATGTATCCGACCTGATCCTGGCCGTCCGCCTGACGTCCGAAGTAGGCCCGGTCGAGATCGCTGACGATGGGAAAGATGCTGCGGCTGACGGAAACTCGTGGCTGGTGCGAATGACCGACGTCGGCCCAGGTCTTGCGGAACCGTTCGATCTGTTCGGCCTGCAGCTGATGGAACGGAATGCCCGTGTCCTCGGTGAGCAGCGTCGAACTCATCAGGTTCATGCCCTGCCGTGCCGTCCACTCGGCAGTGTCGCGGTTGCCCGCACCCCACCAGATCCGCTCGCGTAGCCCTGCCGAATGCGGCTCGAGGCGTAGCAGCCCCGGGGGGTTCGGGAACATCGGACGCGGGTTCGGCTGGGCGAACCCTTTGCCTTCCAGCAGCTCGAGGAAGACGCGAGTGTGTTCGCGCGCCATCTCGGCGTGGTCGGATCCATCCTTCGGGGAGTACCCGAAGTGCTTGTATCCCTCGATGACCTGCTCGGGCGATCCGCGGCTGATGCCGAGCTGCAGTCTCCCTCCGGAGATCAGGTCCGCCGACCCTGCGTCCTCCGTCATGTAGAAGGGGTTCTCGTACCGCATATCGATGACGCCGGTACCGATCTCGATGGTGCTCGTCTTCGCTCCGATGGCTGCGAGCAGCGGAAACGGCGACGAAAGTTGGTTGGCGAAGTGATGGACGCGGTAGTACGCGCCGTCAGCTCCCAATTCCTCGGCGGCGACCGCCAAATCGATGGATTGCAGCAGAACGTCGGAGGCCGAGCGTGTCTGCGACTGCGGCGACGGCGTCCAATGGCCGAAGGAAAGAAACCCTATCTTCTTCATTGTCGCTTCAACCGTTCCTCTGGCGTGGTTGTTCCGCGTCCACCTTCACGGTGCAGGAGAACGCACGATCCTGCCCGGGCGGTATTGCCAGACTTGCCGGTCTGCTACCCAACTCTCCGTCCGTCGTCTCCAGAGCGGGCAGACCCGCCCACGGTTCCAGGCACACGAAACCCGCGCCCGACGGCGGAGACCACACCGCGAATTGCTCGAAACCGGCCCATGTCAGCGTCAGGGATCCCGTGGCCTCGGACCGGTACCGGACCTCGGTCCCCGAGACCCGCTCGAAGACCACGGCACCTGCGTCGAACAGTGTGTCGGTGAGTGTCAGAGTTCGCCCCGCCAGCGGAGACGGCTGGGACTCGGGCATCGGGACACCGTCGACGACGCGGTGGACGCGGTCGGCCTGATCCTCGGCGAACACGACGGTGCTGGAGTTGCGTGCACCCGGTTCGGTCGGCCACAGAAACGCCGTGTGCAGCCCGAAGGACGCGGGCATGGACCGCGAACCAGTGTTGACCATGGTGTAGTCGGACGTCAGGTCGCTGCCACGCACACGGTGGCGAACCCGCAGCGCGAAATCGAACGGGTAGTGCCGGCGTGTGCGATCGTCGGAGACGAGCTCGAACTCGGCCGTGTCGTCGGACGTGTCGACCAGCGTGAATGCCATGTCCCGTGCGAACCCGTGCTGCGGCATCGGATACACCACCCCGTCCACGGTGACCGAGTCGGCGGGCGATCTGCCGATGCACGGAAACAGGATCGGAGCGTGCCGACGCCACTGCGGACCTGCGTCCCACAGCAGTTCTCGCCCTGACGGTGTTCGTGCGGACACCAACTCCGCGCCCACCGACGCGACGGTCACGGTCCAGCCGTCCCCGGTCAGTATCGCGCCGCGCGGACCCGAGGAAGAAGGCGGCTGCGACTCCGGTGTCGTGGGTACCATCGTCCGAACGTAGCAGCAGGTGAGAGACTGTGCCGATGGATGTGCGTGTGAAGAACAACGTGAGGGTCACCGGGGTTCCCGACGGCCCGACCGTCGTGCTCGCACATGGATTCGGATGCGACCAGCATCTGTGGCGCGGCGTCACCGCGCTGTTGGCGTCGACCTGCCGCATCGTGCTGTTCGACCACGTCGGTGCGGGCGGATCGGACCTGGCTGCTTGGAACGAAGAGGACTACTCCGGCCTCGATGCATACGCAGCGGACGTCGTCGATCTTCTCGTCGATCTGGATTTCGGGCCCGTCACCTACGTCGGCCACTCCGTCGCGTCGATGATCGGGGTGCTCGCCGCATCCGAGCGCCCGGAACTCTTCGACAAGCTGGTCTTGGTCACGCCGTCACCGCGCTACATCGACGACGAGGACTACCAGGGCGGTTTCACCCGAGGCGACATCGACGAACTACTCGAATCGCTCGATGCGAACTACCTCGGATGGTCGGCAGCGATCGCACCGATGATCATGGACAACCCCGATCGTCCCGAACTGGCGGCCGAACTCACCGACACGTTCTGTCGGACGGATCCATCCTGTGCCCGGTCGTTCGCCCGCGCGACGTTCCTCTCCGACAACCGCACCGACCTCGGTCGCGTCGTGACCCCCACGCTCGTCATCGAGTGCGAGCACGACGCGTTGGCGCCGCGAGAGGTCGGCCGCTACGTCCACGACAACATCGTCGGCAGTGAGCTGATCACGTTGAACGCCAGTGGACACTGTCCGCACGTGAGTCATCCCGACTTGACGGCCGCCGCGATACTGTCCTTCGTCGGCCGCACGTGAGCGACGTCGATCCGCTCCTGGTCGAATCCGCGGAGGATCTGTACGAGAACGCTCCGTGCGGTTACCTCTCGACGTGGCCGGACGGCCGCATTGCCAAGGTCAATTCCACGCTGACGAACTGGCTCGGATTCGAGCGCGAGGAACTGCTCGGTCTGCGCTTCACCGAGTTGCTGACGGCGGGAGGGCGGATTCACTACGAGACGCATTTCGTGCCCCTGCTGTTCACCCGAGGAACGGTGGACAGCGTCGCGCTCGACCTCGTTGCCCGGGACGGCGAGCGCCACCCGATGTTCGTGACGGCGAACGTCGGACGCGGACCCGACGGGCTGCCTGCTCTGGTTCGGATCACCGCTCTCGACGCCGGGGAGCGGCGAGCATACGAGCGCGAACTGGTAGCCGAACGACGGCGTGCCGAGCGCGAGCGCGAGCGCGTCGAGGTGCTCGCACGCACACTGCAACGCTCACTGCTGCCGCCTGCACTGTCGCCACCCGCAGGCGTCGACTCCGCCGCGTACTACCACTTCGCGTCGCAGGACGACGTCGGGGGAGATTTCTACGATCTGTTCCCACTGTCCGGCGACCGCTGGGGATTCTTCCTCGGAGACGTATGTGGGAAGGGGCCCGACGCGGCCGTCGTGACGTCCGCGACGCGGTACTCGCTACGCACGGCGGCAGTGTACGCACAGGACCCGGTCGAGGTGTTGCACAACCTCAATTCGCTTCTGCTCCAAGAGTTCGGGCACGAAGATTCGAGATTCTGCACCGTGATCTTCGGCGTCCTGACCGTGCGCGACGGCCGGCTCGACGTCGAACTGGCCAGCGGCGGGCACCCGCCGGCTCTGCTGCTGCGAGTGGACGGCACAGCGAGTTATCTCGACACCACCGGCGGCCAGCTGGTCGGCATCCTCCCCGCACCGCGTTTCCTGTCCGTCCACGTGCAGCTGCTACCGGGGGACACGCTCGTGCTGTACACGGACGGCCTGACCGAGGCTCGGACCGGAGTAGGGCGGAAACGGTACGACGACGAGGGCGCACTGCTGGAGTTCGCCGCCTCGCGATCGCCCGCATCGCCCGTCGACTTCGTCGACGATCTCCGAGAATTGTTGCTGGGCTTCGGTGAAGGGCTGTCTGACGACACCGCCATACTGGCCTTCGGGCTGCCGTTGCAGCCCCAGGCGTAGCGACATCAACCGCCGCAGTTGTTCGGCGGCGGCGTGCCTGCAGCGCGTCCGTCGAGCCATTGCGCCGGTAGTGCACCGAGATTCAGGATGCCGTGGCCCTGGTTGGCTGCAACCTGCAGGTCGATGACATCGCCCATGGCGCATCCCCGGCGGACGGCATCGATCGTCCACTGCGGTGCCACGAGCTGATCCTGGTCACCGTAACCGACGAACATCGGCTGGGGTGCCGGTCCTTTCGGAATGCTGTACTCGGCGAGCCACGTTCGTAACCGGTCCGCTGACTGCGGGGACACCGGAGCGTAGTCGGCGGGAACAACAGAGTCGGCCAGGGTGGACTGCAGGGCAGAATTCTCGCCGACGCACGTGAGAAATGCGTCGCTTCGGCGTTCGAGCACCCCGTGCAGGTAGTCGCTCGTCTCGAGTTCGGGATGTTTGGCCGCGATACCGCTCAGGATGGACGGCAGAGCGGCGATCTGGGCGGTGGTCAAGGTGCCGTTCTGCATCTCGTCGACCAACCCGGTCAGGTCGGTGGCGGGGGACATGCTCACCGTGCCGAGCAATTGGAGGCCCTCGCCGTAGTCGTCGGACAGTTCGTTGGCCGACCACACGGCCTGCCCTCCCTGGGACACCCCGTACCCCACCCAGTCGGTGGAGCTCTCCGGCAGCACCTCCCGCGCCGCGCGCACCGCGTCGATGATGTTGTATCCGGCCGTCGTCGGCTCCAGGTACGGGTGCACCTCCGAGGTGCCGAGGCCCTGGTAGTCGGTCATCGTGACGGCATAACCGTTGGACAAGAACGGAATGATCGTCGTGAGGCTGCCCAGCAGGCCGATGCGGGTCGACGGGGCGCATCGACTGTTCACCCCGGTCGTCGCGTGGCCGATCGACGCTATCGGCCACCCTCCCTCGGGCGGAGTTCCCTTGGGCGCGAACACCACTCCGGTGACTTCGGTGGGGGAGCCGTCGATACCGGACGTCGAGGCATAGCGCACCGACACCGACGTGCCGGTGAGGTCCGCCAGCGCGGGATACCCCGGGAACTCGACCGGCTCGGCCAGCAGCCGGCCTGGTGACCCGTCGGTCGCCGCGGCGTCGACGTTCGCTGCGTCACCGGACGAACTCGAACACCCCGCCAGTGCAAGGACGCCGACGAGTGCCGCAGCGATTCCTCGTGCTCGGAGCGCTCCACGGATCATCGGTCATCACTTCGGTTCGGCCTGAAGGGTCCCGACGGGGTCGTCGCACATCCGGCGCAGAGCGGATTCGATCACGGCGGGGTCGATCATCTTGTCGCAGAACGACGCAGTGAACGTGCGCCCGTTGTCGATCTCCGACACCAGCAGTGTGGCGCCGTCGGGCCCGTCCGGCTCCAAGAACGCGGCCAGGCGCGGGGGCCGCTCGTCACGGATCCACAGCCCGTCGTCGAACATCGTCAGTTTGCCGAGATCGCTGACTGCAAGGCGGACGCGGTCGTTCACCTCGATCGACGACTCGGTCGGCGCGGGAGCTGTCGGTGCCGAGCGCTTCAGAGCGGCTTTGATCTGCGACATCCCCAGAATGGCTATGGGCCAACCCGATTCGATCACCTGACGCATCAGTGCGGCGATGTCGGCGGCGCTCGGCGACGGGGGAATCCGGACAGGGATACCGACGGCGAAGTTGCCGTGGCCGTCCTGCAGCTTCGGTGGCAGGTAACGACGACTGTTGAAGAGAATCATCACCGACTCGTCGACGGTGACGCCCTCTGCCTCCAGCGCGGCAATCCACAACGCAATGGTGACCGACGCGGTCGTGGCCTTTCCGGGTTGACTGGACGCCCACTTCTTCAGCTGCGCAACACGATCGGGGGCCATGAAATCGGCTCGCGACGTCTTACCGGCTTCCCAGTCCTCGATGCGCTTGGTGGCACCCGCTACCAGGCGAGGCGGCTTCTTGTTCTGCTTGCGCAAACGCCAGAAATCGCGCAGTGCCGCGGGACGTGACAAGTAATGGTGGCGAAGCGCCGTCCACGTGGTGTTGCTCGGCAGTCCCTTGGCGAGAGCCGGGGCGCGGTCGAAGTCGATGTTTCCGCCGAGGGTGGCGAGCAGCAGCACACCCATCTGACCGTCACCGACGCCGTGCGAATAGTCCACGGCGATGTAGTCACCGGCGATGACCACCTCCAGCGGCTCCCGCACGCCGGGGCGACGCCGGATCACGCCCATCAGATGGCCGAGGTCGCGACTGTCCTCGGCGGGCAGGTGAACGATCGGGGTCCGCTCGCCCAAATTCCGACGGTAGCGCCACTCGACGTTGTGAGTGTCCGGCTCCACTGCGAGCCGAGGAGTCGACGTGCTCTGCTCCGCTACTGTCAGGGCCTTGCGGATGGCGTCCTCGTCCAAGCTCACGCACGGGCCGACGACGGCAATGGTGCGGGCTTCGGCAAACACGCGATCCATCGCGGTGGATCGATACGTTGTCGTGCGGTCAGACGATGTCATCGAGAACCCCCTGCATCCTGGCTCGGAAGTTGGCCCGGGAGAAACCCTCCGCCCAAGCGCGGATCTCGTTGCGGTCGAACGCCGACGGATCGAACGACGACATCGCGGAGGCGAAGCCGTCGACCACTTCGTCGTCGGAACCCGATGCGACGAGTTGGCCGGACACCCCGGGTACGACGGTGTCGAGCGCGCCGCCTTCTCCGAGTGCGATCACCGGAGTTCCGGTTGCCATCGTCTCCACCGGCACGATTCCGAAATCCTCCACACCGGGCATCAGCAGGCCACGAGCGCGTCGGTGAAGCCCGAGCAGGTCTTCGTGCGACACACGCCCGAGGAATGTCGTGTTGGGTCCAGCGAGTTCACGGCATGCGCTCATGGCTCGACCGTCACCCGCAACGACCAGTTTGATGTTGGCGGCCGCGGCTGCCTTCACCGCAATGTCCGGCCGTTTGTAGGGCACCAGTCGCCCTGCCAGCAGAAAGAAATCCTCGCGTTCGACTGACGCGTCGGGGGTGAATCCCTCGGTGTCGACGGGGGGATGAACGACCACCGCGTCGTCGCGTCCCCACCAGTTGGAGATGCGATCGGCGACCGCGGAAGAATTGGCCACCACCGTACGCAGCTTGGGAGCAGCAGCGATCTCGCACTTGCGGGCGACCGCGGACAAGGCGGTGAGTATCGCGGCACCTGCCTTGCCACCGCCCTCGCCCGCACGAAGCGCTGGATCCCACGCCCATCGAGCCGGACTGTGCACGTACGCAACGACGGGTGCGTCGGTAGCGAACACCGCCTGCGTGGCGAACGCATGGTGGCTGACGATGGCAGCGTCGATGTCGCCGAGTTTCAAGTGCCGAAACGCCGTGGGCATCAGGGGGAGCAGTGGGGCGTAGGAGCGCTCGCCGAGTGCCTTGTATCCCGTGTTGAGGATCGTCGTCTTCGGTGGCCGCGGCAGGTCCTTCGGAATGCCCTGTGCACGTGCCACCGCGGCATACACCTGGGACTCGGGCCACTGCAGCGCAAGCTGTTCGATGACGTGTTCCGACCCTGCGATCTCGGTCAGTCGCTCGTGGACGATTGCAACCCGGTCAGTGGTCATCGCTCGGGGCCTCCGCATTCTGTGGCTCGGCAGACTTCTTGCGTCGTGTGCTACTGGCTTGTTGCAGCACGAGATACGTGGGTACGCCGAACTCGTGCAGGCGACGAAGGGCGTGCTCGGCGGCTTTCCGATCCTTGCCGCCCTTCGAGAGGATCACGACGGCGCTCTCGACGTCTGCGACATCGACGACCGTCCACCACTCGCTGGCCAGACCTCCCTCGATGAACGCACGTCCGTCCTGGGGTGGGACCGCTGTGGCGACGGCGTATCCGGCGATCGGGGTGGTGCTGCCTGCGTTGGACTCGGCGTCCTGGCCGATCAGGATGACGGCCTCGTAGCCGTCACGTCCGGGCGCGGAATGCCGCGCCGAGCCCGATGTGCGGGGCCCCCCGCGCTCACGCGCAGCGATTCTGCCGACCACCGACGGAGGCAGCGCATCTCCGCCCTGAGGATCGAAACTGGCACGGTACTTCTTGGCGACTCGGCTGGCCCATGCCCGCGTCGGCCTCGATCCGATTCTGCTGCGCAGCAACACGATCAGCTCTGCGGCGATGACAAGTGCGGCGAGCGCGGCAACCGATGCCTCCGAGAACGGCTTGGGGGAGACCGGGGTGTCGCTCTGTTCGGGTGTGGACAATACGACGAGCTGATCGCCGCCGCCGCTCTGTACCTGCGCCAATTGTCCTCGGAGATCGCTCAGAGTGGCGTTCGATGCAGTCTTGGCATCCCCGTCCGGAAGCGCGGTGTTCCGTGCTTCTTCCGCGGCCACCGCTGCCTGAAGCTGTTCGAGCTGGCTCTGGGTGTCGCGAGCACTGTTGGCGTTGGCCGCCTGCGCGACAGTAGACACCGTCGACTGGGCCAACTCGAGGGCGAGCTCCGGCGACGGCGCCGTGACGGTGAAGACCAGCAGAGCAGGCGAGGTGCCGGGCTCGAGTGCCAGGTTGGAAGCGAGAGTGCCCGCGGTCCAGTCGGTGTCCACCTCCGAGACCACTTGCTCGAGCACGTCGTTGTCCGACGCGAGCCCGATGAAGGGCGCTCGCATCTGCTCGATGAACGCATCACCGGGAACCAATGCCTGTGCGGGCTTGATCTCGGTGACGATCGATGCCGAATACTGCTTCTCGCTCAACTCGGTTCGGGCGAAGAACACCGCAGCGCCCACCAGCAAGCCGATGACGAGCGCGGGAAGGAAAGCGCGGCCGAGTTCTCTCATGTGCCCGGCGAGGTCGATCGGCGGCGGCACGTCGCTACGGTGCACTGGATCGTTCACGGATGCCAACCGAAGCTCCTTTGATCGCCTACATGGGCAGAGAGTCCTTCACTCGAACGTGAAGACCGGACAGGTGTGATGATACCCAAACCGCCTCTCGGTGCTTCGGTACGCCCGATACGGCGCGTGAGTGCCGGTGTTGCGAAAATCGCTGCCTTGAAACAGGAATGAAGTTCTTTCGGACAGCTGGAAGCAGTCGGTGACGCGGTTTCGAGCGGCGAGAACCGGACCGACTCCGGTTCGTGAGTCCGTGGCAGATCGACGTCCGACCGTGGCCTCATCCGATCAGCGCCTCGAGCAACGCGGGCATCGTGATGGAGATGTTGTGTTCGGCGACGATTTTCGCGCGGGCGGAGGATCCCAGAGCGGTGCGACGCGCTCCGTCCGCCAGCACGTCCTGGATCGCGTGGGACAACGCCGCAGGGTCGCCGGGTGGAACCAGAACACCTGCACCGTCGCGCAGAAATTCGGTCGGCCCACCGTGATCGGTTGCGATCACGGGCAATCCGTGTGACATCGCTTCCAACACGGCAAGCGGACCGGCCTCCGGGAGAACGCTCGTGGACACCACGACGTCCCATCGCCGAAGCGCATCGTCGAGCTTCGTGTGGCCGAGAAACCTGACTCGGCCGGACAGATCCGGTTCGCTAGCCCGCTCGTGCAGTTCGGCGACGTAACTCTCGTCGCTGGGAAAACTGCCGCCGGCGAGTTCGACATCCACCCCGGGGGTGAGCGCCAGCGCGTCGAGGAGCACCCGGTGTCCCTTCCACGGGGTCAGCAGCGCAAGCATTCCGACGACAGGCGGCGTGTGGACAGTGCTACGGCCGAAATCCTCGACGGGCCAGGGCACGCCGTACGGGACGAGTTCGACGTCGATACCGGCAGCGCGCACCGGAGCAGCGGCCGCGTCGGTACACGCCACTGCTCTGCGTACGACACCTCGGCCGAGCCTCGTCACTGCGCGCTGTCGCCCGCTTGCCATCACGTCGTGAACAAGCCACGACGCACCACGAGGTGGGCGTGCGATGCGCGTTGCCGGCAGAGCGAAGAGGGAATTGACGACGGTCGCAGTCCCTGCTCCTCGCACCAGGGGGCGCAGGGTTCTTCCCGCCGACCACCAGCGGGCGAGCATCTGGCCGGCCGCCATCACCCGCGCTGCGCCGCGTTGGCCGCCCAGTCCCAGTTCCGGGATCGGCACGTGACGAACGCTGTCGGGTAGGGCCTCTGCCAATGCGCCGGCCGGGCTGGCCACCACGACGGTGTGTCCCGTTTCCGACGCTTGATCGACCAGCGCGAGCAGCATCTTCTCCGCTCCGGACACCTGTCCGGTGTGGGCGACGAACACAACGGTGGAAGTGTCGGTCATCGTTTCTCCGCTCGGTGTCGGCCCCCGGCCCGCGGTGTGGCCGCGCCGGGGGTGGTGTCGTTGCCCAGTGGTGATTCGACGAGTCCGAGCTTCGCAGCACCGAACACGATGACGACCAGCAGCAGCGCGAACACGATGGACACCACGAGCCACAGGGATGGAAGTGCCGAGACGGCAAGCGAACCGGCGTAGGACAGCGCAGCCGCAAGGACCACGATCAGCGCGATCGGACCCAGAGGTAGCAACGTCGACACCGGAACCGTTCGGGCAATGACGATCCACAGGAGTACGACGGTCGTTCCCAGCGTCGCGACGGTGGAAATGGCGGCTCCGTCGTAGGACATCCGCGGAATGAGAACGAGATTGAGCCCCACGTTCAGGGCAAGTCCGAGCACTGCGACCAGCGGGTAGTGGCGCTGCATTCCTGCAGAGGCGAGGAGGAAGATTCCCAGGAGGATCAGCGACATCAGGGCGGCACCCAGTACCAGTAGTCGTGCGGCATCCGCACCTGCCACGAACCGCTCGCCGTAGAGAAGCTCGATGAGATGATCGGCCGACGGCCAGAAGGCGACCACCGCAGCGGCTCCGAACAGCGCGAACAGAGTTGCTGCCGACCGTGTTCGCTTGCGGAATGTCGCGAGGTCGTCGGGCCACGCGGCAATGAGAAGGGTACTGATGGGCGCAACTGCAGCCAGAATGATGGTGTCCATCATGTCCGAGAACTTGTAGCCGATCGAATACAGTCCGACCGCGTCGAATGTGTCGAGCAGGCTGAGCATCAGAACATCGATCTTCAGCATCGCGATGGTCAGTGCGAAACCGATTGCCAGCGGTATCGCTTCGCGTAGGTACGGACCCCACCGGTGCACATCGATGTGCCGGGACGGCTTCAAACCCAGCGACGGTCGCCTGATTCCGACCGATTTCGACACCAGTTTGAAGATCTCGTTGATGACGGCAGGTAGCACGAACACGAGCAGAGTCGGCGCGAAGACGGCGGCGAGGATGGTCAGTGCCAGTTGAATTGCCTGGCCGAGACTCTCGGCGATAGCGACCATCAGCAGTCGGTGTCGGCTCTGGAACAGAACCGACAGTGCGTGACTCGGGGTGGCGAAGACGACGACGAGACCGCCTACCGCTGTCGCCAGCACCACCTCGGTGGGGTATCGGAGGATGAGGACGTACCCCACGGCGAGTACGTACCCGACGAGGCCCAAGGCGGTGCGCAGAGCCAGGAACGACGACGCGGTTCGCGAAATCTCCTCCGGGCTGCCGTCCATCAAGCGTGCCAACACCACCCGGCCGACCCCGAGATCGGTGACGACAGACATCAAGCCCAACAGCGCGAACACGAAGCTGAACTGGCCCCAGCCCTCAGGGCTGAGCGAACGGGCCACGATGACGCTGCCGACCCAGCCCAGTCCAGCGATGATGACCCGGCTCACCAACACGGCGGCGGTGGCTCTTGCTGCTGCTTTCGGGTCCGCGGCTATGGCCCGGTAATCGGGCGGCTGCTCGGTACCCTCGGCGGACGGGTCCTCGGTCACGAGATGATCCCCGCTTTTCGGTAGGCCTCGACGGTGCGCTGGGCCGTGCGTCGCCAGGTCAGGCCCTCGGAGACTGCCGCGGCGTTCGACACAAGGGCAGCGCGAGCATCGGCGTCGAACACGATGGGACGCATGGCGTCCGCCCAGTTGTCCACCCGCTCCGAGCCGAGAAGCACAGCACCGTCGCCGACGACGTCGGGCAGGGCACCGACGGCACTGGCGACGACCGCGCCGCCGCAGGCCATCGCTTCGACGGGTGGAAGTCCGTACCCCTCGTAGCGTGATGCGTACGCGGTGACCGTAGCGGTGGCGTACAGAGCGGGCAGGTCCTCGACATCGATGTAACCGAGGCCGATCGACGACGTCGGGGCGTTCGGCCCCTTCGATCCAGCGCCTGCCAACACCGATGGAATTCCGAGTCGTTCGGCCGCATCGGCGACGAGCTGAACGTTCTTTCGCGGTTCGACGGTGCCGACCTGCAATACGAACTTTTCGGGAAGAGAATACTTCTCGCGGACGGCGTCGAGGGCGGATTCCGCCGGGGGCGTCGCCCATGCCGCGGGCGCCAGTTCCGCGACGGCGGCTTCTCGGCCGCTGACGGCCTTGATGCGATCGGCGGTGAACTGCGACACCGCGATCAACAGGTCGGCTTTCCTCAGCGCACGTCGAACGAGCTTCTGTTCACCGAACGCCCGGAACTTGCTGGACGCCGACGGCATGTCGATGACGGACAGGTCGTGGACGGTCGCCACGGTGGCTGCCCTGGTCACGAGAGGGAGGTCGACATCGAGACCGTGGACGACATCGCAGTCACCGACGGGCAGCGCCCCCAGAACGGCACGCACCGCGCCGTCGGCGACACGGCGGGGGAGCGGTTGCACGTCACCCGGGAGTTCGCCCACCGCGTCACGCTGGACGACGGCGGCGAGATCAGCCGTCGGTAGCAGTGCTGGAATCTCGTTCAGTAACTCGCGGATGTACGTCTGGACCCCGCTGCCGCCCGGCCGAAGGGCGAGCGCCCCGTAGACGATCCGGGGGTTGCTACTGATTCGTGTTGCGCTGCTGCGCATCCCACCACTCCTAACAGAAGCCAGAAATAAACGTCGATCGGAAAAATTTCGAAGTAGGTCGAGACGAGGCTCGCGAACATCGCCGCGACGATCGACGAACCGACACCGAGCGCAAGGGCGTCGTCGCCCCTGGGCAGAGACCTGGACAAGCGCGTGCACCACAGCAGAGCCGTAACGAGGAGTGCCACGACGGCCCACAATCCGATGGGCCCGAGTTCGAGCGCGGACTTCACGTAGTAGTTGTCCGGTTGATAGTTGGTGGACAATCCGCTGAACGTCACTCCCGAGGCCGTCGAAATACGGTCGGCTGCTGCGCCACTCGCACCGAGACCTTGGCCGAACGGGTGGATCAGAATGCTCGCGATGATGTCGCTCCATCCGTCACCGCGTTCGTTGAGGCTGCTGGACGAGAAGAAGACGGAGGAGATCTTGGGTACGAACGGAACGATCACCGCGACAGCCACACCGGCGACGACGAGTGGGACGGCCAAGAAGCGGAACCGTACGGCGATCAGGTATATCAAGCCGACGAGCAAGCCGAGGATTGCTCCTCGAACGATCGAACTTGCCATCGCGACGACCATGATCGGCGACATCCACAGGAACGCGGCGTTGCGACGGCGCGCTGGATCGGCCAGTGCGACAGCACCGCCGACGAGCAGAGCCAACATCACGTACAAGCCGAAGGGGAACGGAAGGTTGAACGTACTGAAGGTTCGCAGCAGGCCGCCGGAAGTTCTGACCTGCGTGCCGTACTCGTATCCGAGCGAGACCAGGAAAGCGGGACCGAGCACCAATTGCGCAATCCCGACCAACGACGTGAACACGCCCATCCCCATGAGCACACTGACCAGGTTGTCGCGGTCACGGGCGTCGAACGGAGCGAGCCAGAGGATCCCCACCAACAGCATGTAGAAGAACGTCACCTTGATGGCGACGAACCCGATGAGCCCGAACGACACGAGCGCCGAGACGACTCCGAAGACGACGAACAAGGCGGCCGCGGGCCACCAGGGCATGGTCAACGGCGGGTGTGGACGTGGTGTCGGCGTCGATGTTCGCGGCCTGACTCGCCGCAACCATGCGCAGCCGAGTGTGAACAGCACAAGGCCTTCCTTCCATCCGGACACGACGCCGGGTACGGGAAGGATGGCCAACAGACCGTTGAGCGGCACGAATGCAGCGAGAAGCAGCAGTCCTCGCTGGGGGCGGTGCAAGATCGCACGGGCGACGAACAGACCCGCCCCCACCACCAGAACGGCGGCGAAGGCGATCGCGACATACGCGATCACGGACGACCCGGGACTCGTGAGTGTGGTTGGCCGGGAGCGATGTTCACACTCAGTCCTCGGCCCGCTTCAGCACGGCCAGAACGGTCAGGAACAAGATCTTGATATCGAGCCAGATGGACCAGTTCTCGATGTAGTAGTTGTCCCACTCCGCACGGTCCGCGATGGACGTCTGTCCACGTAGGCCGTGTACCTGCGCCCAGCCCGTGACGCCTGCCTTCACTCGGTGGCGCTCACCGTAGCGACGGATCTGCATGGCGAAGAGGTCGACGTACTCGGGCCGCTCGGGACGCGGGCCGACGAGGCTCATGTCGCCGCGGATCACGTTCAGCAACTGTGGCAGCTCGTCGAGCGAGGTCTGCCGCATGATCTTGCCGATCTTGGTACGGCGATCCACGCCCTCCACGCCGCCCGGTGCTGCGCCCTCGACTCGGACGAACTCTGCATCGGATGCCCGCGGCGGACGCATGGACCGAAACTTCAGGCAGTCGAACGGGATTCCGTCACGTCCGATGCGTTCCTGAGCGAAGAAGATGGGGCCGGGAGAACTCAACCTCACCAGCAGCATGAGCAGCAGGAAGATCGGTGAAATCAGCAGCAGGCCGACGCTGGTCAGCACTCGGTCGGTGAGTCCCTTGAGGAGGAATTGCCATCCCTTGGGGTCGACGTGAGGAAGAACCATGAGGGGGAGTCCGCCGATGTGCTCGACGCGGGTCTTGAGGCCGACGGTGTCGAACAACCGCGGCACCACCCAGACTCGGATGCCCAACTTGTGGGCGGACCTGACGGCGGCAACCAACTCCTCGTGTTGAACGGAGGAGAACGCCACGATGACTTCCTCGGCCCCGGTCGTCTTGGCGATCATCTCGAACTGGCTCGGTGTGCCGAGATAGGGAACGTCGATGAAGTCCGGCGCGGTGGGGTCCACCGGCGCCACCGGTGTCACGTCCACGAGACCGATGGGGTTCAGCCCGTACTCGGGGAACTGACGCATCCGCGCGACGAGCTGATGACCGATCGGCCCACCACCGACGACGAGCGTCGGAGCCGCCGAGTTGTACTTCGCTCTGATTCGACGCTGGATGATCACGCGGATCAGGCGCCCTACAGCGATGGACACCGCTGCACAGATCCAGATGCGAACCATCAGCGCGCCGGGGCGGTACTCGGTGTCGACGACGATCATGATCGACAGCAGTGCGAGTGTGGCGAACGCGATAGCTGTCTCGACCGGGCCGATCTCGTCGAGGAAGTTCTTGCGGAGGCTCCGTCGGTACATTCCTCCTGCGCCGAGGAAAGCGATCACCAAAGGGATGAACAGCCAGGGCAGCCACCCCAACTCGGTGAGGCTGCCGGTTCGCCAGAGCAGGCCTTCGACAACCGCGATGGTTGCTGCCAATACGTCGACAGAAATCGTCACCACCGTATGCAGTGGGTCGACCCGTAGCCGATCGGTCAGGCTCCGCGGACGCGACTGCACGTCGCGCAGTGCGTCGGTGGTCGCCAGGGGCGATTCGAGAGTTTTAGACACGGGCCATTACTCCGTACATGACCCAGTTCGTGTTCCAAGCACTGTCAAAGGCTATCTCAGGCATTTGGTCACAACCCCCTTTTGCTTTATCGATCGTGTTACGGAAAAGCGACCGAATTCCTGTTATGGATCTGAATTTCGGGGCAAAGGTTCTGGATTGGCGTTCTCACCCGAATATTCGCTCGCGAACAATCCATGCAAGATCCTGCAGGGTTTGTTGGTGGCCGATTGTCCATTGCCTGGGCTGTTCGTCCCAGACGCACAGCGTGCCTACCGTGTGGCCCTCGCCGTCGTCGAGAGGGATGCCCATGTAGGACACCGCGAGGTTGTTCAGGACTGCTGGGTGATTCTTCAGTAGTTCGTGCAGACGTGCGTCTTCGACGACGAGTGGTTCACCACCGTCGAGGGTGTACTGGCAGATGCTCTGGTCGATCGGCAGCTGGCGCGATTCGGCTATCTCGGCCGGCAAACCGACTGCGCTCTTGTAGAACTGGCGCTTGTCGTCGATCAAGGAGATGGCCGCGGACGGAACCATCAGGGCGTCCGCCACCATCGATACCAGCCGGTCGTAACTGTCTTCCCTCGGTGTGTCCATCAGGCCGGTTCTCTCGACGGCCTTGACGCGGTCGCGGTTGTGCAACGGGCGATCGGACTCGGGCTGCTCCTCGTCCGAGGTCGGTACCTCGATCCGTGCGGCCTGCAGATGGCGCAGCAGTTGGCCGAGTTCGGAATCGTCGTCGGCAGTGATTTCCTGAACCAGCCGCGTCACGACCGCGCGGCGCACATACGCTTCGACCGATTCCCCGGCTTTGCCTGCCTGTTGCGCGAGAATTTCGTGTAAGCGGTCGTCGAACCCGGAAACAACGTCTGTCATTTTCCCGATGGTAATGCAGTCGAACGAAGTCGGCGTATCCATTCACTCGAGGTCGTGTCGGTGGCAGTAATTCGAACAAATGATGGTATCCGGCAGAACTGCTGTTATATTCTGCCGATGTTTCGGCGCGTAACGCTGAGCGTGCCGAAGATCGTGGTCACGCTTGCACTTCTGCTGGTTTCCATCGCCGCGGTCATCACTCCCGCGCACGCGTCACCTACGACGCCCGGGCGCACAGCGCCCTCGTCACCGGACGGGCGGTGTTCCGGAATGACCAGCTCGCCTCGCATCGGTGCTTCGCCCGGTGCCACGCTGGCTGCAGCGTCGAACGCGGATCTGAATGCGGAGTTAGACCTGGCGCGCGACGCCGGGCTGTTCTCCGTTCGGGTGGACATCGACTGGTCGACCATCGAACGCAACAGGGGGCAGTTCGACTGGGCGAACACCGACCGAGTGCTGGCAGCGGTAGTGGCGCACGGTATGTGCCCGCTCGGTGTCATCGCCTACACGCCGCAGTGGGCGCGCGTACCCGAGGCGATGGGTGACTCGCATTCACGGCCCGCAGATCCGAACGTCTACGCCGCATTCGCACGCACCGTCGTCACTCGCTACCGCGACCACATGAATCTGTGGGAGATCTGGAACGAGCCGAACATCGTCGGCTTCTGGAAGCCGAAGCCCGATGTCGCTGCGTACTCGATCATGCTGCGCGCGGCGTACCAGGCGATCAAACAGGTGCAGCCGGCGTCCACGGTGCTCAGTGGTGGACTTGCTCCCGCAACGGACAACGGCACGAACATGAATCCCAAGTCGTTTCTCTCCGCGATGTACCAGCTCGGCGCGAACAAGTACTTCGATGCGTTCAACGTCCACCCGTACACCTACCCGTGGCTGCCCAACGACCCGAGTACCCAAGAGTGGAGTACAGCGTTCGCGCTGTGGGCGATGCGCGACACCATGGTTGCCGGAGGCGATGCGGGTAAGCAGATCTGGTTGACGGAGTTCGGTGCCCCGACGGGAACCGCATCCAATGCGGTGAGCGAACAGGTCCAAGCGGACTCGATCGTCGTCGTGATGGATGCGGTCCTCGGTAATGCGTGGATCGGACCGTCCTACGTGTACGGCCTGCGAGATGCAGGCACGAACCTGGCCGATCCGGAACAGAACTTCGGGCTGCTTCGACGCGATTTCACGCCGAAGATCGCCTACGGGCGCGTCGCAGCCTTCACGGGGGCGTACTCCTGACGGCTGGGGGCTGCCGGCGCGAATCTCGGTAGGAACGCGGCGAGCGCGAGTGCGATCAGCGAGGCGCCGGCGGCAACGGCCATCGTCACCCGAAACCCCTGCTGCGACGGCAGTTCCGCCGATCCGAGCGTGATCGTCATCTGCGCCAGGATGACGCCTGCCACGGCGCTCGCCGTCGATGTCCCGAGCGAACGCATCAGCGTGTTCAGGCTGTTGGCCGCGGCGGTCTCCGAGGGTGGGACCGCGCCCATGATGAGGGCGGGCATCGCGCCGTACGACAGACCGATGCCTGCGCCGATGATGCAGGAGATGGCAACGAGCTGCCACACAGCGCTCATCGTGACGACACCGAACAGATAGCCGACGGCCACGACGATCGCGCCGAGCATCAGCGTCGTCTTCGGGCCTCTTGTCGTGGTGATCTTGGACGAGATCGGCGCGACCAGCATCATGACGATGCCGGAGGGGGCCATGACGAGACCGGTCACCAGCATCGAGCGGCCCAGTCCGAAGCCGGTTTCGACGGGCAACTGAAGAACCTGCGGGAAGACCAGCGTCATGGCGAACATCGCGAAGCCGAACACCACGGATGCGAGGTTGGTCAACAGCACCTGCCTGCGAGCCGACACGCGGAGGTCCACCAGTGGCTGCTTCGTGCGCAGTTCCCACCATCCCCAGATACCGAGGGAGACGACGGCGACGGCCAACAGACCCAGTGTGGTGGAACTGCTCCACCCCCACGTCGCGCCCTTGGAGATGGACAGCAGCAGAGTCACGAGAGCGACGGACAAACTGGCCGCTCCGACCGCGTCGAACGTTCCGCCGGTCCGCACCTCGGACTCGGGCACGAGCGTCAGCACCAGGATCGCGACGATTACGCCGAGTGCGGCGGACACCCAGAACAGGAAATGCCAATCGGCGTACTCCGCGATGAGCGCCGCCGCGGGAAGCCCCAGAGCGCCGCCGACACCGAGGGAAGCGCCCATCGTGGCTGTCGCGCCGGCGAGCTTCTCCCGTGGAAGAACGTCGCGCATGATGCTGATGCCGAGGGGGATGACACCGGCCGCCAGCCCTTGCAGCGCACGGCCGACGACGAGCGGAACCAGCGATTCGCTGAGCGCGCCGACGATCGACCCCGAGATCATCAGTACGAGGCTGGCCATCAACAGCAATCGCTTGCCGAACATGTCGCCGAGACGGCCCATGACCGGAACAGCGACGGCGCCCGCGAGAAGAGTGGCGGTGATGGCCCAGGCGGTGTTCGATGCCGATGCATCGAGCAGGGTCGGGAGCTGGGGGATCAGAGGAATGATGAGCGTCTGCATCAGTGAGACGACAATTCCGGTGAACGCAAGCACGGCAACGACGACGCCTGCTGGTGCCACCGTGGCGTTGTCGGGTGGTGGGGCAGTGGTCGACATGGGTTCGAGCCTCCCGGCGTTAGTTTTAAAGCAAGTGACTGAATCAATTTAAAGCAACTGCTTGACGGGGGTCAAAGTGGCGTTGTTCACTGTGGTCGGTATGTCCGATTGATGACGAATTCGACGGTGACGACTGTGGAAGGCTGGTCCATATGACGCGTGCAGACCGCAACCTCGATACGCGCGAGGCGCTGTTGGCCACGGCCGAGAGGTTGTATGCGGAGGAAGGTATCCATCCGGTCTCGAACCGGCACGTGAGCGAGGCCGCAGGCCAGGGCAACAACGCCGCAGTCGCGTACCACTTCGGGACGAAGACGGATCTGGTGCGAGCAATTCTGGAGAAACATTCGCGATCGATCGAAGAGATTCGATCACAGATGGTCGCGCGGGTGGAAGGATCGGATGATCTGCAGGATTGGGTTGCGTGCCTCATCAGGCCCTACGTCTCGCATCTCGACTCTCTCGGGTCGCCCAGTTGGTACGGGAGATTCAGCGTCCAACTGATATCCGACCCGGTGCTGCGGTCCGTCGCCTACGCCCGTGCCGGCGAGTTGACAGCCCTGAAACCTACCCTCGCGGGTCTGGAGCGCTGCCTGCCCGAGTTGCCGGTGAGTGTCCGAAAGATTCGCGGAGACATGGCCCGCAACCTGATGATGCACACCTGCGCCGACAAGGAGATGGAGTTCGCCGAGAATCCGGACGTCCCGCCCAACTGGACCGACTGCGGCACCGATATCATCGACGCGACGGTGGGGATCTGGCGGGCCCCGGTGTCTCGGTCGTGATTCGAGGCTACTGACCGCCCGCGATGCGAATGGTCGTACCCGTCGCGTAGGACGCATCGTCCGACAGCAACCAGGACACGGCGCCCGCGATCTCGTCCGGGGTGCCCGCACGCTTCATGGGCACCGACTCCGCGACCTTCGCCGGTCTGTTCGGATCGCGATGAAAATCGGTCCAGATGGTCCCGGGCGCGACGGCGTTGACGCGAATGTTTCTGTCCGCCAACTCCTTGGCCAACCCGACGGTGAGTGCCTCGACTCCCGCCTTCGATGCCGCGTAGTGGACGTACATTCCGGGGCTTCCGAGAGTTGCTGCGGCAGAGGAGATGTTGACGATCGAGCCACCGGAGTGCGTCATCGGCGCGATGGCGTACTTGATGCAGGCGAGAACACCGACAAGGTTGAGGTCGATGTCGGCCCTGATGTCGGAGAGATCGTTGTCCACGAGATCGCCCACGGCAGAGGCGGCCCCGGCATTGGTGACCACCCCGGTGAGCGTCCCGAACTCCGCAACCTCTCCGTACATCGCGATAACGGATTCCTCGTCGGTCGTGTCCACGCGGCACACCAACGCACGGCGTCCTGCGGCTTCGACGTCTGCGGCAACGGACTCGGCGGCTGCGCGGTCACGCACGTACGTGACGACGACGTCGTGGCCGTCGGCGGCCAACCGTCTGCACACCGCAGCCCCGATGCCACGGCTTCCTCCGGTGACGACGGTGGTGCGAGTGGTCATGCACGTCACTGTGCCAGATGTGCCGAAAAGTCCGATGACTCGGTGCCCGGGCGTTGTTAGGCTTCCTCGCGTGGCATGGGACGAGATCACCGACACCGACGAGTTGACCGCACTGTTCGGCACACCGAGTTACCGGGCGGCCAACAAGGACCGTGATGCGCTGTTGCCGATCCACCTGGAGTGGCTGTCCATGTCTCCGTTCTGCCTCATCGGAACGGCCGACGACACCGGTAGATGCGATGTGTCGCCGAAGGGGGACCCGGCGGGGGCGCTGGTTCACGTGCTCGACGAGACCACACTCGCCATAGCCGAACGGCCGGGAAACAAGCGGATGGACGGCTACCACAACGTCCTGCTGAACCCGCACGTGGGAATCAACTTCTTCGTCCCCGGCCGCGGAGACACTCTGCGGATCAACGGCGGAGCGCGGTTGCTCAAGGATGCGCCGTTCTTCGACGACATGAAGGTCAAGGGGCATCGTCCGATCCTGTGTCTGCTCGTCGACGTCGAGCAGGTGTTCTTTCACTGCGCCAAGGCGTTCATGCGGTCACGGCTCTGGGAGCCGGACACCTGGAATCCGTCGGCGCTGCCGACGGTCGCTCGGATCACCAAGGCGGTCATGCCGGATTCGCCCGAAACGCTCGCCGAGTTGGAGCAGTATTACGGCCCGTCCTACGAGGAGCAGCTGTACCAGCGGCAACAGCCCCAGTAGCGAGTACGCGTCGACTCCCAGCGAATTCCAAGCGGCACTTGCCATCGTGTGACCACCCGATCGATCCCGGTCGTCACATCGATACGCAAGGAGTTGCCGTCATGTCCACCATCCAGAACACGACCATCCGCCCCAGCATCCACGCAGGTGCCTCCGGCTCACCCAGAACGGTGCGCTCCGTGGGCATCACACTCGCCCTCGCCACCGCGGCGTGGGCAGTGGGCGTCGCCGTCGTCGGCGACCACCAAGGGTTCGGCTGGAAGTCCCTCGTCGGCGGCATCACGGCAATCGCGTTCCAGATCGCGATCATCAGGTTGTTGCTCTTGCAATACCGGACCGGAGCGATGGGTACCGGCAGGGTGGCCGCTGGCTTCCACGTCGCCCAGTTCGTGTTCATGACAGGCGCACTCGTGTCCTCCACCCTCGACATGTTCTGGCTGCTGCACGGCACCGCGGTGTGGATGGCATTCGATCTGTTCTGGCCGTTGTCGATGTTCGCGATGGTGGGCATCGGAATCAGGGTTGCCATAGCAGGGCGATGGACCGGCGTCGTCCGCTGGTGGACGCTGTGGGCGCAGTCGTGGTTCGTTGCCACGATCCCGCTCGTGCTCGTCGTGCGCGATGCCGGTCAGGTCATGGGCTCGGTTCAGCTGCTGACCGGCTACGTGGTCCTGGGCATTCTGTTGGCGAGAAAAGCCACCGTCACACCCGCGTAGTTCCGGTGCCCGGCCTCGATTACGGGCGACGAATGGCGAATCGGCATTTATGATCCTTCGGTGCCGATCCGACCGTCCCCGACCAGCGCCGGAGTCCAGGTGCGCGTGCTTGGGCCGCTGGAGGCTTCGCTCGACGGTGACCCAGTAGCGCTCGGGGGACCAGTTCCCCGAGCGCTCGTCGCACGTCTGGTCATCGCCGACGGTCGGATGGTCGGAGACGACACGCTCATCGACGATTTGTGGGGTGAGTCACCACCGCGGACAGCCTCGTTGACTCTGCAGGGATACATATCGAGTCTCCGCAAGGCGTTGGAGCCGGGGCGGGGCTCGGCGAAACCTACGATTCTCGTCCGCCGTGGTCCCGGATACGCGCTCGATCTTCCAGCCGACGCAGTCGACTCCAAGCGTTTCGTCGTCGCAGCAGCGAGGGGCAAGCAGGCGCTCGCGGCGGGTGACGCAGCCGACGCGGACCGCATACTGGGCAGCGCCCTCGAACTGTGGCGCGGACCCGCGCATGTGGACTGCGCCGACCGCGAATTCGCGAAAGCAGAGATCCGACATCTGGAAGAACTGCGCCTCGACGTCGTCGAAGATCGCGTGGACGCTGCAATCGCTCTCGGCCACAACGCCGCTGCCGCGGCCGCGTTGGAAGGCCACACTCGCGCACACCCACTGCGCGAGCGTGCGTGGGAACTGCTTGCCCTCGCCCTGTATCGCGGCGGCAGACAGGGAGACGCGCTTACTGCTCTGAGGACGGCTCGGGATCTGTTGGCCGAGGAGCTCGGCGCCGACCCGCGGCCGAGCTCGCTCGCGCTGTACGACGCAATCCTCCGCCAGGAGCCGTCTCTCGACGCACCTGCCGCGACCAAGGCGGGATCGTCGGCCCGGCCACGGAACAACCGGGTCCCGATTCCGGCAACTCATCTCGTCGGACGGCGCGAGGTCCTCGCCGACGTCTCCGCCGCGGTGAACGCACACCGCCTCGTCACGTTGACGGGTGCAGGCGGGATGGGCAAGACAAGGCTTGCTCTGGAAGTTGCGCGTGCGCGCGACGACACGGACGGACCGTGGTTCGTCGAACTGGCCGATGTGCGCGACGGCGGAGTACTCGTGGACGCTGTCGCGACCGCGTTGCAGGTCACGGTTTCCGGAGGTACAGACGCTCTCGTGGCGATTCTGCGGGAGCGGGACACGATTGTCGTACTGGACAATTGCGAACAATTGATCGGGCCCATCGCGGAACTGGTGGAGGCGATCCTATCGTCGGCGCCCGGGATCTCCGTGTTGGCGACGAGCCGCGAAGCACTCGGCGTGCACGGGGAATTCGTCGTCGACATGCCGCCACTGAGCACCGGCGTCGACGGCGAGGCTGTGCGGTTGTTCGTCGAACGGGCCGGGGCGCAGTTGGGAGGATGGGACCCGAGCGGGGATGATCTCGATCTGCTCGAGACGCTCTGCAACAGGCTCGACGGTATGCCGCTGGCGATCGAACTTGCCGCCGGGCAATGTCGCGCGTTGTCGGTGCGGCAACTCGTGGACAACATCGACGACCGATTCGCAGTCCTGCGAGGTGGCCCGCGCACCAACGTGCGGCATTCGACGATGCTCGCCGCCGTCGAGTGGTCTGTGTCGAGCCTCACCGACCCCGAACGCACGCTGTTCGAGGAACTGGCGATCTTCGACGGCGGTTTCGATCTGGATGCCGCGCGCGCGATAGTGGGGACGCGGAACATCATCGGTGACCTCGGCGCACTGATCGACAAGTCGCTCGTCAAGTCGGTCGGTGGCGACCCGCGTCGCTACCGGATGCTCGAGACGCTGCGTAGCTACGCCGCGTTGCATCGCGACCCGGGTCGAACAATGACGTTGCTGGACCGGCATACGTCGTGGGTGGTCGAAATGGCCGAGCAGGCCTACTTCGGTCTTCGCGGTCCCGAATGCCCCCGATGGATGACCCGACTGGACCGGGACATCTCGAACGTGCGCGCCGCGCTGGACCGCGTGGACAAATCGTCCGAGACCTATCTTCGGATCGCCGGAGGCCTGTACTGGTACTGGTATCGGCGTGGTCACGTGGCAGAGGGGCTGCGTTACCTCGAACCGGCGATGAAGGGGAAGGACATCGATATCAGTGTTCTCGTTCGCGCTGTTGCCGGACTCACCATCACCAGGTATCTGGCCGGAGACATGGCGGGCTTGTTCGAATCCTTCGGACGCCTGGCGGAACTCGAACCTGCCACTCCCGGTCACGACGTCGCCCGTTCCGACGCGCTCGTCTCCCTCGCGTTCTTCGAAGCCGGGGCAGGCGCGACCGAGGAGGCACTGAAGCACGCCGACGAAGCACTCGCGCTCGGTACCGTCATCGATGCGCCTTACACCCGTGCCGAGGCTTTGATGTCCGCAGGCACTGCCTACCTACGCAGCGGAGATTTGTCGCACGCGAAAGAACTGTTGTCCGCGGCGACCGATGTCGCAGCCGAGTCCGGTTACCAGTGGTGCGAAGGGTCGGCACTCTGGATTCATGCGAAAGTAGATCTTGCGCAGGGCAACTGGGGTGGGCCTGCCGAGGAGAAGCTGGCCCGGATGATCTCCGCCTGCGACAAGGTGTTCGACACGTCCTCGTGGATGGTCGGGCTCGCCACTCTGGCCTACGCGTTGTTTCGGCGAGGCGACTTCGATTCCGCAGCGCGGTTGCTCGGAGTAGTGGAGCGACAGACCGAACTCAACGGATACGTCCCCGTAAAGATGGACCCTATCGACCTCGGGCGATACGACCGAGAGATGCGGGAGAACATTCCGTTGTCGATTCTCGATGCGGGACGGGTCGTCGGTCGCGACCTCGACCGCGCGGCCGTGCGAGAGATGGTGCTGTCCATCTCAGCGTCGTGAGATCGCGAACACGACGTCCGCGCCGTCGGCGTTTTCGAGCGGGCCGAGAACTGCAGGTAGTGAGGCCGCCATGACCGATGCGGCGACGGATCCGGGAAGTGTGTCGACCTCGAGGTCGCCGAACACCGCGCAGGTCAGGGCCGAGGACACGCTGTAGGCGTCGGCGGCGGTGCAGGCGAACAATGGGAACGTGACGTCGGTCCCCAGGGCTACCGACCGAACCCGCAGCCATTCGAGAAACATCTCGGCGTCTGCCCGGTCGCAGAAACTCACCCGGGCCGCGCGGACACGGCAGCCGGTGACGAGAGTGGGGGCGGTAGACGTAGGTGCGCTCATGGGAATCGGGACCTCGCATTTCTTCGGTGGAACCATGAATACAGGAGCGGAGCCTGCAGGTGAACTGGACGAAGGTCAGAATGCACCGAGGCACTTGGAAACGACTTGGAGTCCGATGCGTTCTAGTCGAGTCGACCGAATGCAACGGCGCCGAGGATGGTGTGCGCGCTTGCGATGACCCTGTCCAGTGGCTCGGAGTCGGGCGCGAGCAACCACTGCTGGGTCATCATGAGCACCGCACCGACGAGACCCACCGCGAGTGTTCGACGGTTGGGCCCGGCAAGGCCGTGAGCGGTTCCGACCGAATCCGCGACGGCGAGGACGGCGTCGACGAACAGTCCTGTGGTCTGCCGGTACAGCGCGTCCACCTCGGCGGAGACGCCGAGAACCTCGAGCAGCACGATGCGGGCGGACCGAGGATCGTCGGCGATGGTGCGGAAGAAGTTCGACAACGCCGATTGCAGAACGTGCTCGGCGCCGGTGGTGTGCGCGTCGCCACGAACGATGATGCTGTTCAGCATCGTCGTGGTCGCACGCCGGTACACGGCCTCCAGGAGCGCCTCGCTGCTGTCGAAGGACTCGTAGAAGTAGCGTTTGGTCAGTCCCGCGGCACTGCATATCCGATCGATCGACGCGGATCGGTAACCGCTCGTGCCGAAGATGTCCACGGCGGCGTCCAGCAGCCGTTCCCGGCGGGCATCGCGTCGCTCCTCTGCGCTCGACCCACGATAGGGCCTGCCGGGGGCGATTTCGGTATCGGAAGAGCTCACGGAAAGATACTGACACCGATCGGTATCAGATGGGAAGTGACAGGTGAACCGGTCACCTCAACCGCAGGGCGAGATAGAACTCGACACGGTGCTCGAGCTGCGACAGATCCCTGCCAGTCAACTCCTCGATCCGCTGAACTCGATAGCGCACCGAGTTGACGTGCAGGTGCATTCGGTCGGCGCACTTCGTCCACGAACCGTTGGTGTCGAGGAATGCGGCCAGCGTCCTGACGAGATCACTGCCGTGGACTTCGTCGTACTCGGTCAACGGTGCCAAGAGCCTCGACCTGAACATGAGCCGGACGTCGTCGGGAACACCGGCCAGCAACAGCACCAGCGTGGCGAGTTCGGAGTGCCCGACGACGCACCGACCGTCGGTACGCCCGGCAGCCAACCTGCGCGCGTGACGTGCTTCCTCCACGGCGCTGCGAATGTCCTGCGCGCCGACCAGTGCGCTCACTCCGACGGCCAACCCGGTACCGGCCAGCCCCGGCGACAGGATGTCCACCCCTCTGCCGATCGACGGGGTGGCATCGACGTCGGTGGCCACCACGGCCAGCACCTCACCGCCGACGATGCCGACTGCCGACGTGTGGGGCACCGACAGTTCCTGTACGAGGCGACGAACCTCACTCGGGCGCAACACGTCCTGCTTCTCACGTGCAGACGGTGACACCGAGGCGGCGATCACCTGATAGCGCGAGTCGACGGGTAGGCCGAGAAGCCCCATCTGCTGCGTCACGAACGAAGCATCGGCACCGTCACCGAGGGCGCGGATGAATTCTCGAGCGAGGATCCCGGCCCCGGTCAGCCTGTCGTCGAACCTGTTTCGTTCGAGAGCAACGATCGAGCAGACCTGCTCGGCCAACGCGCGGCGCTCGGGATGCCATGTTTGCCAATCGCTTCCGACTGCTACGAACCAATCGACAACGCGTGCAGTGGAATCCCGGTCGATCGGAAGCATCGACATGTCGAGCGCGGGAGCGTAGTGAGGGAGCCTGCGCGCAGTCAAAAACTCGTGTGCGAGCAGTTCCGCGTCGGGAACGGACGCCGAGCCGGCAACTACGCGACCCGTCGCTGTGAGGATCCAGCATTCGATGCCGAGCTCGACTGCAACCAGATCGAGCAACGCGCCGACCCCGCCCGTTCCCGTGCCCTCCACCAACCTCTGGTGCCGCTCCAGCACCGCCTTCACGTCGGACGCCCGTGCCGCCGACAGTTGCCGGACCACCCGCTCGGTGACCGTCGCGAACGCGACGTCCGCCGGGACTCGGAACAGCGGAAGCCCGTGGGCGCGGCACGCGTCGACGAGGTCGTCCGGGACCGATCCCCCTTCGGACGCCGCCAGTGCGGCGACGCCTGCCTTGGCGACGGCCCTCACGAACTCGTGTGAATCGCCCGGCCCGGTACGCCACATGAGGCCGGTGAGCACCAGTTCACCGCCGCTGAGATAGCGACTCGGATCGAGCATGTCCGTCGTGACGACCCACCTGATGACGGGGTCGAAATGTTCGGGAGCAACCACCTGCTGCAGGTTCAGGTCCGACAAACCCATCAAATCGTGCAGCCTCACCGCGTGTCTTCCTTGCTCTTGTAGGAACCTCCAGAACCTACACTGTGATCGTCGTCATAGTTCGTCGTTCTTGTCTCTCGATCCTTCAGGCGCCCGCGGCTGTACTTGGTGCATGGAATTCTTACGGCCTCAGACCTGGACCGAGGCGCTGTCTGCCAAGGCGGACGACGTCGACGCGGTGCCGATTCAAGGCGGAACCGACGTCATGGTCGAGATGAACTTCGACGTGCATCGCCCAGGCGCATTGTTGGACCTGAACCCGGTGACCGAACTCGCCGACTGGGAGCAGCTGCCCGACGGGACGCTGCGCGTCGGGGCGGGCGTCCCGTACGTGCGCATCATCGCCGAACTCGGCGACCGACTTCCGGGTATCGCGCAGGCGTCGCGAACAGTGGGCTCCCCGCAGATCCGCAACCGCGGCACCGTCGGCGGCAATCTGGGTGGAGCATCACCCGCAGGAGACCTCCACGCCCCTCTGCTGGCCGCCGGTGCCGTCGTCGAGGTCGAATCGGCTGCCCGCGGAATTCGGATGATTCCTGCGACCGAGTTCTACGTCGGAGTCAAGCGAAACTCGTGCGCACCGGACGAACTGATCCGTGCGTTTCACGTCCGGCCTGCCGCGGGCCCGCAGTACTTCTCCAAGATCGGTACTCGCAACGCCATGGTGATCGCCGTGTGCTCCTTCTCCATCGCACTGTTTCCCGAGCAGCAGCTCGTGGGAACCGGTCTCGGCTCCGCTGCGCCCACGCCCAGACGGGCTTATGCTGCCGAGGATTTCCTCGCCGAAGAACTCGACTGGTCCGGCCCGCTCGACGAGCGGATCGCCGCGCGCTTCGGTGAGCTGGTTTCGGAATCCGCGAGCCCCATCGACGATGTTCGCGGCACAGCGGACTACCGACTGCATGCACTGGCGGTCATGGCCAGACGCACTTTGAGCTGGTGTTGGAACGACCTCCGCGACAACGGAAAGGCGGCGTGAACTCATGCGAGTCAAGTGCACCGTGAACGGTAAGGATCTCGAAGCCGACGATGTGTGGGAGGGCGAGAGTCTGCTGTACCTGCTACGCGAACGACTCGGTCTTCCGGGATCGAAGAATGCATGCGAGCAGGGTGAATGCGGTTCGTGCACCGTCTATCTCGATGGAGTGCCGGCCTGCGCGTGCCTCGTGGCAGCGGGACAGGCCGAGGGGCGCGAGGTCAGGACCGTCGAAGGACTGGCAGAGGGGGAGAAGCTGGACCCGATGCAGGAGGCCTTCGTCGAATGCGGAGCGGTGCAGTGCGGTTTCTGCACTCCGGGTCTCGTCGTCCAAGCTCACGACTTGATCGAGCGGGTACCGAATCCGTCCGACGCGGAGATTCGCGAATCGCTCGCCGGAAATCTCTGCCGCTGCACAGGATACGAGAAGATCCTCGACGCAGTGCGTCTCGCCGCAACCAGAAAGGCCGAAGCCCAATGACACGCACAGTGATTCGGAACGCATACATCGCGCCCATCGTCGGGCACGAGATCCCGCGGGGATACGTCGTGATCGAGAACGGCGTCATCGCGGCGATCGGATCGGGAGACGCACCTGCGTCCGACGGAGTCGAGATCATCGACGCGGGCGGAGCGCTTTTGACGCCGGGACTGGTGAACACCCACCACCACCTCTACCAGTGGGCGTCACAGGGTCTGGCCAAGGACAACACCCTGTTCGAGTGGCTCGTCGCGCTGTACAAGCCCTGGTCGAAGATGGACGCGGAGGTGGTCGGCGGAGCCGCTGCGGCAGGCCTCGCCTGGCTCGCCAAATCAGGATGCACGACCACCACCGACCACCACTACATCTTCCCGAAGGGGCGGGGTGACCTGTTCGCCGCCGAGATCGACGCCGCGAGCCGAATCGGAGTGCGATTCCAGCCGTGTCGCGGTTCGATGGACCGAGGGGTGTCCGACGGTGGTCTGCCACCGGACGAGGTGGTCGAGAGCCTCGACGACATCCTGACCGCGACGTCGGACGCGATCGACACCTACCACGACAGCTCGTTCGGATCGATGCTGCGGATCGCCGTCGCTCCATGTTCGCCGTTCTCCATCAGCAAGGACCTGCTCGTCGAGTCCGCATCTCTGGCGAGAAGCAAGAACGTCCGGCTGCACACACATCTGGCCGAAACGCTGGACGAGGAAGAACACTGTGTCGCCCAGATGGGCTGCACTCCCGTCGAGTACATGGAGCAGGTCGGCTGGCTCGGTGACGACGTGTGGTTCGCACACGCGGTGCACCTGCACGACTCCGACATCGCGAAGATGGCGGCCACCGGCACCGGAGCTGCCCACTGCCCGAGCTCCAACGCACGCCTCGGAGCAGGCATCGCGCGGATCTCGGATCTGCTCGCAGCAGGCGCTCCGGTGGGCCTCGGAGTCGACGGAAGCGCGTCCGCGGAGATGGTGCCGCTGGCCGGCGAGATCCGTCAGGCGATGTACATGCAGCGCGCCAAGTACGGTCCGACCGCGCTCACCGCACGCCAGGCATTGGAGATCGGGACGCTCGGCGGCGCAACAGTACTCGGTCGTCAGGACGAGATCGGGTCCATCGAGGTCGGCAAGGTGGCCGATCTGGCGCTGTGGCGCACCGACGGCTTCTACGCCGCGGTCGACGATCCGATCGTCGCGTTCGCCTACGGACAGACCCCACCGTTGGCCCGGCTGCTGGTCGGGGGCCGCACGATCGTCGAGGACGACGTGCTGGTCAGCGCACCGCAGGACGCGGTAGCCCGAGAAGGCGCCGACGCGCACCGTCGGCTTATGACACTTGCGAAGGATGTACTGTGAGCGCCCCGACCGACACCGCTCCTGCCAAGACCGCTCCTACCAGGGCGCCCCACGACATCGCAGCCCCGGGGCAAGGACGCGTCGGTGACAGCCCGTTGCGTCCCGACGGGACGTTGAAGGTCAAGGGAGAGTTCGCGTACTCGTCGGACCTGTTCATCGACGGGATGCTGTGGGGTGCAACGCTTCGGAGTCCGCATCCACGTGCGCGAATTCTGTCGATCGACATCTCGAAGGCTCTTTCGACTCCCGGCGTCGAGGCCGTACTGACGCACGAGGACGTGCCGGGCCGCAAGTGCTTCGGCCTCGATCACACGTGGGATCAGCCCGTCCTCGCGTTCGACGAGGTACGCCACGAGGGCGAGCCGATCGCGCTGATCGCCGCCGATCACCCCGAGACCGCTCGCCGCGCGATGGAGAAGATCCACGTCGAGTACGAGGTACTCGAGCCGTTGACGGATGCACGGCGCGCGGCGCTCGACCCGACGTACCCGAAGGTGCAGGAGCGTGGGGGAGTAGCCAGGCATCAGCCCGTACGCGTGGGCGACGTCGCCTCGGCGAGAGAGCGCGCGGAGATCGTCGTCTCGAGCGAATTCTCCGTGGGCATTCAGGACCAGGCGTTTCTCGGACCCGAATCCGGCCTCGCGATTCCAGGCGAGGACGGCGGTGTCGACCTCTACGTCGCCACCCAATGGATGCACAACGACCTGGCTCAGATCGGACCGTGCCTCGGCCTGCCCGACGAGAAGATCCGCATGACCCTGGCCGGGGTGGGCGGCGCGTTCGGCGGACGCGAGGACCTGTCCATGCAGATCCACGCCGCCATGCTCGCGATGTACACCGGCAAGCCCGTGAAGATCGTCTACAACCGCTACGAATCCTTCTTCGGCCACGTCCACCGCCACCCCGCGCAGATGCACTACGAATACGGCGCCAGCCGCGACGGCAAGCTGCTGTACGCCGACGTCGAGATCATTCTCGACGGAGGTGCGTACACGTCGGCAACGCTCAACGTCGTAGGCAATGCGGCGTCCCTCGGCGTCGGGCCGTACGTGATCCCGAACATCGAGATCGACGCGTACGGCGTGTACACCAACAACCCACCGTGCGGGGCGATGCGCGGATTCGGCGCAGTGCAAGCATGTTTCGCATACGAGTCCATGATGGACAAACTCGCCGAAGCCTGCGGAATCACCCCCGTCGAAGTCCGTCGGATCAACGCCGTCAGCCAAGGATCGATCCTGGCGACCGGACAGGTCATCGAAGCACCCGCGCCGCTGGCTGACATGCTCGCCCGAGCCGAGGCAATGGCACTGCCGGCCCCGCTCGACGCGTCGGACATCCGTAACCTGCCGGGCGGTGCCTCCCAGACCACACACGGCGAAGGTGTCGTACGGGGCATCGGCTACGGCGTCGGAATCAAGAACATCTGCTTCTCCGAGAACTACGACGACTATTCCACCGCCCGAGTACGTCTCGAAGTCATCGGCGGGGAAGCAACCGCCCTGGTCCACACTGCGGCGGCCGAGGTCGGTCAAGGGTTGGTCACGTTGGAGGCGCAGATCGCGCGCACCGAGCTCGGCGTGACCAAAGTGGTCATTCAGCCGGCCGACACGGCAGTCGGGAACGCAGGTTCGTCATCGGCGTCGCGTCAGTCCTACATGACCGGCGGAGCCGTCAAGGCCGCGTGCGAGGCCGTCCGTGACGCCGTGTTCGTACTCGGGAGCCTGCACCTCGGACGAGCCGTGAGCGGCCTGACCCTCGACGGCGGAAAGATCGTCTCGTCGGGTGAAGTACTTGCGACGATCGAGGATGTGTTGGGCGACCGCGTGATCGAGCAGACACGTGAATTTCACCACCGACCGACCAGCGGGATGGACCCCGTCACCGGTCAGGGTGCGAGCCACACGCAGCTTGCACTGTGCGTGCACCGAGCGGTCGTCGACGTCGACGTCGAGCTGGGTCTGGTGAAGGTCGTCGAAATGGCCGCCGTGCAGGACGTCGGCAAGATCCTCAACCGGCTCTCGCTCGAAGGACAGATCCACGGCGGATCGGCGCAGGGCCTGGGTCTGGCCGTCATGGAGGAGATCGTCGTGAAGGACGGACTCGTGAAGAACCCGTCCTTCACCGACTACCTCATCCCGACGATCCTCGACATGCCGCCCATGAAACTCGACATCCTGGAGAACGCAGACCCGTTGGCGCCGTACGGCCTTCGTGGTGCGGGCGAGCCGCCCACCCTGTCTTCGACGCCGGCCGTCGTCGCTGCCATCCGCGACGCGACCGGGCTTGCCCTGACCCGTGTCCCCATCCGCCCCGAACACATCGTCGCGCCCTAGGAGGGCACATGACTCAGCTCGATTCGTCCGGCACGCGTGAACGCAGTACCTCGCCGCTGGACAAGTTCTTCTCGATCTCCCTGCGCGGATCCACCGTGTCCCGAGAAATCCGTGGCGGCATCACCACATTCGTCGCCATGGCGTACTTGATCGTCCTGATTCCGCTCATCATCGGTGACGCCAAGGACGTCACCGGTGCCACCCTCGATCCGGCACAGTTGTCCACGATGGTGGCGCTGTCCGCCGGGCTCACGACCATTTTGATGGGAGTCGTCGGCAACGCACCGCTGGCCATGGCCGCCGGCCTCGGTGTGACCCCCATCGTGGTGTTCCAGGCCGCGCCCTACATGACGTGGCCGCAGGCAATGGGACTCGTCGTACTCGAAGGCGTCGTCATCGTGATCTTCGCGCTCACCGGAGTTCGACAGCTCATCATGGACGCCATACCGCTGGTGCTCAAGCAGGCCATCGGAGTGGGTATCGGCGCGTTCATCGCGTTGATCGGACTGGTCGACGCCGGCTTCGTCGGACACCACGAATCTGCCGCCACCGCTGTGACTCTCGGAACGTTCGGCAAGCTCGCCGGCTGGCCGGTCTTCGTGTTCTGCGTCGGTCTCGTCGTGATGCTCATGCTGTTCGTCCGACGCGTACCCGGCGCCATGCTGATCGGGATCTTCGTCGCCACCAATCTGGCGATCGTTCTGAACGCGGTGATCGACATCGACCCGAAGGCGTGGGGGCCCGTCGTGCCCAAGGTGCCGGACTCCATCGTCGCCACACCGCACTTCGGCCTGCTGTTCGACGTGGACATCTTCGGCGGGTTCGCCCGAGCCGGAGTCGTCACCGCCTCGGTGGTCCTGTTCACCCTCGTACTGTCCGGATTCTTCGACGCCATGGGCACCATCCTCGGTGTCGGCGAGGAAGCAGGCCTGGTCGACAAGAAAGGCAAGATGCCAGGACTGAGCCGCATCCTCACCGTCGACGGCATCGGTGCCATCGTCGGCGGCGCGTTCAACGGATCCGCGAACACCGCCGTGGTGGAATCCGCGGCCGGTGTCACCGAAGGCGCGAGGACCGGACTGGCAAGCGTCGTCACCGGAGGACTGCTCACCAGCCTGATCTTCTTCACCCCGTTGGCCGGAGTGGTGCCGGTCGGAGCGGCAGCACCCGCACTGGTGCTGGTCGGTGCGCTGATGATGACCCACGTACGCAAGATCGACTGGGCGGACACCGACATCGCGATCCCCGCGTTCCTGACGATAGTGCTCATGCCGTTCACCTACTCCATCACTGTCGGCGTCGCAGCCGGTGTCATCGCCTACACCCTGGTTCGCGTGGCGAAGGGCAAAGTGCGACAGACACATTGGCTGCTGTATGTAATGTCCGTTATCTTCCTGGTGTACTTCGCACTGCATCCCATCGAGGAAGCGCTCGGGATCTCCTGATGCGCGACATCGCATCGTCATTGGCGACCTGGAACTCGATCGGAATGCCGTACGCCATCGCCACCGTCGTCTCCGTCTCCGGCAGCGCACCTCGCCTGCCGGGGGCGGCGATGGCCGTCGCAGCCGACGGCGAAGCAGTGGGAAGTGTGTCCGGCGGATGCGTCGAAGGTGCTGTCTACGAGCTGTGCCGCGACGTCCTGGCCACGGGTGTGCCTGTCAGGGAGAGCTTCGGATACAGCGACGACGACGCCTTCGCGGTCGGACTGACCTGCGGCGGCGTCATCGAGGTGTTCGTCTCCTCCGCGCCGCCGGCGTCCGTCGTCGACGCGGTGGCCACCGGTGCCGACGTGGCGGTGGCCCAGCTGCTGGACGCCACCGGTGCGGTGCTGATGGTCGGCGCGCACGGGACAACGGGAACGACGGGTTTCGCGGACGTCGACGCCGTGGTCTCCAGCGAAGCGCTCGCCATGCTGGACAGTGGGTCCTCCGGCATCCGTTCGGTCCGATGCCGCCCCGACGTCGAGGTGTTCGTCCAGTCTCACGCCACGCCGCCGCGTCTGCTGATCTTCGGCGCCATCGACTACGCGGGTGCACTGGCCAGGCTGGGGAAGTTCCTGGGTTACCGAGTGACGGTGTGCGACGCTCGTCCGGTCTTCGCGACCGAGGCCCGCTTTCCCGACGCCGACGAGGTGGTGGTGGAGTGGCCACACAGCTACCTTGCACGGACACAGGTGGATTCGCGCACCGTCGTCTGCGTTCTGACGCACGACGCGAAGTTCGACGTTCCGCTGCTGGACGTGGCGCTACGGTTACCCGTCGCCTTCGTCGGAGCCATGGGCTCGAGGCGAACGCACCTCGATCGGCTGAGTCGTCTCAGGGACGTCGGGCTCACCGACTGCGAACTGTCGCGGCTGCGATCGCCCATCGGCCTCGACCTCGGCGCCCGCACCCCGGAGGAAACAGCCTTGTCCATCGCCGCGGAATTCACCGCCCTCCGACGGGACGGAAGTTGCCTGCCCCTCGTGCAGTCCACAGGTCCGATTCACCGTGACATCGAGGCCGCACGCGTGTCCTGACTGCACACAAGCCGACGCCCCGGGGCCGAATGTGGCTTCCGGGGCGGACTCGTGTGCACTGGCGGGTCAGGTTCTGCGGGAGAGGAGTTGCGGAGCGGCGAGGAAGGTACGACGCACCACACCGCGAAGGCCGAGCTTGTCGTACGCGGTGACGGCGTTCTTGTGATGCAGGGAGGCGACGTCCACGGTGAACTCCTGGTCCGGGGCGAAGACGACGAGGTCGGCCACGGCGCCGACGGCTATGCGCCCCCGGTCGGCCAGACCGACCTGGTCTGCGGTGTTCACCGCCATCCACCGCACCACGTCGGCCAACGAGTGGCCGCGCCGCGACGCCTCGGTCCACACTGCGGGCAATGAGACCTGGAGTGACGCGATCCCGCCCCAGGCATCGGCGAAATCGCCGGTGTCGAGTCGTTTGAGGTCGACGGTCGAGGGGGAGTGGTCGGTCACCACGGTGTCGATGATGCCGTCGGCGAGGCCCTGCCACAGCAGTTCTCGGTTGCCTGCCTCACGGATCGGGGGACAACATTTGAACTGTGTTGCACCGGGCGGGATGTCCTCGGCGTCGAAACACAGGTAGTGCGGGCATGTTTCGGCGGTGACGCGCACTCCGTCCTGCTTGGCCGCAGCAATCAGCGGCAGCGCGTCCGAGCTCGACAGGTGCAGAATGTGCACGCGACACCCTGTGCGCCGGGACAACTCGACGACCTGTGCGATGGCGAGGTTCTCGGCTGCGCGGGGTCGAGATTCGAGGAAACCCGAATACGCGGTGCCCGACGGCGGGGGCGCGGACGAGATCACGCCTGCGTCCTCGGCGTGGACGATCATCAATCCGTCGAACGACGCGATTTCGATGAGTGCCTTCTCGAGTTCCGGTGCCGAGAGCGGTGGAAACTCGTCGACGCCGGAGTGCAGCAGGAAACATTTGAACCCGAAGGCACCGGCGTCGTGCAGCGGACGGAGTTGGTCGACGTTGCCCGGCACTGCGCCACCCCAGAAGCCGACGTTCACCACCGATCGATCGGCCGCCACCCGTCGCTTGATCTCGAGAGCATCCACGTCCACGGTCGGCGGAATGCTGTTGAGCGGCATGTCGACGATCGTCGTGATGCCGCCGGCCCGCGCGGCACGGGTGGCGCTGGCGAAGCCTTCCCACTCGGTGCGTCCGGGCTCGTTGACGTGCACATGAGTGTCGACGAGACCAGGGAGCAGCACTTCGTCGTCGGAGAGTTCGACGACGTCGTCGGCGTGCCGAGCATCGAGGGAAGCGATGCGCCCGTCTCGAATTCCCACCGACACCGCGCACTCCCATCCGTCGACGATCGCGCGTGGTGCCCTGATCAGCAGGTCGAACCTATCGGCCACCGTCGGCTCCGACCAGTTCGAAGGGGGATGCCGCCTGCCAGGCCTGATCGACGCTGTCCAACGCTTCGGCGTCCAGTTCGCCGAAGAGTCTGAGCCTGGACAGCCCGCCGTCGGGATAGACGTCGAGGCGCAGGTGCGTGTACGACTCGGCTCGATCGATCAGGAAACGATGGCGGGTATCCGGTTGTACGGCTGTGCGCGGGAGGATCTCGGTCCACGCGGTGTGGTCCGCTTTGTGTCGACGACGAGAGTCGACCGCGCTGAGCCGGATCCATCCCGGCGCGTTGCCGACGTAGTAGCTGGTGTCGACCTCCACGTGACGGGGAACGCCGGCTGCTGCCAGCTCGAAGATCGCGAAGTCGTTTCCGCCGCCGCGCCGACGAGAGTTCTCCCAGCCCTCGCCCATGTTGCGTGCGCGCCCCGGAAGGATGATGTTGGCGGGGGAGGAGTAGAAAGCGTCGGAGCATTCGGTCAGGGAGGCCCCGTTCTCGGCGGCGAGCAAGTCCACTGTGCCGCCGAGGAATCGAGGGTCCTGGACGACCTTGCCGTGTACACGGAATCGAGCGACACCTCCGTCCGGGTAGATCGACAACCGGACATGCGTCCAGCGGTGTCGATCGGCGACCTCGTAGAGATTCGCAGTGTCGCCGTCCGCCGGGGACTTGGCGACGATGGTCTGCCAGTCGGCCTTCATCACCTCGTCGATCGACGGGTAGCCGTCGACGAATGCGGCCTCGACCGACACGAAAGGCGGATAGTTGCCCTTGAAGTACGCGGTGTCGACCACCACACCGTGGACGATGCCCGGCGCCGCGAGACGAACGATTGCCCAGTCGTGGCCACCGTCGTCGCGTCGCCGCCGCGTCTCCCAGCCGTCGTACACCTTGCCCTTGTGTCCAAAATCGTGGGGATCGAAAAACGGTGCTTCGGGACGAATCAGGTTCTCCCGCTGGGCGAACAGTTCGTCGTTGGCGGACGACACGCTTCCGCCCAGGGCGCGTGAGGCGAGATCGGTGAGGTGAGTGAAATCCTTGATGGTCATCTGTGCCTTTCCTAGTCCATCATCAGCAGGGCAGTGGGTGCGTCGGCCGACGTGACGGCCAGTTCCTCGAACTCACCGACGTTGTCGATCTCGGTGCCCATAGCGATGTTGGTGACGCGTTCGAGGATGATTTCCACGACGACCGGGACTTTGTGTTCCGAGGCGAGGGTTCGGGCACGGCGGAGTGCGTCGCCG
>NZ_NPFY01000064.1 GCF_002259415.1 Rhodococcus sp. 14-2470-1b
TCGGTGACCCATGCGTTCGTGACGCCTGCGGCGTTGGCTTCGGTGGATCCCGCTGGACTGGACGATCTGCAGGTCGTGGTGACCGGTGGCGACGCCGCCGGTTCGGATTTGGTGGAACGGTGGGCTCCGGGCCGCGATCTGTTCAATGCGTACGGACCGACGGAAGCGACCGTGTTCGCGTCGCTCGGTACACCAATGCGTCCAGGTGCACCCATCGATATCGGCTCACCGGTGCACGGATTCTCGGTTGTCGTTCTCGACGCCATGCTGCGGCCTGTTCCGGTGGGTGTGGTGGGTGAGTTGTATTTGTCGGGTCCTGGTGTGGCTCGTGGTTATCATGATCGTTTTTCGTTGACGGCGGAGCGGTTCGTTGCGGCTCCGTTCGGTGGTGGTGTGCGGATGTATCGCACGGGTGATGTGGTGCGGTGGTCTGGTTCGGGTGTGTTGGAGTATGTGGGTCGTAGTGATTTTCAGGTGAAGGTGCGTGGTTTCCGGATCGAGTTGGGTGAGATCGATTCGGTGGTGGTGGGTCATGGTGATGTGGATTTCGTGACGACGGTGGGTGTTGATGGTCCGTCGGGTGCGACGGTGTTGGTGTCGTATGTGTTGCCGGTGGCGGGTGCGGTTGTGGATGTGGAGGGGTTGCGGGAGTTCGTGGCGGGTGTGTTGCCGTCGCACATGGTTCCGTCGGCGTTCGTTGTGTTGGAGTCGATTCCGTTGACTCCTGCGGGCAAGTTGGACCGACGCGCACTACCG
>NZ_NPFY01000039.1 GCF_002259415.1 Rhodococcus sp. 14-2470-1b
GCCCTCGGGGGTGTAGCGCAAGATTCCTGGGTGCTGATCCTGGTCCGCTTCATCACCGGCGCTACCGCCGGGTTCATGACCCCCGCAGGGTTCAGCCTCTTGACCTCCACGTTTCCCGAGGGACCGCTCCGCAACAAAGCCCTCGCGATCTACGGGGCCATCGGCGCATCCGGATTCCTCCTCGGTGTGGTCCTGGGCGGTGTCCTGACGTCGTTGGACTGGCGGTTGGTGTTCTTCGCACCGGCCGCGCTCGGACTGGGATTCTTGGTTGCCGGATGGACATTCATCTCACGCGATCCATCGAGACCCGAGTCGGCAACAAGTGAACGTGGACAGTTCGATCTCGCCGGCGGGCTGACGCTGACCGCGGCGATGGTCAGCGTGGTTTTCGGAATCGTCACGGTCGGGGAAGATGCGTCGAACCCCCTGGGTCCGATCGCGTTCGGAGTGGCATCGATATTCGCCGGCGTCTTCGCCGTCATCGAACGCCGCGCGTCCGATCCGTTGATCCCGGCCGGAGTGGTGACTACGGGCCTGCTGCCGTGGGCGAGTTCGATCGGCTTGTTGTTCATCGGCGCATTCTTCGCCTGGCAGTTCGTGCTGACGCTGTACCTGCAGGAACTCCTTGGTTGGACACCTTTGCAGACGGGCTTGGCGTTCTCGGCAATGGGAATCGAATTGCTCATCGCCCCGTTCTTGACACCAAGGTTGGTCGAACGATTCGGCAACGTCGCTGTGATGGTGACAGGGCTCGGCGCTGTCGCGGTCGGATTCGCGCTCACGCTTCGCTTGGATGCGAATTCAGGATTCTTCGACCTTCTGCCGTCGCTCCTGCTGTTGGGTGTGGCGTTCGCGTTCATCTACGGTCCGCTGACAGCTGCAGCGGTGGAAGGAGTGGACGAGAGCGAACACGGCGTTGCCGGCGGAATCGTCTACACGGGCTTTCAGTTCGGTGCTGCTCTGGGAGTGTCCACTGTGACGATCGTTCTCGTCGGAGTCGATCCTGGCCTAGCTCAACTCGAGGACTACCAACGGGCTCTCATCGTTCCCTCTGCGGCCGCCGGGCTCGCCCTCCTAATCGGGCTGTTGCTGTCGGTTCGTCAACGGACGCGTTCGACCCGGGTCGCAGACTGATGGCCCGGCTCGTGCCCTATCGCCAACTCGCGGACGACGCCGCGACGATAATCGGTAGCACCGTCTATGCCACGATGACCACCGTCGACAAGCTCGGCCGCCCCAGGTCGCGGGTCCTCATCGCGGTGTGGGAACTCGACCGGGCGGATCCGGTCGGTTGGCTGGCAACACACAAGACACCGGTGAAAGCGGCGCACCTCGCACGAAATCCGCATGTGTCGACCTCCTACTGGACTCCCCGGCAGAACGTCGTCACCATCGACAGCGTCGCGGCGTGGGTCGACGATGCCGAGACCGCCGACCACGTCTGGAACCTGTATAGGTCGGGATCTCCGCGCGGAAACGGGTACGACCCGGGCCAGTACTGGATGGGCCCGAGTGACCCGAAGTTCCACGTTCTGCGCTTGGATCCCTGGCGCATCCAAGTGCTCACCGCGAGTGAGCTGGCCGGTGGCCTCCCGTACCGGCAAGCCCGCCTAGAGAAGCCCTCGACCGCGAAGACTTGACCCTCCTAGGCAGAGGGTTCGGCGTCGCAGGATCCGGCCTTCCCGCGAAGGTCGGCGTCTGGTCAGTGGCATTCACAGCATTGAAGGGGGATCTCGACGTAACGGATCGAACACATCAATAGTGAGCCATCGGCGGTCCCGGTGTCCCTCACTCGAGGGAATCGCCGACCTGAAACTGCCCGCTACGCAACAGATCAGGAGTCAGTGCCAAGCCAGTGTGGTTGACGATCATCGCCAAGTAGACCTCCAACGTGTGGTACCCGCCGTCGGGCATCGGGTCGTCGCTGTCGGGGTCGGCACCGACTGCACGCATGCGATCGCGCCAGGGACTGTCGGGGGCATCGAAGCCAGGCCCGTCCTTCAGTGCTGCATCGAACATCGCCGTTCGCACGCCATCGACCCACTGGGCAAAATTGCTGTGACCAACTTGAGTGGCAAAAGTGAGGACCTCGCCACCGACCGACAATGGTGCCATTACGTCATCGGACAATCCTGCCACGGACGGTGCGATCGCCAGAACCCAATCGCCGACCTGCGCCACACCGACGACCTCGACATCGGCGTTGACACCTTCCAAACCGGTCACGGTGCCCGTCGTCGATGTGGTCATTGCATCGAGTACCGCGTCCGCCTCGTCATGACGGACAAACGTGAACGACACACCCGTATGCACCCATTCGTATTCGTTGGGGATCCAGGTGAACTCTTCCCACGTCGCAGTCATAGCCCAATCCTCATACACCCGGACCTCGCAGCTTTCATTGATGCGCCGGCACCCTGGACCGTGACTACGGAACGGGCAGACCCACCGGCTCAGACCAGAATCATTTCGGGATTGCCCCGGCTGTGAGCGGGTGAGCTATACGGCCAGTCCCGATACGCGGGGTTCCGGTAAGCGTCTGCATTTGTTGTGCCGCAACATTCTCGGTGATGACGAGGTGTGCCCTGCACAACCTCGAATCGGTGTCACGGAGCAGGTGCGCGCCGGTCGCCCGCCGGGTTCAGGCTATTCAGCTTGCGATCGAATCTCCCCGGATCAGGCTGTGCACATGCATGTTATGCCAGCCGTCTGCGTGACGTGCTGACATACGACGAGTGCCTTCGACTTGAAATCCGGCTTTACCTGCGACGCGGCACGAAGCGACATTGTCGACCGAATGTTCGAGCTCGAGGCGATTGAACGTCATGTCATCGAAAGCCCATCGCGACAACGCTATTACCGAGTTGGAGCACACTCCGTGCCCACGTGCCGGAACGGTCATCCAGTACACCAGCTCGGCTGTTCCGTCGTACAGATCGATACCTTTCAACCCGATTCGCCCGAGTAGAAGGTCCGAAGATGGATCGACCACAGCCCAATGGGCTCCGGATTCTTTGTGCCACTCGGACTGCCACCCTTCGATCCATCCTGCTGCTTCCTCCACGGAATCTGGGCGCCGGACGTGCCATCGTTGAATGAGTGGGTCCTTGAAAGCTTCCACCACCGCTGCCGCATCGCCACCATTCCACGGCCGCAGCAAAATTGACCGTGACACCTCGATGACGGGTTGCTCAGCGTCGACGAAAGATCCCTCGGGAATCGTGGGTTCGATCAGAATGGGCACGAGTCCATTCTTACAGGTCGGACTTCGATACGACCAGTCTCGATATGCAGGGTTACCGATAAACCTCTGCATATGCTGTGCCGCTTCAATTTTCGCGCCTCACGAAGCGTGAGCTGTCAACCCGCTACTGCAGCAACGTCGGGTGCGGTCCCCGGAGCCGTCGCCGATCTTCGTCTTCGACGTCCGTGGCCCATATTTCCAACAGATAGGTTTCTTCCGTGGCGGGTTCGTGGTCCTCACGAAGGACTTCCATCGTCAGCTTTCGGTTGCGCTCGTAGGCGCGCACTCGATAGAACCCAGGCCCTTTCGCTGTGACGGACGATGGGAACACGCCCGAGCCGTCGGCGGAGAAGGGGTAATACTCGCCCGACGCAGGCATCGTGTATCCGCTGAGGGCGCGGAATCCGATCTCCTCCAGAGTGTCCCAGGTGCCCGGTGCGAGCGCGGATGGTTCGTCGTCGAGCACGCGGATCGTGAGGTCGACTTTGCCCCGTATCGCACCGGTCGAGACAGTCACGACCCCTGGCGCAGCGGTGAGCAGGTCGAAACCGTTGGGCGGGTCCGGGGGCGGGAGATAGTCGTCGACATCTTCCGCCCCCGGTTCCACGTCGGGATACGCTGGATCGGACGCGGGGTCGTCTACCAGGCAGATCGACCTGTACACGGTTGTGACCGTTCCGCGCATTTGGAGCATCTTTTGGTTCCGTCCCCGTCAGAAGCTTGCTATCAGGTGTCTGGTCCTTCGAGCTGTAGAAAGCGTTCGAGGTCGATCGACATGCTCGCGGCGGTGTTCAGTTACCTAGTCCCCGTGAGAGGTCAAACCTTCCCCTGGGGCTGCCTCTTCAGTGTCGGTTGCGAGAAGCCCGTCGTCGACCGTGTTGGAATCGGGCAGAGAGTCTTCGATCAGCTCACGGGCCGATGTTGGTTCATCGCCGTCGATGGTTGGTTCTTCTAGGCCGGTGTCGTAGTCGTCGGTTGGGTGGTTTCGATCGTTCACGGTGGTGGTCTCCAAGTCGGTTCGTGTGTCTGACGTATCCAAGTCACAAGTCATCGTCCATGCTCCTGCCGCCCCGTCGGCAGAAAGCGCTGTGTCTCGGTTGTCAGACCGATGATGTGTTCTGCGTGTTCTTCGCCCCAATCACCGAGCGCCCGTAGCGCATCGTTGAGGCTTTGTCCCAGATCGGTCAGCGAGTACTCGACTCGAGGCGGTACCTCTGCGAACACTTCACGGTGAACGATGCCGTGCGACTCGAGTTCTCGGAGCTGCTGAGTCAAGACTTTTTCGCTCACGCCACCGATCGATCGGCGCAGTTCGCCGTGGCGCTTCGCACCATCGTGGAGCTGCCACAAAATCAACGGCTTCCATTTCCCGCCGACCACAGAGACGGCCGCATCCAGGCCGCATGAGTATTTGGTCCCCGCGAAAGCTGCTGCCATGGCGCAATACTGCCATTGAGGTGGCTACCGCACTTCAAAGTGGGTACTTGTGGGCGAGGTTGCAACCACCGACTCTGATGGTATGAAAATTTCCGTCCTCGGACTCGGACACATGGGCACCGCGATCGCCACTCACCTGATCGGCGAGGGCCACCAGGTGACCGTCTGGAACCGCACACCCTCACGGGCAACGCCATTTATCGGCCGCGCGATTCTCGCGGCCGACCCGGCAGAAGCCGTTGCCAGTGCGGACCTTGTCATCGTCTCGACCCTCGACAACAGTGCAGCGCGAGACATTCTTGTCTCGGCAAGCGCGGCAGTCCTCGGATCGCTGGTAGTCAACCTCAGCTCGGATACCCCCGCCAGTGCTCGAGCTTTGTGCCGGTGGGGCCATGAGCACGGGGTTCGCTACTTGGCCGGGGTGATGGTGACGCCGTCGACGATCGTGGGTCAGAGTGGATCAAGCATGCTCGTCGCGGGAGATGAAGCTGATCTCGACGCGGCGCTGCCGGTGTTGGCCGCCATTGCCCCCGACGTGGCTGTGCTGGGTAGTCGACATGAGCTTCCTGCGTCGTTCGACACGGCACTGTTGGGCGTGTTCTGGACGACCCTCGCGGCCTGGGCGCATGGCACTGCAATGGCGAAGGCTCACGGAATCGACGGCCGGTCGATCGCGGCGCAGATGGCAGCAATGGTGCGCTTGGCTGCGGACGTCGGCCCTGGTTTCGCGCGCGACGCCGATAGTGGAACGTATCCAGCGGAGACGTCGACCATCATGTCCGCTGTAACGACGATGCAGCACGTGATCGCCGCATCGATGGACGCCGGCGTGGACCCGTCGCTCCCCGCGGCCGTGACAGCGCTTTTCGAACATGCGGCGAGCGGACATGAAGCGGAATCACCTTCTCGAGTGACCGAGGCAATGTGACTTGGTGCAGAGTGGATGTCGCAGCACATCAAGCTATCAATACGACCAGTCTTGATATGCAGCGTTACCGGTAGTGGCTCAAAAGCCCTGTTGCGCATAGTAAGTCGAGTACACTTAACGCGCTGTTTTCGGTGCGACCCCGCTCTGACTGAAAACTGCAACACGTTCCGGCCGAGTCGTGTCGGTGGCAAGTCCGCGCGGCGCGCCACTGGCGGGAAAAAAATTGGTTGTTGCATGGAACTTGGTGATCCGGAAACACCTGGTGTAGCCCAGAAATGCTCGTATCCTGACGCTACGTGTATCCATGCATTTCGTTAGCGCGGGAGTCTAACCATCATGGCCGATGACGAAAAGAAGAAGACCTCACTCGAATCAGCTACCGCGCTGGCGGAGAGCATCACGAAATTCCTCGCGGCCACCAAAAGCGCGGAAAACGAATCGACTTCAGAGGCACCGCCAACCGAGGCCGCCGACGCCGCCGCGTGGGTCCGCAAAAAGTACGACTCCATGATCAAGTGGATGCTCGGCGTCTTCGCCAGCATCGGGTTGCTCATCTTCGGCTCGGTCCCGTTCTTGGGTGTGGCAGGAAACACCCTTCAGTGCTGGTCATATGTGGGTCTGGCCGTGGCAGGTGTCGGCCTCACCGTCATAATCTACGCCGCGACAGCAGGGTACGAACCACAAGACGCGAGCCTCGGCGAGCTGCAAAATACTTTTAAAACTCTGAAATGCGGTCGCACTGCTGCGCCAAATACTGACGGGAAGATGGAGTGTGATTGTGAGAAGCCCGACGAATTAGAGGGTCGAGGATGGTCTTCGATTCGTACGTGGCTGGCGCACAGAGACTCAAGGTACAAGGCCAGCGCAGCGCTCAAAAAAACTTTGGAATGTTCAACGGAGGCGTTTGCTCATTTAGGTCCGAAGGTGAAGACGGTCGGTGGATTGATTCGAGTAATCGGCACACTCGAAACCGAATTGATGAGATGCGAAATCGGCGATGCAGGTCTCGGCATCGTGGACCGAGCCGAAACCGATCCGCCCGTCACTGCGGCCGAACTCGTAAAAGATCAGAGTAAGGTCTTCCGAGATTCCGCGGAGGCCTACATTCGCGAGAGGAACGAGCAGCTGATCGCGGAAGTGAAAGCGATCAGCGACGTTCGATCGGCAACACCTGCGCTGCCGGGCGATGTGCTCGGGGCCTTGAACACTCAGATGGAGAAGCGAGCTGCTCTGCTCGTACCGGATGATGCGCTGGCTCTAGCCGACGGTGGAGAGGCGGCGGGACGGCGGGCAGCGTTGAGCTTCGCGCTCGATCGTTACCTCGATCATCGGGCACTTGTACTTCAGGAGTCTGCGGTCGCGCAGCTCAGGGGCAACTTTCGCAGATCCCGGACGTTATTGGTTGTTGGCGCACTCATCACAACGGCCGGCGGGGTGCTCTATGCCGGATCGTTAACCCAGGCTGCCGGCGCTGCCGACGCACCCGCAACGGGTACGTCCTATCCGGTCGTACAACTCACCGTGCCTAGGGGAACTGACAGCTGGGACAAGCTGGGCGATTGCCGGTTCCTTGAGACGACACCTCTTGAGTCGGTATCTGCATTCGAGTTGTCCGACACCAAGTTCGTCTTGGATGGACCGGGCTGCGCGGGCGAGGCGGTGGAATTGAAGGTCGGAGAATTCACTGCAGTTCCGTCGTGACGTCGAGTCGTTAGACACCGACCGCTCCCGAGGAGTCGAAGAGTGTAAGAGACTGGGAATTACGCTGGGAGGGTTGCGACCAACGGTTCGATAAGGACACGGAGAATCATTACCGATAGCGCCCGGTAAAGTTGGAAAGCGTTGTCCGGCAGCTGTGTTCGTACTGATCCACGTACTGGACAGAACGGCGCGTCATCATGCTTGGTCGGCCGACGGAGTTATGTGTGCGATTCCTTTCCATCCCCAATAGATTCGGTGTTTTGCGATGCGGGCACCATCGAGTTCCATGACTTCGACGAGATCGAGTTGGTCACCATCGGGTGTCTGCCGGGGGTACTCCCAGATGAGGCGGTGTCCGTCGAACGCGTAGGTGCCGGCGCGGTGCAGCGACGGCAATTTTTTCTCTTCGGGACGGCGACGGGTCGTTTCTGCGAGGAATTCGTCCAGTGCGATCCTGCCCTCGATTATACCCAAGGTCTGGTCGAGAAGTACTGGCACCAAGGGGCTTTCGAGTGTCGCGTCATCGGTGTAGAGCAGCCCGAGGGCGGGTGCGTTGCGTTCGCTGATGCGTCTGTGCCACTCACGGAAGACGTAGGCGGCTTGTTCTTCGGTTGCGGGCACGTCGGGTTCCTATTCTGTAGAGCGGATGGTCAGAGGTTCGCAAGTCCGAGTCGTACTTCCAGTGCGCGGTGTCCTCGAGGGGTCAGTGAAATGGCGCGTTCGCGGGGTTTGCGGGTGATCCATTCTGCGTCGACGAACGTTCTGCAGATTTCGGCTCCGAGGGTGCCCGCGATGTGGTGGCGTTGTTCGGTCCAGTCGACGCAGGCTCGCAGCAGTGGGCGTCGGGATCGTGACTTCCGTACGGAATCGATGTCGACGCCGATGGTGGCGAGAACATCTTTGGCCTGTGGTCCGAGTTCGTAGGGGCAGTCGTCGCCGGTGCCGGCGGACAGGGGGTCGGTCTCGGCTCGGGCTGCATCTGCCCGGCCGTCGGTGCGGACTAGGGCCTTCGAGTCGAGGAGCGCCTCGGTGATGGTGACACCGAGTTTCCCGGCGATGTGGTCGTAGCAGGTTCTGCCTTGCCGGATGGCGTTTGCGCGGGTGCCTTGCCGCAGGCTGGTGATCTCGTACGGTTCGGCGATCAACGCCAGGGATTCCAAGGCGGCGGCGATCTCGGGTCCGGCGAGTGTGTAGTAGCGGTGTCGGCCGGTAGCGGCGACGCGCAGCAGGTTGCCGGTGACGAGTTTTTTTGAGGTGTCCGGATGCGGACTGAGCGCTGATACCGGCTTCGGTCGCCAGGACGCTCGCGGGCAATGCCCGACCGTCGGCAAGTGCCATCAAGATTCGTCCGCGGGCCGGGTCGGCGATCAGCGCGGCCACAGACGCGACGTCGGCGTCTCCGTAGCGGCTCGTATCGGCGGTGCGAGTATCGGAATTGCTCATGTGTCCAGTCTGCGCCGTTATCGGTTCATCGTTCGGTGAAGTAATGCTGTGCAGCCTTATTCAACGATCGAACGCGAGTCGACCCGGGTGACGGAGTGTAGTCACCGCGCTCCATCGACGTGCCACCTGGGCGGCCGTTGCTGTTGCTGGCTGTTGATTCGCTCGACCAGGTCGGCCCAGCCGGGGTTGAGTACGCGCGCCTCGTCCAGGGAGATGTCACCGCAGTCCCACCGTGTGAGCCGCATGTTGTAGCGCGTCCATATGGGGTCGACGCCCATGCAGATCATGGCGAGCATCGCACGGCGCAACTGGGACGGGTCTGTGGGCAGTGACTTGGTGTGATCCAGCTCGGCGATATGGTGCGGCGAACACGGTGTTACAGCCGAAATCATTGCGGCCAAACGCTTCTGTGAGAGAAACGGACCGCCACTACGTTTGCGCGTGTCTCGACGCATCATCTCGAAATAGTCGCCCCACGTGATAGTTGGGACGATCCCAGGCGACCGCCGGACTCGCGTCGTCGATGACGCGTCGTATCCTTCGGCCATAGCTTCGGCATCGGCATCGGCATCGGCAGCAGCGAAGAACGCCTGGGTCTCGGCCCACTCCTTCTCCTCGTGGGCATAGATCCCAGGTTGCAAGGCCAGCTCATTGCTCAACTCGATCGGCGCCGCGATCGGGGCCTCGAAATGCGCCAGAGCCATCGCCAGCTCGTCGGCGGCGACCCCCACTACGTAACCAGTAATCGCAGCTAGGGCGCGAGCAAAGTGGGGGCCGTGAGCGAGATGCTTACGATGTCTGCTCGACCCACCGGTGCCAGCGACGACAAACACTGGCGCAGCGCAATGGGCCACCTCGTGAAGCAAGACCCGTTTCCGCAACATCGAGGGATGCATCGAGATCTCCCACCGCTTCGGCGTGGGATAGCCCAGGGCGTGCGCATACGACGCGATTAGTCCGAGGTCCTGGTCATCCCAACCGCCATCAACGACAGTGATTGGTGGTGTCGCGGCGAACTGCTCCACCCACCAATCGCTGGTCACCAGCTCGTCGACGACGAGCTGGCACGCCTCGATGCTGTCAAGCGGCTCGTCGTAGCCCACAGACTCCTCAGCCGAATACACACGCCAGTCGGACAACCCCTGCTCAAATGGCACAACGCCAGGTTAACGCCGGACGGTCCTCCCCGCTCCGAGACCGCAGAACTTGCATACTTCTGACCTTCACGCTGGTCCGTCCCAACCCGCACGAGTTCTCAGTTTCTGTCCGCAGGGCAGGAGCTCGCATCTTCCTGGGGTCGCCCAGCGTTCATCGGGCCACGCTGCCGCTCAAGGTCGCGCGGAGCTATACGGCCAGTCTTGATATGCAGGGTTACCGGTAAGTGTCTGCATATGCTGTGCCGCAACAACTTTCGCGGCCTGAACTCAGTGGTATCGCCACGTATCGATCTTCATCGCTCCTGTGTCGGGGTCGACCTGAATGTAAGAGGCGTGCGTGAGGTCGATTCGGAGTTGAGCAGCATCGGGATAGTCCTGGTCGATGCGCCCGACGTATATCTCCGCTCTGCCGGAGATTTTCGCATCGACTGGCATCTCCTCCGCTCCCGCAGGAGCGAGTGTTGCTGCGTGTAGTGCAACGCGGGGGTCTCGCCGGATGTCAGCGAGTTTTCTTGATCCGTATAGCATCCCGAACTGGATTTCACCATCGAGAAAAGCGATTTCGATGCCACTGACACGTGGTGCACCGTCCGCATGGAGGGTGGCCAGCACATGGTCGCGCCCCTGCTCGAATCGCGACCGTATCAGGTCTGCCAGTCCTGGTCGCTCGCGCTCGAAGTCAGCCCAAGTCGCCATGTGGTTGTCTCCTATGTTCGTCGTTGCGATGCCGGTTGGAGTCTCGATCGCCCTCTACTATCGGTGCCTACGTTTGAGGTCTTCGCTCAGGGCGACACCGCAACTGGGCAAAAGCCAACGCTTTACGACCCTCGAACCGCACCACATGGTACGAAATATGCCAGAATCGGACAATGACGGCATGATGGCCCGAAGCTGGGGAGGTCTGGAAGCTGCGTTACGCAGTGAGCTTCTTATCGGCGAAGCGTAGAACGCCATCGCGCACGATCATCAGGGTCGGCCCCTCGGTCGTTGCTCACGGGTCTGGACCCCATGGCTGACGAGGCTCGGCGACGGTTCCGCCAACCAAGGCTGGCCAGTGGCGCTCTGTTATGGCACCGACGAGGTACGAAGCGGATGGAGGCGACCGTTGTCCCAGTACCCCGAGTTACTGCACACTGTCATCGACACGACCGATCCTCGCGCACTTGCCGAGTTCTACCGGCAACTCCTGGGATTGAGATACCGAGCAGGCGACGAGCCATCCGAAACCTCCGAATCCTGGCCGGGATGGTTGGTGCTCGTGGATGCGACCGACGTCCGAAAATTGGCATTCCAGCGCGTCGACACGTCGACGAGAACTACGTGGCCCGCGCACGACATCCCGATGCAGATGCACCTCGACTTCACCGTGCCCAACGTCGTGGAACTGCAACGACAGCGACAACGGGCCGAGTCACTCGCTGCGCAGGTGATGTTCGATCGTACCGACGACGCGGAGGAGCCGCTCTACGTCTTCGCCGATCCATCAGGTCACCCGTTCTGCATCTTCGTCGCGTGAATTCTCGGTCGCCGACAACATTCGGGGCAGAGGAGATGCGCTCGGCCGATCGATCATCACCAGTCCCAGAGTTTCTCCGAACCAAGGGCAAATCAGTCGACATTGCACGAAGCTCAAAAGCGTTCCGTGCGCCACCGGTGCGCATTCATCAAAACAGGGAGGCCGATGTTCACGCAGTTCGAAGCCTGGAATACGACCATCGGCGACATCAGAATGCATGGTCGGTCGGCCCGGATCGAGTCCTGCAGCGCGACGATGGCCTCGTTGATTTCGTGCTTTGCTGCATCGATGAAGCGGTCAACGTATGCCAGCACCGGTGGTCCGTTGTCTGGATCTGGAGACCTCCCATGCGGTCTCACGCCAGGGCCGATGCAATACGACCACTTTTGATATGCAGGGTTACCGGTAAGCCTCTGCATGTACTGTGTAGCAACATGTTTCACCACCCGCTGCGGCTGGCGTGCCTATCGGACAGAGTTGTCCGAGGTCCAGCCTTCGCCCCGGGTCTGATTCCTCTTCGGAGTCGCTCGCAAGGGATACGTCGTCGACGGTGTGGATGTCCGTATGCCTTGCGCGTCACCCCGATGCCGCTGTAGAGATCGTGTTCGACGCCTACCAACGCACTACTGGCCAGTGGCCGTTCTGGATGACGTAACAAGCCCCGACTGCGTCGTTGCACACCGGGTCACTTCTACGCATTCGCTGCGTCGGGCGGGGACGTTGTGAGGCAGTTGGCTCCGAACAGGGCTTTGAGATCGCCGAATAGGGCTGGTGTCTTGTGTACCCGAAACATCGGATCGGTTGCCCACCGTGTCGTCGTCGCGCCGGTCAGAGCGATGTGGACGTCGGTGCTCCCAGGATGGCGTTGCAGAGTTTCACGGAGGGCTTCGATGTTCTGTCGTGTACAGGAGTGCACCGCGAGGGTGAGGGTCATCGGGGAGAGCGATGGGTCGGCACTCCCCAGCTCAGGCACGCAGATGTCGACTGCGACGACTGACGTTCTACCTTCGCGAGTACTGACGTTTGCGGTAACAAGCAAGACGGAATCCTCGGTTAGCGCATGTTGTAAGCCGGCGTAAGTCGTCGAGAACACCAGTATCTCGGTGGCAGCGTCGAGATCAGCGATCTCGACGATGGCCCACGGCTCACCTTTCTTGTTCACACGACGGTCGACAGCTGCGACGATGCCACCAATCTTGATCCTCTGGCCGTGACGCACCTTTCCTGCATGCACAGCCGCGATGGAAGTGTCCGTCATCGATCTGAGCGAAGTGGCGATGCCGTCGAGGGGGTGACCGGACACGTAGAGTCCCAGCATCTCTCGTTCGAGTGCAAGCTTGTGCTTGGATTCCCACTCCTCGTCCGGCACCCGAACGTTGAACACTGCTGAGATGGACTCGTCGGCATCCTCGCCGCCGAACAGATCGAACTGACCGATCGCCTCTGCTTTCTTGGTGCCCATCACCGCGTCGATCGCGTCGGCGTGGATGAGCATCAATCCCTTGCGGGGATGGTCGAAAGAGTCGAAAGCGCCTGCCTTGATGAGGGATTCGGTGACCTTCTTACTGCAGGCAGTGGCGTCGATCTTGTTGAGGTAGTCCGAGAAGTCGGCGTACTTGCTCTTCTGCTCGCGTGCCCTGATGATCGACGCCACCACGTTGGTTCCTACGTTGCGCACCGCACCGAGGCCGAAGCGGATGTCTTTGCCCACCGAGGCGAAGTCGATGCGGGAGGCGTTGACGTCGGGAGGCAGCACGACGATGCCTCTGGTGCGGCAGTCCGCTAGGTAGACGGCGATTTTGTCCTTGTCATCGCCGACCGAGGTGAGTAGGCCCGCCATGTACTCGGCCGGGTAGTTGGCTTTCAGGTAGGCGGTCCAGTACATGACCAGGCTGTAGCCGGCGGCATGTGATTTGTTGTAGGCGTAGCCTGCGAACGGTAGAACGGCCTCCCACAAGGCGGTGACAGCATCGTCGCTGTATCCGTTGCTGCGCATGCCGTTTCGGAAGTTCTCGAACTCGGCGGCGAGCACTTCGGGCTTCTTCTTACCCATCGCTCGCCGGAGAAGGTCGGCCTGACCGAGGGTGTAGCCGGCCACCTTCTGCGCGAGCTGCATGATCTGCTCCTGATAGACGATCAGCGCATATGTCTCGCCCAATATTTCGCGGAGTGGTACCTCGAGCTCCGGATGGATCGGGGTTACTGCCTCGCGGCCGTTCTTGCGGTCCGCGTACGCCCAGTGCGCTCCGACCCCCATCGGACCTGGTCGATACAGTGCGTTCGATGCAATGAGGTCGTTGAACTCGGTCGGTGCCATGCGAAGCAGAAGCTCCCGCATACCAGCCGAATCCATCTGGAAGACACCGAGGTTGTCTCCTCTGGCGAGCATCTCGTAGGTAGCCGCGTCGTCCAGTGCAAGGGTGTCGAGGTCGAGGTCGATTCCGCGGTTCGCCTTGATGTTGTCGATGGCGTCGCCGATGACGGTGAGGTTTCGCAGGCCGAGGAAGTCCATCTTCAGCAGGCCGATGGCCTCGCACAACGGGTAGTCCCAGCCTGTGATGATCGCGCCGTCCTGGGCGCGCTTCCACACCGGGATGGCGTCGGTGAGCGGCTCCGAGGACATGATGACCGCGCAGGCGTGCACGCCTGCGTTGCGGATCAGGCCTTCGAGGCCCTTGGCCGTCTTGTAGATCGTCGCGACGTCGGGGTTGGAATCGATGAGCGCACGGACTTCGACGGCCTCCTTGTAGCGCTCGTGCGACGGATCGGTGATGCCCGCTACCGAGATGTCCTTGGCCATGATGGGCGGCGGCAACGCCTTGGTGATCTGATCGGCGATGCCGAAGCCCAGCTGACCGAACTGCACCCTCGCAGAGTCCTTGATGGCCGCCTTGGTCTTGATGGTGCCGAAGGTGATGACCTGAGCAACGCGATCGCTGCCCCACTTCTCGGTGGCATAGCGGACCATTTCACCGCGGCGGCGATCGTCGAAGTCGATATCGATATCGGGCATCGACACGCGCTCGGGGTTGAGGAATCGCTCGAACAGCAGACCGTGTGGCAGTGGATCGATGTTGGTGATGCCCATGGCGTAGGCAACCAGGGATCCGGCGGCGGAGCCTCGTCCGGGCCCGACGCGGATGCCGACGGCTTTCGCATGGTTGATCAGGTCGCCGACCACGAGGAAGTAGGCCGGGAAGCCCATCTCCAGGATGACCTTGATCTCGTACTCGGCCCGCGCGAGGTAGTCCTCGGCCGGGCCGTCGGGGAACCGACGCTCGAGCCCGGTCATGACCTCGTGGCGCAGCCACGTTCCCTGAGTGTGGCCCTCGGGAACCGGGAAGATGGGCATCCGGTCGCGGTGTGCCCACACCTCGTCGTAGGGCTGGACTCGCTCGGCGATGAGTAGCGTGCTGTCGCAGGCACCGGGCACCTGGTCGTCCCACAGTGCGCGCATCTCGGCGGCCGATTTGAGGTAGTAGCCGTCGCCGTCGAACTTGAAGCGCGTGGGATCGCTGAGCGTCTTACCGGTCTGGATGCACAGCAGAGCCTCGTGGTTCTCGGCGGCGTCCTTGGTGACGTAGTGGCAGTCGTTGGTAGCGAGCGGCGGGATGGAGAGCTTCTTGCCGATGTCGAGCAGGCCCTCTCGGACTCGCCGCTCGATGGACAGACCGTGATCCATCAGTTCCAGGAAGAAGTTGTCCGGTCCCCAGATCTCCTGCCACTTGGCCGCAGCTTCGAGCGCCTCACGCTCCTGGCCGAGCCGGAGCCGAGTCTGTACCTCGCCGGACGGGCAGCCGGTGGTGGCGATGATGCCTTCCGCATGCGAGGCAATGATCTCCTCGTCCATGCGCGCCCATTTGCCGAGCTGACCCTCGATCGACGCGAGTGACGACAACTTGAACAGGTTGCGGACGCCGGTGGCGTTCTCGGCGACCATCGTCATGTGCGTGTACGCACCACTACCGGAGACGTCGTCGGACTTCTGGCTCCGATCGCCCCACAGCACGCGCTTCTTGTTGAACCGAGACTCCGGGGCGATGTAGGCCTCGATACCGATGATCGGCTTGATGCCGGCCTTCTTGGCCTCGTTGTAGAACTCGCTGGCTCCGTACATGTTGCCGTGGTCGGTCATCCCGACCGCCGTCATCTCCAACCGCGCCGCCTCGGCGAACATGGCCCCGATCTTGGCGGCACCGTCGAGCATCGAATATTCGGTGTGGTTGTGCAGATGAACGAACGACATCCGACTCATGGTCACCCCGATCGGTGATAGAACGCCTACTGGCTGTTGGGATCACTTCATCCCTGGCAGACATATCACCAGTTAGGGTCACAGGAGTCGAACAATCGACATGCGTGTGAAGACAACTGTTGGATGTAAGGCAGGTGGCGACGTTGGACCTGGATCTGTCCGCGATACGCGCGATGGTCGCTATTGCCGATGAGGGTCAGTTCAGTCTGGCTGCGTCGATGTTGGGTGTAAGTCAGCAGGCGGTGTCCAAGCGAATCGCCAAACTCGAGGGTCAACTTGGCACTCGTCTGTTCGATCGAAAAACCGGCAGCGTGGCGTTGACCGATTACGGTGCCCGCTTTCTGCCGCACGCGCGCACAGTCCTCACATCTGCCGACACTGCAATCGCTGCGGTGCGAGAACTGCAGGTACTCCGTGTCGCGGTGCACGGCGCACAGATCGCCGACGCGAACCTGATGAGGTTCTACCTGGACAGACACCCGGACGCCGAGATCGAACTCATCATGATGGGACCATCGAGAACATCACGAGACGCGTTGGTCGATGGTCGAGTGGATGTTGCATTTGCACGCTATAACTGGAGTGCTCATGATCTTCCGGCCCATCTCAAAGCTGCGCCGGCATACCTCGACGCTCTGCATCTATTGGTCAGCAGTGGCCACCCGCTCGCAGGACGTGACCACATCAACTTCGACGACCTCGACGGACTTACCGCATGGGTACCCGGAGCAGGATTTCACTCTGAAGTGGGCGACTTCTATCGTCAGCTCAGCGACAGCTGCGGCATCACAATCAACTCCGACCGGCACCCCGGCGGCGTGGGTTTCACCAACATTCTCGACCGCATCGCGAACTCCGGCACGTTGGTCACTTTCGGCGGTGACGGAACCACAACGCCGTGGCATCCCAATATTCGTCGAGTACCCATCGTGAACCCGACGCCCGCCTACCCCATGGCTTTGCTGTGGAGGGAAACAACGAGTTCCCATCCTGCACTCAACTCGTTGACTGACTTCGTTGCCGACAGCTACCGCGGCAACGAAACCAGCTCCCTATGGCTGCCAGCGCCAGATCGCGCATTGTTCCGAAAATGAACGCTGCACCTAGCACGTGCGCACTCCACTCAAAAGGCTCGCCGGAAGCCGTCGCACCACAACGCTCCTTAAGAACAGCTATCGCGGCCGTCAAGGCGCGTTACGAACAGAGGCAATGGAACCCCGGGTGCAGAGCAGATGGCGGATTTGCATCCAGCTAGTAATACGACCAGTCTTGATATGCAGGGTTACCAGTACAAGCCGGAAGCGGCTGCTAGACAACGATTTAGAGCGGCGGAGTGAGTCCTGGCGAGTCCGGGTTGATTACGCTTCGGGAATCGGGACGTGGATGCTGAGATAAGTGGACTGGCGCAGCAAGTCGAGTGTGATCGGGATTCCGGTGAGGGCTTCAGCGAGGGCGAACGCTGCTCGATCGTGTGGGAGGTCGAGCCAGCTGTCGTCTCCATTGGCCCAGTCGTCGGGGTCGAGGGCGAAGCCGCCGATGGACTGCATCAGAGGAACCAGCACGTCGGGATGGGTACCACCGCGCCCGCTCGGCTGGAACGGTTCGAAGTCCGTTGCGACCTCGCCATTGACGTACCAGTGAAAGTTCGTGACGCCATGGCCACCCCGGTAGTGACTCACTGCTGTCCGGCCGGCCGAGACCGGCCCCATGACCGGAGGGCTGACGCCGACATAGCCGTTGGGTTCGAACATGACCACACCGTTCTCAACCTCGAGGAGACCAACGCCGCCGGAGGCGTTGAAGATGTCCAGACCGCGGTCTTCGAGGGTCGGGTAGTCGCACTCGCCCACGATCGTGGGTGAGACGGGTAGCAGCTCGACGAGCTCGGCGATGGTGAGTTGCGGCATCAGGGTCAGGCAGTACGCAGAGAACATGTAGCCGTTGGCTTCACTGTCGTCGACCCAATCGAACGCGTGTAGATCCGGCGCGCCTCCCCGCAGGTGGTCGACGATGGACTGTGGGCCGGCGATCTCGGCACTGGGCTCGTGCGCGGATCCGGGTGGGTGCTGTGAGCTCACCGCGACGACGCTACGGCCAACGTCGAGACCTGGGAAGCAGCAACGTCCCGGCGCAGCGTGGCAGACGGACACCGATCGGCGAACGGCTTGGATGCACAGCGAGCCTCAACCAGTCGCCCGACTATGCGGAGGCTACGGCTAGCTGAGCCGGTGACTAGCTTGCATTTATGCAACGACCTGGTCTGGATCCTCAACAAGCACGAGCGTTCATATACGAAACGAACGCCACCCGGAATACCCTCGCTTGCGCACTGCGCCTGCTGTCGACCGATGCCCTGACCGAAAACACCCGTGACCCCATCATGGTGCTCCTGTCTGCGGGCCTCGAGCGTTTACACAAGCTCACGTTGGGAGTGATTGCGATCGATGACACGGGCCACTGGGGTAACAGCAAGTCCCACGGCCACCGGGTGGAGGAAATGCACCATCGCCTGCTGGCCGACATCGACCGTCGCGCGGCGGACCGCCCCCACGTCAAAGCGCTCGTAAAAGCGACGCGCTCGGATCTTGTCTTACCCGCGATAATCAACTGTGCGGACAGCTTCGCCCGGGAAGGTCGTTACTCCTACCTCGACGCCCTCGCAACCACCCAAACCCGCGCTACGAATCCCGAGACCGCCTGGCGGGCTATCGAAGACGCGGCCTCCATGTATCGCGACGCTGCTGAACAACAGATACAGGCCGGACAGGCGCCGTCCGACAACCAGAAGTGGAGTGCTGCCAGAATGACTCGGAACGTGGCGATCACCAGGAGTGTGACCACATTATGGGATCTCGTTGCAGCCGGAGGCGAGGACGGTCTCTACGGCGAACTCGGCCGAATTCTTAGCAGTGAGATCAACCGCCGCAACGTTGGCCGCCAGGTGTAACCTGACGCTTTGCCCGCGCCCACTGGTCCGCAAACTGCGTCATGAACCGATCGTAGCGGCGGAGCAGATCACCCCTGGAGTCATCCTGGGGGCGTTATTCATCCGAGATTTCGAAGCGTTCCCTCAATGTTGCGATGAACTCTTCATATCCGTCCATACCGAATGTGTCCAGGGCCCACATGTAGGTTTCCAGAGCGCGATGCAACGCATCCGTAGGGGACGGACTTGTAGAACCCGGCGAGCGTCTTGACGGCCTCGTATTATTGTAGCGACTCGCGCCTGGACGGTACGCCGGGAACGATCCGTTTCGGGATGGTCGGATCCCACTTCACACGTTCGGCCAGATCGAAGTAGTCCTCGTCGAGTTGGCGCTGCGTAATCGCCCGATCCGCCCACTCGGGAATGGGTTTTCTTGTGCTGTGCAGGTTCTCGAACTAACCGTGATCCTGGGCTGCCTGGATCTGGGTTTCGACCCAAGACTCGAGGGAAACGTTCGCCGAGGGAGACATAGGCGGCTTGTTCTGCGGTTGCGGCTCGTCGAATCTTGTTCTATAGCAGGTGGTCAAAGGTCGACGAGGCCGAGCCGCACTTCCATTGCGCGATGTCCTCGAGGTGTCAATGAAATCGCACGTTCACGGGGTTTTCGGGTGATCCATTCGGCGTCGACGAAGGTCCGGCAGATCTCAGCACCGAGGGACCCTGCGATGTGGTGGCGTTGCTCGGTCCAATCGACGCATGCGCGCAGCAGCGGGCGTCCAGATCGAGACCGCCATGCGGTCTCGATGTCGACATCGATGGCGGCTAGAACATCGTGTGCTCGCGGGCCCAGTTCGTAGGGGCAGTCGTCGCCGGTGCCTGCGGACAATGGGTCGGTGTCGGCTCGCCCTGCGTCTGCCCGGCCGTCGGTGCGGGCCAGGGCCTGGGACTTAAGCAGAGCCTCGGTGATGGCTACACCGAGCTTGCCGGCGATGTGGTCGTAGCAGGTTCGGCCTTGGCGCAGAGCGTTGGCCATGGTGCCTTGGCGTAGGCTGGTGATTTCGTACGGTTCGGCGATCAGTGCCAGGGACTTCAGTGCAGCGGCGATTTCGGGTCCGGCGAGGGCGTAGTAACGGTGTCTACCGGTCGCGGCGACCCGCAGCAGGTTCCCGGTGACGAGCTTCTTGAGGTGACCGGAGGCCGATTGCGCACTGATACAAGCCTCGGTGGCCAGCACGCTGGCGGGCAGTGCACGCCCGTCCGCCAGTGCCATCAGGATTCGTCCGCGGTCCGGATCGGCGATCAGCAGCGCTGCAACGGAGGCGACGTCTGCATCGCCGTACCGGCCGGTGGCCGCGGTGCGGGGACTCGAAGTGCTCATGCCTACAGTCTGCGCCGATGTCAGTTCATCGTCCGGTGAAGCAATTCGCCACCAAGATTTCGGAGTATGTCCACTACTCACCGCATGCCTCGACAGTCCCCCACCCTTCGATACAACACCGACTCGGCCGACTACGGCGGTCGACAGCGCCACATCGTGCTGGCGACGATGTGTGCCGGAGTGTTTCTGGTGCAACTCGACGGCACCATCGTCATTGTCTCCCTCCCCACATCAGGGCATTTTGAACACCGGCTGCCCTGACCTCAGCGGGTAGGTTGTGGCGACGGCATCGAATACATGCGAACAGGCGCAGGAAATCGCGCAGGAGCACGACAGGTAAAAGAATGGCGGAGTTACTGCCTACCCGAGGCGAGAACCTGCCGCCTCAGGCACCCGTAGCCAAGTCCAGATATGACTGCGTCGACGCGAAGTGGTGGGCAAAACGACGTCGACATTGCGCAATTGACCGACCTGACGGCGCGATCCGAGCGGCGATGACGACGCCACCAGTGGCAAATCGACGGCGGAGGACACTTCAATCAACCCACCATTAGCGTTCCCCGATCGGACTGGATTCAAAATGAGGGTATTCCGGGCCTCGTCGCCTTAATCGTGTTCGAGCCGTTTCATCCGAGTGACCCGCAACTCGGATGAAACGGCTCGTCAGACTGCAGTATCACGATGCGCCGGGTGGTGCGGTTCTGGCACGTCGATAAAAGCCGACATGCGTTCTCCCGCAGGGCTCGGAGCTGGCCTTGGGAATCGATTGCCAAGACTGAGTAAATCAGCTCCTGCCGGGGCTGAGCGGAAGCACAGAACGATTTATTAGCTCAAGTACAACGTCTGCATCCTCGTTTACTAGCTTCGCACTCAGGGTGACTGTAGCGTCATTCCGCTCGGGGCGGGGAGTCACGCTCTCGACCAAGAGATGCCCTGACAGTGTGTTGCCTGGCAACACCGGGCGGCGAAAATTGATCTCGAAGCCCCGGCCGATTCCACCTTTGAAACCAGACCAGAATGCTTGCACAGCAAGGCGTTGGTAGATGGCCAGCGTATGAATTCCACTTGCTATGACGCTGCCGAACGGAGACAGTTCGGCAGCGACAGGATCAGCGTGAATGAACAGGGGGTCCCACAGCTTAGCGTATTCAACGATTTCCTCCTGGCTAACCGTGTGCTGGCCAAACTCGATTCGTTGGCCAACGGCTAAATCGTCTGCATACTGAATATTGCTCATTTTTCCCTCTCGACCTAGCGGCGTTCCGGTCGTTCCGGCGATGCCTCACATCATCTTCGACGCGATATTTGGTCACAGTCGATTACTTAGAAAGTAATAGCGGCGTGCCCTGCGTCGCGCTGTCGGCGATCATGTAGCTGCCACGGGTGTTCTCTAGCCATGCTGGTCTCGCAGCGGAGCTAGTAGTGGGCACACAGTCCGACGACCCGTTGTGCACGAAAGCGACGCGCAACTACGCGAAATCCGGCGGACAACCCGAAGTACCGCACCCACTATCGTTGTAAATGAAGTTTCTCAGACCGGCAGTCGTGCATGACGGGAAACGAACGTGCATTACCGTTGCGCGCCTACTGTATTCGGCGTCGGCTGAGTCCTTCGACCGGAAATTTGAAGACCTGTAAAGACCGCCACAATACCCGCTTGAGCCAGTACAAAAGTGATGCCCAAGCCAGTCAACCCACCCCATGCCCCCCAGGCGAAAACGATACTGACAGCAATCCACACAACGTTGAGTACGATGACTTCAAGCACTGCCGTACTTCGGAGTTCAACTGATACCCAGAGGACAACGGCAGCCCACACCAGCAAGCCGATCCCCACCCCGATCGACAAACCTGGGCGAATCCCAAGCGGACCGTCTAGCACGCTCGCTAGCACGAGCAAGAAAATTCCTAACGCACCTGACGCCACGGCGTCGAATCGCAGAGCAAGCCTGAGACTTAGCATATCTCTTCCCTCCGGAGCTACATGTGGACTCGTACCCTCATCACAGTGCAACGGTTGGCCACCAGAGTCCATTACCTGGGGGGTCATCGTGCAGCGGAACGTAGTGGTCCACACTTGCCCCATGACTACTACTACCGTCCAAGATCAATTCGGCGCGTTACTGAAGCAGTGGCGCAATCACCGACGGCTGAGTCAACTCGAGCTCTCGAGCGAAGCTGGCGTATCGACCCGGCACTTGAGCTTTGTCGAAACTGGGCGCGCCCAGCCCAGCCGCGGGATGGTGCTCAAGATTGCAGAGCATCTCGACATCCCACTTCGAGAACGAAACCGGATGCTGCTTGCGGCCGGCCTGGCCCCCATCTACCCAGAGAACAACCTTGACTCAGCTGAGCTGGCCGAAGCTCGAACAGCGGTACGAGAAGTTCTCCAGGCCCATCAGCCCTACCCCGCGCTGGCAGTTGACAGGACATGGAACATCGTCGACGCCAACGATTCGGCCTCGACGCTTACTAAACTGGCTTCACCATCGTTTCTCGCAAAACAGCCTCTTAATGCCCTACGGCTCACCCTGCACCCGGAGGGACTAGCTCCACATATTCGAAACCTGGGACAATGGCGGTCTGCCGTGCTAGGAGGGCTGCTGCGAAGCGCTCAAGCGCGCGCCGACCTGGACATGCTTGCGTTGTATGACGAACTACTCGAGTACCCCAGCGACGACCCCGACAATGACCACATTGTCCCCGACCCTGGCACCGTCTACGTCCCTCTTCAGCTGCGGATCGGTGACATCGACCTTTCATTTCTAGCCATCATCGCTACCTTCGGCACTGCCCTAGATATCACGCTCTCAGAGCTCGCTATCGAGACGTTCTTCCCTGCAAACGCAGCCACAGCAGCCTTCCTACACCAAAACAGTCCAGTTTCACCGATCAAGTCTTGAATCACGACTAGCAGCCCATGGGGGCTTCCGTCTGGCGGCGAGGAGCCACTGCATCGTGACCTGACTGCCTTCCACTTGCAGAAATGCGAATTTAATTGACGTCGTTAAGCAGGTTGGTTCGATCTAATGCCCGCCTAATAGCTATTAGGTCGACACCCAAAGTCGGCGAACGGGCCCGTAACCACTGCATTCACGCAAGTGCTTCCGATTCACTCAGGAGCGCGATCCAGGAAGCCTAGTACCTGCGTTATCTGTCCGTCTTCTTCCGCCACGACGACATCAAATCCAATTATGACCGGCACTTCGCCGACTGGACCGAAACCCCACTGAAACCGAGTCAGGCTATGGTGTGCATCGACACCGCCGATCTGAATAAAAACGTAACCAGGAAACTGCTTCTGAACCGCCCCTATCTGAGCATTCAGCTCGCAACGGCCTGATACCTCGACGAATGGATCGACGTAAGTCGACCGTTCGTCCCAGTATCTATCAATCAATTTCTGACGAGCGTCAGAGTCTCTTTCATTCCAACATGCCAAATAGTTGCAGACCAGAACCGACACAGCAAACCTCTCATTCAACTTAGAGCCATCTACTGTCGGCCAGTTTTCATCAGTCGCGTCGAGAAGTCGATTACGTGGGAAGTAGATCGGCGATGGTAAGCCAATTCGAGTCCGGGCATCCTAGCCGGTACTTCATGAAATGAGGCTTGCCGAAAAACTGGTGTGGATAGTCAAATGGATGCTACCCGAGTTAGCTGCACAATCGACAAAGCAACTCTAGATGATTCCATAAGCCGAGAAATCTAGGCAATCCAAATCGAAAGCGAATTTAGGTCGCAAGCGCGTCCGTAACCAATTTCTCGACCATCGAACGAACCTTTGATCGTTGAACCTTTCCACTAGTCGTCTTCGGGATCGATCTCCGCGGCAGAACGTGCACATCATCGGGCACGATTCCCGTCCTCATTTGCACGACAGTGCGAATGTCGAGTCGCAACTTTGCATGATCCTTTGTATGAAGATCAGATTCAACAACGAGATGAAATTCTTCGTTCCCGCCTCTGCTGACGGGAACCGCGACGGCACCCCCTGGGTGCACTCCCCCAATCAACTGCGCGGCCTGTTCGAATTCCGTAGGGAAGTAGTTTGCGCCCCGCAGAATAATAACGTCTTTTACCCGTCCGGTGATGCGCAGTCGACCATTTCGAAGATAGCCCGCGTCGCCTGTGTTCCACCATCCACCCGGAATTACCAGGCACTTCGCTGTCTCGCCGGGCAGTTTATAGTACCCGCTCGTTCGAGATAACCCGCGAAATTGAATATTCCCAATACGACACTCCGCAAGTTCCGTTCCGTGATCATCGACGACCCTGACCTCGGTGCCTTCGACAGGTCTACCGCAATCCACGACATGCTGCGCGGAGCTGCTGGTCGCATCAACGTCCACAGCTCGCATCTCTCCGACCGCAATATCTCGATCGATCGCGTCGAATGCTATAGGGAAGTTGTTCTCACTGAATGTCACGCCCAGAGTCGCTTCAGCCAGGCCGTAGCAGGGAACGACAGAGTTCTTCGGAAATCCCCATTTTGTGAATCTCTCAATGAATGTGTGGATGGTGGGAACATGTATCGGTTCCGCACCGCAAAATATCCACCTCCAACTCGCGAGGTCGACACCTCGCATCTCATCGTCTCGAACTCGAGATGCGGTATAACTAAAAGCGAAGTTCGGTGCCGCAGAAATTGTCCCTTTCTGGGTACTCACCAGCTTCAACCATCGGGCCGGGTACCGCAAGAACTCAGTCGGCGGCATCAAGATGGAGTTGGAACCCATGAAAATTGGACAAAATATTCCTAGTATCAGTCCCATGTCATGATAAAGCGGTAGCCAACTGACTATCTTATCAGGCTGGGTCCAGGAAGACGCCGAGGTAAGCTGACTACAATTGGACAGGAGATTGCCGTGGCTAATCTCAACCCCTTTGGGGTGCCCTGTCGACCCAGAGGTGCACTGAATCAGTGCGAGATCATCGGGCGATGGCAAGTCTAGTCGGTATTTTGGAACACTGGAATTCATAGCGGAAGCGTAAAGAGCTTTGCCGATAAACAGCTTCTTCTCGTCGAATTCAAACAGCGACGGATCGGACACGATCACGGCAGCAGGATCCAGATAGTTCACTAGCTTCTCAAACTGCAGACCGAGCGCGCCACCTGAACCGATGCTCGTTGGCGTTGCCACCGCGGTCGGAATAGCTCCAATAAACTGCGCACCGAGGAATCCAATTAAGAACTCGGGACCTGTTGGCAAACACAGCAGAACGCGATCCCCCTTTTTGACATTGGCCTTAGATAGTTCCCAAGCAGACCTTGCAGCTGCATCGACCAAGTCCTTGTACGAGACAAAAGTCGTGTCTCCATTTACGCAGACTGAGATGCCGGAGTTGTCGTCGCTCTGTGCATGGTGTACCAAGGCGTGAAGCACAGTGGAAAACTGTGGACCGAATGCAGTCATGAGGCATCTCCGACTTCAACTTGTGCTAGTTCAAAATCTATTCCCCACGGAAGTACCTGCAGTACTGCACCGTCCGACACACGCGCTGGTAGAAATCGATGCCGTTCGGCCAGTTCAGCTGCCGCGGTGACACCTTCGACAGTCAGACTCCCGTATGACAGACTGTCTACCGTTCCGCCAACCCCGAGGAGGATTGTCTCGGCCATGCACGAATACACCACACCGGGCGGCAGTGTGATTCCAGGGAACGTCGGCTGCTGGCCATGAGGAAGTAGTACCCTTCCGCCCGAAATCAAGTCGACGCCGTCCACCTCGGCCACGCGAGGGTCGACATCACCCGGCACCGCCAAATCGCAGATAAGCACACGACTTCCTTCATCGAAGTGATGTGCTTCGATCACAGGCTCTGCGGAGTTCGTTGCGGAAACAACGATGGTACATTGGCGGAGCATACCCAGATCATCACTAATGTCGACGGAAACCGTCGCCCCTAAACGGTCAGCGATACGCTGGAGGCGTTTCGCCGAGCCCTGGCGACCAAAGAGGATTAGCCTATCGCAGTGCTCCGCTAGAAGCTCAGCCATCACAACGCCAATATTCCCTAACCCACCCACAATACCCACGGTCCGAAGGCCGGTAGCAATACTCAATTCGTCGCGGAGGACATTAAACGCACATGCAGCAGTCAGTGAATTACCAGATGTAATTAGAGTACTTTCTTCGACGACGTCTCTAGAAGCGTCCGTAACAATGGACGTGTATCCCCCGAGGCCGATGACGTCGACGTCGAGAGAAAATGCAAGGTCGACGGCTTCCAACACCGACTCCTTCAGAAGATCACCATGACCGAGCTGCAGGCGGGTGACGGCTTGACTTGCGGTGAACGGTACGAAGATCATACAGACTTCCACTTCACCCGCTCCGGTAGTGATAGTCTGCCGGCTAGCCACAAAGGGATCCAGGTGACCGTGCATTCGGTCAAGAGCTGCTCCACATTGATCATCCGTCCAAGAGCCCAATTCCGGGGCGATTGCTCGAACAGTCGAGGGAACGTCAACGTTTGCGAGAAACGCCACACGTCGAGATCGTTTGAGAGTCGAAACTGACGCCGATGCAGTGCTGTTTCGCGGCCTTGGCACATTCTGCGTTCGTCGCGGCTCTGCGGTTGTCGGAGTTGTCAAATGATTCAGCAACATTGCATAATTCTCATTATAGAGAAGCTCTGCTACGCCCTCGAACCCACAGATTATTTTGGTAAGGTCATCCTCTGTCATGAATGCAGAGGGCTGAATTCGCAACGTTGTTGGTGCCGACAGTGTCGGCATCACACGAATAGCGTATTCGTGCAGTAGGGTGCCTGCTACGAGGTATCCGAGATTTTCGTCGTCAAATATTTCTTGCAAGAGGACGGATTGAGGCTCAGGGAGACGTAACTCGATGCCCAGCATGAGGCCTCGTCCACGGACTTCCACAAATACCGATGGCCACTGCCGTACCAACTCCGCCAGTTCTCGGCGAAGTCTCGAACCTAACGTTTTGATCCGGTTTCGATTTTCTTTTGCCAAATCAATAGCCGCAAGTGCAACCTGCGCAGAGTGCTCATCTTCGGAGAACGTCGAAGTATGGTGGCGTCCGAAGTCCCACACATATCTTGATTCGTCGATCAACATCGCCGAGATCTTCGACAGTCCTCCGCCGAGTGACTTTGATAGAAGATAGTAGTCGGCCACGACGCCACTCGCGGTAGACGCGAGGAAATCCCCAGTGCGATACATTCCGCACTGTATCTCGTCGAACACTAACGCCGCACTGTGTTGATCTGCAAGGTTTCGTAACGTGAGGAGCATGCTGGCAGGCACTTCACGTACTCCTGCCTCGCCTTGTATCGGTTCAACAAAAATGGCAGCAATCGTGGATACATTGACTGTCGCCTCGCGCAACTGGTCAAATTCGTCAAATTGGAAAATTGGAATTGTGACGATCTGATCCGACCAGTCAGTTTCTAACTGGCAGGTCTCCCAGTTATCAATCGTGTACCTTACAAGGCCGCCGCGAATTGTAAGATCCGACGGAACATTTGGGGAGTTGGTCAGCGATCCCGCTCCAGTGGTCTTTCCATGAAACGACCTACTTAAGGAAATGAAGACCGGAGCTGAGTTCCGTACAGACTTGATTGATCCAATGGAGTTCTCAAGCACGGCGGCGGGATCCCGGCCTTCTGGTGAAGCGATTGAGCTGCAAAGGATGTCATTTTGCGTTCGCCGCACCTTCCTCAAGGTACGCTCAAGGTCAACTAGGATTGCGTCTAGCCTTCGACTCCGTTCAACAGCTGAGTGCTTTATTGCTGCCTCGACCGCGTCTGCTCCTGTACTCCCAAGCGTTACGACGTAGTTTGATCCGGTCGTAGCCCTAACGCAGGTCGAGAGGCTGGCAGCGAGTCTTCCCGCAGCCGTCCGTACGCTTGCCTGGACGTTGAAAGGAACCAGATTCTCAAGACTCCTGCGAGCTACAGACACGAGCTGTGGGTGGTTGTGGCCAAGAATCGAAGCGCCGAACCCGCCGACCAGATCCAGTACAGGACCGTCAGCGCCGTTTGACCTGTATAGATGGTCGCCCAGTCCAGACTCGTATTCGACATCGAGGTTGAGTGAGCGAAGTAACCGTGCGAGCTCAGGCCTGGCATATTGTTCGTATTCTGATGACGAACTACGACGGTAGTCATCTTGTTGCTGCATTATTGAATCCGGCCGGCGATGTGATCAGCGGTGGAACGAACCGTGCGGAACTTTGCTGCCTCTTCGTCAGAAATTTCCATGTCGAATAGTGCTTCCAGCTCGACAATCAGCTCGATCGACCGGACCGAGTCGAGACCGTATTCTATAAGCGAACCGTCTGGATCAATAGCGCTAGCCTTGAGATGCTTCCTGAATACAGCGTCTACAACGTCGAAAACGTTCCCGGACAACCTACCCACCCTTCTGTCGAATTTGCCTGTATTCAATTAATGCGAAGTAGTTCGCCAGACTGCGCATCAATGAGCGCCTGCGCCGTCGACCGGAGGCCGGCGGGATGATACGGAAGGCAGCTGACGGCCGGCGCGAATAGGTGAATTAGGGGATCGCCCGAGATGTACCTCATACCGGACAGAAGTTCGACGGCAGACGCCACTGCAGGCACAAGGGCGGATTGTATTGCGTAGCGACAAAGAAGGACCCGACGCAATAGATCAGGGTTGGCACCGGAGTGATCGAGTTCTTGAGAAATCAAACCGAGTGATGACATACTCGACTCGATCGAAGCTATAAGTTTTACCTGCTCAATTGCGGTGCCACGATTCTCCTGAACTACCTCAACTATCACACGGCTTGCTATTCCGACGTACGCAGCTGTGATTAGTAGCTCGAACCATAGAAATCCGGCCTGCTGAACACGATTTACTGCGGCATCGCCGGGTCGCCCGAGTCGGACTAGCTGGTCGTTGGTGACGACCAAGTCGTTCAAAACAACTGCGTCGCTTTCCGCGGCGCGCAGGACTGGAGCATTCCAGAAGTTCTCCACGGTGAGACCAGCGGATTTGGACGGAATCAAGGCAAGAGCTATCTCATGTCCGTCCTTGCCCTCGACACTCACACTAGCGGTCAAATAGTCCATCGAGCGTGCAAGACTGCACGGCTTTTTGGTACCATTCAAGGCGTATCCATCGGAAAGCTTTTGAGCACTCATTGTTGGTGCCAATATTCCTTGAGCGGTGTTTCCTTCAGCAAATCCGGAGGCGAGCAACAGATTATCCCTGCCAACTGACTTCAAGAAATTGCGATCTGTCTCACTACCGCTTTTAGCTGCCTCCAGCAGAGTAGAGACCGTGAAGTGATGCATTGCCGTTCCGACTGCTAGGGAGGGCGCGAGGTGGCCGACTGCGCACTGGATACTCACTGCGTCAGCTGCGGTTGCGCCAGCCCCCCCGTCCAATCTGGGCACAAGCAACCTGGGGGCACCTGAGCTGACAAACAGCTCGACGGCGGGTCCGCCGTCCGACTCAAGCGTGGACGGATCCGTCTCTACAAGAGCCAGATGGAGTTCTGGTTGAATCTTTTCAAGGTGGGTTAAATGAGAATCGATTACCATTATTCGCTCCACATGCATCCGGTTACTTGAAACTCAGGGGCAACTTTGATAAGCGGAGAGGGCAGGATTCGAACCTGCGTGGGTGTTACCCCGACCAACTTTCATTGGACCTCGTTAGGCCTCTTCGAGTACCTCTCCCTGTCTTGCACTACTAGTAGTTAAGTTCATCCGCTGATCGTTTGTAAATAGCGGGCCCCGTGTCCCCATGTAATTATCAGAGACGTGTCAGCGTGGTGTCAGCAAAGTGCTCTTGGGTGGCGAGTGGCACGATGCAGACCCTGTTGACCCTGGGACAGACGAGTTCCGGGCATGCCTGGTGCGGATGCCTTTGCGTCGGTGGTGTCACGTGGGTCCTGCGAATCATGGCGCTGCAGTATCCGGTAGTACTCAGTGTGGGCGACTCGCGCGCTCCGAATGGGTGTGGGAATGAGTGTTGACGCCAATACTTGCTGTGGCATGGCCAATCGCACGCGGGTCCAGGCTTTGGTCCGACGCCTACAAGTGTGTTGTGCTGACCTGGGCCCTGAAATCAGATATTGCATGGTTTATAACCGTCGTGAAGAGATCGAGTTTGCCAGCTTTTCTCGGCGGACAATGTCGAACCGGATAGCGATCAGCGCGCCCGAAACCAGGAATTGACGAGGGCCAGGAACTCGCCTGCAGTGTTGTTACTGCACTCGATCACCGTGCGTTGGGCATGGACGGCTGGACTATCGTGGCTCTTCAGTACTCACGCTTTAGATTAGCCCGTTCGTAAAGCCCGTCTCGTTTTCGTTGTGGTGCTGGCGGTGAAGTGACACACGTCTGGGTTGTTTTAGATGCGCGACGTGGACAGTAAAATTTTCCACGTTATTGAGCAGAGGGCCTCTTGCGGTTATGCCGACACGGCCAGTATTTCAGGATCTTGATTGAGGATTGCCTTTAGACATCTCTTCAAGTTCGGAGACGGCTCAACAGCGAATTCTTCAACGATTCTACGGCGAAACCCCTCGTAGACCTTGATCGCGTCGATCTGGCGGCCCTCTCTATACAGGCTTAGCATAAGCAGCTCGACGACGCGTTCCCTCCACGGATTCTGGAGAGTTAGCCTACGTAGATCGCTAATCGCTGAGGCTGATCCACAAGTGGCGATCGACAAAACAATTCGGCGTTCATGAACGGATAACTTCTCCTCGTCGTAGTGTTCGCAAATTGACTGGCATATTGGTCCGCCCGTCACGCCCTGAAGCGTTCTTCCGCGAAACAAAGCGAGAGCGTCATCCAGCATTTGAATCGCCGATTCGCTATGACTCTCTGGTAGCGATCGCGCCGTCGCTACCAATCTGTCGAACCTGTGCAGGTCAACGGAATCTTTATCAATTTGGAGCTTGTACCCATCAGGGCATGTGGCCAGCACATTGCCCGCATCGTTGTCCATCAGCGATCGGATGGTGCGTCGGAGTCTATGAACTTGAGCGTGCAGTGCATTACCAGGTGCAGCCGGAAGTGCACTCCCCCATAGTTCCTCAAGTAGTTGTGTCTTCGCGACCACCTCACCGGCGTTTGCTGCCAAGACCGATAGTAAGGTACGTTGCAAACGGCCGCTGATCGGATGATTCTGACTGTCTACGATAATTTCAACAGGGCCCAACAAGCCTACCTGCACCATAAGCACTTCCTTTGGGTAGTCTCATCGCAAATTTTAATAGATTCAACCCCGGCTATTGGAGTACTGCCCGTGCCGTTATTCAAGGTGTAATTTATTCAGAACTTCCACGGGTAGTGGGATCTGTCAGACCGCGTCGGCGGTCAACAGAGCGCCGTGAGTCGTCAGGACTGGGGAGAGTGTCAGTCTGTTGGGCCCGATAATTCGATCTGTTCCTCTGGGCGTTTCGGGACGGTACTCACCTCTCGACTCCTCTCGACTCGTTCCAACCGGTGACTGAAGTCAATCTCAATCTTCGTTGACGTTAACGGTGAGAGTGTCCGACCGTCCATTACTTCACGGGTAATGGACACGGTGCGTCCGCTCGTGGACAGGAGCGTGGACTGGGACGAGTCGCGCGGACTGCAGGAATCGTGAGCGTGCGGCAGGGGCGTGAGGCGGATCGCAAGCGGGGTTCTCAATTTGGCGGAGGCCACGCTCGGTTCGACATTGGGACCCGCCGATCGCACATCAACGTTGCGTCTGTAGCTTGCACCCATAAGTCCTGATTTCAGCCCGACAGATCCGAAACCCATCTTGGCGACAACGACTGAAGTGATCAACCCGAGGCCGGAATCATGGGTTGCGAACGGCAGCCGATATCATTCTCGTGATGTCATCAGCCGAGTGAGTCTCAATAGTTCTTACAAAATCGACGAAGTCTGCTGATCCGCCGGTGCCTAGAAACTTCTTAGCCATCAGGTCATGATGCTGTACTCGACTGGGTGACCCGCAGCTTCCCGATGGGATATCAACTTGTCTGGCAAGCGTACGGCCGGTGCGAGTCGTAACGGTGACTCTCGCTGGGGTGACCTTGGTAGCGTTCTCATAGCTGGACATTGGTCTCCTGCTCGCACCGAGCAGGTCCGACATGTCTGCCCGGCCCAGCCCTTTCAACCACGGAATTGCACGATCTCCGGCCTGCCGAAGTGCTTCGCCGAACGGCGCGCATGAGCCAAACAGTGACGCTGTCATTTCTGCATTATGCTCAATCCGAACTTTCGAGGATAATCCTATGCGGCCAGGGTCGTCCATTTTATCCTGCTCATAATCCCTGGCACTCAGCTTCCCGTTCATCAACGCGCAAGCGACCGGATATGGAGTGGTCGAAACAAGAGCGTTCATTGGACGTGGGCTAGCGCCGATATACGTGGCAGCTGCTTTCTCGATGAGGACTGTGTACTGGGAGACAGCAACTACAATCTCCGCCACATCCTCTTCTCGCAGCGCGCCAGCTGCGTGGTGCACTTGAATCGCAGCCTCCACCGCCGCGTCCGTTCCAGGTCCGGCAGGGTAGACCTTGAATGACAGGGTGTCCGTGTGCCACCGATGGCCAAGACCGGTTGTCACTTCTGCCGGGAGCGACACTGATGCAAATCGTGCAAGAAATCCGTTCGCGTGTTCGAGGACGTCAGGAGCTCCCCGGAGCCCACTTCGCGCGTAATCGCACGCATCCAGGCCCATACGAACCGGGCCTGCACATGTGAGCAGCCGAGCATCGCTACCCATCAAACCGTGGGGCACCATCCACGGGGCCATCGATAACGCAAGCCCGAATGCGTCCACCCAGAGGCGTGCAGGCGCATTCTCTGCGTGAAACCTCGCCGCGATCGCGCCGGCAATGCTGGTGTGGGCAGCAAGCTGACCGCGCAGGGGTCCGAGGGTCGCTGCCGCGGTTATTCTGGCAGCACATTCATTGGCGGCAACTATTGCGGTCAAGAGCGACCGACCGTCCAGATTGAGGTCTTTGGTGCAGGCCAATGCCACAGCTACTGTGGAGCTGCCTAGATGCCCTGCGTACGCCGTGTCGTCGAAGTGCAGCCATGAGCCAAGCGATGCGAGTGCTGTAGCGGACATATTTCTGTCGGTCTGGAATGGCTCGCCGAGTGCCGAAATTATCCTGTCGCCATTCGTATGCGACAGGCCTGCTCGAATCGCCGAGATCTGCGAAAGTATTTGGCTCTTAGCTAGATCGACAACGCGGTCCGGAATGTCGTCGAAGGCTAACGCAGCCGCCCATTCGCACAGTTCCTCAAGCAAATACACTGGACGCCCCCGGTGTGAATACGGGGCTTCCGAGAACAGGTAACGCGCGAGGAACAACCGCGAGCGTCACAGATGAACCAAGGTCGCTTCGCACCTCGCCGTCATGCTCGAACCACATCGGTGACCCATCTATACATGCAAGTGTTATCTCCGTTCCTCTTGCATAAACGACGCCGGGACGCTGCAGATGACCTCCGTATTTAGCGACGGTTAGAATATCTGTAATTGAATGCTCCGAACCTATAACACAGACATCGAGTTTGCAGTCGTCCATTTTGGAGTACGGTAGTAGGTCATACTTACCCCCGCGGTAACGGCTACCGCCCACGTTGGCCAACAAGATCTTGCCCGAGAAAACTGGCTGTCCGTCGACTCGAACCTCGCCAAACGGGGCGCGATACTCGTCAATTAGATTTGCCATAGCTGGCTCGTATCCAATGCCGCCTACCTTCGCCGCACTGATCGCCTCAGCCGGGAACCCGAGACATCCACCGGCGAAGATCAGTGTGTCCTCCCCGACCAGCCGTGCTAAGTCCAGGTAGCGCACGCCTGTCCCACAGCTTCTCAGTGCAGCACCCAACGTCACCGACCAACCCTGATCTCCCCAAAGGGATCGGTAACACGAATTGGCGGTACCCATTGGCACTATGAACAGCGGCACGTTACCGAATGACAGGCCTTGAGCGACTTCTCTCGCCGTACCGTCACCTCCGATTGAGATCACAACTACAGGCTGCTCTTGGGCGGATCTGGCCTGAAGCGCTAGGACTGTGGCATCACCCGGTCCTTTTGTTCTGTAGACGATGGTGCTACCCAACACCTCATTGCAAAGGGACACTACGTCTGACACCACAGAACCAAAACCCCTACCGGAACCTGCCTTCTCATTTACAATCAAGACGGCGCACGACATAACTGTTACCTACCCAATGATCGGTTGCGCTCTAAGTTGGATTTAATCCACACGAACCAAGACATGCAAAGATAGCCCTTTAAATAACGAACGTTAAAAGGGGCGTTGGCTTACATCATCCCACCCTCTCACGGAACTCAAGTAGCAGCTCGGCAAGGCCCGACCTAGTACCCGAAGTTGCGTTTCGTACCACCATGTGTTGACAACCCGCGGCGGCATACTCCAAAAGCCAGTCCGCGCATTCTTCAGCTGATCCATAACAATAAGCTTGAAACGTGGACATAACCTCAAGTGGTCGACCGTAATATGATTTCAGATACGCATCTAACTCATCTCGGGCAGCTTTCCTGTCTTTGTTGACTACTACAGTCGCGTACATGCCAGGCGTAATCGCACCTTCGGGACGACCGTGCTTCTCGGCGGAAGCTGCTATTCGATCCCAGGCTCGTCGGTAGCTTTCAGGAGTCGGCAGGAACGGTAGCCAGCCGTCGTAGTGTCGGGCGACTCGGTCGATTACCTTCGGTGTGTCGCTTCCCGCCAGCCAGAGACGGGGGCCACCTAGCTTCGCCGGCGGAATCAATTGATCATGCTTGTCGGACGTCCAGTATTTCCCCTCGAACGCCTGTCGCTCCCCGCCCCATATTGCGCGCCACATGCGAACGGTCTCGTCCAGCCGTCCAACACGTTCCTTGAACGGGACGCCGACAGCCGCGAATTCGTCCTCGCTCTCGGGAACAGGAAACCCCGCCCCTACCGCGAGTGCGAGGCGGCCGTTCGTATGGCGATCCAACGACGCAATGATATTCGCGCTCATCACCGGATGCCGTAGGGCAGCGGTAAGAGCGGCAGTGCCCAATCCAATCCTATCGGTGACTGATGCGACAGCCGACAACACTACGAATGGATCCAGCCGACGACGAGCAGTCAGCGAATCGCCGGTCCAGAGCGAATCGTAGCCGACAGATTCGGCTTCCTGCGCGATGGTAAGTAGCGAACTCGTCCCAAAGTCGCCGGCCATCGCGAGTTCACGAGTCGGCAGCAACAATCCGATTTTAGTGGACAATTTCGGGGCTCCTGTGAAAGGCGGTGAACAGAATTATCTAACCGCGAACCTGACGCTACGTGTCGACTAACACCAGAGCACACCTAACCGAATAGGCTTTGATGTTACTGCTGTGGCCAAGGAGACCCTCTTCTCGGGATCGCCGCAATGTCGCAATGTCAGGTCACACGGCCCTAGGACTGCGCGCGTCCCGGCTAACGATCCGAAGAAACCTTGCGACCGCGGCGTACGATTCCCAGATTGAAACTTCTCGATAGGGAATTCCGTTGTCTCGGCAGTACTGCATAACAACCGGCCTTACTCTACGCAAGTTGGCACGTGCCATGCTTGGGAATAAATGGTGTTCAATCTGGTAGTTGAGGCCGCCGTATAGAAAGTCTACGAAGTAATTAGAACTGATATTCCGCGAAGTCAAAACCTGACGATGGAGCCAGTTCAGGCTCAGCTCATCGCGATAGACAGGCATTCCTTTGTGGTTTGGCGCGAAAACTGCGCCCAGATAGAAGCCAAATAACACTTGATGAACAAGAATAAATATGAGGGCCTTACTTGGGGGTAGGGCGATGAAGATTACGGACAAGTAAGTGGCAAAGTGAAGGAGAACAAGGGATACTTCCAACCAAGGCCGTTTGATTAGACCGAGTCTGACGGCTTGAAAACCGGCAGCGCGGATACGGTAAGCTTCGTGGCTTAGCAATACGAAGAACATGTAATGTTGAAAGCGCACTATAAACTTTCGGTACGCCGTGGTTGCTTTACGGGGATACTCGTCGGCATCAAATATCACCGGTCGGCGAATTGTGTCAGGATCTTTGTCTAGATTGTTTGGGTTACTGTGATGGCGGTTGTGGTGATTAACCCACCAGCCGTACGATATTCCAGTCAGGAAGTTCATATGAAACATGCCGAGAATCTGGCTGGACGTTTTGGCGCGACTAATCTGTTTGTGCCCTGTGTCGTGGGCAATAAAGCCTGACTGCACAAATGCTAAAGCTAGCACCACGGCTATCAGGATGGACCACCAAGAGTTTCCTAGTAGCAATATCGCAAGATAGCAAGCAGCCAAAGTCAACATATTGAATACGATCTTGAATGCAAAATATCTCGGCCGGGTGCTGAGCAGACCGAAATCGTCCACCAGACGGGTTAATTCCTCGTACGTACCCGACAGTGGGGAATTTAAGTCTTGGAATGATTTGACCACTATGCTTAGCTCCTTTTTGGTCTGCGCAACACTCTCTCATTGCCGATGCTATAAATTGATTCAGATAGACAATATCGGTTGGACTACAGTGCTGATATAGCTCTCAAGTCCATTCCGATAACCGCTTGAAATGCAATGTATTCGAGGCGGGTTAGTGCCACCAACGAGGGTGTCGGGTGCCGTCACAAGACGGTGAGCAGGGACGTATAAGTATCCCTTACTATCGATTGTCAAGTACCTCGTCGAGTCCGATGTACTTCAGTCTCGCAGCCTTCATCTCGTCCGACCACTGATGAGCTGTCTCCTGTCTTTCGATCGCAGTCGTATCGGTCAGTCTCCGTCCAGGCCATATCTCGTAATCCCCGAGGGCTTCCGCATGCTGTTCCATGCCCTCTTGGAAGAGCAGCTCCCGTCGAGTCAACATGTCGTCGACAGGCAGATCGTCCCACATCTGCATTCCCGTACGGATGATGTCCACCATTCGTGACTTATCCTCAGGATGGTCGATTAGGTGCTGTTTCGCGACTGCCGCCCCCACAGTCAAATGACGAATCTCATCAATTGCAGCACCTCGGTCGATCTCGGAAGCGGCCGGATCCAGGACGCGCCATTTGCGTTCTGAGAGTTCTGCGGCCGGTGCCAGAGCCCCTTCGATGATCACGGTAATCATTATGACCCCGCCTAGGAAATCTTGCTGGTCACGCATGACCGTAAGACAGAACGCCTCCAGTGGGTTCAAAATATTTCTGCAGTCATCTCCTGCATGCATCTCCATTGCAGCGAATACTTCTTGTTCTGGGACTCCCAGCTCGACCAAATGGTTGCGGAAAACCATAGAGTGACGCGCTTCGTCCATCACTTGAGTCGCGTAGAATTCCATCGTATCGATGTCTGGAGCGGTTGGGACCAAATACGCGAGGGCTCTAGCCGCTTTCTCCTCTGCCATAGCTCGAAAGGCGTACTCCTGCATCATCGCCTCTCGTAATGGTCCAGGCATATACATCCGGTCTGGGACGAGAGTATCTTTTGCATGGCCCGACAGCCTTCCCACCAATGTGCCCATCGGAACCGTTTCCAGCCAGTATCGGAGGTTGCATTGCTTCGCCGTTAGTTCGAGATTAGTCGCCCCATCTAAAAGGTTGGGTGCGGTATCCCAGTTCGCTTCAGCAGGAATTGACTTTGTCATTATTTCCTCTCGATGGTTCAGGAGTCTATGTTGGCGTATTAGTATTAACGAGCCGAGTTGTCGAGACGTTACTCGACGGGCTGGGAAGTTCTAGCAGTGTAAGGAGCCGATTCGATTCGTCTTTGCATCGCCACAAATGCAGGATGAGGCGAGGGTTCGAATGAGACACTGAATGGCTTCAAGTAGTTTCCGAATAGCCCCCGGTCGCCACACAGGTGAATGGGGATCACAAGTAGTGTCCATTCCCATCCGTAAATCAAGACCCATAGCGCGATCACGGTGGACTGCGTAGCGAAGCTATGCATGAAGTTATAGAGGACAAAATATTTCTTTCCTATGATCCCATCTTCGCTCCGCCGGAAAGCGATTGCGCCCGGAAGGTATCCGATCAGATCGATGTAAAGAAAGAGAAGGATTGCGGGCAGCCATCGAACAGAATCAATATGAGATATGAAGAGGTACAGCAGTACGGTCAGCGCTATCAAGTATTCGAGCCTGATCAATCTGTACGTAACGGTTGACTCGAATTGATTTTTTATATCCACCGCGTAGGCCTCCTTTGGGCGCGATCTGCTCCGTTGGCAGCTACTGCTGTCACCGGTGTTAGTAGTTGCTAGACCATCGTGCGGTGTGTAGCCCGCGGGAATTCTCGTCAGTCGCAGAGCCCGGTAGGCTGCGGCGTTTGCCGGGCGCAGGCTTGGTGTTGCGGCGCGTACGGTTCTTCATCGATTGGTCGCCTTGCATCGCAGTAGGTAGTCGGTCGCCACTTGGGTCACCCTCCGTATGTCGTGATGCCGTTCAGTCATGCATGCTGCCAGCGACCGCTGATATCTGACTTACATCTTCGTGACGTCCAGAGGCGGGTTGACTCGGTGTTGACCGGTGTGGTGGTCGTGAGGCATAGTTCGATTAATCGGATATCAGGATTCGACTGATCTTTCACCTGGAACGTGGAACGAATTCCAACAGATGCGCACTGGTAGTAGAACCGCACGTTGTAGGCCCTACGCAATGTCACCAAGAGTGAGACCCGATCCAGCCATGTCATTTGAGAGAGAAGGCAAAACAATGAGTGCGATTGAAGGCAATGTCGAAGAGCTGCCTGATTTGTTGAATGTTATCAAGAACTACTCGGATAATCCATCCGCTTTCCTGGCGCTCAATACCGGAAATTCGTTTTTTACACAGCCAGGTATTGAAGGCATTATTAGCTATCGTCGCAGCGGGTCTTACTTAGTGCAAATCGGCGGAGCCTTCGCGCCGGCGGATCAGCAATCCGAACTGTTGGCCAAATTCAAGCAGTATGCCGCGAAAGAAAAACGGAAAATCGTGGCGATTCAGTTGCAGTCAGAAGACCTCGATCTGTACTCCGCAGAGGGTTTTACCGTTAACCAGGTAGGCGCGTCATATGCGGTAAATCTCGGATCGTTTACCCTAAAGGGGTCCAAGTTCATGCAACTTCGAAATAAAATATCTCGAGCCACGCGCGCGGGCTTGGTCGTTGCAGAGGTGCCATACGAAGATTGGCGTCTTCGGATGCATTCAGTAGATTCGTCTTGGCTGAAGTCCAAGGGAAAGAATACAAAACCTCTAGAATTTCTGGTCGGTGAATGCGGCGGGTCTTTTCAGGAGCGCAGACGGCTGTTTGTGGGGGTTATCGACGGCGAGCTGGTCGGCTACATATCGTATTCCCCTGTTTATGGCCGCCGTTCAGGTTGGCTACATGACCTGAGCCGCAAGATTTCCGGCGGTCCTCCTGGGATTATGGAGGCAATCAATAGACAGGCAATCTCTGCGTTCCAAGCCGAAGCAGTTCCGTGGCTGCATTTTGGTTTCACGCCGTTTACTGGATTGAAAGAAGAGTGCGAGCCAGTTGGCTACAGTAAGTGGTTCCGATGGGTTGTTGGGCAGCTATCGGTTCGAGGGGACTTTGTTTACCCGTCGAAAACGCAGTTGGCCTACAAGCATAAATGGGAACCGGAAGCTAGTTCTGAATACATAGCCTTTAGCGATGGTGCAAGCATTATTGGATTCCTGAACGTTTTTCGGGCCGCCAACGCGCTCTAGGGTTGTTGCGGGTCGGTGATCATGCCGGGGTTCGGCGATATGTAAATCGAATGGTGCACGCGCAGCTACGTCGTTTATTTACCGCGTCGTGCACTCCACGGTTGGCCCATGAGAGGCGAAGGTGGTGCCGCCTGATGCTCATTTGCGGTATCGGAAGTCGGACAGCTTCCATCCGTTCGGGGTGGTGATGACCGTGGTCCGCCACGGTTCGACGGGCCGCTGGGTCGACGAGCCGTCGGCGTGGAGGACTCGATGCCGGCATTCGAGGTGGACGATCACCGTGCGCATTCCGGCCGGCGGGGCGGCGGCACCTTCGACGGGCCAGCAGGTGGCGGTGAGGGTGTCCTTCGAACGGGCCCACGCGTCCCACTCCCTGTCCGGCCGCAGCTCGGTTGTGCTCTGTGGCGCATCGAGGGTGTCGATCAGGGGTGTGGTGATCCACGGCCGGGCGCGCGCGAGCGCGTCGGCCTTGCTGTCGTCGACGGCGGGCTGCCAGGACAGAATGGCGTTCATCGCTGTCGCCGCGGCACCGGGGGCATCCAGGTCCGCCGGGTCGAGTGGGTCGATCTGCACGTGGGCGTCGGTGCCTTCGGGGATCGGATCCGGATCGCTTGGCCCACCGCATCCGGCGAGGGTCAGAACGGCGGCCGCGGTGACAGCTGCGGCGAGTGCGCGGCGTCGACGGGCCGGTGAGGTGCCGCGAGTGTGAGCGTTCATGAGTTCTGCTTCCTGTACTTGGCTTCACCGGCGATGATCTTGTCGGCGTACGGGCGGGTCTGAACGACGTAATCGGTGGAGCCGGCGGGGAATCCGCCGGAGGACAGCACGGCTCCCTCGCCGGCGTTGTAGCCGGCGAGATACAGCTCGGTGGGACCGTTCGGCGCGGCCACACGTCCGGCCGCGATTCCGGCGTCGATGGCCTTGGCGATGTCGCACATGTACTGGCCCTGGGCCATGACCGCATCCCCGATGGAGTTGACGTCGACGCGTCCGTCGCCGTCGTAGTCCTTGCCGTAGCTGGCCCAGGTGCCCGGCATGAACTGCGCGGGGCCACCGGCACCGGTAGAGGACACGGGAGCGTTTGCGCCGTAGGCGAATCCGTTCTCGGCGTCGAGCTGAGCGGCGATGAGCGAGGGCTTGATCTGCGGGCAGATCCCGCCTGAGGAACTGGCCGAGCAGTGAACAACCCGATCGACGCCCACATCCGAGCCGAGACATCGGCAGAACGCGTCCTCGGCAGTAGTGATGACGCCCGGCTGCATCCGCGTTTCTGCCGCTCCACCCCTCCGCCGCGCTGCGTCCTCGACTTCGCTAGAACCGGCCGCATCGATACCCGCCGTTGGCCTTCACGCTCGGAAGCACGCCAGTCCGTCATCACCCACGCCGTCCTCGCCGGAGCCAGCGCCACCGACATCCTCACCCGCGTCGCTGAACCTGCCTGGGCGGGTGTACGTGCCGCATACGCCCGCTACGCCGACCCCGAACGCGCCATCCGCCGCGACACTGCCCGCGCCCTCGACTGGGTCGCATCGACAGTTCCCGATCTAGTCCGGGATACCGGGCACAAGATAAAGCACACAGGGGGTACTTACGATCCGGTACTTCGTTCATGGCTTACCCACGCTCAAACCTGGGTCGCTTCCGAGTTTGTTCATCGGCGAGATCGATGGACTACCCATGCAGTCGTTCAAGCCTTGGCGTGGGCTGCGGCAGTCTCTGGGCAGATCGTTGAAGGTGTTCCCACTGTCGGTGTCGGTGGGCGGTCACTGTCCATCGCCGCCGGCATGCTCCCGGAAACTACGGTGTGGTCCGTCCTGGAGCGGCTGCGGGACATGGAAGGGTCGCCTCTGTTGCTGATCGAGCGTGGGGTGGGTCAGAACCCCGATCGGTACGCGCTGGTGCCCACACACGCTCGACGGGCGACGACGATCGACACCCTCACAGGCTCAGCTGAGGTCGAATCGGTACACCCGGCCTGGAGCATCATCGGATGGCGTCACCGCATCCTCTACGACGCAGTCGTCGCCGCAGCAGAACCTCAGACCCCGGATGAGTTGTTCACCGTCGTCGGGGTCGGACGCACGAGCGGGTACGAGGCGTTGCTGGATCTGCGCGTCGCCGGTCTGCTCACGGTCGAGAACGCCCACATCGGTGTCGGGCCGGTCGAACTCGACGACATCGGCCATCGTCACGGCCTCACATCGGCCGTCCGTACTCGCATCGTGCGCCACCGCGCCGAACGCATCGTCTGGCGAGAATGGCTCGCAGCCCGAGAGGAAGCACGCACCCCGCCCGAGCCCGATCGGTCGGTGTTCGCGATTGCTGACGATCACCCGGCCGACCCGCCCGACCACGACTACATCCTGGCCGTGATGGATACCGGGCCGCCAGACCCGTTCTGACGCAATGTGTACCGGCCACCAACCTGGGGCAGACGCGGGCACGCCGGTCGTGTTCGCATTGCGCGCTCTCGCCCGCCCACCGCGCGGCTGAATGGTGCAACGCCGAACCTAACTGGATTCTTGGAATGACGTCGCTGTGTGATGCCGGTGCTGCACGATCCGTCGACATGCTCGATTTCGACCCAGTCGCCGTTGGCTGTCGAGATCAGATGACCGGTGCGTTGGGTTGACGGCGGATGAAGTCAGCCATTCCGGGGACTGTGAAGGCAACCAGGCCGCGGGAGGGAGACCAGATGAGTCCTTTGCGTATGCAGGAGTCCCGGTGCGGTGCCATCGATTGCGGGTTCGATCCGAGGGCCTCGGCGAGGGTTGCCGTCCGCGGAGTATCGGTTCCGCTCCGTGCGATGGCACCAGATAGCGTTTTTCTGCTTCGGTGGCCCGTAGCCACCTCGAGCAGCGGTCGAGTCCATGCAATAGCTCTGTAGGAGCGCTCTACGACACGGAACTGTGCCTTCGCTGGGTGCTCTGCACATCGTTCGCGCTTATCGCGTGACGGTATGACTCCATCGAGCGACTCAAAGTCCACTGCGTACTCCGGTGGAACAATGCGCTCTATCCGTGAAATCTGTTATTGTGCAGCACTTTTCGGTAATATTGTGCGGTGTACGGACCGATTTTGTGAACGTCGCTTCATGCCGTCTGGGGTGCGCGACGCCTCGAATCGGTTGGACAATCACATCCGACATTGCTAACTTCGATGACATGTCCAGCCCCAAGGCTTCCAGACTCTAGCCGCCGGCAGTAGCCGGTGGCCACGCATGTCGCGCTCGATGCCGTTCTCTCCACGGCTTGATTTGCAGTGCGCGATTCGTGGCACCCTCTGCCCTCCTAAGCTTAAGTCTGGCCTTGGCGGCTCACATTCATTCACTGTGGCGCTGTCAGGTCACCTGCTCCGAGATCGATTTGCTTCGCTCCTGAATCCGACGATGCGAACGATCCCGCAGCCTCCCTTGACCTTTCTCAGACACACGGAGTCTCACAGTGCCATTCGCCATCTATGTCCTGGGTATTGCTGTATTCGCCCAGGGCACATCGGAATTCATGCTGTCCGGACTCATACCGGATATGGCTCAAGATCTACAGGTTTCTGTCCCCACTGCAGGACTTCTCACTTCGGCATTCGCAATCGGCATGATCATCGGTGCCCCGTTGATGGCAATTGTCAGTATGCGGTGGCAACGTCGACGAGCCCTCTTGACCTTCCTCATCACTTTTATGGTTGTGCATGTCATCGGCGCACTCACCGACAGTTTCGGTGTTTTGCTGGTCACCCGGATCGTAGGAGCACTGGCCAACGCCGGTTTCCTGGCTGTGGCGCTGGGCGCAGCCATGTCGATGGTTCCTGCCGATATGAAGGGACGAGCGACCTCAGTTCTACTGGGCGGGGTGACCATCGCCTGCGTAGTCGGGGTTCCGGGTGGAGCGCTATTGGGCGAATTGTGGGGATGGCGCGCCTCGTTCTGGGCGGTAGTGGTGATCTCCGCACCTGCAGTGGCGGCAATCATGGCATCAACCCCCGCCGATGCCCCTACCGACTTTGTTCCGAACGCGACGCGTGAACTGTCCTCGCTACGTCAACGCAAACTCCAACTGATCTTGGTGCTAGGCGCGCTCATCAACGGTGCCACCTTCTGTTCCTTCACCTACCTGGCACCGACCCTCACCGACGTCTCTGGATTCGACTCGCGCTGGATCCCCTTGCTTCTCGGACTGTTTGGACTGGGGTCGTTCATCGGCGTCAGCGTCGGTGGTCGACTCGCTGATACGCGTCCATTTCAACTGTTGGTGACGGGTTCCGCAGCTCTCCTGGTGGGATGGATCATTTTCGCTCTCACCGCCTCTCATCCGGTAGTGACCCTGGTGATGCTGTTCGTGCAAGGAACGCTCTCGTTCGCGGTGGGATCGACGTTGATCTCACGAGTGCTTTACGTCGCCGATGGTGCCCCGACTTTGGGGGGATCCTTTGCCACCGCCGCATTCAACGTCGGGGCCGCACTGGGGCCGGCCCTCGGCGGTGTGGCCATCGGTATCGGAATGGGTTACCGCGCACCACTGTGGACGAGCGCAGCGCTGGTGGCACTTGCGATCGTGATCGGTGCAGCGACGTGGACGCGCTGGAGGGAACCACGTCCAGCGCTGGATACCGTTCCCGCCTGACCACCACGACGAATCGTGCGTGCGATAGCGGCATATGTCGTTCTGAGCAGTCGTCGCACGTCCGATTCGCCGTCAGCGCGAAGGCGCGCATAGGCGTCCTCACCACTCGGTATTTCGTAAGAAGTTGCCGCGAATTCTCAGGCAGATTTTCCGGAGCGAGACGCTCTCACAGGACTTTTGGAGAAATTGAACATGACTGCATTCGATGAATCGAACAGCACTCCGCCCATCCTTGCACCCACGCTCGTCGACGACACACAGCGAAGATCCTTACCCAGGCGGCTGACTGTCGCGTCAGCAGAAGCGACGGTCATGCAATTGAGCAGGCGTCAGGAGCAGATCATCGAGCTGGTCGCGGAGGGCTACTCGGGCAAGGAAGTGGCGCGCGCACTCGGAATGTCGCCGAAAACCGTTGAGACGCACATTCAAAGAATCTTCGACCGGTACGGCGTGCGGAATCGAGCGGGTGTTGTGGCGAGGTGGATGGCTAGTAAGCACCCTGCGGCCAGCTAACTCTCCACAGAATGTCTCCGGACATTTGATCTGGAACGGGAGGTTCCGCTATCCGGAGCGAGACACCCACTTCAGGCGGGCCGGGAAGGGATGTCGCCGCAGCGGTCGGACGGACTCGACCGCTGCGGCCTGGATCGGGCCATCCGCGGATCAAACTTGAAGTAGGAAATCAGCTGTGGACCAAACTCATCCGGTTTTTCGCGCGCAATGGCCTCGTAAATCGTGGCGAGGCATTCACAGCAACGCGAGAAATTGTGCGACCACTTCCGCTGATTGCTCGGCGTTCAACCTTGGATCACAGCTTGAACGGTAGTCGGTAAAGCTGTGCGGGCCATCCGTTCTCGGCACGCATTCAGTGACAGAGTCAGGGGTTGATTCCAGGTGCAGACCTGCGGGCCATTGCCTCGCAGCCTGCAGCACTCGCGTGAATGCGGTGACCTCTCCGATGATCGAGGTCACCGCGCGAGTCTTGAACCCGTCGTGGACGTATCCGTTGCCGTGCATCGGGTCGCAAAGCCACACCACGGGACGCCCGTCCGCTGCGATGGCGTCGACGACTGGAGCAAGCATGTCGTCGACGTTTCCGATGCCGGCGCGCACGATGAACGTCAGACGACCGGCAATGCCGTCGGGATTGAGACGTCGGCTGATTGCCACAGCATCTTCGGGAGTGGCATTGGGGCCAAGTTTGACTCCGACAGGGTTTGTCACGGAACGAGCGAATTCAAGGTGGGCACCGCTGAGTCCGCGGGTCCGCTCACCGATCCATCCGAAATGTGTGGACGCAGCGTACATACCGCGGCTGCCGTCTCTGACAAGCGGGCATTCGTACGGCATCAACAGCATCTCGTGCGACGCGTACACACGTTCGAGCGGATGCCTGTCCGACCATGAGCGTCTGATTTCGTCCAGTATGGACGATGCGCACCGATATGCGGTCAACAGCCGCATAGGGTGGTCCGGCACCCGAGTGTCAGCATTTGGCTCGAATGAATTGACTGCGTCACCTCGATACGAGGCGATCAATTCTCCGGACCGAGTCATCTCGGTCGAGGATGAGCGCGGTTTGCCGTATTGACCGGCCAAACGTCCGATCGTCACAACCGGTAGATCGGTACTTACGCGCATCGAAGCGCTGAGACTGTCCAGATGATCGATCTTGCGCCGAACGAGGTCGCGGCGCGCGTCAACGAATTGTTCCGCGCAATCTCCCGCCTGAAGTACCAGTGCACGACCCTCTGATGCCAGGGCCAAACCACTGGCAAGCGCGTCGACTTCATGCTCGGCGGTCAAGGGAGCCAGGCCGGCAAGGTGGTCCTCGACCAGAGCTACAGCCTGAACGTCAGGCCATTGCGGTTGCTGAGCGACAACGCTCCGGTGCTCGGTAGCGCTCGTGGCTCGTAATCCCGTTTGGTCCGTGTCGGCGTCGGACCCGAGGGAATCAGAGCGGTCAGTGAGCGGTCGCATCGGCGATCTCCACATCTTCGACCCTGCACGTTTCGGCGATGATGACGCCGTAGAGGGCTACAAGAAAGTCGGGATCGATGCCGTTTTCTCGGCCGTACTGCGCGGCGCGGTCCTTCACAAGGCCGACACGACCCGGCTGCATCATCGCGATGTCATGTTCGGCCTTGTGGCGTGCGATACGAATGCAGCACTCAAGTCGCCGACGCAGGGTATCGAGCAACGTCACGTCAATATCGTCCAGCTCGCTGCGCAGCAGTTCGAGTCCGTCTGGAGGCATCGTGTGGTCAGTCATCGGCAGTCACTTCCGTTGTCATCGAATGGGTTTCGGACTCATCGGTCAGGTGGGTGAATGCGTCGGCACAGATCCGCTGGTACCGCTCCAGGTAGCCTCCGTACATCGTTTCGGCCGTAGCCAAGTACTCAGCGAACTGGGCTCGGTCCTCGGACTCGACGGCATCGGCGATTCTCCGCAGGCTCTGCGCCAGTTCGGCCCGCACACGCTCAGCATGGGGGTTGCGGAATTGAATGTCCCAGTAAACTTCTGGACTATTTTCCATCATGCGCGCCAGCATCGCAGTGAGCATCGTCGACGGCGGGGTGGCGAAGTCGCTCAGCGTTGTCATCTCGCACCCGCTGCGAGCGAGAGCAACGCCGTAACTCAACACCGCTGCATGCGTCAGCACTTGCGTGGTCGCGGTAGCGCGATCGTGTTCCTCGGCCGTGGTGAACAGCAATCTCGCACCGCGCTCGGTCAGGAGATGCAGTAACCGCGCAGACCGTGGACCGGACCTCTTCTCGACCACTGCAATCGAGCGGCCACGGAGGTCGAGAGATGGAGCAAACAGCGGGTTGATACCAATAATTTCGATGTCGGGATGCTCTCGAAGATGTGGAATGAGAACAGTTTTCACCGACAGCGTCTCGGCCAGCAACGCTCCCGGGCGGAGGATGAAGGTGATCACCGGCAGCGCGGCAACGGCGATGTCCTCCGGCACCGCGAGAACGACCACGTCGGCGGATTCGAGGACCTCCCTCAATTCATCGCTGGGTGCGGTGATGTCGGCGCGGAGGCCATCGACGGCATCGCTGGAGTCGACAACCAGTACGTCCATGCCCCCGCTGCGTGCCAACCCAGCGACCATCGCCCCGACCGCCCCCGCTCCACCGACCACGACGTATCGTTCGGGGACGTTCATACAGCGTCGGCGATGTAGTCGGATATCGCGGCACTGCTCAGTGCGGTGAGCAAGGCCCGAGCCTTGACCTGTGTTTCAGTGAACTCATCCTGCGGATCCGACATCGACACGATAGCGCCACCGACCCCGAAACTCGCACGACCAGCCGTCATGACAAGCGTGCGGATCACGATGTTCAGATCGACCGCGCCGGCGAGAGAGAACCATCCGAGCCCACCCGAGTACACCCCACGGGGTCCGTCCTCGAGCCTGTCGATGATCTCCATCGTTCGCTGCTTCGGGGCGCCGGTCATCGATCCTCCGGGGAATGCCGCCCGGACGCAGTCGACTGCGGACAGCTCACGGCGCAAGGTCCCTCGCACGGTAGAGACGAGTTGGTGGACAGGGGCGTAGGTTTCCACGTCGAACAGCCGGGGCACGTGCACGGATCCGATGTCGCACACCTGGTTGAGATCGTTGCGCAGCAGATCCACGATCATCAGGTTCTCGGCGCGATCCTTCGCGTGCGTGAGAAGATCCTCGCGTAGCGCACGGTCTTCGGTGGCGGTCCTCCCCCGCGGCCTGGTGCCTTTGATGGGTTTCGATTCCACGGATCCGGCGGCAGTGATGCTCAAGAAGCGCTCGGGGGAGGCGCTCAGGACCGACAGTTCCGGCAGTTCGAGGAGCGCCCCGTAGGGGACGGGGCTGATGCTGCGGAGTGTGCGGTAGACCGCGAACGGATCGGCGTCTGTGGGTGCGCTGAGCATGTTGGTCATGCAGATTTCGTACGACTCGCCCTGCGAGATCTCGTCCAGACACTGGGCGATGCGATCGAGGTAGACCTGTTTGTCATGTCGGAGCTCTACGTCGAGCCCGAAGCTGTGAACGTCGGGGTCACCCGCGGAGAGCGGCGTCGGGGTTCGGTCGCCGACGTCTGTGGCGAAGCTGGCCAACTGTGCGGTCATCTCGTCGAGCCAGTCGTTCGCAGGAAAAATCTGTCCGTCACGACTCAATGCGAGGAAATACGTGCAGCGATCGAGGTGGTCGAGCACGATCATGCGGTCCGCGAAGATCATGGCAGCATCGGGGGTTTCCGCCGAGTGCGCGTCCTCGCCGATCGTCTCGGACTTCAATTCGTACCCCAGGTATCCGACGTATCCAAGGTTGAATTCGAAAGGGAGACCGTCGGGGACCGGGATTCTGCGTTGTTCCAGTTGTGATTCCAGGTAGTCGAAGAACGTGGACTGCACTGCGGTGGTCCGACCGTCAGCGGTGCGGACGGAGACCGTGGTGGTGCTGACGTCGTGGGTGAGATATTCGGCCAGCGGACCGTCGGTGTTGCCGAGGAACGAGAACCTCGATGTTCCGTCGATGACTGCGCTGCTGTCGAGCCAGAATGCGGTGCTCTTTCCTTGGCTGAGTTCCTGATAGATCAGTTCACTGTCAGCCAGGCCGTCGAGGCGACGGTGATGGATTTCGTAATGTGTGGGTGCGGGGCGCAAATTCTCCCGGACCCCCCTGGCGAGGGTGAAGAAATTGGTCAGTAGCTCACGGCCGAGGTCACTTTCGATCGACTCGGGGTGGAACTGCACACCCCAGATCGGTTGGGTTCGGTGCCGCAGGCCCATCAACACTCCGTCTGAGCTCCAGGCCGTTGCTTCCAACTCTGGCGGCAGTTCGGTCACAGCCAGCGAATGGTAGCGGACAACGGCGAGTGGTGAGGGCATTCCCTCGAACAGGTCGGTCCCTCGGTGCTCGATGTGTGAGACGCGTCCGTGTATCGGCTCGGGGGCGAGGCCGACCCGTCCTCCGAACAGATGCGCGATCCCCTGATGCCCGAGGCACACGCCCAGGACCGGCAGTCCGCTGTCGACGATGGCGTGTCGGCTGATGCCGAAGTCACGCTGCCGGTCCGGTCGCCCGGGTCCGGGCGAGATGATGATGGCATCGAACTGCTCGATGCCGATCTCGGCCCAATCGGCATCGTTGGGGACTACCGTCGGTGGCGCCCCGTTGACCTCGCCAATGTACTGATACAGGTTGTAGGTGAACGAGTCGTAGTTGTCGATCAGAAGTATGCGCATTGTCGGCGTGCACCTCGTCGTCGGATCGGTCGGGTTCTGGGGTCCGGCGGCGGTGGCCGTCAAAGTGGAAGTGTTTCTCTGATGAAGAGACGCTTCGAGGTGCGGCCCTTGCTGAGTGCGTAGTCGGTGAGTGCGTTGCTATCGATGATCGCCGGGTGGCTCTCGTCGTAGTCGATGGCCATCAAATTTCCCATCCACGATTCCAAACCCATTGCATAGGTGTAGACCTCGTCCGGATCGAGCGCGTCGACAATGTCGCGGCCTTGGTCGAAGTTCGATCCGTTCAGGCGACGGCTCTGGTCCGAGCGCCGCGCCAGCGGTGTACTGAACAGCGGCCCGTAGATCCAACTCGCCGCCGCACCGATGCTCTCCATACCTATGAACACCGTGTTCACGCGACCGATCAACTCGGCGACCTTCGCGTACATCGTCGGCGAGATGTTCGTCGAATCGGCAGCGAACAGGGCAGACTTCTCGCCGAAACGCAGATGCCAACCCGCCTTCGTCCTGATCTGCAGATCACCGTGTTCTCCGAGGAACGGCAAGGCGGTCACTTGAGCGGATCCGCATGCGCGGGTGTCCATGTCGTCGAGTTCGACCACATCTACGAATCCGAGGTGTCGAATGATCCTGGCCAAACCGGGATCGACCATGCTCGACGTCGATGACTTGGGCACGAGGACCGTTCCCACCTTGTGTCGAATGCGAAGTAACGTCTCCAACAACATGTGGTCGGTGTGATTGTGTGTGATCAAGACATAGTCGAGCGAGGCGGGCAGGTCGTCGTAGGAGAACTTCCCTTCTGCCGCCCCCTCGTAGCCGCCGTAGCTCAGCACCGGATCGACCAAGAATGTCGTTCCTTCGTACTGGGCGTACACAGACGCATGCCCGACATATTCCATACGGTCGCCGCCGGTTTCGCTGGTTTTAGATTCGTTCTTCCCAGTCGGCACGGCCTCGAAGTAGCTGCGGAACAGTGTCGAACGCTCGGCCGGTATCGAGAGGTGCTGTTCGAGATCGGTCAGATCTCTCTCCGAAAGACCGCCACGAAACAACGTGTCGAGCAGCGGCGAATCGAGGGGGACGTCGACAATCAGCTCACGGTCTGTGTATTCGAGAATGGGTGTGGTGAGCGCAAATTCGCGTGCATCCTCGGTGATCTCTCTGAATCGCACCTGTTGCAGTGATTTGTCGTAGTAGTCCGATGCATACATCAGCGGTTCGATGAATCGATAGTCCGGCGTCCGGTTGTCTCGTCCGTAGAACACCTCGATCCGCCCCTCCAACGCGAGCGGAAGCTGTTGATACACCGAGTCGAGACTTTCTCCGGTGTAGCTGGGGAGGATCTTTTCCTCCAGTTGCTTTATCGCCTCGAACAATTCGAGCGGCTTGTCGTAACGACCACGCACAGACTCGTACCAGCTCTTGATCTGGTCGTAGTGCTCGTAGGCATGTACCCACGGACCGCCGTGCATCTTCGGTTGCTTGACTGCCATGGCATGTACCTGAGGGTCTTCGAGGTACGACTCGATGATCGGAATGAAGCGGTTGTGAATGAAACGTGCGAGCGTATGGGGTGGGATCAGATACGACCACGCGTACCAGCCGCCGATCGCGGGCTCGACTGCGACGTTCGAGCGCAGGGAGTAGTTCATAGGGAACACTTTCGGTTCAGGTGATGCAGGTCAGGGCACGGCGCAGCAAGCAGCGGCGCTCACACCGGAGCCGGGGCGGACAGCAACGCCACCACATCGGTCAAGATGTCGTGACCGGGGACCGGATGCGGCCATCCGCTTCCCCCGAGAGCTGCTTGTAGCACCGGAACCAGCCGGTGATCAGTACCGGGATGATCACGGACGCGGTCGAGCCACTCTGCGACGGGCACGACGGCGTCGTCGTCGAGCCCTACCAGCAACTCGACCTCGTCGAGCGAGTACGTGCGGTGAACGATCACTGCGGACCCGGCGCGACTGCCGTGCACGGCAGTCAATGCATCACGAGCGACCGTGCGGACATCGCAGACCGGGATGTACCCATCGAAGCGTGGAAGAACCCGCAGCTCCAACGACAAACGCAGCACCGTACTGAACCAATCGTCGACGAGGAATCGTCGATCACTTTCCTGGTGACCGTAGATGAGGGCGGTGCGAAGAACGCGCACCTCACACCCCACCTCGCGCAGAGCGTCGACGTATGTTTCGGCAACAAACTTCGATTGCGAGTACGGGTCGGCGATCGAGGCCAAGTTCTCCTGCGTGAACGGACCGAATTCCCGACTGACCGACGCTGCAGACAAGAACACGAACGACCCAGCGCCACCTGCTGCTGCAGCCTTGGCCACGACCACGCAGTTCTCGACGCTGCTCGCCAGATGCTGTTCGAGGGGTAGGCGGTGGTTGACGTCGTAACCGCAGTGCACGACCGCTGAAACCGCTGGGGCACTGCCGTTCTCGATCGCAGCAGCGAGAGAGTCGTATGTGATGGCGCGCACGCTCCGATACTCGCCGTCGACACGGTCGAATCGTCGACCGTGTCGTCTGAGGCTTTCCGCCGGATCGCTGGCGCTGACGACGAGCACCTCAACGCCGCGTTCCGAAAGAAGTTGGTCGAAAACGTGACCACCGACGAAGCCGGATACCCCGGTCACCAACACCCTCGGTGTACCCGCTCGCGCGTCACTGCTCAGGTACGCCAGCTCGGTGCGCAACGTAGACAGTCGCGCGTTGACCTTCTCGTACACCGCCTGCGCCGCTGGCTGGCGGGGTTCCGCGTCCCCGCCGTGAATGCAGCGCAGGAACCCGTTGATGGAGAAGTCGTACTCCATGGCATCGAAGGCATTTTCAACAGTGTCTTCGCCGTACATTGCACTGAGGCGGACTTGTATTCGCATCATCGCCAGCGAGTTACCGCCTGCGTCGAACAACGACGCGCCGGGGTCGATGCTCTCTCCGAGTACATCTTTGACAACTTCTTCGACAGCCGCGCGATCCGCTCCACCGTCGCCGAGCGACGCGGTGACGACCACAGCCGACTCGAGCTGTTTCCGCAGCGCGGATTTGTCCAGTTTTCCGCTCGTCGCCAACGGCAGCTCGTCGAGGATCTCTATCCGGTCCGGGACCTCCCAGAACGGCAGCATCTCACGGATCTCTTTCATCAGGGTGCCCGCATCGCCTCGTCCGGTCGTTGCCGCCATGACCAACTCGTCGTCGAACGCGACCATCGCTACGGAATGGTCGAGCTTCGTTGCGAGATCCGCCTCTACGTGCACGATGTTAACGCGATGTCCGAAACGCTTGATCTGTTCGTCGATACGGCCGAGGTACCTCAGCCGGCCGTCGCCGGCGATGCTGACGCGATCCCCTGACTTGTACGCCCGGCGGCCGTCGATCCGCGTGAAGACGGTACGGTCCTGTTCACGAGCACCTTCATAGCCCAGAGCAACCCCTGACCCGACAATGACAAGCTCTCCTTCGCCGACGGTGTCGAGCGTGTTGGAGTCCTCGGGGTGCACGAACGCCCGGAACCCCTCGATCGGCCTACCGATCGTGTCCTCGAACTGGTCCAGCGCCGCGATGGAAAAGCACACCGTTCCCTCGGTTGGGCCGTACGCGTTATAGACCGTGCTGTACTTCCTCGCCTCGTCGAACTGCGTTTTCTTCAGCGCCTCCGCAGAGAACTGAACCTTTCCGATCCGACGCTTCGCACCGTCGTCGAGCCGCGCGTAGATCGACGGTGCGATCATCAGGACGTCACATCCGTCGGCGTTGAGGTGCGCAGAGACCGCGCCCAGCCATGAGCCCTGAGACTTTTGCGGCACGACGACCGTGGCTCCGCTGTAGAGACCGGCGAAGATCTCGGAGATCGATGCATCGAACGACAGCGATGAGAACTGAAGTAGCGAATCCCCGGTGCCGATCTCGAGCGTTCGGTGTAACGAGCGGCAGAGGTTTTCGATTCCGTCATGTCCGATGTTGACCAACTTCGGTGCCCCGGTGGAACCCGAGGTGAAGATCGAGTATGCATACCGCGACGCGGACCTTCCCGTGACAAGGTTTACGTCGGGTAGAGTGACCTCGGGTGCGTACACTCGTTCCGCAGTCGTTGATGCGGATGCGATCACGCTTTCTCGGTCGAAGTACACCACGAGAGCCGGATCGCACATTGCGAGTGCGTCATTCACGCGCTGCGCGGGCCAGTCCGGATTCATCGGCGTGTAGATCGCGCGGCTTCGCATCGCCGCCAGCGCCCACACGACACCTTCGGCCGAGTGATCTCCGACGAGGACAACGCGTCGATCAAGCTCACAGCGTGAGTCGATGAAGTCGGCCAGCGCAGAGGTGATCCGGTCTAGTTCGGTGTAAGACCACACTCGGCCTGCGGTGCGGAGTGCGGCAGCGTCACCGTGGCGACGAAAGATCTCTGTCAGTAGCTCTGTGAGGTGCATGGAACTCCAATCCGTTGCTCGAGCTTGTCGAGCATGGTGGTGGCGGTGTCGTGTGGCAGGAATTTGCGCTTGTACTGCATGCGCATCAGCGGTGGACCTGGCCAGGACCTGTCGATCAGGAATTTCATGTCCTCGAATGTCCGCGCGCTCAGGACCGGCACCCAATCCCAGCGATGAGGCCTCGGGCGCATGAAGGTGGTGTCGGAGACGACGATCCGCGGAACTCGTCCGCGGGTGAACCCTCCGGCGAACGTGGGCAGATCCGACATGGTGAACCGGCCCGCCGACTCGTAGAGGCTGCGTACTTGCCGGAAATGGGCAGCGTCGTACGTGCCTCGATGTTCCGCGCGTATCACCAACGGACGGATCTCACCGAAGTAACCGGCTGAGCCGTTCATCGTCCGTTGTGAAAACGGATACTGCAACACGAAGTCACTGTCGAACGTTTCGAGGAGTAGATCACTCACTACGCAGAGAATGTCGTTGAAACGCAACCCTTCCCGCACTGGAAGCCAGTGCCCTGTCGAGGCGGAGATCGTCGGGATACCCCTGACGCGAGGGGCCAGATCGTCGCCGAGGGAGGATTCGACCGCGGCGACGTCTGCCCGCGGAATGCCCGCGTACCGCCGGACAGCTTCCCCGTGTTCGCGGTAGTAGTCACCGAGAGACTCAGCATCGGCACCCTCCGGCTCCTGCATCCCTTGCAGGTAGTCCCGGAATACTTCGACCAGGTGTGTGACATCGGGAAGATCTGCGATGAGGTGATTCACCTTGACGAACACCGCGTGCTTGCCAGAACGGTGCCGCCAGCATGCGACGTGGACGACTTCGTCCAGCGCCAGCGGTGTCGCGTTGTGATAGCTCGACACAATCGCAGTCATGTCGTCGATGCCGCCGTCTACCGTGCCCGGCACGTAGGCCAGGCTGCAACGCACATCTGATGGCTCGACATCGAGGACGTTGGAAAGGGCGTCACACAACCCCAAACGCTCGACGAACACCCGAAACAGCCGCGTATCCGACAACCGTGCCACATCGACCATGCCGATCGCTCCGGAGCACGGGTTCACGTCGCCGTCCAAGCCGAGATCGTGCAGAAAACTGTACAAATCGCGAAGACCGTTCGCTTCTTCACGCAATGCAGGTACGTTCACGAAAGTTCGCCTCCTACTTACGATTTGCCGACGAACTACTTCACGCCCACCGAATGCCAACCGAACTCGACGGCGTCGAGTGCTCCCATCTCCGACAACAGCGTGTGCAACCCGGAATGGTCCTGCACGAGGTGGACCCCGGACTGAGAGGCACGAACGTCCGCTGCTGCCCGTTCCCACCCCTTCACACCCTCGAACTCCAGGATTGATTCCCATGTCTCGAAGTCAGGAGCGATGAATGCTTCCATCCCGGCAATGAGCTTCTCTAGGAAGAAATGCTGCTGATCCGTAGTGAGACGGTCATAAACTTGCTTGGCCATCTCGTCGGCAATGGAAGCGTGGCAATACTCGTCTCTGTTGTGCAGCTTCACTAGGGTCGAGTTGATGGTTTGAATCTCCTGGTCGTTGGCAAGCAGATCCAAATACGCGTTGATCGAGATCTCGGCGACCGTGGCGAAGGCCAGCGACGTCAGATTCTTCTGCCATCCCTCGGTCTGCTCGTCTCGGTGACGACGATGAATCTGTGTGATGTGGGATTCCGGAAGCACCTGGTCGGCGAAGCTGTTCGCACGCTTTCGACGGGTGACAGCGCTGCCGTTCATATGCATCAACGAGTGGTACTGCTCGTCCACCATTGCCTGGGCGATCGCGATGTCGAGTGTCGGTCCTCCCAGAGCGGGAAATGCACCGTCGAGTACACTCTCGAACGCGGGGTTCACAATACGTTGCTCGATCAGAACGGTGTTGCGGTTGTAGGAAACCCACCCCCAGCTGAGCAGTCGCGATTGAGTATTCTCCGACAGCGTGTCCCAAATCGGGTGTGACCTGATAGGAATCATGTCTTCGCGAAAGTCCGGTCTCGACAGGTCGTAGAGGTCGTCCAGATCGGGTTCTCGACGTTTGACTGCCGCGCGTCGGTTCCAATTGTTCGCCAGGCGGCCGATGATCGCGTTTTCAACTTGGTCGGTCGGATCGAATGCCGGCAGTCCTGAGATGTGGGTCAGGTGTTCGGTTCCGGCACTGGGTGACGAGTCGTCGAGTATGGGTAGGCGGGCCGCTTCGTTGGAGTGGCTCATGAACCCCAGACTGCACGGACAGGTAGGCAATTATCAGTCAGAAAATGCACCTACAGAGAAGTGCTGACCGCAGAATTACCTACAGTTCGCGACTGCCAGTCGGAGAGCCCTGGCATAGCTTCGCGAGCGCTAGTCTTGCTGGTCAGAGCCAACTTCACATGTGCTCCCAGTAGACCAAGCGACGAGAGATGGCCTTAGCGCGAGCTGTCCGCCAACCTGCGCTACGTCTCGGATGAATCATTCAATCGGCATACAAGCGGAGGGCTGACAGTGGCAGTGGATCAACGTCAGTCGTGTGCGCGAATCGACAAAAGCGTGACGGATCCGACGGTGGCGGTGAGCCAGCGCGGCATGGCGCTGTAGGAGAACTTCGGTTGATGTCGACAGGTTGGTTCGTACCCGACACCTCCTCGAGCTTTCCTGGCAGGCCGGGTTCAATCGGGGCTGGCGTCCGGGACCTAACCGCGGGAGGTCTCGACGTTTCCGAGAAGGTCGAGGGTGCGTTTCAGGAGTTGCTCGATGCGGTCCTCGACGTCGTCGACCATGTCCGGTACACCGGCCAGCGCCGTGTGGGCGCGGCGACGCGCGTCGACACCCGAGCTGTAGTACCCGGAGTCAAGCGCTGCAGAGGCCGGCTCCGGAGCGGCGATCGGCTCACTCCGATCGGTACCATCGGACGTTCTGATGACGGGGCGACGTGGGGTGTGCAGCGGAGAAACGCCTGCGCGGTGCCTGGCGATAACCGCTCCGACCTCGGCCGCGGTCATCGCCGTGACCGGCAAGGGCAGGTGACCCCACCGATCGATCGGCACCGCGACCGGACCGCGACGGTCCGGCAACCCGGACACATCGGGAAAAGTATTGCGTTGCAGATGTTCTGCCAGCAGCGTCGTGGAGGGGTAGCGCTCGGAGAACTGCAGAACTGTCCGCCACCGGTCCCATATCGTGGCCGGCTCGAAATCTGTAGCGTCGTTGGGGGCGATGCGGATTCGGTGGCGGCCGCCGATCCACAATTTGTCGCCGTCTCTGATGATGTCGGTGCGGTCAAGCCCTGCAATAGCTCTGTAGGACAGGCCCGCTCCGGCGAGAACGAGAAGAACGGCATCGCGGCGATTCTTGATTGTCGCCGCCCAGCGTGCGATTTACTTCGATTTCGGAAATTCCAATATTGTTCGGTCATGAGTGAGCCCGGATTTCACTTACTTGGTGTGACACAAAAAGGCTAGTTTCGATAAACAAACAGTGCGATTCTGTCCGCATCGCCGGAACCTACGTTGTCGCCGATATTATCGTGGCCAACGAATGGTTCACTTCCTGACGAATTGTTCGCCTTGCCTAGCATCAGGGCTGCCGGACTTCGCCCGAATGGGGTCAACGACGGCTGTATGCGAACAGAGAGGTATCGAACATGCTTTCGGAATAAATGTCGACAGCGGATGTTCGTTCATTCATACGGTATACGTCCAGTCATTCACATGGCGTACGTCCGGCCTAGTGGAAGTGATCGGTCTCCTCGAATGAAGACGGCGCAACCGACCTGGGCTACCGCACAGTGGCGTGTATCGCCGCTCGTCGTTCGTAGTATCAGGTGTGACTCAAGGCCCGTGATGGTCGCGTGGCCTATCTTCGTTTCCCTCGCCAAGACCTTGCCGAGCCGAACCGAGCCGACCCGGCGTCGGCCTCATGCCACCGATGGATCCGGCCGCACCGGAGGCTGGCGTTTCGCCGAAAGCTCGCCACGGCTTGGGCGTCGACGAAGACCAGTTGTTCATCTTCGAGATCATTCGATGATTGGGAACCATTCGGAGCGCGAGTACATCTAATCGGTCGGGAGGGGCGGTCGGACATCTGAGGGGGCCGGCCACCCCCTCCCTCCCCCGCCTCTCGCCGAACGTTCTCGACGGTCACACGTGACGCGCCGAAAGGCTGCAGTTGTCAGCAGGCGCAATCCGAACTACCAACTTGTTGACACCGGGTTTGTACCATGGACTCGAATACCTCCATCCAGGCCGAGATGCTCGACTGCCAAAATCTAAGCCAAAGTGACGCTCCACAGCTCGCGCGGATTCACCAAACGTCCGTTCGTCGTCGGTCGTTCGCCCCGAACGCTGCGGCGGCCGTGTGCCCAGCGATCGTTGTCGATGATCACGAGTTCGTTTACGCCCAAACGGATCTGACGAACAACGGCCTCGTCGTGGGCCACCTCGTGGAGAGCTTCAAGAGCGCGCGCGGCTTCTCGATCAGACGTATCGCCGGTTCGCAACGCTTCTACAAGGTCGTATTTCATGCGCACACCATGATCAAAGCAACCCTGTGCATCGGGAAGGTCGTAGAGGACGGACCTTCTAGTGCCATCAGGGAAGAGGATCGGCGATTTCAGGGTCCGAACCATCGATTCACCGTCGCGGCCGAACCTCAGGACAAGCTCGACGAGGACCGCGCGCCATTCCACGAAAATGGACTCGCCGTTCTGCCCGGGCGAGCCGTCGAGCCAACCGGGATCGATCATCAGCATCGCGAAACATGCCGGGCGGGGGTCTCGCATGGTCTGCGCAGAATGCAGGCTCAGCGGCCCGTCCAGAGCGTGCAGCTCACCCCGCGCTGCCGCCGCCTGCTCGTAACGTACGTGATGGATGGCGGCGTGATCAGGATGTGCCCCAATCGTATTCGCAGCATAGTACCGAAGGGGACGACCCCAGTGCTCGACAAACTCGATGAACGCCGACACATCCGCTGCGAAGTTGCTGATCCGGACGGCTCGATGGGTGAGAAACCGTTCTCGTGCGACAGGGAGTAGACGTTCGCCGAGCGCGGTGGCGTCGAGGGCATCGAATGCGGCGTTGGTCATGATGACCACCCCTGCTTCAGATCCGTGGACAGTCGGACCGGTCGCGGGACGATGTCACCGGCTTCGTGGCGGATGAGATGCATCCGGCGCAGCCAGCGGTCGGTGCCGTCGTAACGTGCCTCGTAGCGCGTTCGCGCGTGCACCGCGCGGCGGTTGTCGATTAACAGCATACTGCCCTGTTCGAGAGCCTCACCGCGCTGGTGACGGAGTACGGCGTTCTCCAGTTCGACGAGGGCGCGTTCGGCATTCGACGTCAGCGCCCTGGTCAACTCGGGCTCGAATCGCAGGACCGGATCCTGGATGGTTCCCGTGAGCACGGCGAACGCGGGTCCGTCGGTGACGGCCCGAACGGGCTGTCCTGCGGCGAGGTACGGACTGTGCAACCGCGACACCTCGATCATGAACTCCGGTCGGTGAAGTGCATCGATCGTTGCTTGGGTGAGATCCCCGAGAAAGTCTCTAGCGCTCGACAACTGGGTGCGCGCCTGGCGGCCATGGTCATGCCGAACGACGTACAACATCAAAACGTCCGGTGGAGTGGGGTGGAACATCATCTCGGAGTGGTAGCCGAGATCGACCGCAGAACTCTGACTCGAGACCTTGCGTTCCTGGCTGCGAATCGGGTGAACGTCCTGCAGGAATGCGCCGTTGCGTTCCTGCGCGTAGGAAAGCGGGTGTCCGACGAGGGCACCGACCGCCAGCATGACGATCTCGGAGAGACGGTCGGTGGTCACAGCCCGGTGCCGCACAACGGTCGGAGTCGGCGGAAGTTCCGTGAGAGGTGGAGTGTGGCGGATGAGGAGAGCACCGGCCGAATTGCCGTGCGCAGCGAATGCGGTGACCGCATCAATCACCGCCGCAGGCAGCGTGGACGCAACAGACGCGGTCTCCCTGACGAAAGAGTCGAAGTTCTCGAACGGATCGGATTCGATTGCACGCGCAGCACCCTGGAATTCGTCCCAGGCCGACGGCGCGAGGTCGATAACCGGAAGGCGTCCGGTGCGTCCTCGGTTGGATTCATGGTCTCTGATCATGTTGTGCTACAACCCTTCCAGGTCTTGGTTGGTATTTGGTGACTGGTCGTCCTGCGTCGAGGCGCTGTCCCTCGCCCGGTGGCGCACATCCAGTCGGGTGTGCGCCACCGGGGCAAGGAAGTTCAGTGCGATCTAGCAGCGGTATCCGGTGTAACCCTGGTTCTCCCACGGGCGGACCGAGAGCAGAAAGGCCGAGCACCAGCCCCGGTTGCCGTACTGCTGAGCGATCAGCCGGTGGGTCTGGACGAGGGCGAAATAGCTCGCCCGCAGCTGCCACGGAGCGGCGGCCGGCAACGCCGGCGCCCTGCCCTGCCCCAGGGCCACGGTCTCGGCCTTGCTGAGGTAGACCGCGCACCTCCCGTCACCGCAACGGGCGGTGGAGGCGTCCGCCGTCCCGTTGGCCCCTAACGTGAGGCCGATGACAATCGCCGCCGACGTCAGCAGCATCAGGAACACCCTGATGCTCCTGCTCGTCAGCGTCCTGCGGCTCTGACCGGTCATGGTGGACATACCGACTCCTTCTTCCTGGTGATATCCGGTCCTCGGGGACCCGACACCATCTAGACGCAGAACCTCCGAAATCGATTCACTCGGATCATGGAACCGGCCGGCCGTCCGTCGGCGTTCCGAATCGATTTCGCGCCCTTCGCGTCTAGGTGGTGACACCGACCAGGAGGTTCACGGCATGGCGAAGCGGAACGAGTGGAAACCGCTCATGGATGCGGTACAGGCGGCGGGGTGGACGTACCGTGCCAGCAAGCACGGAACCTATGTATATCCGGCCGAACCTGGAGTCCGTCCGGTCACCATCCCCGGAACGCCGGGTGACTATCGATCGCTGCGCAACACGAGGGCGCAGCTTCGACGAGCCGGCCTCACCGGCGTGTGAACGCTTTAACCACGACGGGGATGCGCAGAGCGATCAGCGCATCTCTTTCGTACGTCACATCGGGGCAGAATCCTGTACTTTCTGGACCAGTTCCGTGCGCCACAGCCGACACTTGTCGGGGCAGGGCGGCGGATGGACCACAGGAGCCGGGCAGCAATGTCGACCGATGATTCGCCGGAAAAATTCCCCAGGTTTCTTCCACGAGTTCAAGACGGACCAGCCCGATTTGATGAGCAGGTCGAAAAACTCTTGGGCAAGAGCCGGGGGCACTATGAGAACCTCGTAATCCGTGTCGCCTGGAGGCTGACTGGGGAGGTAGGTGAACGCGGTCGTCCGGCAGGATCTGCAATCAGCTGCCGACCTTCGATCTCTTCCAACGCTGTGGTGGTGTCCGCCCAAATCCCGACGAGGCTAAGCCAATCGACGACGAGCTCCGTAACTGTCATCGGCCTATGACCCGGCAAAACCTGAGGGAAGACGCGGCCCTGGTCGCTACCGTTGTGCATAGCGAACCACTCCCTCAACTCTGGCGTCCACGTCCGACCCGTCGCACTCTCGGCGTCTCTGACGATCCTTGGTTCGGCGGGTGGGTTGAGTCCAGCGGCAGTGACGGGCGCGTACGCGTCGCACCACGAAAGAAGCCTCCCCCACTGGTCCACAAGGTGCGTCATGAACGGATCGTAGCGGCGGAACCGATCACGATCAGAGTCATCCTGGAGGAGTCATTCACCTGAAATATCGAAGCGTTCCCTCAATGTTGCGATGAACTCTTCGTATCCGTCCATCCCGAATGTGTCCAAGGCCCACATGTAGGTTTCCAGAGCGCGATGCAACGAGTCGTAGGGGACCGGCTCGTAGAATCCGGCCAGCGTCTTCACGGCCTCGTATTGCTGTAGCGACTCGCGCCTGGCCGGTACGCCGGGAACGATCCGTTTCGGAATGGTCGGATCCCACTTCACACGTTCGGCCAGATCGAAATAGTCCTCGTCGAGGCGGCGCTGCGCAATCGCCCGATCAGCCCACTCGTTGACCCAGGGATAGTTGTCGAGCCCGCTCACCGCGAAACATGTTCTGACGCAAAAGGCCTTGAACTCGTCGAGCATCTCGTCGTCCTGCTCCGCGAGCCAGTCGACCAGAGGTCGGTCGAGGAAGGCCAACGCCTTCGCATACGTTTGGTCGGTGAGCTTGCCCTTGAGCGGCCGACCACCATAAGCCAGCTTCAGCGCCCTTACAGCGCGGCCGAGATCTGACTCGGGGTCGACCTTCCGAGTGACACCATTCTCGTCGCGGACGTAAATCATGGACCTGTCCGGCCACAGTTCCGTGTCGTTCGACGGCTCGTCGGACCACGCCCTATCCGTCTTCTTCAGCGTTGCCACCACAGGTGACTCGGCGAGGTCATCGAGCGGTGTGGGCCAGAATTGGAACAGGTAGTCCTCGACCGGCTCTGTCACCTCCTGCGAGGTCGACGTATCGCGGCCACGTGCGTGTGCGCGAACATGGTAGGCCCCAGCAGCAATCGGCTCCAGGCCCTCCGAAGGGCGTCCCTCCAGTGATCGCACTTCGATTGCGGCCGACGCGGTGATGACCGATTGTTCGACTACTTCCCAGTTGTCGTACTCGGCGACGGGCTCTGCCTGCCACACCTGCACAGTTACGCGAGCAGGACCGTAGGACACGCCCGTGTACGTGGCCAGAAATCCGGGACCTACCTCGATCAACGTGCCTTTCGCCTGCACGTCGAGAGTGTCCGTGTCGTCGTTCGAGACCACGAATTGATCGTGATCGACCTCGACGATTCCCGAGGTCTGCAGAACAGGTTCAGTATCTCCGGCCACGGAGACGACCCTAGCGTTTTCACGCGTCCGCTTGCGGGATGCGGAGCAATAAGACCAGTTCTAATGTGCAGGGATACCAGCAAACTACTGCATACTGTTGCAGCGCAACACTTGTCGTCTTCTGCACGTCTCGGCAGCGGATCGATGCGACAGGTCCTGACCCACGAAAGACATCCTTGATCGGCTGCGAAACCCTGTGCTGCGGTTCATGCGTTGCTCGAAAACGAACTAGGTGGGCTTCTCCGGTGTCTCGGCGTCGAGGTAGCCCCACCAGTCGATACCGTTCTTGTCTTGCCGGAGGTTGTTCGCGACGGTCCCCAACGGTTCTCCGATATCGAAATCGGCCACTTCTCGGCCGAAGCGCTCCGCGTCTGCCGTCTCCGCAGCAGGATACGGCCCCGATTTTGTCATCCGAATTCCCAGAGTCTTCGCGACAGTCATGTACCGGTATACAACGCAGAACGCATCCGAACCGTCCGTCCACGCGTCGGCAACACCGACACACCCCACGCTTCGGACAACGAGCTCGTAGACAGGCGACGCAAGCATGAAGCCAAAGCGGATTCCGCCCATGTCGACGACAGCTCACCGTACTGTTCCAACAGTTCACGGTGCCTGGAGGTGTATCGACGGGCCGATGGAGAATAAGCCTGGGCAGCAACTGTTCCGGCCGGAAAGTAGTCTTCGCGCAGTCCGTGCTGGTTTCGATCCATGATCTGCAGCTTAAGACGGGCAGCGGCACCCTCGGGGAACCGTGACAGCGACTGCTCGCACATGCCCCACGTCGGGGCGCAGAGCAATACGACCACTCTTGATATGCAGGTGTACCAGCAGACGCTAGGAAGAGTTGTCCGACAAGGAATTTCGACACTGCCCGCTCGCGGCTGCCCGCTCGCGCGAAATCGCTGGCGGGATGTGGGCCTCCCGCCCGACATGCAGCGGATTCTCGGAGACGTCAGGAATCGAACGAGCTGTGCATCACGCGGGAGGTCATGGTGTCGGCCGCATCGTTGAACGCCCCGAAAGCCGACTCGAGCAGCTCATAGGCTGGGGCCAACTGGGTCTGCTCGATCTTCGATACCGACGAGACGGTCCATCCGATCAACCCGTCGTGTCCCGGTGTCGGTTTTCCGAAAAGATCGACGAGGGCGTCGCGGCGGTATCCACTCTCCACTAGGTCGTTCGCGGTGTACCAGTCGTCTCTAGGGTTGTGAACGTTTTCGTCCTGAACCCTCTGTAGCTTCTTCAAAAGCCGGTCGTTGTCGGTCGATGGTGTTGCAGGTTCGGACATTTCGGAATCCCTCCGGTGAGTCGCACCTCTATGAGCTGCGTCCGACCGGACGATTTTATCGTCGCTCGTATTGACTGATCAACGTGTGTTTCCAGAACCGAACGGACACTGCAGCGCGCCCCTCCGCCGGCGGTAGGGGGTTGCAGCTCGGCAGCTCGTTCGTTGGCTAGGCTGGCACTATCGAATTCGTGACATTGTGTGATTGAAAGGTATTCCGGCTGTGGCCAAACGAGTGACAACCCAATTGGTGGACGATATCGACGGGTCGGTCATAGACGACGAATCCGGCGAAACTATCGAATTTGCAGTCAATGGCGTCGAGTACGTGATCGACCTGAAGGCGAAGAACGCCAACGAGTTTCACAGGAGAATGGATTCCTACATCGAGCACGCGACGCGGGTCGGTGGCCGCAAGCGCAAGCCCTCCCCCAGCGGCGCGACGACGCCCGCGAAGGCCGGGTCACCGCCCACGCGTGATCCGGCGCAGACGCGCGCGATTCGGCAGTGGGCGGCCGACGAGGGCTACGAGATCAGCGATCGCGGCCGCATCCCGGCCGCTATCGAAGAGGCGTACAACGCCGCTCACTGACCATGCCGTTGGGTCTCTGCAGCTGAGCAACAGCGCGAAGAGGGAAGCTTTCTAGTGTTCGTCGAGCCCGAGCTCTCGACGAAGCTGGTTGCGTTCCTCCGAACGCGAGGCGAGAACCTCTCCCGCGAGACAACGACTGGGAGGCCGTGTCGGACGATCCGATGGACTGGCGGGTCGGCTACTTCCGTTGAATAAACAGCGGCCGATGGAACTGTTCGCCTTCTGGGTGGTCGAACCGTTGCCAGCCGAGCGACGCCCAGAACCCATGGGCCTCTTCGGAGTACGCAAATAGTCGCCGATGTGGGTGCCTTTCCGTTAGCGCCTGTACGACTCGGGTGCCTACGCCGCGTTGTCGCGAGGATGCGGCGACCTCCATCGTTTGGATCTCCAACCGTTCCGGGCCCAATTCCGGTGCGTTCGTGTAATCGGGGTTGATGTCACCTGGATCGTCGAGTTCGATGCGCGCGATCTCGGTACCGCCTGCCTGAACCTGGACGTACCATGGGTCGTCAAAGTGGTACGGGACATAATCCCACCAGTGCTCGTGCTCGTATTTGATCTCCAGGTCGAACGGCGGTTGCCAGGTGTACCGGCTTTCTCTGCCGCGGCGCATATCGAGGAGTTCGATAGGCACCGTGGTCATTCCGGTCACTTCAGCGTCACGTTAGTAACAGTGAAACGACTTGTCTCAAGCAGGTTTCTGGTTATTCGTACCTTTGTAAGTCGTTCTGCGAGCGCGAATGATCCCGCAACGTGGTGGAATTCTCGTCCTGGTGTTTCGTCGAGGTCTATCCCGCCGACTTCGGAGATCAGGGCGACGATGTGGGCGCGTGATTCCGGTGGCTGGCGGTCGGCAAGTACTCCTACCAGGTCTGATTGCGGCAGCAGCGGCTCGAATGAGATTTTCTTGACACCTTCCGACCACCACACGAATCTGTCTGCGCCGTGCGAGACAACATCATGAGTCGTGATTATCTCGGACATCGCCGTATCTGAGATACCGAGAAACCCCGGTGCCTGCAGCAGCATCGTCCACCCGTCTCCGACGTCGGCAATTGCGACCGGCTGGACTTGCACCCCATCGGCGTCGTGTTGCACACCCAGGCCGTGACTCTCGCGAAGTGCGGCATTAGCGCCGACTATGGAAAGCCTGTCATCGGACACTCTGAGGCTGGTCAGAATATCTGCGGTAGTACTCGCGTCAACGAGCGCCAAGCAGTAACCGTCGGAAGTGAAGAAGTCGAACTCTTCGACCCAAAGGTAATCACGATAATTCGTCATGTCGTCTCCGTCTCACTGTGCGTACCTGTACGGCCGGGCCTCGTTGGTCATCCCCGCAGGCGTGTAGCTGGCGTCGCCGATCGCCCATCGACCTAGATTCTGGTGCTTCACCAGTAACCCTCATTCCGTAGGTCAAATGTGGCTAAACCGTTCGTTTGGTTTTTTGTGCCGTAGCTGTGGTCAGCGGCCCGTCGCTGTGTAAGTCTAGTTCCCACCACTACCGAACGTCTGAGACTCGGAGGATTCGCGATCTTGTTCTCCCGCAACCGATGCAAGCGTATTGTCGCTATCGCCGTGATGGTCATGGCCGCTTCCGCGGCAGCCACGCCAATCGCCTCTGGCACCCCCAGTGCGCCTACGCCACCCGTGACATCGAGCCCGTCCCCGCCGGCTGCGGATCAGGTGCCCAGCCCATCACCTCTGGACGGGGATGTCTACAGTCGGATTGTCCCGCTCGCCCCGGATGCGGCGGCTCGCAGTGCGGCGACCGATCCCACCGCCCCGACCTATCTCTGCAACCTGCCGTCACGAACAAGCGCTTGCAAGACGAACGGATTTGTTATCGAGCAAGTCACGCGCGGTACCGAGAATGTTATCGGTCGTTATTTTGTCGACCTCATGTTGACTAGCCGTAATGATGTGAGGAGTTTGAGCAGTACCCTGACCGTCGATGCGACCATCAAGAAGGTCCTCGTAGGGTCAACCGACGGCGGCAGTCTCGCGCTGGACCTGATTGCCACGCAGTACGAGCAGGGGGCAAATGGGACGGACAAGACGATCGGTCAATACAGCATCCCGGTGAACGACGGGTCGGTACTTCCTCAGAAGAGTTTTCCTGACTTCACCAAACGGATCACGGCTGCGAACTCGTATACGAGCTCGACCTACAAGATAAAGGTGACGTATACCCCGCCGCCGAGTCAGGAGCCCTTGCGGCCGACGGATACGCTGCCGATGGCCGGAGTCGCGATACGCTGTGACAATGCCGAGATGATTCAGAGCGGCACCGCGGGTTGCGTGAATCCGGAGTTTCGGCCAACAGTGACTTTCTCTCGGTCGACAACGCCAGACATTGCCAAGAATATTACCAACGGTCAGGCCAGTCTCGATAGAATCGGCACTCCGTTCGGTGGGCCATTGCATCGAGTTACCACAGCCGAGCGCGACGCGAACCGTGCCATCGCGTGCAGTACCGCCAGGAAGGCGGCGTTAGCCCCACCCCGCGCCGACATGGTCAGCCCCTCCTGTGACGAGTATCCGTTCGCAAGCAGCCTCGAGGGCGGCAGCAACACGGTGATTGCCTGGGTGCCTCAGACAGAGAACAGCAGTCAGGGCGCAACGCTCAAGAATTTCTTCGACAGAAACCGCATTCTGCCCTTCGCAGCGGTACGCGATGCCTACTACGTCAGCGTCGGCTCGTAGGCCGAGCTCATATCCGAGCATCGCGCAACGCAAATCGACCCGATCGAGTGTTACTCATCCAACGAAGAAAGGCTGAAACTCCATGAAGAACACCAAACGTGCGGCAACGGTGGCTGCATTGGCGGCGACCGTGGGCATCCTCGTCTCCGCGGTACCTGCCCAAGCTGCAACCGTCACAGGTTGGGTAGGGCCAGCAGGGGGCGGCCGATACCTGACCACTTCGACGATCAACAATGCACCGTTGACCGCCTCGAGCCGGATCTACAGCACATTCGGTCAGAACGCCGCTCCGGGGGATATCGGGGTGCGTGCTCGATTGTTCAAATCCGGAGTTCTGTGCGAAGCAATCGACTATCGCTACAACCCCGGGCCTACAGCGGACTTCTCCGCAGGAACGACGGGAACGTGCGGAACCGGGTCCTACAACAGTCATGGCTTCGTCGCCGTGTGGAACGCTACGAACTTCACTTACGACCAGACGGTTACATTCCCGAGCAACCCGCTCGATTGGACCGCACCGACGACGGCTCGCGTAGCAGGCTCGGACGAACAGATCCAGACAGGTACTAACGCAGGGGGCGAAGAATTCGGGTCGGGTGATACCACAGCCGAGACTCCCGACTTGATTGCCGCGTACGCCACCGACGGTCAGCTCGGCTACGTGAAGCAGACAGACCTCGACGGCGTCGCCCCCCAAAACCCGGCCGCAGCCGCCGCACTGTCCGCGACACCGCGTAGCGTCCCGGTCTATGCCACGGACGGCACCACTCAGCTCGGTACGTTCCAAATCGGCTGATCAGAGGGCTCCGAGAATCGGAAGGGGTGGTGAACCGCATTGCGGTTCACCACCCTGCCGGCGTCTATGTACCGCGTCGCCGCAATGCAGTCCAGGTACGTCGGTGACCGGCTCTACAGTGGCGGCGTGAACGTCGATGAGTCCGTGGCCACGGTGCCCGAACGTGTACTCGAGGATCTCGCGCACGTGGTGATCGACAGGATCGATCAACTCCTCGATCGGGTCACCGACCGAGCTGTGGGCGCGCCGACACCGGGATCGGCTGCGTGGGAGTCGGAGTGGAGTAACCGAGACACTGCGGTCGGACGTGCACGCGTAGCCGAACGATCCCGTGTGCGGGATGAATTGGCGCGTCGCGCGTTCGCCGGCCTCGACATAGCAGGGTGTACAGCACCGGCACGGCCCACTCCCCCGGTCCGACCGCGCCGGACGAAGACCGGACGTGTCCGCGTCGACGAGGCACAGCTGACCTTCTTCTGAACCCGCCGCTCGAACTCGTTTCCCGATGGCCCTGCGGCACCCGTTTACCGACGCACGGTGCGTTTCTTGGTGCCTGCGGTGGATGTGCGGTCCTCGAACTTCAGCTTGAATCCAAATGTCTTGCTGCCCTGGTAGGTACCTGCGGCCAGTGCGCCCTTGGCCCGGTACGTCTTGCCTGTCTTGCTGGTGGCGTCGAATTCGATGGTCTCCCCGGCCAGCAGCGACGCGAGTTCTTGCTCGGTGAAGTCCTTGCCGGGCCAGTGGTCGTTGGCACCCCATCCGCGGCCTTTGAACGTGACCTGTTTGCCTTTCCACACTCCGCTGACCAGGTCTGTCCGAGGTGCACGCTCCTCGAACTGCGGGTTGAAGCTCACGTGTGGGTACTGCTTGCCGTCTTTCTCCCTCACTCCTGGTTCGAGTTTTCCCGTGCAGGTGAATGTCTTTCCCGACTTCGCGCTCGTCGCGACGATTTCGATGACCCGGCCGGCGAGCAGTGCCGCTACTTCGGTGTCGGTGAACCGGTGGCCACCGAAGAGCCGCTTCGCGCGGGTCACGACCGTGTCTGCGTGGGTGAAGTGCAGTTCCGGTGGCAGGTCGATCATCTCCACCGCTTCTCGGGTCACTCCGGCCTTGCCCATCCGTGCAGTGAGCTCGCCGGACAGCTTGCCTGCGTTGGTCTTCATGGTCTCGAGGTCGCGGCGCACCAGATCCGCCACGAGGGACAGATAGTCGGCTGCATCGCCGGTACCGGCCTCGATCTGCGCCATCTGCTCGAAGACCTGCTCGGTGATCGTCAGATCCCCGATGTGAGTGCCCGGCAGGATCCGATGGTTGAGTTCACCGATCGCGCTGAGGGTGATCTTGCCGCGCTTCTCGACCATCAAGGCCTTGCCACCCGAGTTGTTCGTGACCTCGGCATAGGTGCTCGTCCGGGTCGCGCCGGTACCTACGCTCCGCTTCTCGAGCTGCTTCATCAACCATCCCATCGTCGGATGCGGCGGCCGCGGCGGGAAGCCCTCGTGGACGAACGGGTCCGCGACAGTACCCAACGCCGTCGCACCCGTGGGTTGCTCGTCGCGCTCGCCGCCGTCCTCCTCCTCGACGACGACGAACACACCTTTCCATCCGAGCACTGCGGGCACATTCAGCGAGCCGACGAAGCTCGGATACTTCTCGACGTGGCCGCGATGCTGGTCATACTCGTAATCGGGGGCGAGCATCGTCAGGTAGTTCTTGGCGAGGAGCTCGTAGATCTCCCGACCCAGCTCGCCGTAGGCCTTCTCCACTGCCGCGAGGCTCGGCGGTACGTTGGGCCCCGGGCGGTTGGCACCGTGCGCGCCACCGGACTTGATATGGCTCGTGCGTGGGCCGCGATGGCTCAGCGCCGCCGGATCCACGCCCACCACACCGGCGATCGCGTCGACCGAGGGAAGTAGCTCGTTGAACTGCTCGATCGAGATGAACTTGTCCTCGGTGCGCGGGTAGGACACCACCTGCGCCTCGTACATCTTCTGATAGGTGTCTAGAACGTTCTTCGCCCCGAAACCTTTCTTCGACAACAGAGATGACAGTGCGGCCAGGTCCATCAGTTTCGGCGGTCCCGTTTTCTTGCGTGTGGTCCCGTCGTGGACGACCGGTGACGACTGAAGGCCGCCGGGAACCTCGTTCTCGTTCTCGAATCGATCGATCTCGGGGTCGGTGTACGTCACGCCGTTCTCGTCCCGAAACCGGTTCTCGTAGAACGCCTTCTTGAGGTATCCGTGGTGCGCGTCGAGCCCGTCACCGACGATTACGACCATCGCGGACTTGAGTCGCCCGTTACGCAGTACCGTGCTCGCCCCGGTCGTCTTGGTCGCGAGTCTGGTGAACTGCATCGAGAGCATGTCCCACTTCGACCGGAAATCGGCCTTGCGGTAGTCGCCTTCGGCAGCGATCGCGGTGACCGGCCGACGGGCTGTGAAGGCCTTACGCAGCGATGCCGGTGTCTCGTCCAGGAACTCCATGCGTTCGAGCTTCTTGTTCTCGAGTCCCAGGTACTCCACGATCTCCCAGCCCAGCAGTGAACCTTCACCGGTCGGATCGAGATCGGCTGCATTGCAGATGCTCTCGCAGCCCGAGAGGGCCGTCCTAAGTTCGTGGAGCAGGCTTTTCGCGTCCGGATCGGTGACCAGCTTGCCGCCGGACACCCGGCGCCGGATCTCTCGCTCCCAGCGGAAGTCGTCGGCGTTCCACGGGAGATGTTCAAGCTCCCAGCTCTTGTACTTGTCGGTGAGAGGCGCGGGCACCATCGCGGCGGGGTCTTTCAATTCCAGCAGGTGCCCGCGAGCATGGACGATGACGTACTCCGTGCCTGCGAACGTGCCACTCATGCCGCCCAGTGCGGCGGCGAAGTTACGTGCTGCGGAGGGCTTTTCGGTGAGGATTCCCACTTTTCCCATGACAATAGATCCTTCTTCTCTGCGGTGCGTGCAGCGTGTGGTCGGCGCCGGTGTTGCCGGTGGTGAGTCGGCTAGAGGCCTGCGCTGACGAGGCGATAGTTCGCGACTTTCCAGCCGTCAGCGGTGAGTTCGACGTCGACGGCTCCGGTGTAGCCGGTGAACGGGGTGATCTCACCGCTGCGGTGTTGGACGACGCGGTCGATGACGACAGCCACGGTGGCCTTGTCGTCGCCGTCCATCTCGGCGGCTGTGCCGTCGGCGTAGACGCTGGTGTCCGGTCGAGCGACGGCGGTGACGACGTCTCCGCTGCGTGCCCACGCCGACCACTCCGGGATCGGCTGCGGCGCTGGATCGGGTGGTGTGGCGGCGGCGGTGGCCATCGATCCGGTCAGATGTTGGCGTTGCCCGTGCATGGCATCCCAGGGCGAATCCTGCACGGCGGGTTGCCAGGTGTACACAGCGGACATCACCGCCGTCGCGACACCCACGGGGTCGGTGGCGGACGGGTCGATGGCGATCCCGGCGTCGGTACCCGGTGGCGGCGGTGTGTCCGAGCCGCGGAAGACGAACACGATCACAGCGGCAATGGCGACCACACCGACGATGCCGAGACACGCGAACACGATGGCTGCTCTTCGGCTCATCTCGTGGTCTCCTGCGAGTCGGAGTCGTTCGCTGATTCAGCGTCGGTGTCGCAGATCTGGCCCAGTGCAGCGGCTTTGGCGATGACTTCGAGCCAGTCGACGATCGGTGCGTCCGCTCGGCGGCTGTGGAGGATCTGTGCCATGTCTGTGCTCCTTGGTCTGTGATGGTGCCAGTGTCCTGGTGGCCACCGACAACAAATGTGTGGGTGTGCAGCGCTAACCGACGGTGGGGACTCCTGCTGCGGCGATCACGCTGACCGTCCAGATCGCCCACATGACGAGCGCGGTCGCCGCCAAGTGGATGGCTTTGCGGAGCGCAGTGACAGTCCAGTTCTGCGCTCGCGCAGAGGCGTCGGCGACAGCGACGACGCTGCCTATGGTCATCGCCGCGGTGACGACGATGACGGCCCACCAACCATGCGCGAGAACGTCGCGGGTCGCCGCGGCGCGGCCGCTGTCCTCGATCGTGGTGATCATCGACTCCAGGATCAGTCGGGCGACGGGAACAGCCCATACCGTCCATACGATGACCGAGGTCAGAGCAAGGGCTGTCAGTGCTCGATGCCGGTCGTGGGACGTCAGGTGGTGGTTGGTGCGTGTCGGTGCGGTGCTCATGAGTGGGCCTTTCCGTCGAGTATTGGTCGGTGGCGGCTATCGGGCCAGGTCGTAGTCGGATGCGGTGGCGGTGATGGTGGTGACGTAGTTCTGGGTCTCCGAGTAGGGAGGGACGCCGCCGAACTGTTGGACCGCTCCGGGGCCGGCGTTGTATCCGGCGAGCATCAGCTCGACGGGATCGCCTGTGATGGCCCCGGATTCGATGCCCGGTCGTAGGGTGTCGGCGACCGAGCAGTTGTAGCGGCCCTGCGCCATGACGGCGTCGCCGATGTCGTTGGGATCCCCCTCCCCCGCAGCTCCGGTGACGACGCCCTGATCGTCGACGGGGAAACCGAACGACGCCCACGTTCCGGGGAGGAATTGCGCGTACCCTTCGGCCCCGGCCGTACTGGTCAGGCCCGGTGTGAAGCCGGATTCCTGTTTGAGCTGAGCGGCGAGGATCGCGGGTGAGAGCTCGCGGCACTGAGCGGCCGAGAGGGCGAGCCACGGCTCGAACTCGGGAGGGATCTGGCCGGCGGCGAGGTTCGCGTGATCACCGAGACCGGCACCGGGTGCGGTGGTGCAGTTCCCGGTCGCCTTCGGTGCGGATCCGCCGCCGCCGGGGACGGGCCCGTAGGTCTGGCCGGGTGCCGGTGCGCCGTGGCCGACGGTGGTGACGTGGACGTGGTCGAAGTGGTTCTGGGTGGGAGATCCCCTGTCCTCCATGGTGTTCGGTTCACCTTGGGAGGGGATGTATTCCTGTCGCCAGATCATGTATTCGATCTGGAGATAGTCGCGGTTCGCCCACAGGTAGTCCTTGACCTGGTCGCCGAGCGCTTTGCCTTCCTCGGAGGACCAGTTGTCGATCATGATGTCCGCGGCCCGGCCGGAGGGGTGGTCGTCGAATCCCCCACCGTCGGCCCGCCACCCACCGATGGTGGTGATCTGGGGGAACTTCGCGTGAACAGCGCGGGCGACGCGGACCGTGTCGACCTGAAAGTGCTCTTCGGAGCCGACATTGGCGGGGAGAGCCGCCATCTCCGCGGTGCCGCCGTTCGGGGCGGGCGAGATCGGTGCGTTCGTCGACGGAGACGGCAGTGGGCTCTGGCCGGTCTGTCCGCTACCGGGCTCGGCGGCGGCGTCGTAGAACGGCTGCGGGTCGATCGCGTTGTCGGGTGACCAGGGCCCGGTGTGGTACTCGAAGTGCAGGTGCGCGCCGGTGGTGTCGCCGTTGTTGCCTTCGTCGGCGATGTGCTGACCCGCGGTGACACGTTCGCCTGGCTTGACCAGGACACCGTCGGGGAACATGTGCCCGTACACCGTGGAGACGGTCTGTCCGTCGATGTTGTGCTCGAGGACGATCCACATCCCGAATCCGGTCGCGGGTTCGGCTTTGGTGACGATGCCGTCGGCGTAGGCGTAGATCGGTGTACCGACGGGACCGGCGAGGTCGATGCCCTTGTGCATCGTTCCCCACCGCGACCCGAACGGGCTCGTCAACTGGCCTTCGGATGTCTTCATCGGCTTGGAGAACGACCCGGCCGGAACCCCGCCTGTAGCAGAGGAAATGCTCTTCCCGGGAAGACAATCGGTGGGCACTTCCTCGCGCACACCGGTGGTGACGAACAGGACCACGAACAGTGACAGTGCGAGGACGACGGCCAGCGCGATCGCGCCGCCTTTCTTCACAACGCGGCCGTCCGTATCGACTCCGCGCCGATCGATCGCGGGGCGTGGGCGGCCAAACGCTCGCTGAGGGTCCGGTTTTCCGACCGCAGTCGGGTGATCTCCTCCTCGGCGGCCCGCAGTCGTGCGGTCACCTCGTCCGCCGCGGGTCGACGCGAGGGCCCGTACTTGTCCTTGATCCACCGGGCCACGGTGTTCTCGTGAGCTCCGATCGAGACAGCCAAGGCTGCAACGCATTCGGCGCGGGAGGAGTAGTTGTGTCGCGACTTCTCGTATTGATCGAGCGCCCACGAGCGGGTCTGCGCCGGGTATTCGGCGCGGGGGTACTCGGCGGTCATCACTGCACTCCGACCAGCGCGGGGTCCTGGGTGTAGTGGGCGTCGTCGCTGTCGGCGGCGTGGTGCTGGCCGCCGGCGAAGTACTCGGCGAAGCGGGCGTTGGTGTCGTGGACGCCGGTGTCGTATTCGACGTCGGTGAGGATGGTCTGGATGGGGATGCCGGGGGTGTTGTCTTTGGCGACCTTGATCAGAAACTTCCCGCGGCCGATCGGATTGCGGACGGTGCGGCGTTCGGACCCGCGCAGTGCTGCGCCGCGCGACCAGGAGGTGACCATGCCTGCTTCGGCGGCGGTGAACTTCAGCTCACCGGAGAGGCGTTCGACTTCGCCGATGGGCAGGCCCCCGCAGACGACCATGCCGGCGCGGTCGATGAAGCCCTTGGCGGTCTTGATGTCGGCTTCGGTGGGCAGGGTTTCGAGGTCGCGGCCGGTGTGGGTGATCATCAGCAGCCCGGTCGCGTCGGTGCGGTTGAGGCGGGTGATCTCGTTGACGCGGGCGACCATGCCCGGTCCTGCCCCAATGACCTGCCACAGCTCGTCGAGGGCCATCAGGAACAGGCGCTGGCGGTCCAGGCCTGCGTCGGCGAGCAGGTGTGCAGCTTCGACGGTGCCGTAGGCGTCGGCCCAGCAGGAGAGCATCACGGCCGCTTTGAGGGTGGTGTCTCCCCGGTCGAGGGATGAGACGTCGATGCAGATCATCGGTGCGTCGAGGTCGATCGGTTCGGTGGTGTGGTCGGCGAAGATGTCTCCAAGTGGGCCGGAGGTCAGTGCACCGAGGGCCTGCATCAGCTCGGTGATCGCCTCGCGATAGCCCTCGCGGTCGGTCTTGTAGGCCGCTTGGAGCATGTCTGCCGAGCCGGCGTCGATGCGGGTGTAGAGGTCTTTGAGCAGCGGCGGGTACTCGTAGGTGAAACCGCCGTCGGCGTACAGCTCGCGCAGCGCGATACCGATCAGGGAGTTCTCGAAGGCCTTCACCGAGTGCGTGTCGTAGCGGATCAGCTCGACCAGGGCGCAGACGGCGTTGATCTGGCGGGTGGAGATGGTGATGGTGGCGACGTCGATCAGCTCGTCGAGCTCGGCGATCCGGGCGGGGTCGGTGGCCTCGTCGCGGGCGGCGATCGCGCGGACGACGGCCTGCCCGAGGGCCCCGGCGGCGAGGGGGTTGAGATGTCCGCCGCCGTGCCCGAGGGTGATCACCTGCCCACCGACCAGGTGTGTGAGCTTGACGTATTCGCCTTTGATGTCGCCGGCCACGATCGGGGTCTGTCCCCAGCCGCACGCCCCGAGGAGGATCTTGCGGATCAGCGTCGACTTCCCCAGGCCCGGCAGGGACAGGACAAACATCGAGGGGTTGCCGATGAGCTTGTCGCGGAAGTACGCGAACGGATCGCACGAGACCGCGTTGCCGGTGATGGCGTGCTGACCGACGATGGTCCCGGACGAGGGCGCGGCCGCGCCGATCGCCCACGGGTTGAGCCCGCACATCTGCACCGAGGTCGCTTCGTACTCGATCGGTGCCGGGACGGTCGACATCCGGCCACCGCCCGCACCTTTGAGGCCACGAGCGCTCGACGACAGTGCTGCCCGCCACCACGGATCCCCAGCGGCGTCGTGGACGGCCCGCTCGACGTGAGGGTGGTCGTTGCGCCACCGCGCCAGGCCGATGCCGCGTCGGGAGTACGGGTTGGGCTCTTCGGCGTCGCCGGTCGCGACGGCTGCGGCGAGCTCGGCGTAGTCGGTGTCGCCGATGATCCACCGCACAAATGCCGACGGCCGTGCAGCGTCGGTCTCGACATATAGGTCATCTGCGTATCTCAGGTCGGGGCGGTCGTCGGTCATGGTCATCGGGAGTCTCTTTCTCACGCAGAGTGTGGGCCGGTGGGGCGAGCAGCATTTAGCTGCGGCGCACCAGGATCGAGGTGGAGATCTGATCGGGCAGGAGCACTCCGACGCCGAGACCGGCGGCGAACGCGGCGTCCTGGAAGGCGAACGCTCGGCGCAGTCGCAGCCGGGAGCGTGCGGCGAGGGATTCGGTGACGGCGGCGGCGTTGGCGATCTCCTCGACCGATCCGACGGTGATGGTCAGCAGTGCCGAATAGCGTTCGTATCCGGCTCCGGAGACCATTTCGCGGCGCGCTTGCTCGGCGATCTCGTGCCGCTTCTCCGACCCGGCGGAGGTGATCTTGTTTCCGCGAGAGTTGATTGCGTGCAGGGCATCTCGGTGCTGCTTGTCGACCTTCTTCGCTGCGTCCCCGGCGGTGTAGGGGCGGTAGACGAGAGTGAGGCGCTTGCGCGGGAGGTCGTCGTGCGGCTGCAGCAGCGGTTTGAGGACGGTGTCGGTGAACACCGATTCCGGTGGTGCGGCCATTTCCCAGACGACCGAGACTCCGCCGTCGTGGCGGTAGTGACCCCACTCGGTCTTCGCGCGTCCGGGTCCGGCGTCGTCCCAGTCGACGCCGTGCTCTTCGCCGGAGATCTCGAGTTCCTCGAAGTCGTTCTCGGTCGAGGGGTTGTAGGAGCGGTGCACGGCCGCGGTGATTTCGGCGGCGGTCATCGGTTGTGCGTCGATCCCGGCACCGGAGAGCGACTCGTACAGATCCGGCAGACGGCGGGCCAGTTCGGTGGCCATCTCTTCGGGGTCCTTCTGTCGCTCGCGGGTGGTAGCGCGGAAGGTGATCGACAGTCGTGCCAGGGTGCGGTGGCGACCCGAGGGCATCCGGACGGCCGATTGCTCGACGAACGACGCCGCCAAGGGCGGTGCGGTGGAGACGAGTTCGTGTTCGGCACGCCGTGCCAGCCGCAGCCCGGTGGCGGGGATGTTCTCCACCACCACCACGGCACCGACGATGTCGCCGGGCAGCCCGAGGTCGGCGAGGTAGACGCCCCAGTCGGCGGTGTAGAGGTCCTTGTCGCGCTGGACGATCGCTTCGTCGCCGCCGGGCAGGGCGTCGAAGATGACGGTGTAGCGGTGATCGTCGGGGTTGTGGATCATCCCGAATTCGTTGCCGTGTCGGTCGATTCCCATGTAGACCTTGGTGCGGGCGAGTAGGCCGGGGAGTTTGTAGCGGCCACCGGGGATCCTCGAGTGCGGTCCGGCGTGGTACTCGGTGGACTTGTCGATGTGCTTGCGCCGGAACCATTGCATTCTCAGTTGTCCTGTCTCGTAGAGGGTTCGGCCGTTCGGGGCGATGACCAGAGGGGTGAGGATGAGTGCGCCGATACCCATCAGCGCGAGTCCGACGACGACGTTTCCGAAGATCAGAACCGCGAACGAGACTGCGAAAAACCCTGCACCGTAGGCGATGACCTTCGTCGGCAGCCCGAATGCGAACGTGCTCTGCGGCCGGTTGCCTGCCGAATAGATCGGAGGCTCGTACGGGGCTTCGAGCTGGGCGCTCATCGTTGAATCCGTCCGTGGTAGTTGCCGACTGCGCCTTCTGCAGCCAAGCCGAGAGCAGTCGAGACCGAGCCCGCGGTGCGGCCGACTGTGCCTGCGGTCTTGAGTGCCCCTGCCGCTCCGCGTAGGCCTGCCGAGGATGCTGTGCGACCTGCCGATGCTGCGGCCGACCCGGCTCTGCGGGCTGCGCCCATCGGCCCAGACGATGCGCCCGCGTGCGAGGGACTCGATCCTCCGTTGTAGCGGCCCTGAAAACCGGGGGTGGAACGCGCGCCTGTGCCGTTTCCACCCGAGGAACCACCTTTGCCACCGCCACCAGACGATCCGGCGACGGTGTTCGCCGCTGCCCCGAGGGCGCGGGATGCCGCCATACCGCCGGCCCCCATCACTGCGCCTCCTGCTGCGCCGAGCGCTCCTACTTCCCGCCCACCGGCGGAGATGGATTCTGCTGCGGGCGCGACGATCTTGATCAAGGTGGGTAGGCAGAATCCGACGACGGCCAGGAGGACCGAGCCGATGATGACGGTCGCGATCTGATCCGAGCTCGACGCCGAGGACGCCCAGAACGCGAATAGGTACAGCAGCGTGGCGACCGGCTTGAACAGGAGAGCGCCGAGAGTGAAGGCGATCATCGACTTGTAGGAGCTGCGACCGGTGCCGGTGGCCGACGCTGCTGCGGCGAGCGGGATGACGGCGACGACGACGCACAGCACGGCCTCACGGATCAGCAGTGCGATGAGCTGGGCGACGGAGCCGAGGAATGCGAATCCCGCGCAGGCGAGCGCGAGGATCGGGCCGAGGCCGGTCTTGTCGTCGAATGCGGTGATGGCAGTGATCTTCTCGTCGAGGTTGCCGCCGACGAATTTCTCCAGCGCGTATGCCGAGGCGATGTCGCCGCCTTGGTGGAACATCAACACCAGGATCGGCAGGAGCGACACGGTGACGACGGTGCGCACCAGCATGGTCGCGGTCTCGGTGGCCCCTTCCATGACCGCTTGTTTGCGGGCGATCGCGAGCTTGATCATCGCGATGATGATGGAGGCGAACAAGGCGACGACGGTGAATCCGGAGATGATGTTGCGCAGGCCCGACATAGCGTTCTCGGCGGCGAGGCCCGGTATGCCGGAGGACATCCAGAACGTCATCACCGATCGGAATGCTTGGGTGTTGCCTTCCATCACCGATTTGGCGAAGTCTCCGACCGGGTCACCCCAGAATGTCGAGAGTGTGGAGTCGACGGCGGTGGAGAACGCGTCGCCGGGGTGATCGGTGAACGCGTTGTCCAGGCACAGTGCCTCGTCCATGAAGCCGCCCACGGCGGTTCCCTCGAGTGCGTCGTTGAGCCAACCGTCACCGAGGACCGGCGAGCCTTCGGCAACGCACTCGCGGCGTTGTTGCTGGAAGTCGTTGCCGTCGGCGTCGGGGTTGATCTGCTCGGTCAGATTCGGTGTGGGTGCCGGTGTCGGATCTTGGGCGTGGGCGAGTCCGCTGGCCCCGACGACCGCGATCAGTGAGAGCAGTGCGATGACGACAGCGCGGGCGGCGAAGGCCGCTGTGCGGGTCACAGTGCCCACCGGGTGAAACCATCGAGCGAGCTGTACGGGCCGCCAGTGGCACCGTCGAGTTTGCTGACCTTCCAGGTGCCACCATCCCACGCCATATTCAGGCGCAGTCCTGTGTAGGTCGGGTTCTGCATCCGTCTACCGGCGTCATCGACATCGCGGATCTGAGCGAGCTCGACGACGGCGAAACTGTCCGTGCAGGAGAGGATCTTGAACGCCATGGGTGCCCGCAATGCCACAGTCTCGGTGTTGACCGGTTTCGCGAGTTCTGCTTCTTTTTTCTCCTGGGTACCGATCTTCTCGTCGGGTATCAGGGTGAGCTTCTCTGTGGATTCGACAGCCACGGGTCCGCCCGCGAGTCCGCGGGGTAGGAAGTTCGCGGCGGCCAGTGCCGCGCCTTGCGGGGTGCGGGTGTAGCCGGCGAGGACCAGGCCGTCGATGTACGACGGCCCATCGGTTTCGGAGTACAGGGTCGAGACACCGAAGTTGCGTTGGATCATCATCGACTCTGGGGACGTCACCGGTCGGCCGTCATTGGTGCATTCGACACGCGGGCCGGTCGGCTCACGCTGCGGCAATGGTTGGCCGGCAGGGTTGTTCGGGACCATCACAGTGCGCCCGGACAGGTCCGCGTCGGGAACACCGAAGCCTTCCGCACCGGTGTCGAGCTCGGAGTCACCGGGGGTAGGTGCTGCTGTCGTCGGCGGTGGACCAGCGGTGGTCGTCGGGGTGTCGTCGTCGTTCATGTTCGGGATGATGAACACGATCGCGCCGATGATGGCGATGACGACGATCGCAGCAACGGTGATCAGGACGGTACGTAGCCGACGGTTCATGGGGTGCGCTCCAATGTGGTGTAGCCGTCGAGGTTGTCGATCTCGATGGCGTCGATGTTTTCCTCGGAAGTGGGTAGCACGATCCGCCAATCGCCGTTGATCCATTGCAGCGCGACAGGATAGGAAAACAACTCGGTTCCAGTCCCGATGGTTTGTGCCACCGACACCCCCGCCGAAAGCGGATCACTGGAGTAGTCGGTGACCTCGAACCCGACGAACTTCGGTGCAGTGTCGGCCGGGACCGATCCGGAGACGGTGACGGCGGCGCGTGCGGCCGCGAACTCGTCGCGCCCGGGTCCGGGTGCAGTGACGGTGTTCACCACTTCCGGCCACGCGCGGTCGTCGGCGACGGCAAGTGCTGTCTGACCGTTGATCGCGGCCAGCACCGCCCCCTGTGGTGTCTGGGTATATCCGCTGCGGTTCACCGATGTTCCGGCGAAGGGCCCGTCGACCCGTGAGGTCGGCACCGATACCCCTGCTACCTCGCGCCAGGTCAGCTCGGCCGGGGCGGAGCGCAGATCGGGTGTTGCGTCCGGGGTGGCGGTCGGTGTGTCGTCGTTGCCGGATCCGCACGCAGCGAGTGCGAGGACGGTCGCCGCTGTCGCGGCGATCCGGAGTGTGCGGGAGACGGTCATCAGGTGAAGCCTTTCGGGTCGAATGCAGGTCGGGTGCAGCGAATGTGGGTTTGTCAGGCGAGGACGGCTTTGGCGATTCCGGATGCGGAGCCGATGATGGCGGCGCAGATCAGGATTCGGGCCAGGGTGGCGTCCTCGACGACTTGAGTGCCGGTGGATTTGCGTTGGTTGACGAACATCGCCCCGCACACGAACAGTGCTGCGATGCAGGTGATGATGGCGAACCAGAGCAGCCACGACAGGCCTTCCATGATCGGCTGCCAGACCTCGTCGGGCCATTCGACCGGCTCGGTCGGTGGTTGAGCGAGCACGATGGTCATAGCAGGATCACCCCGGCAACGGCGGGGGCACCGACGCCGAGCGATATCGCCAGCCCGTGCAACAACATTCGTTTCGTGTCCGTCTGGGCCACAATGGATTCGGAGCTGCGCCCGGAGATGGTGCGGTGGCGCGCCAGTCCTACTGTGCACACCACCATGCCGACGACAGCAGCGACGAGACCTCCATACGACATCATCGACAGGAGCGTCCCCAGTGTGGAGGCGTCGGTCGGGGGTGGTATCGAGTCGATCAGATCTGGCATCGGGACGGTCATGCGATCACCGCCCCGATGCCTGCCGAGACAGTGCCGACCACGGTCGAGACCAGCAGGACTGTGGTCGCGCGGTTGTGTCGGCTGCAGATGGTCTTGTCGACGGCGACCACCCCTCCGCTGATCACCATCGCACTGATCGAGGCGATGAACACCCCCCACAAGGTCCAGTTCAAGGCGGTCATAGGACGAGCATGTTGACCAGGCCGGCTGCCGCGCCGATGAGGATAGATCCCGCCAATCCCCACACCAGTCCGGCGCCGTTTTCGTTACCGCCCGAGACTTTGGCGACGGCCAGTTTTGCGCCGCAGACCGTCAGACCGCCGACGGCACCGATGATGCAGATCCAACTCAGCCAGGACAGCAGCTCGAGGATCTTGTCGCCGGCCCCACCACCGGGTGCGGTGGGGCTGACGTCGCCGATGTTCTGCGCCAGAACCTCGGTGGCCGACGCGGCGAGACTGGTGATCATGGTGTGCTCCTTGGGTGTTGGTGAAAGGTGGGTGTGGTTCAGTGGCCTGAGGCGATGCGGGCGGCGGTGAAGATTTCCCGCCCGATCACGGCGAGGTCGTGGTGTGGGCTGGTCGTAGAAGGGGCGGGAGCCCGCATCCGCCCGGGTGGGGGTGGGTCGGGTTCGGTGGGGGTCCAGATCGCGAGTTCGTTCTGTCTGTGGGTGCGCAGATCCTCGACGTACGGGACTCGCCACACCGCTGGTGCTGCGGAGGCGACGACGTCCGCCCATCGGCGCAGAGTCTTGGGGAGTGGGCCGGGGGCGTCGGGTACCAGGACCAGTCCGAGGAGGGTGCAGCCACCGGTCAGGCCGGCGGCCGATTGCAGGAGCAGGTCGTGCGCGGCGTCGAGGCCGGCGCGATCGGTGCGGCAGACGACGACGACATTGCGGTGCCGGTCGGCGGCGGGCCAGCCCCGGCGGGCATCGCCCGCCGGGGCCCAGATCTGGGCGAGTGTGCCTGCGCCGGAGCGCCCGTGAGCGGCGAGGAGCCACATCACGGGCGGGCGACCGTGGACTGCGACCGGGTCGTCGTGAATCGGTGCTCGGCGTTCGGGCGGCGGTGTCCGCAGCCCTGCCGGGGTGACCGACAAGTCGTCGTCTCGGTAATAGTCATGGTGCTCAGCTGGTTGTGCGGCCATCTCGGGCGCACCTCCTTCTCCGGCGTTCTCGGTCACCGAGTGGTGGTTGGTGAGACGGTGGTCGGCACAGCGGCAGAAACAGAGGGGGTCGTCGTGGTGGCCGCTGTGGTCGTCGTGGCGGTGCCGGTTGCTCCGACGGTGGCGTGGGCGGCGAGGATGCTTCCGGCACTGCGGACGGTGTCGGTGGTGGCGAACAGCGACGCGCCTTGTTTGATCACTGCCCCGACCTTGTCGGCGAGGCTCTGATCGCCGGTCAGGTCAGCGGCGAGCGCGACGATCCACCGCACGGTCAGCTCGACGGGGGTCTCACCTTTGGATCCGACCGGAACACTGTCGTAGGAGCCGTGTTTGGTTGCGGTGTTCCAGTACGAGGTGTCGGTGACGAGCTGCGCGAGACCGGCGTTCTCGTCGATGGTGTTCGACACTTCCTGGAACGCGACGTCGACGGCCGAGTCGATCGTCGCCGGGGGCACGAGCTTGACCGCCGAGGACAGCACTTTGGTGGCGAGTATGCCGAGGGCTGCGGGTGGGTTGGTGAGCCCGACGGTGGCGAGCTGGCCGATGGTCTCGGGGGTGATGACGTCCTTGGCGACGGTGATTGCCGCTCCGATGGCCATGCCGGCGATCTTGGTGACCGCGCCGACCGCTTCGTCGATCATCTCGTCGGTCGAGGTGGCGGAGGGGTCGGAGTACTTCGCCATCTTCGACAGCACGGTCTCCGACGAGGAGTTGACCTCGAATCGTCCTGCCTTGGAGTCGAAGTCGATGTTGTCGTTGATCACCGACGCACCGGTCATCAGGGCAGTCCGTCCGACTGCGGTGGAGACGTCGGTGAGGATCCGGACGGGGTCGCGGGTGTCCATCGAGGACTGTCCGGCGATCGAGGCAACGAGCTTGGCGGCGGGGGCGTCGATGGGGGTGTCACACGCGAGATCGCCTGCGGTGCAGTACGAGGCGACTCGGTCCGAGACTGCGCCGAATCCGGCGATCTTCGGGGTCGGGGCGATACCGCCGCCTGCGGGGGCGGCTGCGGCGACGGCCGGGGCGAGTTGGACGGTGTCCACTGCTGCGCCGCTCGTTCCCGGTGCCGGGGCAGGAGTAGAGCCGCCGCTGGCGATGACGTCTTCGCCTTCGGCTCGGGTGGGGTCGGAGAACAGTGCAGCGCCGGCGAAGTGGTCGGCGTCGACAGGTCCGGTTCCTGCTCCGATCTCGCGGGTGACCTGGGAGGCGACCTCGCCGCCCTGGGAGTAGCCGGAGAGGAAGACCTTGGTGCCGGGGCAGCGTGCGGCGATGTCGGAGATCATCTGGGTGGTGTTCTCGACGCCGATGTCGACGGACTGGGCGTACGGAACGGCGGAGCGATCGCCTGGCTTGCCACCGAAACTCGCCGGGTACGGGACGTAGCTCCGTTCGAGAGCAGGCCCGTCACCGGAGTTAGCATCGCGCATCGCCGGGACAGTCAGCCGGGAGAAGAAGCCGGAATCGGCGTCGGGAGAGGAGTTCTCGTCGATCTCGGTGGTACCGGGGACCACCACGAGATGCAGCACCGGGCAGTCCCCGCTGCCAGTGTCCGGTGGGGTGGGTGTCGCGGACGGCTGCGCGGCCGCGACACCGCTCGCGGAGACCACGATGGTCACTGCGGCGGTAGCGGCGAGCAGGCGCACGGTCAGGCGGCGAACCTGGTCGATGGATGTGTGCACGGCTTCTCTCTTCTTCGGTGGGATCCAGCGGATATGCCTGGTCATGGGGGTCAGCGGGAGACGATGGCGGAGATGAGCGTCGTGCCGTCCTGCGCCTTGGTGGTGGTGATCCGTTGGCGACTCATGCGCCCGTCGATGCCGGGCCCGCGCTCGACGACGGTGACGTCGTAGATCCCGGAGTCGATCGGGTCGGCCAGGACACAGAACTCGATATCTGCCTCGAGCTGGTCGATGCCCGCTTGCAGGCGCTGCGCGGACGCCATCACCGCATCGGGTGCACCTGCGGCGCGGGCAGCGGCCCCGTCGCGGTCGAAGTAGAAGGCCTTCTCGAACCGCCAGATCGCCACCGCACCGGGGTCGTCACTGTCTTCGGTGACCGGGTCACCGTCAGCCTGGCCCCGGCACCAGGTGACATCGGCTGCGGCCGCACCGGCCGCCGCGGGAGCGGTCGAGGTCGGAGCTGCTGTGGTGGTGACGATCTCGTCGGGAAGCAGTACGGGCGTTGGTTGCGGTTCGTCGCCGAATCCGGTGAGCACCAGCCCGGCTCCCACTACTCCCCCGATCAGGACCGCGAGTGCGGTCGTGACGGCGACGGCGGAGCGGTGGCGTCGCCACCATGACTGTGGAGCCGGTCTGGGTGCGGTGTAGGGGCCTCCAGCGCGAAGTAGAGAGGTCCGTTCGTCGAAGGAGCCGTATGCATCCGTTGGCTGGGATGCGGGGCCACGGTCAGGGTGGTCCACAGCGATGTCGTCGGTAGGGTGCTCGACGAACCAGTCGTCGTCCGGATCGGTGTCGGCGGACTGGTGCTCGGTCAGGACTGTCAGTCTGCGCTCGGTTGGATGCTCGGAAGCTGCTGCGGCAGTCTCGGTCTCGGCAACGACCGGGTCGGCGAACCAGTCGTCGGTGCCGTGGTGGGTGTCGGCGTCGGTGGTGCGGTCTCGAGGTGCCACAACAGGCCTTTCCAAGGGTCGAGGTGAGGAACGAACGGGGTCGAACCTTCGGATACAGCCCGGCCACCAGAGGTCGGGCTGCACCCGGAGGTCAGATCGCGAGGTTCAGACCCGCCAGTGCTGCTTTCGCCTGGTCGAGAACGGGCGCGGCGGCGGTGTTGACCGCCGCTACGGTGTCCGCCACGGCAGGCTGCTCGAGCACCGTCGAGGTGAACTGTTGGACCTGCTCGTAGGCGGGTTCGGTCCACCCCTGGACCGCCGTGGCTGCCTGGTCGACGTCGGCCGGGGCGAGGTCGAGGCTGCCCTGGATCTGGTCGACGGTGGTGTCGATGGCGTTCTGCACGCTGGGGGAATCGACGGTCAGGGGTGCAGCAGGGGCAGCCGGAATGCTCTCGGGTGCCGGAAGCGGTGCGGGTTCTTCGATGATCTGCTGCTCGCCGCCGAGGACGGTGGCACCGAGGATGCCGCCGATGACTGCACCTGTGCCGGTCAGGCCCAGCACGATCGGTGCCGAGAGGGCAGCGCCGACTCCTGCGCCTGCGAGTGCGGCTGCGCCGGGGATGAAGACCCAGCCGACCGGTCCGCCCCAGACGATGGCTCCGGTGCCGGTGGTGGCGGCGACGCCGAGTCCGCCGCCGATGGCGGCTGCGGTGCCGGTGATCACTGCGGCAGGGGCCACGGAAGCGGCAAGGCCGACAGCGCCGCCTGCGACGACGCCGGTGATGGTGCCCGCCGCGATACGGTCGGCGCGGGATGCGTCGGCGAATCCGTTGTCCACGAGCCAGTTTCCGCCGTCGGCCTGGATTGCGGCTCCGGTGTTGTTGAACTGCTTGACCAGGTTCGGGTCGAGCAGGTTCGGGTCGTACGGCACGAGTTCGCCGCCGACGAGGACGTAGCCCTCGGGTGCGTCGATCGGTGCAATGACCTTGCGCTGCACAGTCGGAACCGGCGGCGGGGGCGGCGGGGCCGCTTGCAGGGCAGCGGGTGCGTCGGTCGGCGCTGCCTGCGGCGCGGGAGCGGGCTCGTAGTAGGTGTTCTGGTACGAGGACTGCTGGTTGCCGGACCGGTAGTCGTCGTAGCTACGCCACTGGGACTGCTGCACCTGAGGTGAGGCCTGGTAGCCGGGCAGGAACTGGCGTTCCTGGGTCGGGGCCGGCGGCGGCGCGACGGGGGTGGTGTCGGTGGTGCCGGACTGGGCGGTGTCGGGTGCGGTCACGAAGTCCTGCGGTGCCGCGTGTGCGGTTGCGGTGCCCCATGCCAGTGCGACGGCGACGGGCACGGCAGTGAGAACTAGTGCTCGTTCTCTGCGGCGGCGGTGACGTCCGCCGATTCCTTGCTGGGGAGACATGTGTGGTGGTGCCTTTCGTAAGTCGCTGCGATGCAGCGGTATTGGGCGGGTGTGACAGGAGTGGTTGATGGTGGAACCACCACCGTCCGCGCTGGGAGAACGACCGAAAACGAGGGTCAGCCTTCGGGTGATCCCTCAGCGCGGACGATGGGTGATGCCTTGGGAGTGGATGCCAGCGTGCGTCCGTTGCACGCTGGCATCCACGAGCGCTCAGCCCAGCAGGCCGAGCCAGAACCAAAGCTGCGAGAAGATCCAAGGCATCGGTCGTATTCCTTTCTGTCAGTGGAGGGGTGGGAGTGTGTTCGATGTCCCGGCGGGGGTCGCGCAGTTCGGCGCACGATGTGCGGTCGAAGCGTCACCGTGCGAGCCTCGCGCCGGTCCACCAAATGAGCTACGGCGCAGTCTCAGGAGTCGGACTGTCGCTGTAGCTCACGATTTGGGTCAGGCGGCGTCGCCGAATGCGCGCGATCGGACGCCGGGCATGGTCTTCGAACCGTCCGTGGGTACACGGAACGTCGGATCAGCGTCGGTCCATGTGCCCATGGGTTCGCCGGTCTCTTCGCACAAAAGAAGGTGCGTGGAATGCGGTGCCGAGGACAGGGAGCACACAGCGAGACCGACGACTCGGTCGTTCATTGCGCTGCACTGGTCTCGTGGCATCTGTACGGCCGCTGAGACTTCAAGACTTCCTGAGTGAATGGACAGCACGTAGCGCTCCGTTCCGGGGCGCTACGTACGTCGACGTCAGTTAGGCTGAGAATGCCCATGTAGACGCGACTACGGTCGCACCCCTGTCTGCTGGGTCGGCCCTCGTGGATGCGCCTTGCGGACGCCAATCAGCTACGCGCACCACGGGGGTTCTTCTTTGTTCGGGTCCTGTGCTAGACCTTACTTCGATAGTCCGGTTTAAACAACCTGTGATAACCAATCTGTTTTTCGACTACATTATGTGCTACCAGGAATAGGCGGGTGACATTGTGACTCACCGTGGAGTACCAGCGATGAAGCGCCGCCTCCGTGGTTTCGATCCGAGCCGCCTGCGAGACGCCCGAGCCAGGGCCGGGCTCAGTGGCGCGGAGGTTGCTCGACGGGGCGGTATCGGAGCGTCGACCTACTCGCAGTGGGAGCAGGGAAAGGCGGATCCGGGCATCGCCGCACTTGCCCGCTGCCTCGCAGTGCTGCAAGTGGGTGTGACCGATGTGGTGATCGTGGACCCCAATGATGAGCACCTCGGAGACTTGCGGGTAGCTCGCGGACTTACGCAGGGTGATCTTGCTGGCAAAGTTCAGGTGAGCCCTCAGCACATCGGCGCACTCGAACGCGGTCATGTGAAGCTGTCGGACGCAATGGCCCGAAAGATCGCTAGCGCCCTTGGTTTCGAGGTGTCGCGTGTAGTTGCCTCCTTCGATCGCGTACGAAACCGACCGTCGGACGTGCTTCCGTGAGGACTTTGATGGCAGGACGGCGTTCACGTCGCCAGTAGTCCGGTTCAGTGGCAGCTGAACGGAATCGCCTCGGTCGGTCATCAGTGGGCCGACCACCCTTCGCTGGACGTCCCGTGGATCCAGTCTTCTAGATTCACGAAACTCAACGCGCGATCTGATTGCGCCGTGTTTCGTCACGAGCGGAACACTATGGTCCCTCTGAGCGATGGGCAAGTAGAAGTCAATTTCGAATGGATCACATGCCCTTGACCAGTGCGTTTGGTCCTGACCCGTTTATTGACCCTGCTCAGTTTATTGACCTTATGTTGACCTCGGCTCTAGGATGGATCAGTGACGCAAACGGGACACCCACTATGGTTTGCCACCTGCGTCAGCTCTCGCAGAAAGCAACGGAACCTCACGATCACGGGGTTACGCGAAGCAGGTGGGCCTACAAAGCCCGTTGTCCTGATGGCTGAACGCGGCGAGCTCAACAACCCGCGGCCGAGCACCTTGCAAAAGTTCGATACCGGTCTGAGTTGGAAGCCCGGAAGCGCTGCAAATGTCTATTGGGAAAGTGCGCAGCCGGTTGTGTTGGGGCGAGCACCGTACAAGGCCGGTGCTGGGAATGTCACGGTCGGGCTCGACCCTCTGACTAAATTGCTCGCGGCCCAGAGGGACATGCACAGAGAGGTCGCTGGCTTGGAAGACCGCACCTCAGGAGTCGCTGATTTGCGGGTAGCACTCAAGAAACTGGACGTTGCAGTTTCTGCCATCGCCGGGTCCTTCGTCACCGAGACGTTGGAACGGAATCATGGCCAGCACCACAAGGCAATTGATTCCGCAATCGCGGCACTACTAGAGCCTCCTGTCGATTACGACGATCCAGAACGCGAGGAAAAGCTCTACCGCCGTTGGCTTTACGGCAGTCCAATCGAAATTGACCAAGCAACAGCCCAGCGTTTCGCGCGCCGTCTAAGAGATAGTCGCCGCTAAACTGAGAACGGAACGAACATGCCCAAGGTAACGCCACCTCTGCACGTGAGAATTAACAAACTGTTCGAGACGAACCACACCGCCGACAACCCGGAGTTCAGCAATGCCGTCGTCGCAGAGGCGGTCTCCAGCTTGTTGGGACGACCTGTTCTCGAGACGGATATAGCAGAGTTACGTGCTGAAGCCGGTTTGCGATTCGTCGACGGCGACTTGGTTCATGCTCTCGCTGAGTACTTCGAGGCCCCTGCCTCCTTTCTCGCGAACAAGTGGGACAACACCGCGGAAAGTTACGACCGCGAATTGTCGGTGCTGACCCAGCTACGCGATTCCGGCGTTCAGCTACTTGCGATGCGCGACGGAGGCGCGATGAGCGCCGAGGACCTCATGAACATCCTCGAACAACTTCCTGACCAGCCCAAAGGCGAGGAATCCGATACAAGCGGTACCAGGAGTAACGTGTAGCGCCGTTCATCGTTTTCGGTTGCAAAGGTCGGAGGGAGTCGGGACCCGTGAGGCAAGAGAGCCAGATTCAGTCGGCTGTGCGACGCATCGCAGCGAACATGCCGTCGGATGAGCCGTGGTCGCGTCACAAGTTCATCGACCTGATTGCGGAGGAACGTGATCGACCGATCGTCCTGTGGCCCGTCGAGTCGGCACTGCTGAGCCGTGTGGGCCTGACCGGCACCCTCTGCGGGTTGTGGGTTGCGCGCAAACAAGACGACTTCATCGTGTACGGGTCCGACGTCGCCGAGTATCAAGCAGACCAAGTCATCGGTCACGAGGTAGGTCATATGGTGCTTTCGCACACCGGCCTTCCAGAGTCCGAGCACAGTAGGGCCATGCTCAGGGTGTTGTTGCCTCACGTCTCGGAGCGAACAATCGAAAACGTACTGGGTCGTGACAGCTTCGAAGATGACCAGGAAGCCGCCGCCGAGTCCTTCGCCGACCACATCATGGTCGAGGCGATGGTCAATCGAAATCGACGCCAGTCGCCCCTCCGCTCGACCTTCTTCAGGGCGAAATGACCTCCCCCGTCCCAGCGTGGATCTCGTGGCCGATCATCGTACTGATGGCGCTGACGTTGGTGGTGCGCGTCGCGTGGCTCAACTCGTCGATCATCGACAGGCTGACTACACGGTCGCTGGTCATCGGATGGTTCGCGTTAGTTCTCCGTGAAAGTGCGGTCCAAGACGCAATCAGGCATCTACCGAAGCCGCTAGGCGACGTCGCTCTGTTTCAGCAGCTCACGTTCTGTTGCATCGTCATGGTTGTCATGGCCATCTACGGCATGTCGCGGTTATGGGTGGGGTCCGACCCTTCGGCTGTGTGGAAGCGCCAGCGGGTCTACGACGCGGTTGGACTTGCTCTCAGTGCCGTCATCCTCATTTCCGGCACACCTTCCCGGAAGGCCGGTGAGCTAGTCGATCAATACTTGGGCTGGCCGGCAGTCGTCTTGTGGACCGCCTTCTACGCCCCGATTCTGTTCGTCGCAGTTGCTGTCATGAGGATCTTCTTACGCGAAGCTCGACATCCCGACACCGCGGTCCGTGAGAAAGCACTCTATGGCTTGGCGATTGCAATTGCGGTCGGTCTCGCGCTTGTTGCGGTGAGTACGCCTGTTCTCACGTTTCAGGAAGTCTTGACAGGCTCTGGGTCGGCGGATCCAGAGATGCATGTGAAGGCCCTAACTTTCTTCCTCGCGGTTGCTGGATCACTGATCATGGGTGCGGTTCCGGTTGTCGCAGTACTGCGGGCAAAGCTAGGACAGGACCGAATCAGCAGGAACTTGAAGGAGATCGAGCGTCTGTGGCAAGACATGACCGATCAGTTCCCCGAGGTCAGGACAACCGACAGTCGACAGTCCCAGTCCGATCCTGCGATGAAGCTGCACAGGAAGATCATCGAAATTCACGATGCAGCACGCAGGCTCAGCAAGTGGAACGCATCCACGTTGTCCACTGAATCGGACCCGCTTCAACTAAATGCGGAGGGTATTGCAGCAGAACTTGCTCAGGCTTACGCCGCTAAAGCCACTGGTCAGGTGCCTCCGGAACGCTACGAGCTATTGATGGTGCTGGCGCAGCGCTCCGGGGCTTACGACCTCACCGCGACGAGCGATGACTTGGTCGACGTTGCCAGGGTTTGGCGAAAGCTACGCCGGCACAGCGTGATGTCCTGATCGAACCGCTCGTCACTTGTGCCAGCGAGCCGCGCACACGCTAAGACCGTGGTGTGGCTCTCGGGTCTTCGGCAACGAAAAGAGCGACATTTCCGATCATATCGACCTTCACATGCTCGAACCGACTGTTGAGTGCCTTCTCCAGTCCCGGTAGATCGTCGTGCCAATTGCCGAACGCACCAATCTTGTTGTACGCCGTCATCAGTGCTTTGCCGAATAGGGTGTATCGCTGATCGACTCCGATCACGGTTGATCCAAACAGCACTCCCCCGGGCTTCAACTTCTCGGCAAGATTGTCGAAGGCTGCGGCCTTGGTCGACCAGTCGCCTGGTAGGCAGTGCAATACGTAGTTGAGAGATATCGAGTCGAACGCTTCGACGTTCTCGGCGAAGGGTTCGAGTACGTCTTGCTCGATCAGAGTGGTGGGTATTTGGAGTCGAGACGCGGTGTGCTTGAGCGAATTCGGGCTGAGATCCGAAAGCGTGAGATCGACTTCAGCTGGTATATCTGCGTTGGCGAGCAGCCAACCTGATCCGGGCCCGACCTCGAGGTGTCTGTGTCCGATGCGACCGTTGTAGAGGTCGAGGAAGTTCTGTCGGTTGCAGCGCCAGGCGTAGCTGTTCGATAGCCGCATGACCCAGAGGTCGTAGACACTCAAAAAGAGATTGCTGCTGTACGGAGCCGCCCCCGCTTGGGTCGTATCAGATGTCATCGGGTCGAAGTTCCTTTCGGAGTGTGTGAGCCAATCCCCCGCGTGGCCACCACGCGGTGAGGAGTCTGCCTTACTGCGGCCTTAGAAGACATGGCGGATCGGGAGTCAGCGTCACACGTCCCGACTGTCCAGTCAGATCACACTGATGTAATTCGCTGCAACGCTCTCGGCGTGTCACGGCGCTTCGAAAATGATTCTGGTTCAGGATGGACTCCGGTTGGGACCGAAGACGAAGGAGGCCGTGCCATGCCGATGCCCAGTAAGGGTGACCGGACGTCGCTGACTGTCCGACTGCCGTCAGAGCTGATTGACACGCTCAAGGCACAGCGGAGCTCGGCTGGCGCTACGTCTCTGAGTCAGTACGTTGCCGATCTTATTGCGATTGCTAGTGACCGGGAAGATCTTGCGCGCGAGCTCAACCGCGCACAAGAGCAGGGGGTGTTGCCGTTGACTGCGTAGCTGTCTTGACCCTTAACCGACGTTTGGGTCATACGACCAACTGAATCTGCGCAGCACTTTGAGATGACAAAAACCCCCGGCGTGCGGGCCGAGGGTTTCTGAAGTCAGAGAAGCGAGTGACTAACTCGCAACTCGTTCCGTGTTGCTCTTCCCCGAAGGGACTGTCTTGGCGGACATGTCTCAGGGTACATCGTGCCCTGAAGTAGGTACAAGATTGAATGCTCGTGTCGTCCATCCGGATGCGACTGCGGACCGGCTGTGGCATCGATTCGCACCGGCCATTGCTGCGCGCCGATCGATGCGTCTTTTCGACCCGACGACGCGTAAGTACGTGTCCGCGGGGCCGTTGACGGTCAAAAGGCCGGCTCTGCCTTCAGCTGTGCCGCTGTTTTCACGCGGGCGCGCCGGCATTGTCGCCCTGGACTTCGACACCAAACACCACGGCCACGCCTCCGTTGTCGCCGACGTAGTGCGTCTGATGGCCTGGTTGGCCGAATGCGGTGGCCGCGCAGTCGTCGACGAATCGACCAGCGGCGGCCGACACGTGCTGATACCGCTGGCACCGGGAAAAACAGTCACCGCTGACGAGGTCCGGCCGTTGTTGCGCCTTCTCTCGGCGCGACTTCCCACTTTGGACATCACACCGATGACCAACCACAAAAGCGGATGTATCACCGTGCCGGGCTCGCAGTGCAAAGAAGGTGGCTACCGCACCCTCGTCGACCTCGACCCGGCGACAGCGTCCGACATCCTGACCGTCGGGTCCGATGCCGGCACACTCCAGCGCCTCGAAGCCCTGCTCGGAGGAACGGGCCGAGCGATCACCAGCCCAATCGACACTCACATCCGAGCCGAGACATCGGCAGAACGCGTCCTCGGCAGTAGTGATGACGCCCGGCTGCATCCGCGTTTCTGCCGCTCCACCCCTCCGCCGCGCTGCGTCCTCGACTTCGCCAGCACCGGCCGCATCGATACCCGCCGTTGGCCTTCACGCTCGGAAGCACGCCAGTCCGTCATCACCCACGCCGTCCTCGCCGGAGCCAGCGCCACCGACATCCTCACCCGCGTCGCTGAACCTGCCTGGGCGGGTGTACGTGCCGCATACGCCCGCTACGCCGACCCCGAACGCGCCATCCGCCGCGACACTGCCCGCGCCCTCGACTGGGTCGCATCGACAGTTCCCGATCTAGTCCGGGATACCGGGCACAAGATAAAGCACACAGGGGGTACTTACGATCCGGTACTTCGTTCATGGCTTACCCACGCTCAAACCTGGGTCGCTTCCGAGTTTGTTCATCGGCGAGATCGATGGACTACCCATGCAGTCGTTCAAGCCTTGGCGTGGGCTGCGGCAGTCTCTGGGCAGATCGTTGAAGGTGTTCCCACTGTCGGTGTCGGTGGGCGGTCACTGTCCATCGCCGCCGGCATGCTCCCGGAAACTACGGTGTGGTCCGTCCTGGAGCGGCTGCGGGACATGGAAGGGTCGCCTCTGTTGCTGATCGAGCGTGGGGTGGGTCAGAACCCCGATCGGTACGCGCTGGTGCCCACACACGCTCGACGGGCGACGACGATCGACACCCTCACAGGCTCAGCTGAGGTCGAATCGGTACACCCGGCCTGGAGCATCATCGGATGGCGTCACCGCATCCTCTACGACGCAGTCGTCGCCGCAGCAGAACCTCAGACCCCGGATGAGTTGTTCACCGTCGTCGGGGTCGGACGCACGAGCGGGTACGAGGCGTTGCTGGATCTGCGCGTCGCCGGTCTGCTCACGGTCGAGAACGCCCACATCGGTGTCGGGCCGGTCGAACTCGACGACATCGGCCATCGTCACGGCCTCACATCGGCCGTCCGTACTCGCATCGTGCGCCACCGCGCCGAACGCATCGTCTGGCGAGAATGGCTCGCAGCCCGAGAGGAAGCACGCACCCCGCCCGAGCCCGATCGGTCGGTGTTCGCGATTGCTGACGATCACCCGGCCGACCCGCCCGACCACGACTACATCCTGGCCGTGATGGATACCGGGCCGCCAGACCCGTTCTGACGCAATGTGTACCGGCCACCAACCTGGGGCAGACGCGGGCACGCCGGTCGTGTTCGCATTGCGCGCTCTCGCCCGCCCACCGCGCGGCTGAATGGTGCAACGCCGAACCTAACTGGATTCTTGGAATGACGTCGCTGTGTGATGCCGGTGCTGCACGATCCGTCGACATGCTCGATTTCGACCCAGTCGCCGTTGGCTGTCGAGATCAGATGACCGGTGCGTTGGGTTGACGGCGGATGAAGTCAGCCATTCCGGGGACTGTGAAGGCAACCAGGCCGCGGGAGGGAGACCAGATGAGTCCTTTGCGTATGCAGGAGTCCCGGTGCGGTGCCATCGATTGCGGGTTCGATCCGAGGGCCTCGGCGAGGGTTGCCGTCCGCGGAGTATCGGTTCCGCTCCGTGCGATGGCAACCAGATAGCGTTTCTCTGCTTCGGTGGCCCGTAGCCACCTCGAGCTGTAGAAACCGGAATCGAGCGAGGCGTGGCCCGTGTCGACAGCGTCCTCGGCGTCGGCGAGGGTGAACGGGGATTGCTGGGCTGCCTGCCAGAGCTCGTGACCGAACACCTGAAGAAAGTACGGGTATCCATCGCTCGCCGCGACGACGTAGTCGGTCGCTTCGACAGAGATGTCCTGGTTCAGCCTGGCGATCGGTGTGACGAGCGCATCGCGGGCCTGATCGTCGGCCAGCGGACCAATGGTCCTGTAATCGAACTGGCGCTCGGCGTACGACCGCGCGTCTGCCAATGCTTGCGCCAGGTTCGGCAGGCCTGCGCCGCACACGAAAAACGGCCATTCGCGCTGGGCTGCACGGTGTTGGGTTGCCAGGATCACCTGCAGGAGCGCCGGCTCGAGTTCCTGCATCTCGTCGATGAACAGCCCCAACGCGGTGCCGTCCTTGCGAAGCTCCTCGGTGAGATCTTCGACGAGGTCCTCGAATTCGACCCCCAAGGACAGCTTCTCGGCACCGGATGAGCGAGCGAGCTCGACTCCGACACCGAACGCAGTGGCGGACACCGAGAACTCTTCGGTCAACTGCCGGATCTTGTCCGCTACCGGGCCGGCGAACTGACGACGCCGCACAGCGCGAGAGATATCTTTGGCGATACGCCGCCGCAGGGCTTCGGCACCTTCCACGCTGGTCTGGGCCTCGACCTCGACCACCACCCAGTTGTGGCGGCGAGCTTGGTCCGCCATGGTCGCCAAAAGCGTGGTCTTGCCTACCCCTCGGAGTCCCTGCAGCATCAACCCGCGGTCGTAGCGGCGCTGCTTCGTCCGCGCGATCAACAAGTCGAATCGTTCGAGTTCGGCGGTGCGTCCGACGAGTTCGGGTGGTCGAGTGCCAGACCCGGGTGTGAAGGGGTTCAGTCCGTACTCCATGTACCTCAGACTATCGGGTTGTATCTAGTTGTATTAGGCCATGCCTTATATTTGTGGATATAATCTGATAGGCGAAGCGATGCGGCGTAGCTCCGGGCGTGCACTGCATCGATAAGTTGCGCCCGGGGCCATCGGAGTAGTGCGGTGTCGATGTTGGCTGATGGGCCGGAAGTGGCTACCTCGTAGTTATGAAATGTTGACTGGGGGTGCCGGGACTGGGCCCGTAGGCCACACGCCATTTGTCGCGGTTATGCGTTGAGGTGTTGGGTCCCGTTTGGGACAACGAGTTGGTGTCCAATCGCTGTGCTCGATGAGGTGTACGACGGCGGGGGTCTCCGTGCGCCGGATCTCGGGCCCGATGTCTCAGGTGCGACCACCGCTGTCGGACGAGTCGAGGAGTTGCAGGGTGCGTTCGAGGAGCTGTTCGATGCGGTCCTCGACGTCGTCGACCATGTCCGGTACATCGGCCAGCGCCGTGTGGGCGCGCCGACGTGCCTCCACACCCGCGCGGTAATACCCGGAGTCGAGGTCAGTGGATATCGGCTCCGGCGCGGCGATCGGGTCACTCCGATCAGTACCATCGGACGGTCTGATGATGGGGCGGCGTGGGGTGTGCAGTGGAGATACGCCGGTGAGGTGCCTGGCGATCACCGCTCCGACCTCGGCCGCGGTCATCGCCGTGGCCGGTAAGGGCATGTGGCCCCACTGGTCGATCGGCACCGCGACCGGACCCGGGCGGTGTGGCAACGCGGCAATATCCGGAAACGTGTTGCGCTGCAGATGTTCTGCCAGGAGCTTCGTCGAGGGGTAGCGCTCGGAGAACTGCAGGACCGTGTGCCACCGATGCCATATCGAGGCCGGCACGAAATCGGTGGCGTCGTTGGGAGCGATGTGGATTCGGTGGCGGCCGCCGATCCACACACTGTCGCCGTCGGCGCTGATATCTGTGCGGTCGAGAGCTGCAATTGCCCTGTAAGACAGGCCAGCTGCGGTGAGAAGGAGAAGGACGGCGTCGCGGCGGCCGAACAGTGCAGCCGTCGATCCGGAGGTCAGCAGTGCGGCCGCGATCGCTTGGTACTGCTCGGCACGCCGGATCGTTCTGTTGCTACGTGCCGAGTCGAGTGCGATCCGGATCGAGGTGACTTGTCCGGGAGCGGGCAGGCCGGCGTCGCGGTGAGTGCGGTTGATTGCGGAAACCCGGCGCAGCTGAACCGCGTCGCCGGCGGGGTTTTCGGCGAGGAACTCCGCCAGCGTGATCGGCAACGCGGGTAGCGCATCGACGTCGGCGGCGGCGCACCAGTCGACGAACAGCGACCATTGGTAGTTGTAACCGCCCACCGTGCTCATTCTCGGTGTCACAGGTGCGACCGTACCTGGACGGGCTGACCGGTCTGGCCTAGTGAACGCGGGAACCCCAGAGTGGGCCTTGGCAACACCACCGTTGACGAGCAACTACCGCGACCGCGTCTTGCAGACCCGACCAACCTTCAGTTGGTAGTCCAAGGGTCGGCCAGCGGCAGCTACAGGCTATGGCGCGGAGATGGGCAGGCCGCCGGTTGATGTCGGCATCGCGTGGGTCGTCGCGTTTCGAGAATGCCACTTACCGTCGGAAGGGTATCGCCGACCTCTCGACTCGAAAGCGGTAAGGTCCTGTTCCATTCCGATTCATTGTCATGTGGTTGGCCCCATAGGTTTTCAGCGAAGCCTCCTGAAGGTCCGCGTACGCGTTGGGGCCTACCATGACTGCCTTTACGAGGTTGCGCGGGATTGGGATAGCCATTCGAGGAACAAGTCCGTATCGTCCGGGCGTGATGATCGCGCGACCCGAGCTAATTAGCGCTCTGACTTCCCGTTCTTCGGTGAATGCATCGCTCTTCAGGAAGATGGCATGTGCAGCAATGCGCATTGCCCAGCTCATACTGTGTCCAGCACGATAGGATCCATGGGCTTCGGTCTTGTTGAGCGGGATGCATTCTCGCGCAGTGGTTTCGACTAACTCTTTCAATTCTTCGTAACCGGAATCGCCGTAGTGGACGGGCCTGATGTCGGTGGCTAAAGCGTGGTCGGCACTTGTTCCGGTCTGTGGGACAAAATTCAGGTGTTCCAGCAGATCGGACGTGTCAAATTCCAAGCAATATCCGTCGGCTGCGTACGTGCGCCATTGGCTCAGCTGATCACGTGCTTCGGAAAAGCAGGTGACGGAGTACTGGACGGCTGTGGGTTCGTAGTCACCGCGAATTTGTCGGGAGGTGCTCCAGATGTCTTTCAGCGCGTCTACCATCCTGTAATCGCTGCTGCCATCTACTGGGACGGACTCTGAACTATATTGCGCGATGCAGTCTGCGAACGCTCTGTCCAGTAGTTCTTCCCCGTGTTTCTGCTCGCTGAGGTCGTTGAGGAATCTCAGATCGGTTGCCCACAGCTCCTGATTGTCGAGAATGCCGAACAGACCGTGGATGTCGGTGTAGTGATAGAGCGAGTGAGAGCATTGGGCAAGGGTGCTGTGGGTCATGAGGCCAGGATGCCTGAGTTGATCGCATCCGCTGTCGGCGGTCACCGAGCGCATGCTAGCCGTGGTCGACCGTCCGGTCGGTGTCTTTCCTGACGCGGCCTTACGTCGCGATCCTTTCTCGACCACGGCTGTCGGGCGGGTTTGAGGCGGTCCAGTGGGCGTCTGTGGGCAGTTTCCGCACCGTCAACAGGCGTTGACGATCGACGGCTCAGCTGACTGCCGGTGATTGTCGGATAGCCGGTCTGTAGTGCCGCCTGGACTACTCTTCGGCCACTCCAACACCTACGCCGAAATTGCCGGCTATGGCCTCTTGTGCCTGGTAAGACGACCTTGATGTCGATGGCCTCGGTCGGGTGAAGAAACTCCCGGCGACCCACGCAGATCGAGTCCCTTAACTTCCACGCTGCGGTCGATGTCGAAGCGGGCCCCGTGATTCCCCTGGAATCGCCGTTACGCATCCGGGGATGGGTGAGCGACCAGCGGTTCGGTCTCGTCGCCGCCGGCTTGTATCGGTGTACACCCTCACGTGATGGTCCCCGTACAACCTCATATGTAGGTGCTCGGCGAGTCCTGTCGTAACTCGCCCACGACAAGGGCCACCCTTCGAATCGTCTACCGCCAAAGTTGACGAACCCGAAGGGTGGCCCTTGCCATGATCCTAGATGGAGAGTCTTGGATGAACATCCGACGTTTCAAAGCCCTGCACGAGGCCGGCGCGACCTATGCCGACATCGCCCGCGAATGCGGCTGCGATTGGCGCACTGTCCGCCGATACCTCGCCGACGATGCACCCACGCATCCACCGCAGGGAACCTCGAGAGCAGGAACACAACCCCGAGCGATCACCGACGACATCGCCGCACTGATCGAAGAGATGCTCCGCGCCGACATCACCATCGCAGCCTCGGTCATCCACGAACGCCTCACCAACGAAAAGTCCGTGACCGTGAACTACCAACGAGTCAAAATCTATTGCAGCACAGCCAGACCCATCATCCGAGACGAACTCGGCGCAGAAGAATCCGGGCTCGGCAATCTACACCGCCGATTCGAAACCATCCCCGGCGCCCAAGCACAAGTCGACTGGGGCGATGAAGGCGATCTCTTCGGCACCGGACGCAAGGTCTACTCCTTCCACATGGTCCTCTCGTTCTCCCGTGACCCATTCTGCTGCTACACCCACTCGATGGACGCCGCCGCGTTCTGGGGCAGCCACATCCGAGCCTTCGCGCACTTCGGTGGCGTCCCGGGTTCGATCGTCTACGACCGCACCAAAACCATTGTCCGCAAACATGTCCGTCCCGGACATGCTGTCCCGTTGCATCCAGCAGCCGTCGCATTCTCCGGGCACTACGGCTTCGACATCGACGTCCTCGCCGCGTACCGGCCCACCGGCAAAGGCCGTGTAGAACGGCAAGTGAAGATCGTTCGGGATCACGTCCTGGCCGGTCGCACGTTCACCGATCTCGCTAGCACCGACCGCACCTTCATGGACTGGGTTCCGATCCGCCGGACTCAGGTGCACCGTACTCACCGTGAGGTCATCGGGACCCGCGCCGTCGTCGATCACGCGGCGCTACGTCCTGCCCCGGCCGAGCCGTATCTTGTCGCCGAAGCCCACCTACGGCGCATCGGAAACGACGCGCTGATCTCGTTCGAGGCATCGCTCTACTCCGTACCCGCCGACCGCGTCCGGGCAGGTCAACGAGTACAGGTACGCGCCGGTGCCGACAACATCGCCATCGCCACCCTCGACAGTGCCGGCGGTACCGTCCTGGCCGTCCACGCTCGCTCGCAGGTCCGCGGCGCCTGGGTCGTCGACCAGGCGCACTGGGCGTCACTGCCCGACGGTCACACCCGTGCCACCACCGACGGACGCGTCGATACAAACCCCGCGGAGGGCACACCGTCACCTTCGGTCGACGCAGGCGACCCGTTGACCGCCAAAGTCATCTCACTCGTCGGACACGTCCACGTCGAACATCGACCACTGTCCGCCTACGCCGTCTGACCGTGAACCACTATCCCACAGCATCTTCCACGACAGGACACCGTTCATGAGTTCACTGACCACCCAACGGATCATCGACAACGCCCTCCGGCTCGGCCTCGGTCACACCGCCGAATCGGTCACCGAATCCGCCGCCCGCGCAGATTCCGCGCAGATGGGATACCTCGACTTCGTCGACCACCTCCTCGCCGAAGAAGTCGCAGTCCGAGAATCCCGGCGGTTCCGCAACGCCCTCAAACTCTCCGGGCTTCCCCATCACAAAACCCTCGACGACTTCGACTACACCTTCCAACCCGGACTCGAACCGCGCCGCATCCGAGACCTTGCCACCCTCGAATTCCTCACCGGCGCAGGGAACATCGCGATACTTGGACCACCGGGAGTAGGGAAAACGCATATCGCGATCGGGCTGGCGGTCGCTGCCTGCCAAGCCGGAAAGTCGATCTACTTCACCACCCTCGACGACCTCGTTCGAAAGCTCAAAGCCGCCGACGCAGCAAACCGGCTCCCCCGGCAACTCGCGAACCTCATGCGCCCATCTCTGCTGGTCATAGACGAGGTCGGATACCTCGCCCTCGACCGCGACGAAGCCAACATGTTCTTCCAGCTGATCAGCCGCAGATACGAGAAGGGCTCCACGATCATCACAAGCAACAAGCATTTCACCGAATGGGGAACCGTCCTCGGCGACGACGTCCTCGCCACCGCGATCCTCGACCGACTCCTTCATCACTGCGACGTCCTGGCCATCAACGGCCCCAGCTACCGGCTCAAAGACCGGCAAGGGCTTGTCACACCAGTGGAGGCACCGGCATCATGAACCTGCCGGACACCGACACGTCAGGTCGTACACAGACCGACACGTGAGGTCGTCCACCGATAGCTTGGGAGGGTGCAAGCTGGTGAAGCAGGAGGACACCGGCATCCTGTTTTACGAGGACGAGGTGAGGCTCCCGTGGCGTGTCACCTCCAGGCCGACGCAGCAGTGCTCATGTTTTTGGCAAAACCTCTTGAGTCTTGTGCATCAATCTATTTCCCACGATGTTGGGTGGCCCGCTGCGTACAGTCGTGCGACGTCCATCAGTTTGTGTGCGGGCGGCGTGAGATGGGTTGTCCGGCACACGGCAGCGACGTGCAGATAGGACTCGGGAACGATGCGGTGCACTCTGGCTCCTGATTGGCGCGCGGTCGGAGCCCACGACGATGGCATCACTGCCTGACCGAATCCACTGAGCACCATAGGCAGGATGGAGGTGCGGTGCGCTACCTCGGCGGCGATGGTGGCATCGACGCCGCTCGCAAGAACATCGTCGACGAGCGTTCTCATCAAGGAACCGTGCTGCGAGACGATCAGCCGTAACCCGGACAGCTCGGAGCGTTCGATGACCGGTGAGTCCGGTGTAACCGCGTCTACGCTCGAGATGAGAATCAACGGCTGACTCTCCAGCGCAACGACCTCGAGCTCAGGAGCGCGGACCTCGCTGGGCGAGCCCAGAATGCCCACTTCACATGCCCCGGTTCGTACCGCATGCAGTACCTCTTCCGGCGTGAACGCAGCCTCGGCGTTCACCGTCACAGCGGGATACGACGCGCTGAACCGGGTCAGAATCGTTGTCAGCGGTTCGATCCCGGGCGAGGGCATCGTAATCAGATCCACGCGTCCACGTCGCAGACCCTTCAGCGCATCGATCGATGCGGTGGCGTCGTCGAGATCACGCAGCACCACTCGCGCTGGGCCGATCAAGGTCGCACCCGCCTCGCTCAGTACCAGCCTGCGTCCGATGCGATGAAAAAGCGGAACACCCAGTTCCCGTTCCAGCGTCGCGATCGATTGGGATAGCGATGGTTGCGCAATGAGCAACGCCTCTGCCGCGCGGTTGATGCCGCCCTCGTCGACTACGGCCAGGAAGTACTTCAGGTGCCGCGCATCCATACAGGATCGCTCCTTCCGGTTGCGCCGGGTGTGCAGGTGTGTAGGGCTGACCGAAATTTGTCTGCTGGCCAGTCTAGCTGCGGGAATCTTTCACAGTTAGGAAAAACCGATAAGACGCATCGGCTTTTGGTCATGGACGCACGCCCGCCTGTGACCGCTTAATGGTTCAAGACAGAATGTGATGTGCACTACTACGGAGGAACTCATGGCTACCGAACTCACCACCTACAAGATCGCATCGATCCCGGCTGACGGTGTCGGTCGCGAGGTCGTCGAGGCGGGCCAGCGCGTACTGGACGTCCTGGCCGAACAGTCCGCCGGCAAGTTCGCCTTCCAGTGGGACGAATTCCCCTGGGGCTGCGGGTACCACGCCGAGACCGGCAAGATGATGGCCGACGACGGACTCGAAACCCTCGAGAGCTACGACGCGATCTACTTCGGCGCCGTCGGCTGGGAGAACGTTCCCGACCACATCAGCCTGTGGGGGCTGCGCCTGAACATCACCCAGAACTTCGACCAGTGGGCCAACGTCCGACCGGTGAAGTTCCTGCCCGGCGTCCAGTCCCCGCTCCGCAAAGCCGACCATACCGAACTCGACTGGGTCGTCGTTCGCGAGAACAGCGAAGGCGAGTACGCCGGACTCGGCGGACGCAACCTCAGCGGCCGCGGCCCCGGCAACGAGGTTGCACTACAAACCGCCCTGTTCACAGAGAAAGGCTGCGAGCGGATCATGCGCTTCGCGTTCGATCTCGCGCGTACCCGCACCGTCAAAAAGGTGTCCAGTGTCACCAAGTCCAACGCACAGCAGTACGGAATGGTGCTGTGGGACGACGTCTTCAAGCGCGTCGCCCTCGACTACCCGGACGTCACCACCGAAAGCGTGCTCGTCGACGCCATGAGCGCCAAGTTCATCCTGCACCCCGAGGACCTCTCGGTCGTCGTGGCCTCGAACCTCAACGCCGACATCCTCTCCGATCTCGGATCCGCCCTCGCCGGCTCCCTCGGTATCGCCGCGAGCGCCAACCTCAACCCCGAGCGCCGCTTCCCGAGCATGTTCGAACCCGTCCACGGCTCGGCCCCCGACATCGCAGGCCAGGGCATCAGCAACCCGATCGGCGCGATCGCCAGCGCAGCACTCATGCTCGACCACTTCGGCCTGCACGACGAGGCGCGCCGCGTCGAAGCTGCCATCGAAACCGCCACCGGCAACGGAGCTTTGACCCGCGACATCGGCGGCACCTCGGACACCCACGAGGTCACCGAAGCCATCGTGCACGCACTGGAGAACGCTCTGACCCCAGCCTGATCCTGATTGGACCTGCACCACGCCAGACCCGGCCGGCTCGACAGGTGATCCCGTCGAGCCGGCCGACACCACAGTCGGTCGGTAACTCTCGACCACAACCTTGACTATCGCGAACTCTCACCAGAGGTGAATCTCATGGGAACCACAAGCAGCACAGCGAGTTACCAACCGACCACGGTCAAGAAACCCTGGTATAAACAGCTCTATTTCTGGGTCATCGTCGCCATCATCGCCGGTATCGGCGTCGGATGGCTCTGGCCCAGCACCGGCGAAGCGATGGAGCCGATCGGCACCACCTTCATCACTGCAATGAAGATGCTCATCGGACCGATCGTGTTCCTGACCATCGTCGGCGGCATCGCCTCGGTCGCCGACCTGAAGAAGGTCGGCCTCACCGGCATCAAGGCGCTGACCTATTTCCAGGTCGGCACGATCATCGCGATGATGACCGGCCTGGTAGCGATCAACATCTTCCGGCTCGGTGACGGTGTCAACGCCGACGCAGCATCGCTTGAAACCACCGACTCCGCCAGCAGCTTCATCAAGGCAGGCGAAGAAAAGGAGTGGTGGGAGTTCATCACTCACCTCGTCCCGGACAGTGTCGTGGGCCCCTTCGTCGAAGGCGACATCCTGCAGGTCATTTTCCTTGCCGTCATCTTCGGTGTCGCCATCAATGCTGTCGGACAGATCGCCGACCCGATCCGCGACGCAGTCGAACGCCTCACCGCAGTGATCTTCAAAGTCCTGGGCTTCATCATGAAGCTCGCCCCGCTCGGCGCATTCGGCGCCATGGCATTCGCCATCGGCAAGTACGGCGTCTCGACCCTCACCAGCCTCGGCAGCCTCATCCTGCTCTTCTACGTCACCTCGGCGCTCTTCGTGGTGGTCGTCCTCGGATCGGTAATGGCCTACCTGCGCCTGAACATCTTCCGCATGCTCGGCTTCTTCAAAGAAGAACTCCTGCTGATCCTCGGCACCTCCACCGCCGAACCGGCCCTGCCCGGATTGATGCGCAAACTCGAGTACGCCGGCGTCAAGAAGACCACCGTCGGTCTCGTCGTCCCCACCGGCTACAGCTTCAACCTCGACGGCGCAGCAATTTACCTCTCGCTCGCCGCGCTCTACATCGCCCAGGCCACCAATACCGACCTCACGATCGCGCAGCAGCTCGGACTCATGGGCGTCATGCTGCTCACCTCCAAGGGGGCCGCAGGTGTCGCAGGCGGCGGATTCATCGCCCTGACCGCAACACTGAGCACGCTGGGCACCATCCCGGCCGCCGGCATCATGCTCATCTTCGGCATCGACAAGTTCATGTCCGAATGCCGGGCACTGGTGAACTTCATCGGCAACGCCGTCGCCACCCTGTTCGTCGCCAAGTGGAACGGCGAACTCGACGTCGACCGCGCCCGCCGCGTCTTCGCCGGGGAAATACTCCCCCCGCCCGAAGGCGAAGTAGAGAACGACTTCGACATGGAAATCCTCGAACACGAACCCGCAGACAAACACCACCACCGCGACGTCGACCTCGTCAAAGACGATCCCGGCAGCCGACACGAGCATCTCCCCGCACCGGCGTCGTCCGCGAGCTCGGTCCGACACTGACAGGCCACCTGCACACCCGTCCGTTGCTTCGCCAACACCGAGAGAGGCCGACCATGAGGGTTCTTGTCGCACCCGACAAGTTCAAGGGATCACTGACCGCGGGCGACGTCGCCGAGCACCTGTCGATTGGACTGACCTCGGGCGGAGCCCACACCACCGCGCTCCCCCTCGCCGACGGCGGTGACGGCAGCGTCGACGCCGCCATCGCCGCCGGCTTCACCCCCAACACGATCACCGTGGCCGGAGCCACCGGCACACCGCAGACCGCGACGATCGCCCACCGCGGCGATACCGCGGTGGTCGAAGTCGCCAACACATGCGGACTGGGCACCCTCCAGCTCGGTCGCCGCTCGCCGTTCGAGGCCACCAGCCTCGGAATGGGTCAAGCAGTCAAAAGCGCCCTTCGACACCAACCTCGTAGACTGGTGCTGGCGCTGGGCGGCAGCGCCAGCACCGATGGCGGCACCGGACTGCTCTCAGCACTGGGCTACATCTTTCGTAACGCCGAGGGACGCCAAGTCCGAGGATGCGGACGCAGACTCACCGAAATCCACACCGTCGACACCTCCCAGGCCGCGTCGTTGACCGGGCTTGACCTCGTCATCGCAGGCGACGTCACCAACCCCTTGACCGGGCCGACCGGCACCGCGGCGGTCTACGGGCCGCAGAAAGGCGCCGACCCCGATGCGGTGCACTACCTCGACGAAGGCCTGAACACTCTGGTCGCAGCATTCGCCCGCAGCGGCTACACCCAGGCCAGGGAACTCGCCGACACCGCAGGAGCGGGCAGCGCAGGAGGACTCGGCTTCGCAGCACTGCTACTCGGTGCCCGCATGGCATCGGGAGCGGAGTACTTCCTCGACCTACTCGACTTCGAACAACACCTCGCCGGTACGGATCTGGTCGTCACCGGCGAAGGCAGCATCGACGAGCAAACCGAACACGGCAAACTGCTCTCCGTCCTAGCACGACGAGCACAACCGGTACCCGTCATCGTCGCCGCAGGACGAAATACACTCCCCAGATCACGCTGGCACACAGCAGGATTTAGCGACATCCGCTCCCTCACCGACTACACCGGCCGCGATACCTCACGCGACCCCGAACTCACCGCCCAGCTGCTCGTGCGCATCGGACGCGACATCGCACTCGACAACGCCGCCGACACCCCGCGTACACCGACCGCGTCGTCGGTCCCAGCTGCGGCGGGGCGCGCGTATCGCTGACCGTTCGCCCGCTGTCCGGGGACGCCCGGCGCGCGGGCACACGACGCCCGCCTCGCATCCGGACTGGCCGCATACATATTCCAGAGGAGCTCCCCCGTGCCCACCATCAGCCAGGTCATATCCCGCGAAATCCTCGATTCCCGTGGCAATCCCACCGTTGAGGTCGACATCGTTCTCGACGACGGAACCTCGGCACGCGTTGCTGTCCCGTCTGGTGCATCCACCGGCGAACACGAAGCGGTAGAACTCCGCGACGGACAGGACCGGTACAACGGCAAAGGTGTGCGCCGAGCGGTCGAGGCCGTCCGCACCGAACTCGCCCCCGCCGTCGTCGGATGCGACGTCCACGATCAACGACGCATCGACCGCATCCTGATCGACACCGACGCCACAGCAGACAAGTCGCGTCTCGGAGCGAATTCCCTTCTCGGTGTCTCGCTGGCAGTCGCACGAGCGGGAGCAGCTGCCGTAAGTATGGACCTGTACCGCTACATCGGCGGGTCCAATGCCCACGTCCTACCCGTACCGTTGATGAACATCGTCAACGGCGGCGCGCACGCCGACACAGGAGTCGACGTTCAGGAATTCATGATCGTCCCACTCGCTGCCGATTCGTTCGACGAAGCATTGCGCTGGGGAACAGAGATCTACCACGCCCTCAAGTCGGTGCTCAAGAACAAGGGCCTGTCGACCGGACTGGGCGACGAAGGCGGATTCGCACCCGACGTTGCCGACACCCGCCAAGCCCTCGACCTCATCACCATCGCCGTAGACACCGCAGGGTTCTGCCTCGGCGACCACGTGGCACTCGCCCTCGACGTCGCCGCGTCGGAGTTCTTCACCGACGGGGCCGGATACCGATTCGAAGGCAAGGACCGCTCCACCAGCGACATGATCGGGTTCTACCGTGAGCTGATTCGCAACTATCCCGTGGTGTCCATCGAAGACCCACTGAGCGAGAACGACTGGACAGGGTGGGTCAGTCTGACCGAGGACATCGGTGACGCTGTTCAATTGGTCGGCGACGACCTCTTCGTCACCAACCCCACACAAATTCAGGATGGTATCGACCTCGGTGCCGCCAACGCTCTGCTGGTGAAATTCAATCAGATCGGCACGCTCACCGAAACCCTCGACGCCATCGACCTCGCGCACCGAGCCGGCTACAAAACCATGATCAGCCACCGCAGCGGCGAAACCGAGGACACCACCATCGCCGACATCGCTGTCGCAGTCGGCAGCGGTCAGATCAAGACCGGCGCGCCGGCCAGAAGCGAGCGCGTCGCGAAATACAACCAACTTCTGCGCATCGAACAACTCCTCGGCAAGAGCGCTCACTACGCCGGCCGCGTTGCATTCCCCCGGTTCGCTCTGCCCCACTGACCGCCGATCACACCCGCGTTCCGACTGAGGTGAACACGGCGACACAAAAGGATTCCGATGACACTGACCGACGTCCACTCCACCCGGCCCGATGAGCTCGCGCCGATGTTCTCCCCCCACCGCGCAAAAATCGTCTGCACAATGGGGCCTGCTACCGCGACCGACGACGCAACCCGAGCCCTGATCGTTGCAGGAATGAACGTCGCACGGTTGAATTTCAGCCACGGCGAACACCAGGATCATCGAGAGAACTACGACCGTGTCCGCAGCGCAGCACACGAACTGGGCAGTGCCGTCGCCGTCCTCGCCGACCTCCAAGGACCCAAGATCCGGCTCGGCAGATTTACCGACGGCGGCGCCCTCTGGGCGGCCGGAGACATCGTTCGCATCACCGTCGAGGACTGCGACGGCTCCCACGAGCGAGTATCCACCACCTACAGCCAACTCGCGCAGGACGCATCGCCTGGGGACCGACTTCTCGTCGACGACGGCAAGATCACCCTCGTTGTCATCGACATCGACGGAAACGACGTGGTGTGCCGGGTCGTCGAAGGCGGGCCGATCAGCAACAACAAAGGGGTATCCCTCCCCGGTATGAATGTCTCCGTTCCCGCTCTCTCGGACAAAGACATCGACGACCTGGAGTTCGCGCTGCGCATGGGCGTCGACCTCGTCGCGCTCTCGTTCGTCCGGTCACCGTCCGACATCGACCGGGTACACGCGGTCATGGACCGAGTCGGCAGGCGCGTCCCGGTGATGGCCAAGATCGAGAAACCGGAGGCAGTCGAGGACATCGAAGCCATCGTGCTCGCCTTCGACGCGATCATGGTCGCGCGCGGCGACCTCGGCGTCGAAGTGCCTCTCGAGGACGTACCGCTGATACAGAAACGCATAATCCAAATCGCCCGTGAGAATGCCCGCCCGGTTGTCGTCGCAACTCAGATGCTCGAATCGATGATCGACAACTCGCGCCCCACCCGGGCCGAGGCTGCCGACGTCGCGAATGCCGTACTCGACGGCGCCGACGCAGTGATGCTCTCCGGCGAGACATCGATCGGCACATACCCTGTCGACGCAGTGCGCACGATGGCGCGGATTCTCGATGCGGTCGAAACTCATTCCACCGACGTGCCCCCGTTGACCCATCTCCCCCAGACCAGAGCCGGTGTGGTGTCCTATGCAGCACGCGACATCGCAGAACGACTCGGCGCCTGCGCCCTGGTTGCCTTCACGCGTTCCGGCAACACCGTCCGCCGCCTCGCGCGGCTGCACACGCCGCTGCCCGTGCTCGCGTTCACCCCGGTTGCGGAGATACGCAATGAACTCGCACTGACGTGGGGGAGCGAGACCTTCGTCGTCGAGCCCACCGAATCCACCGACCTCATGATCGAACAAGTCGACCGGGCGCTGTTGAGCATGGACCGTTATCGACGCGGTGACCTCGTCGTCATCGTGGCCGGCGGACCCCACGATCTGACCGGTACCACCACCATGATCCGCGTCCACCGAATCGGCCACAACGACTGACATCCACCGTCGCCGAACCACCCGCACCGAGGAACCATGAGAATCTATTTTCCTACCGGAATCCTCCCGGCCCCACTTACATCCAATTGGGACTGGCAACTGCATGCCCACTGCCGAGGATTTGCCGTATCGACCTTCTTCCCGGCCCGCGGTACACGCGGAAGCGAACTCCGACGAGCGGAGGAGACCGCCAAACAGGTGTGCGCTCGGTGCCCAGTTCTCAACGACTGCCGAAGCCACGCGTTGAACAACGCAGAGTCATACGGAGTCTGGGGTGGAATGTCAGCGCGCGAACGCGCTGCAACTCTCACCGCACCGGCTCATGTTCCTCGTCCGAGACATCGAATCGGGCCTCCCGTGCGCAGACCACCCATGCGCCGAGATGGTCAAAGCCACGAGGCACCAGCCGGCGCCCCCCTCAGCGCCGGAGACCGCCGCCGAGAGCTGCGTCCTGAGTCAACGGTCGCCGTAGACAGTAGTTACGACGTTGATGACCGACGTCCGAAACCCGGTTTCTGACCGAACCGTGCATTCGAACGGCACGGTAAGACGAGTGACATGCAGGGTTGCCAACCGTTACCTTCATCATCGGCGGCCCCTCTCAAGGAGAGAACACTCTCACTACCTTGCCCGCGGATATGACTGGCGGAGTGACGAAATTTCAAGGTGCGGTATTCGGCACGATAAGCCAGTGCTTCTGGTTGCCCGCAATTCGGCGCACCGGCGTAATCGCGGTCTGATCGTCCCCCTCGCCGCTCAGGAACCGAGACCAGATGCGCCGCACCTGGGGCTTTAGCCCCCCACCCACGCGTTGCATCAAACACAACGACGTTGAATCTCGTCCAGTGTGCGATGCATATACGCAGGCCGACGTTGGCGCGAAGCCCGAAAACGATACGCTGGGTTTAGCGTTCACGGGAAGGTCACGAATTCCGTACTCGCTGTCGCACAGTTGCATCGAACACAATTCCGCTCAGTTGACTCACTACAGTCCGATCTGGTTCACAGCGTTTCCCACCAGTGGTGCGTGTTCGCGGCGGTATACCTCGACGGAGTCGAGGCTGGCGTGCCCGGTTTGGCGTGCGATGGCGGATCCGTCGGCGCCGTTGCGGGTGCCTTGGGTGACGAAGCCGGCGCGGAGCGAGTGGCCGCCGAGTTTGGCGAGCGCGGTGGGGTCGTAGCCGGCATGTTCGGCGCGTCGGCGGATGGTCTGGTGGATCGCGGCACCGGACAGCGATGTGGAGCCGAGGTTGCCGTTCTTGGCGACGGCACGAAGTAGCGGGGCGCGGGCTGCGGTGCGGGGCACTCCCCCACGGCACACGTGCTCGGCGAATGGCTCCTGCTTACGGAGCAGTCGGATCACGGACGGGCGGCCACCAGCATCGAACGCGGCCACGACCTGTGCCCAGCGGACGTACGCGCAGGGCGGGCATGTCTCGTGAGACTCGGTGTACGGCAAGGCTTTCATCGCTCCCCTGCCCTCTTGGTCGGTCTTCGATTTCCGTAGCCGGATGTGTAGGCCGTCGTGCCGGTGCACGGTCACGTCGCCGCACAAGAGCTCCGAGAGTTCGCTGCGGCGGTACGCGCCGGTGAACCCGAGCAGCAGGATTGCCGAATCGCGTCGTTCGAGTACCGCGTCGGCCCACCCCCGGCATCGCTTCCGCGCCGTCGAGACGAAGACCTTGATGTCGTCGACCAGTAGCGGGTCCCGCGGTGTGCGCGGCCGATCCCCCGCCGCGGCATACTCGCGGCGGATCCCGGATAATGTCGCGGTGACGAGCTCGTGTGCCGACGGAGACAGATGTCCCGTGGTGCGGTGCTGGTGGTTTATCGCCGCGATCCAGGTGCCGAACGTGGCGACGGCGTAAGCCCGCTCCCCCGTTTCGGTGCGGGTGTCCGCGGCATCGACGAGATATGCAGCCACCGTGACCGGATGTGCAGGCAACGCCGCGTGTCCCTCTCGCTCGCACCACCCGGCGAAGCGCCGCCACCCTGCGGCATAGGTACGCCGAGTCCCCTCGGACCGGGACGACGCGACAGCTTTCGCGATGCGCTTGGCCACGGCCGGCGGGATTTCGGGCTCTACAGCGGTGGAAACACGTCCGGCGGTGCTCACTACAGGTGCCCGGCCTGGTCGGAAGTCCATACCGGCAGCCTAGCGCAGGTCACCGACAGGTCTGCTGAGCAAAAACTGTGCTGAACTGGCATTTCGGGGTAGACGGTGCGGAAAATGCAATTTACGTTGGTCTAATCTGAATAAGTAAGGGTGAGTAGGAAGCTCTATCTGCAAGAGTGCCATTGGCGACCGATCAGAGCTGGCGAAGTGGTGGGTCGCGCTTCTGACACAGACCGGCTACCTGGGCTTAAGCCTCCGCTCCACTTCCCCACTGGTCCGAATCGGAGGCTCAGCAGCAAGGCCTCGGCGGATGTGCTTTCCGCCGAGGCCTTCTTGGTTGGATGAGCTGTGTCAGATGCCTCGAAGCGTCTTCACCAGCTCACGTATGTCCTCCTCGTTGAGCGCTTCCCTGATCGCGACTGCCACAGAGTGGGGATCGCTTTTCAGCTTCATCAGCGCCCGGATTGCGGCGCTGCGTGATGCGATCTGCTTGTCAGCATCGGAGGGTCGGCGTGGTTTCTTCTCGTTTGCTTTCGGCGATGGTGGGTTCTGCTGGCGTGAAGACCACTCAGCGACCTGCTCCGCAGACGGAATCTGCGCCAGCGCCCGAGCGTCTCGGATCGCGAGATCGCCTGAACGTAGTTTCTCCCGCAACTCAGGCTCTAGCTTGAGCAATGCGCGCCGCTGCGAGATCCAGCCTTCTGATCGCCCCAATTTTTGAGCGGCCTTGGTGGCGCTTCCGAGTTCAGTAACAAGAAGGTTGACAGCTTCTGCCTCTTCGACAACGTCGAAGTCTTGCCGGTCCAGGTTTTCGACTATTGATGCCCACAGGATGGCCTCTTTGGATGTTGCAAGGCTGTCCTGAACGACCACATCCATTCCCTTGCGGCCATACTTCTCGCTCGCAGCAAGCCTTCGGCAGCCGTTGACCACAACCCAACGTGCGGAACCGATTCTGGCGACGTCCTCTGGCCAAAGTTCGAGCCACCGTGCGCTCGTAACCACTGTCCCAGGTTGAAGCTGCCGCTCCGCGATTGTAGCCAGATCGGCGAGATCCCCGACCGCTGAGCGCGGATTCCGAGGGTTGGCCACTAGTTCGGACAGAGGCACATCTGGTCTAAATTGGCCATCCACAGGGATGGATGCATCCACGGGCGACTTGTCCCCCACTGAACCAACCAGACTAGAAAAATCGACCCGACCGCCCCGGGACTTCTGTGATGTTGCCATTTACTTACCTACTTCCAGCTCAAGGCACAAGCGTTGGAAGTCCTCACGTGCCTGCAGCGATGCCCGATTTGGCGGGTACTCGGTAACCACTTGCCCCTGAGCTGCGGCTCGACTGTGCACCTTGTAGTGCCGAACAACGGTGTTGGCGAGTGGCCAACCTTGCGCTTGGACGAATGCTTCGGTCTGTTCCAGGTCGACTCGGCCGTCTCTTGGATCCCAGTTGTTGATGACGACAATGAATGGGATTCCCTTCGGCTCAAGCACTTTGGAGATTGTGCGGGCCGTCGGGTCGAAGCTGAGTGGCTCCGGGACGATCGGGACGATCGCGAGATCGGTCACCGAAAGTACAGTGTCGAGCGCTTGTCCTGAAGTGCCGTTATCTACAGCCCCAGGACGATCGCCGATCCAGCCCGGCGTATCGACGTAAACGTGTTTGATTCCATCCAGGTTTGGCAGATGGCGGAGCATTTCCGGGTCGTCGATCTGAGTGACCCGGAAGGGAAGGTCCTGCACTCTTTCGGCCCACCACACTGCCGAGCCCTGAGGGTCGATCGAAGCTGCCAGTACTGGCGATTCGCTCTGCTTGGCTCCGGAGCGAGTCAAGACGTCATTCTTGACTGCCGCCAGGTTCATCGTGAGGGTACTCTTCCCCACTCCGCCCTTTTGGCTGATTATTACGTGTACGGGCATTGAGCCCACCTTCCGTTTGCTTCACCGCGGTGCGGCTACTTCGGTGTGGTGTTCTGGCGATGATCTTTACCGCGGTAAAGATCCGCGAGAACGCGCAGCGCTGGAGTTGCTTGCGCCCTCGAAATGTACATCACTATGCCTCCAGAGTGTTCGGTTGTAGCTTCGACTCGCCGGGTCATGTCTGTGATCCGATGGCAGACTCCCCCGCTGGACCTCGGCGCTCACTGGCTCGTCCACGCGCTGTGGTACTTACCGGCTAAATCTTTACCGCGGTAGACGTCAAATCAGTGAAGGTGGGCAGTGCTTAAGTCCGCCTGTCGCACCATCAACTACTGGTATTCAGACTTCTGACCCGAGGGTGTGGGAGCTACACCGTTGCAGATTCGTGCGAGGACTGTGTCATTGAAGCAGCGAGCAGGGCTGCGGACGGCAGCCGTCCCCAACGTTGGCTGGTTCGCTGGTCGACAGCAGTTAGTCGGGAGGCTTGCTAGGTATGGTGATACACGAAGTGCCGGCACCACGCCCGTCGGATGTCTTTAAGGCCCGCTGAGGCGCGTCGTACTAAGATTTCTGGGCGCGACCTGGCGTTGGTTCTGCAACAGTCGTTGCACTTCGAAGTACGCGCTAGTTGCTTGCTGTTGCAGTGCACTGCAATCATGCGCGACCAGGCTCTTCTGATGCAATCGGCCGGCCGATATCGTAGTGAGGGTGCAACAGTTTTCGTTAGGGTTTTCGGGCAGGCCCAGTTTGGTCGTTTCGCCCAATTCCGGCGGACTGTCAAGGCGCTAGGTCCTGAGCCTTGGCGTTGTCGCGTCTTTACCGCGGTAAAGGCTGATCTCTCACCGCAAGGTGATGATTCAGTAAATGCGAGTGGGTGGTGGGGTGATGTGGGCTCCAGTGAGGCCTTGAGTTTCATTTCTTGTCGGCAGTTAGTTTCAGCCATCTCGTAGGACCTTGGTTTGGCCGGCAACGCCTTGCGGCGGATTTACGTAGGGTGAATCGCGATAGTTCGCGCCGAAGTAAGACCGGGGGGCAGGATGTCGCACCCCACCCAATTTCGTCACTGTGACGAAAAGCGTCGCACCCACAAGCGTCGGGATCTGGCCGATTTGCAGTCGAAGTTCCGGGTTCTTTGGCGGTGCGCATTCGAAGGCCGGCCGAAGGTGGCGGCGGGCCTTTGATAGACAATATTCAATCGAATCCGCTTTAACGAGGCTGGCGTGTGCTGGGGAACTTCCTGTTGAGTGCATTTGCTTGAGTTAAATCGTGGATGCGCTTGATGCGCTGGGGGACCGGGGCCTGCAGAGCCTGGAGTCCGGGTGACCCGTTCCATATCTTGGCGACCTTTACCGCGGTAAAGATTGAATTTGACCTTGGAGTGGTACAGAGCTGCACCCTTGCGTCGAGCTCTCTTCGTGTTGCCGTTCGAGCGCGCCCTTCGAGGCAGGCTTCAGTGCTATGCCTCGCTCAGGCCGAGTGCGACGCTGGCAAGGCTGCATCCTGACATCGATGGAGCGAACATAATCGCGCTCCTATGGGATTGGGGCAACAGGTGAGTCGAATCGTGGGCTGGCACCAATGGTCCAGGCTCTGTGTCCTCTAAGGAGAAGCGCTTCGTAGGAGGGAACGGATGAAGGTGTGTCAGGGTCTGGACGAACGAACATCTTCACGCCGGTGGCGCGGAGCAGCATCAATGCTTGCTGTTCGAGTTCGTGGACCCGATTGCGGGGCCTGGTCGGTGTTCCCAACGCTGTGAGCAGTGCGAGGTAGAACCGGCCGGGTGACGGGTCCGGGGGCATCTGCATGCACAACACCGGTATCTGCTCGCGGTCGGACAAGCTGATCGGCGGATGAGTGCGCCGGAACTTTTCGATGATCATCGACTTGTCGTTGTTCGTCGGACCGAGCAACAGTAGGTTCGGCATACGCTGTCGGTCCGGCCACGACAGCAACGTCTCCAGATGGTCGATGACCGTAGCGATCACCTCATCGGTGCTCACGCGCACTCTGTACCTCGGTCCCACCGAGCGGCGCCGCCAGTTCGAGCGCCACCTCGCGTGAACGCGCGGCTCGCGGCGATGCCCGATGATGCGTACGTTCGCCCGTGGCCGCTGCATCCGCAGCCACTGCCAGGTGAGGCCCTCTCGTCCCACCGCGGGCTCGGCCACGACACCCCGTGTGGCCACGAGATGGTGCGCGCCACCCTCGCCGGTATCCAGGTATCGGTCGCGTAATAGTCAGTGAGATAACCGATTTCGGGTGTACTGTAATGCGCTTCATGCCGTACTGTTGGGGGCAGCGGGAAGGCCAGGTTCTTCTCAGAGCACTTGCAGGCGAACGCTTTTCCCGACATGACCAGATGGTCGGTGCACCCAGGTCCCGTCGCCGTGCCGATCGACCGGTGGGGCCACATGCCGTTCCCCGCACAGTCGATGTCCCCGGCAGGGGTCGGATGGATCGTCGATGCCCATCGCACTGGGCAGCCGCCTCGACACGACCCACGACCGCCTCGGTCGCTGCTCCTCGGTGATCGCGCGCTGGAAGCGGACATGACCGGCTCGCCGCCGCAACCCGTTGCAGCTGCACTGGACTCGGACTACTACCGAATCGGTATCGATGCCCGCCGCCGTGCCCACACCGATCTGGCCGATGTGTCCGACATAACCGATGATCTCGAGCATCGGATCGAGAATCTGTTGCAACGCACCCTCGAACTGCTCGATGGCGCGCCGAAACCAGAAGCGCAACCACACATCGAGTGGGTCGGGTGAACAGTGATCGACAAGAACGATACGGCCATGCCGTGAATGCGTACGCCGGCGTCAGAGAGTTCTGCTACGGGGTCATCCCGCCGCGGGACCTCGCTTCTTGATCGAGCGCGCGCGATCGACAGCTTCGATGTCCGCGTTGATGGTTCGGCGACGTTTCCTCAGAGTCAGTGCCGACAGCGGCAGGCTTGCGGCAAGTGCGGCGAGTAGTACCAATACGAAGGGAATGTCGAGGGTCGTCAGCGCGTCGACGGCCAAGATCACGCCTGCAGCGACGCACACGAGTATCAGCCGTACGCCGTTGTAGGCCAGCACATGAAAGACGAGCTGCCCCTGGGGGGTTGCGGGTGTGCGGATCAGTGGCATCGGCCGTCCTGTCGTGCGTAGTTGTGCGGGCGTCACCGTAGGGTGCGGGGCCGGGTTTCGGTGCCGATCTGCTTGAGGAAATCGTTGTAGGCGTTCAGTTCGCTGTATCCGTCTTCTTCGGCGTGGCGATCCGCGACGGCCGATTCCTCTTTTTCGTCTCGGTTCCATCGAATGCAGAAGATGAGCACCACCAGCAGGGCCACCGGCTCACCGTAGGACCATGCCAGCGCCCCGGCGAGTTTCTGATCAGCTATCGGATCGACACCCCACTGCGGGGGAGGGGAGGCGAACGTGGCGAGCATGGGGGTGCTCGACATCATCAGGATGACACCGAAGAACACATGCAGCGGCATCTCGACGAACAGGTCGAACATACGGCCCAGATTGCTCTGCCGAACAGGGAGGGGGCCGACGGCGAGCACAGGGATGATGAACAGCAGCCCGCTGGCGAAGAAGAAGATCTCCATCGATACGTGCCCGATCTCGCTGACGGCGAGAACATCGAAGATCGACGACAGATACAGACCGTAATAGCTGAAGAGGAACAACGGAATCGTCAGCCCGGGGTGAAGCGCGATGCGCCCGGCGCGGCTACGCAACCCCGTCAGCGCCGCGATCAGTACCCACCGCCCGGTTCCGTGATGAGCGGTGGCACGCAACAAAAGTCGTCCGGGCGAACCCACCACCAACAACGGTGGGATGGTCATCGACAACGTCAGATGCTGGAACATGAAGACGCTGAACAGGCTGTAACCGTAGCGTTCGACCTGCAGTCCGGTCACCAGGACCAGCGCCGCGCAGCCGAGCAGAAAACTCGCACTCCGCCACCGTGACCACGCGATACCTCGACCGCGGACCCGGTAGAGCCCCCAGCAGTACAGCCCGGCCATGACGATGCCGGCGATCGGCAGGATCGGGAGCGGCGGTACATCGAAGCTCAGCAACGCTGCCAGCGTCGGCGGGCCTTCCGGGGGAGTTACTGCGGCGATGTTCATCGGGACCCTGTCATTGCTTGTCCTTGCCTCGGATCACCAACGTCAGGGCGATGGCAGCGAGACCGAGGACAGTCAGGCCCACGATGGAGAGCAGCATCATGGTGTTCTGTTTCGGTGGCCGGTCTTCGCTGGCGGAGGGATTGTTGGGATCGTAGGGCTGCGTAGCCGTGGTAACAGGAGTCGGCGAGGTCGAGGTCGCACCGCCCTGCGACTGCTGTGCAGCGGCGTCCTGAGGGGTGGCGGTCGCCGCAACGTCGACGGAGAAACCGTACGACCCGGTGATCGGGTGCCCGTCCGCGGAGGTGACACGGTAGCCGACGGTGTACTCCCCGTTGGGGAGTCCGTCCTCGAGCAGGACCGATACGTCGGGGCCC
>NZ_NPFY01000023.1 GCF_002259415.1 Rhodococcus sp. 14-2470-1b
GAAACGCCCGGTCCCATTCCGAACCCGGAAGCTAAGCCCTCCAGCGCCGATGGTACTGCACCCGACAGGGTGTGGGAGAGTAGGACACCGCCGAACACATTTTCCAGAACACCCCCGAACCACACGGTTCGGGGGTGTTCTGCATTCCCCAACCAAAAACACTCCACCGTGCATCCCCCTCGGACACCCGTCGAGCACACCCCCACCGCAAAAACACCCCCCGAATGTGCGCTGACACCCCCACCCCACGCACAACACGAGGGTGAATCCACCACCCCTCCGCCGGGCAGAGACACAGACGCTCACCCATGTGCCGGACGCTCACCCAGGTGCTAGCACCTGGCCGTGCACCCGACACAACGGCGAGCATCCATCACCGAACAACGGACCACACCCACGAAAACACCCCCCGAATGTGCGCTCACACCCCCACGCGTACAAGACGAGGCCACCCCTTCCGCTCGCAGGTACACAGCCGCTCACGCACGTGTCAGATGCTCGTTGACATCGTTGTCGTCGGCACTCGGATCTGCCCGCGACCGGAGGACAACCGGCCGCGATGTTCGGTGCAATTTAATTCGGTGGCGCCTGTGAGGGTCGTGCAGCATGATGGTGCACGGAACACGGCGAGTACATGGACCGAAAGGGGTGCAACTTGGTAAGAAACCTGAGAATCATTGCCGGGCATCCGTTTACGGTGTCCCGTGCCGCACTCTCGTTCGGGTAGCGACGTCCATTCCGCTATTCGTATTCGCAGGGCATTCGGTGTCTTCGCCTGCCCTGATCATGCTGGGCTGCAAAGCTATTCGAGGAGTTTCCATGTATTTGTACGAGAACGTTATCCGTGAACATGAACTGCGCGTTGCGAAGTCGTTGGAACGGTATCGGAAGAAGAAGGGTGAAGCCGGCGGGAATGCGGAGAACTATCCGTTGTTCGCTACCGCTCGTCGGGAGATTCGGGAGAAGTGAGCAAGTCTCCGAATTCGTCGGGGTTGGTCTCGATGAACTCGCGAACGAACCAGCAGGACGGCTGAACCAACAGTCGCCGCGAGCGGGTGTCGTTCAAGGCGTATTCCGTCAGTGCCGCGGCGTATCCCCTGCCGCGGTACTGGGGGAGCGTCACGGTGTGGAAGAAATTGCGGGTATCGCCCACATCGAAGTACTCGGATACCGCGGCTAGCTCGGTGTCCGAGTACAACACGAATCGGCTTCGTTCGGCGTCGTGCTCGGCCCGTGCGTCCATGTGTCGATTGTGCACGGTATCCACGGGGGGTGTTGGACCACTAGGCTGGGGTCAGATCCCCGAGTCGTGCGCGTGCTACCCGTCGTAGGCACCTCTCTTCATCTGCACGGGTAGGCAGAACAGAGGTAGCACCGTGGAAGACGTTTCGGAGCAGGGTATACGCGCATTCATCGAAGCGGTAGTGATGCACGGGGGTCGCGCTGAGCGCCTCACCACGTCGCGTCGTAATCCGGTCCAGGTCTGGGCTGTCGACGGTTCCAGCTGTGTAGTCCGGGTCCGGTCCAAGGCGGAAGGTGACTGGAAGGCGCGCAGGCAGGACGAGTCGCTGGCCACCGATGACACAGGCTCGACATACTGGGTGTTCGTGGATCTGAGCAAGTCCAATCCGTCGTTCTTCATGGTGTCGTCCGAAGAAATGGCAGCTGACATCAAAGGCGAGGTCGATCTGTGGGTGCAGGATTCCCCGTTGCGCTCCCGCACAGGACACCACGCAATCGCTGTCGGCCGGGTTCAGCACGGTCACGACCGGTGGAGTCTTCTCGGGTTGAACGTCGACGCGGACCTGACGCTGGCAGACGCTGCGCATTCTGCTGCGTCTCATCGCGTCGGCAAACAGACCCGGCGCACGAATGCGAAGCGGTCCGCGTCGGTCGAAGAGGTGATCGACCTGCGCGTTCGAGTCGTCGCTGATTTCGACGGCTACCGTCTCAGTGCGCGGTACGACCCGGACAATTCGCGCCTGGAAATCGTACGCGGACCGATGGAGGGCCGGAGATTCGAGGATCCGACCGAGGCCGCCAGTGCTGTCGCGACGCATATCAGCGGTGATGAGCAGGTCTGCGACGGTTGGAAATTCTGGGAGCTCGATACTCCCGAACGCGCACCGCTCGGGTCACTCCTGTAGGTCACAAGTGGACCGACCGTTCTGTTGTGAACGGTCATAGCAATCCCGAAAACAGCGGATCCATCAGGTTCTACTCCCTATCGTGGGTGAAGTTCCTGTTTTACATCGAGATATTCGACACCCCTCGCACGGCAGGCTCCCTGACGGGTCCGCTGCCCAGCCACGTCGGTGTCTCGGTCCGTTGAGTTCGATGGCGACGACGAGTGGCGTTGTCGACCAGGGAGGCAAAGGTTCCGTGGAGCATTCGTTTCGATCCCCATCGCTGCACGCATCGCGTTTCGTCATCCTTGTTGCGCAATTCGTGGATCGTCGGATATCGGCAGACCACTTCTCCGCTCAATTCCGGGCGCTCGAGAGCAGCGACTCCGGTTACCTCGACCGTGACATTTCCATGATCGTTCGGAAACTGTCCGTCGATGTCGGCGCTTACCGTGGAGACGTCAACTTGCTCGGTGTCGACTTCATAGACAGTGAACAGCTGTGGCGTGCATCAGGAGAAGCGTTCCGAGACCTGCTGACTCTTCAGTCCGAGCTGCTCGGCCGTGAAGCAGGCTGATCTTTCTTGAACGTCTCCCGAAGCCGGACAAGATCTTCCAGGCGAAACCTGCGGTGAGTGCCACGCATTTCGATCGCGAGGTTGCCCGCGTCGGCGAGTTTCCTGACGTACGTATCGGACACACCGAGCACTTCGGCAGCCTGCGACGTCGTCAGTAGTTCGCTCACCGGGCCCACCGTCACCGACGTACCCCCGGCGAGAAGTCGGAGGAGCTCCACGACAGCGCGCCGGCCCGACTCGTCGATGTCGAGCTCTACGCCATCGAACGAAACAGTGGGTACACGGTCGCTCGACTCCGCGATACGAGCGGAAACCAACTGCGCGTCACGGTGCGACAACGCCGATGCAATGTACCGATGATCCATACCTCGAGCCTATCTGCCGGCTCCACTCCCATGCTGGGCATATTCTCTAGTTACAGCTACTAGAAGGAGTGTCCGTGCCGCAGTTGTTGCATCTAGATTCGTCCGCTGATCCTGTTTCGTCCGTCAGTCGAGCGGTGACCGCACACTTTTCGGACACCTGGCATTCGCTCGGTGCCGATCATTCGGTGATCTATCGGGACTTGCACCGAAATCCGCCGCCACATCTGCCGACGTCCGCGTTGCACTGGGCGCCGCATCTGAGAACTTCGGACGAGGTTGCGCCGCCGGAAGCCGAGGCGTTGCAGAAAGAACTGATCGACGAGTTGGTCTCGGCGGACGTGCTTCTCGTCGGTGCACCGATGTACAACTGGTCCGTTCCGTCGACACTCAAAGCGTGGATCGATTACATCCACGTTCCCGGAATCACCGTGCCGTTCGATGCGCCGACTCGACCTCTCGAAGGTAAGCCGGTTGTGGTGGTGTCGTCGCGAGGCGACCAGTACGGGCCGGGGACTCCGGAGTTCGGCGCGGACCACACCGTGCCACAGCTGCAGCAGGTGCTCGGTAAGGCGTTGGGGATGGAAGTCTTCATCGTCACGGTCGACCTGACTCTCGCATCCCGAGTTCCGGCGATGGCGGCGCTGACTCCGCAGGCCGAGGCGAGCCTCGCGGACGCACGATCCGCAGTGTCGGATCTAGCGACCCGATTGGGTTCGTGACCGACGTGCGCTGACGAGCACGTCGATCAGTTCCGATTCGACGGCAGCGAATTCGGGTGTCGTGACGACCATCGGCTCACGTGGTCTCGGCAGGGGCACGGCGACCTGGCGTCGGACATGGGCCGGTTTGTCGGAGAGCACCACCACGCGATCCGAGAGGTACACGGCCTCTCGGATGTCGTGCGTGATCATCAGTACCGTCCAGCGGTAGCGAAGCCAGACGTCTTGCAACCATTGCTGCATGTCTGTTCGGGTCAGCGAGTCCAAGGCGCCGAACGGCTCGTCGAGCAGGAGTAGGTCGTGGCCCTGGACGACGGTCCGGAGGAGTGCGGCGCGCTGGCGCATTCCCCCGGACATCTCCGAGGGCCGAGCGTTCTCGTAGCCGGCGAGCCCGAACACGTCGAACAGCTCTCGAGCTCGGGTACGCGCCTCTTTCTTCGGGACGCCCTGCACCTCGAGACCGAGGGTCGTGTTGTCCAGCACCGACCGCCAGGGGAAGAGCAGGTCTTTCTGCGGCATGTAGGCACTGCGAGGTGCCTCCACGACACCCCCGTCCGGCGAGTCGAGGCCGGCCACCATGTTGAAGATGGTGCTCTTGCCGGATCCGCTCGGGCCGATCACTGACACGAATTCGCCGGGTTCGACGTCGAAGTCGATGCCGTCCAGGATCGTGCGGTTCCCGTAGGACTTCGTCAGGCCTGCCACGTGCACTCTGCTCATCGCGGCTGTTCCTCTCGTCCCCGTTCGACTCGAGCCCAGGGTATGAACAGTCTTTCGATCAAGTACGTCAGCACGAAGAGCAGCACGCTGATGACGGCGGTGACGAGTACGGCAGCGAGCACCAGATCGGTACGGAACGAGTTCTTCTGCTGGCTCATGTAGATGCCGAGCCCCGCGCTCGCACCTGCATATTCCGCGAAGATCGCACCGACGACGGCGTAGGTGATGCCGATTCGAAGCGAGGTGAAGAACCGCGGCATCGCCGACGGTAGACGCACGTATCTGAACTGCTGCCAGCGGCTGGCGCCCATGCTCGACAGAAGCGCGCGGGCGTCGCGATCGGCCGAGGCGAAACCCTCGATCAGGCCGATTGCCATGGGGAAGAACGTAGCCAATGCGATGACGAGGATCTTCGGAAGCAGTCCGAAGCCGAACCAGATGATGAGGAGTGGCGCAATCGCGATGATCGGCAACGTCTGAGAGACCACGAACAATGGGACGACGGCACGGCGCAGCCACGGAGAGAAATCAACGGCGACAGCAAGAGTCCAGGCGACGATGCAGGACACGGTGAAGCCGATGATCGTGACCTGCAGTGTCGCTGCAGCATTGGTGGCGATCGCGTCTCGATGGGCCCATCCCTGGCTCAGGATTCGCGTGGGTGAGGGAAGTACCTGAGGTCGAATTCCACTCGTGGTGACGTAGGTCTGCCACACCGCGACGAGGACGACGACGATGGTTGCCGACGGCAGAGCCCAGCGAACGAGCGCCGGCCCGTCCGCCCTGACAGCAGGCCATCGCCGGACACCGCGAGCGGCGGGAGGCGCTCCGGAGGATGCATCACCGATCGCCGAGGTTGTCATTCGCCGAGGTAGTCGTCGGTGAAGTACGTGGACCAGTCGGGCTCGGACGTGAGCGGCGCACCGTTCTCGTCCACCAGAACCCCGTTGTCGTACAGGAACTTCGAGTACTCGGTCCATTTGTCGATGTTCTGCGTGCCGACTTCGCCGTCGCCGTCGCGCATGTACTTGTCCGCCAACATCCGTTGGCTCTCGAAGACCAACGATTCGTCGGTGAAGGTTCCCGGGTTGGCGTCGATGACGTCCTGGGCGGCGCGATCGGGGTCGTCGGCCGCCAGCTGGTACCCGCGTTGCAGTGCCTGGACGAATTTCCCGGCTTCGTCGGGGTTGTCGGCCAGCCAGTTCTCGTTGCCGCTGATGGTGATCGCGTACGCGTCGGGGAATTCGTAGTCGGTGTTCTCGAAGTATTTCATCGGAGTCCCGCTGTGCTCGGCTTCGATGCCTTCCCATGCGAGATAGGAGACGGTGAAGTCCGCAGTACCGGAGTACACGGCTTCGTACGCCGACGTCCCCAGAACCACGGTCTCGTATTCGCCTCTACCGCCGTCGTTCTGGATGACCTGTCGGAGCCCTGCTTTCTCACCGGTGTCACCGAAGCCCGCGTACACCTTGCCGTCCAATGCCTTGGGGCTCGGAATGTCGTCACGGTCTGCGCGTACACCGATTGCCGTTGCCCAGTGCTGGAGGGGGGCGAGCACCGAAACGATCTGCGCACCCGCAGCTTTCGCGAAAACGGTGGAGCTCTGCGTGCTGATCCCGAACTCCGCGTTACCGGAATCGACGAGGGTGTCCGACGAAGTGTTGTTGTACGGCAACACCTCCACGTCCAGTCCGGCGTCCGCGAAGTAGCCCTCCTGGAGGGCGACGTACAAGCCGGTGTGATTGGTGTTGGGTGTCCAGTCGAGTGCGAATCTGATCGTGTCCGAATCGTTCGACTGCGCGCACGAGGTCAGGCCCGCGACGGAGATCGCGGCGCACGCAAGGGCGAGTAATCGTTTCATCGTGCCACCGGCCACGGCGTCGGGTGAAGTGCGGTGTCCCAGAACATCAGTTCGTATCTTGTCGCGACGCGAAACGCCTGCGCCATGGCGTCGCGCTGGGCGTCCGTGGCTGCAGCGGCCGCATCGTCGACGAGGACGCGGGCACCGTCGACGAGCGTACGGAACTCGTCGGAATCGTACGTGGACACCCACCGTGCATAGGGGTGTTCGGGGTTGCGTTGCAACACTTCCCGCGCCGCGAGCGACAACCGAACTGCCACATCGGCGTAGATCCAGTAGCAGGGAAGAACAGCCGCGGCCGCAACGGCGTAGGGTTCCGTCGCTGCAGTGGCGACGAGGTACGAGACGTAGCCCAGGCACGCCGGTGAATGTTCGATCACGGACCCGGGGCTCGGTAGCGCGTCGCTGGACAGCAGTGACGCGTGAAGTGACGCTTCTGCGACGGCACCTGCCGCAGACGACGCCCAGAACGCCGCCGTCTGCGTGTCCGGCGCTTTCGACGCCAGGATGGACAGGGCCTTGGCGTATCCGGCCAGGTAGAGCTCGTCCTGTGCGATGTACGTGCGGAACGCGTCCAGCGGCAGCGTGCCGTCACCGAGGAGCCCGAGGAACTCGAGATCGTCGATGGCGGCGCGCAGATCCGCCGTCGCGTCCCACAGGTTGTTCGTGAAGCGACCGGAATCGCCGGGTCTTTCGGAGTGCACCGAGTGCACAGGCGTAGTCATCGCCTTGACATCCCTTCGTCAGCATTACCTGCATCAGGTTCGACGGGTGTGATCTCAGCATCCGCATGTACGGACGCACCCCGTGTCAGAACATCGCCGACCATAGCACCCTCGTCGGCGATCCGTTACTGCATGTCTTCGAGTTCCATGCCGTTGGTCTCGGGAATCTTCGATTTCACGAAGAAGAACGAGACTGCAGCCATGATGGCGAAGAACCCGTAGATCACCCACAGGCCGACGGCCTGGGTGAGTGGCGGGAATGCAAGGGTGACAGCGAAATTGGCGAGCCAGTTGGCGGCGGTGCCGATTCCGAGGGCCACGGCGCGCATGCGGTTGGGGAACATCTCGCCCAGAAGAACCCACATGATGGGTCCCCAGGTGGCGGCGAAGAAGATCACGAACAGGTTCGCTCCGATCAGCGCGACGGCACCCCAGGGGCTCGGGAGGGAGACGTCGTCGCCGCTGCCGATCTGCTGGGAGAACGAGACCGCGGCCATCAGCAGGCCGACGAACATACCTACCGAACCACCCAGGAGCAGTTTGCGCCGGCCGATCCGGTCGACGAACAGAATGGCCACGAAGGTCATCGTCACGTTGATGATGGAGGTGATGACCGAGGTCGTGAAGGACTGGTCCTCGGTGAAGCCGACGGACTTCCACAGCGTCGTCGAGTAGTAGAAGATCGCGTTGATGCCGACGAACTGTTGCAGGACGGCCATGACGATGCCGACCCACACGATCGGCTGGAGCCCGAACTTCGGTCCGCGGATGTCGGCGAACGAGGCCTTCTCCTCCTTGCGGAGTGTGAGACGGATTTCGTGGACTCGCTCGTCGGGATGCAGTTCGCCGGTGATGTTGGCGAGGATGTCGGCAGCTTCCTGATCGAGATGCTTGCCGACGAGGTAGCGAGGTGACTCGGGGATGGTGACCGCGAGCAGGCCGTAGATCAGGGCGGGTACGACGCCGACGAGGAACATCCAGCGCCAGGCTTCCTGGCCGAGCCAGAGGTCGTTGGACGCGCCGTCCGCGGCGCCCTGCAGCAGAGCGTCGGACAGGAGGGCGGCGAAGATGCCGAGGGTGATCGCGAGCTGCTGCAGCGACGCCAGGCTTCCGCGCCATTTCGCAGGAGCGATCTCTGCAATGTAGGCAGGCGCGATGACGGAGGCGATACCGATACCGAGGCCGCCGAGGATGCGCCACAGGATCAGGTCGGGGACGCTGAAGGCGAGGCCCGATCCCAGCGAGGAGATGGTGAACAGGGCCGAGCCCAGCACCATCACTTTCTTGCGACCCCATCGGTCTGCGAGGGAGCCGGCGAACCAGGCGCCGACGGCGCAGCCGATCAGCGCGATGGCGACGACGAAACCGGTGGTGAACGAACCCAGCGAGAAACGGCCCTCGATGGCGTCGACGGCCCCGTTGATCACGGAGCTGTCGAAACCGAACAGGAAGCCGCCGACCGCGGCGGCGACGCTGACGCCTATGACTTTGGCGTTGCGTCGAGTCGGCGTGGTGGACATCGGGAAAACTCCTCCCCGGTCGGAGAGCTCAGTGCTCTCGGCCGCGACAGATGATCGTGCGGCGGTCTCGCCGCACGGCTGTCAGCTTATGCCCGGTCGTTCGCACTGCGAAACACACCGGTCACTTCAACTCGAACGCCGTGTCGGACACGGTGAAACCATGCCCTACCTGGTCGACGCAGGAGACCCCGGCGAGCTCGTCGACCCTGCACGTGATGCCGTTCGACGTACCCGACCCGGGTATCGAGAGCGTTTCACCGTAGGGGAGCGGAGTGGCGATGGCGTCGAACCGATGGAACCTAGGATCGCCGGAGCTCAGGAATCGCGCCGCGGTGCCTGCCGTGAGCTCGACCGTGTTGGGCGCTACCAGCGAATCCGGGGCGCCGCTGCCCTCCACCCGAGGAGCATTCGACGGGAACTCGCCGTGGCAGCCGGCGACCGACGCATCGGTGATGAACACCGCGCATTCGAATTTGCCGGTAGGAGAGATGAAGTAGTAGAAGCCGCTGAGCCCCTCGTAACGAGAGGGGTCGGCGATCGCGGGCGCGGCGGTCGAGATCGTCGTCGATGGCAGCGTGGTCGTCGGCACGGGAGTCGACGGCGGAGTTGTCGCGGCCGAGGGTGTGGTTGTTCTGACCACCGACGGCGGATCGGTGTTCACAGTCGCCAGCGGTGCCGTTGCGTTCCCCGACGACTGCGTGCTGCACCCGGACATGACCACGGCGGCAAGCCCGCATGCTGCACCGGCATAGATCCGGACTCGCGTCATACGCCCAGCATAAAGAACGTTGCGCAGAGATGAACGACGATCCGCGCCGACGCTGAGTTGGTACGTTGGCGAACGCCGGTAGATCGTAGGAGGGGCTATGAGCGAGACGACATGCCAGGTGCGCACGCCCGACGGCGACGTGATCGGCCATCAGGACGGGTCGGTCCACGCGTGGAAAGGCATTCCCTACGCGGCGCCGACGGACGGTGAACATCGATTCCGATCCCCGCGGCCCGTCGAACCGTGGACACAGCCACGGGACTGCCGGCACTTCGGGTCCGTCGCTCCGCAGGGCCTGGACAACCCGGTACCCATCGATCCCGACATCCCCATGTCGGAGGACTGCCTGTCGCTCAACGTGTGGGCGCCGGAGCCCGACGGAACCCCGCGGCCGGTCATGGTGTGGATCCACGGCGGCGCCTACTCGCTCGGTTCCTCGTCTCAAGCGGTGTACGACGGTCGGCGTCTCGCGGAAGTCGGCGACCTGGTGATCGTGACGATCAATTATCGGATCGGTGCGTTCGGATTCCTCGACCTGTCCTCGTTCTCCACCGACGACACTGTGTTCGAATCGAATCTGGGTTTGCGGGACATGATCGCGGCGCTCGAGTGGGTGCGACGATCGATCGGCGCGTTCGGCGGTGACCCGTCCAACGTGACGCTCTTCGGGGAATCGTCGGGTGGCGCGTCGGTGACGACGCTGATGACGTCACCGAAAGCCGAGGGGCTGTTTCACCGCGCGATAGTGCAGAGCGCACCAGCGACGTCGGTGTACGGTCCCGACCGAGCTGCGCAGGTCGCGGGACGATTCCTCGAACTCGTCGACATCACGCCGGACCGAATCCACGAGCTGAAGACCATCGAGTTCATGCGGCTCGTAGAGGAGGGCGACACGCTCTGTTACGAGATCCCGACGAAGGTGCCCGGCACACTCGGGTTGGCCCCGGTCGTCGACGGCGACATCGTGCCTCGGTATCCGGTCGCCGCGTTCCAGAAAGGGTTCGCCCACCGAATTCCGTTGATCATCGGAACCAACAACGACGAGGCGTCGATCTTCCGGTTGATGAAGTCGCCGCTGATGCCGGTCACCTCGGACACCGTGTCCGAGATGTTCCGGGCGATCGCGAACGACCACGCGGAACTGCCTGCCTTCCGCGTCGCCGAGATCATGTCGGCGTACCCGGAACGATCGAAGACCTCCGGGGCACTCGCGATGTCGACCGACGCGGGATTCAAGATGCCCAGCCTGTGGATCGCCGATGCGCACAGCAGGCACTCGCCGGTCTGGATGTACCGGTTCGACCACGCGACGCCGATGCTGAAAGCCGCTCGAATCGGAGCCGGGCACGCGACGGAACTGCCCTACGTCTTCGGCAACTTCGGCACCCTGAACCGGGACCCGACGTTCTGGCTCGGTGGCCGCAAAGCTGCGACGGCCGTTTCGGCTCGTGTCATGAAGCGGTGGACGGCGTTCGCGCGTCACGGAGTTCCCGCGACGCTGGACGGCGCGAAACACTGGCCGCTGTACACCGAGCCGACCCGCGGCACGTTGGTGATCGACGGCCAGGACAACGTCGTCGACGACCCGGACGGGGAGACCCGGGTGGCGTGGGGTGACCGGGTGCTCGGCTTCAGCTGACGTACGTCGACCGGGCGCGCTCGCGCCGCGGAAGGATTGAGTGTCCGACCTTCCGGTTACGTTCGGTACGTGCTGTTCACTCGAATCATCGACACCTCCTCGGCCGTCGGTGCCACGCGCTCCCGCAAGGCGAAGACCGAGGCTCTGCGCCTGCTGCTCGCCGACCTGCAGTCCGCGGACGTGGGCGTCGTCGTGTCCTGGCTGTCCGGGGAGCTGCCGCAGGGCCGCATCGGGGTCGGGTGGCGCACTCTGGCAGACATCGACGTCCCGGCCGCGCCGGACGGTGTGCTGACGGTGAGCGAGGTCGACGACGCCGTCACGGCCGTCGCGTCGACGTCGGGACCGGGCTCGGCTGCGCGTCGGCGTGAACTGCTGGTCGACCTCTGGGCGTCGGCGACCGTGCAGGAACGGAAGTTTCTCGTCGGCCTGATGACCGGCGAGCTTCGTCAGGGTGCGCTCGAAGGAGTGATGACCGATGCGATCGCCAAGGCCGCCGGGTTGGATTCGGGACCGGTGCGTCGGGCGTTCATGTTGTCCGGGCGTCTCGACGCGACCGCAGTCGCTGCGTTGAATGGCGGGGAGGAGGCACTGGCAGGCTTCGGGCTGCAGGTCGGAAGGCCCGTTCGTCCCATGCTGGCCTCGCCGGCGGAGACGCTGGCGTCCGCCTGGGCGGACATGGAGGGAGACGTCAGCGTCGAATACAAGCTCGACGGTGCGCGGATCCAGGTGCACAAGCTCGGAGACGACGTGCACATCTACACCAGGACACTGCGCGAGATCACCGATGGCGTACCGGAATTGGTGGAGCTGATTCGCACACTCCCCTGCGAGTCCGTGGTGTTGGACGGTGAAACCCTTGCGCTGAACGACGGCGGGCGACCTAGGCCGTTCCAGGAGACGATGAGTCGGTTCGGCGCGCAGAGCGCACACGAATTGCTCTTGCAGCCGTACTTCTTCGACTGCATTCACCTCGACGGAGTGGACCTGCTGGACGAACCGCTCGAACGACGACTCGACGCCCTCGAGCGCGTGGCTCCGCAACATCGGATCCCGTCCTTGGTGCGACCCGACGCGGATTCGGCCGCCGCTCACTTCGATGCGGCGTTGGACGCCGGTCACGAAGGGGTGATGATCAAGTCGCTGTCCTCGATCTACGCGGCCGGACGACGGGGAAAGGACTGGCAGAAGGTCAAACCCGAGCACACTCTCGACCTCGTCGTGCTGGCTGCGGAATGGGGCTACGGGCGGCGCACCGGGTGGTTGTCGAACCTTCATCTGGGAGCGCGTGACCCGGACGGTGGTGACCCGATCATGGTCGGTAAGACGTTCAAAGGTCTCACCGATGCGTTGTTGCAGTGGCAGACCGAGGAATTTCCCAAGCACGAACGATCGCGCGACGAGCACACCGTCTACCTGAACTCCGAACTGGTCGTGGAGATCGAACTCGACGGCGCGCAGACCAGTAGTCGCTATCCAGGTGGTGTGGCACTGAGATTCGCACGCGTGCTGCGGTATCGGCCGGACAAGACACCCGCGGAGGCCGACACCATCGACGCTGTGCGGGCCCTGTTGATGCCGTCGACCTGAGTCGTTACCCGGCCGAAACGTCCTCACTTCATGTTGTAACACCATTGACCGCACGTGTACCTCGTGGATCACTTATGTTGAACAGGCCCATCGAGAACGAGGGACGGAAGTGGTCAGCCATGACGACAGTTCGAGCGGCTCTGGTCCAGACCAACTGGACCGGCGACAAGCAGACGATGATCGAGGCGCACGAGGGATACGCGCGCAGTGCGGCTGAACAAGGGGCGAAGGTCGTCTGCTTCCAGGAGTTGTTCTACGGCCCGTACTTCTGCCAGGTGCAGGACTCGAAGTTCTACGACTACGCCGAGTCGGTGCCGGGGCCCACTGTCGACAGGTTCGCGGCACTGGCGAAGGAATTGGGCATCGTCATGATCCTGCCGGTCTACGAGCAGGAACAACCGGGCGTGCTCTACAATACCGCGGCCGTGGTCGACGCTGACGGCACCTACCTGGGGAAATACCGCAAACACCACATCCCGCACGTGAACGGATTCTGGGAGAAGTTCTATTTTCGACCAGGCAACCTGGGCTGGCCGGTGTTCGACACCGCAGTAGGTCGCATCGGCGTTTACATCTGCTATGACCGGCACTTTCCGGAAGGGTGGCGCGCGTTGGGTCTCGCCGGAGCCGAGATCGTGTTCAATCCGTCGGCTACCTCGCGCGGGTTGTCCAACTACCTCTGGAAACTCGAGCAGCCGGCGTCGGCGGTGGCCAACGAGTACTACATCGGAGCCATCAACCGCGTCGGCATCGAGGAGTACGGTGACGACGACTTCTACGGCACCAGCTACTTCGTCGACCCCGAAGGCAAGTTCGTCGGTGACGTCGCCTCGGACAGCGAGCCAGAGGTGATCGTGCGTGACCTGGAGATGGATCTCATCAAAACGGTCCGTGACCGATGGGCGTTCTACCGGGACCGCAGACCCGACGCCTACGCGCCGCTGGTGGAGCCATGACCGCCGGCCGGGTGCGCTGAGATGGGTACGACGTTCGTTCACGGAGGCACCGTGGTCTCGCCCACAGGTGCCCAGCTGCTCGATGTGCTGATCGACGGTGGCACCATCGTTGCTGTGCTGCAACCGGGTTCGACGGCGCTCGCTGCCGATCTGACCCAGACCGCGGACACGGTGATCGACGCTACCGGGAAGTACGTGCTCCCCGGTGGAGTCGACGGGCACACACACATGGAGATGCCGTTCGGGGGCACGTTCGCGTCGGACACGTTCGAGACCGGCACTCGGGCCGCAGCGTGGGGCGGCACCACCACCATCGTCGATTTCGCCATCCAGACTCCAGGGCAACGAGTTCAGGACACGCTTGCGCAGTGGCACGAGAAGGCAGCCGGGCGCTGTGCGATCGACTACGGGTTTCATCAGATCATCGGCGACGTGGACAGTGATTCACTGAAAGCGATGAGCGAGTTGGTGTCCGAAGGTGTCACCAGCTTCAAACTGTTCATGGCGTATCCGGGCGTGTTCTACTCCGACGACGGAAAGATACTGCGCGCCATGCAGACCGCGGCGGAGACCGGTGCATTGTTGATGATGCACGCCGAGAACGGGATTGCCATCGACGTGCTCGTCGCACAGTCGGTGGCCCGCGGCGACACCGCACCGTACTTCCACGGCACCTCGCGACCGTGGCAGTTGGAGGAAGAAGCAACCCACCGTGCCATCATGTTGGCGAACGTCACCGGAGCTCCGCTGTACGTCGTACACGTCTCCGCCAAGCAGGCACTGGAACAGATCGCGGTCGCGCGAGGCAACGGGCAGAACGTGTTTGCCGAGACCTGTCCGCAATATCTGTACCTCTCGCTCGAAGAGCAGCTCGGCGCGCCGGGATTCGACGGCGCCAAATGGGTGTGCTCGACACCGTTGAGATCCCGCGCCGAAGGCCACCAGGACGAATTGTGGCGCTACCTGCGCACCGGGGACGTCGCCACCGTCAGCACCGACCACTGCCCGTTCTGCATGAAGGACCAGAAGGACATGGGCATCGGCGACTTCTCCAAGATTCCCAACGGAATCGGATCCGTCGAGCACCGCATGGATCTGATGTTCCAGGGGGTGAAGAACGGCAGGATCACCCTGGAGAAGTGGGTGGACGTCTGCTGCACCACGCCTGCGCGCATGTTCGGCATGTACCCGAGGAAGGGCATCGTCTCGCCCGGCGCGGACGGTGACCTCGTGATCTACGACCCGAACGGCCACACCAGCATCGGACTCGGAAAGGCGCACCACATGAACATGGACTACTCCGCCTACGAGGGCTTCGAGATCGACGGACACGTCGACACGGTGATCTCCCGCGGCAAGGTGATCGTCGACGACGGCGAGTATCGCGGTTCGGCCGGAGACGGACGGTTTGTGAAGCGCGAGCTGTCGCAGAATCTCGTGTGACCGATGGACATCGGAGTCGTGCTGCAGTGCACTCCGCCTGCATCACGCGTCGTGGACCTCGCCAGACGCGCGGAGACGCATGGGTTCTCGCATGTCTGGACGTTCGATTCCCACCTGTTGTGGCAGGAGCCGTACGTCATTCACAGCCAGATCCTGTCGGAAACCAGGAGGGTTGTCGTCGGGCCGATGGTGACCAATCCCGCCACCCGTGACTGGACGGTGACGGCGTCGACGTTCGCCACGCTCAACGACATGTTCGGCAACCGTACGGTCTGCGGAATCGGTCGAGGTGACTCGGCGGTTCGCACCCTCGGCGGAAAGCCGACGACGCTCGCCCAGTTGCGCGAGTCCATTCATGTCATCCGCGAGCTCGCCAACGGCCGGTCGGTGTCGCTCGGTGACACCGTCGTCCGATTCCCGTGGGCGACGAGATCGACACTCGAGGTGTGGGTTGCCGCGTACGGACCCAAGGCGCTCGACCTCACCGGGGAAGTCGCCGACGGGTACATTCTGCAGCTCGCCGACCCGGACATCGCGTCGTGGACGATCGGACGAGTCCGGGCCGCCGCGGACGCCGCCGGGCGGGATCCGTCGTCGATCAAGTTCTGTGTGGCAGCACCCGCCTACGTCACCGACGGCAGCGCGAGCGCACTCACGCATGCACGTGATCAGTGCCGATGGTTCGGGGGAATGGTGGGCAACCACGTCGCGGACATCGTGGCCCGATACGGAAACGACGGTGGGGGTGTACCTGCTGCGTTGACCGACTACATCGCTGCACGCACCGGGTACGACTACAACGAGCACGGTAAGTCCGGGAATTCGCACGCCGAGTTCGTGCCCGACGACGTGATCGACCGGTTCTGCATCCTGGGCAGCCCCGACGCGCACGTCGCCAAGCTGAAGGCGCTCGAAGCGCTGGGCGTCGACCAGTTCTCGGTGTACCTCCAGCACGACGCCAAATCGGCGACACTGGAGTCCTACGGTGAGCACGTCATCCCGGATCTGGCAGGGGCGACGACTGCATCCGTCGGGTCGGAGGAAGGCGGCAAGTAGATGGACCACGTGTTCTACTCCTGGGCGGCGCAAGCCGAGTTGAACCCGATCACCGTCGACGGCGGCGAAGGGTCCTGGTTCTGGGACGACAAGGGAAATCGATACCTCGACTTCTCGTCGCAACTCGTCAACGTCAACCTCGGTCATCAGCACCCGGATCTCGTGGCGGCGATCGTCGACCAAGCCCGTGTGCTGACGACGATCTCCCCGACGGTCGCCAACTCCACCCGGAGCAAGCTCGCAGCTCTCGTCGCGGCGCGAGCACCGGGCGATCTGAACCGAGTCTTCTTCACCACCGGAGGAGCAGAAGCCGTCGAGCATGCTGTGCGCCTGGCCCGCCAGCACACCGGCCGGACCAAGATGCTGGCCGCGTACCGCTCGTACCACGGCGGAACCGGCGTGGCCATCGGCTTGACGGGAGAACCGAGGCGGTGGGGCACGGAACCGACCAACGTCGACGTCGTCCGCTTCTTCGGGCCGTACCCCTACCGGTCACCCTGGGGTACAACGACTCCCGAGGACGAGACCGCAGCGGCGCTGGCCCATCTGCAACAGGTCGTCGAGCTCGAGGGCGCGGGGAACATCGCGGGCCTCATCCTCGAATCCGTCGTCGGTACCAACGGTGTCCTGGTGCCGCCGCCGGGTTACCTCGCGGGGGTGCGCGAACTGTGCGACCGGTACGGCATCGTCTACATCGCGGACGAGGTCATGGTCGGATTCGGCCGGGTCGGAGAATGGTTCGCCTGCCAGGCCTGGGACGTCGAGCCCGACCTGATCACGTTCGCGAAAGGAATAAATTCCGGCTACGTCCCGCTGGGCGGCGTCGTCATCTCCGAAGCCATCGCGTCGAAATTCGATCACAAGCCCTACCCGGGCGGGTTGACGTACTCGGGGCATCCGCTGGCCTGTGCGGTCGGTGTGGCATCCATCGAAGTGTTCGAACGCGACGGAATTCTGCCCTACGTCCGAAGCGTCGGCGCCGACGTACTCGGCGCCGGACTGGCCAAGCTCGCCGAGTCCCATCCCAGCGTCGGGGAAGTGAGAGGTCGGGGGTTCTTCTGGGCTGTGGAACTGGTCAAGGATCAGCAGACACGTGAGCCGTTGGTGCCGTTCGCGGCGTCGGGCAAGGATGCCGAACCCATGGGGAAGGTGACCGCAGCGGCGAAAGCGCGCGGCCTGTGGCCGTTCATGGCGGGCAACAGAATTCAGATCGCGCCACCGTTGACGACGACCGAGGACGAACTCCGACAGGGCCTGGAGATTCTCGACGATGTCCTGACCGTCGCCGACGAGTGCGCCGCCGCTCTCGACTAGAGAACGGCTCCGGGATTGAGGATGCCGTCGGGGTCGAGTGCGGACTTGATTCGCTGAGTCAGCTTCATGACGTCCTCGCCCACCTGATCGGGCAGCCAGGCCTTCTTGAGCCTGCCGACTCCGTGTTCACCGGTGATCGTGCCGCCCAGCGAGATCGCGAGATCCATGATCGCGCCGAACGCGATGTTCGCGCGTCGCTCCATGTCCGCGTCGGCCGGGTCGAACACGATCAGAGGGTGGGTGTTTCCGTCGCCTGCGTGTGCGATGACCGCGACGAGGACCTCGTACTTCTCCGCGATCCTCTCGATGCCTTCGACCAGGTCGGGGAGCGCCGGCAATGGAACCCCGACGTCCTCGAGCAGGAGGCTACCCATCCGTTCCACCGCAGGGATCGCGAATCGCCGTGCTGCAGCGAAGGCTTCACCCTCGTCGGGATCGTCGGTGGTGAACACGTCGGACGCCCCTGCTTCGGTGCATGCCGAGGCCATGATGTCGATTTCCCGTCCGCGATCGGCGCCGGGGGAGTCCGAACGGGCGATGAGCATCGCGGCCGCACCCCGATCCAGTCCCATCTTCATCGCGTCCTCGACCGCTCCGATCGACGCACGGTCCATGAACTCGAGCATCGACGGACGGAGATTTCGGGTGATCGCGAGAATCGCCGTCGTCGCGTCGCGCACCGAGGAGAACGATGCGACGACGGTGCTCGCGGGCGGTTGCGCGGGGACCAGTCGAACAGTGATCTCCGTGATGATCCCGAGGGTGCCTTCGCTGCCGACGAACAGCTTCGTCAGAGACAGTCCCGCAACATCTTTCAGCCGAGGGCCACCGAGACGCACCGCTGTGCCGTCGGCGAGGACCACTTCGAGGCCCAGCACGTAGTCGGTGGTCACGCCGTACTTCACGCAGCACAGACCGCCTGCATTGGTGGCTGCGTTGCCGCCGATGGAACACATCTCGAACGACGACGGGTCGGGCGGATACCACAGGCCGTGCTCGGCGGCGGCCTTCTTGACCTCGACATTGAGCAGACCGGGCTGGGTCACGGCCACACGCGTCACCGGGTCCACGTGGATGTCCCGCATCGATTCGGTCGTGAGCACGATTCCGCCGTCGACGGCGGTTGCACCGCCGGACAATCCGGAACCGGCGCCCCGGGGAACCACCGCGACGCGATGCGCGGTGGCCCACTTCATGACGGCCTGCACGTCGGCGGTGCAGGTTGCGCGCACGACAGCCAGCGGTGATCCGGCATCGGGGTCCTTCGCCCAATCTCGTCGATATCCCTCGGTGATGTCGGGATCGACGATGACGGATCCCTCGGGGAGCGCGCGGTGCAGTTCGGTCAGGTCGGTCATCACCCCAGACTAGAAGTGGAGCCTGCGGAATGAACCGGAGTTGATTGAAACCGAGAGAATTCGGTCGGCTACGTATTGCGTTGCAGTGTCAGTTCGGCGAGCCTGGTGGCTCCGGCGCACGGATCGACCGTTCCGGATCGGTACTGAACCCACCAGGTGATGGTGCCGGAGTACGACGCGGTGATGCCGCAGGACGCGGGGTCGCCCGGCCGTCGGGACAGGAAGGCGCTCGCCCCGCCCACCGTGACCGGCTCCACCGAATACTCGAGTTTTTCGGACAGCTCGCGCTCGCGGCCCAGCGAGTTGTCCTCGTACCAGGCGAACGTGACGTCGATCAGCCCCGACGGGCCGGATCCCGACCACATGCAGACGGCGCCGAAGAAGTACTGACTCACAGCGTCCGCCTGGACCGACTCGGCGATCTTGTCGTCCGGAACGGCGACACATTCCTGCAGCAGTTTGTCGAATTCGGTGTCGACGTCGCCCGCGCCCTGCGCGACGGGAGTTCCCGAGACGGTCGTGCTGCAGCCGCCGACGAGTAGGGACAGTGCCGCTGCGGCCGCGGCCAGGGAAGTTCGACGTCTCATGGCAGTGCCTATCTCGCGTTCTCGACGGTTGCGCGCACGAGGTCCTCGACCACGTCGCAACTGTCGCGAGGTGGTGCGGCGTAGACGTAGTTGAGAGACCAGTGCAGGAAGCCGTCGCCGGACTCGACGCCTGCCTCGCACGACGCGTCGCTTCCTCGTGCGGTGAACCCCGGGTGCCCGTCGGCGTCGATGACGCCGATCTCGCGTCCCATCTGGCCGGCGACGGTGCGTTCGCGGTCTATCGGGCTTCCTCGGTACCAGGTGAACATCGCGTATGCACCGGTATCGACGGCGTCCCATCGGCAGCGAACAGCGTTCTTGGACGACGAGGCGAGCCCGCGGACGCCGGTGATGGACATCAGTTCGTCGTCGGTCAGCGAACCGCATTCTCCGACGAACAGTTCTTCGGTCTGTGCGGAGTCCGACTCCGTCGTGGGCGACGCGCCGTTGTCGGAGTCGTCGGAACCGGAGCATCCGGCGGCAAGAGTCACTGCTGCTACCGCGCCGATGATGGTTGCCCGCTTCCACACGGTTGTGGAGCCTACCGAGTCGCGTGCTGGATGTCGTTGCACACGGCCGAGGTGAGTCACACCAGTAACTTCAGTCACTTCTGTTACGATGCGCGCACGCAACGCAATGTTGTAGCTGCGAGGTCTAGCGTCCTGCGAAGGCGGGTCGTCAGGTCCGTCCAGGGCCGGGAGTGGCACACACAGACGGCCCCTGTGTCAGCGAGGAGGCCCGAAAATGATGGAGCCGAAACAGAAGTCGTGGAACCACGTCGCTGCGATGTTCTCGTACGAATTCCAGGACGGCGGAGTCGACTACGACAGCATCGAGGCGATCCACCGCGGAGACGTCCAGGAATGGGTCACCGCACTCGCGCAGTCCGGATTGTTCGAGCGCGCCACCGTCGCCGATGCGCAGCAGGCGTGGAAGCGACGGCCCAAGATGCTGCTGGACATGCTTCTGCTCGACGCCGACGAAGTGACCCGTCGGCGGTGCGAAATGGCGTGGATCTCGCTGGACCGGCTGGCCCCGATCGCACAGTTCGGTTAGAGACGCTCGAAGCGATCGCCGTCCACCACGACGACCTGCTCGTCGGTCAGCGTCAGGTACGGGACGTTCTCGCGCTCGAACCTCGACACCATGGCCTGCGCGGCACCCTCCTCGTCCAGAATCGACCCGAAATGCGGGACGAACGAGTGGTCGGTCAGACCCAGTCCGGTCCACGATGCAGCCCGACCGGTGGCCGCCTCGACGTCCGCCGGATCGTCGGCCGACTCCACCCCCCGAAGCGACGGTGAAGCTATACACGCGCCTGCGCTGTACCCCGCGAACACGAGGGAACCGTCCCGCACACGCGAGGCGATCTCGCCGTCGGCGCCCGCCATCTCGAGCCGAGCTTGCAGCACGAACGTGTTGCCCCCGCGGATCCAGACCGTATCGACGGCGTCGAGTTCTCGGCGGAGCGCGTCGCGGTCGGTCCGGAATCGACGGAGGTCGAGTTCCTCGGCGACGTAACCGAGTTCGCTCAGGCTCCGCAGTTCGCTGACTACGGCAGACTGCCGCGCCGAGGCGGGCCACGCATCCGCGGCATTCGCGATCGCGGCGACGCGACCCGGACCGGACGTCAGGGCGAGAAATTCGTCGACGTGCGCGCCGAACCGGTACGACGCCAGAAACAGCTTCATGTGGACTCTTCCTCGTCCAAACGCGTCAAACCCGTCCTGATCGCCGACGCCGTCGCCTCGGGATTCTTCAGCCGTCGCGTCACGAAGCCCGTCACGAACCGCAGTGTGTCACCGGTCCATCGCGGTACGACATGAAGATGCGTGTGGAACACGGTCTGGAAGGCGGCTTTGCCGTCGTTGAGGACGAGGTTGGCGCCGTCCGACCGGAGATCCGACCGCCTGATAGCGCGAGACAGCCGTTGCCCAGCGGCGAACAGTGCGCCGCCCAGGTGTGGATCCAGAGTATCGAGGTCCTGTGAATGGCTCTTCGGGATCACCAGTAGATGGCCTCGGGTGATCGGTCTGATGTCGAGAAACGCCACGACATCGTCGTCGTCGTACACGGGGACCGACGGTGCGTCGCCGTCGACGATGGCGCAGAACACGCAGTTGTTCACGCCGCAACTGTAGGTGGGCGCCGACTTTGCCACTGTGATGTCCGTCACCGCAAATGGAAGGGTTGCACGTCGGGGCGCGTCGGATTCGATTCAGAACAGACCGCAGTTGTGGTCTGGGTTACCTGAGGTCTGCCTTATTTGGCTATCATCAGGGACCTTGTGCCTTGACGCTGGGCTTTGCCTGTTTGCCGCGCGGTTACCCCCGTTCGCCGTACCACGGGCGCCATTCAACATACGAAAGTCGGAGAATTGGAAACATCGCAGAGCACAGAGAGCAGGACGACACGTGTCGGTGTCGTGCGTGAGTCCGTGGACGGCGAGCGCCGAGTGGCCTTGGTGCCCAAGGTGGTCGCGTCGCTGATCGGTAAGGGTGTCGAGGTCGTCGTCGAGTCCGGTGCGGGTTCGGGAGCGTTGATTCCGGATGAGCTGTATGCCGCGGCCGGCGCAACGATCGGGGACCCGTGGTCCGCCGACGTGGTGGTGAAGGTCGCCCCGCCGACGGATGCCGAGATCTCGAAGTTGTCGTCGGGTTCGACGTTGATCGGATTCCTGGCGCCGCGTAACGCCGACAACAAGATCGACGCGCTCGCCGCCGCCGGGGTGCAGGCGTTCGCGGTCGAGGCGATCCCGCGTATCTCCCGCGCACAGGTGATGGACGCATTGTCTTCGCAGGCCAACGTGGCCGGGTACAAGGCCGTTCTGTTGGCTGCGTCGGAGTCGACGCGCTTCTTCCCGATGCTCACCACCGCCGCGGGCACGGTCAAACCGGCGACCGTGTTGGTTCTCGGCGTCGGTGTCGCGGGTCTGCAGGCGTTGGCGACGGCGAAGCGTCTCGGCGGCCGGCCCACCGGTTACGACGTGCGCCCGGAGGTGGCCGATCAGGTTCGTTCCGTCGGTGCGCAGTGGCTGGATCTGGGGATCGACGCCGCCGGTGAGGGCGGATACGCGCGTGAGCTGACCGAGGACGAGCGTGCTCAGCAGCAGCAGGCACTCGAAGAAGCGATCAAGGGTTTCGACGTCGTCATCACTACCGCGTTGGTGCCGGGTCGTCCGGCGCCGCGTCTGGTGACGGCCGCCGCTGTCGAGGGCATGAAGCCCGGCAGTGTCGTCGTCGACCTCGCCGGTGAGACCGGCGGCAACTGCGAGCTGACCGAGCCTGGCCAGACCGTCGTCAAGCACGACGTCACCATCGCCTCGCCGCTCAACTTGCCGGCCACGATGCCCGAGCACGCCAGTGAGTTGTATTCGAAGAACGTGTCCGCACTGCTGGAACTGCTGCTCGACGAGAACGGCGCACTCACGCCGGACTTCTCCGACGAGGTCATCGCGCAGTCCTGTGTCACCAGAAAGGCTGAGAGCTGATGTACACCGCTCTTCTCGCGAATATCGCGATTCTCGTGTTGGCGGGCTTCGTCGGCTTCGCTGTCATTTCCAAGGTTCCCAACACTCTGCACACGCCGTTGATGTCCGGCACCAACGCCATTCACGGCATCGTCGTGCTCGGCGCGCTCATCGTGCTCGGCCGTCTGCCCGAGGATGCGTCGTGGGGTGTGCGGATCATCGCGTTCGTCGCGCTGATCTTCGGCACGCTCAACGTCGTCGGCGGCTTCCTGGTCACCGACCGCATGCTCAGCATGTTCAAGTCCAAGCCCGTGCCCGCCAAGGCTGTCGAGAAGGGCGCTGACTCCTGATGAACAACCTCGTCAACATTCTCTACATCGTTGCGTTCGCGATGTTCATCTACGGTCTGATGGGCTTGACGGGCCCGAAAACCGCCGTCCGCGGTAACTGGATCGCCGCTGTCGGTATGGGTATCGCCGTCGTCGCGACCCTGATCGAGGTGCGCGACGCCGCCGCGATCAACTGGATTCTCATCGCAGCCGGTCTCGCGATCGGTGTTCTGCTCGGCGTTCCGCCGGCCAAGCGCACCAAGATGACGGCCATGCCGCAGCTGGTGGCGCTGTTCAACGGCGTCGGCGGCGGCACCGTCGCGCTCATCGCGTGGGCGGAGTTCATCGAGACCGACGGGTTCTCGGCGTTCCAGCACGGTGAAGAGCCGACAGTGCACATCGTCGTCGGATCGCTGTTCGCCGCAGTCATCGGTTCGGTGTCGTTCTGGGGTTCGCTCGTGGCGTTCCTGAAGCTGCAGGAACTGCTGAACAAGAACGTCGAGAAGGCGTTCGTGAAGAATGCGCGCATCTTCCAGCTCACCAACATCGTGCTGCTCGTCCTCGCCGTGGCGGTGGCGATCTACATCGGTGTCAAGTCGACTCCGGGTGAGGGCACCTCGGTGTGGTTCATCGTCCTGGTGCTCGTCGCAGCCGGGCTGATGGGTCTGTTCGTGGTGTTCCCGATCGGCGGCGCGGATATGCCCGTCGTGATCTCGCTGCTCAACGCACTCACCGGGCTGTCCGCAGCGGCTGCCGGTCTTGCGCTGAACAACACGGCCATGATCGTGGCAGGCATGATCGTCGGCGCATCCGGTTCGATCCTGACCAACCTGATGGCGACGGCGATGAACCGGTCCATTCCGGCGATCGTGTTCGGGTCGTTCGGTGGCGGTGGCACCGATGCCGGTCCGGGCGCGGACGCATCGGGTGGCACGGTCAAGTCGACGTCGGCAGCGGATGCGGCGATCCAGATGGCGTACGCATCACAGGTCATCGTCGTACCCGGGTACGGCCTCGCCGTCGCGCAGGCCCAGCACGCCGTCAAGGACATGGCGTCGATCCTCGAGAGCAAGGGCGTCGAGGTCAAGTACGCGATCCACCCCGTCGCCGGCCGTATGCCCGGGCACATGAACGTCCTGCTCGCCGAAGCCGACGTCGAGTACGACGCGATGAAGGAAATGGACGACATCAACGGCGAGTTCAACCGCACCGACGTCACCATCGTCATCGGCGCCAACGACGTCACCAACCCGGCGGCGCGCAACGACCCGTCGAGCCCGATCCACGGCATGCCGATCCTCAACGTCGACGAGTCGAGGTCGGTGATCGTGCTCAAGCGGTCGATGAGCTCGGGCTACGCCGGTATCGACAACCCGCTGTTCACCGCCGATCGCACCTCGATGCTGTTCGGGGACGCGAAGAAGTCCGTCAACTCGGTGATCGAGGAGCTCAAAGCTCTGTAGTTCGATGCTCTGTAGTTCGTTCTTCGGTGCGAGTGCCCGGTGGCCTGACACGGTCACCGGGCACTCGGCGTTTTCAGCGCAGTCGTCGCAGCGCGAGAGCAGCGGTGTCGAACGGATTCTGGGCCTCACGCTCGGCAGCGACGGGCGAGTACAACATGACTGCGGACGACCCCGCCCACCACGCGGTCACGATGGCCACTGTCGTCACGATGCCGACGACTGTCGCCGACCCGCCGATGACGGCCGCCGCGGACACCGTCGCCACTGCAACCGCGCCGAGTCCCCACACCATCGGCAGGAACCGCGCACTCGCGACGAGCGTCGCCGCGCACACCAGCGATGCACACGCCGTCACATACCCGTTCGGCAGCGCCGACGCCGGTACCCAGCCGTCGGCCCACGACCGCACCGCTGCCGTCGTCAGAGACGCACCGAGTACGAGGGCGATGACGGCACCGATCCCGTAGGGCAGCTTACGAATCAGCGACACCACCGTCAGGCCGGCCACCGCGACCAGAACGGGGGTGACTCCGAACGACTCGAGCAGTGCGTTCGCTGGTCCGTCCAAGCTGGGAATCAGCGCCCGCGAATACGGATACGTCACACCCGCGAGCGGAAGCACCACGAGTACCACGGCCAGTACCCCCAGCAGCCCGGCTACCGCGACGAGCCGTGCCATCAAACGCCTGCTGCGAGCCAGTGCGTCGTGGTCGATCTCGATGCCCTCGAGTTCCAACAATTCCATGCTGTCGGTGTCGGCACTCACTGCCTACAACACCCCCTTCGTGTCGCCCCTTGTAGTACTACTGCGTTGTCCGCACGCCTGTCCTTCGGCTACGAGGATGCCGTACGACTCTGAGCGTGCGGTGTGAAGGTTCCGTCAATCCAGTTCGGGCAACACCGTGCGCGGTCGAACAGTTCCCGCGAAGGCTGCAGCGACGATCGTCAGCGCCAACGGGACGGCCATCGCCGAGGTCAGGGACACGAAGTGGGCGATCCAGCCGACGATCGCAGGCCCGGCCAGCAGCCCGACGTATCCCATTCCGACGACGCGAGACATGTTGGTGGCCGCGCCGCCTCCGAGGTTGCCTGCGGCGGTGAAGATCTGCGGAACGCTGCCGGACAATCCGAGGCCGAACAACGCCCATCCGGCGAGCGTCAGCGGCAGCACGTCCGAGACCAAGACCAGAGCCATTCCCGCTGCCGCGATCGCGTTGCCGTACCTGACCACCGCGACAGGGCCGAAGCGCGCGCTGACTCGATCCGCACAGAACCTGCCGACGGTCATCATCGTCGCGAAGAATCCGAAGGCAAGAGCTGCGGTGCTGTCCGACGTGGCGAGGTGCTCCTTCACCTGCAACGTGCTCCAGTCGTTGGCGACCCCTTCGGACAGGAGGAGGGCGAACGCCAAGGCTCCGAGCGCCAGGACGCGCGGCGAGAATCGGCCCCGCGCGGAACCGTCGGCTTCGGAGCCCTCGGTGTGCGGTGAAGTGCGGGGGACCAGGAACGGGCGGCAGCAGGCCAACACACCGATGCCGAAGGCTGCCGCGCCGATCGTGGTCCACAGAATCGGGATGTCCACGGACAGGGTGGCGGCTCCCACGAGTGAGCCCACGACACCACCGACCGAGAACAGGGCGTGGAATGCGGACATGATCGGTCGTGCGTAGGCGCGCTCGACATCGACCGCCTGAGAGTTCATGGACACGTCGAGAGCGCCGTTGAAGATGCCGAACACGAACAGCGCTACACCCAAGGTGGCGGCGTTCGTGGCGAGAGCCGGACCCACGACGGCGATGGACAGCAGCACTCCTGCGAAGGTAACGATTCGATAACTTCCGTATCGGTCGGCCAGTGGGCCGGCTGCCTGCATCCCCACGATCGCCCCGCCCGCCAAGACGAGGAGCAGCGATCCGAGGGTGGCGTGTGAGATGCCGACCTGACGTTCGACGGTCGGGATATGGACGACCCAGATAGCGAAGAGGAAGCCGTTGACGGCGAATACTCCGAAAACGGCGGCGCGGGCGCGGCGGGCCGTGGATGTCGAGATTGCGGCCTTGTCGATCACTGCACGCACGCTACCTGGTTGTTTCCGTCGAGCGTGCCGTGAGAGGTCGTGGACGAACGATCTTGGAACGCATTCGTAGCTGGATAGTCGCCGGATGCCGGCAAGCGATGTGACGCTTATCACATCATTCGGTTTGGTCTGGCGACACAACCGAGCGGAAGCGTAGTTTCGATGAATCGGACAGGAGTGCAAATTCGTTACAAATCTCTTCGTAACGATCTGAGAACGGTGCCGAGACGGTTGGGCCGAGCGGCTGGCCGGGCACCGCACAGCGACGCCGATCGAAGGAGACATCATGACCCTCGCACACACCCGCCAGGATCTTGCGGACGCGACGCCCACAGTGCTGGACGCCGCAGACGATTCGGCGCCGCTGTCCTCTTCTCAGCTGGAGATGATGCGCGCGTTCTTCTCGTGCGAGTTCGAGGTAGCTCGCCTCGACCGCGAGTCCATTCCGACGGCTACGTCGGATGCCGTCGCCGAATGGATCGACGCCCTTCGTATGAGCGGGCTTTTCTCACCGTCGGAGATGCGCACGATGTCCCTGGCGTGGATGAGCGAGCCCGACGCTCTGGTGGCACTTCTCGTCGGAGACGTGGACGAGGTCGCCGCCAGGCGCGATGTCATGGACACCGGCGCCGCCGAGACCGCCCCCGCCGTCCGTGGTGACGCAGCCGCCGACACGGACCTGCCGAAGGCCAGCTGAGAAGTACCGCGCAACACGCTCGACGCCGCGGACGCCCGAATGGGTGCGTCCGCGGCGTCGTTCGTCGCATTACCGCTTTCGGCCTGGAGGTTCGGCGAATCTGCGCTCGGATGCGCACAGTCCATGCGACAGTGACGAGCGTTGATTCGCAAGAGAAAGGATCGGGAGCGTATGACGACAGGTGTGGACTTCGACGCCGTCTCCGAATGGATCGGAGGTCTCGGCATCGGTGCAGTCGGCCCACTGGCGTTCGACAGAGTCGGAAACGGGCAATCCAACCTCACCTACTCGGTCGCCGACGCAAGCGGTAGTCGCTGGGTACTGCGGCGACCGCCACTCGGGACATTGTTGGCCTCCGCTCACGACGTCGTCAGGGAATACAAGATCCTCAGCGCCCTACAGAACACCGGAGTTCCGGTGCCCAAGATGATCGCGGTGACGGAAGACCCACACGTTTCCGATGTGCCCCTCGTGCTGATGAGTTACGTGGACGGCATCGTCCTGGATTCGATGCAGAAAGCCGAGGCGACCGCACCGGACATTCGCCGGGCCATCGGATCCAGCATGACAAGCGCGCTCGCGAGCATTCACCGGGTGGACCTCGACAGCGTCGGCCTCACCGACCTGGCCAGCCACAAGCCGTACGCCGAGCGTCAGCTCAAGCGCTGGCGAACACAATGGCAGCACACGCAGACGCGTGAAGTACCGGCAATCGACACTCTCGCCGAGCGTCTCGCAGCGAACATCCCGGATCAACGGGAACTGACGTTGGTGCACGGCGACTTCCATCTCAACAACGTGATCACATCGCCCACCACCGGCGACGTCGTGGCCGTCGTCGACTGGGAACTGTGCACGCTCGGTGATCCACTCGCAGACATCGGCGGCCTCCTCGCCTACTGGCCGGAAGCGGGCGACGCCGTCGCGGGGCCGTTCATGGCCTCGACCTTGCCCGGATTCCCGACTCGACAGGAATTGACGGCCGACTACGCAGCGAAGACGGGTCGCGACGTCACAGCCGTCGGATTCTGGCAGGTGCTCGCGCTGTGGAAGCTGTCCATCATCGCCGAGGGCGTCATGCGACGAGCAGAAGCCGATGCCCGCAACCGCGCGAACGCCGGTTCTCCCACGACGACCCTGATCGACGACATCGTCGCCCGGGCTCTCAGCACCGCCGACGACATCGGTCTCTGAAATCTCCGCCTAGTCAGACCCGGTCTAGCTGGGGTCGTTCCTGCCGGCTCCACTCCCGGTCTAGCTGGGGTCGTTCCTGCCGGCTCCACTCCCGGTCTAGCTGGGGTCGTTCCTGCCGGCTCCACTCCCGGCCACAAGAGTGCGGGCGGCGGCTTCGATCTCGGTGGGAATGGCGACGGGGCGGCGGGTCTGCGAGTCCACGTACACGTGGACGAATCGACCGGTGGCTGCCAACTGCAGTTCGTCGCCCGGGCTTTCGCGAAACAGAGCGAGTGCGTAGACGATACTGCGGGTGCCCAGTTTCTCGACCGACAGGCCGACCTGCAGGGCGTCGGGGAACGACAACTCGCTGTGGTATTTGCACGACGTCTCGGCGACCACACCGATGGCATCCAGAGCCCTGATGTCCACGCCCGTGGTGTGCATCAGCCAACCGTTCACCGCGGTGTCGAAGTACGAGTAGTAGGTGACGTTGTTGACGTGCCCGTAGTGATCGTTGTCGTCCCACCGTGTGGCGATCGGCCAGAGGGCCGGGTACTCGGCGGCGGTGTTGCGTTCGGCTCGCTGGCCGGCGGAGGCGGTCATGGGTGCTGACTCTATCGGCCTCGGCTGAGAACCCAGCGAACGACGAGGCCGACGACCAACGCCCAGAACGCGGAGCCGATACCGAAGATGCCGATGCCCGACGCCGCGATCACGAACGTCAGGACGGCCGATTCCCTCCCGTTCTCGTCTTTCAGGGCGCCGGCGAGCGAGGCGGCGAGGGTGCCCAGCAACGCCAGTCCGGCAACGGTTTCGACCACGCCGGCAGGCGCGACGGACACGAGGGTTGCCACGGCGGCCGAACAAGCAGCGAGGAGAAGGTAGAACCAGCCTGCAGATGATGCCGCTATCCAGCGACGTTCGGGGTTGGGGTGTGCTTGCGGCGCCGCGGCCAATGCCGCGCTGATGGCCGCGAGGTTGACGGCGTGCCCGCCGAACGGTGCACCCACCATCGTTCCCAGGCCGGTGACCCCCATCGCGGGCCGCCAGGGTACGTCGTAGCCATAGGACTTCATGACAGCGACGCCCGGGATGTTCTGCGATGCCATGGTGACGATGTAGAGCGGGAGCGCGATCCCGACGATCGCCTGCCATGTCCAGTCCGGCGCGGTGAAGGCGACGTGCGGAATCAAGTCCGATGCAGGAGGAATGCGCTGCGCGACAGCGACATCGACGGTAATGACGACGGCTGCGGTACCGAAAGCGGCGGGAACGGCCCACCGCGGGGAGTAACGCTGCAGCACGAGCCAGACCACGACGACCGGTGCAATCGCTCCGGGTGAAGCGGCGAATGCGGTCACCGGTTTCAGACACAGCGGTAACAGGACGCCCGCGAGCATCGCCTGTGCGAGAGGTGTCGGAATCGACGTGATCAGCGTGCCGAGACGCGGCCACAGCCCGGTGGTGATCACCAATGCGCCGACGACGAGAAACGCGCCTACGGCAGCGGGCCATCCGCCGGACACTGCCCCGGTCCCGGCAAGTAGTGCAGCACCGGGCGTCGACCACGCAAGGGTGATGGGTTGGCGATATCGCCGGGCGAGGTAGATCATTCCGAGAGCCTGAGTCACACAGATCACCAGCAGTCCCGACGCTGCATCCGTCGGCGACGCGCCCACCGCGCGAAGACCGGTCAGCACCACGGCGAACGAACTGGTGAATCCGACGAGCGCGGCAACGATGCCCGCGAGGATCGGTTGGAGTGCGTTCGGTGTCGATCGGGTCGGCTCTGCCACGAACAGCAATGATGCCCTGTGCGGCGATGCGTCGGTAATCGTGGATGCGCGCTTACCGGTCCCACCGGCCGAGGTGCTCCGTTAGTGTTGCAATCGTGAAGTTGTTCGTGGGAATCGATATGGGCACCGGCAGTAGCAAGGGCGTCCTCGTCACCGCCGACGGAGAGGTTCTCGCGTCGGAGCAGCGGGCCCACGAGATGTCGTTACCGCACCCGGGCTGGGCGGAAGTGGATGCGGATGCGGTCTGGTGGAGCGACGTCTGTGCCATCGCGTCGGCACTGATGAGCCGTGTTCCGTCGGGTTCGGAGGTCGCGGGTGTCTGTATCAGCGGGGTCGGGCCGTGCCTCGTGCTCACCGACTCCGAACTGCGTCCGGTGCGGCCGGCCATCCTGTACGGGATCGATTCACGGGCGTCTCGCGAAATCGAAGAATTGACAGACCATTTCGGTGCAGATGCCATTCTGGAGCGATGTGGTAAATCGTTGTCCAGTCAGGCAGTGGGGCCGAAGATCGAGTGGGTTCGCAAGAACGAACCCCAGGCGTTCGACCGCGCGAGACGGTGGTTCGGATCCAATTCCTACATCGTCGCCAAGCTCACCGGTGAGTACGTGCAGGACCATCACACCGCGAGTCAGTGCGATCCCCTGTACTCGGTACGTGAATTCGGTTGGAACGCGGACTGGCTCGACCGGATTCTGGGCGGACTCGAGGTGCCACGGTTGGCGTGGCCGAGTGAGGTCGTCGGGCATGTCGATGCGCGCGGCAGCGCTGCGTCCGGTATTCCGGTCGGCACGCCCGTGGTGGCAGGAACCGTCGACGCGTACGCCGAGGCATTCAGTGTGGGAGTGCGGCATCCAGGCGATCTGATGTTGATGTACGGATCGACGATGTTTCTCGTCCAAGTGTTGGCGGACTACCACACGAATCCGGCGCTGTGGACCACCACGGGAGTGCAGGCAGGTACGTACGCACTCGCGGCGGGCACATCCACCGCCGGCTCACTGACCACATGGCTTCAGACGCTCACCGGTGGAGCGCCTTTCGAGGAGCTGATGCGTGAGGCATCGGCTGTTCCGGCAGGGGCCGAGGGATTGTTGGTCCTGCCCTACCTCGCAGGCGAGCGAACGCCGGTGTTCGACGCCGACGCCCGCGGAGTGATGGCAGGACTGACCCTGAGGCACGGTAGGGGACACATCTTCCGGGCTGCGTACGAGGGAATCTCCTTCGGTATCAGGCAGATTCTGGAGATGTTCGACGACGCAGCCACCCCGGTCACCCGGGCCGTCGCCGTCGGCGGAGGGTTGCGGAGTCCGGTGTGGGCGCAGGCGCTCAGCGACATCACCGGGCAGACCCAGCTCGTCACCGAGCAGGCCATCGGCGCAAGTTACGGTGATGGCCTGCTCGCGGCGATCGGCGTGGGGGAGGTGCCGCCGGAGACCGACTGGGCCACCGTGGCATCCGAGGTCCCGCCGAATCCCGCACACCGAGCCCTGTACGACGACCTGTATGCCAGTTGGCTCCAGCTCTACCCGGCGACGCGAGAGATCGTGCACGCGGGCGCTCAACTGACCAGGTAACCGCCGTCGACCGGGATGTCGATTCCATTGATCATCGCCGACGCGTCGGAGGCGAGCCACAGTGCAGTCGCCGACACCTCCGACGGCTCGGCGAATCGGCCGGAGGGGATCCGCGCGAGCATCGGTGCGGACTTCACCGGGTCGCCCCATACCTTCTGGCCCATGTCGGTGAGGACCACTGTGGGGCAGACGGAGTTGGCCCGGACGCCTCGCCCGCCGAGTTCGAGCGCGAGCACCTTGGTGGCCATGATGAGTCCGGCTTTGGACGTGCAGTACGCGTAGTGCTCCGGGAGTGGTCGTAGCGCCGCGGCCGATGCGACGGTGACGATGGATCCGCCGTCGCCGTCGGCCATCGCTCGGCCGATACGCGCTGCGAGCAACGACGGGGCTCTCAAATTGACCTGGATCACTTCGTCGAAGTGCGCGGTGTCGAGTGCGTCCACCGTTTCCGGGTAGGAGATTCCTGCGTTGTTGACGAGTACGTCGACGCCGCCGAATGCGTCGACGGCGTCGGCGGCGAGCGTGTCCGGACCCACTGCTGTCGACAGGTCTGCGACGACTATCGCGGTCTCGGTGTCGAGTGTGCGAGAGAAGCGTTCGAGCGATTCGCGATCTCGACCGGAAAGAACGAGGCGCGCACCTGCCGCGGCGAACGTCTGCGCGATGTCGGCGCCGATACCGCGACTTGCGCCCGTGATCAGCACGCGTTTGCCGTCGAGGTCATGAGTCGTGGATCGGTCGATCGTAGGTGTCATGCCGTGTCTTCCTCGTCGAGCGTCGTGATGTGGGAAAGGATGTCCTGTGCGGTCGCCGGGTCCGTGACGAGTCGGTTGAAGAAGTGCGCTCGCGCGCCGCTGATGATCGGCACCACTTTGTCCGACCCGACTGCCACCGCGATTCCCACCGGAATCTTCTGCAGTGCATCCAGTTCTACCGCGATCAGGCGATCGGAACCGGGGAACTCGACGGAGTTTCCGTCGCGGTCGTAGAAGCGCGAGCAGACGTCGCCGACAGAGTCTCGCAGTGATGCGGAATCGGTCGGGACGAAGCGGGGGATGTCGGAGCGCAGTAGGGGAGGTGCCCCGACTCCCATCAGTATGCACCGGGCCTGGGGCCAGAGTTCGAGCACGCGTTGAATCGCCGGGTCCGAGTGGATGATCGAGTACAGATCGGCACCGGGAAGTGCGGGTGCGAACAGGTAGTTGGCTCGTCCGCCGAGTTTGTTGGAGATCAGTCTGGTGATCTCGTTCGTCTGGTACCACTCCTCGGGCTGGTCGTTGCCGCCGACGGTCGGAGCGACCAGAATTCCCGGGATTCTGTCCAGGTCGAACTGGGCCACCTCGTACACGGTTCTTCCCGAGGAGACCAACAGGATGTCGCCGGGGACGAGCCCGACCGCAGCGAGCGCCTTGGACACTGCAGGAGCAAGGTAACGACCCATGAGATCGACCGTCGGTTTCGACGGCGTGGCCGGGGGCAGGGGCGCCGACAGGTAGACGTACTCGAGGCCGAGTGCGGACGCAACGCTCTCGGCCAGATCGTCCTGCGAATAGTTGCTCGGCGGCACGACCTCGATACGAACGATGCCCTGGCGCCGCGCCTCGGAGAGGAGTCTGCTGACCGTCGCGCGGCTGGTTCCGAGCTTGGCGGCGACCTCGGCCTGGGTGGCGTCCTCGTCGTAGTAGAGCTTGGCCGCGGTGTAGAGCAGCGTGGGCGCGAAATGGCTCCCGTCGGCCGACTGGCCGGACAGGGGGTTCTCGCTCGCAGATCCGGTGATCGCCATGGCCGAAGTATCCCATTGAACATATGTGCACGGAGTTTGAATTGCTGAACATTCGTTCTGGACATATGTATACCTCTTCGTTAATGTGAGCGCCAACACATCGCCGACAGGCAATGTCTCGCCTCACCCGCGACGACCGCGCGGACACGAAACTGCTGAACGAGGAGTCATAGATGCCGGACACGACAATCCCGGAGAAGATGCAGGCCGTGGTCTGCCACGGGCCGGAGGACTACCGGCTCGAGGAAGTGCCGGTACCGGTACCCGGCCCCGGCGAAGCCCTGGTCCGCGTCGAGGCCGTCGGGATCTGCGCAAGCGACCTGAAGTGCTACCACGGCGCAGCGAAGTTCTGGGGCGACGAGAACCGACCCGCATGGGCCGAGACCGACGTCATTCCCGGCCATGAGTTCGTGGGTGAGATCGTCGTGATCGACGACGAGGCGTCGGCCAGGTGGAACGTCTCGGTCGGTGACCGTGTGGTGTCCGAGCAGATCGTGCCGTGTTGGGAGTGCCGATTCTGTCTGCGCGGCCAGTACCACATGTGTGCGCCGCACGACCTGTACGGATTCAAGCGTCGCACTCCCGGCGCCATGGCCAGCTACATGGTGTACCCCGCAGAGGCATTGGTACACAAGGTGTCCAAGGACATCCCGGCCGCGCATGCAGCATTCGCCGAACCCCTCTCCTGCTCGCTGCACGCCGTCGAGCGGGCGGGAATCACGTTCGACGACGTCGTCGTCGTTGCCGGTTGCGGCCCGATCGGACTCGGCATGATCGCCGGCGCACGGGCCAAGAGCCCGGCACACGTCATCGCGCTCGACATGCAGCCGGAGAAGCTGGCGCTCGCGAAGGAATGCGGCGCCGACATCGTCATCGACATCCGCAACGAGGATGCCGAGAAGATCGTCAAGGACCTCACCGACGGCTACGGCGCCGACGTCTACCTCGAAGGGACAGGACATCCCACTGCGGTTCCGCAGGGACTCAACCTGCTTCGCAAACTCGGCACGTACGTCGAATACGGCGTCTTCGGAAGCGATGTCACGGTCGACTGGTCGATCATCTCCGACGACAAGGAACTCGACGTCCTCGGCGCGCATCTCGGCCCGTACTGCTGGCCGGCGGCCATCCGCATGATCGAGTCCGGCGTGCTGCCGATGGACAAGATCTGCACCCACCAACTACCGCTCTCCGACTTCCAGAAGGGCCTCGACCTCGTCGGAAGCGGCGCAGAGTCGGTCAAGGTTTCGCTGATCCCGTCCTGATTCGCTCCTGCACGAAGCACTTTGGAGACTTACCCATGACTTATCGTCAATTCTCGAGGCGGGACATGCTCCGCGCGATGGGACTGGCAGGCGTCGCTGCAGCGTCGGTGCCGATTCTGTCCTCTTGCGGAGTCGGAGGTGGCGTGAACGCCGTCAACGGCGCCGGCGAGGTGAGCGGGTCGTTCGATTGGAAGGCCGTGGAGGGTACGACCCTCAACATCCTGCAGACCCCGCACCCGTACCAGCAGTCGTTCCAACCGCTGCTCGCCGAGTTCGAACAGCTGACCGGCATCACCGTCAACGCGGACCTGGTGCCCGAGGCGGACTACTTCACCAAGCTCAACACCGAACTCGCCGGCGGTACAGGCAAGCACGACGTCTTCATGCTGGGGGCGTACTTCATCTGGCAGTACGGTCCGCCCGGGTGGCTCGAGGACTTGAACCCCTGGTTGCAGAACAGTTCGGCCACCAGCGCCGAGTACGACTTCGAGGACATCTACGAGGGTCTGCGCACGTCGACCAGCTGGGATTTCGAGCAGGGCTCACCGCTCGGCACCGGTGGTCAGTGGGCGTTGCCGTGGGGATTCGAGAACAATGTCGTCGCCTACAACAAGAAGTTCTTCGACGACAACGGCATCACCCTGCCGGACACCTTCGACAACTTCGTGCAGCTGGCCATCGACCTCACCGATCGTTCGCAGAACCGCTACGGAATCGCGACTCGCGGGTCCAAATCGTGGGCGACGATTCACCCCGGCTTCATGACCCAGTTCACGCGCGAAGGTGCGCAGGACTACGTCTTCGAGAACGGCGAGTTGCAGGCCCGGATGAACTCGGAGAAGGCAGTTGCGTTCACCGAGAAGTGGATCGAGATGCAGCACAAGGCCGGACCGACGTCGTGGACATCCTACGACTACCCCAACGCCACCGGTGATCTCGGTGACGGCAAAGCCATGATGGTGTTCGACGCCGACAGCGCGACCTACCCGAAGAACAAGCCGGGTGCATCGGCGCAGGCAGGCAACATCGGGTGGTACCCCGGTCCTGCAGGTCCCGACGGCAGCTACGCCACGAACCTGTGGACGTGGTCGCTCGCGATGAACTCGATGTCGAAGAACAAGCACGCAGCCTGGCTGTTCATGCAGTGGGCCACGGGCAAGGAAGCGATGTCGAAGGCTGTTCAGGGCGGGATCTACGCCGACCCGGTCCGCAAGTCCGTGTTCGACGGTGTCTTCAAAGACCAGGTCGCCGACCAAGCGGGTTATCTCGAGACGTTCGAGACCGTGATCGACCAGTCGAAGATCCAGTTCACTCCGCAGAAGAAGTTCTTCGACACCACGCAGAACTGGGCGTCGGCACTCCAGGACATCTACGGCGGCGACGACGCTCAGTCCCGGCTCGACGGACTGGCGAAAACCAACACCTCGAAGGTGAACCTGTGATGACTTTTCAGAAAGAGGTACGTCATGGCCACGCGCACTGAGCCTTCGCGTTCGACGGGCGCGCCTGTTCCGGGTTCCACGGCCAAGCCCGAGGTGCCGCGGTGGCGTCGTCGGCTGCGTCCGTATCTGTTGTCGGTTCCCGCCGTCCTGATCGTCGTCGGAATTCTGTACCCGTTCTTCGTCGGCGCGTGGTACTCGTTCCTCAACTACGCTGCCGTGAACCCGAACCCGGTGTTCGTCGGCTTCGCCAACTACGCCAGCGTTCTCGGTGACGCGCAGTTCTGGTCGAGCGTGCGCGTCACGGGCACGTTCGCAGTGGTGGCGACCATCGTGGAGACCGTCATCGGCGTGATCATTGCGCTGCTGCTCAACCGGTCGTCGATCGTCGGCCGCATCTTCGAGAAGGTGCTGATCCTTCCGCTGATGATCGCGCCGGTGATCGCCGCGGTGGTGTGGAAGCTGATGTTCAACCCGCAGTTCGGTGTGCTGAATCACGTTCTGGGACTGGGCAACACGTTCGACTGGTTGAGCAGTCAGAACGCGCTGTTCTCGGTGATCCTCGTCGACCTGTGGATCTTCACGCCGTTCGTCGCGATTCTCGTTCTCGCCGGCATCCGTTCCCTGCCGAAGGAACCGTTCGAAGCGTCCGAGGTCGACGGCGCGAGCTGGTTCTACATGTTCCGCCGGCTCATGTTGCCGATGCTGTGGCCGTACGTCCTCGTCGCGGTGATCTTCCGCTTCATGGACAACCTCAAGTTCTTCGACGTGCCATGGGTTCTCACGGCCGGTGGGCCGGGTGTCGCGACCCGTTCGTTGCAGATCGGTGCGTTCGAGGACTCGATCATCAACCTCGACTACTCCCGCGGCAGCACCTACATGTTCCTGCTGTGGATCCTCGTGTTCATCACCGCGCGCTTCCTCGTGAGCGTGCTCGGCAAAGCACAGCGGCGCGCCGCTGGAGCGGAGAACTGACATCATGGCAAAGGAATTGCTTCCAGGGCAGCGTCGGTTCACCCCGGCCTCGGTCGCCGCGGACGTCGTACTGCTGGTGTGGTTCGTGTTCTCGCTGTTCCCCATCGTGTGGATGGTGTTGCTGGCGCTCAAGTCCGACGCCGAGCAGACGAGTACGTACTTCTCCTTCACGCCGACGTTCGAGAACTTCGGAACCGTGCTCAGTCAGCGCGGAACCGACCTCACCAGCGTCGATTTCACGTCGTCTCTGCTGACCAGCCTCATCAACTGCGGCGGCGCGGTCATCGTCTCGCTCGTCATCGGCATCCCCGCTGCCTACGCGGCGGGTCGCTGGCAATACAAGGGCAGCAACGATCTGATGTTCCAGATGCTCTCGTTCCGATTCGCGCCCGAGCTGATGGTCATCGTTCCGCTGTTCGTCATCTACAACCAGATCGGGTTGTTCGACACCAAGGTCGGCATGATCTGGGTGCTGCAGTTGGTCACCATGCCGCTCGTCGTCTGGATCCTGCGGTCCTACTTTCAGGATCTGCCGGAGGATCTGGAACAGGCCGCGCTTCTCGACGGGTACACCCGCTCGCGGGCGTTCGTCATGGTCGCTCTTCCGTTGGTGCGCCCGGGCATCGCTGCAGCTGCATTGCTGGCCTTCATCTTCGCGTGGAACAACTACGTCTTCCCGCTCATCCTGTCCGACAGCAACGCCAGCACGGTCACCGTCGCGATCACCAAGTACCTCGGTGGTGGCGGACAGGCCTACTACAACCTCACTGCGGCGGCAGCAGTCATCGCAGCACTCCCACCGCTGATCCTGGCGCTCACCATTCAGCGCTACCTGGTCCGCGGTCTCTCGTTCGGGGCGGTGAAATCCTAGATGGCACAGCTTGCAGTCAAAGGACTCAGCAAGAAGTACGGCAAGAAGATCGGAATCGACGGACTCGATCTCGACATCGCGGACGGCGAGTTCTTCGTCATCCTCGGTCCGTCCGGGGCTGGCAAGACCACGACGCTCAAGTCCATTGCAGGACTGGTCGAGGTCGACGACGGTGCCGTCCACATCGGTGGCACGGACATGACAGCTGTCGAGCCGTACCACCGCAACGTCGCGATGGCGTTCGAGAGCTACGCGTTGTACCCGCAGAAGACCGTGTCGGAGAACCTGGCATCGCCGCTGAAGTCCGGACGCACCGGCAAGTACACCGAAGCCGAGCAGACCGAACGCATCAAGTCCGTGACGACGACTCTCGGCATCGACCACCTGCTGAAGCGTTTCCCACGCGAGCTGTCCAACGGTCAACGTCAGCGTGTCGCGCTCGGTCGCGTGCTGGTCCGTCCGGCGGACGTCTACCTGCTGGACGAGCCCCTCTCGCACCTCGACGCGAAGCTTCGCGCGGCTATGCGCGTCGAACTGAGGCAGTTGGGTGAGATGTCCAAGACCACCACCGTCTATGTCACCCACGATTATCAGGAAGCCCTCGCCCTGGGAGATCGCATCGCGATCCTCCGCGAGGGGCGTGTGGTCCAGGTGGACACTCCCGAGAACATCTGGCGTACACCGGCGGACACGTTCGTCGCCAAGGCCCTCGGTCAGCCCGAGATCAACCTCTACGACGCAACCGTCGACGACGGATCGCTGCGCGTGCTGGGAAGCAGCATCGAGGTGTCCGCTCCGGCAATGCTGTCGAGAGGGGACAACGCGCGCATCGGCATTCGGCCCTGCGACGTCGACGTGCTCGCGCAGGCGTCGACGCAGCCGGGGAAGGTGAACTTCGAGGGCACCGTCGTACTCGCCGAACGTCTCGGACGCGACGTCGAGGTGTCCGTCGATCTCGGCGGAACCACTCTCATCGCGTTGTCGAAGGGCGGACGTCACATCACCGAAGGTGCGACGGTGACCGTGTCGGTCGACGCGTCGGACATCCACATCTTCGACGGCACCGACGGGGCGTCGGACGTCGAAACTCGTCGCCTGGGCGCGGCAGACAGCAAGGAGCAGTAGATGACTGCCGTACACACCACGACCGTCGCGCAGAGCCTGACGCTCGACAACCTGGTCAAGACCTACTCGTCGCGTGGGCGTGAGGAGTTCAAGGCCGTCAAAGGCATCGATCTCACCATCGAGCCCGGTGAACTGATTGCGCTCCTCGGCCCGTCCGGATGCGGCAAGACCACGACTCTGCGGATGATCGCGGGCCTGGAGACGGTCACGAGTGGAGAGATCCGCATCGGCGACAGGACCATCACGGACCTTCCGCCCGGAAAACGTGAGGTCGGGGTCGGATTCGAGAGTTACGCGCTGTACCCGCCGCTGTCCATTCGTGAGAACCTCGCGTACGGGTTGAAGGCCCGCAAGGTCAAGGGTGCCGACGAGCTCGTGAACTCCATCGCTCGCCGGCTCGAGATGGAGGATCTGCTCGAGCTGCGTCCGGCAGGACTGTCGAGTGGGCAGAAGCAGCGCGTCGCATTGGCGCGGGCCCTCGTTCGGAACCCTCCGGTGCTGCTCCTCGACGAGCCGCTCTCGCACCTCGATGCCTCTGCACGCCAACGAGTTCGACGCGAACTCAAGATGTTGCAGCGCGAGTTCGGGTACACCACGATCGTCGTCACTCACGACCAGGTCGAGGCGCTCAGCCTCGCGGACCGCTTGGCGGTGATGGACGGCGGAGTCATCCAGCAGTTCGGCACTCCCGACGAAGTGTTCGACGATCCGGCCAATCTGTTCGTCGCAGGGTTCGTCGGCGAGCCGCAGATCAACGTTCTCGACGGTGTCGTCCGTCGTTCGGGAACGTCCAGTGTCGTCGAAATCGGGGACGGCACACTGTCGGTGGACGTCACCGATGTCTCCGACGGCACATCCGTCAAGGTCGGTATCCGCCCGCAGGACGCGTCGATCGTCGCGGGTGTGGCCGGTGACGGACAGATCGCTGCGTCGGTGGACTACTTCGAGCACCTGATGGAGTTCGGCCAGGCGAAAATTTCCGTCGCAGGCGGCGGCGAACTTCTGGTGCAGACCCCCGCACGCGAAAGCTACCGCAGCCACGATCGATGCGCGCTCTCCGCTCCGGCCGAACGCATCTACCTGTTCGACCGCGAATCCGGTCTCAGACTCCGATAGGACCAGTCATGACAAGGCTTTTCAACGACCCAGCGTCGTTCATGGAAGACATGCTCGACGGATTCCTCGACGCCAACTCGCGGTACGTCGTCGGTGTCCCCGGTGGGGTGGTGCGTGCGACGGCGACACCCGAGGGCAAGGCCACGGTTGTCGTCGGCGGCGGGTCCGGGCACTATCCGGCGTTCTGCGGAGTGGTGGGTCGTGGATTCGCCGACGGTGCCGTGGTGGGAAACATCTTCACCTCCCCGTCGGCCGACGACGCCGCGTCGGTGGCGCGTGCAGTCGAGCGCGGCGGGGGAGTGCTGCTGACGACGGGCAACTACGCGGGCGACGTCATGAACTTCGGTCTCGCGGTGCAGAAGCTGCGCGCCGAGGGAATCGACGCCCGGTACCTCGCGGTCACCGACGACATCGCCAGCGCACCGAAGGATCAGATCGCCAAGAGGCGCGGGATCGCCGGTGATTTCACGGTGTTCCGGTGCGCGTCGGCCGCTGCCGACGAGGGATACGACCTGGACGGTGTCGAGCGGGTCGGAATCGCCGCGAACGACGCCACCCGCACGCTGGGCGTCGCCTTCGACGGCTGCACGATGCCCGGTGCCCGGGACCCACTGTTCACGGTGGCGAAGGGGACGATGGATCTCGGTCTCGGTATTCACGGAGAGCCCGGGGTGTCCTCCCACGACATGCCGACGGCCGCCGAGCTTGCGGACCTGCTCGTCGATGGCGTGCTCGCCGAGAAGCCCGAAGGCAGCGGAGAGCGCATCGCGGTGATCCTCAACGGGCTCGGCCGAACCAAGTACGAGGAACTGTTCGTCGTGTGGCAGACGGTGTCGCGTCGACTGCGCGAGCACGGATACACCGTCGTCGACCCGGAAGTGGGGGAACTCGTCACGAGCCTCGACATGGCAGGCTGCTCGCTCACCGTCATGTGGCTCGACGACGAACTCGAGAGGTTCTGGACCGCGCCGGCGGACACTCCTGCCTATCGCAAGGGAGTCGTCGCGGCAGATACCGGGGAGCGTCGGTCGGCCGACGACGTGGCCGAGGCTGCGTCCGCGGTAATGCCGGAGTCCGACGAACATTCGCGGGAGTGCGCTCGGTTCGTGTCATCGTCCCTCGAAGCCCTGGCGGAGCGAATGGCTGCTGCGGAGGACGAACTCGGCCGCATCGACGCCGTCGCGGGAGACGGCGACCACGGCCGAGGAATGGTGAAGGGTACGGCTGCTGCACGTGAAGCCGCGGACGATGCCGTCAACCGAGACGGCGGCACCGGATCGGTGCTCGCGGCCGCAGGCTCGGCATGGGCAGCGAAAGCAGGTGGAACATCCGGAGTGTTGTGGGGTGCCGCACTGACAGCCATCGGAAACAGACTGGGCAACAACGGCGTACCGGACGACGCGGCCGTCGCCGAAGCACTGCGAGCCGGGTACGACGCCCTGACATCCCTGGGTGGTGCATCGCTGGGAGACAAGACCATGCTCGACGCTCTCGACCCGTTCGTCGGCGCCGTCGAGAAAGCCGTTGCCGGAGGAAGTGACTGGCGAACTGCATGGTCCGACGCAGTGAACGTGGCAGGTGACGCTGCGCAGCGCACCGCGGAACTCCGTCCGAAGGTGGGACGAGCACGTCCCCTGGCCGAGAAAAGCGTCGGGACCCCCGACGCGGGCGCGGTGTCGCTCAGCATGTGCGTCGCCACCGTCGCCGAACTCTTCACGAAGCAAGGAACGTAGATCATGAGCAAGCTGAGAATCGTCGTCGGATGCGACGACGCCGGACTGCAGTACAAGCAAGCACTGTTGGCCGATCTGGAGAAGGACGACCGAGTCGAATCGGTCGCCGACGTGGGCGTCGGAACCGACGAGCACACCGCCTACCCGCACGTGGCCGTCACCGCGGCACGCATGATCGCCGACGGGTCGGCCGATCGTGCGCTGCTGGTGTGCGGCACCGGTCTCGGAGTGGCCATCAGCGCCAACAAGGTTCCCGGTATCAGGGCCGTCACGGCGCACGACAGCTTCTCGGTGGAGCGTGCCGTACTCAGCAACGATGCCCAGGTGCTGTGCATGGGCCAGCGTGTCATCGGAATCGAACTCGCGCGTCGCCTGGCAAAGGAATGGCTGGGCTACACCTTCGACCCGACATCGGCATCAGCGGCAAAGGTCGCGGCAATCGGAGAATACGAAACCGGTTCCCTCGCAACCGCGGAGGATGCAGCCAAAGCGGTCTGCGACTGAGCCGACCTGGATGCGACGGCGGGGCAACACCGCCGTCGCGCTGGCATGCATGGTTTCGATGAGCCATGCCGCGGGTTCGACTGTGCTGTCACCTACTGAAACCGTCTGAAAAATAACTGATTTCGACCGCTGACATTCCAGCGGGGGCTGTTGTTTCCAGAGCTGATTTCTGACAAACCAATCCCTGCCGCGCACAGTCACCCGTGAGCACTCCGACGTTGCCTACGTAAACTGTACTGACCGACGCCGTCTCCCCTATGCGCTGGCGGTCGAGGGGCGCTCCTCACGCCGGTGCGAGGTGGTCGTCAGAGGTCGTCGAGCGCGACGATTCCATCTTGCAGCGCGCGGGCGACGAGCGCGGCTTTGGTGGGGGCGGGCCGTCCGACTGCGCTGTATTTGATTCGGATACGGGTCAGGTGAGTGTTGACCGTTCCCAGCGCGATGTGCAGGGTCGCAGCGACCCCGATCTTCGAGTCGCAGTACAGCCAGGCCCGAAGAACGTCTATTTCTCTGCTGCTTAATAAGGCGTTCGCATACGCGGGGCGGCCGGGAACAACGGCGCGGGTGGCCGCAGAGTGGTATTGCGCCTGCGGGCCAGGGGCGGTCGGTGCGGCGTTGGGAACGATCCGGGTCCGCAGCGGCGACCGAAGCGAGTGGGTGCGGCCGGGCGTGACCGGCCGAATGCCTGACGGCGGCGGGGGAGCGGTGAGAACCATGATCGTTACCTCTCAAATTTGACATGAGTCGACATCACGAACGGGGCACCGCGTCATTGACGGGGCGACTGGGGATGCGGATCGGCGACTGCGGCGTCGAGGACAAGCGCACCCAGGATCCGTTGTTGAGCGGGTTGTCCGAGAGCGCTATGCGGCCGCGTGCGTCCGTTGTACGGGCCACGAGGCAGCTGGTGATTGAAGCTTTTCGCAATCTCAACATGTCTCCAGATCGACTGCAACACAATCGCTCTCGATATCAAGGCCCATATTTGGGTATCGGCTACATTCAGGTGTAGTTCGAACTACATTCTGCGGTCGGAGCGGCCGATTGGTTATAGTTCGATGTCCATGTTCGCTCGATCGAGGTGGTTACCAGATGAGTTCGAAGCCGACCCCTCGGGAGCAACTGCTGCAGGCTGGCTCGCGTCTTCTCGGCAGACTCGACATGACCGACATGGTGCGTGCTCTGTCGATTTCGGCGGTCGTCGACGAGGCCGGCCTGTCGCAGCAAACTTTCCACAACACCTACCCCGGTAGTTCCCGCGCCGGCGGCACAGGCGGCAAGGAAGCGTTCGTCGAGGACCTGCTCGAGAACATCACCATCGGGTACGTCGGATTCCCCTCTGCCGCGGGGTCCGCGGACGGGCACCGGTCGGCATCTGCGCGCGCAGAGCAGGTCAGCGGCGTGTTCGGCGACATGACCTCCGGCCTGATGCGTCGGCGGATGCTCGCGGTACTTCTCGCCGGCGACCACGACGGCGCCCGCAAAGCAGTGGTGCCCGACTTCGAACGCTTCGATACCGACTTCCGGACGTTGGTCGGAGATGCCGTGCAGGCACGCGGCGGTTCTGTCCGGCAGCCACTGTCGTTGACGATGCTCTCGACCATTCTGGGATCGCTCCTCGACGGACTGGCCCTACGCGAGATGCTCACACCCGACACCATCGACGCTGGTGATGTCGGCGCCGCTACCGAATCGATTATGCGATGGGCGATCGACCCGGTGCATTCGGATCGGTCGATCCCCGACGCGGACGCTGTGGCGGCGGACATCGCCCTCGATCCGATGCTCGGCGACGTCGAAGCCGAAGTCATCTCAGCGACCGAAACCCTCTTCGTCGACCACGGATACTTCCTGGTCACCCTCGCCGACATCGCCCGCGCCGCACGGATCCGCCTCGATGATCTGATTCGACTGTTCCCTAGCAAGATCGACATCATCGTCGCTGCGCTCAAACCCGAGTTCGACCGGGTGCTCCGGCTCCGGCGAGCCGACGAAAAACTAGCGGTCGAACCCCTCGTCGCGCTGCGCCGCACCCTGACCGCGATCGGGGAGTTCGTGATCGGCAACCGAGCCATGAGTTCGGGAATGCTGTTGGCGCTCAGTTTCGAACAATTCCAGCAGCCCAGCACAGTCACCACAGTCCTGGAAAACCTCTACCTCCCCTCGGCCGTCGTGCCGATTCTCGAACGCGGACGAGAGGCAGCGGTATTCACCGCCGATGCCCCCGTGATGGAAGTAGCGATCATGCTCACCAACAATGTCCTCTTCCGATGCCTGACCCGCCCGAACGAGGCCGCCACCGATGTCGTCGACGCAGTGTTGCGGGTGATGCTGCCGGGCGTCGCAGCACCGAACCGGTGAGCGAGATCGTCCCGCGCCCGCCAGGTGCGGTGGGCGGTTACATCCACCACGGATTCCTTCGCTCCAATCACTGGGACCGGCTGACGCGCCTGTCGGATCGGCTCGTCGAGAGCATTGCTGCCCAACCGCTCGACAGCCATGCCGATCAGCATTGGTACGTCCCGCGCGGCATCGAACCCGCGCTGCTCGACCGGCTCGAGCTACCGGGCGTGACCCCGCAGATAGTGGTCGGTGAAGCCGGGCACGGAAAGTCGACGTTGCTGTGGTCGCTGCACCGTGCGCTGCAGGAGCGTAAGCGCCGACCGATGATGGTCTCCGCGACCTGGTTGCAGCGCAGCGAAGACGGATCGCGCACCACATCGACTGCGGACATCGCAGAAGCCGTCGTCACCGAACCCGGCGCCGTACTGCTACTCGACACTGCAGATCTGTTGCTGCACAACGAATCCACCAGGCTCGATGTCGTCGATCTACTCGACCAGCTCACCCGGGCCGGCGTGCCGGTGGTGGCCACGACCAGACCGCAGGAGAGCGCGTACCTGCCAGCGAGTGTGGGCCAGAAGGTGCACCTCGGGCCCTACTCGATCGAGCGCGAATTGCCGTCGGCGATCGCTGTCTTGACCGAGGAATTCTGCGCAGACGATGCGTCCGTGCCCACCGACCCGCTGACGGCGATCACCTCCGCTCGCGCACGCGGGTTGCTTGTCGACGAGGTGTGCACGAGCCCACTGCTGCTACGCCTGCTGTTCTCCCTGTCCGCGCCTCGTTTTCCGAGTCTCGAACTCGACGTCAGCGGCTTGTACTCCCAGTTCTGGGCACGCCGAGTTGCCGCGGACCACCGCACCGGACCGGAGACGCCGATCGACGGCGGTGACGACCTCACCGCGACCGCCGGAATGTTCGCGATCGCGATGCTGGCGCTGGGAACTCCGGAACCGCATATCGGCGACCTCGTCCGCCGCGCCGCGGACGTCGCTGCAGCAAGCGGACACCCGGCGGGCGAGGACGTACTCCGCAGCGACCTTCGAACCTTGACTGCTCGCGGTGTCCTGATCGCCGTCGATGAGCGTGTCCGCTTCTTCCACCAGACGTTCTTCGAGTTCGCGGCCGCGAAAGGCCTCACCGCGCGCGGCGGCGAGCACGAACTTCCGCGGCTGATCGAGCGGATCATCGACGCACCCGACGATCTGTTCGTCGGAGCCGTCGTCGAACAAACCTTGATCATGCTCGGCACCGATACGATTGTCGCGTCAGAGAGACGGCGGCACCGAGAGAATGGTGATGCCGGTGTTGCGTTGTAGCGCGTCGATCAGGTCTGCTCGTTCAGAGAGAGTGTCGGTCTCGGTCACCGCGTAGTTCCCTGAAACTTCGCTCGATGATGCGCCAGCGGTGCCGAAAAGAGCCAGGCAGGCATTCATATGTGCGAGGTCGTGCCGCGCCCAGTACCGGATCCCGGCGTAGCCTGCGCTGCGAAGGGCGGATTGCCCACAGCTGCGTCAGCTGGTAGTTCCCGGTGCTGAATATCTCTGCGATGACTCCGAATTGCGCTGCCGCGTTCGATGTCAGATCCGCGAGCGGCCGCGTGTCGACAATCTCCAACCGGCTGACTGCGCGTGCGGTGAGTTCGCTGCTCGGGACGACCCGCATCCCTCCCCATGTTTCGAGGAGGGTGATCTGTTCGGACTCGGCGGCGTAGCAGGTGCCATTCTCGTCGGCGAGGTCGAAGCGTCCGTGGCCGCCGTTCGCGAACCACAACGGCCCGCGAGTTGCGCTGTGGCAGCGAAATACCTCCGTGCCGGCCTTGACTGTGAAGGCGGGGAATCGATCGCGGAGGTGATCCGGTGGGGGAGGGGCGAGTAGGTGCAGTGCGGTACGCGGAGCGCTCACGCGGCGAGATGCTCGGTCGCCGCGCGCGCAAGATCAGCGACGGACGGTCCGTCACCGTCGAGCAGCGCCTGCCGCGGGGTGCGTCCGCCGAGTTCGGGTTGTTCGGTCATCAACCACGACGCAGCCATCCACCCGCCCGTATCAGCACTCGCCCACACCCGCAGGACGTCCTTGATTCCGAGGATCGGCCGGGCAGGGGTGTTGTCGTCGAACCCTGTCACCGAGTAGCCCACCGACCCGTCTGCGGCGACCAGTCGCAGCACTCGATGATCGCGGACTGCTTGGCTCAGGGCTTGTTTCGTCCACCCGGTCACGTCCAGGACTTGCTTGTGGGTGAGGATCGCGCCGATATGATTTTCCCACGCACGGCGTGCCTTCAGCCCGGAGAGCACGCTGCGGATCCCGTTCTCGACATACGCGACATCACTCGGGTTGAGTTCGGTCTGGTCGAGGCCGCTGGCGGCGAGCTCGGCGGCGACGAGGTCCTGCAGCGGTGTGCTCATGTCACCCACGATACTGAGGTCAATCAGGTCAAGTCAAGTAGGTCAACCAAGACTGCAGTCGGCTACTGCACTACACAACGATGTCAGCGTAGGACGACAGTTCGGTCCACCGCTGCTGTTCGAGCCGTGCGGCAGACTGCAGGGCGTACCGGTCCGCGGTGACGAGTCGGTCTATCGACAGCCCTGTTGCATCTGCAATGTCTTCGATGGGGACCTGGAAGGTTCGACACGGACCGAGTGGGGGAGTAGCAGTGTCGGCGCGGGCGGGACGTTCGAGGATCGGACCCAGCGACTGCGTCTGATCGAGGACGTACCCCGTCGCTGCAAAAGCCACATCCTGTTGCCAAGCAGCAATTTTGAAGAACCGCCGCGGGATCGCCACACCCCGGTACACCGGATCGTCGGAGGCGAAGATGCAGCCGGAGAACACCGACAGCCGCTGCCCGTACTGGCGGGCGTGTTCGAGCACGTAGTCCTTTGCATGGCCCATGTAGTGCCCGGCGTTCGGTACTGTCACGCTGTATTTGTCGGGGGTCCCTGTGAATGACCGAATATGTTCGGTTCCGTATTGCACGCGCGCGTCGTCATCCCCGTTTAAACCGAGTATCGGAATCGTGATTTTCGATAGATTGAGCAAGTCCACAGCAATTGCGGGTCCTTGCGACAGCATGTCGCCACAAGGGTGCTGGTTTTGAAATGGCGCAGCGGCGTCGATGACGTGCTGTTCGGTGTCTGTGTAATTTCCTGTGACGAATTCGGTTCGCCCTTGGTCGTAGAAGGTGTATCCGCTTACTTCGGTGTTGCGTTCCGATGGAGACCCGCCGGCCAGACATCGGGCTGTGGTAGCGAAGAAGCGAACGTAGGCTTCGGGGGTGAGGCCTCGGTCTGCCCAGTCCATGACGACGAGAGCGTCGATGTCGTTGAATGTGAAGGCTTCGATCTGGACGATCTGGCCGCCGTTGGACTGTCCGGCGAGCGTGATGTGGTCGAACGTCGGTGCCGAGCCGGGAGCGTTCCACTGGTAGTCCTGCTTCGCAGGGCTTGAACGATCTGGTGCGCCATTGTCGCTTGGGACCCGACGCACATAGCACCGCCAGCCGGGGAGTCGGAGGAGTCGTAGCCGAGCCTGTCGATGGTGAGGGAGGTCTGGCCCCTGGCCGCCATCTCGTAGCTGTGGTGATAGCCAGGTACAGGCAGGCGTCAGTACCATTCGCCTGCTGCAATGCCGTGTTCGTAGAGAGTGACAGCAGACCCGATCCCGGCGGCAGGAGCCGTGAGATGACCTCGTACGGTGGAGGTTCGACCGTCTGCCGAGCACGGCACCGCAGTGTCGTTGACGTTGCGAACGGTGAAGGACACAGGGACGTCCACGACGTTGGGCGGGGCCGGCTGAGCTGTAGAACGTCCGGGCGCTCCGATCATCAGGGCAGCGGACATGAGTGCGACGATGACGGCGGCAACGGCATGGGTGATGGGATGCAACGGTATGTGTTCGGGCATGGCGATACTCCATCCGAGTGTGACGATGCTGGTCGGTGGTGTGGTGGTGCTGGTAGGTCAGGCGTAGGTCTTGGGTTCGTGGTGGAAGTCGCGGTCGGGCACGTTCGGGGACTCGGTGACTCCGATTCGCTTGTGCAGGCGTGCGAGTGGGCCTGGTGCCCACCAGTTCCAGCGTCCGGTCAGTTGCATGATTGCCGGGACGAGGAGGGCGCGGATGATGGTGGCGTCGACGAGTACTGCCAGTGCCATGCCGATTCCGAGTTGCTGCAGGAACGTCACTCCGGAGGTGGCGTAGGTGGCGAACGAGACGGCCAGGATCAGCGCTGCTGCGGTGACGACGGGAGCAGAGCGTGAGATGCCGTCGATGATGGAGCGGCGGTTGTCTCCGGTGCGGTCGAATTCTTCTTTGATTCTCGACAGCAGGAACACTTCGTAGTCCATCGACAATCCGTAGGCGATGCAGAACATGAGGATCGGGATGCTGGGCTCGATCGCACCGGTCGGTGTGAAGCCAAGCAACCCCGCGAGGTTGCCGTTCTGGAATCCCCACACAAGGACTCCGAACATGACTGTCAGCGACAGTAAGTTCAGCGCGGTGGCCTTGATCGGCGCGATGATCGATCCGGTCATCAGGAACAGGATCCCGAACGTGATCACGGCGATGAGCACGGCGACGAGCGGTAGTCGGGCGGTGACTCCGCTTGTGTAGTCGTCGAGCATCGCGGGCGATCCCCCGATCAATACCCCCGCCGGTGCGTCCACGGAACGGACGGCTTCGACGAAACCAGCTCGGTCGTCGAGCGATTCGCGGGTGGGGACTACCGACAGATAGGTGGAGGATCCATCGTCCTCGAAGCGAACGGCAGTGTCTGGGGCCGGGGTGATGGTTCCGCTCGAGTCGATGCTGCCCATTGGTCCGTCGACGCGCAGAACTTCGGGCAGTGCCGCCAGGTCGCTGGCGTATCGGGCGATCCGATCCGGGCCGGTGTTCGATGCTGCGACAAGGACTGCGTCGGCGTCTTCGCTGGCATAGTCGTCACGGATGGTGTCGTAGAGTGCGCGCACCGGTACCGACTGCGGCAGGATCCGGTCGTCGGGGGCACCGAATCGGGCACCGAGGATCGGGGCGCCGAGTAAAACGAGCACGACGACACCAATGACCGCGAACACGACCGGCCGGCCGGTCGTCGCTTCGGTGATCCGTCGCCACACCGGGCTACCGTCCTGCTCGTGACCGGGTCGTTCGGTGCGTCGTAATGCGCGCGGTCCGAGGAGTACCAGAGCTGCAGGAAGGACCAGCGTTGCCGCGGCGACGGCGGTGATGACGACGGCTATTCCGGCGTAGGCGAAGGACGCCAGGAACGGGAACGGAAAGACCAACAGCACAGCGAGGGATGCGGCGACCGTCGCACCCGAGAACATGATCGTGCGCCCCGCTGCGGTAGTCGCACGCTGGACTGCTTCGCGTTTGTCCGTGGTGCGCCGGGCCTCCTCGCGGAATCGGTAGATCAGAAACAGGCCGTAATCGACGCCGAGTGCGATGCCCATGACGAGGGCGATGTTCGCGGCGAAGGTCGATACCTCGGTGACGAGGGTGACAATTCGAAGGATTGCAAGTGTGCCGACCACGGAGAACAGTCCGGTAGCGAAGACGGCACCCGCCAGGCGTAGGCGTCGCACTACCGCCCACAGCAACAAGACGACCAGCGGTGCGATGATCATTTCGGCGCGCAGGAAGTCGGTGCGTGATTGTTCGGCGACCGCACGGAAGACTTGATCGCTACCGCCGAGGGCCAGTTCGACGGACTGCAGTGGTGCCGATTCCAGTGCCTCTTCCAACGCCGGCAGGACTTCTTGGCGCACGTGGGTGGCGTCGCCCGGCGCCCACGCCAGTATCAGCGCGGAGCTCCCGTCGTTCGCGGCGAGAGTCGGCACGTTCTCGGTCCAGTACGACCACGCGTTACCGACGCCGGGAAAGTCACCGACCAGGGTGGTCAGGTTCAGTCCGGCGCGCGCGACATCGGCGCTGTCGAGCCCACCACCGGTCGGCGTCACCAGAACGGCGATGTTGGGCGTTCCCGTCGACAGAGCATCGTTCAATACAGCTTCGGCCGATGCCGAGGGGGCGTTCGTGGCCTCGAATCGGTTCAGTGACAGTGCGTTCATGGCTCCAGCCGCGACGGCGGTCAGCACGACGAACAGGATCCCGGCCAATGCCAAGGTCAGTCCGGGGCGAGTTGTGACGAATCGTGTGGGCATCGCAGATCCCCCTGCTACCGTGAATGCGAGCGGTTGCTCGCGTTAAACAATACGAGTGGTTACTCGTCTTGTCCATGGGAAGATTCGGAGATCAGGTGAACAGTGCTCGACCGTCGGCTACCGCCGATACCCCCAAGCGTCAGGAACGCGGCCTGAAACGTATGTCGGCGATTCTGGATGGAGCCGAAGAGTTGTTCGGTGAGGTCGGGTTCGATGCGGCAACCACGAACGCGATTGCAGCCAGGTCGGGTATCTCGCCGGGGTCGCTGTATCAATTTTTTCGAAACAAAGAGCAGATCGCCGAAGCCTTGGCGGAACGGTATGTTGTCGATCTGACTGCGGCGCAGTCGGCCGCGGTGCACCCACCGCCGGATGGCAGTGGCGAGACTTTGGAGGAGTTCGTCGATCGGGCCGTGGACAACATGGTTGCCTTCAACGCCGCCAATCCTGCTTTCTTGCAGTTGTTCTCGCGTGCGGACACTCAGCCTGCGTTGTATGCAGCGGTGGTGCCGCTACAGAACGAACTCGCCGCACGGGTCGAACAGGCACTCGCTGCGCTGGCCCCGGCCCTGAGCACCAAGCGTCTCCGGCTCCATACGTTGGTCGCGTTGCAGATCGCGCGCGGGATGATGCCCGTCATTGCAGCAGAGAAGAAAACCGCCAGAAAGAAGGAACTCGTAACCGAACTCAAAACTGCCCTGATCCGATACCTGACGCCGGTTCTCAGGAACGTCTAGGCCAGAGTTCACGCGACAAATATGCAGAACGGATGACCTGATGGATCAGCGAAGACATAGAGCGGCTCCTCGGCGTCGTCGGTGCGATCGAACATCACCTGTGAGCCGAGTGACTCGGCGCGCTGACGCTGTCGTTGCAGTCCGCGGCGTTGCGCACGGTGAAGTCGAGGTGTATCTGCATCGGAATGTCGTGCGCAGGCCACGTAATTCTCGGCAACAAGTCGACGCGCTGGAACGCTAATTTTCGGACGCCGCTCGCGTCCACAAGCACCAACCACCCTGGCTGGGATTCGGGGGTTTCGGACGGCTCGTCGCCTGCTCGGTGCCTCAAGCTCGAGAGTTGCCGGTAGAACTCGGCAAGTGCGCGAGTATCGGTCGTGTCGATGACAGTGTGCAATAACTCGGGATACGGAGACACTCGTGGCCTCCGTCCGTTTCGTGTCTCGACCGTCCCATAGCGGAGCGCCACTGGCCAGCTTGGTCGGCGGAATCGTCGCCATGGGGTCCATACCGTGAGCAAGGAAAGAAGGGCCGACCCTGATGCCGTGCGCGATGGCCCTCTGCGCTCCGCTGGTAAATCTGCCTTATGTCTGGCGACTGATCTCCACGCCGTAACCAGTCTGCACTGGCCCTCCTTTGTCACCGTCAGTTGACGGTGGGCAAACTGTCCTTTGAATAATCCTGCACGGTCTTCGGGCTAGCTCCGCGAAAACTCCGACGCCCGCTGGATTTGCTCGTCCGTTGGCCGGATGCCGGTGTAGAGGACGAACTGCTCGGCTGCCTGCAGCGCGATCACCTGTGCGCCCGTGATGACGGGCTTGTTTGCGGCCCGGGCTTTCACGATCAACGGCGTTTCCGACGGCATGGCGACTACGTCGAACACTGCGTGGGCGCCGTGGATCTGCTCGTCGGAGTATGGCGAGGCATCGGCGTCGGGGCCGCCCGCCATTCCGACGGGGGTGACGTTGACGAGCAGGTCGGCATGGACGGTGCGGGCAGACCACTCGTATCCGTAGGCGGCGGCCAGAGCCGGACCGGTGACCTCGTTGCGGGCGACGACGGTGCCTCGGGTGAATCCCGAATCACGAAGTGCTGCAACGACCGCTTTGGCCATTCCTCCGCTACCGGTCACCGAGACCGTGTAGTCGGTGGAGAAGCCTGATGACGCAAGCAGATTCGCGACTGCTTGATAATCGGTGTTGTACGCGTGCAGTACGCCGTTCTCGTTGACGATGGTGTTGACCGATTCGATGGCGCTCGCGGAATCGTGCATCACATCGATCGACGCGATGACGTCTTCCTTGAACGGCATCGAGATTGCGCACCCGCGGATTCCGAGAGCGCGGACGCCTCCGATCGCGGCAGCGAGATCCGTCGTCGTGAAGGCTTTGTAGACGAAGTTCAGATCGAGTTCGTCGTAGAGGTAGTTGTGGAAACGCGTACCGATGTTGCTCGGGCGACCGGAGAGCGACATGCACAGTTGTGTTTCACGGTCGAGGAAGCTGCGCGAGGACATCGTTCGGACTTTACTCTCAGCAGTTCTGCGCCACCGACGAGAGCGCGCGCTGGTCCGCCTGTGTGATCGGCAGCGCGTACTGCGCCGCGACGGACAGGTACTTGCCCGCGTAGAAGCATCGGTACGCGGCGTTGGGTGGTAGCCACTGCGCTGGAGTGGAGTCGCTCTTCGACTGGTTGTCGGGCCCGTTCACGGCAAGGAGGTTGAAGTCGATGTCGTTGGCGAACTGGACTCGCTTGTCCGGTGTCCATGCGTTCGCGCCCATGTCCCAGGCCGCGGACAGTGGGTAGACGTGGTCGATCTGGATCTTGCCTGCGTCGGCCTTGACGAATGCGACGGACTCACCGGAGTACGGGTCCGCGAGAACCCCCGACGTGACCACGCAGTTCCGAGTCCCGTCACGGAACGTCACTTCGGTGAGGGAAAGTGCCAGGACGTTGTCGCGGGTACCGCAGCCGTCGTGACCGCCGGGCCCGTCGTAATCGTCGGTCCACGCCGGTCCGAACACACAGCCCTCCCCGCTTTTGCAACCCCGCTCGTATCCCGGGTTGTCGGGCCTGTCCGCGACCACCTGTACCCGCGCAAGTAGATCCTCGATCTGCACTCGTGTGGGACTACCCGGCGCTGGAGGAGGAGGCGAGAAACCCGGAATCGACGCTCTGTCGCAGGACCCGAATGCAGTCATGGCCAGAGCGGCCACCAGCAACAGCAGCGCCACACGCAGCTTCTTCACACACGCCCAATCGTCGAACTCGGTCTATCCGGACACGATTGTGCCGCACCCCACCGACAGTGGTTGCTCAGCCGACTTCGATGACGACCTTGCCGGTCGCGTGGCCGCGCTCCACCGTCGCGAGTGCTTCACCTGCCCGCTCGAGAGGGAAGGTCTGGTCGATCCGAGGTGTCAGCACACCGGTGGCCACCAGATCGGCCACGGCTTCGTAGGCCTCCGTGGTCCGCCTGCGGTGCACGCCCGACCCGCCCAGCGACGTCGCGAGCACGGGATCCGCGACGCTGACGACAGGTGCGTCGGGCTTGGTCAGCGATACCGCCGATTTCAAGGTGTCCCCGCCGACGAGATCGAAGATGCCGTCCACCACGGTGTCCACGGCGTCGGCGAAGTGTTCGCCGGAGGGGACGAAACGAGCCCCGAGGCCTGACACCCACTCCTGCTTGCCCGTGCCGGCCACGCCGATCGTGTTCAGACCGCGCGCCTTGGCTATCTGCAGCACGGCGGAACCGACCCCGCCGCCCGCGCCGAGTACCAGCAACGTCGAACCGCTCGCGAGGCCCAGCTGGTCGACACCGTCGTAAGCCGTACCTGCCGCGACCGGCAGCGTGGCGGCTGCGGCGAACGTCACGGCACCGGGCTTGTGCGCGGCGCTGGACGCGTTCAACACCGTGTACTGCGCGTACCCGCCGTGACCGGCCGCGGTGGATCCGAACACTCGATCGCCCACCGAGAAACCGTCCACATGAGTACCGACCTGGACCACCGTGCCGGACACCTCACGGCCGAGAACTGCCGGTAGGGACGTGTGCACGGTGTCCTTGCGGTTGCCGGCTCGCACCTTCCAATCGGCAGGGTTCACCCCGGCTGCATGCACCGCTACCAGCACTTGTCCCTGTCCGGGGTCTGGAATCGGCACGTCGAGGAAATACTCGGTTTCGGGACCTCCGTACTCACTGAACCCATAAGCGATCATTCATCCACTGTGCCAAATGTCCGGTAGTCGGTGGGTGAGGTGTGCTATTTCTCGCCCGTCGGCGTCGCACGAACCCCGCGCACGGCGCGGCAACCGGCACACCACGCCCATCCGTAACCGAGCACCCTGGTTGGATGGACGAGTGCTTCACGGTCTCTGGTCTCCCGGCAGCGGGTTGGCACTGTGGGACGACGAGGTCACCACCGGTACGGAGCCCGCTCTACCTGCCGCGCTCGCGCAGGTACTCGGCAGACCGTTTCGTCACCGAGTCGAGGTCACGTTCCCGCCGACCGATGGCGGGCTGCCCCCGACGGCCAGCGTTCCCGCGATCGCGCTCGTACCGTTCAATGCTGCCGACCTGCTGCTCAGGATCACGCCGCATCCGCTGATCGCAGGTGATCTGCAGTATCTGGCGCACGTCGCGCACGGCATCGAGCGGTGGGTGCGCGCAGGCAGAGTCGTACCCTCGCTCGTCCGACTGGAAGGGACGTGGTGGCCGAGGTGGCGTCTGGTGGGCGGGGAGCGCCAACGGGCCTGGGCCAGCGAACTCGCCGCGGCCATGCCGTCCGTGCAGCGTGCGGGCCACAGACCCAAGGCAATCCTGGACGACATGCTGGCCGAACTGACCGATCCCATCGTCAGGTCGGTGCTGGGCAGACCCTATCCGGAACATCCGCTGCTGTCGGCCCTCGTTCTGGACGACCCCTACGTGGAAGGCACTCAGCAAGCGTCGACTCTGCTGGAGAAGTGGCGGGAAACCCTCACCGTCGACGAGCCGTCGCTGGTTCTGCGATTGCTCGAACCCACCGACGACGAGCCGGAAGATTCTGCGGATTTCGGCGAAGCGTTCTGGACCTTGCAGGTATGTCTGCGCGCCGACGGCGAAGCGCCCGTGCCGGTTCCGATGAACCGCCGAGTCGACGCGACCCTGCTTTCCACAGCCGTGCGCAAGCTTGGCGAGGCCGTGGCGGCGTACCCGCGGCTGCGGGATCTGCCGTCGGAGGACGGTACGCTCGATCTCCTGCTGCCCACGTCGGTGGTGATCGATCTTGTCGAGCACGGTGCGACGGCACTACAGGCGACCGGAACGACGGTGCTGCTGCCCCGGGCATGGACGCGGCTGGATCCGTCGATGCGCTTGCGGGTGGAATCGCCTGCGGTGACCAAGGCCGCCGCCGACCGAGCCGTCGGCATGGAGGAACTGGTCTCCTACGACTGGCAACTTCAGCTCGGCGACATGGTCCTCACCGAGGCCGAGATGAATCGCCTGGCCGTGTCCAAGGGTGACCTGGTGCGTCTGCGCGGGCAGTGGGTGCTCGCCGACGGTGGTCAACTCGCCCGCGCCGCCAAATACGTCGCCGAGCACCACGGCGACGGGACCCCGCTCGGCAAGTTGATGCGCGAGATGACCCTTGCCGATCCGCCTCCGGCGACCGTTCAGGACATCCGGGCGACGGGATGGGCGAAGGCGCTGCTCGAGCCGGGAGCGAGCCCGGAGCCGATTCCGCTTCCACCGGGCGTGAACGCAACTCTGCGGCCGTACCAGCAGCGGGGTGTGGAGTGGCTGGCGTTCATGAGCAGGCTGGGACTCGGAGCGGTACTCGCCGACGACATGGGGCTCGGCAAGACTCTGCAGGTACTCACCCTCCTCGCGCACGAACGGAGTACGACGCCGACGCTCCTGGTGGCGCCGATGTCGGTCGTCGGAAACTGGCAGCGCGAAGCCGCGAAGTTCACCCCCGGCCTACGCGTGATGGTTCACCACGGTGCGGCGCGGTTGAGCGGTGACGAGCTTCGAGATGCCATTTCCGCGCACGATCTCGTCGTGACGACGTATGCACTGATGGCGCGCGATCGGGCGCAGTTGGCGGAGCGGACGTGGCGTCGGGTCGTGCTCGACGAAGCGCAGCACATCAAGAACTCCGGTACGGGACAGGCGAAGGCGGCTCTCGCCATTCCGGCCGAGCACAAGATCGCCCTGACCGGAACTCCCGTCGAGAACCGACTGGACGAGCTCCGCTCGATCCTCGACTTCGCCAACCCTGGAATGCTGGGCAGACCAACGGATTTCCGCAAGCGCTTCTCCGTTCCCATCGAACGCGAAAAGGACGAGAACGCGGTGACGCGCCTGCGCGCCATCACTTCTCCGTTCATTCTCCGACGGGTCAAGACCGATCCCGCCGTCATCTCCGATCTTCCGGAGAAGAACGAGATGACGGTGCGCTCGAACCTCACCGCCGAGCAGGCGGGCCTGTACAAGGCCGTCGTCGACGAGATGATGGCCCAGATCGCCGACGCCAAGGGGATGAAGCGCAAGGGCGCGGTGCTGTCTGCGCTGACGAGGCTCAAGCAGGTGTGCAACCATCCAGCGCACTTCCTGTCGGACGGCTCTCCGGTGCTCAAGCGCGGGCACCATCGTTCCGGAAAGATCGGCCTCGTCGAGGACATGCTCGATTCGATCCTCGGAGAGAACGAGAAAGCGTTGCTGTTCACGCAGTTTCGGGAGTTCGGCGACATCGTCGCGCCGTACTTCGCGGAAAGGTTCGGCACCGACGTGCCGTTCCTGCACGGCGGCGTCACCAAATCGAAGCGTGATGCGATGGTGGAGGCCTTCCAGACCGACGGCGGCCCACCGATCATGATGCTCTCGCTCAAGGCAGGTGGAACCGGACTGAACCTCACCGCGGCCAACCACGTCGTGCACCTCGACCGCTGGTGGAATCCGGCGGTCGAGAACCAAGCGACCGACCGCGCCTTCCGTATCGGCCAGCGCAAGAACGTCTCGGTGCAGAAGCTGCTCTGTGTCGGAACGGTCGAGGAACGCATCGATTCGATGCTGCACTCCAAACAGGACCTCGCGAACCTCGCCGTCGGCACCGGTGAGAACTGGGTGACCGAGATGGATACCGCCGAACTACACGAACTGTTCCGTCTCAGCGAAGACGCGGTAGGTGAGTGATGGTCGACTTCAGTCAGTACGGCAAGCGTCGGAAAGCCAAGGGCGGCATCGAGGCCCGCAACAAGCGAGGCGCATTCGGTCAGACCTGGTGGGGTAGGCACTTCGTCACCGCCATGGAGGACCTGGCCGATCCGGGCAGAATCGCCCGTGGCCGGACGTACGCGCGACAGGGGCAAGTACTCAACCTCGGTGTCGAACGCGGCCAGATCTACGGCGAGGTCCAGGGCAGCCAGCTGGAACCGTTCTCGGCGTCGATCACCGTCGATCCGCTGACCGACGGTCAGATCTCGGCGCTGATGAGCCGCGTCGCATCCAACCCCGGAATGTTGGCCGAACTGGCGTCCAACTCGATCCCACAGGCACTGGCGTCGATTCTTCTTCCGCACGACCGCGGTCAGCTGGACTTCGACTGCACCTGCCCGGACGACGGTTGGCCGTGCAAGCATGCGGCCGCGTTGATGTACATCGCCGCCGAACACGTCGATGCGTCCGCCGCGACCATTCTGACGCTCCGCGGCGTCGACCTGGATCAACTGATCGAGGGTGTCGGTGACGGCGACGACGAACTGAATTCCGGAGACTGGTTCGGGGACGACGCCAGGCTGCCCGCTCTTCCGAAACCGACGTCGGCGCCGGCGATGGACGACCTGGACCCGCTGATCCTGCGCAAGGTCTTCCGAGCCGACGGGTCCAACGAGGCCGAGGTCAGCCGCGCTGTTGCCGAGCTGCGGGCGCTGTACGACAGGCTCTGACCCGCTCACGTGCTGGACATACGTGGAAGTCCGACTATAGGATGAGCACACTTCATTCTCGTACCTGTTAGGACGGATTCCATGGCTCGCGAACTCACGCATTTCATCGGCGGCAAGCACGTTCCCGGAGAGTCGGGGAATTTCGGCGACGTGTTCGACCCCAATACCGGCGAGGTTCAGGCGCTCGTTCCGCTGGCCAGTGACGCCGAGGTCGAGGCGGCCATCTCCGACGCCGAGCGGGCCCAGCGCGAGTGGGCGACGTGGAACCCGCAGCGCCGCGCCCGTGTGCTGATGAAGTTCCTGCAGCTCATCAACCGCGACATGGACGAGCTCGCTCGCTTGCTGTCGAGCGAGCACGGCAAGACCATCGCCGACGCCAAGGGCGACATCCAGCGCGGCCTCGAGGTCGTCGAGTTCGCCGTCGGCATCCCGCACCTGCTCAAGGGTGAGTACACCGAAGGCGCGGGCGGCGGAATCGACGTCTACTCGATGCGGCAGCCGCTCGGCGTCGTCGCGGGTATCACCCCGTTCAACTTCCCGGCGATGATCCCGCTGTGGAAGGCAGGCCCGGCCATTGCGTGCGGCAACGCGTTCATCCTCAAGCCGTCCGAGCGTGACCCGTCGGTACCGCTCAAGCTGGCCGAGCTGTTCCTCGAAGCCGGTTTGCCGCCGGGCATCTTCAACGTCGTCAACGGCGGCAAGAACGCCGTCGACGTGCTGCTGAACGACGATCGCGTCAAGGCCATCGGCTTCGTCGGATCGACTCCGATCGCGCAGTACATCTACGAGGAAGCCGCCAGGAACGGCAAGCGCGCCCAGTGTTTCGGTGGCGCCAAGAACCATGCTCTCGTCATGCCCGACGCCGATCTCGACCAGGTCGCCGACGCCCTCCTCGGTGCCGCCTACGGCTCCGCGGGCGAGCGCTGCATGGCCATCTCGGTTGCCGTTCCTGTCGGTGAGGAGACCGCCGATGCGCTCGTCGCCAAGCTGAAGGAACGCGTCGCGACCCTGAAGATCGGCCGCTCCGACGACGAGGCCGCGGACTTCGGACCACTCGTCGGAAGCGACGCGCTGAAGCGGGTCAACGACTACACCCAGATCGGCATCGACGAAGGAGCCGAGCTCGTCGTCGACGGCCGGGACTTCGTGCTCGAGGGCCACGAGAACGGATTCTTCGCGGGCGCAACGTTGTTCGACAAGGTCACCACGGACATGCGCATCTACAAGGAAGAGATCTTCGGACCGGTCTTGATCGTGGTGCGCGCCAAGGACTACGAGGACGCACTGCGTCTACCGACCGAGCACGAATACGGCAACGGCGTGTCCATCTTCACTCGCGACGGCGACACTGCTCGCGACTTCTGCTCGCGCGTGCAGGTCGGCATGGTCGGCGTCAACGTCCCGATTCCGGTGCCGATCGCGTACCACACGTTCGGCGGCTGGAAGCGCTCCGGCTTCGGCGATCTCAACCAGCACGGACCGGACTCGGTGCGCTTCTACACAAAGACCAAGACCGTCACACAGCGGTGGCCGTCGGGCACCAAGGAGCAGGCAGCCAACCACTTCGTCATCCCCAACATGGACTGACGCATGTTCACACTGACCGAAGACGAAAAGGCGATCAACGAAACCGCACGGGATTTCGCCGACGAGTTCCTCGCTCCCGATGCAGTCGAGTGGGACCAGAACAAGCACTTTCCGGTGGATGTGTTGCGCAAGGCGGCCGGTCTGGGAATGGGCGGCATCTACATCGGTGAGGACGTCGGTGGGTCCGGCTTGACGCGGCTCGATTCCGTGCGCATATTCGAGCAGCTCGCGACGGGTGATCCGTCGATCGCGGCCTACATCTCCATCCACAACATGGTGACGTGGATGATCGACACCTACGGTAACGACGACCAGCGTCGCCAGTGGGTGCCGGGATTGTGCTCGATGGACCAGCTGGGTAGTTACTGCCTGACCGAGCCCGGTGCGGGGTCCGACGCGGCGGCCTTGAGTACCAGGGCTGTTCGCGACGGAGACGAGTATGTGCTGAACGGCGTCAAGCAGTTCATCTCCGGTGCGGGTACGTCGGACGTGTACGTCGTGATGGTCCGGACGGGGAGTACGGGCCCCAAGGGGATTTCCGCGATCATCGTGCCCAAGGATTCGCCCGGCCTGTCCTTCGGGGCCAACGAGAAGAAGATGGGGTGGAACGCCCAGCCCACACGCCAGGTCATCTTCGAGGACGTTCGCGTCCCGGCCGCCAATGTCCTCGGTAACGAGGGCGACGGTTTCCGCATCGCGATGAACGGACTCAACGGTGGTCGGCTCAACATCGCGGCGTGTTCGATCGGTGGCGCTCAGTCCGCGTTGGACAAGGCCGTCGCATATCTGTTGGAGCGAAAGGCGTTCGGAGCTCGTTTGCTCGACGCCCAAGCTCTTCAGTTTCGTCTGGCCGACATGAAGACCGAACTCGAAGCTGCACGCACCATGCTGTGGCGCGCCGCCGATGCGCTGCAGCAGAACGCGCCGGACAAGGTGGAACTGTGCGCGATGGCGAAGAGATTCGCCACCGACACCGGATTCCAGGTTGCCAACGATGCACTCCAACTTCTCGGTGGCTACGGTTATCTCGCGGAGTACGGAGTCGAGAAGATCGTCCGCGATCTTCGTGTGCACCAGATCCTCGAAGGAACCAACGAGATCATGCGAGTCGTGGTGGCTCGCTCGATAGTGGGAGCAGCATGACCGAGGCAGTGACCGGATCCGAACCAGAAGTCCTGTTCGACGTCCGCGGTGGGGTCGGCCGGATCACGCTGAACCGCCCCAAGGCCATCAACGCGCTCAATCACGCCATGGTGCAGCAGATTGCGCCGAAGCTCGAACAGTGGGCTACCGCCGACGATGTCGACCTCGTACTGCTCGTGGGAGCCGGTGAACGTGGCCTGTGCGCGGGCGGCGACATCGTCTCGATCTACCACGATGCGAAAGAGGGCGGCAACGGTTCGAAGGACTTCTGGCGCGACGAATACATTCTCAACGCGGCGATCGCCCGATTCCCGAAGCCGTACGTCGCCATCATGGACGGTGTGGTCATGGGCGGCGGCGTCGGGTTGTCCGCTCACGGCAACGTCCGAATCGTCACCGAGCGATCGAAGATCGCGATGCCGGAAGTCGGGATCGGGTTCGTCCCCGACGTCGGCGGCACGTTCCTTCTCGCGCGGACGCCAGGAGAACTCGGCACCCACCTGGGCCTGACGACGGCGCGCATGGATGCAGGCGACGCGATCGCCGCCGGATTCGCGGACCACTACATGCCGTCGGCGAATCTCGAGAAGTTCTTCGACGCTCTCGAATCCGGTGAATTGTCCGACGCTCTGGACGAGTTCACCGAAGAAGCACCTGCGTCGACTCTCGATGCATCGCGTGAGTGGATCGACAGGTACTACGCAGGAGACAGTGTCCAGGCCATCGTGGACGGACTGCGCGGCAGCGGCGTACCCGACGCAGAGAAAGCTGCGGCCGACATCGAATCGAAATCGCCTGTCTCGCTGAAGGTGACCCTGCGCTCGCTGCGGCACGCGGCCACGGCGTCGTCGCTCGAGGAGGTGTTGAACGAAGAGTATCGAGTCTCGCTCGCGAGCCTCGAATCACACGATCTCGTCGAGGGCATCCGTGCGCAGGTCGTGGAGAAGGACAGAAACCCGAAGTGGTCGCCTGCGACGCTCGCAGACGTGACCGACGCCGACGTCGATCGGTACTTCGCATCGTTGGGTGACAGGGAACTGGGGCTGGAGTGGAGCCTGCAGAAACGACCGATGGGACTGGAGAAGAACGCATGAGTGAGAAGACGATCGGCTTCATCGGTCTCGGCCACATGGGCGGCCCGATGGCGGCTAATCTGGTCAAGGCCGGGTACACGGTGCAGGGTTTCGATCTGGTCCCGGCAGCGTTGGCGCAGGCCGAGTCCGACGGGGTGACCGTCGTCGACTCTGCGGTGGCAGCAGTGAAGGATGCGGGCATCGTCGTGACGATGCTTCCGAACGGGCGGCTTGTCCTCGATCTGTACAAGGATCTGCTGCCGGCGGCGGCGCCGGGCACGTTGTTCATCGACAGTTCCACGATCGATGTCGCCGACGCCCACGCCGCGCACAAGCTGATCGACGACGCGGGCCATCGCGGCCTCGACGCGCCGGTGTCCGGCGGAGTCGGCGGGGCGGCCGCGGGAACGTTGACCTTCATGGTCGGTGGCTCGGAGGAGGACTTTGCTTCGGCAGCAGTGGTTCTCGATGTGATGGGCCGCAAGGTCGTGCACTGCGGGCAGGCCGGTAACGGCCAGGCCGCCAAGATCTGCAACAACATGATCCTCGGCGTGTCCATGATCGCGATCAGTGAGGCGTTCGTGCTGGGGGAGAAGCTCGGACTCAGCAATCAGGCTCTGTTCGACGTTGCGTCGACGGCGTCCGGTCAGTGCTGGGCGCTCACCACGAACTGCCCGGTTCCGGGCCCGGTCCCCACGTCGCCGGCGAACAACGACTACAAGCCGGGCTTCGCCGCAGCCCTCATGGACAAGGACCTCGGTCTCGCTGCCAACGCGTTGCGCGACAACGGTGTCGAGGGAGTCCTGGGGCTGCAGGCCGCCGAGATCTACGCGAAGTTCAAGGAGACGTCCGGCGGCGGTACCGACGTCGATTTCTCCGGCATCATCAACGACATTCGTGAGCGTTCGACGGGAGCAGCGCAGTGACTGACTTCGAAACCATTCTGCTCGAGCGTCGTGGACGGGTCGGCATTGTCACTCTGAATCGGCCGAAGGCATTGAACGCGCTCAATTCTCAGCTGATGCACGAGGTCGTCTCGGTCGTCGAGGAACTCGATCGTGACGAGAACATCGGCGCCATCCTCATCACCGGTTCGGAGAAGGCGTTCGCTGCCGGAGCGGACATCAAGGAGATGCAGCCGAAGTCCTACATGGACGTGTACCTCGACGACTTCTTCACGGCATGGGATCGTCTGGCCGCGGCCAGAACACCGATCGTGGCGGCGGTATCCGGCTATGCGCTCGGCGGTGGGTGCGAACTCGCGATGATGTGCGACGTCCTGATCGCCTCCGACACCGCGGTGTTCGGTCAACCCGAGATCAAGCTCGGTGTCATTCCCGGAATCGGTGGTTCGCAGCGTCTTACCCGCGCGGTCGGCAAGGCCAAGGCGATGGAGATGGTGCTGACCGGGCGAAACATGAAGGTCGAGGAAGCCGAGCGAGCCGGCCTTGTCTCGCGCATCGTCCCAGTAGCCGACCTGCTCGAGGACGCCATCGCCACCGCGACCACGATCGCGGAGATGTCGCTTCCTGTCGCGATGATGGCGAAGGACGCCGTGAATCGGTCGTTCGAGTCCTCGCTCGCCGAGGGAGTCAGGTTCGAGCGTCGCCTGTTCCATTCGACGTTCGCGACCGAGGATCAGAAGGAAGGCATGGCCGCGTTCGTGGAGAAGCGTCCGGCCAAGTTCGTCAATCGCTGAACTGCTGATCGGTTGCACCACTGATCGTGGACAGCAATGCGGCTCCCCGGGCTGAAACCAGCTCGGGGCGCTGCGGCACCACCGTGCGCAGGCGCAGGCGTTTCTCGAAGGCCGCGCCGATCGACGTGACGTTGGCGCCCCCACCGAGCAGGACGATCGACGCAGGTTTGGTGCCGGACAGTTCGATCGTCTGTTCCACCACCATCGTCGCGTAACGCACCGGACCGGCGATGATGTCGTCGAAGTCCCCTCGCGTCAGTACGTGGTGGCCCGCGCCGTCGCGATCGCGCGCGTTCACCACACCGCCGTCACTGAGCCGCTCCTTGAGTGCGCGGGACGAGTCGATGTCCGTCCGGACTCCGTGGTCGGCGAGATGTCGGCGAACGAGGTGGTCCAGGTCGTCACCGCAGAACGTCTCTGTTCGACGCGCGGCGACGGTGTGGCCCGCGGCAAGGTCGAGCACGGACACCGTCATACCAGTACTCCCCAGATCGCACAATACTGTCGAGCCGTGCGCGGGAACGGTTCCGGTGAACCGAAGGTAACGCAGCTGCGCTGCGGTTTCGTGGACGAGTTGGGCGTAGCGCGGATCACGGTGGGCGCTGATGGCGTCGGCTTCCTCGGCCAATCGGTACGCGATGGCCGAATGCTGCACCGGCAGAGACAATTTGGCGGCGATGGTGTGCAGGGCGGACACCCCGTCGGAGATCGTGGAGACCAACGACTGACCTCGTCGACGACGCACGGTGCGCGACGCCACCGGCGCTCGATGAGGACTGTCGAGATACGTCAGGATTGCGCGCGCACCGTGTGCACCCGCGCCTACACCCACAACCAACACTGCTTTGCTCCAACCTGGGAGCGGCCCCCGCCACCCCCAGTGCCCATTTGATCATGAAACGGGTGAGCGAGCGCGATTCACCAGGCCGCAGCGGCCCCGTCGTCCTCGAAATCGCCAGCGGTGCGCCTCAGTTCGGCCAGGATTCGCACCAGCGACGTCAACCGATCCTTCGCCAGACCGGGCTTGCCGAACACCTGCGCATTGAGCTTCTCGGTGGCATCGACTGCCAGTTCGCGGCCGCTGTCGGTGATTTCGACGAGGGTGGTGCGTCGGTCGCTCGGATGCGGCGTCCGGCGCACGTAGCCGGCGGTCTCCAACCGATCCACCGCATTGGTGACACTCGTCGGATGGACCTGCAGGCGCGCACTTGCTTTTGCCATCGGGATCGCACCGGTCTTGGTGAAGGTCAGCAACGTCAACAACTCGTAGCGAGAGAACGTCAAACCAGTCGGCTTCAGCACTTCCTCGACCCGCGCAAGCATGATCTGCTGCGCACGCATCAACGACGTGACCGCGGCCATCCCGTCGGCGACGTCGCCCCATCCATGCTTGGTCCACTGACGATGGGCCTCTGCAATGGGATCGAGTGGAAGCGGCGACGAAGCAGACATGCCCTCCATCCTCCCATGGCATCCGGCCTGGGCGCCGTCGTCTGCCGTGTCTTTGAAATCACGCTGAGCAGAACGATGGTCACATCGGGTTCACTGGGGCAATCTTGTCCTCGATGCGGGTGTGGCTGAGTGGCTAGGCACCGGCCTGCAAAGCCGTTTACACGGGTTCGAATCCCGTCGCTCGCTCGAAGGAACCGCCAGGCGTCATGCCTGGCGGTTCCGCTTTTCTCACCTTGCCTCGTCCGCCGGCTCATGCTTCTCGCTGGTTCTGCTCAGCGCTTCCGGCGTGCTGCCGCCGAGCGTGGGGGTGCTGTCCGCATGTGATCGCGGACCGGCGACAGGAGTTCTCCGAGCGCCCGGGTGTCCGACGGTGACAGTGACGAGAACAGTTGTTGCTGAACGATCTCGACGTGGCCGGGAATCACCTTGGCGATCAACGCCCGTCCGGAGTCGGTGACCGTGACGGCGACGCTGCGTTCGTCGTCGGGCGACGGTCCGCGGGACACGAGCCCCGCTTTTTCGAGCAAACCTGCCTGGTAGGTCAGTCCGCTACGGCTGTAGACGACGCCGTCGGCGAGGTCGGTCATGCGTTCGCTGCCCGACGGCGAGTCGAGGGCCAGGCGAGCGAGCAACTGGAACTGCACGTAGCTGAGGTCTCCGTCCTCCCTCAGTTGCTGCTCCACCGCGTGACGCAGCAGGCCGGCGACCTCCATGAGCGAGAAGTACGCGCCGAGTTGAACGGAGTCGAGGGCGGGCGGTTGTTCCGGCATGAGGCCACTCTACAACTGCTTCGGATTCGAAAGACTTGCTTCGAATTCGCAACAATGCTAGCTTTGCGGTGTGCTTCGAAATCGAAGCACTTCGAGTTCGAGGAAAGGCAATACCATGAAGGCCATTCGCTTCCACCAGTACGGCGACGCCGATGTTCTGCGGTACGAGGACGTCGAGACTCCCGTTCCCGCAGCCGGCCAGGTTCGAGTTCGCGTTGCAGGCACCACCTTCAACGGTGTCGACGGAAGTATCCGGGCGGGCAACATGCAGGAGCCGATGCCACTGACACTGCCGCACATCCCGGGTGTCGATGTCGCAGGAACCGTCGACGCGCTGGGCGACGGAGTCGACAATCAACGAGTCGGGGACCGAGTGATCGGATTCCTGCCGTTCGTCACGGACGGTGCGTCAGCAGACTTCGTGGTCGTCGACGCCGACGCGCTCGCTCCGGCGCCGACGTCGATTCCGCTCGCCGATTCGGCAGTGCTCGGCGTGGTTGGACTGACTGCGTGGCAGGCTCTGTTCGATCACGCCGAGCTGAAGCGCGGACAGCGCATCCTGGTGAACGGCGCGAGCGGAGCCGTCGGTGGTTTCGCAGTGCAGTTGGCCCACGAGGCAGGCGCGTACGTCGTCGCGACGGGTCGTGCGTCGGAGACGGAGCGCCTGAGGAAGCTCGGTGCCGACGAGGTCGTCGACCACTCGGCGGTCGACGTCGTGGTCGCGCTGACGACGCCCGTCGACGTTCTGGTGAACTTCGCGCCCATCACGCCGGACCTGTTCGGCGCCCTGGCAACCCGAGTCGCGGACGGCGGCGTGGTCGTCAACACCACGGTCTGGATGCCCGCGCCGAGTGACGAGGCGCGCGGTGTTCGCGGCATCGACATGTACCTCCGCAGCGACGCCGCGCAACTGTCCGAACTCTCGACGCGTGTCGACCGAGGCGAGCTCGTCGTCGACGTGGCCGACCGAGTTCCGCTGCGCGACCTCGCGACGGTGCACGCCCGCGCCGCAGCGGGGAACCTGCCGGGCAAGGTCGTCGTGATTCCCGGTTCGTGACGTCGTGTCAGCGACTGGTGCAGCCCATCGGCATGCCGGTGACCCGGTGCAGTGCCAGCATCGCTCCCCATGGACCGATGACCCATACCGGCCAGGGGTAGAGGAAGTTCCCGGTGGCGACCGAGGTGACGGCCCAGATGGTGAGGCACAGGACTCCGACGCTCGCCCACGTCAGCAGTTCGCGGCTCATCGGTGGGCGTTGCGGGGACTGCGGCTCGATCGGTGTCGAGGCAACCGGTGTCGAGGCCACCGCTTTCGAGGCCATCTGCTTCGAGGTCGCAGGTGCGGGGAGGTCGCGGAACACGTCGTCGAGGTCGGCGTGCGTGACGGCGGCGTAGGCCTGGGCGGCGCGTCCGTCGAAGTCCTCGATCGTCAGGCGGCCGGACGCTACGTGGCTGGTCAGGAGGTCGACGGCGGTGTCGCGGTGCGCGTCGGACAGGCGGGTGTTCGAGTTCGTTTCACGGACGTTCGGTTGGTACGGCATCTGCACTCCAACTCCGGACTGACGTTCCATTGTGGACTGTCGGTGTGTCCAGCATCGACCTACCACTGTGGAATGTCAAGGTGTGGGAGCATGACGTGTGCCCGAAACACCACCGTTGAACGCGACCGCGGCGTCACTGCTCGGGTTTCTGCATCGCGGCCCCATGACCGGCTGGGACCTTCATGCCACTGCCGTTGCCTGCATCGGCGGCTTCTGGACCGTCACGCGGAGTCAGGTGTACCGAGAACTCGCGGCGCTGACGAAGCGAGGCTTGGTCGAGGAAGGCGCGGTCGGTGCCAGGGCTCAGAAACCGTTCACCATCACCGACGACGGGCGGGTCGAGTTCGCCCGGTGGATCGATCGGGCTCCCGGTGAGGAGAACATCCGACACCCGCTGTTGTTGACTTTGGCGTTCGGCGAGCATCTCGCCCCGGGGCGGGTGGCGGGGATACTGGCCGACCACCGACGTCGGCACGCAGACACCCTGGCTCGCTATCGGGAGCAGCGCGCCGTGTCGGACGGCGCGACTGTCTTCGACCTGGCCACATTGGATTTCGGGATCAGGTACGAGCAGGCGACACTCGACTGGTTCGATGCACTACCCGACCAGCTTCAGGCCGGGAGCTTCAGGCCAGGAGCTGAGCCGCCCGCGCCACGGTGACCGCCCAGTCGGAGTCCGATCGCCACGGCCGCAAATCCCAGGTGCCGAAACGATGTTCGACGATAAGGCCGGACGCGGCGAGATCGTCGTCGAACTGTCCCACGGTGTACTCGCGATCGGTGGCGAACCCTGCGACGAACACGCCGCCCGGCGTGAGATGCGCTGCGATCCGCTCCACCGCAGTGCGTTCGGTCCCGGGCTCCATGAACACCATCACGTTCCCAGCCGCGGCGACTGCGTCGAACGTCCCACCGAGGTCGAGCTGGGTCAGATCGGCCTGGTGAACGGTGATGTCGGGGTTCAGGCGGGCTGCATCGACGAACACGGGGTCGAGGTCCACTGCGGTCACCCGATGTCCGCGACGGGCGAGCTCCGCGCCGAGACGCGCTGTGCCACAACCCGCGTCGAGGACCGAACTGCCCGGCGCAAGCAGCGCGTCGACCATCCGTGCCTCACCGTGCATGTCGACGCCGCGAGCCTCGAGGCGAGCGAACCTCTCGACGTATTTCCTGGACTGAGCCTCGTCGTTCTCGGTCTGCCAGCGTGTCGGAGCCATGGTGGACACTCTAGGCGGCCGCTGCGCACACCTCCGCCACACGGTCGAGCGCAATCGTGCAATGGTGAACCCGTGAGTGCATCTTTTACACCCGAAGACGACGCGCGGTTCGCGGCCGACGTTGCGCAGGCTGCGGGCAGAGTGCTGCTCGACATTCGTGCGCGCGAGAACGGAACAACGGAAGGCCGCGAGCTCGGCCGCCTCGGAGATGCCGAGGCGAACCAGCTGATCCTGGCCAGATTGAGTGCCGATCGGCCGGGCGACGCCGTGCTGTCCGAGGAGTCCGCCGACGATCCGGCCCGGCTCGACGCGCAACGCGTCTGGATCATCGACCCACTGGACGGGTCACGTGAGTACGGCATCCAGGGGCGCGCGGACTGGGCCGTCCACGTCGGACTGTGGGAGGCCGGGAAGGGGATGACCGCGTCCGCAGTCGCCCAACCTGCTCTCGGAGCCGTCTATTCGACGGTGAAAACGGGGCAGCGAGCACCGTCGAGCGGCAGGCTGACCCTCGTCGTGAGCGACAGTCGTCCGCCCTACTACATCGAAGCGGTCGCCGGCGACGTCGGTGGAGATGTCGTCACGATGGGATCGGCCGGGGCGAAGGCGATGGCCGTCGTCCGCGGGGACGTCGACGCGTACGTGCACTCGGGCGGTCAGTGGGAATGGGATTCGGCTGCGCCAGTGGGCGTTGCCCTCGCGGCAGGCCTGCATTGCTCACGCATCGACGGAACGCCGTTGCTGTACAACCAGTCTCATCCCTACCTCCCGGATCTCCTGATCTGCCGCACCGAACTCGCAGAGTCGTTGCTGGCGAGCATCGCTCGGCATGCGACGAGGAAAGCAGACACTGGGCGCGTCGCGATGGCACGCGAATACATCAAGGCCTTGACGAGTCACGACGCCACCAAACTACGCCTCGCGGAAGGATGTCGACGCGTCGAGAACGGCGACGTCACCGGGGAGAGCGGGCAACACATTCGGGACGACCTGGAACAGTCGTCGCGGTACCGTCGCGTCACCGCAGTACGTGACGTGGACATCGAGGAGTGGGAGTCCTTCGTCGTCGCACGGTACCGAATCGAACTGGACGACAACACGACACTGTCCACGGTCGAACATTTCGCCATACCCGCCGGCGACATCACGGCCATCACGACGATCGTCGTTCCGGATCGTCAATCGGTCGATCCCGCGGGACCGTAGCCGGTCGAATGATCTGCGTCGTCGACGAAAAGCAAGCCGTCGTTGTCGACGAGGTGATCGGGGTCGAGCGGCGCATAACCGAACCACGGTGACACGCGGGCGTCGGGGCGCTCCGTTCCCAGTGCTTCGGACAGGGTGCGCGTGTCGACGAGGCTCCGCCCGGCACGCAACGAAAACAGATGGCCCTCCACGGTGTTCGGCAACGGCGGGCCGACGTCGTGGCGCTCGATCGTGCCGACTGCGGTCGGCAGAAAAGCGAAGTCGGCGCCGAGCCGGGCGTCGACGAGGGCGCCCGCACTCCACCATTCGATCGAGCCCTGCCACATCTGCATGCTGCTCTTCCAGCGTTGGAGGTGGCTGTTGTGCGCCGATACCAACGTCGGTCCCCGCTCGGCGAGTGCCAGGAGGTTCTCCGCCATCATGGAATCTCGTAGGCTGCACAACCTTGTCATGCGTGCCGCGGAGCCGTCCGCCATCCAGTAGTGGTAGCGCAGTAGACCGATGGCGGTCCGAGCACACAGGTGTGCGTCGAACCAGGACTCGCGGGCCGTCACCGCGCGGAGACGTGGCGCCTGCATATCGAGGAGACTCGCCAGATCGTCTGCGACGAGCCGCAATTCGATGGCTTCTGCACTGCGTCCGAAGGACCGTGACGGGGAGTGCATCGCATCGGGATCGGTCCATCGCTCGTCCGGACCGAGCAACCGATCCAGAGTCTCACCGATGACGGGAATCAGATCCGATTGCACCCAACGGGCGAGGTAGGCATGGAGTTCGGTGAGTGCGTGCCGTGGGCTGGCTGCCGACGCCATCTCCAGCGGTGCATCGAAACCAGCGAATCGGACGGCCTCGGAGACCGGGTGCCGACGGTTGTGCTCACGCATCCACTGCACGAGCTGCCGATTTCCGTCCAACGTGCCCCATTCGTGGCTGAAGCCGTGTGTTAGAACGTGATCGAGCGTGCCGACGCCGCTCACGACGTAGTCGTCCACCAATCGACCCATCAGGCAGTCGCTTTCGATGGAGATGGTGCGGTAGCTCTCGTTCTCGACGAGTTCGCGGAAAAGGTCGTTCCGCAGTTCCAGGAGTCCATGAGCGCCGTGGGTCGGCTCTCCGACGGCGAGCAGTTGCGGCCGGGTACCCAGCAGTTGGACGAGGGAAGACCCCTGGGCTGGATGGACGACGTGGTCGATAGAAGCAGGCATACAGTGAACGCTATCGTTGAACCGTCCTTTGAAGCTTTGAAAGGATCCTGCCATGTCGACCACCGAAAAGCCTCGATTGCGTCCCGTCGACCTGGCTCGCGAACACGGGATGTCGACGCAGGCTGTGCGTAATTACGAGGATGCCGGAATACTTCCCGCGGCCACGAGAACCGAGCACGGTTATCGGACGTACACGCCGATGCACGCGCAAGCCTCGAGGACGTTCCGAGCTCTCACTGCGGGGCACGGCCACGCGATGTCGACGGCCATCATGTGCGCCGTTAATTCCGGTGACGTCGGCTCCGCGCTCCAGATGATCGACGACGCACACGTACAGCTGCGCGAAGAACGTGCAACCCTGCGCTCGGTCGAACATGCTCTGGCAGGAGTGGAGCCTGCAGGAACGACTCGAGGGGGAGTGGAGCCTGCAGGAACGACTCGAGGGGGAGTGGAGCCTGCAGGAACGACTCGAGGGGGAGTGGAGCCTGCAGGAACGACGCCCGCCGGGTTGTTCATCGGCCCGCTTGCTCACAAGCTGGGTGTCGAGCCCGCGACCTTGCGCAAGTGGGAGCGCGCGGGGTTGGTGAGACCCCACCGTGACAGGAAGACGGGGTATCGCGTCTACGCCGAGTCCGCGGTACGCGACGCGCAGCTGACCCGGCAGCTGCGGCGAGGAGGGTTTGCGCTGCGCCAGATCGCGCCGTTGATCGCCCACGTTCGGAGCGCGGGCGGCGTGGAACCGCTTGCGGATCTGATGGACGACTGGCGCGGCCGGATCCATGCTCGCGGGCGCGCGATGCTGACCGGTGCCGCGGAGTTGGACAGGTACCTCGTGCTCAGGAATCCTGACGGTCCAGTTCGTCCAGAGCTGCCCGTTGCTCCGCCGTCCGTGCCTGTGCATCGGTGAGAATCCTTCGTAGACGGCGGGATTCGCGCTCGGTCGACTTCTCGTCCTTTCTGGCGTCGGCTTCGTGCTCTTCGGCATCGTGCAACTCGGAGCGCAGCTGAGCCAACCGCTCCTTGATCTCGGTCAGCCGGGTCGACGCCGCCTCGGCTGCGGCGTCGGCGACAGCGGCGGCGTTCTCGGCTGCCTGCTCGTCCTCCCGAGCCTCCTCGAACCGTTCCCTGGCCTCGTCGAATCGCTTCCGAGCCTCCGCTTGCACCTCCGCGGCCCTGGCGGCTGCCTCTGTGTCCTCCTCGTGCGTCGCCTCGTCCGGCTGCTCGGATTCGGCAGTGTCGGTGGATGTGGTCGGTTCCGGGGCCAACGACAGCACGGCGGGGCCGAAGCCGCTGTAGGACTCGGCCGTCACCACTCGTCCCGCGCGTACACGCTCGGCGACATCGGGATCTGCGAGTGCGGCACCGAGGGTCTGACCGACTTCGCGGGCCGCGTCCTCCGTGGTGGTCCGTCCGCGATCGGCGGCGATCTCGACGGCACGGGCGGAGAGGGCGCGGATCGATTTCTGACGGTCCGCCGACAGTTCTCTGAGGTCCCCGGCGGCCGATCGGCGCTGGGCGTCGCGAAGCCTGTCGCCGAGGTCGAACAGATCTGCCACGTCCTCGGGTTCTTCGCGGACCAGGAGATTGACCATCCATCCGACGGTCGTCGGCTTACGGAGCTTGGTGATCGCGGCCGCTAGTTTGCGGTTGCCCGAGTCCTTGGCGGCGGCAGCAGCGGATGTGCGAGCGGCGACGAACTCGGCCGGATCGACGGAATACAGCTCGGCTGCAATGTCGTCGAGTTCGGCGGAGGACATGTGCGCAATTGTTGCACCGTGCGGCAAGAATATGTGCCCCCGGCAGGATTCGAACCTGCGGCCTTTCGCTCCGGAGGCGAACGCTCTATCCCCTGAGCTACGGGGGCGCGCCGAGACGAAGAAAACCTACGTATCCGGCGTGCCTGTTGGGCGGCTCCAAGACTAGCGCATTGCAACCGTCACCTGAAATCGCACCTGGTGTTAACGGAAGAGGAGGACAGTCGAGGGCATGACCGACTACGAGTATTCGGACGACGCTCTCGATCTCGACCTGGCGTGGTGGTCGGCAGCGAACTATCTGACCGTCGCGCAGATATACCTGAAGGACAACACGCTTCTGCGTGAGCCGCTCGACGCGTCGCACATCAAACCTCGCCTGCTGGGGCACTGGGGGACAAGCCCGTGCCTGTCGATGATCTACACCCTGCTCAACCGTCACATCAACGAGACCGACACCGACTGGCTGTACGTGACAGGCCCGGGACACGGCGGACCGGCCCTCGTGGCGTCGACCTATCTCGAAGGGACGTACACCGAGATCTACCCGCACGTGTCCCGCGACGCGGACGGAATACGACGCTTGTGTCGTCAGTTCTCCGCTCCCGGCGGGATACCGAGTCACGTCAGCGTGCAGACGCCGGGCAGCATCCACGAGGGCGGCGAACTCGGCTATGCACTTGTTCATGCGGGCGGAGCAGCATTCGACCGACCACAGTTGACGGTTGCGTGCGTCATCGGTGACGGAGAGGCAGAGACGGGTCCGCTCGCGGGCTCCTGGAAGCTCCCGGCGTTCCTGAACGCGCGACGCGACGGTGCGGTGCTGCCGATCATCAACGTGAACGGCGCGAAAATCGCGGGGCCGACGGTGTTCGGCCGGAGTCGCGACGAGGACATCGTCGACTTTCTGCACGGGCAAGGATGGGAACCCGTCGTGGTGGCCGGTGACGATCCACGTGTGGTGTTCCCGGAACTGCTGCGCGTGCTTCGTGAGTCGCATCGGAGAATCCGAGCGATCCAGAGCGCCGCTCGAACCGGTGAGCCCGAGACCGGTGCCCGATGGCCCGCGATCATCCTGCGCACGCCCAAGGGCTGGACGGGCCCTCACACCGTCGACGGTGTCCTCGTCGAGGGCACTTTCCGGGCGCACCAGGTGCCCCTGTCCGGTGTCAGGACCAACCCGGAGCACCTGGCGCAGTTGGAAACCTGGCTGCAGTCCTACCGTCCCCATGAACTGTTCGACGGCGACGGAACCCTTGCCCCGCAGATCGCCGCGCTGGCTCCGGCGGGGGACAAACGAATGGGGTCGACGCCGTACGCCAACGGCGGCCGTCTGCTGCAACCACTACGTATCCCGCCACTCGAGAACTACGAGATCTCGATCGAGTCGCCCGGCGCAGGTTTTCACGAGACGACGAGGGTGCTCGGTGAGTTGATGCGCGACATCTACGCGGGGAACACCTCGGACGACGGTGGAGGAAACTTCCGGTTGTTCTCGCCGGACGAAACCTCGAGCAACCGCTTGGCTGCGGTCTTCGAGCAGACCGACCGCTGCTGGCAACTCCCGACGAAGGACTGGGACGACCACCTCTCACCCGACGGACGTGTGATGGAGGTACTCAGCGAGCACCTGTGCGAAGGGTGGCTCGAGGGCTATCTTCTGGCGGGAGGCCACGGACTGTTCGCGAGCTACGAGGCATTCGCGATGGTGAGCGTGTCCATGATGATCCAGCACGTCAAGTGGCTGCAGCACGCCGCCGATCTGCCGTGGCGAGAACCGGTGGCGTCGCTCAACGTGCTGCTGACCAGTACGTGTTGGCGCAACGACCACAACGGGTTCAGCCATCAAGGACCAGGCATGATCGACGCGGCGATTCCGCTCTCGCCCGAGGTCGTGCGAATCTGGCTACCACCGGACTCCAACACCCTGCTGTCGATCGCCGATCACTGCTTCCGCAGCAGGGACCACGTGAACCTGATCGTCGTGGACAAGCAACCTCACCTGCAGTATTTGACGCTCCAACAGGCGGCCGAGCACTGTGCCGCGGGCGCGTCGGTGTGGCACTGGGCGGGAACGGAAACCGAGTCCGCCGGGAGCCCCAGCGAACCCGACGTGGTGCTCGCCGCAGCGGGTGACGTACCGACCCAGGAAATCCTCGCCGCCGCACAGATCCTCGCCGAGTGGGTTCCCTACCTGCGTGTCCGCGTCGTCAACGTCGTGGATCTGATGGCACTGGTGACGCCGGGGGACCACCCACACGGGTTCACGCACGAGAAGTTCGTCGATCTCTTCACCGCGGACACCGACGTGGTGTTCGCGTTTCACGGCTATCCCCGCGCGGTGCACGAACTACTGCACGGCAGGCCGAAGGTCGATCGGTTCCACGTACGCGGCTTCAACGAACAGGGCACGACCACAACGCCGTTCGACATGGTGGTGCTCAACAGAATGAGCCGCTACCACCTTGTGCTCGAGGCCCTGCGTCGGTCGAGGCGGGTACCGGAGCGCGGCGCAGAACTGGTGTCGTACTGCAACGCCCAACTCGAGCGGCATGCGACCTACGTCGTCGAGCACATGGAGGACATGCCCGAGGTCGCGGACTGGACGTACTCGCCGACTCTCAGTTAGTACCGAGGGGCTGAGCACCTTTGTCGGCGAGCATCTGTGTCATCAGGGTGGATTCGCTTTCCTGAGTCGAGATCATCGACTGAGCGAGACGAACGAGTGCAGGAGTTTCAGCGTGATCCGCCGCGTATTCCATCATCGAGAGTCCACCCTGGTGGTGACGCAGCATCAGTTGCAGGAACATGACGTCGACGGCCGGTCCGGTTGCCTGGCGGAGGGCGGCAAGTTCGTCGCTGGTGGCCATTCCCGGCATTGCCGCGACGGGCCCCGTCGTCTCGGATCCGTCGGAGCCGGCTGACATTCCGGCCATCGAGTGGCCGTGTTCGTCACCGGTCATCCAGCCCATGTAGCCGTCGGTCCCGACGGGGGAGCGGTCCCAGATGGCGAGCCAACCCTGCATCTGGCCGACCTGGTTCTGCTGCGACGTGAGCATGTCGAACGCGAGGTTACGGACGAGCGGGTCGGTGGCATTGGTCATAGCGATCGACGACATGTCGATGGCTTGATTGTGGTGCACCGACATGTCCTGCGCGAAGCCGACGTCCACCGAATCGGATGCAGGAACGTTGTCGTTTCCACCGAGGAAGTTCGTTCGTGCCAAGAATCCCAGAGCGAACCCGATTGCGACTGCGGCGACGACGCCGAGGGCCAGCAGAGCCACCAATTGTGGCCTGCTGACCCTCGGCTTCGTGGGAGCAGTCATCAGGAAGCGGGTGCCGGGGCTGCCGGTGCTTCGGTCGGGATCTGAAGGTCGCTCGGAAGCTGCAGGTCCGACGGCAGGCCACCGGTTGCGCCCGTCTCGCTGGCGTCGGGTGTGATGCCTGCGCCGTCCATCGGGACTGCGTCGGGTCCGGGTGCCGAGGCGTCGAACAGCGGTGGGTTGTCGGGATCGAATCCGCCACCGGGTACGGTCGCGCAGCTCGCACCGACCTCGGGGTACTGGTACCGGTTGAGCCGCAGCGCGGAGATGAACTGGTTCACTCGTTCGTCGTCGACACTGTCGACCTTGAGCTGGTGTCCCCAGGACTGCAGTGAGACGGGAGATTCCTGACCGGGGTAGGGCGACATCAGCATGTAGGTCTCACCGTCGACCTTGTCGGCGAGCACCTGGATCTGATCCTCGGACAACACGTCGGGGTTGTAGGTGATCCACACGGCTCCGTGCTCGAGCGAGTGGACTGCGTTCTCGGTGCGGATCGCTTCCGGGTACACGACGCCGGTGCAGGTGGCCCACGTCGCGTCGTGGGGGCCGCCGAACGGAGGCGTCTGGTCGTAGGCGACGCGCTGCGTGGGGGACACGTGCAAGGCGGCCTCGTACGGCTGAACCACGACGTCGGCGATGTTCGACGACGGGTCCTGGTTGCTCTCGCTGGGCTCCCATCGCTGGGCTTCGGCGCGGTCCTGATACTTCGGGAAAAGGTTGATGGCCAGAGCCGCGATGAGGCCGACCACGACGACGACGGCTCCGACGGTCAGCCACGGGACCTGGCGGTTCTTGGGCGCGCCCGATTTCTTCGTCGCAGGGACGCCGCTGCTTTTCTTTGCAGCCTTGATGGCCTTGTTGGCTTTGGCTGCAGACTTCTTGTCCGGACCGCCGTTGTTGGAACCCGTGGGCATCGCTGTCGTCGCTCTTTCGGTTGTCGGAGGTGCAGTTGGGTGCGCAAAACTACTTGTGATCGCAGAGCGCCCTTACTGTACGGTCCTTGTCTGAGTGCTTGCTTTGAGGTGCCGCCAGTACAGGCTGTTGTCGCCTCAGGCCAGTGGTTGCCGACAGCCCCCGCCTCAGACCACGGGCGCCTCGTACCTCGGGCACCTCAGACCATAGGATAGACACCTGTGACTCCCGCCGACCTTGCCGAACTACTACGCGCGACCGCAAGTGCGGTGCTCGCCGACCGCGGCCTCGACGTATCCGTCCTGCCTGACAAGGTGACGGTCGAGCGCCCTCGCAACCCCGAACACGGCGATTACGCCACCAACGTCGCCCTGCAGGTCGCGAAGAAGGCGGGCGCGAACCCGCGTGAGTTCGCCGGGTGGCTCGCCGAGGCGCTGAGCGCCGACGTGTCGATCGCCAGCGCCGAAGTGGCTGGTCCCGGCTTTCTGAACATCCGTCTCGATGCCGACGCCCAGGGCGCGATCGTCGCGCAGGCACTCGACGCCGGTGCCGCGTACGGCACGTCGTCGACGCTGACCGGCACCAAGATCAACCTCGAGTTCGTCTCGGCCAATCCAACGGGTCCCATTCACCTCGGGGGAACGCGGTGGGCCGCGGTCGGTGATGCACTCGGTCGCATCCTGTCGGCTCAGGGAGCCGAGGTGGTACGTGAGTACTACTTCAACGATCACGGTGCTCAGATCGACCGGTTCACCAACTCCCTGATCGCTGCGGCCAAGGGCGAGCCTGCTCCGGAGAACGGATACGCAGGCGCTTACATCCACGAGATCGCGCAGCAGGTGCTCGCCAAGAGCCCCGAGGTTCTTGCCATGGCCGATGTGCCGCAGGCCGAGACCTTCCGGTCGATCGGCGTCGAGCTCATGTTCGACCAGATCAAGAACGATCTGCACGAATTCGGCGTCGACTTCGACGTGTACTTCCACGAGAACTCGTTGTTCGAATCCGGTGCGGTGGAGAAGTGCGTCGAGTTCCTGAAGAACTCGGGAAGCCTCTTCGAGGACGACGGTGCGTGGTGGCTGCGCAGTACCGACTACGGAGACGACAAGGACCGCGTCGTCATCAAGAGTGACGGCAATGCCGCCTACATCGCCGGGGACATCGCGTATTTCCAGAACAAGCGCCAGCGCGGTTTCGACCTGTGCATCTACATGCTCGGCGCGGATCACCACGGGTACATTGGCCGTCTCAAGGCAGCCGCGGCAGCATTCGGTGACGATCCGAACACGGTCGAGGTGCTGATCGGCCAGATGGTCAACCTGGTTCGCGACGGTGTCGCGGTGAAGATGAGCAAGCGTGCAGGCACCGTCATCACCCTCGACGACCTGGTCGAGGCCATCGGTGTGGATGCGGCCCGCTACGTGATGGTTCGTTCGTCGGTGGACTCCAGCATCGATATCGATCTCGAACTGTGGGCGAGCGCGAGCAACGAGAATCCGGTCTACTACGTCCAGTACGCGCACGCGAGGCTCGCGTCCCTGGCGCGCAACGCCGCCGACCTGGGTATCAGCGGGGACGATCCGGACCTGAGCCTCCTCACGCAGGATCAGGAAGGCGAATTGATAAGGACCATCGGCGAATACCCGCGGGTCGTCGCCAGCGCTGCCGACCTTCGTGAACCGCATCGCATCGCGCGGTATCTGGAAGAGTTGGCCGGCGCCTACCACCGGTTCTACGGCGCGTGCCGAGTACTACCACAAGGAGACGAGGAGCCAGGACCCGTGAACACTGCTCGATTGGCATTGGGCAACGCAACCCGTCAGGTACTGGCCAACGGCCTGCGCCTGCTCGGTGTCAGCGCACCGGAGCGGATGTGAGCGCGCATCCGGCGGGCCCGAAGCACGCGGACGTGCGGTCCCAGGACGGGCTCGCCGAGCGCCCGAAGATCGCTTCGGACATGACGGCTCTTCCCGCGCACGTCTACCCACGCAACGCTGCTCGCGGCGACGACGGTGTGGTCACGCTTGCGGGTGTGCCGGTCACCGAGTTGGCCGAGCAGTACGGCACACCGTTGTTCGTCATCGACGAGGACGATTTCCGTTCTCGCGCACGGGAGATGGCGGAGGCGTTCGGTGATCCCGCGCGGGTTCACTACGCCTCGAAGGCTTTTCTGTGTGGCGAGATCGCGCGGTGGGTGGCGGACGAAGGTCTTTCTCTCGACATCTGTTCCGGCGGTGAACTGGGTATTGCACTCGCAGCGGGCTTCCCCGCCGAGCGAATTGCGATGCACGGCAACAACAAATCCGTCGCAGAGTTGACGGCCGGTGTTCGAGCGGGCGTCGAGCATGTCGTCCTCGATTCCATGATCGAGATCGACCGCCTCGACGCAGTCGCGGCGGACGAGAAGAAGGTCCAGGACGTTCTGGTTCGCGTGACCGTCGGCGTGGAAGCTCATACCCACGAGTTCATCGCAACGGCGCACGAGGACCAGAAGTTCGGCTTCTCCCTGGCCGACGGTTCGGCCCTGGAAGCGATCAAGCGTGTGTTCGCGACCGACAATCTCCGCCTCGTCGGATTGCACAGTCACATCGGTTCCCAGATCTTCGAGGTCGACGGTTTCGAGCTCGCCGCGCACAAGTTGCTCGGTCTGCTCCGAGATGTGGTCGCAGAGTTCGGCGTGGAGAAGACCTCGCAGATCTCGACGGTCGATCTCGGCGGAGGAATGGGAATTTCCTACGTGCCCAGCGACGATCCGCCGCCGGTCGATCAGCTCGCCGCGAAGCTGAAGTCGATCGTTGCCACGGAATCCGCTCTGGTGGGTCTTCCGGTGCCCAACATCGACGTCGAGCCCGGCCGCGCCATCGCAGGCCCGGGCACGGTGACGCTGTACGAGGTCGGCACCATCAAGGACGTCACCGTCGACGCGCAGACTCGTCGACGCTACGTGAGTGTGGACGGCGGAATGAGCGACAACATCCGCACCTCTCTGTATCAAGCGGAATACGACTGCAGACTCGTCTCGCGTGACTCCGACGCCGATGCGGTTCTCGCTCGTGTCGTCGGAAAGCATTGCGAAAGCGGCGATGTGGTGATCAAGAACACCTGGATGCCCAGCGATGTCGGCCCCGGTGATCTGCTTGCCGTCGCTGCAACCGGTGCGTACTGCTACTCGATGTCCAGTCGGTACAACTTGTTGACGCGACCTGCCGTCGTCGCGGTGAAAGACGGAAAGTCTCGGCTCGTCCTGCGCCGAGAGACACTCGAAGACCTGCTCAGCTTGGAGGTGCAGCCATGACAACGAAGCCGTTGGGAGTAGCCGTTCTCGGCCTCGGGAACGTCGGAAGTGAAGTCGTCCGAATTCTGACCGAGAACGCCGAGGACCTCGCCGCACGTGTCGGCGCGCCTCTCGAGATTCGCGGCATCGCGGTCCGGCGAGTCGATGGAGATCGCGGAGTCGACACCGCGCTGCTCACCGACGATCCCGAGTCCCTCGTCGCCCGCGACGATGTGGACCTGGTCGTCGAGGTGCTCGGTGGTATCGACATCCCGCGCAAACTGATCCTGTCGGCTCTGGAGAAGGGCAAGTCGGTCGTCACGGCCAACAAGGCTCTGCTCGCGGAGTACACCGGCGAGCTCGCCGATGCTGCCGAGAAGTCCCGCGCAGACTTGTATTTCGAGGCCGCGGTCGCCGGTGCCATTCCTGTCGTGCGTCCGTTGATGCAGTCGCTTGCAGGTGACCGCGTCAACAAGGTCGCCGGAATCGTCAACGGCACCACCAACTTCATCCTGTCCGCCATGGACGAGACCGGCGCCGACTACGCCGAAACCCTGGCCGAGGCCGGACGGTTGGGCTACGCCGAAGCCGATCCCACGGCCGACGTCGAGGGATACGACGCGGCGTCGAAGGCTGCGATTCTGGCGTCCATCGCCTTCCACACCCGCGTGACCGCGGGCGACGTCTACCGTGAGGGAATCTCGAAGATCACCTCGGCGGACCTGGAGACGGCTCGCTCGCTCGACTGCACCATCAAGTTGCTGGCGATCTGCGAGCGCATCACGACGCCCAAGGGCAAGGAGCGCATCTCGGCGCGTGTCTACCCGGCGCTCGTTCCGCGCGACCACCCGCTTGCCACCGTCAACGGGGCTTTCAACGCCATCGTCGTCGAGGCGGAAGCCGCTGGACGCCTGATGTTCTACGGGCAGGGTGCAGGCGGGGCCCCGACCGCGTCGGCCGTTCTCGGTGACCTCGTCATGGCTGCCCGCAACAAGTTCTACGGCGGCCGAGGCCCGCTGGAGTCGAAGTACGCGAAGCTGAAGGTAGCTCCCATGGGCGACATCCCGACGCGGTACTACGTCAGCATGCAGGTGGCGGACAAGCCAGGGGTCCTCGCGACCGTGGCGGCCGAGTTCGCGACTCGCGACGTCAGCATCTCCACCGTTCGCCAGGCCGGTTCGGGTGACGGGGCGAGACTCGTCGTCGTCACGCACCTCGCCGCCGATTCTGCTCTGTCCGAAACCGTGTCGGCGTTGGACAAGCTCGACGTCGTCACCTCTGTAGTCAGTGTTCTGAGATTGGAAGGCACCGAATGACCGTGCATACGCCGTGGCCGGGACTGATCGAGGCGTACCGCGATCGTCTGGCAATCGGACCGGACTGGAAGACCGTCACGCTGCTCGAGGGCGGCACACCGCTGATCCACGCCGAGCGTCTTTCCGAGCTGACCGGCTGCGAAGTCCATCTCAAGGTCGAGGGCCTGAACCCGACGGGCTCGTTCAAGGACCGCGGCATGACCATGGCTGTGACGGATTCCCTTGCGCGCGGACAGGAAGCGGTGTTGTGCGCGTCGACGGGCAACACGTCTGCGTCCGCCGCCGCGTATGCCGCGAAGGCAGGAATGGGCTGCGCTGTCCTTGTCCCGCAGGGCAAGATCGCGATGGGCAAGCTCGCGCAGGCAGTCATGCACGGCGCCAAGATCATTCAGGTACAAGGCAACTTCGACGACTGCCTCGAGCTGGCGCGCAAGACCACTGCCGAGTTCCCGACCATCGGCCTCGTCAACTCGGTCAACCCGGTGCGCATCGAGGGCCAGAAGACGGCTGCGTTCGAGATCTGCGACGCACTGGGCAACGCGCCCGACGTCCATGCGCTGCCGGTGGGCAACGCCGGCAACATCACCGCCTACTGGCGGGGCTACTCCGAGTACTTCCGTGACGGACTCACCACGGTGAAGCCGCGCATGCTCGGTGTCCAGGCCGCCGGTGCGGCACCTCTGGTTCACGGCGCGCCCGTCTCGGAGCCCGAGACCATCGCCACGGCCATCCGGATCGGCTCGCCCGCGTCCTGGAACGGTGCGGTCGCCGCGAAAGAAGAGTCGGGCGGCGCCTTCCGCGCGGCTACCGACGAGGAAATCCTCGAGGCATACCGTCTGGTCGCGAAGACCGAAGGTGTCTTCGTCGAACCCGCCTCCGCGGCATCCATCGCCGGCCTGATCGCAGCCCGCAAGGAAGGCTGGCTGGACAGCGGCCTGCGCGTCGTCTGCACTGTCACCGGCAATGGACTGAAGGATCCGGACACCGCGCTGTCCGGAATGCCCGTGGTCGAACCTATTCCCGTCGACCCTGTCGCTGTGGCATCTGCGCTCGAGTTGGCGTAGTGGCAGAGTCTCGTTCCATGACGACGACACTGCCGCACGGCTTGACGGTCACGGCGCGGGTTCCCGCGTCGAGCGCCAACCTCGGCCCTGGATTCGACACCTTGGGGATTGCTCTCGGGCTGTACGACGAGATCAAGGTCACCACCACGGCGTCGGGTCTGAGTATTCACGTCGAGGGCGAAGGTGCCGACGACGTGCCGTGGGGACCTTCGCATCTCGTCGTCCGCGCCATCGAGCGGGGCCTCGAAGCCGCCGGCGTCTGGGCCGACGGTCTGGATGTGGTGTGCACCAACGTGATTCCCCATTCACGCGGGCTCGGCTCGTCGGCGTCCGCTGTCGTCGGCGGTCTGTCGGCAGCGAACGGTCTTGCGGCCAAACTGGACTCGTCGTTCGCACTGTCCGACGCCCAGTTGGTTCAGCTCGCATCCGAATTCGAAGGTCACCCGGACAACGCGTCGGCGAGTGTTCTCGGCGGTGCCGTCGTGTCCTGGAGCGAGCCCACGAGCATCACGCAGCGGACGTACTCCGCGGTGCGACTGCCCGTGCACCCCGACATCCACGTGGTGGCGTTCGTCCCCGCGGAGAGATCGTCGACGTCGCACACGCGAGGCCTGTTGCCCGAGTTGGTTCCGCACCGTGACGCAGCGTTCAACGTAAGCCGCGGCGCGTTGGCCGTCGTCGCGCTCACCCAGCGTCCGGACCTTCTCATTCCCGCGACCGAGGACATGCTGCACCAAGGTCAACGCGCGAGCGCGCTCCCGGGTGCCACGGAATTGATTGCTTCACTTCGGTCCAGGGGAATCGCGGCCGTACTGTCCGGCGCCGGACCGACGGTCCTTGCGCTCTGTACAGAACCGTTCCCGCAGGACCTCAAGGACAAGGCCGTCGCCGACGGCCTCCGTGTCCTCGAACTCGACGTCGCCGACGGCGTCAGCACGTTCTGAAGAAACCTGTCGTGACTCGCCGGTAGGTGCTTCTTGCCGACCGAGAGGATCGACGCTATCCTGAGGGTCGTCCGTACATCGTGCGCTTCAGACGCCGGTTTTCACCAGGGCAATCACGTCATCGCTTTCGGGGGTTTCCACGCTCGAGTCGATTGTCGTCCTGGGGGAGGAGCCTGCGGAGCGACCGGAAGTCGCCGGCTTCGACCCACCGTGGTTCTCACGCGGTTCCGGGTCGGTCGTCCGTCGGAAGTGGCGTGATCGTGAACGGCAATATCCGTGCTCGAAAGAGATTCGAGCTACGGAACGAACCCTTGGCTGCGCAGACTGCGAGCGAGGGAAGGAAAGGACCTCCGTGACCGATACGGAACTGATCTCTGCGCCCGAAAAGACGCGTCGCGGAGCTGGCCTGTCCGGAATGGTGCTCACCGAGCTGCGTACTCTCGCGGGCGAACTCGGGATCAAAAGCATTTCCGGCATGCGCAAGGGCGACCTGATCGCCGCCATCTCTGCACGTCAGGGCGGTGGTGCGTCAGCAACGACCGATGCGCCCAAGGCAACAAGACGAGGCGCAGCCGACAAGGCTCGTGCGCAGGAAGCCGCTCCGGCTGCCGAGGCTCCTGCAGCCGAAGCCCCGGCCGCAGCAGATGCGCCCGCGTCCGACGACGCTTCGACCGAGGCACCCCGCCGGACACGTGGTCGACGCACCGCAGGCCGCCGAGCAGGCGCTCCCGACCAGCTTCCGCTGGACGACACCGCCTCGCAGTCGGTCGATTCGGACGCCGCTCAGCAGGACTCGGGATCGACCCCCGATGCCCCGGCGTCGGACACCGGTTCGTCGACGCGACCGCGTCGCGCTCGCGCCGATCGTGGTGACCGAGAGAATCGCAACGCTGCCGACAACCGCAACGCTGCCGACAACCGCAACGCTGCCGACAACCGCAACGCTGCCGACAACCGCAACGCTGCCGACGGCAACGACGGTGCCCGCGGAAACCGCGGTGACGCACCCGGTCGTGATTCGGTAGGCCAGGACGGCGAGGGCAACCGCGCCGAGGGTGGTCGCGGAGACCGCAACCGCGACAACAACCGTGGTGACGGCAGCCGGGACAGCCGCGACGGCAACCGGGAGAGCCGTGACGGCAACCGGGAGAACTCGCGCGGCGAGAACGGCCGGAACCGCAATCGCAATCAGAACCAGAACGACAACCGTTCCGAGGACCGCGGCAACGGTCCGCGTGACGGACGGGACAACCGGGACAACGCCGAGGACGACGGCGACGGTCGCGGACGCAGGGGCCGTCGGTTCCGTGAGCGTCGACGTGGTCGTGACCGCGGCGAAGGCGGCGGTGGTAACGAGCGCGAGCCCGAGATCCGCGAGGACGATGTTCTTCAGCCGGTAGCGGGCATCCTCGATGTCCTGGACAACTACGCATTCGTGCGTACGTCCGGCTACCTGGCGGGCCCGAACGACGTGTACGTGTCGATGAACCTGGTGCGCAAGAACGGTCTTCGTCGCGGCGACGCCATCACCGGTGCAGTCCGGGTGGCCCGCGAGGGTGAGCAGTCCAACCAGCGTCAGAAGTTCAACCCGTTGGTGCGTCTGGACACGGTCAACGGCGGTGACGTCGAGGCCGCGCGCAAGCGTCCCGAGTTCGGCAAGCTCACGCCGCTGTACCCGAACCAGCGTCTGCGGCTCGAAACCACGCCGAACATCCTGACCACGCGCATCATCGACCTGGTCATGCCTATCGGTAAGGGCCAGCGTGCACTGATCGTGAGCCCGCCGAAGGCAGGCAAGACGAGTGTTCTGCAAGCCATCGCCAACGCGATTTCGGTCAACAACCCCGAGTGCTACCTCATGGTCGTTCTGGTCGACGAACGTCCCGAGGAAGTGACCGACATGCAGCGTTCGGTGAACGGTGAGGTCATCGCCTCCACGTTCGACCGTCCGCCGGGCGATCACACCTCGGTTGCCGAGCTCGCGATCGAGCGCGCGAAGCGTCTCGTGGAGGCAGGTCAGGACGTCGTCGTGTTGCTCGACTCCATCACCCGTCTGGGTCGTGCGTACAACAACAGTTCACCTGCGTCGGGCCGGATCCTGTCCGGTGGTGTCGATTCCACGGCTCTCTACCCGCCGAAGCGTTTCCTCGGTGCGGCTCGCAACATCGAGAACGGTGGATCGCTCACCATCATCGCCACGGCGATGGTCGAGACCGGTTCCACCGGTGACACGGTGATCTTCGAGGAGTTCAAGGGCACCGGTAACGCGGAGCTCAAGCTCGATCGCAAGATCGCCGAGCGTCGTGTGTTCCCCGCGGTCGACGTCAACCCGTCGGGTACCCGCAAGGACGAACTGCTGCTGAGTTCGGACGAAGCCGCGGTGCTGCACAAGCTGCGTCGCGTGTTGTCCGGTCTCGATTCGCATCAGGCGATCGATCTGCTGATCGACCGGTTGAAGAAGAGCAAGAGCAACATCGAGTTCCTGATTCAGGTGTCGAAGACGGCACCGGGCGCGCTCGACGACTGACCTCGTGAGTACTTGTGTGTCCTCTGGAACACATGAGTACTCACGGCGGGGAACAAGCCGACAGGGGTTCGTGTTGAAGCCACTGTCGGTGAGCGATTAGCAGGTCGAATCGCATATCTGGCATACTGAACGGCCGAGTCCGGTTCCGGTTCACGTCCTCGAACGGCGAGGTCGACCCGGCGACCATATGAAAGGGACACCATGAAGGCAGGAATTCACCCCGACTACACGCTGACCACGGTCGTGTGCGGTTGCGGAAATACTTTCGAGACGCGCAGCACCACCGACAAAGAGCGCATCAACGTCGAGGTCTGCTCGCAGTGCCACCCGTTCTACACGGGCAAGCAGAAGATCCTCGACACCGGTGGTCGCGTTGCACGCTTCGAGGCTCGCTACGGAAAGCGCGCCGGCAAGAAGGCTGCAGCCGACAGCTAGCTGCTCTCCCGACGCCCGTCCTGCGATGTCTGCAGGGCGGGCGTTCGGCTTTTCACCACCGATTCTTTTTCAGGGAAGCAGAGCGGAGCGACACCATGGCGAGGACCACGAAGCCTTCGGCCATCGACGACATTCTGGCCGAACATTCAGGCCTCGAGCAGCAGTTGGCTGATCCGGCTCTGCACAACGATCCGTCCGCTGCGCGCAAGGCCGGCAAGCGTTTCGCCGAGCTGGCGCCCATCATGTCGGTACACGGAAAGCTGGTGTCCGCCACGGATGATCTGGCTGCAGCTCGTGAGCTCGCCGCCGACGACGCGTCGTTCGCTGCCGAGATCCCGGAGCTCGAGCGCACCGTCGAGTCGCTCGAACAGACGCTCGCCGATTTGCTCGCACCGCGCGATCCGCACGACGGCGACGACATCGTCATGGAGGTCAAGTCCGGTGAGGGAGGCGAGGAATCAGCGCTGTTCGCCGCGGACCTTGCACGGATGTACGTCCGGTACGCCGAGCGTCGCGGATGGCGCGTCGAAATTCTCGATGCGAACGTGTCCGATCTCGGCGGATACAAGGATGCGACCCTGTCGATCAAGGCCAAGGGCGATCCGCTCGACGGTGTCTGGGCGCGGCTGAAGTTCGAAGGTGGCGTCCACCGCGTGCAGCGCGTTCCCGTGACCGAATCGCAGGGCAGAGTGCACACGTCGGCCGCCGGAATTCTCGTGTACCCGGAGCCCGACGAGGTCGAGGAAGTCCAGATCGACGAGACCGACCTGCGCATCGACGTCTACCGGTCCTCGGGCAAGGGTGGTCAGGGCGTCAACACGACGGACTCCGCGGTGCGCATCACGCACTTGCCGACGGGCATCGTCGTCACCTGCCAGAACGAGCGGTCGCAGTTGCAGAACAAGGCGCGTGCGATGCAGGTTCTCGCGGCGCGGTTGCAGGCCGCCGCCGAAGAGGCCGCCGACGAGGAAGCCGCGGCCGGTCGGGCGAGCCAGGTCCGTACCGTCGACCGCTCGGAACGCATCCGCACGTACAACTTTCCGGAGAACCGCATCACCGATCACCGGATCGGGTTCAAGTCTCACAATCTCGACGCGGTGCTCGACGGCGAGCTCGACGCTCTCCTCGACGCCCTGGGCAAGGCCGACCGCGACGCTCGGATGCAGGCAGAATGATGTGGTCGTGAGCGCGTAGGTTCCGCTGCACGAGACCGCACGGGCACACGAAGGGGAAACCGATGCATCAGCAGCTCACACCCACAGGCGAGGACGCCGTGGCGGACCTGGCCGCTCGTCACGGCGTGTCCACCGACGCTGTGCGGGCGATGCTCGACGCCGTGAATGCCGGCCGGGGATCGATGGCTCAGTTCCACATTCCCGAGCTCGGTGGCGGTGGCCAATGGATGCGCGGCGGAATGACGATGGTCGGCAACATGTTCGATCACGGTCTCAAAGCTCGCGTCGACGGTTTGTGCCGTGATTTGTCCGAGCTTCTGGCCTCGCACCAGATCTATCCGCCGCTGCCGTCGAACCAGGGTTTCGGCGGGAACTGGTGGCCGAGCGACCTCGGAAGCCCCAGTTCGAGCGGCGGTCAGAACGGTTCGCAGTACGCGTATTTTCCTGCTGCGCGGCGGCTCGCTGTTCTGGTCGGTGGACGGTTGTCGGTGTACGACACTCTCGACCACTCGATCGGCGGTGTTCAGCAACAGCAGGGCGGGAGTCCAGGCTCGGTGGAGTTCGCCAGCCAGTACGGAACGTTCACCGCGGCAAGTCTTCCGCTGGCGGATCCCGCGCAGGCCGATTCGAATTTCGGTTCCGCACCAGATTGCGCGCCCACGACGAGCCCGGTAGCGCCACCGTCGACGAATCTGGACGAGATCACGGCGGCCATCGAGGCGTTGGCGGCACTGCACGGCAAAGGGATCCTCACGGACGACGAGTTCTTTTCGAAGAAGGCCGAACTGCTGAAGCGAATCTGACCGTCGCGTGGGTGGCCGGCGGGACGTGGCAGGCTGTAACCGTGACCCGGAAACCTCTTCGACTGGCCATTCTCGAAGCAACAGCGACGCTCGAAGCGGCCGGTGTTCCGAGCCCACGGGTGGACGCGGAGCTGCTCGCGTCTCATCTCGTGGGAGTCGAGCGCGGTCGGCTCGGTCTGGTCCCTCTCGTGGAACCCGAGGTGGTCGAGGCCTACAACCGCACCATCGAACAGCGTGCCAAGCGAATCCCGTTGCAGTACATCACCGGAACGACGGCGCTCGGCAACATCGACGTCGAGGTCGGACCGGGGGTTTTCGTTCCGAGGCCGGAGACGGAGCTGCTGCTCGGGTGGGCGCTCGCATTCCTCGAGGGTGTCGATGGCAAGCCGCCGGTGATTCTCGATCTGTGTACCGGATCGGGGGCACTCGCGCTGGCGCTCGCCAATGCCAGGCCCGACGCTCAGGTCCACGCCGTCGAACTCGACCCGTCGGCTCTCGCGTGGGCTCGGCGCAACGCTGACCTGCGGGCAGAGCGGGGAGACACGCCCATCACCCTCCACCACGGCGATGTCACCGACCGCGACTTGCTGCGAGAACTGGACGGTCGCGTCGACGTCGTCGTCGCCAATCCGCCTTACATCCCGGAGGGCGCCGAGCTGGATCCCGAGGTGATCGATCACGACCCGCATCTCGCACTGTTCGGAGGTGTCGACGGTCTGTCGGTCATCGAGCCGATGATCCAGAACATCGCGCGGTGGCTGCGGGTCGGCGGGGGAGTAGGCGTCGAACACGACGATTCTCACGGTGACCGTGTCGCTGCGCTGTTCGAGAAGCGCCGTGTGTTCGGCAACGTCGTCGAGCACCCCGACCTGTCCGGACGTCCCCGGTTCGTCGTTGCGTCGCGCGCAGTGTCCGCAGACAGCTGACGTCACTCGGCTGCCGCCGGACGGGTAGGCGACGCACGGCAGAGGCGTCCTGCACCGCGGGAGACACAGGTGAGAAGATGAACAGGTGAGTACCGTCTACGACTGCCAGCACACCGATTCACGAACAGCAGGGTTGTCTGCAGCCAGAGGCGCACTCAAATCCGGTCGCCTCGTGGTCATGCCGACGGACACGTTGTACGGCCTCGCGGCCGATGCGTTCGACGGCAGCGCGGTCACCGATCTTCTCCGCGCCAAGGGCCGTGGGCGCGACATGCCGGTCCCCGTTCTCGTGGGTTCGTGGAACACCATCGACGGACTGGTCGGCAGCGTCAGGCCGCGCACCAGAGATCTGATCCGAGCCTTCTGGCCGGGCGCGCTGAGCCTCGTCGTGCAGCAGGCACCGTCTCTTGCCTGGGATCTCGGTGACGCGCAGGGCACGGTGATGCTCAGGATGCCGCTGCACCCGGTGGCGCTCGAACTGCTCCGCGAAGTCGGACCGCTTGCCGTCTCGAGTGCGAACATCTCCGGACAACCCCCGGCGACGACGGTCGTCGAAGCTCGCGATCAGCTCGGCGGATCCGCGGCGGTGTATCTCGACGGCGGGCCCGCGGCGCACGCGAAAGCGTCGACGATCGTCGACCTCACGTCCGAGCAGCCGAGGATCCTGCGCGCCGGCGCCATCGCGACCGAAGCCGTCGCCGAGGTGCTCGGAGTGACGGCGGAGAGCCTGACGCAGGGGAGTTCGACATGACCGAGCCGCGTTTCCACGGACCCGACTTCGCGGCGCTCGAGGCGTCCGATCCCGAGATCGCGGGGATCGTCCTGGACGAGCTGGACCGTCAGCGCGGCGGTCTGCAGCTCATCGCGAGCGAGAACCTGACGTCGCCTGCTGGTCTCGCGGCGCAGGGGAGCGTGCTGACCAACAAGTACGCCGAGGGTTACCCGGGTGCGCGGTACTACGGGGGCTGCGAGGTCGTCGATCGCGCGGAGACCATTGCGATCGAACGAGCGAAGGCGCTGTTCGGCGCGGATCACGTCAACGTGCAACCTCATTCCGGCGCTTCGGCGAACCTCGCGGTCTATGCAGCCTTTGCGCAGCCGGGCGACTCGGTTCTGGCGATGAGCCTCCCACACGGCGGACACCTCACCCACGGGGCGACGGTCAACTTCTCCGGCCGATGGTTCACCGCGGTGCCGTATCACGTGCGAAAAGACACGGAACTGATCGATTACGACGAGGTCCGTGAACTCGCGTTGGTCCACCGCCCGCGCATCATCGTCGCGGGGGCGACGGCGTACTCGCGTGAGCTCGACTTCGCGGCCTTCAGAGCCATCGCCGACGAGGTGGGCGCCATTTTGTGGGTGGACGCGGCGCACTTCATCGGACTGGTGGCGGGCAAGGCGATTCCGTCGCCCGTTCCGTACGCCGACGTGGTGTCCGCGACCACTCACAAGGTGCTGCGAGGGCCTCGCGGAGGAATGTTGATGTGCCGCGCGGAGCATGCGCGCGCCGTCGACAAGGCTGTGTTTCCGTTCGGTCAGGGCGGGCCGATGATGCACACGATCGCGGCCAAGGCCGTCGCGTTCGGTGAGGCGCAGACCGAGAGTTACGCGCGCTATGCAGCCCAGGTCGTCGCGAACGCCCGGACACTGTCCACCTCTCTGGTCGACGCCGGGATGCGCGCAGTGTCGGGAGGGACCGACACGCATCTGATTCTGTTCGACCTCCAGCATCTGAGAATCGACGGCCGTACCGCGGAGGCGCGCTGTGCCGCAGCCGGGATCACGCTCAACAAGAACGCGATTCCGTTCGACCCTGCGCCGCCGGCGGTGGCGTCGGGCATCCGGGTCGGTTCCGCGGCGGTGACGACTCAGGGATTCGACGCAGAAGATATGAATGCGGTCGGATCTCTCGTGGCCCGTGCGGTCCGCGCGGAGGCAGGCACCGCGGACGGTGACCGTGAACTCGCCGCCGTCAAGGACGAGGTCACCACCCTCGTGGCACGCAAGCCTGCGTATCCCGTCATATGACGGTCGAGGTTCTCGCACAGTCCGGCCAGGGCGCAGGCGTCCCGATTCGCGAGCTCCTGCTGGTGTTCTTCACGGCTGCCGTGGTGACGTTCCTGGCGACCGGCGGTGTGCGAGTTCTCGCCGTCAAGTTCGGCGCCGTCGCCGCTCCGCGTGACCGCGACGTGCACGTGACGCCGACGCCGCGTCTCGGCGGGACCGGAATGTTCCTCGGGATGCTGGTTGCCTTGTTGTTCGCGTCGCAGCTACCTGCTCTCGCACGTGGTTTCGACTCGGCCTACAACCAGGACGTCCGAGCTGCGGCCGTCGCCGGGTTCGTCATCGTCGCGGTAGGGATCATCGACGACCGATGGGGACTCGATGCGCTCACCAAATTCGTCGGGCAGGTGACGGCGGCAGGGGTGCTCGTCGTGATGGGCGTGAGTTGGAACATCGTCTATCTGCCCTGGGGACCGGACGGCGGTAGCACTCTCGTGCTCGATCAGCTCCAGGCCGGGCTGGTGACCGTGCTGGTGACGGTCGTGATGGTCAATGCCATGAACTTCGTCGACGGTCTGGACGGCCTCGCGGCAGGGCTCGGTTTGATCGCGTCGCTCGCCATCTGTGTCTTCTCCGTCGGGCTGTTGCACGAGCAGGGCGGCGACACCGGTATCTACCCACCGGCGATCATCGCGGCGACCTTGGCCGGTGCATGTCTTGGTTTTCTTCCGCACAATTTTCAGCCTGCGCGAATCTTCATGGGCGACTCCGGGTCCATGATGATCGGGCTGATGCTCGCTACGGTCGCGACCAGTGCGTCGGGCAGAATCCCGCTCGTCGCGTACGGCCCGCGCGACCTCCTCGGTCTGCTGTCGCCGTTGCTCCTGGTCGGTGCGGTGATGTTCATCCCGATCCTCGATCTCCTTCTCGCGGTGATCCGACGGACGCGCGCAGGCCGGAGTCCGTTCAGCCCGGACAAGATGCATCTGCACCACCGTTTGTTGCAGATCGGGCACTCCCACCGGCGTGTGGTGTTGGTGATCTACCTCTGGGTCGGTGTGCTTGCGTTCGGCGCCGTCGGCTCGTCGTTGATCGACCGTCGAATAGTGGTGTTGCTGGTCGCTGCCGGATTGGTGTTCGCGCTGGTGGTGACGGCCGTGCCGAGCATCCGTCTCGATATGGCCAGGCAGCGCAGACGCACCAGAAAGTCTGCTGGGCGAGGCCGTCGGGCCTGAAGTCGGACATGGCTGGGTAGTCTGTGCGGCTGTGAGCTTCTCTCCTTCTCCGGTGCCCGATCAGTCCGACTCGATGCGAGCCGCGGTTCGGTACGGAATCATCGGCCTTCTTGCGCTGACGGTTCTCGGAGCCGTCGTCGCCACGTTGGCCGCCGGTCTTCCCGGTTTGTGGGGTGCGCTCATCGGTGCAGCACTCGGTGGGGGATTCATTCTCACCACGGCGCTGTCCATTGCCCTGACGTCCAAGTTTCCGCCGACCATGGCAGGCGCGGTCCTGCTCGGTGGCTGGATCGTGAAGATGCTGATTGCCGTTGTCGTGCTCGCGGTCCTGAAGGACATGGACTTCTACAACAGAAAAGCTCTTGCCGGGGTGGTGATCGCCGCACTGGTTCTGGTTCTCGGCGCGGAGGTATACGGTGTCGTCCGTACGAAGGCCCCCTACGTCGACGATCCTGAATCCGACAAGGCGTAGTACGACAACCAGTCGTAATCGGTCAAGAAGTAGCCCCACCTACACAACGTCGTAGTTGTGTTGATAAAGTTCCGACCAAGTAAGGGTAGGACTGCCGCTAATAGGACAAAAGGCGTGCAGAACAGCCCTTGCAGGTAACCGAAGCTGCGTGAAATTGCTTACAGACGCGGCCGCAAAGTTACCGAGTCGACGTGAGTCGCCGACACCCGACAGACGCTGGCCTTTCAAGACCAGGCCTCAGCTGCTGACGACCTCGAGCCGATCTCGTCGACTTGATAGATCGTCAATGTCCGATCGAACCGCAGTCCTTTGGCGTCTGCGGCCCGAACACGGGAGAGACCGCTGAGCGTCACCAACCTGGCTGCGGAGTTCCACCCGCCGTCACTATCCGACTTCTTTCCTCCCGCTGTGCTGTTCGAGGGCACACCCTTCGAACTCGACCGGCTGATGCTGATCCGCATCCTGATGACCCTCGTGTTGGTCGTGCTGTTCGCAGTGGCCATGCGCAGCCCGAAGGTCGTTCCGCGTGGTCTGCAGAACTGCATCGAGTACATGCTGGATTTCGTCAAGGTGCAGATCGCCGACGAGATTCTCGGCAAGGAGCAGGGCAGGCGGTTCCTGCCGATCATCATGACGATTTTCTTCGCCGTGCTGTTCATGAACCTGTCGGGCATCATCCCGTTCCTGAACATCTCGCCGAACGCTCGAATCGGTATGCCGATCGTGCTCGCACTGATCGCCTACGTGACGTTCAACTACGTGGGAATCAAGAAGTACGGATTCTTCAAGTACGTCAAGAGCAGCGTCGTGGTTCCGGACGTCCCGCCCGCGCTGCACATCATTCTGATTCCGATCGAGTTCATCTCGACGTTCATCCTCCGTCCGTTCACGCTCACCGTTCGTCTCATGGCGAACATGCTGGCCGGCCACCTCATGCTCGTGCTGTTCTTCAGCGCGACTCAGTTCTTCTTCTTCCAGGCCGCGGCGGGAATGAAGATTTTCGGCGTGTTCTCCCTTGCAGCGGGCTTCGGCTTCACGCTGTTCGAGATGCTCGTCATCGGTCTGCAGGCGTACGTGTTCGCACTGCTGACTGCGGTGTACATCGATCTCGCCCTGCATGCAGACTCGCACTGATCTGCACGCCGATTCTCACTAGACCGCACGACCAAGATCTACCTGACCCACGCACCGACCGGTGATGGGCAACAGAAAGGGAACGGAAATCAAATGAGCCTCGCGTACCTGGCACAGGAAGTCACCGAAACCACCGTCACGGGTGGCGGCTACGGCGCAATCGGTTACGGCCTCGCTGCCATCGGACCTGGCATCGGTGTAGGCATCGTGGTCGGAAAGGCTATCGAGGGCATCGCTCGTCAGCCTGAGCTTCAGGGCACCATCCGTACCAACATGTTCCTCGGCATCGCGTTCACCGAAGCGCTCGCGCTGATCGGTATCGTCGCCGGCTTCCTGTTCGGTTAATCCACTATGGCAACCAACATCGCGATCTTGGCCGCGGAGGAAGGCGAGGACATCAATCCTCTCCTCCCCGCGACATACGACATCGTTTGGTCTGCGGTCTGCATCGCTGTCATCGGCTTCGTCTTCTGGAAGTACATCCTCCCGAAGTTCCAGGAAGTGTTGGCGCAGCGTAGCGATCTGATCGAAGGCGGCATCAAGAAGGCCGAAGAGGCTCAGGCAGAAGCGAAGGCTGCTCTCGAGCAGTACCAGAAGCAGCTCGCCGACGCCCGCGCCGAGGCTGCGCAGATCCGTGAGGAAGCGCGCACCCAAGGCCAGGCCATCCTCGCCGAAATGAAGACGAAGGCACAGGAAGAAAGCGACCGGATCGTGGCTGCAGGCCACAACCAGCTCGCTGCGCAGCGCCAGCAGATCGTCACGGAACTCCGTAGCGACCTGGGACGCACTGCAGTCGAACTCGCGGAGAAGGTCATCGGAGAGCAGCTGTCCGACGAGGCCAAGCGCGCTGGTTCGATCGACCGCTTCCTGAGCGAACTCGACTCCGTCACCGCTGACTCTGCAGCGGGAAAGTGAGATAACCATGTACGCAACTTCTCGCGAGGCTCTCGCTCGCACGCGTTCGGTTGCGAACGAAGCACTGGGACAGGCGGGGGACGCGACAGCGGTCGCCGCTCAGACCGGTGCAGAGCTCTTCGCAGTCGTGGAGGCCCTCGACGGCCAGCGCACGTTGCGTACTGCGCTGGCCGACGCTTCGGTCTCTGCCGAACGTCGCAGCGCGCTCGCGGAGGAAGTGTTCGCCGGTCAGGTCTCCGCCACCACGGCGAAGATCCTGAAGTCCGCCGTCGCGGACAACTGGTCCAAGGCGTCGGACCTGCTGAACTCTCTGGTCGAACTGGGTCGGGAAGCACTGCTTCGCGCCGCGGCCGATCAGGATCAGCTCGACACGGTCGAGGACGAATTGTTCCGCCTCGGTCGCATCGTCGCCGCGAACCCTCAGCTGGAACAGGCATTGTCGGATCTCGGCAAGCCGGTTCAGGCGAAGCGTGAGCTGCTCGGCCGGTTGCTGTACGGCAAGGTCACCGCGGTGACCGAAGCCCTGGCAATCCAGACGGTCAGCCGCCTGCGCAAGACGGCACCTGCGGACGCACTCGATGCGCTTGCAGGCCTGGCGGCACAGGTTCGCGATCGGGCTGTCGCACACGTGCGGAGTGCTGCTCCGCTCAGCGCCAGCCAGCTCGAGAAGCTGACCGCGACACTCACACGCACCTACGGCAAGCCGGTCACCGTGCATGTCGAGGTCGATGCCGAACTGCTCAGCGGACTGGTGGTCCGGGTCGGCGACGAGGTCATCGACGGCAGCGGGGCGGGTCGTCTCGCCGCACTACGAAAGACCCTCAAGTAGTCCGCGAGCGGACACCACTTCTTACGAAGAAGCGTTTCGAACCTTCGAAACCCTTCACACCGCGAACATTGAAGGAAGAGCAGGAAAAAATATGGCGGAGCTGACGATCTCCTCCGACGAGATCCGTAGCGCGATCGAGAACTTCACCGCGAGCTACTCACCGGAGTCCTCTCGCGAGGAGGTCGGCACGGTTACCGACACGAGCGACGGTATCGCTCACGTGTCCGGACTGCCGTCGGCGATGTCCAACGAGCTGCTGGAATTCCCCGGTGGCGTTCTCGGTGTGGCGCTCAACCTGGATGCCACCGAAATCGGTGCCGTCATCCTCGGTGACTACGAGCACATCGAAGAAGGCCAGGAAGTCAAGCGCACCGGCGACGTTCTGTCCGTGCCGGTCGGCGACGGCTATCTCGGCCGCGTCGTCAACCCCCTCGGCCAGCCGATCGACGGCCTCGGTGACATCGAGTCCAGCGAGAACCGCGCCCTCGAACTGCAGGCTGCGTCCGTGCTCGAGCGTCAGCCGGTGGAAGAGCCGCTGCAGACCGGCATCAAGGCCATCGACGCCATGACGCCGATCGGTCGCGGACAGCGCCAGCTCGTCATCGGTGACCGCAAGACGGGCAAGACGGCCGTCTGCATCGACGCCATCCTCAACCAGAAGGCCAACTGGGAGTCCGGGGACGAGAAGAAGCAGGTTCGCTGCATCTACGTCGCCATCGGTCAGAAGGGCTCCACGATCGCAGGCGTCAAGGCTGCGCTCGAAGAGCAGGGTGCACTCGAGTACACGACCATCGTCGCGGCTCCCGCATCCGATTCGGCCGGCTTCAAGTGGCTCGCTCCGTACACCGGTTCGGCCATCGGCCAGCACTGGATGTACCAGGGCAAGCACGTCCTCATCGTGTTCGACGACCTGACCAAGCAGGCCGAGGCGTACCGCGCCATCTCGCTTCTGCTGCGTCGTCCGCCGGGCCGCGAGGCATACCCCGGTGACGTCTTCTACTTGCACTCGCGTCTGCTCGAGCGTTCGGCAAAGCTGTCCGACGAGCTCGGCGGTGGATCGTTGACGGCGCTGCCGATCATCGAGACCAAGGCCAACGACGTCTCGGCGTACATCCCGACCAACGTCATCTCGATCACCGACGGACAGGTCTTCCTCGAGTCGGACCTCTTCAACAAGGGTGTTCGTCCCGCGATCAACGTCGGTATCTCGGTGTCCCGAGTCGGTGGTGCTGCGCAGACCAAGGGCATGAAGAAGGTCTCCGGTTCGCTTCGCCTCGAGCTCGCTCAGTTCCGTGAGCTGGAAGCATTCTCGGCGTTCGCGTCGGACCTGGATGCTGCATCGAAGGCTCAGCTGGACCGCGGTGCTCGCCTCGTCGAGCTCCTCAAGCAGGACCAGTACGCACCGGTTGCCGTCGAGGATCAGATCGTCTCGATCTGGCTCGCCGGTCAGGGCACGTACGACTCCGTTCCCGTCGGCGACGTCCGTCGCTTCGAGAGCGAGCTGCTCGAGGACCTGCACCGCAACGCGAGCGGCGTCTACGACAGCATCGCCGGTGGCAAGGCTCTCGACGACGACGCTCAGAAGTCGCTGCTCGAGGCAACCGAGAAGTTCAAGGCAGGGTTCCTCGACTCCGAGGGCAACCGCGTCGTCAACGAGGCAGAGGCGGACACGCTGAACCCCGACGAGGTCAGCCAGGAGCAGGTCAACGTCACTCGCAAGACAGTCAGTAAGTAGGTCTTACGAGATGCCAAGTGTCTTTACGAGCAGAGAAGGGAGCGTGAACAGCTAGATGGCAAGCATTCTCGAGCTACGTTCCCGGATCAAGTCGGTCAACTCGACGAAGAAGATCACCAAAGCTCAAGAGCTGATCGCCACGTCGCGAATCACCAAGGCGCAGGCACGCGTTGCGGCTTCGAAGCCGTACGCAGAGGAGATCACCAAGGTCCTCTCCGCGCTGGCCAGTGCGTCGGGTTCGCTCGACCACCCGTTGCTGAACGAGCGCGAAGAGCCCAAGCGTGCAGCAGTTCTGGTCGTCACCAGTGACCGCGGCATGTGCGGTGGCTACAACTCCAACGTCCTCAAAGAAGCGGAGGAGCTGTTCCAGCTTCTGCGCAAGGAGGGCAAGGATCCGGTCATCTACGTGCTCGGCGCAAAGGGCCTCGGCTACTACACCTTCCGTCAGCGCGACGTGAAGGGTGCGTGGACGGGCTTCTCGCAGGAGCCCGGCTACGCGGACGCAGCAAAGGCGAGCAAGCACCTGGTCGAGCTGTTCATGGCGGGTTCGGGCTCCGAGGTCGAGGCTCCCAACGGTGAAGGCACCGTGGAGGGCGTCGACGAGCTGCACATCGTCTACACGCGGTTCGTGTCGATGCTGACGCAGAAGCCCGAGGTCCGGCGTATGGCTCCGCTCGAGGTGTCGTACACGGACGAGGAAATCGAGCTGGGCGCGGATGCTTTGACCGATTCCCCGTCGGCGTCCGAGGTTCAGGCTCAGTACGATTTCGAGCCCGAAGCCGGAACTCTCCTGTCGGCTCTGCTGCCGAAGTACATCAGCACGAGGGTCTACTCCTCGCTGCTCGATGCGGCTGCATCCGAGTCGGCCGCGCGCCGTACTGCCATGAAGGCGGCCACGGACAACGCGAACGAATTGGTCGAGACCCTGAGCCGTCAGGCAAACCAGGCTCGGCAAGCCCAGATCACCCAGGAAATCAGCGAAATCGTTGGTGGCGCAAACGCGTTGGCTGACAGCGCAGGAAGTGACTAAGCAATGACCGCAGCAGTAGCCCAAGAGAACGCGAGCGGAGCGGACACTCAGTCCGGCCGTGTCGTTCGGGTCATCGGCCCCGTTGTGGACGTCGAGTTCCCGCGCGGCTCCATCCCCGCCTTGTTCAACGCACTCCACGCAGAGATCACGCTGCCGACGGTGGCGAAGACCCTGACACTCGAGGTTGCACAGCACCTCGGTGACAACCTGGTCCGCACCATCTCGATGCAGCCGACCGACGGCCTGGTTCGTGGCGCTTCGGTGTCCGACTCCGGCAAGCCGATCTCGGTGCCCGTCGGCGACGTCGTCAAGGGCCACGTGTTCAATGCCCTCGGTGACTGCCTCGACAGCCCGGGCCTCGGACGCGACGGCGAGCAGTGGGGCATCCACCGCAAGCCACCAGCCTTCGATCAGCTCGAGGGCAAGACGGAGATCCTCGAAACCGGCATCAAGGTCATCGACCTCCTCACCCCGTACGTGAAGGGTGGAAAGATCGGTCTGTTCGGTGGTGCCGGTGTCGGCAAGACCGTTCTGATCCAGGAAATGATCACCCGTATCGCGCGTGAGTTCTCCGGTACGTCGGTGTTCGCCGGCGTCGGCGAGCGCACCCGTGAGGGAACCGACCTCCACCTCGAGATGGAAGAGATGGGCGTCCTCCAGGACACCGCCCTCGTCTTCGGCCAGATGGACGAGCCGCCGGGCACGCGTATGCGCGTCGCCCTGTCCGCACTGACCATGGCGGAGTACTTCCGCGATGTTCAGGGCCAGGACGTCCTGCTGTTCATCGACAACATCTTCCGTTTCACGCAGGCAGGTTCCGAGGTGTCGACCCTGCTGGGACGTATGCCTTCTGCCGTGGGTTACCAGCCGACGCTGGCGGACGAGATGGGTGAGCTCCAGGAGCGCATCACCTCGACCCGTGGACGCTCGATCACCTCCCTGCAGGCGATCTACGTTCCCGCCGACGACTACACCGACCCGGCGCCTGCGACGACGTTCGCCCACCTCGACGCCACCACCGAGCTGTCGCGTCCGATTTCGCAGATGGGTATCTACCCCGCTGTGGACCCGCTCAGCTCGACGTCGCGAATCCTCGAGCCGGGCATCGTCGGTGCGGAGCACTTCCGCGTCGCCAACGAGGTCAAGCGAATCCTGCAGAAGTACAAGGAACTGCAGGACATCATCGCCATCCTCGGTATGGACGAGCTTCAGGAAGAGGACAAGGTTCTGGTCGGTCGCGCACGTCGCCTCCAGAAGTTCCTCGGACAGAACTTCATCGTCGCCGAGAAGTTCACCGGTGAGGCCGGCTCGGTCGTGTCCCTCTCGGACACCATCGAGGCGTTCGACAAGGTCACCAAGGGCGAGTACGACCACCTTCCCGAGCAGGCATTCAACAGCTGCGGTGGACTCGACGACGTCGAGGCTGCAGCCAAGAAGATCGCCGGAAAGTAGCCCGACGTGACTTCTGCGGAAAGCTCCGGCATGGAGGTCGCTCTCGTCGCGGTCGAGCGCGAGCTGTGGTCCGGCAACGCGACCCTGGTCAGTGCTCAGACGACCGAGGGCGAGATCGGCATCATGGCCGGCCACGAGCCAGTGCTCGGCCAGCTCGTCGAGGCAGGCACGGTGTCCATCACGACGACCGACGGCGAGAAGATCGTTGCTGCGGTTCACGGTGGGTTCCTGTCCGTGACGGGTAAGACCGTGACGGTCCTGGCGGAGTCCGCGGACTTCGCTCAGGACATCGACGTCGACGCTGCCCGTTCGGTCCTCGACGCCGGCGGCGACGACAAGGAAGCCCTCGCTGTGGCGAAGGGCCGAATTCGCGCCGTCGAGCGGGCCTAGGTTACACGAGAAAGCCGCGACGAGGTTCTGTGATGCACATGGGAGTGATCGTTCTGATCATTCTGGTTGTGCTGCTCGCAGGCCTCGTCGCGGCTTTTCTGTATCGCCTCACCATTCTTCGTCGCGGTGGGACGGCCGCCATTCTGCGCACGACGCCCGCCGCGGGTGGAAGTGGTTGGCGGCACGGTGTCATCCGGTACGGGGACAACACCCTGGTGTTCTTCAAGCTGTCGAGCCTGCGGCCCGGCCCGGACCACCGGATGAGCCGTCAAGGCATCGAGGTCGGAGAGCGTCGCACGCCACGCAACGACGAATTCGACATCATGTCCGACGAGATCGCGATTCTCGAGCTGACCGATCAGGGCCAGTGTTACGAAATCGCTCTCGACCGGGGTGCACTCACAGCTTTCATGTCGTGGCTGGAATCGAGGCCGTCCGGCCGCTCTCGGCGAGGTCGGCCCGCCGCCTGATCTACGTGTCGGTGGAGCGAGATGCTCCCGGCACCCATTTCACGTCACCCTCGGGGTTCGCGTATCTGCTCAGGATGAACAGCAGATCGGAGAGCCTGTTCAGGTATTTCGCTGGTAGGACGCTCGTGTTCTCGGGGTTGGCGTCCACCGCTGCCCATGCCGAGCGTTCTGCTCGGCGCGCCACTGTGCGGGATGTGTGCAGCAGCGCCGCGAGGGGAGTACCTCCGGGAAGGATGAACGAGTCGAGCGCCTGCAGGCCCTCGTTGAACTCGTCGCACCATCCTTCGAGGCGGTCGACGTAGGACTGGTCGATGCGTAGGGGTGGATACTCGGGGTCCGCGACGACGGGTGTCGAGAGATCGGCCCCGGCGTCGAACAGATCGCTTTGAATCGTTCGAATGACCGAGACGACCTTCTCCGACGGATTGCCCAGTGCCAGAACGACTCCGAGGCTCGCGTTGGTCTCGTCGCAGTCCGCGTACGCAACGAGCCGCGGATCGTTCTTTCCGACTCGCGAGAAGTCGCTGAGACCGGTGGTTCCGTCGTCACCGGTGCGGGTGTAGATGCGAGTCAGGTGCACAGCCATGGCGCTACGGTACCGCCCGGATGGGGCGACCGAACCCTGGCTACGCTGTCGAACTGTGAGTGAACGCTTTTTGGTCTCCGGTGGTAACCGGCTCGTCGGTGAGGTGTCGGTCGGCGGCGCGAAGAACAGCGTGCTCAAGTTGATGGCGGCAGCGCTGCTCGCCGAGGGCACGAGCACCATCACCAACTGCCCGGACATCCTCGACGTGCCGTTGATGGCCGAGGTCCTCCGCGGACTGGGGTGCGAGGTCGTGCTGGAAGGCGACGTCGTGCACATCACCACGCCGGCGGAACCCAAGCACCATGCAGATTTCCCGGCGGTCACGCAGTTCCGAGCATCGGTGTGTGTCCTCGGTCCGCTCGTCGCCCGGTGCAAACGAGCGGTGGTTGCGCTTCCCGGTGGCGACGCGATCGGGTCTCGTCCGTTGGATATGCACCAGTCGGGCCTTCGCCTGCTCGGAGCGCACAGCGAGATCCAGCACGGTTGCGTGGTTGCGGAAGCCGAGGAACTGCGGGGTGCGAACATTCGCCTTGCGTTCCCGTCCGTCGGCGCGACGGAGAACATCTTGATGGCCGCGGTTCTCGCAAAGGGCGAAACCGTCATCGACAACGCTGCGCGTGAACCCGACATCGTCGACGTCTGCAACATGCTCAACGAGATGGGCGCGCAGGTCAGCGGTGCCGGCACGTCGACGTTGACCATCAAGGGCGTCGAGTCGTTGAAGCCCACGACGCACAAGGTGATCGGTGACCGAATCGTCGCTGCGACGTGGGGAATCGCTGCCGCGATGACGCGGGGCGACGTGCGAGTTCGAGGGGTCAACCCCAAGCACCTGTCACTGGTGTTGGACAAGCTGAGGCTTGCAGGTTCGGAGGTGACGTCCGAGGCCGACGGGTTCCGCGTCGTTCAGCGTGAGCGGCCGACCGCCGTGAACTTCGCGACATTGCCGTTCCCAGGTTTTCCTACCGATCTGCAGCCGATGGCGATCGGTCTCGCCGCGGTGGCCAACGGAACGTCGATGATCACCGAGAACGTCTTCGAAGCGCGTTTCCGGTTCGTCGAGGAGATGATTCGGCTCGGCGCCGACGCCCGTACCGACGGTCACCACGCGGTAGTGCGCGGCGTAGCCCAGCTGTCTAGTGCTCCCGTGTGGTCGTCCGACATCAGAGCGGGTGCCGGGCTGGTACTGGCGGGACTCTGCGCCGACGGGGTCACCGAGGTGCACGACGTCTACCACATCGATCGGGGCTACCCGAGATTTGTGGAGAACCTGACCGATCTCGGCGGAAGCATCGAGCGAGTCAGCTGACGGACGTCAGCGCGTCGACCAGCATGTCGAGGCCGTAGGTCAGTTCGTCGTCGGACACCGATCCGTACCCGACGATCAGTCCCGTCATGGGCGACGGGGAACGTGTGGATCTAGCGAGAGTGTCGACATCGACGCCGGCAGCCGCCGCTCGTTCTGCCACGGCGGTCGCGGTGGCGGCGTCGAGCAGGAGTGTGGTGTGCATTCCCGCGCCGACACCGCGCAGTTCGCCGAAGGGCGCGAGTGCGGCGGCCACCAGTCTGTCGCGTTGGCGGTAGACGCGTCGGGCGGCTCGAACGGTTCTGTCCCATTCGCCGTCTCGCAGCAGAGAGAGCATGGCCTGTTGGACGGGTGCCGACGGGTAGTCGCCCAGGTCTGCGCGAACGTGCGCGACGTGTTCGACGACGTCGGGCGGGGCGACGAGCCAGCCGAGTCTGATACCGCCGCCGAGCGTCTTCGCGACGGTTCCGAGATAGACGGTACGGTCGGGAGCCAGTTCCGCGATGGTGGGCAAAGGTGCTACGTCGTAACGGAATTCGGAATCGTAGTCGTCCTCGATGATCATCGCGTTGCGTGATCGCGCGAACGCGGCGAGGGCGCGTCGGCGGCCGACGGGGAGCAGGCCGCCGGTGGGGTACTGGTGAGACGGCGTCGAGTACACCGCACGGGTGGTCTGGGGCGTGATGTCCAGATCATCGGTGACAATTCCGTCGTGGTCGACCGGAACGTCGAAGACGGACCACCCCCAGCGTCGGGCGGCTGTGGTCGCGACCCGGTAGCCCGGGTTCTCGTGCGCCAGGACGGGAGGGGAAGTGCCGTCTTCGGGCGACAGCGCGGCCAGGGCCAGGCTCATCCCGTGCATGCTTCCGGTGGTGACGACAACCGATTCGGCTGATGTGTGGAGTCCACGCGCGCGACCGAGTAAGTCTGCGATGGCGACTCGGAGCCTGCGGTCCCCGCGAGGGTCTGGGTATTCCTGCGGTTGCGGCACTGTGCCGACGTCCCGCCACGCGCGCTTCCACGCCGTCGAGATGGGGGGAACCCACGGTGTTCCGGTGGCAAGTCGAATACGGCCGTGGGTGTCCGTGGTTCCGCTCGTACGGGAGGTGGTCGACGGCCGCGTCGGTGTGGTGGCGCCGGTGAGACGGCGCACGAACGTTCCCGATCCCGCGCGCGGTTGTAGCCACCCCTCCGCGGTCAGTTGATCGTAGGCACTCTCGACCACGCCCCGAGCGACTTCGAGTTCGACGGAAAGGGCTCTGCTGCTTGGCAATCGGGTGTTCGGAGCGAGGTGAGCGGAGTCGATGGCCTGTCGTATCCCGTCCGCGATCTGCACCGGAAGCGTGCGGGGATCCGTCCGGTCGACCGAGATGATCAGGGACATCGGCAGCATGCTCGCCTCCAAGTGGTCTATTGAAAAGCGACTCGATTGGATCATGACACTAGGCCAATGGTGACCGATGATCGACGATGTGAGTATCGAAACCGAGTTGTCGCCGACAGAACGCACCACCATCAGGCGAGGGAGAGCGCGAGCGCGGACCGAGCGTTCCGACCTTGTCGACGTTCTGGCGGCGGCGCGGATATGCCATCTGGGCGTGGTGGTCGACGGCAGTGTGCGTGTTCTTCCTACGGTGTTCGCTGTCGATCATGACGGTCCCGACAGGGGCGGGACTCTGTACGTGCACGGATCGGTGGCCGCTCGCAGCTTGGTGGACGCTCCGAACGGGGAGATCTGTGTGACTGTCACTGTTCTCGACGGCTTGGTTCTGGCGAGGTCGGCGTTTCACCATTCCATGAACTACCGAAGTGCCATTGTGTACGGCCGGCCGCGAATGGTTGTCGACGACGAGGAACGCGTGCGCGCACTTGCTGCAATCGTCGATCAGGTGGTGGAGGGGCGCAGTGAGCATCTTCGTGCGCATACGCGGAAAGAGTTGGCGGCAACGGCGGTACTTGCCCTGCCGCTCTACGAGGCATCGGTGAAGGCGCGAACCGGCGACCCGGCGGACGACGAGCGAGATGTCGAAGCGGGTGGAGTGTGGGCAGGCGTCGTTCCCGTGCGCGACGACTTCGCCGAGCCGACTCGGGCTGCGGACGTGGACGCGGGAATCCCTGTGCCCGAGCATGTTCTGGCCCTCGTGCGCCAAGGGTGAACGCGTCTATGTCCGGCGTCACATCTACGAATTTTGTGACTAGGCGCCTTCCGGTTCGTCGTGACGAGCGGGCTACCTGCGGAAATCTTGTCCAAAATTTCCTCGACCTGGCGATTTGCGCGAGGGATTCTGCTCGCGTAACTTTTGTCGAGTCAGAGCGACACGGACACCGACCAGGGCCTACACGGTCCCGGACACGAGGTTGGACGTCGGAGCCTGACGGAACATGAAATTCCAGTTCTACCCACCAAGAGTCGGAGCTTGCTTCCGAGACCAAGCTGGGATAGGCTGGAGAAGTTGCCCCAAACACCCTGAAGTTACGGTTTCTTGGTTGTTCGGTGTGTGCGTGTTCTTTGAGAACTCAACAGTGTGTCGATGAATGTCAGTGCCGAATGTTTTTGGTGCTCATGCCTTTTGGGGTGTGGGTGTGACATCTT
>NZ_NPFY01000034.1 GCF_002259415.1 Rhodococcus sp. 14-2470-1b
GCTGCCGGGCATCGTCGAACAGACGCCGGTGTCCTACGCGGGCTCGGATTTCGAACGTGACACTCTCGCCGTGATCTACGGCGGGGCAACGGGAACCGCCCCCGAGGACGTTCCCTCCTGGGTCACATCAGCGACAGCGCCCGCACTCCGAGGCGCCGAAGTCCGGATGAGTGCAGCCGGAAACTCACCGCGGTGATACCTCACCCCGCTCGGTGGGGTCGGGTCCGGCCGAGGACTTCCACGCGCGCGAACTGCTGGCGTCGACCATCGGCACGACCCGCGTCGTGATCGCCGAGTTGTACGTGTCGGCGGCCTGACGCGGATTGGCGTGACCGGTACCCGGCATGCGGACCACGCGGAGGTTCCCGTCAGGCCCACCCGATCGCTCGAACAGAATGCGCTGGGAATAGTCGACGTCGACCACGTTGTCCGCAGCCCCGTCCCGCGGACGCAAGAACACGATCGCCGGAGCGGTCTTGCCGTCGACTTCGTCCGACAACGCGTCGAGGTTGTCCAGCGCACCCGAGGCGACAATTGTCTTGAACTGCGATTCGATGAAACCGTTGCTGGCCGCCGACGGATTCAACACCTTGTCGCGCATCACTTCGTCGAACGCCGAAGCAGCCTCCCCCCACTCGATATGCGGGAGCCACGACGACTGCCTGTCCACGAACCTGTCCTGTCGCGCAGCCATCTCGACGATCGTCCGTAGCGATCGGCTCTCACGCGCCCCCGGTAACCATCCGATCCACCGCAGCAAGTCCTCGCCCGCGTCTCGACTGGCCTCTCGAACAGCGTGCAAGTCGACCGGTGTGCAATCGAGCACGACACCCCCCACGGTCTTGTCGGAGTCCTCGTACAGATGCTGCGCAGCCTCGAGTGCGACGACTCCACCCATGCTGTGTCCGACGAGAACGATGTTGCTCACTCCCACAGCAGTTGCGCGTCTGTCGATGAGGTCGCTGATCACCCGCGTGTCGAGGCCACGATTGTCGTACCGAACGGACCAGACCCGGCCGAGGTCCGCCAACGCAGGCAGAGTCGCCGCCGTGGGCGCCGCATCGAGATTACCCAAGCCGACCAGGTCCACGACAGCCGTCGTGGCGTCCGCAGGATCACGTGGCCCGTAGATCTCGTCGATGCTCGGGCGGGTGTCGGCGAGGCGCCGTTGCTCCGGCGCGACATCGACACGCCAGTACACACCGAACAGGAGGAGCAATGGAATCGACGCGAGCGACACGCGAAGCAGGCACCGACGCGTTCTCCCCAGTACTCGCCACTCGCGTCCCCATCGAGTCTCGATCAACCGCGCCTTCCGGCGCTCGTCGTCCCAGTCCACGGGAAGAATCTCCGGTTCGTTTCTCGACCGACGCCCCCACGTCGAGTCCTGATCAGATACATCGTCCACCGTACGCGCCGATGTCCCGACCGCACCCGGTCCAAGAACGCGGTCGACTCGATACCCGATGCGCTGCAGAGTGATTCGACTGTCGACGCGGTGTGCTGCTACGACGGAATCCTAACTAGGCAGGAACGGATCCCTCGTGGGGTCGACCCCGACGGGCGCTCGATGAACGAACCACTCGGTACCGAGCGCTTCCAGACGAGTCGCAACGTCCATGTTCGCGAACTGCGACGCACCACCACCGCGTTCGATCTCGGAACGGTGTTGGCTGAACGCCGACCACTTGGTGTCGAACCAGGCGCTGACGTCGATCGCCAGGTCGACGTCACTGTCGGCAATGCCGGGGACTCCTGGCCCGGGGGCCGGGGCCGCCGTCCCGAACAGGGTCTGCCACTTCGACTCGATGGCGGTTCGAGGAAAAGTCGCGAAGCACAGATGGGCCGGACGCCACGGCTCGCCGGCCTCGGGAAACAGCTGCTCGTAACCGGACGCCTCGAACGCAGCCAGTGTCACCCTGTGCGCGTGAACATGATCCGGATGCCCGTAAGACCCGAATCCGTCGTAGGTGACCACGATGTCGGGCCGAAACGATCGTATGTGCGCAACCAGTTTGCCGACCGCCTCGTCGAACGGCGCAGCGCAGAAGAGAACACCGCCTGACAGGGCGTTGTCGGTGTAGCCGAGCAAGCGAGGTTCACCAGCACCCAGAATCTCGAGAGAACGGCGCAGTTCCTCGACACGTTCCTCGCCGTCACGCCACGTACACGTCACCACGGCTGTGCGTGCACCCGCCGCAGCGCTTCGCGCCAGAATCCCGCCGGTGAACAGTCCCTCGTCGTCGGGATGAGCGTGAACGCACAGGACACTGGGAACGCTGGGCACATCCGAAGAATATCCCCACCCGTCCGGTGCGCGTCCCCGACCGAGAATGTCGGCCGACAGATCACAACACCGCGAAGCGCCGCTTGTGCACGATCCAGTCCGCAGGGTATCCCCGCATGCGTCGATGCGCACGTTCGCACACGAGAAACGCCAGCACACGGGTGGGACAGCACGCCTACGCCGGTCATATAGTGAACGAATGGCATTCCAGATACTTCTGTCGAAGGCACTGACCACCGTCGTCACGGGAGCAGTCGGCGTCGCGGCGTACAACGGCGCAAGAACCTTGATCGCGAAAGCACCCATCAGGGGAGCGGCTGTGACCGCAACCGAGTGGGGCCTTCGCGGTGTGCGCAAGGCCGAGGAGGGTGCCGAGTCGGCACGTCTGCAGGTATCGGACGTCGTCGCCGAGGCCAAGGAACGACTCGGGGAAGAAGTTCCGCCGCCCGCTGTCGGCGAGACCGGTCACGGACACAGCCACTGACCGTGGCGACCGAATCCGACGTCATCGACTTCGCCCCGAACCGGGCGGGCAACAGCACATCGGCAGCAACGTCGTCGGCTGACATTCGTGTGCTGTCCGACGCGGCAGGACGAATCAGATTGGACGTTCCCTGGCTCCGTTCGAGCCCGGGCCGGGCAGTGGCAATCGAGAACGCCCTCGACAAAGTGGTCGGTGTCCGTGCAGCGCATGCATATCCGCGTACCGGCTCCGTCGTGGTGTGGGTGTCTCGTACTCGGGTCGACCGCTATGCCGTGATCGCCGCGGTCCAGGAGGGCAAGTCGACGGCTCGGTCCGCCGTGCCGGACCGCACACCACGGTCCGCCGACATCGCCAGCGCCGAAGTTCTCCGCATGGCCGTCGGCGGCGCCGCGCTGGTTCTGCTGGGCATCCGTCGCTACGGACTCGGACGTCCACCGATTCTGGGTCCCACCAGTCGGCTCGTGGCCACGGGAGCCACCGTCTTCACCGGATACCCGTTCCTGAAGGGTGCCCTCCGGTCGATCACGGGGAACAAGGGCGCAGGCACCGACGCTCTGGTGTCGGCCGCGACCGTAGCCAGCTTGGTTCTGCGCGAGAACGTCGTCGCACTGACCGTCCTCTGGTTGCTCAACATCGGTGAGTATCTGCAGGAGTTGACCCTTCGGCGGACCAGACGCGCCATTGCCGACCTCCTCGGCGGGACTCAGGACACCGCATGGATACGGTTGGCCGACGGCAGTGAGATCTCCGTCGACACCGAGTCCTTGACCGTCGGCGACGAGGTCGTCGTGTACGACCACGTGGCATCCCCGGTCGACGGCATCGTCGTCGACGGTGAATCCATCGTCGATCAATCGGCCATCACCGGAGAAACGCTGCCCGTGTCCGTCGTTCCGGGCGCACGCATTCACGCCGGATCGGTCGTCGTACGCGGACGCCTCGTCGTACGCGCCACTGCCGTCGGCAAGGACACCGCAATCGGCCGCATCATCTCGCGGGTGGAAGAAGCTCAGGAAGATCGAGCACCGATTCAGACCGTCGGCGAGAACTTCTCGCGGCGCTTCGTGCCGACGTCCTTCCTGCTCTCGGCTCTCACGCTGATCGTCACACGGGATGTGCGGCGCGCCATGACAATGCTGCTCGTTGCGTGTCCCTGTGCAGTCGGTCTGTCCACACCCACCGCTATCAGTGCGGCCATCGGAAACGGTGCCCGCCGCGGCATCCTCATCAAGGGCGGGTCGCACCTCGAACTTGCCGGCCGCGTCGACGCTGTCGTGTTCGACAAGACCGGCACGCTCACAGTCGGCCGACCGGTTGTGACCAATGTAGTTGCCTTCGCCGACGATTGGCTCCCGGAACAGGTCCTGGCGTACGCCGCGAGCTCCGAGATCCACTCACGACATCCTCTGGCCGAAGCCGTCATTCGCTCCACCGAAGAGCGTCACATCGAAATTCCTCCACACGAAGAATGCGAGGTGCTCGTCGGACTGGGAATGAGGACATGGGCCGACGGACGGACCTTGCTTCTCGGAAGTCCGTCCCTGCTCAGGAGCGAGAACGTCGAGGTGTCCGAAGACGCCGCATCGTGGGTGAAGAAACTGCAGCGCCAAGCCGAAACGCCGCTTCTGCTCGCGGTCGACGGAACCCTCGTCGGGCTTATCAGTCTGCGCGACGAAGTCCGCCCCGAAGCGCTGAACGTGCTGACTCGGCTGCGCGCAGACGGCGTCGAACGCATCATCATGCTGACCGGCGACCACCAGGACACCGCAGCTGCAGTCGCTGCGGAACTCGGTATCACCGAGTGGCGAGCAGAGGTCATGCCGGAGGACAAACTGACGGTCGTTCACGATCTTCAGCAGCAAGGTCACATCGTGGCAATGGTGGGAGACGGGACCAACGATGCGCCTGCACTGGCGGCCGCCGACATCGGCATCGCGATGGGTCTCGCCGGAACCGACGTCGCCGTGGAAACTGCCGATGTTGCACTGGCCAGCGATGATCTGAATCGCCTCCTGGACGTTCGTGACCTCGGCGGACACGCAGTCGACGTGATCCAGCAGAACTACGGCATGTCCATCGCGGTGAACGCGGTCGGATTGCTCGTCAGTGCTGCCGGCGGATTGTCACCGGTCCTGGCCGCGATACTGCACAACGCATCGTCCGTCGCCGTCGTGGCCAACAGCTCCAGGCTGATCACCTACCGGATGGATCCCCCGGGGTCGACGGGCCGGGTAGCGCGCCCGGCCACCTGAACCTCACCGGCTGCCCGAACTGAGACAATCAGGGTGTCCGACCCTCGCGCAGCGTGCGTTGCGCGAGGGTGCGGAGCGCCCCGGTGATCGACGAATCACCCAGACGGCACGTCGTGTCGTCCACCGACACAGTCCATTCGAACGCGTCCCGACGCCTCGACGCGCTCCCGGATCGGTCTTCGGTGGACGTGAGCATCGGCCGTGCCTGTTCGACGAGTTCCTGCCACTCGCGCACCGATGCGTCGTCGTCCAGCACATCGGTGTCGATCTGTGCTCGGCGAGTGAGGCCGGCCACGCCACCTACACGAACGACTTCGATGAACATGCCACCGTCCTCACGTCTCAGACTCGACGCGTGGACGACTCCGCCGGTTCCTGCGCGTCCACGACCACTCCCACGGTAGCCCAACCTGCGGCAACGGCCCGGTGAACATCGGACTCGGCGCCGTAACGCGTGACTGCCGCAGACACCGTGGCTGCTGCGAACCCTTCGAAATCGACGGTCGACGGCAACGACGAATCGGTGGCGACGTCGAACCACACCTGCCCCGCCCTGTCCCACGCCGGTCCGCCGAGCGCCCTGGCTGCAGACGCGAATGCGCGGTTGGGGATGGACGAGTTGATGTGGACACCTCCGTTGTCTGCCGTGGTCTCGACGTACCCGTCCATGTCCTTCGGTTGAGGGTCTCGCCCGAGGATGTCGTCGTCGTAGGCCGTGCCAGGGTCGATCATCGACCGAAGCGCCCGTCCCTCGACCGCAGGGAGAAACAGACCCTCTCCCACGAGCCACGATGCAGTCTTCGCGTCCTGCTTCGACGAATACTGTTCCACGAGAACGCCGAACACGTCCGACAGAGACTCGTTGAGCGCGCCCGCTTGGCCGAAGTACTCGAGCGCGGAAGTGTACTGAGTGAAACCGTGCGTCAGTTCATGGGCGATGACGCTGAGCGAGGCAGTGAACCGGCCGAACACTTCGCCGTCCCCGTCTCCGAACACCATTCGCTCGCCATCCCAGAACGCGTTGTCGTAGTCGCGGTCGAAATGCACGGTGGCGGAGAGGGGGAGGCCCTTTCCATCGAGACTTTCGTAGCCGTACACCTCCCGAAAGAAGGCGAACGTGGTGCCGAGGCCGTCGTAGGCCTCGTCGACCGAGACGTCCCCGGAGGCGGGCTCACCCTCGGACCTGACGAGGCGGCCGGGTAGCGCGTCACGGTTCTGCGCATCGTGGATCGACCGAACCGGACCCTCGGCAGCTGCGGCCGAGGAGGCGCGAACGGGGGACCGCAGGGGAGAACGTCCACGCGCGAGCTGACGGTCGATGGCGAGGGTGCGTGCCGCGCTCGACGACGCATGGTCTGCCACCACTCCCTGGCCGCGGCCGGACGACGCGCTCTCCGCGATCCGCTCCAGCAGGAACGGCGGTACGACCGTTCGCAGCTGCGAGGACGGGAAAGTGCCTGAGCCGAAGACGTTTCGGTTGAAGGGTGAACCAGAACCGGATTCCGAGGACGAGTTGGATTCGATTGCCACACGAGCACCTTCCAGTCGAGTTCCGTAGACACTAGACGACGGCTACGACATCGTGTGGTCGCGCGATCCGACGGCCGGGTTAGAGTCGAGGCCGACATCGAAGTGATCGCCGACACAGGTGAGCATCCAGGACTCGGGGGCAACAGTGGTGAACGGAACCGCCAAATCGACACGCACCGCCGATGCGATAGTAGTCGGGGGTGGACTGGCGGGCCTTGTCGCCGCAGCCGAATTGGTCGACAAGGGAAAACGGGTGATCCTGGTCGATCAGGAAAACGAAGCCAACCTGGGTGGGCAGGCATTCTGGTCTTTCGGCGGCCTCTTCTTCGTCGACAGCCCCGAGCAGCGGAGACTGGGAATCAAGGACTCCTATGACCTCGCTCTCCAGGACTGGATGGGTACTGCGGGTTTCGACAGAGAAGAGGATCTGTGGCCGCGACGGTGGGCGCAGGCGTACGTGGAGTTCGCCGCGGGCGAGAAGCGTAGCTGGCTGCGACAGCGAGGGTTGAAGATATTCCCTCTCGTCGGGTGGGCCGAACGAGGTGGTTACGGGCCGGACGGTCACGGCAACTCCGTGCCGAGATTCCACATCACCTGGGGGACCGGTCCCGCTCTCGTCGACATGTTCGCCGCCACGGTGCGCGACGGCGCCGACCGCGGGTTGGTCGACTTCGCGTTCCGTCACCGCGTCGACGAGATTCTCGTGAGCGACGGTGTGGCGACAGGAGTCCGAGGGTCGGTGTTGGAGCCGTCGGACGTCGCTCGAGGCGTTCCGTCGTCGCGGCTCGCGGTCGGCGAGTTCGAGTTCACTGCCGGTGCAATCGTCGTGACCTCCGGTGGGATAGGCGCGAACTGGGATCTGGTCAAGAAGAACTGGCCGGCGCGCCTCGGCAACCCACCGCAGCACATGTTGACGGGCGTTCCCGCGCACGTGGACGGTCGGATGCTCGAGATCAGCCGTCGTGCGGGAGCCAGCCTCATCAACTCCGACCGGATGTGGCACTACACGGAAGGAATCACCAACTACGACTCGGTGTGGCCGAACCACGGAATCAGGATCCTGCCCGGGCCGTCGTCGTTGTGGCTCGACGCGACCGGCAAGCAGCTCCCCGCGCCGCTATTTCCCGGGTTCGACACGCTCGGCACCCTCGAACACATCGTCCGTACCGGATACGACTACTCGTGGTTCGTGCTCGATCAGAAGATCATCGAGAAGGAGTTCGGGCTCTCGGGCCAGGAACAGAATCCCGACCTGACGGGCCGGAGCGTGCGCAAGCTGCTCGAGCGCGTTCGGCCCGGTGCGCCCGGTCCCGTGGAAGCGTTCAAGCGTCGCGGAGTGGACTTCGTGGTCGCGGACTCCGTGCGTGAGCTGGTCGCGGGCATGAACAAGATCGGATCGGTCGATCTGGACGCGGACGCCATCGAGGCCACATTGATCGCCCGAGACAGAGAGATGGTCAACGGTTTCAGCAAGGACCTGTCGGTGTCGGTCATTCATGCTGCACGCAAGTACAAAGGCGACAAGGTCGTCCGCATAGCAAGTCCGCATCGACTCCTGGATCCGGCGTCGGGCCCGTTGATCGCGGTCAAGCTGCACTTGCTCACGAGGAAAACCCTCGGCGGACTCGAAACCGATCTCGATTCACGGGTGTTGCGCACCGACGGAACGCCGTTCGACGGATTGTTCGCGGCCGGCGAGGTCGCCGGCTTCGGCGGCGGCGGTGTCCACGGATACCGTTCGCTGGAAGGCACATTCCTCGGCGGCTGCATCTTCTCGGGCCGCGCGGCCGGACGCGCCGCTGCACGGTGACGTCGACCGTCCGCCCCGCGGTAGGACTGTGCGAACGGAGTTTCCGGCATCGACTCCGGCGGTAGGGTAGTCACACTGGACAGCGGACGCGGTGGCGGCGGATCACCGTGGACGACAGCAGCGACGTCAGGAGAACCGATGCCGGATTTCAACGATCAGGTCGTTGCGGAGTTCCGTGCCAATCACGGTAAGGTCGGTGGCCCCTTCGAGGGCGCGCCGCTGCTGTTGCTACATACCGTCGGCGCGAAATCCGGTGCGGACAGGCTCAGCCCTCTCATGTACCTTCCCGACGGTGATCGGTACGTCATCTTCGCCTCCAAGGCAGGGGCGGACACCAACCCGGCGTGGTACCACAACATTCTCGCCAACCCGGCCGCACGGATCGAGGTGGGAGACGACACGTTCGATGTCGTGGCCCAGGAAATCCGAGGCGACGAACGCGACGCCCTGTACCGGAAGCAGGCGGAGCTGTACTCGGGATTCGCCGATTACGAGAAGAAGACCACGCGCGTCATACCGGTGGTTGCGCTCTCGGCGTCGTGATTGCACGTTCGCCTGCACAGGTGGTCGACAGCGGGAACGGAGGTGATCGGTGAGCGGCGTCAACGAGGACGGAGTTCTGAGCGACCGCGTGCTCACGCTCCCCAACGCCTTGAGCGTGATTCGGCTACTGCTGATCCCGCTGTTTCTCTACCTGCTCTTAGGTTCGCAATCCGACGGATGGGCTCTCGTCGTGTTGTTGACCAGCGGTGCCACCGACTGGCTCGACGGCAAACTTGCCCGTGTTCTGGACCAGTCGTCACGGCTCGGCGCGTTGCTCGATCCTCTCGTCGACCGTCTCTCGGTCGTTACGGCCCTGGCCGCCTTCGTCGTCCGCGGGATCATTCCATGGTGGGTCGCGGTGATTCTCGTCGGCCGGGATCTTGTTCTCGCCGGCACCATGTTCATCTATCGCCGACGTGGTCTGCCGCCACCCGAGGTGATCTACCTGGGCAAAGCCGCCACCTTCGTCATCATGATCACTCTCCCGGTGCTGCTCGCTTCCACGGGTGATTCCGCAGTCGCGGATCTGTTGTGGCCTGTCGGCGCGGCACTGCTCGTCTGGGGGACCGCGCTGTACGTGTGGACTGGCGGCCTGTACGTGTACAAAGCCGCATTGGTCGCTAGGCACACGGCGCCACCCACACGTGAGGAAACACGCAGTGCGTGAACCGGTTTCTCGAAACCCAGTTCCGTCACTGCTCCGCTCGCTGATGTCCGAGCACCTCGACCCCGGTTACGCCGCAGCGGCGGCGTCCCGGCGCGAATCGACCCGCGGCGGCAAAGACATCGCGATGCTGGTGCTCGGTGCCGTACTGGTCGGTTGCGTGTTCGGCATCGCGCTGTCCCAAGTTCTCGACACCTCCGGTGGCGAGTCTCGGCAGGACACCCTCCACCGTGTCCGGGACGCCGAATCGCGCGCAGCGGACCTCGATTCCATCCGACAGGACCTCAGCGCGCAGGTGGACCGCGCACGCGACGACGCACTCAGGAACGACGATCGCGGCGCAGCAGTCCTCACCGATCTGCGCGCGCTCGAAGTAGCCGCAGGCGCCGACAGTGCGACGGGACCCGGAATAGTGGTGACGGTCGCCGAACCGCCCGCACCGTCGGACCTGTCCGACGTGTCCGTTCCCGTTCGAGGTTCATCGGATTCAGCCGTGCTGGACCGAGATCTCCAGACAGTGGTGAATTCGCTGTGGGTCAGCGGAGCCGAAGCAATCGCCGTCGACGACGTTCGGATCGGTCCGGGAGTCACGATCCGCCAAGCAGGTGGTGCCATGCTCGTGGACAACCGGCCGGTGTTCTCGCCTTACACGGTCACTGCGATCGGGTCGCCGACGCGCCTGGAGGCACAGTTCTCGGTCAGTGATGCATACCTACGTATTGCCGGTCTCGCCCAGCTCTATCGAATCGGTTTCGAGATACGCTCCTCGGACTCTCTGAGCGTGCCCCCCGCAGTCGTGCGTGCAGTCGGCACATCCGGACAGGAAGCAGGACGTTGAGCGACCACGAGCAGGCCGCGAATCATCGCGCGGACAAAAAGGACACAGGCGATTCGACCACCGTCGAAGACCGTGATCGGCGGCGTTCTCCGAGCCGAGGGTCCGGACTGCTGGTGTTGGCGGCGGTAGCGATGATCGTGGGAATCGTCATCGGGTCGGTGTCCGGCCCGGAGGTCCCCGTCGGCGTCGCACCGTACCTTCCGATCGCTGTCGTTGCCGCACTCGATGCGGTGTTCGGCGGCGTACGTGCGTTTCTCGACGGAATCTTCGACGCCAAGGTCTTCGTCGTGTCCTTCGTGTTCAACGTCCTCGTCGCGGGGCTGATCGTCTGGCTCGGTGACCAACTGGGCGTAGGTACGCAACTGTCGACTGCCATCGTCGTCGTACTGGGCATCAGAATCTTCGGCAACGCCGCAGCTCTCCGTCGACGACTGTTCGGCGCGTGAGCGAGCGAATGAACACCCGGTCCGCACAGGCTTCCGACGGACGGCACAGATTCCGACGGAAGGGCTCGTCCCGCGCGTTCGGCGCCCTCGCCGTCCTGTTGATGGCGGTTCTGGGAATAGGGATCGTGGTGCAGGTCAGGGAGACGGACAGCGGTGATGCACTCGATGCTGCCCGACCGGCGGATCTCCTGGTCGTCCTCGACAACGTCGGTAGGCGAGAGGCCGCGCTGCGCAGCGAAATCGCCGAGTTACAGACCACACTGTCTGCGCTGCAGCAGTCCGACGGCGGATCGGGCGCTGCCCTCGCCGAGGCGCAGGACCGGCTTGCGTCGTTGTCCATTCAGGTCGGCACCGTTGCGGCCACCGGTCCGGGTGTCACCGTCACCGTGACAGATCCGGACACGGGGGTCGGATCCGAAGTTCTGCTCGACGCGCTGCAGGAACTGCGGGCGGCGGGAGCGGAAGCTGTGCAGCTCTCCGGCGGTGGACAGCCGCCCATCCGCATCGGCGTCGATTCGTGGATCGCGGGCAAACCGGGTGGTGTGATCGTCGACGGTCGACCCACGACCGCGCCCTTCGTGTTCTCCGCAATCGGTGACCCGGCGACACTGGCCGCAGCGCTCGACATCCCCGGCGGTGTCGTGGACACGGTGTCTCGCTTCGGCGGACGGTGCGACATAGCTCAGTCTCCGCAGGTGAGTGTCTCCGCCTTGCGGGATCTGCGGTCACCTCAATACTCTCAGCCCGGAAACCAGCCGGGAAACTAGTGTGGACGTCGGTGCGCCAGCACCTGCCCTCCTCGAAAGGACAGCCGAACAGTGACCGACACCGAGCCCTCGGGCGACTTGCTCTACACCCCGGAACACGAATGGGTTCAGCGGATCAGCCCCACCGCCGTACGAATCGGAATCACCGATTACGCACAGGAACAGCTCGGTGACGTGGTGTTCGTTCAGCTGCCGTCGATCGGGGACGACGTGACGGCCGGATCGTCGCTCGGCGAGGTCGAGTCGACCAAGAGTGTCTCCGACGTCTTCTCGCCCCTCACCGCGAAAGTCATTGCAGTCAACGCAGATCTGGATACGTCCCCGGAGAAGGTCAACTCGGGGCCGTACTCGGACGGGTGGCTCGTGGAGCTCGAGACAGAGACATCGGAGGCATTGGACGCGTCGCTGTCTCAGATGCTCGATGCCGCCGGATATGCTGGAATTACGGCTGAGTAACCACACGCGAACGCAGCGTGAGCAACCGTATGCGTCCGCGCGGGCGGGCAAGGTACGGTTTGTGTAGCTGCACGCGTGGTTGCCGTGGCGAGTCGGCTGCGCCGTGGTGGCCTGTAGTCCCTTCCGGGGCAACCGTGGGTTGCCAATCGGCTGAGGCGACGTAGGTCCGCAAGAAGTACAGAACGTGCAATTTGGTTACTGCGTAACTCGGGTGCAATCGACCCGGGCGATCGGACTGAGAAGGAGAAACGGTGAGCGAGAACGACAACGACGGCATCTACGGAGAGTCGCCGGCGGAAACCACTTCGGTTTTTCGTGCAGACTTCCTCCAGGAGCTGGACAACTCGGCGACCAGCCAGAGCTCCGAGGCTCCGGTGTCGGGCGTGGAAGGCTTGCCGGTCGGTTCGGCTCTTCTCGTCGTCAAGCGCGGACCCAATGCCGGGTCGAGGTTCCTGCTCGATCAGCCGACGACCTCGGCGGGACGCCATCCCGACAGCGACATCTTCCTCGACGATGTCACCGTGTCTCGTCGCCACGCCGAGTTTCGCCAGGAAGAGGACTCCTTCCAGGTCGTCGACGTCGGCAGTCTGAACGGCACCTACGTCAACCGCGAGCCTGTCGATTCGGCAGTCCTTGCCAACGGTGACGAGGTCCAGATCGGCAAGTTCCGTCTCGTGTTCCTCACCGGCCCACGCGCGGGTGCCGATGCACCTGCAGGCGATTCGTCGGCGGGTGCAGGCAGCCAGTGACCGCCGTCGGGCAGCAGTCTCCCGGGGGGATGTCGATAGGCTCCGTCCTGGATCGACTTCGGCCCGACTTTCCCGACGTCACGATCTCCAAGATCAGGTTCCTCGAGGCAGAGGGCCTGATCTCCCCGGAGCGCACGCCGTCGGGATACCGGAGATTCTCCGTTGCGGATTGCGAGCGTCTTCGGTATGTCCTCACTGCTCAACGAGATCAGTATCTGCCGCTCAAGGTGATCAAGGAGCAGTTGGAGGCGATCGACAGTGGGGTGGCACGCGTCGAGAGCGCTGAGCCCGCACCGCGAAAGCCGCGCGCTCTGTCGATCGCTCCGGGTGAGGTGTCTCCCGAGGAGTTCCTCGTCGACCGGGAAGTGCGTGTGTCCAAGGTGGACCTGCTCGAACGTGCGGGAATCGACGACACCTTTCTGACGGAGTTACTGCGCGCAGGGCTCGTGGTTCCCGGCCAAGCCGGGTTCTACGACGAGGGCTCCGTGATTCTGGCTCGAACAGCACATGCGATGTCGCGCTTCGGCCTGGAAGTGCGGCATCTGCGGGCGTTCAAGTTGGCAGCCGACCGCGAGGCGGGTCTGGTTGCTCAGATCGCGGGTCCCGTCGCAAAGGGCCGAGATGCCGGTGCACGCGACCGCGCGGAAGAAATGATTCGCGAATTGGCTGCGTTGTCGTTGACCCTGCATACCTGTCTGGTCAAAGCAGCGGTGCGCGGCGCGCTGGACAAATGACCTGACGCAGAACCGTGGGTGGCGCCGCATGGTCATCGATTCCAATAGAATCGGCTGTAGTCGGGTCGAGCCACAGCCGGGGCCGAATCTTCAAGCGCATGTGGGAGGCAATCGCCATGAGTGAAATGCGTGTAGTCGGTATTCGCGTGGAACAGCCGCAGAACCAACCTGTGCTTCTGCTCCGCGAGTCCGACGGTGAGCGTTACCTGCCCATCTGGATCGGGCAGACAGAGGCTGCGGCGATCGCGCTGGAACAGCAGGGTGTGCAGCCTGCTCGTCCCTTGACGCACGACCTGATCAAGGAGCTGATCGGTGCCCTGGGACACCGCCTGAAGGAAGTGAGAATCGTCGACCTGCAAGAGGGCACCTTCTACGCGGATCTGGTGTTCGACAAGGACATCCGCGTGTCGGCACGTCCGTCGGATTCGGTCGCGATCGCCCTCCGAGTCGGCGTGCCGATCATCGCCGAAGAACCCGTTCTGGCAGAAGCCGGTCTGCTCATGCCGGACGAGCGTGAGGACGAGGTGGAGAAGTTCAAGGAGTTTCTCGAGTCCGTCTCGCCCGATGATTTCAAAGCGACGGACGGCTGACACCCCGCGTTGGTAACGGAAGAGTCTCAACCTCAACTTTAGGTTCAGGTTTACGGCGCGTTGCGTTGACCTTGCCTCGGTGGACCCATAGCGTTCCCGTCGTGAGGTAAGCAGTCCTCGATCGTGTGTCGCGCGTCCCTACCTGGGCGTAGTCTGGCTCTCGAACGCGGAGTGGAACTTCACGCGAGAACACCGCCGGGATTCGTCCCGGTCGACCTGGGCCAACCGGGACGTACGCAGTGTCGAGACATCCGAAGAGGGAGCAGTCAGTGGGAGATCAGCCGCAGGATCGCCTCGTGCGAGATCAGCCGCAGGATCGTCAGGTGTCGGAGTCCGCTGTGTCGGAAACGGCAGCGCCGGAGCACGACACCACGCCAGACGAGTCCGTGACCGCCACCCCTTCCGAATCGACTCGACCTGAACCGTCCGGCCCGCCCGCCCGCGAATTCCAGCCAGGGCTGTTCCCGGACGATTCGGTACCGGACGAGCTGGTCGGATACCGAGTGCCGAGCGCATGCCAGATCGCGGGCATCACCTACCGGCAACTCGATTACTGGGCACGTACCGGACTGGTCGTACCCTCGATCCGAAGTGCTGCCGGATCTGGCAGCCAACGGCTGTACTCCTTCAAGGACATGTTGGTCCTGAAAATCGTCAAGCGCCTCCTCGACACCGGAATCTCCCTTCAGAACATCCGAGTCGCCGTCGACCACCTGCGTCAACGCGGTGTGGGCGATCTGGCCAACATCACCCTGTTCTCGGACGGCACCACCGTCTACGAATGCACGTCCGCCGAAGAAGTCGTCGACCTTCTTCAAGGCGGTCAGGGAGTATTCGGTATCGCAGTCAACGGCGCGATGCGTGAATTGACCGGCCTGATAGCCGACTTCCCCGCAGAACGCGCCGACGGCGGAGAATCCGAGCCCAGTCCCGAAGACGAGTTGGCGTCACGCCGCAAGAGTCGCGCAAATCGAAAGACCGGCTAGGATCGAGAGCGTCGCGCTCGCGCGGGAGAGTTCCGGGGCAGCCAGCTCCGGACGCCGAAGGAGCAATACCTCCCCGTCAATCTCTCAGGCACACGGACCGTGTGAGCTTGGACGTCTCTGGAAAGTGGTGGGATCACCCACCCGCCCAAGGGGAAAGTACCTCCGAGCGTCGCGTGCGCGGAGTGCGAATCTCTCAGGCGCTCGCCCGGGTGAGCATGCGACAGAGGGGGAGGATCGACCGCGCAGTTCGCGTGGTCATTCCACCCGTCAGCATGCATCCACCGGAGCGTCCCATGACCGAACAGAGTCCTCGCCCGTCGTTTTCCGACCGACATATCGGACCGGACAGCGCAGCGCTGTCCCACATACTCGATGTCGTCGCCGCTGGATCGCTCGACGAACTCGCACAGCGCGCGGTGCCTGCCTCGATCCTCGATGGGACCGTCGACGGCATTGCCGACGGTCTCGCAGGACTCCCGCTTCCACTCGGAGAACATGAAGCGCTGGCCGAACTCGCGGCCCTCGCTGCAAAGAACGTGGTCGCGACATCGATGATCGGGCTCGGCTACTACGACACCCTGACACCGCCTGTCCTGACTCGGAATATCCTCGAGAACCCCGCGTGGTACACGGCGTACACCCCGTATCAACCGGAGATCAGCCAAGGCCGACTCGAGGCGCTCCTCAACTTTCAGACCATGGTGTCCGACCTGACCGGGTTGGACGTAGCCGGTGCGTCGATGCTCGACGAGGCCACGGCGGCCGCCGAGGCCATGACGTTGCTCAGGCGGGCCAACCGTGGCTCGACGTCCCCGCGATTCGTGGTGGACGACGACGTCTTCCCGCAAACCTGGGCAGTCCTCCAGACGCGTGCGGAGCCCCTCGGAATCGAGCTAGTACGGCACGACGTCACCGGCGGACTTCCCGATGGAGAGTTCTTCGGCGTTCTCCTTCAGTTCCCAGGCGCATCGGGGGCCGTCGTCGACCACTCCGCCGTGATCGACGACGCGCACGCCCGTGGTGCTCTGGTGGCCATCGGAGCCGATTTGTTGGCGCTCACCCTCCTCACGTCTCCGGGCGAGATGGGAGCGGACGCATGCTTCGGCACCACCCAACGATTCGGTGTTCCGATGGGATTCGGTGGCCCGCACGCCGGTTACCTCGCCGTGCGGAACGGCCACGCGCGTCAGCTTCCGGGACGGCTGGTCGGCGTGTCGGTGGATGCAGACGGCAACCTCGCCTATCGACTGGCGTTGCAGACCCGCGAGCAGCACATTCGTCGTGAGAAGGCGACCAGCAACATCTGCACCGCGCAGGTCCTTCTCGCGATCGTGGCCGCCATGTACGCCGCCTATCACGGAAGTTCGGGACTCCGCGACATCGCTCGCCGAGTCAACTCCCACGCTGTCGCGCTGGCCGACGGGCTCGCAGCGTCGAACATCTCCGTCGAATCCACGTCGTTCTTCGACACGATCACCGCACTCGTGCCGGGGCGAGCTCGTGGCGTCGTCGAGGCAGCACAACGCTCCGGTATCAACCTGCGCTTGGTCGACGACGACCGTGTTTCGATCGCGTGCGACGAAGCGACCACCACCGACATCGTCGAGCAGGTGCTCGCCGCGTTCGACGCTGGGCCGAGCACGAAGTCCGCCCGTTCGTCGCTACCCGACTCACTGATTCGAACGTCCGAGTTCCTCACTCATCCTGCGTTCACCCGGCACCGCACCGAGACGTCGATGCTTCGCTACCTTCGGATGTTGGCAGACAAGGACATCGCTCTCGACCGCAGCATGATTCCACTCGGGTCGTGCACGATGAAGCTCAACGCGACCGCCGAGATGGAATCCATCACCTGGCCCGGATTCGCCCGGCTGCATCCATTCGCGCCCGACAGCGATACCGAAGGAATCCGCGCCGTCATCGCCGACGTCGAGAAATGGCTGGTCGACATCACCGGATACGACGCGGTGAGCCTGCAGCCGAATGCGGGAAGTCAGGGCGAATACGCAGGCCTTCATGCAATTCGCGACTATCACCTCGGTCGCGGTGATTCTCACCGCGACATCTGCCTCATCCCGTCGAGTGCGCACGGCACCAACGCGGCATCGGCGGTCATGGCAGGTATGAAGGTCGTCGTCGTGACGTGCCGCGCCAACGGTGACGTGGATGTGGACGACCTGCGGGCCAAGATCGGCACGCACGCGGATTCCCTCGCCGCGATCATGATCACCTACCCGTCGACTCACGGCGTGTACGAACACGACATAGACGAGATATGCGCTGCTGTGCACGACGCGGGCGGTCAGGTGTACGTCGACGGCGCGAACCTGAACGCATTAGTCGGACTCGCACGTCCTGGGCGCTTCGGTGGCGACGTCAGCCACCTCAACCTGCACAAGACCTTTTGCATCCCACACGGCGGAGGAGGACCGGGAGTCGGTCCGGTCGCCGTGCGATCGCATCTTGCGCCGTACCTGCCGGGGCACCCGCTCCGACCGGAACTGGGCAGTGGAGCGACCATCTCGGCTGCTCCGTTCGGAAGCGCGTCCATTCTGTCGATCACGTGGGCGTACGTACGGATGATGGGCGCCGAGGGTCTGCGACGCGCAACCCTCACTGCGATCGCGTCGGCCAACTACATCGCCCGACGCCTCGACGAGTACTTCCCCGTGCTGTACACGGGGGAGAACGGGATGGTTGCGCACGAGTGCATTCTCGACCTACGCGGACTGACGAAGGCGACCGGCGTGACCGTGGACGATGTTGCGAAAAGGCTGGCGGACTACGGATTCCATGCTCCGACCATGAGCTTCCCGGTGGCGGGAACATTGATGGTCGAGCCGACGGAAAGTGAGGATCTGGACGAGATCGACGCATTCTGCGATGCCATGATCGCGATTCGCGGCGAGATCGATCGAGTCGGTTCGGGGGAGTGGCCGTCGACGGACAACCCGTTGCGCGGTGCTCCCCACACGGCTCGGTGCCTGGTCGGGGAATGGACCCACCCGTACACACGCGAAGAAGCCGCCTATCCGTGGGAAGCCAACGCGAAGAGAGGATCGATCTCCGCGGCGCGGGCGAAAGTGTGGCCTGCAGTACGCCGGATCGACGGTGCCCACGGCGATCGGAACCTGGTGTGCTCGTGCCCGCCGGTCGCGGACCTCGAGTGGAGCCCGCAGAGCGACTCGGCGTCTCCTCGAGGCTAGCTGGACGTCAGGTGCAGCATCGCGATCTCGGGCGGTGCTGCAACCCTGACGGGCGGACCCCAAGCGCCGGCCCCACGCGTGGTGTACAGCGTGGTGTCACCGACACGATCGAGGCCTTCGACGCTCGGTTGCTGCAACGGCACGAGATACCGTAGTGGCCAGATCTGTCCGGCATGCGTGTGACCGGAGACCTGGAAGTCCACTCCCATGTCCGACGCCTCGAACGCCTGCAGCGGCTGGTGTGCCAACAGCAACACGAACCGAGACGCATCCCTCCCGTCGAGCGCAGCACCGAGATCGGGTTCGTACGGCGCCGGTGCGGTGGCGTCGTTGATACCGGCGATGTCGATGGAGGCACCCGACTTGCTGATCGTCTCGTGTTCGTTCCTGAGAACGGTCACACCGAGCGTCTCCCACAGGTCCAACCATTTCCCGCCGTCGTCCGCATAGAACTCGTGATTACCGCTCACGGCGAACACTCCGAGGGGAGCCTCGAGCTGCTGCAGCGGAGCGAGGTCTGTTCCAACGAGTTCGACGGTGCCGTCGATCAGATCGCCGTCCAGGATCACGACGTCGGGCGACTGCGCGTTGACGTCGTCCACCACGCGTTGAACGAAGCCGGCTCCACGAGCCGGTCCGACGTGCAGGTCGGATACCAAGGCCACGCGCGTTCCATCGAATTCGGAGGGCAACCGATCGAGTGCAACGCGAGTGTCGGTCACCTTCGGCAGTGCCGCTTCGACGAGGCCGTACCCGACGGCCACCACAGCGACGGATGCCGCGATCGCGGAGCCGATTCTGTGAATGCGCAGCCGAAGTGAGTGCGACTCACGACGGCGTGCCGCCGACACGATCCGCACGACGAGGGTGACGGCGCCGACCAGCACAGTGCCCAGCACCAGGTACAGCACCACGGCGAGCCAACTGAGACCGACGAACGCCGGAACCCGCGCCCATGCCGGATCGAAGACCTCACCCGATCCGATGCCGATCAGGGCCAGGAGCCACATGAAGACCAGCACAGTGTCCGCGGCAGTGGAGTACGGACGGCGAAGCTTCGTGGCCCGCACGTAGCGAAAATGGAGCACAAGACCGATGACGGCAAGGAACGTGCCGAAGGCAAGAAGGCGAATCATGTTTCAGTACAGCAACTTTCGAAGAAGGTTGGGGAGTTCTTCACCGTCCGACGACGCAACGGTGTTGAAGGAGCCGCCCGTGGCATCGGACACTGATTGCAACGTCGAACTGTCCGGATTGGTTCCTAGCGCGACGACATCGACTGCCACCGGACGCTCCGGATCGATCAGGTCCGACACCATCTCGAGGAATCGACTCGCCGAGATGGTCGGATCGTCGTTCGGACCGTCGGTGACCAGGACGACGCTGTTCGGCTTGCCGGGGGCGTAGGTGGACAGAGCGTCGAGATAGGCCGCGAGGACCGACTCGTACGTCGACGTCGCAGTCGCGGGTCGAACCCCGGCGGCCTCGGCCACCAAACGTTCTCGACGAGTCTCGTTGCCCATGACGTCCGCGACCGGGCCGGTGGGGACGAGAGTTCGGAACGCGCGTGTGCCGTCCAGATCCTTGCTGTAGATCCACAACCCCAGTTCGGTGGCGTCCACGACCGAGTCGAACTGGCGATCCAATGCTGCAACTGTGTTCTGCAACCGAGTCCCTGGACCCTCCGAAGTGTCCATCGACCCGGATGCGTCGAGAAGTGTCGTCACCCGCCGAGGTGTAGCAGGGTCGAGAACTGCGTCGACGAGTGTTCGACCGAACTCGGAGTTCTGCGGCGGCAGCGACGCCGGCGACCGAGCGGCAGCGTCGAACCCTGAGTCGGAGAAGAGCGATGTGTTGTCCGGCCCGGACATGAAATCGACGAACTGTGCTGCGGCGCGGCTCGCCGTGTCGTCCGTCCACGCTCCGGACAGCACGACGGCCGGGTGGTCGAACACGGGCCCGTCACCTCGCGGAGTGAATCCCGTGACACCACTCTGGGACGACGCGGCGAGTTGTCTGGCAGACACCGGAACGGTGTGCGCGACGGCTGTCGGTGAAGTGTCGGCGCTCAGCCGGGCAAGTGCCGAATCGGTCGAATCGTTCGTCGTGGAGGGCGTTCCGAGATCAGTCGTCGCGAGCGCGGACATCGCGGAGACAGTGGGCCCGCTTCGGGCGACGTCCGCACTGGCAGAGCCCGATTCGTCGTACACGGAGGAGTCGTACGTGGTTGCCGCTACCGCTCGCAGCGCCGCCGTCGACGCATCGGATTCCGGCCCGAGCGGAAGCAGAAGGCGAAGCCCGCGCCACCCGGGTAGACCGATAGCGTCGAGTCCGTCGGGTGCCGCCTGCAGGCGAGGAATGTCGGCCCACCCGATGTCGGCGGCCTCGAGTGCATCGGCGACGGCGATGGGGGCAGCCAGGACCACCGGTGACGACGCGACCGAACGAGGCGTGCCGTTGACTGCGCCGGCGGGTAGATCGGCAACGAAATCCGACGATCGCGGGATCCACAACGCCGGCTGCGGACCCAAGACGGCAGCGTCCCACGCGCTTTCGCCCGCAGCCAGGGCAGGTCCCACCAGAGCGGAATCGTGAGTGGACACCTCGAGCGACACGCAGTGATCGCGTACCACCGGAGAACTGTCGGTGAACGCCGCAGCCAACTCTGTCACCTGCGACGAGATGTCCGGGTCGACGACGATCGGCACCACCGCCGGACCTTCGACACAGGTATCGGCCGCTTCCGTGCCTTGATCGGCAATGCGGTCGCGAAGTTGGAACCAACCGAACACAGCGAGCACCATCACAAGGATGGTGCCCGCTGCGATGACCGGTCCCTTGCTCACTCCACGGGATCCGCCGGAGGTTCGATGTTCGCCCACGACAAGAGGTTACTTGTCGCGCGCCAAGTGAACGAACAGTGCTGTCCGGTCACTCCGCAGGCTCCGCTCCTGTGCTGTCCGGTCACTCCGAGCTCGTCAGCGTGTTGCGGCTTTGTACTCGCGGCGGCGGCGGTGCAGGATCGGTTCGGTGTAGCCGTTGGGCTGGCTGGTGCCCTGGAAGATCAGGTCACTGGCTGCTTGGAAGGCGATGTTCGAATCGAAATCCGGCGCGAGGTTCTCGTACGTCGGGTCCGATGCGTTCTGTCGGTCCACCACCGGCGCCATCCGCTCGAGCGAAGCACGCACCTGATCTTCGGTGACGATGCCGTGCCGCAACCAATTCGCCAGGAACTGACTCGAGATACGCAGCGTCGCCCGATCTTCCATCAACGCGATGTCATTGATGTCGGGAACCTTCGAACACCCCACACCGTGATCGATCCACCGCACCACGTACCCGAGGATCGACTGAGCATTGTTGTCGAGCTCGCGTTGCTTCTGCTCCTCGGACCAGTCGGTCGCAGGTGCCAACGGAATCTCGAGGATCTCCTCGACAGTGGCACGCTTGGACTTCGCGATCTCTTCCTGACGAGCGAACACATCGACCTTGTGATAGTGCAAGGCGTGCAGCGTCGCTGCCGTCGGCGAGGGCACCCACGCAGTGTTGGCACCGGACTGCGGATGCCCGATCTTCTGCTCGAGCATGTCGTGCATCAGATCCGGCATCGCCCACATGCCCTTGCCGATCTGCGCTTTGCCTTCCAACCCGGCAGCCAAACCGGTGTCGACATTGAAGTCCTCGTACGCCTTGATCCAGCCCTGGGCCTTCATCTCACCCTTCGGCACGACCGGTCCGGCCTCCATCGAGGTGTGGATCTCATCGCCCGTCCGGTCGAGGAAGCCGGTGTTGATGAACACCACGCGTTCCTTCGCAGCCTCGATCGCAGCCTTCAAGTTGACCGTGGTGCGGCGTTCCTCGTCCATGATGCCGACCTTGAGGGTGTTGACCGGCAACCCGAGAACCTGCTCCACCCGGCCGAACAGTTCCGCAGTGAACGCGACCTCGTCGGGACCGTGCATCTTCGGCTTGACGATGTACAACGACCCGGTGCGGCTGTTCTTCAGGACATTGTCCGCACCGAGGGAATGCAGACCCGCGAGCGAGGTGAACAGGGCATCGAGGATGCCCTCGGGAACCTCGTTGCCGTCGGCGTCGAGGATCGCATCGGAGGTCATCAGATGCCCGACGTTGCGGACGAACAGCAGCGACCGACCGTGCAGGGTCAGCTCGGACCCGTCGACCGCGGTGTAACTGCGGTCCTGATTCAAGCTGCGGGTGAAGGTCTTGCCGCCCTTGGAGACCTCTTCGGTGAGATCACCGCGCATCAAACCGAGCCAGTTGCGGTAGCCGAGAACCTTGTCGTCGGCATCGACCGCCGCGACCGAATCCTCGAAGTCCATGATCGTGGTCACCGCAGATTCGAGGAGGACATCCTTGACGCCGGCGGCGTCGGTCGCCCCGATCGGAGACTGCGGGTCGATCTGGATCTCGAAGTGCAACCCGTTGTGCACGAGAAGAATCGCCGTCGGCGCATCCGGGGCGCCCTGGTATCCGAGCAGCTGCGCCGAGTCTGCCAAACCGACGGTGGAACCGTCGGCGAGAGTGACCGTCAACGATGCGGCCCCGGTAGCGGAGGTGTCGACAACGTACTCGGTGGTACCGACATGCGAACCGGAGGACAGGGGAGCAGCCTCGTCGAGGAACTCCCGAGCGAAGGCGATGACCTTGTCGCCGCGGACCTTGTTGTAGCTGGTGCCCTTCTCCGCACCGCCGTCCTCGGCAATGGCGTCGGTGCCGTACAAGGCGTCGTAGAGCGATCCCCAGCGTGCGTTGGATGCGTTGATCGCGAAGCGGGCGTTGAGAACCGGGACCACGAGCTGCGGGCCCGCGGTGGAGGTGATCTCGGTGTCGACACCGGAGGTGGTGATGTGGAAGTCCGCGGGCTCGTCGACAAGGTACCCGATTTCCTTCAAGAACGCCGTGTACGCGCTCCTGTCGTAATTCGGTCCGGCGTGCTCACCGTGCCACGCATCGACCTTGCCCTGGATTTCGTCACGAACACCCAGCAGGGCCTTGTTCTTCGGGGCCAGATCCGTGATCACGGCCTCCACGCCGCTCCAGAACTTCTCCGAATCCACACCGGTGCCCGGAAGCGCTTCGTTCTGCACGAAGTCGTACAAAACCTGGGCAACCTGAAGACCACCAACAGAAACACGATCGGTCATGAATCCCTCGCTCTTTCCGGTCAAACGCGCACAAGGCGCCTCGGCGACAACTCCGCCTATGTTACTCGGCGGTAGCTCGGGCGGTGGCACCGCCGCTCACCAGTAGATTCTGGCATCGGCGGATAAGTTCCGAGCGGAGAGGGGCAGCCCTGTCCATCAGTCGAGTCTGGGCACGCACGTATTCCGCGCGTCCTGACGGGGTTTCGATCTCGATGGCGGCGAAACCGTAATCCGACAGGTCGTAGGGACTGGCACGCATATCGACGGTTCGTGCGTCCAGTGCGAGCTCGAAACAGTCTGTCACCAGGGCCGAGTCCACGAGAGGTGACAGCTTGTAGCTCCATTTGTACAGATCCATGCCGGCGTGGACGCACCCCGGTTGTTCACGGTCCATTCTCCCGCTCGGTTCGAGACGCAGTGTGTTGCGAGGTACCGCGTCGTCGGTGAAGAAGCGAAAAGCGTCGTAATGCGTGCACCGAAGGTTCATCTTCTCCACGACGCTGTCGGTGCCGGTGTGCCCGAGGCGTAGCGGAACCGTTCCGTGCCGGAGGGCGGCTGCGCCGCCCCGGTAGACCATCGCCCACTCGTGCAGGCCGAAACACCCCAGGTTCGGTGTGCGAGTAGTCGTCGCGGACAGCAGGCCGTGCGTGAACTCGACGGCGGACAGCCTGCGCTCGAGCAGGGACTCGCGCACCCGATAGCCTCCGCCGGGCGCCGGTTCGTATGCCGCGAACTGGGCGTACTCCTCGGCTCTCGGCCCCGTCAGCGTGACGCCGTAGCCGGGACTCCATCGCTTCAGGTGTCCCGGCTTGAAGCTGTAGTACGTGAACAGAAAGTCGAGGACCGGGTGGTATGCACCCTGCGCGCGCTGCACCAGATAGTCGCCGATCAGGTGCTCGACCCGCGCGGAATGCATCGCCCTCGACGCCGTCCACTCCGCCTCGCACAACTCCGATGTCATGGTCGCCGAAGAACTCCGCCGGGGGCAGGACCCGCGATCCGGTGAGTGCCGTCTCGAACGGTACCGACGAACTCCTCGACCAAATCCTCCAGCGCGACGATCCCGATGGTCGAGCCAGTCGAATCGTGTACGACACCCAGGTGGCTACGCGTCCGCCGCAGACGCGTCAGTGCATCGTCGAGCGTCGTATCGGACAAGACCACAGGCAGGGGTCGCACCTCCGAGCGCGGAATCACCGACTCGGGGCCGGCCGCGTCGTCGACCATGTACTCCAGAACATCCTTCAAGTGCAGGTATCCCACCAACGAACCGTCGGACGCCTGGACCGGATACCGCGAGAATCCTGTTGCGGTCACCGCTTCCTCCACGGAACCGAGCGTCGGTCCGGCAGCATTGTCCGATACCGCGAGACGCACAGTACGCACCTGCGAAGACGGAATGAGAACATCCGCGACGGTCCGGCCCGACGTGTCCAAAGCCTGCGTCAGACGCCGATGCTCTTCTTCGTCGATGAGACCTTCCGATCGCGACTCACCGATCATCTGTGACAGCTCGTCCGCGGAGACCGAGGAATCGAGTTCGTCCTTGGGCTCGATCCTCAACGCACGCAGCGTCAGGTTGGCGCACACGTTGTAGAACGAGATCAGCGGCTTGGCCAACTTGATGAACATGAGATGGATCGGCACCAGAATCATGGCAGTCCGCTCCGGACCTGCAATGGCGATGTTCTTCGGAACCATCTCACCGATCAGGATGTGCAACACCACCACGAGACCGAGCGCGATGGCGAACGAGATGGGATGAAGAAAGGCATCGGGAATGCCGACCCACTCCATCGGTTTCTCGAGCAGATGCGCGACCGCCGGCTCACCGACCCTACCGAGCAGAATCGAGCAGATGGTGATGCCGAGCTGAGCGGCCGCCAACATCAGCGACAGGTTCTGACCGGCTTCGATGACCGACTTCGCCCGATTCTTGCCCTGTGCAAGAAGAGATTCCAGACGATCACGACGCGCCGAGATCAGCGAGAACTCGGCGCCGACGAAGAAGGCGTTGCCGGCGAGTAGAAAGACGGCGAGCAGAACAGCGAATATGTCACCCACGGATTCTCGCCTCCTTACCCACCGTCGCGATGCGTTCGGCATCGACCGGCTGAAGCAGAATTCGGTCGATTCGTCGGCCGTCCATGCGCGTGACCTTCGCAATCCAACCACCGTCCGACTCCGACGGTTCGTCGAACGGACCAGCAGGAAGGACAGTGGTGTCCCCCTCGGTGGGAATCCGACCGAGTCGGGTCAGAACGAGTCCGCCGATGGTCTCGTACTCGCCATCGGGGGCGCGATACCCGGTAGCCGTCGCTACCTCGTCGATGCGGAGCAGCCCGGAACAGATCCAGCTGTCACCCACCCGTTGCACGTCGACTTCCGGTTCGTCGTGCTCGTCGCGGACGTCTCCGACGATTTCTTCGATGAGGTCTTCCATCGTCACCATCCCGGCGGTACCGCCGTATTCGTCGACGACCAGGGCCACCTGCATTCCGTCCGCCCGCACCCGCTCCATCACCGTGTCCCCGTCGAGACTCGAGGGCACGACCGGTACGTCCTGCGCCAGATCGGCCAGTCGGGTGGAGCGGCGGTGTGCGCTCCCGACAGCGAATGCGTGCTTGATGTGCACCACTCCGACCGTGTCGTCCAAGTCTCCGTCGACGACGGGAAAGCGTGAAAAACCGGTACGCGCGGCAGTTTCGATCAGGTCGAACGCCGTGTCCGACACCGACAGCGACTCCACCTTCACTCGGGGAGTCATCAATTCCTCGGCCGTACGTTCACCGAACTGCAACGACCTGTCCACCAGACGGGCCGTTCCCTCGTCCAGCGCTCCGAGCTGCGCCGACGTGCGCACGAGCGATCCGAGCTCCCGCGGTGAACGCGCGGACCTCAGCTCCTCGGCAGGTTCGATACCGAGCCGCCGAACCAGCCAGTTCGCCGAACCGTTCAAACCCTTGATTGCCCATCGGAAGACTGCCGAGAAACCCGACATGGCTCCGGCAGTGGCACGGGCAGTTGCCATCGGCATCGCAATGGCGATGTTCTTCGGTACCAGCTCACCGAAGATCATCGAGAACGACGTGGCGATCAACAAGGCTGCGGCCAGAGACACCGCAGAGGCGACGGTGTCGGAGGCACCGACCGCCGTCGCCAACGGTACGAAGAATCCGGCGAGGATCGGCTCGGCCAGGTAACCGGTGATCAGGGTCGTGATCGTGATTCCCAATTGTGCACCGGACAGCTGGAACGACAAGGTCTTGTGCGCACGCTGGACCTGCCGAGCGCGTGTGTCACCGAGATCGACGGCCGCCGAATCCACTGCACTTCGCTCGAGCGCGGTCAGCGAGAATTCGGCGGCCACGAAGAGTGCAGTGCCGGCGGTCAAAGCTACGAAGCCGAGGAGGCCGAGGATGCTGATCACAATTTCCACCGGTCACCGCCGCCGGAGTTGCGAGAGGCGCATCGCGCCGTGTGTTTCGCCGGGTCGTTCACCCGGCTCGATAGAGGAGCCCTCCGAAGTGGAGCCCTCGTCGTTGGACTCGCCCTGAGCGGTCACAACATCGCTGATAACGGGTGCCTCGGGCACCTTGGTCCTTTCTCTCGCTTCCCCCAGTCCGCCTCGAGCGGACACTGCGCGGAGGAAGTCCGCGGTATTGCCGAAGCCCTGATCTTAACGGTTTCGCGCAGAGAACACGGCTCGGGCAACGCCCACGGACAGACCAGCCATTCGGTCCACTCACCAACCTGTCGGTAAGGGCCTACCCTCGGCGAAACCTGCGGCCGACTGCACCCCGAGCACGGCGCGGTCGTGCAACTCGGAAAGAGTACGAGCGCCCGCGTATGTGCAGGTACTGCGCACACCGGCGCAGATGTGGTCGATCAGATCCTCGACGCCGGGACGGTCCGGATCCAAGCGCATCCTCGAACTGGAGATTCCCTCCTCGAACAAGCCCTTTCGAGCACGATCGAACGCACTGTCGGTCGCCGTACGCGCAGCAACCGCACGCTTGGACGCCATTCCGAAACTCTCCTTGTAGGCGCGGCCCGACGAATCGGTACGCAGATCACCGGGAGACTCGTACGTCCCGGCGAACCACGACCCGATCATGACGTTCGCAGCACCTGCAGCCAGCGCAAGAGCCACGTCCCGTGGATGCCGAACTCCGCCGTCGGCCCAGACCGACCCACCGAGATCGGCCGCGGCAGCGGAGCATTCCGCGACGGCGGAGAACTGTGGACGACCCACACCCGTCATCATTCGTGTGGTGCACATCGCGCCAGGTCCGACACCGACCTTCACGATGTCTGCTCCGGCTCCGATCAGATCGCGAGTGCCCTCTGCGGACACGACGTTGCCGGCAGCCAGAGGAACTCCGAGGTCGAGCGCGGAAATCGCCGCCAGCGCGTCCAGCATCTTCTCCTGATGGCCATGGGCAGTGTCGATGACCAGAACGTCCGCTCCGGCCTCGACGAGAGCCCGGGCCTTTGCGGTGACGTCACCGTTGATGCCGACCGCGGCGGCGATACGCAGTTGACGGTTCTTGTCGACAGCCGGTGCGTAGATCCCTGCGCGCACCGCGCCCGTCTTGGTGAGCACCCCGGCGAGTGTGCCGTCCGCATTCACCAGCACGGCAAGGTTTTCGTGGGCGGCTTCGAGTGCGTCGAACACCTCGCGCGGCGATGCATCTGCCGGTGCCGTCACGAAATCCGTCGCGGCGACCGACTGCACGCGCGCGAAACGGTCCACATCGGTGCAGGACGCTTCGGTGACGACACCGACCGGACGCCCCTCCGATGTGATGACGACGGCGCCGTGAGCACGCTTGTGCACGAGAGCAAGTGCATCGGACACCGAGGCGTCGGGTGCCAGCACCACCGGGGTGTCCGCGACGAGATCCCGGCTCTTGACGAAGGCAACCGTGTCCGCGACTGCCTCGATGGGCAAATCCTGCGGAAGGACGGTGATTCCACCCCGTCGCGCAACGGTCTCCGCCATCCTCCGGCCGGATACTGCAGTCATGTTCGACACGACGATCGGAATGGTCGTGCCCGTGCCGTCGGAGGTCGAAAGATCGACGTCGAAACGGGAGGTGACATCCGTTCGATTCGGGACGAAGAACACGTCGTCGTACGTCAGGTCGTATGGGGGCCGGTGGCCATCGAGAAACTGCACGTTGCGCCAGCTTACCTGTCAGGCACCGGTTACGCTCTCGGTCAGTTGGGCCTGTGACCGAGACAGCGCGATCGTTGCGACGATCATGACCACCACCGAGCAGCCGATGATCACCAAAGCTCCTGGGTCGTCCCGGACCCGCTCGTCGAGCACAGTGATTCCCAGGAACGCCGCTCCGAACGGTTCTCCTATGGTCACGGCGGGGAGTGACGCGGAGAGCGGACCGGCCTGGAACGCAACCTGCTGCAAGTAGAAACCCAGGACGCCGCACCCGACGAGTGCGTAGGTCTGCCACGCGGTGAGGGCAGAAACCAGATCTTTCTCCACGAGATCGGTCACGAACTTGGTGAACGCCACCGCCACTCCGAACAGAAGGCCGCCCGCGGCGCCGAGCAGCAGCGCACGGTGCCCGGGGTTCTGCAGGACGAGCCCGGCGACCGCGAACACGGATATCACGACCGTCGTCACCAGTAGCGGAACCAGCCAGTCGGCGAACGGTGCATTGGAGTGACCTTCGGTCGGGTCGCCGACGACGATGAAGACCGCAAGGGCCAGAGCCAGAGAAATCGCCAGCAGCCACGTGGATCCGGTCATCTTGAAGCCGGAGAACTTCGCGGACAGTGGGAGCGCGAAGAGCAGCATGGACACAACCAGTGGTTGGACGATCAGCACGCTTCCCACCCACAAAGCTGCGACCTGAACGGCATAGCCGCCTGCGTCGCCGACAACCCCTGCCCACCACCGAGGGCTTCGGAGCAGCGTCGACATCAACGACTTGCCTTCCGGGACCGCGGCCGCGGCACTCTGTTGCGCCACCGAAGCGCACGCGAACAGCATCGCCGCGACGAGCGCGAGAACAACGGTCAACACCGGAAACCCGCTCATCGGCGCCCGCTGCGACGGCCGGTCGCGCCTCGGCGCGGCGAACGTGAAGAACCAGGTGCTCGGCCGGGACGCGACCCGCTGGTTGCAGCCGCGCTCGTTCCGGTCGCACTCGCCGGAAAATGTTCGGCGACCGGTCGGCCGGGAGGACGCCGCGCGCCGATGACGGACACGAGAACCGGATCGTCTTCGGTCACAGCGACGAAGTGCGCGTCGATGCCCGCCGCGGTAGCAACCTCTATGGCGGCGGGCATCTGCGAATCGGTCGCCAACGTCACCACAACGCCGGAGGCACCGGCTCGTGCTGTTCTACCGGCGCGGTGGGTGTACTCCTTCGCATCGGCGGGTGGATCGACGTGCACGACGACCGATACGGAGCCGACGTGGATTCCCCGTGCCATCACATCCGTTGCAACCAGAACCGGGACACGTCCATCCTCGAACGACGCCAGCGTTCGGGTGCGATTGGCCTGGGATTTGTCTCCGTGAAGCGAGGCTGCGTTCACGCCGACCGATCGCAGTGAATCGGTCAGGCGATCGACCGCGAACTTCGTTCGGAGGAACAAGATGGTCCGTCCGTCCCGCGCAGCGATGGACGCCACCACGGAATCCTTTTCCGGTCCCGCAACGCGGAAAAAGTAGTGCTCCGCTGTGCGCTCCGCGATCGGAGCCACGTCGACGGTGTGCGTGACGGGGGAACGTAGGTAACGACGAATCAGCTCGTCGACGTCGTGGTCGAGGGTGGCCGAGAACAACATTCGCTGGCCGTCGGCGTCGGTACGATCCAGCACCGAGACGACTTGAGGCAGGAATCCCAGATCCGCCATCCTGTCGGCCTCGTCGACCACGGAGATCGTGACCGAACTCAGATCGACGGAGCCTCGCGCGGCCAGATCTTCCAGACGCCCGGGTGTCGCCACCACGACGTCCACACCTCTCGCGAGGCGGTCCACCTGACGCCGGACAGGAACGCCACCGACGACAGCCGCGACTCGTACCCCCAGTGCCAGAGCAGGCTCGTCGAGGGCCTGCTCGATCTGGAGCGCCAGCTCTCGGGTCGGAGCCAGTATCACCGACCGCGGACGTGAAGGTCGGCTACTGCCCCCGCTCAGCCGCTGGAGCAGTGGCAACCCGAACGCCAAGGTCTTGCCCGACCCGGTCGGGGCACGCCCGAGAATGTCCGAGCCGGCCAACGCATCCTGCACCACCGCGGTCTGAATCGGAAACGGTGACTCGACACCGACCCGTCGGAGAGCGTGCACAACGACAGGTTTCAGCCCCAGGTCCGCAAATGTCGAGTGGTGGTCGGGCATAGCGGAACAGTACCGCTCCGAATCGATCCCGCTGAGGGTCGTTCCCATCCGTTTTCGCCTCGGCCGAACTTCGTCCCTGTCGGCGTTTCTGTCGGACCCGTGCGTCATCATCTACGAACTCGAACATACATTCGAGTACAACCCGATTACAGGACTACAGGGGGCAGCATGTGCGGGATGTGCAACGGTCAGTCGATCGACGACTACGTCGACTCGGTGGAGACCTTGATCGGACGATACGGGTGGGCGCTGCAGTACGTGTCGTCCAACGCGGCCACCGCCCTGGACGACGAATTCGAAGGGGGTGACGTCATGGATGACGATTACGCCGGTGACGGAATGGTCGATCCCGCGTTCTGCTACACGGTGGGACTTGCCGGTCTCGGCCACCCCGAGATCGTGATGACGGGTCGGTCGCCGGGGGAGTCGGCAGCAGTGCTGAACGTACTCGCTCGTCGAATTCAGTTCGGCGGGCAGCACTTCGAGGCAGGCCAGTACTGCACCGCCGGCGGGTTCGAGGTGTCGTTCGTCGACGTCGCGTATCCGGAGGAGTGGCTGTCGATGTGCCGACGTCTTTATCCCGACGGAGCGCTCCGAGCCGTACAGGCTGTCTGGCGTGATCGAGACGGCAATCTGCCGTGGGAGGGGGAGTACCCGTCGACGATCGTGCAACCGGTACTCGGTCCGCCCCCGGGATGGTAGTAGCGCTCGAGCTGAAAACATCGCCGGTCACGGCGGTGAAGATCGTGGTGCACCGAACCGTACACGGTTCGGTGCACCACGATTGGAACGCGGCGTGTCCCGACAGTCTCGGCGGCTCGTCGTCGGCGCACGCCTGAGCGTCAGGCTTGGACTTCGCTGCGGTCACCGCTCCAGAGAGTGTGGAACTTGCCCTCTGCGTCGACGCGCTCATACGTGTGGGCGCCGAAGAAGTCACGCTGGCCCTGCGTCAGGGCAGCGGGCAGACGCTCGGCACGAAGCGCGTCGTAGTACGCGAGCGAGGAAGCGAACGCCGGGACCGGAATTCCGAGCGAGGCTGCCGTGACGACAACGCGTCGCCAACTGTCGATGGCGTTCTCGATCGCTTCACGGAAGTACGGCGCGAGGATCAGACTCGGCAGCTCGGCGTTGTCGTCGTACGCGTCCTTGATCCGATTGAGGAAACGAGCGCGAATGATGCAACCGCCGCGCCAGATGGTTGCGAGGTCACCCGGGTGAAGGTTCCAGTCGTACTCGGTGCTTCCGGCTGCGATCTGGTCGAAGCCCTGCGCGTACGCGACGATCTTGGATGCGTAGAGAGCACGGGAGATGTCGTGGGTGAACTGCTCGACGTCGGTGGGCTTGGCCGCCAGTTCACCTGACGCGAGACCGACGGCTGCTTTGCGCTGCCCACGCGATCCCGAGAGCGCGCGTGCGAACACAGCCTCGGCAATGCCGGTCACGGGAACGCCGAGATCCAGGGCGGCCTTGACAGTCCAGCGACCGGTGCCCTTCTGCTCGGCTGCGTCGACGATGACGTCGACGAGCGGCTTGCCCGTCTTGGCGTCGACCTGGTTCAGCACCTCGGCCGTGATCTCGACAAGGTAGCTCTCGAGGTCGCCCTTGTTCCATTCGGTGAAGACGTCCGCGATCTGCTGCGGCGTGTAGTCGAGCGCATCGCGGAACAAGTTGTAGGCCTCGCCGATCAACTGCATGTCGGCGTACTCGATGCCGTTGTGCACCATCTTGACGAAGTGACCCGAACCATCGGGGCCGATGTGCGTGCAGCACGGCGTTCCATCGACCTGAGCGGCAATCGACTCCAACAACGGACCGAGTGCCTTGTACGAGTCCACGGGCCCGCCGGGCATGATCGACGGTCCGTTGAGTGCACCTTCTTCACCGCCGGAGATTCCCGCTCCGACGAACAGGAGGCCGCGCTTCTTCAGCGCAGCTTCGCGGCGAATCGTGTCCGTGTACAGAGCGTTTCCACCATCGATGATGATGTCGCCCTCTTCCATCGCTCCGGCGAGCTCCTCGATCACAGCGTCGGTTGCGTCACCGGCTTTGACCATGATGAGAACCCGACGCGGCTTCTGCAAGGCCGCGACGAACTCCTCGATGGTCTCGGTGCGAACGAAGTTGCCGTCGCCGCCGTGCTCGGCAAGAAGAGCATCGGTCTTGGCGATGCTGCGGTTGTGAAGGGCAACGGTATGACCGTTGCGCGCGAAGTTGCGGGCGATGTTCGAACCCATGACGGCAAGTCCGGTGACACCGATCTGGGCGAGGTCTGACGATTCCACTCCTGAAGTCATGGGTACAGCTTTCCCTGCGACGCCCGGCAATGGAAGTTGGGGGCGATATCCGTGGTGCGAGTGTCGTCACCCCGGACAAGTTTCCGGCTGAAACGCCGGAGGGCGCCGCCACGAGAATCGTGACAGCGCCCTCCAGTGTCGAAATGCGTTACCCGTCAGTAACTTCGAGACCGATCAGCGATTGCGAGCCGGCCCGTCGAAACCTTCGTACTCACGGCGATCAGTGCGACTCCGGAAACCACCGGACCGCGGAGCGTCCTGCACTGCGCTGGTGCGGGGGCGGTCGCCCTGGTAGCCGCCGGTGCGGGGGCGGTCGCCCTGGTAGCCGCCGGTGCGGGGGCGGTCGCCTTGGTAGCCGCCGGTGCGGGGGCGGTCGCCCTGGTAGCCGCCGGTGCGGGGGCGGTCGCCCTGGTAGCCGCCGGTGCGGGGGCGGTCGCCCTGGTAGCCGCCGGTGCGGGGACGGTCGCCCTGGTAGCCGCCGGTGCGGGGGCGGTCGCCTTGGTAGCCGCCGGTGCGGGGGCGGTCGCCCTGGTAGCCGCCGGTGCGGGGGCGGTCGCCTTGGTAGCCGCCGGTGCGGGGACGGCTGTCACGGCGGTCACGGGGAGCGGAGCTCACCGCGCGCAGTGGCTCGCCGGATGGCTTCTGCGCTCCCGTGATCCGAGCGAGTTCGTCGGATCCCGGTGACACGTTCACCGACGTCGACTTCACGCCTGCCATGCCGGTCAGGCGCTGAATCTGGCGACGCTGGTTGGGAAGGACGATTGCAACGACCGTGCCCTTCTCGCCTGCGCGAGCGGTACGCCCGGCGCGGTGGAGGTAGTCCTTGTGGTCGGCGGGCGGGTCCACGTGAACGACGAGGTCGATTCCGTCCACGTGAATTCCACGTGCAGCGACATCGGTAGCGACGAGCACAGGCGTACGCCCGCTCTTGAAACGTTCGAGGACCCGCGTGCGCTGATTCTGCGCCTTGCCACCGTGCAGGGACTCGGCTGCGATGCCGAGTGCTCGGAGGCGGTCGGTGATGCCGTCGCAACCGAGCTTGGTGCGAGCGAACATGATGGTGCGACCTTCGCGTGCACCGATCTCCGAGAGGACGATGTCCTTCTGGCCGCGGTCGACCATGAGCATGTAGTGCTCCATGGTGCGGACGCTGGCCTTGCCGTCCTGAGTGGAGTGCTCGACGTGGTCGGGCAGGAACTGACGGACGAGTGATTGCACTTCGCGATCGAGTGTGGCGGAGAACAGCAGGCGCTGGCCGTCCGACGGAGTGTCGGCGAGGACTGCGCGCACCTCGGGCAGGAAGCCCATGTCGGCCATCTGGTCTGCTTCGTCGAGGGCGGTGATCTCGATGGAATCGAGGATGCATGTGCTCTGACGGAGGTGATCGGCGAGGCGCCCCGGGGTCGCGACGAGTACGTCGACACCACGGCGAAGCTGTTCTACCTGCTTGTTGAACGGCATACCGCCGACGGCTGCACGCACCGTGAGGCCCAGTGCGCCTGCGTAGGGAGTCATGGACTCGACAACCTGGAAAGCGAGTTCGCGCGTCGGGACGAGAACGAGCGAACGGGGACGCTTGGCTGCGGGCCTGTCGGTGTGGCGAGCGAGCCTGGCCAGGATGGGTAGGCCGAAGGCGAGTGTTTTGCCCGAGCCGGTCTGAGCCCGACCGAGGACGTTCTTGCCTGCGATCGCGTCCGGGAGTGCCATTGCCTGGATGGGCGAGGGCACGGTGATGGAATTGCGCGCCAAGGCGGCTACCACAGGTTCGGGTAGTCCGAGTTCGGCGAAGGTGACCACGGCGGGATCGCTCGTGGCGTCCGACGTGGCGGGGGTGGATGTACTAGTCGAAACAGCGTGAGTCACGCAGTTGAACCTCTCCGGTTTACGGGCGCGCCAAGAAGCACAAGCTGGGAGAACGCCCACGGAAGAGGGCACAAACAACAGCTGGAACAAATATCTGACGAGCCAGGGCACTGTCACCTGGCCATCCGTGCGCTGAATCGAATGCGCAGAGTGGGGCTGTTTGTGCCTTTTCGAGTTGCTCGGCCGCAATGGCGACCGATTATCGAGTCTACTAGACGAGTGTTCGATTCGCCGATTCGAACGACTGTGAGCTGGCCGACCCTTCAGGAATGGCGCATGAGGCGGCTGAGTTCTTCCAGCCAGGGCATGGCGACAAAGATCGTGGGTACGACCAGGATCACCGCAGCGGCGGCATACGCAGCCACCGACGTTCTGACGTCCGTTCTGGGCCCGTTCAGGCGCTTCACCCTGATGAGAGTGCTCGGCCCACCGGCGGCCATTGCGCCGCGCGGTGCGGTGGAGCCTGCACACGTGACGAGCGCTCGGGCGAGCGGAGTGGGTCCGGTTACTTTCACGGCCGAATCGTCCGCGAGAAGTTCGACGAGCAGCTGTACGCTGCCCAGAGCGGACTTACTACGCACGATCCGAGGAAACGCCTCGTTGACTGCGGTGAACGCTTCGAGTACCAGATCGTGCCGTGACCGGAGATGCGATCGCTCGTGGCTGAGAATCGCCTTCACCTCGGACCGGGTCAGGTTCGTCAACACACCCTCACTGAGGACGACTCTCTGCCTGAGTCCGGGAAGGCAGTATGCGATGGGCTCGACGGCGTCGAGGACACGAACATCGGCGTCTCGGATTCCGGGGAACGGCCGCTCGTCGTCGCTGCCACGGTCGAGCAAGTCGACGAGCATGCGGTGACGGGCGCGGCGCCGCCTGGTCTTCACCGCAACCTGGACGATGGAGAACATCAATTTCGCGCCGATTCCGAGTGTGATGGCCAGCACCACCACGTACAGAATCCACAGCGGGAGACCCAGCGCTTCTATTTCGTCGGTGGGCGCCGTCGTCGGCCGCCCGTCCGGGCCTGGAACCAGCAACAGTCCACCGATGGCGAGGCCGGAGCTGAATGCGGAGAACACCGCGGCCACGGCGATTGCTTGCCACAGCACAAGTGCAGCCCGCGGAGCGCGATACGGCCACGTGGCTTTACTCAGGAATGCGGGAATCGGACCCGTCAGCAACAGGGCGAGAACCGCGAAGACCAGTGCTGTGGTGGAGTTCATTTCCTCACTAACCGAGGGCAGGAATCAATTCGTTCGGCGATCTTCGATCGTGGGCGATTCCGATTGTGCCACTTCCAGTGCGGCAAGTGCTTCGCGGAGGGCTGCGGCCTCGTCTGCGCCTACCTGCCCGACGAAATGAACGAGGGCGGCCGCGCGGCCACCGGACTCGGGGGCCTGCGCCAAGGCGTCGACCATGAGGCTTGCGACCAGTTCATCCCGCCCGTGCAGAGGAATGTAGCGGTGCGCGCGGTCGTCTCGCTGCTGCACGACGAGCTGCTTCTTCGCCAGACGCTGGAGAACCGTCATCACGGTGGTGTAGGCAAGTTCACGATGAGTCGCGAGCGCCTCGTGGACCTGCCGCACCGTTTGCGGTTCCGATGAATCCCACAGGTGATCCATCACTGCACGCTCGAGTTCGCCTAGACCTGCCATTCGTCCGAGTCTACGGCTAGTCCGACACAAATGCGTACTACTGCCGGTAGTAAGGTCGCCCTGGGCATGTGGGATGCGTCATATCCGACGTTCCGCCCACCCGGAGGATGACTTTCCGGGGAAGTTCGATCGCGTTCACCGAACCGCATCGACTCTGTGCCTATTCTGCATTCATGAACTGGTTCGTGTCAGCTTCGCTTGTCGATGACACGACGTCGTGGATCACCCTCGGCCTGGGTGTACTCGGCGCGCTGTGGCTGATCGTCAGCAGCACGACGTGGTACGTCCGCCGAGCTCTTCCGATCTGCCTGCTCGTCGCGGCACTCGTCGCAGTGGTGCTCTACTACGTCGTGGAGAAGGTGTGGCGACCGTTCCCCGATCCGATCGAGATCCTCATCTACGTATGGATCGGCGTGGGACTCGCGGCTGTGTTCGCGGTGGTCCCCCGCGCCGTCGCATCCAGTGGGCTCATCGGCAGGATCGTGTCGGTGGTTGCTGCCGTTCTGGTGGTCGTGGCGGCCGCCGCCCAGGTGAATCTGGTGTTCTCGGCCTACCCGACGGTGGGAACACTGCTCGGTGTAGAGGACTCGGATCGAGTAGATCTGAGCACTGTGCCAGGAATGCAATCGAATCCGGTGACCGGCGATCCACTCGACACTTCGTGGGCCGCGCCCGCGTCCATGCCGTCGCAGGGCCGGTTGACGTCGGCAACTATCCCCGGGACCGTGTCCGGTTTCTCGGCGAGACCCGCACAGATCTACCTGCCCCCGGCCTACTTCGCCGATCCACGCCCCCTGCTGCCCACCCTGGTGCTGATGGCAGGCCAGCCGGGGGAGCCGGAGGATTGGCTGAACGGCGGCCAGCTCGCGAGCACGATGGACGCATTCGCTGCCGATCACTCCGGTCTTGCGCCGGTGGTCGTCGTCGCCGACGCCACGGGCTCGACGCTGGCCAATCCGTTGTGCGTCGACTCTCCTCTCGGAAACGTCGACACGTATCTCGCGACGGACGTTCCGAACTGGATCGGATCGACGCTCCAGGTGAATCCGGATCCGAAGACTCGCATCATCGGAGGCCTGTCCTACGGCGGCACATGTTCTATTCAGATGGCGACCAACCACCCCGACGTCTACCCGACCTTCCTCGATCTCTCCGGGCAGGCCGAGCCGACGCTCGGTGACCGCGGCCGCACCGTCGCCGAGGCTTTCGGCGGGAACGAGGCCGCATTCGTTGCCGTGAATCCGATGGACCTTCTGAAGACCCGGCAGTTCTCCCAGTCGGGTGGGGCATTTGTCGTCGGTGCCGACGACAACGACTACAAACCCGGACAGAAGGCCATGTACGAGGCCGCGAAAGCCGCAGGAATGGACGTGGTGTATCTCGAAGTGCCGGGAGGACACAGCTTCGCCGTGTGGTCCGAAGGACTGAAGCAAGAACTGCCCTGGCTGATGCAGAGAGTAGGACTCATCTCGTGAACGACATCATCGACGCCGCGCAGGCGACCGAACCGTCGGGGCCGTCCGGACCGTCGTGGACGGCGAAACGTCGAGAGCGACTGTCCGCGGCGTGGCGCGGATTCAGCCGGCAGGCCGTTCGGCTAGCTTCCCTGATCGGCTTCGGAATCAAGGGGGCACCGGTCAGTCTGGGTTTGCTCGTCGTGGTGCTCGCGCTCGGTGTGGTCGCGGGGGCTGTCGGCGGAAACACGGTCCACCACGCCGTGGCCCTGGGGATCATGCCGGTCGAGGAACTGAAACTGTGGACGGTCCTGACCGCCGGTCTGCTCGCCCCGGGAGTCTTCGGCTATGCGGTGTTCGTGGTTGCGGTCTTCGTCGCGGCCGCACCGATCGAGCGGCGGATCGGCTCGGCGAAGTTCGCCGTCGCAGCCGTGTGCACCCAGGTCCTCGGTGCCGTGTTCGGCCTCGGGATCGCAGCGCTGGCGAAAACGTTCGACGCGGACTGGGGTTTCCGGTTGCACGTAGGGACGGCAGTGGGCCCGACGACGTGGATCGTCGGAGTTCTGATGGTGGCCAGCGCCCGCATGGACACGTTGTGGCGCAGGCGGATACGCGTCGGGCTTCTGGCTCTGTTGATCACGTCCGCACTCTTCAGCGGACACCTTCAGGATGTGGTTCGACTTGCCGCGGCGGTCGTCGGACTCGTGCTCGGACCGGCGATCGTCGGGCGGTCGGCTCGTGGACCGCGCCTGGCAGGCACCCAGCGGGAGGGCCGCGTCCTGGTGGCGCTGGTCGTTGCCGCCAGCGCGCTCGGTCCCGTACTCGCTGCACTGAGCCCGGACGCGGTCGGGCCGTTCGCAGTGCTGCGGGACGTGGTCAGCGGTGTGCCGTACACGCCGGCAGAGGTCCGTGAAATCTGTGCCGATTCGGCAACCGACCCCGAATGCCGAACCGGCCTCCTCGAGCTGAGACTCGGTGGTGTCGGTCCGACGATCCTGTCGTTGATGCCCTCGATTTTCCTGCTGTTCCTCGCCGACGGACTTCGCCGGGGCCGTAGGTTCGCATGGGGTGCGGCGGTGGTGGCACAAGTGGTGTTGCTGATCGTGTCCGTCGCGAACTACGCCATCAGGTTCATCGACGCAGGTGACGACGAATCGGTGTTCTACGGGCTGGAGTCGCCGACCGCGTATCGCACCATCGTGCCGTTTCTGCTTCCGTTGGCAATTCTCGTCGTTCTGGCGCTCACGAGAAGATATTTCGACGTCCGTGCACCGCGCGGGACCTATCGAAAGTTCACGATCTCGGTACTGGGTACTGCGGTGATTCTGTGGGTTCTGTACGTGCTGTTGGGGTTCCTCGGACGCGGTGGTTTCGATCAGAAGGCGTCCCTCCTCGGCTTGATCGAGGACTTCCCGCAACGTCTGGTGCCGCCGGTGTATCTGCAATGGCTCGAACCGAGGCTGCTTCCGGACAGCATCTTCACGACGTTGCTGTTCGAATGGACCGGGGTCATCTTCTGGGTGTCGTTGTGCGTGTTCGTGCTCTCGACGTTCCTGACTCCCGTCTCACGAGCGGACAGCGCCGCTGCCGAACGTGCACGCGCCCTGCTGACCAGCAGTTCCGGGAGCGCGCTGTCGTGGATGACGCTGTGGAAGGGAAATTCCTACTGGTTCTCCGCCGACGGGTCCAGTTTCGTTGCGTACCGCGTGATCTCGGGGGTGGCGCTGACGACGGGTGATCCGGTGGGACCACGGGGGGAACTGCGGTCGGCAGTCGTCGACTTCGCGGAGTTCGCATCGAAGAACGGGTGGATCCCGTGCTTCTACTCGGTGACACCGGACGTTCGTGCCATCACGGACAGCATCGGCTGGGGCGGGATCCAGGTGGGGGAGGAGACTGTTCTCGATCTCGCGGACCTGGCCTTCACCGGCAAGCGATTCCAAGACGTCCGCACCGCGCTGAACCGGGCGAAGAAGGTGGGAATCGAGGCCGAGTGGATCAGTTTCCCCGACGCACCGCTTGCCATCACGGATCAGATCACGGCGATCTCCGAGGAATGGGTGGCGGACAAGGGAATGCCCGAGATGGGATTCACGCTCGGGGGCCTCGAGGAGGTGGACGATCGACAGGTACGCTGCCTCGTCGCAATCGACGAACACCGCACCGTTCACGGAATCACGTCGTGGATGCCCGTGTACGAGGACGGCGTCGTCGTCGGCTGGACTCTCGACTTCATGCGGCGCCGGTCCGAGGGTTTCAGACCGACCATGGAGTTCTTGATCGCGTCAGCTGCAATCCTGTTGAAGGAGGAGGGCGTTCGATTCCTCAGCCTGTCCGGTGCGCCGCTCGCGAAGGTGAGCGACGGGAACTCGTCCGATGCACCCTCCGATGAGGAAGTCACCTTCTACACGCTGCTCGATCGACTGCTCGACGTGCTGGGCAAGACACTCGAACCCGTCTACGGTTTCAGGTCGTTGCTGGCCTTCAAGTCCAAGTTTCAGCCGCGGTACGAACCGATGCACATGACGTTCGCCGACCCGGCCGCATTACCGAGCATCGGCAACGCGATCGGACGGGCCTACCTTCCCGATGTGTCCCTCGGCCAGGGCTACCGGTTGGTGCGGACGATGATCGAACGTTAGGCGTCCGGCTCGGCGGGTGCGGCCGCCGACTTGGTCGGACCTCCGACCGCTCCGTACACGTGGCGCGTTCCTATCGGGACGATCAGGGGACGGTCGGAGACCGGGTCCTCGATGACGCTGGCTTCGAGACCGAACACGTCCATCAGAAGTTTCTCGGAGATGATGTCCTGAGGCTTTCCGGACTCGACGATCTTGCCCTGCGACATGACGATCAACTGGTCGCTGTAACGCACGGCGAGGTTGAGATCGTGCAGCACCATGATGACGGTGCGGCCCATCTCCTCGTGCAGACGATCCACCAGGTCGAGAACCTCGACGGAATGCGCGAGGTCGAGGTAGGTCGTGGGCTCGTCGAGCAGCAGGATATCGGTGCCTTGTGCGAGCGCCATCGAGATCCATGCTCGCTGGCGTTGACCGCCGGACAACTCGTCGACCGGCCGGTCCGCCAGGTCTCCGACGCCGGTCAGTTCGAGCGCGTTGGCGACCTCGGACTCGTCGTCGGACGACCACTGCCGTACCCAGGACTGGTGCGGGTGCCGGCCGCGGGACACCAGGTCGCCGACTGTCAGTCCTTCAGGCGCAGTCGGTGCTTGCGGCAGCATGCCGAGGACACGGGCGACGTCCTTCGTGCGCATCGACGAGATCGCTTTGCCGTCGAGTACGACTTTGCCCGCTTTGGGCTTCAGCAGTCGTCCGAGGGATCGGAGGAGGGTGCTCTTGCCGCAGCCGTTGGGTCCGATGACCGTGGTGATCAGGCCGGTGTGCACGTTGAGATCGAGGTTCTCGACGATGATCCGGTCTCCGTAGCCGAGCGTGAGATCTTCGGCAACGAGGCGGGACGGTTCGGTTGTGGTCATGCGGAGACCTTTCGGTTACTGCGGACGAGCAGGTAGAGGAGGAACGGACCGCCGAGCGCGGAGGTCACGATTCCGACAGGCAACTCGACCGGAAGGATCGTGCGGGCGATCAGATCGCTGCCGACGACGAGCAAGCCGCCCATCAACCCGGACGCGATGATCGGTGGGCCGGGAGTGCGCAGAATGCGCAGCGCGATCTGCGGTGCCGCCAACGCCACGAATCCGATGGGACCGGCAGCGGCGGTAGCAATGGCCGCGAGCGCCACCGACGCCAGAAGTAGCGTGGCCTGACCTGACTGGAGGCGCACCCCGAGCGAACGGGCGTTGTCGTCGCCGAGCCGGAGGGCGCCGAGGGTGAACGTGGAGATGATGGTGATGCCGCCGATCAGCACCAGTGCACAGAGAACCGGCCAGACCTTGCTCCAGTCCGCACCGTTCAGGGATCCGTTGAGCCACAACTGAGCACGGGAGACGTCGTTGATGTCCGCACTGATCAGCAGCCAGCCGATGGCCGCAGTGAGCATCGCATTGATGGCGATACCGACGAGGATGAGCCGGAACCCTTCGACGCCGCGCTTCCATGCCAGCGTGTAGATGAGCACGGCGGTCAGGACACCACCGACGAGCGCTGCCAGCGGAAGGCCGACGGTGGCCAGGATCCCGACGAACGTTCCGCCGCCACCGAGAACGATGAGCGCAACTGCGGCCGCGCTCGCACCGGCTGTGATGCCGAGAATGTCGGGGCTGGCCAGCGAGTTGCGAGAGATCGACTGGGTCACGGCGCCGGATATGCCCAGAGCCATTCCCACCAGGAGTCCGGTGAGTGAACGAGGCAGCCGAAGGTCCATCACGATGAACCTGTCGATGCGAGATCCGCCTCCGAACAGCACTTCGGTCACCTGAGGTATGGACAGCGGGAAGTCGCCGCGGCCGATGTTGATGCAGACAACCAGGAACAGCGCCGCGAGCATCACGAGGTTGACGAGAACCATGAGCGGACGCCGAACCAGAGACAGCGGCCCGACCCGGAACGGCGGACGTGACGGGACCGTACGGACGGCGTCGGGTGCGGCAGCGCCGTTCGCCGACGCGTTCTCGGTCGAGGACGGGGTCACAGGCTTGCCAACTTCCGACGACGAACGAGAGCGATGAAGAACGGAGCGCCGAAGAGGGCAAGCACGATACCGACCTGCAGTTCTCCGGGGCGAACGACGACGCGGCCGATGACGTCGGCGATCATCAGCATGACGCCTCCCATGAGTCCCGCGTACGGAACCAGCCATCGATAGTCCGGGCCGGTTACCACCCGCGCGACGTGCGGCACGACCAGACCGATGAAGGCGATCGGACCGCAGGCAGCAGTGGCAGCACCGGTCAGCAGGGTGATGGCGATGATGCCGACGGTGCGGGTGAGCGCGATGTTGGTTCCCAGCGAGCGTGCAACGTCCTCACCGAGACTCATCACGTTGAGGCCTGGGGTGCTGGCGAGTGCGATGAGTACTCCGACGACGAGGAACGGCAGCACCTGCCAGAGGACGTCGAGCCCACGCCCGGCGACCGAACCCACCGACCAGAATCGGTAGCCGTCGAGGCTTGTCTGGTCCAACAGGACGATGGCATTGGTCATCGCGGACAGGAAGAACGCGACGCCTGCACCGGCGAGCGCGAGGTTGAGTGGGCTCGCTTTGCCGTTTCCGGCCGAGGACAGTCCGAACACGACGACGCTGGCGATTGCCGAGCCTGCGAACGCGAACCAGAGGTACTGGCTGGGCGAGTTGAAGCGGAACAGGTAGATCGACAGCACCACGAGGAACGCAGCGCCGGCATTGAGTCCGAGCAGACCCGCGTCGGCGAGTGGGTTTCGGGTGTGGCCCTGGATGAGAGCGCCTGCGATGCCGAGTGCAATTCCCACCACGAGCGCAAGAAGCGTGCGGGGGATACGCAGGCTGCGCACGATGATGTCGGTGTCGGTTCCCGTCGAACTCCACAGTGCGTGGCCGATCTCGGCGAACGTCAGCGGCCGAGCTCCGATCGCAATGCTCGCGAGGATCGCGGCGGCGAGAGCAACGGCCAGAATCACCAGGCCGAGAATGCGCCGTTTACGAATGCCTGCAACGGAGTTGTCACGTGCTATCGGCTCGAACAGTTCGTCGGCGGCCGTCTTCTCGCGTACGACCTCGGTCTCGCGTCGCCCGATGCCGAATTGGCGAAGCATCGCCCGACGCACGCCGAGTGCGTTGCCACTGCGCTCGTCACGAACGATCAGGTTCGTCCACCGCTTGCCGGTGCTCTGTCCGTCCTTACCTTCTCGGTATCCCTGATTCCACAGGAAAAGACCGACCGCAACCGCGACGGCGATGCCACCGAACACGAACCGGTCCGCTTGCCCTCCGCCGTTGTCGTCACGGAGCGAGTCGACGATCGACCACCCGATACCCAGTGGCAGCAGCACGATCGCGAGGTCCACTACGGTCGCGGCGATGCGCGGAGACCACGGTGCTGGTCCGCGGGGTATGTCTTCCTTGGCGTAGTCGTCGTCCGGATTGGGGTGAAGGTTTCCCGAACCCAGCAATGGTGCCGTCGTCACTGTGTCCGTGACTCCTCACTGTGGTTTATGGATCAATCGTTAGGTTACGGAACCCTTCTTCATTCTGCGCGGCCAGGTAAGGCAAGCCAAGCCGAATGGGTGACGCGTCGTACATTGCGCGACCTTCTCGTCGGATTGGCACATGGTTAGGCTAACCTATCTAAACAATGCAACGAAGATCGACCGTCATGAAAGGAGTGTTCCGGTGTCACTTGCAACAGCTGCGTCCGATGCCTGGGCCGATGTGCACCGTTCGTACGAACACAACGGAGAGGGCAGCCCCCTGGCGCGCTCGTGCACGCGCCTTCGGGCGCTCAATCCCGACTACCCGCGCATGTATGCAGTTGCCGCGATGGCCAACGAAGGCAAGCGACGGTGGTGGCACCTCGAGACCGGACTCGAGGACGGCCGGATCGACTCGATGCTCGGTAGATCACTGGAAGATCTCGGCTCGATGGAGGCGGCCGCCCATCAGGTCGCGACGGCACTGGTGCATGCGGTCGTCGGCCGCGTCGCCGCGCTGGTGATGCTCGAAGGGCGCGCGTGGGATCCGGGAATCGACAACCTCTGGATTCACATGGACAGCGACGGAGGTATCGACTGGGCGGGCGTGGGGTCGCCGATTCTGCGCGTGCTGCCGGACGACTCGCTCGAGTCGACGCCCGGCACGGTGACGCTACCGTGCGAAGAGGCACTGCTCGTATGGACCGCGCACCGTTGCATCACCTCGCTGACCGCCGTCTTGCGGTCCGTCTCCGCCCGCGCACCGTTCGACGCGTCCACGTTCTGGAGCCTCGTCGGCGACTCCATCCTCGGTGCCTCGACGTACATTCCTGTACTTGCGAACACCTTTGCCTCCGACAGTGCGCGGCGTGGGCAGGCATTGCTCGATGCGTTCGTCGCCGCGGGCGCACCGGTCCGCGCCCGGCCCTGGCCGCGTACGAGACTGCGCGCCTCCTAGCCCTTGCCAAATCAGGTAAGGCTAGCCTACTGTTCTGAGTGAACCACCGGACCGCGCCGGAGTCCTGAGGGCTGCAGAGACTCCCGGTCCTTGCCACGGCGGGCCTCACATTCTTCGAATGTGAGGCCCGCCGATCTTTGTCTCGGCGTTCTGGTGTAGTCCTGATCTGCGCGTCGAACGTGACGACGCCAGCCGAATCAGGAGAGTCGATGAGCGAATCAACGAGCCCAGTTCCCCCGACCGTCGATCCCGCCGAAATGACGGAACTCTGCGCTCAGGGTTTCGACGGCGCAATCGGACTCGTCTACACCGAAGTGTCCGCAGATCGTGTACGCGCCACATGGGACGTGTCACCGAAACTGCATCAGCCAGCCGGAATCATGCACGGTGGCGTCCTGTGCTCGGTCGTGGAATCCATGGCCAGTATCGGAGCGAGTGTCTGGCTCGGGTCTCGCGGACACGTCGTCGGCGTGAACAACAACACCGACTTTCTACGGGCATCGAGAGAGGGAACTCTCGTCGCCGAAGCGCGTCCCATCCATCGCGGTCGCACCCAGCAGCTGTGGCAGGTCGACATCACGAACGAGGCCGGAAAAGCCGTCGCGCAGGGCAAGGTTCGATTGGCCAACATCGCCGACACCGCCTCGCTCGGTAACGCCAGAAGCTAGCCAGGGCAGCTCGAGGCGCGCGGTTCTGGGACACTGGCCCGGTGAGCAACGCACCCAGATCCGTGTCCCCGTCACAGCATGAACGCTTGTCCGAGGCTGCGCTCGACCGCATCGAGTCGATTCTCGGTCCCGTCGACGAGGCTCTCGCCGCAGATTTCCCCGGTGACCGGATCGGTGGGCAGCCGATCCACACGATCTACGTAGCCGCGTCTGCTGCCGGGGTTGACCTCACCGCGAGGTGGGGACAGCAGGCGCTGAGCTTGATCGACGAGAACCAGGACGTGTTCGATTCGATCGACACGGTCGGTGTGCTTCCACGCGTTCGAGAAGCACTGGCTACGCGGCCGATTCAAGATCTGCGCATCGACTTCGAAGACGGCTACGGCTGGCGTGCGGACGAGACCGAGGACGCGCACGCCCGCGAGGCGGGACGAACGCTCGCCTCCCTGGCTGTGGATCCGTCGGGCCCTCGATGGTGCGGCATCCGACCCAAGGGGCTGGCGCCGCACGAACGTCGCCGGGGTATCCGAACGCTCGAGCTGGTTCTCGACGGAGCCGGGGGAGTGCCGCCGGGTTTCGTGTTCACGGTGCCCAAACTCCGAGCTGCCGAGCAGGTCGATGGGGTGGTCGCCCTGTGCGAGGAGATCGAGCGCGCACATGGCCTGCCTGAGCGAGCGCTTCGCTTCGAGCTTCAGATCGAAAGTCCTCAGGCCGTCATCGGTAGTGACGGCACCGCAACGCTGGCGCGTGCCCTGGGACGCGCGGACGGGCGGTGCACCTCACTCCACTACGGCACGTACGACTACAGCGCGGCATGCGGAATCACGTCCGCTCAGCAATCCCTCGAGCATCCGGTGGCGGATCACGCGAAGGCGGTGATGCTGGCAGCCACGGCGCAGACGGGGATCTGGGTGAGCGACGGCTCGACGCAGGTGGTTCCGAGTGGGACCCCGGCCGAAGTGGACAGCGCCATCCGGCGCCACGCCGGCCTGGTGACGCGCTCCCTCCAACGCGGCTTCTATCAGGGGTGGGACATGCACCCGGCCCACCTCGCGACTCGGTGGACTGCAACGTTGTCGTTCTTCCGGTCGGCAATGCCGACGGCTGCGTCCCGGGTCGCGGCGTATCTCGACACCACGTCGAACGGCATGATGGACGAGCCTGCGACTGCTCAGGCCCTGGCCGCCGTTCTCGTCCGCGGTCTGGATTGCGGGGCGGTCGATGCCGCGGAGCTCGAGTCACTGTCGCCTCTCGTCACTCGGGAAGTTCTGCACGGACTCCTGGCTCGTACCGTGGGCGGCCCGTCGGCTCAGTCGTAGCGATCAGCAGCCGTACCCTGCCGCAGACGGGCACACGTGCCAGAATGTCCGGTACTGCCTGCGTCGGGCAGGACGGGTTACGGATGGAGATCGAATGCGGCTGACTCCGCACGAGCAGGACCGGCTGCTCCTCAGTTACGCAGCCGAATTGGCACGTAGGCGTCGTAGTCGAGGTCGGCTCCTCAATCACCCGGAAGCCGTCGCGCTCATCACCGATCACCTTCTCGAGGGCGCACGCGACGGAAAGTCCGTCGCCGAGCTCATGGCGTCGGGACGCGAGGTCCTGTCGGCCGACGACGTCATCAGCGGAGTTCCCGAACTACTTCCCGAGGTCCAGGTCGAAGCAACGTTCCCCGACGGCACCAAACTGATCACTGTCCATGAACCCATTTCTCCGAAACGAGGTGACGGGCACCTGATTCCAGGTGAAGTCCTCACCGAGGACGGCGTCATCGAACTGAACGAGGGTGCCGACGTCGTGACGATCGAGGTGGTCAACACCGGTGATCGCCCGGTGCAGGTGGGAAGTCACGTTCATTTCCCCCAGGCGAACGCGGCGCTGTCGTATGATCGCGCGCTGGCGCACGGACGTCGGCTGGACATTCCCGCCGGCACTGCGGTGCGGTTCGAGCCCGGCATCACCATGACAGTCTCACTCGTCCCTCTCGGCGGAACCCGAGAAGTGTACGGACTGAGTTCGAATCCTCCCGGAAAGCTCGATGTCTGATGGCGCAGCTCAGTCGTTCTCGATACGCGCAGTTGTTCGGCCCCACCACCGGTGATCGAATCCGGTTGGCGGACACGGACCTTCTGATCGAAGTGACCGAGGACCGAAGTGGTGGTCCAGGACTGGCCGGGGAAGAAGCAGTCTTCGGAGGCGGAAAGGTGATCCGCGAATCGATGGGGCAGTCGCGTGCAACGCGCGCCGACGGAGCCCCCGATACCGTCATCACGGGGGTTGTCGTCGTCGACTACTGGGGAATCATCAAGGCGGATATCGGCATTCGCGATGGGCGCATCGTCGCTCTCGGCAAAGCCGGTAACCCCGACACGATGACCGGTGTTCATCCGGACCTCGTCATCGGTCCGTCGACCGAGATCATCGCAGGTAACGGCAAGATCGTCACGGCCGGTGGAATCGACTGCCACGTGCATTTCATCTGCCCGCAGATCATGGACGAAGCGTTGGCGGGCGGAATCACCACCGTGATCGGCGGAGGAACCGGACCTGCCGAGGGCAGCAAGGCCACGACCGTCACCCCGGGTGCCTGGCACCTGTCGAGGATGTTGGAAGCACTCGACGGTTGGCCGATGAACGTCGTCTTGCTGGGCAAGGGCAACACCGTCAGCAAAGATGCAATGTGGGAGCAGCTGCGCGCCGGCGCATCGGGTTTCAAGCTTCACGAGGACTGGGGCTCCACTCCCGCCGCCATCGACGCGTGCCTACGCGTGTGCGAAGACGCAGGCGTGCAGGCCGCTCTGCACTCGGACACACTGAACGAGGCCGGGTTCGTCGAGACCACCCTGGATGCGATCGCGGGTCGCGGTATCCACGCCTACCACACCGAAGGCGCGGGAGGTGGCCACGCACCCGACATCATCACCGTCGCATCGTACGGACACGTGCTGCCGAGTTCGACCAACCCCACTCGGCCGCACACGGTCAACACGCTCGACGAGCATCTCGACATGCTGATGGTGTGTCATCACCTCAGTCCGTCCATCCCGGAGGATCTTGCCTTCGCCGAGAGCCGAATTCGGCCGTCCACCATCGCCGCCGAGGACTTGCTGCACGACATCGGTGCGATATCCATGATCGGCAGCGACGCACAGGCCATGGGCAGGATCGGAGAGGTCGTGTTGCGCACCTGGCAGACGGCACACGTGATGAAGAAGCGACGGGGGTACCTCCCCGGGGACACCCGCGCGGACAACAATCGCGTGCAGCGTTACATCGCGAAATACACGATCTGCCCTGCCGTCGCGCACGGTCTCGACGCCGAGGTCGGTTCCATCGAACCAGGCAAGCTGGCGGACCTCGTACTGTGGGATCCGGCGTTCTTCGGTGTCCGGCCGCACGCGGTGATCAAGGGCGGGATGATCGCGTGGGCGCAGATGGGGGACGCGAACGCGTCGATCCCTACCCCTCAGCCGGAGCTGCCCAGGCCGATGTTCGGCGCATCGCCCAAGGCCGCTGCAGCCACATCGGTGCATTTCGTCGCCCCGCAGGCGATCGAGGACGGTTTGGCGGATCGACTCGACTGCGACAGACGCCTGGTTGCGGTCGGGAACGTTCGGGCGGTGGGTAAGGCCGACATGCCGCTCAACGACGCGCAGCCCCGTATCGAGGTCGATCCCGATTCGTTCACCGTGAAGATCGACGGCGACGTCTGGACCGAGCAGCCTGCGACCGAACTCCCGATGGCGCAGAGGTACTTCCTCTTTTGAGCGCGGTCGTGAACGAAATCTCCACGATCATGTCGTTGGCGGACTCGCGGTTGCCTACAGGTGGCCATGTCCACTCGGGCGGTATCGAAGAAGCCATCGAACAGGGGCTCGTGCGGGACATCGGCTCCGTTGAAGCCTTCCTGATCCGTCGACTCAGGACGAGCGGTGCCGTGACGGCGTCCATCGCCGCCGCGGTGTGCGAGGCACTCCTCGATGTGGACGTCGCCGAGGACGAGTGCGACGCACGGATCCCGTCGCCTGCTGCTCGGGCCGCGTCTCGGGCGCAGGGGAGAGGGCTGCTCAGGCTCGCCCGCGCGAGCTGGCCGCACCAGCAGTGGGAGACGGTACCGCGTCGGCCTCATCTCGCCGTCGTCGCCGGTCTCGTCGGTCGCGCTGCGACCCTGCCCGGCCAGGCCATCGCATCGGTGCAGGTGTACACCACGATGACCGGGTCCGCGATCGCAGCACAGCGACTGCTCGCCCTCGATCCGTCGGACGTCGCGGCATGCACGTTGCGGCTCGCTCGCACCTGCGACGAGGTGGCGGACGAGGTGTGCGCCTTGCTGCCCACCCTGGTGGATCTGTCCGACCCGCTGCTCGACGTGCTGGCGGAGAACCACGCGGCGCGCGAGCGGCCGCTGTTCGTATCCTGAAGACCGACCCGTTCATTCGAACCACATCCTCCCTGTCACCGATTCACGAAAGGCCGAAATACAATGCCTCCGCATCTCATCGACGGCGAGCCGCACGACCACAGCCTCGACCGACCGAAGCGCACTCGAGTCCCCGGTGAGGCACTCCGCATCGGTATCGGCGGTCCGGTGGGATCCGGCAAGACCGCTCTGGTCGCTGCGCTGTGCCGGGAACTGCGCGACGAACTGTCACTCGGGGTGTTGACGAACGACATCTACACGACCGAGGATGCGGACTTCCTCCGTCGGCACGCCGTCCTACCCGACGAGAGAATCACTGCAGTTCAGACCGGCGGATGCCCGCACACCGCAATTCGCGACGACATCACGGCGAACCTCGATGCAATCGACGACCTCGTCGACGAGAACCCGCCACTCGATCTGATTCTGGTCGAGTCCGGCGGTGACAACCTGACGGCGACCTTCTCGTCGGGCCTCATCGACGTCCAGATCTTCGTCGTCGACGTCGCCGGTGGCGACAAGGTTCCGCGTAAAGGTGGTCCCGGTGTTACCTTCTCGGACCTCCTGGTGATCAACAAGACCGACTTGGCTCCGTACGTGGGTGCCGATCTGGAGGTCATGCGAGGCGATGCGGAGAAAGTACGCGAAGGCCGACCGACTGCGATGATTTCCCTGACGGACGACCCGTCGGCATCGATAGTGCTCGAATGGGTACGGGCGCGGCTGAAGGAGACGGCCACGGCCGATGCGCACTGAGCTCCTCATCGTCGCGAGTGCCGAGCGCAGTCCGCGGATCATTTCGTCCGGCGGCCTGTCCGGACGGTTGACCGGTCCGGACACGGTGCACATGATCGGCACGGCCGCAACACCTCTGGGCGGCGACGAGATGCGAATCCGCGTCGAGGTGGGTAAAGGTGCCAGCCTGACAGTCCACAGCGTCGCGGCGACCCTGGCGTTGCCGAGCGCCACGACTCCCGAGTCGCACTCGTGGTGGTCGTTCCACGTCGACGACGGTGGCACGCTGCTCTTCGACCCGGAACCGATGATCGTCGCCGCCGACGCACGGCACCACTCGCGCACCGATGTTCGATTCTCGGACTCGGGGTCGATCCACATCCGTGAGCGAATACAGATCGGCCGGGCCGGGGAGCGTGCAGGTTCCTGGTGCGGCACAGTCGTTTCGGATGTGGACTGTGGCGGGGGCCGAATCCGCCCACACTTGCGGCACCGTGTCGAACTCGGCGCTGGAACATCGGGACACGACGTGATTTCCGCACCGATGGCGATGTCGAGCACCATTCGTTTCCCAGACGATCGCAGTCCCGAAGCCGGACGATCATGGGTTCGGATGCCTCTCGCGGCCGGGGGAACTCTGTCGACCGCAACCGGCAGCAGAATCGACACGCTAGCGTTGCCCACATGACGGACGGAGATGTGCGCAACGCGCAGTCGCCCGGCACCGCCCCGTTCGAACCCGAGCACGTGGAGCAAGCACGCGCAGCGGTGGACGCCGTGCACAATCTGGACGATTGGGTACAGCGGTTCGATCTACTGGGCGATCCGACGCGGTTGCGCATTCTGCTCTGCATGCACCGCGCGCCAGGAATATGTGTCACCGACCTGGCGCTTGCCTTGTCCATGACGTCGACCTCGGTCTCGCACGCGCTGCGACTGCTCAGGAACGAGGGGTGGGTTGCAGTGCAGCGGGACGGCAAGAAGATGACGTACCGGCTCGACGACGACACGGTTCATCGCATGCTTCACGAACTCGGCGCCACCCATGCACATCATGTGCACGAGTGACGCCGAGGGGGAGTGAAGTCGGGAAGCAGTCAGGTCGGGAAGCAGTCAGGTCGGGAAGCAGTGAGGTCGGGAGGGACTCAGCCGGCCGCTTTCTCCTCTTGTTCGGTTCGAGCCTTGCGCCCGGAGTCGCTGTCACCCGGACTTTCCGACGCTTCGATCGAGTTGAGTTGTTCGATGGCCAACCTGGCGAAGACCTGCTGTTCGGTCGACGCCATCTGTGCGCGTCCGCGGCCGAGGAAGGTCACGAACCACGAGATGACGGTGGTGATGCGACTGCGGTACCCGACGAGGTAGTACAGGTGCAGCGCGAGCCACATGACCCACGCGATGAAACCGCCGAACTCGAGTTTGCCGACTTTGGCGACCGCATTGAAGCGCGAGACGGTTGCCATCGATCCCTTGTCGAAGTACTTGAACGGCTGACGCTGACTCGGATCCTCGCCCTTGAGCGACGCCTTGATCTGCTTGGCTGCGTAGTTTGCACCCTGGATCGCACCCTGTGCCATTCCGGGAACATCCTTGACCGACATCAGGTCACCGACGACGAACACGTTCGGGTGACCCTTGACCGTGAGGTCCGGCTCCACGATGACGCGGCCGGCGCGGTCGGTTTCGGATTCCGACTGGTCGGCGAGCTGCTTGCCCAGCGCGCTTCCCTGGACACCCGCGGACCACACCTTGCACTGTGCTTCGATGCGGCGCGTCGTGCCGTCCTTTTCCTTGACGGTGAGTCCGTCGTTGTCGACGTCGGTGACCATCGCGTTGAGCTGAATCTCCACGCCGAGCTTCTCGAGCCGGTCTGCGGCCTTCTTGCCCAGTTTCTCGCCCATCGGTGGGAGCACGGCGGACGCTGCGTCCAAGAGGATGACACGAGCATCCCGGGGGTCGATGTTGCGGAACGCCCCGTCGAGGGTGCGATCTGCGAGCTCGGCGATCTGGCCCGCCAGTTCGACTCCGGTCGGTCCGGCACCGACGACGACGAACGTCATCAGGCGGTCACGCTCTTCTTGATCGTCCGACAATTCGGCCTGCTCGAATGCGCCCAGGATGCGGCCGCGGAGCTCAAGGGCGTCGTCGATGGTCTTCATGCCCGGCGCGAACTCGGCGAAGTGATCGTTGCCGAAGTAGGACTGCTGCGCACCCGCTGCGACGATCAGGCTGTCGAAGTGCGTCACCGTCACGCGCTCGAGCAGCTTGGACGTCACCGTCTTCGCCGTCAGATCGATGTCGAGCACTTCGCCCATGAGAACTTCGGCGTTCTTCTGCTTGCGCAGGATGACTCGGGTCGTGGGAGCGATCTCTCCGACCGAGAGAATGCCCGTCGCAACCTGATAGAGCAGTGGCTGGAAGAGGTGGTGCGTGGTCTTGGCCACGAGGGTGATGTCGACGTCGGCCTTCTTGAGTGCCTTGACGCCGAAGAGACCGCCGAACCCGGAACCGATGACAACGACGTGATGGCGCTTCGATTCGACCGGTTGGATGCTCATTACCTGCTCCCTTGAAGATTAGATGTAGCTGCAACGGTAGTCGCCGCCGATCAGGGCGTCTCGGCAAGGTTCCCATGTGACGGCTCGTCACGCCCGGCAGTTCGGCTCGTACGTGCGGTGACCTGCGATGCATCGGCAGGCGATGGCTGCGGGAGTGACGGGATATGTGGTGAACCCGTTCTTGATCGCTTCAGTAACGGCACCGATTCTGTGGCGGAACACAAGGTGTCGACGTGATCGGCCGAAAGTCTGGTTTTTCGGTTCGCTTGGGTTCATACTCTGACCATGTTCGAGATAAGTGTTACCCAGAGTAACCTCAACACGTCGGTCATCACCGTCGCGCAGGGGAGCGGCGGCCAGGGCGGGGGAGCCGCACTCGACCAGGTCTTCGGTATGAGCGCCGCGGCGGGAGTTATCTCACTCGGTCTGCTCTACCTCGCCTTTCTGCACCGTACTCGCCGCATCACCTGGTTGGGCCGACTTGCGGACTATGCCGGTGCGAAGACAAACCTCCCCGGGTGGGCTGCCCTCCCACTGGTGATGTTCATTTCCACGATTCTGACTGCGTTCCTGGGGTTCATCTGGGACGTCAGCCTGCACATCGGACGTGGACGTGACGAGGGGCCGCTCGCCAACCCGGCGCACTACTTCATCCTGGTCGGACTGTTCTTCCTGTTCATCGCCGGTGCGCTCGCGATGATTCTGCCCCTCGATGAGAAGCCCGGTCGGGCCGCGATCAAGCTGACCCGCACGTGGTACGTCCCGACCGGTGGAGTGCTCATCATGGGGGCCGGACTGTACGCCCTCATCGGATTTCCGCTCGACGACATCTGGCACCGCATCTTCGGTCAGGACGTGACGCTCTGGGGACCGACTCACCTCATGTTGATCGGAGGTGCCGGACTGTCCTTGATCGGCGTGATCCTGCTGGAGCACGAGGGCAGGATTTCCATGGGTTCCGACGCCGACGGCCCCGACCCGCGGTGGCACCGAAGTCCGGTTCTGACGTGGCTGATCCGCAGCTCGGCGTTCGGTGGGCTACTCATCGGGCTGTCGGTGTTCCAAATCGAGTTCGACTTCGGCGTCGAGCAGTTTCAGCTGATATTCCAACCGATGCTCATCGCCGGTGCGGGGGCGTTCGCGTTGATCGCTGCCCGGTTGATGGTCGGTCCTGGCGCCGCTGTGTTCGCCGTAGCCTTCGCCGCCGTCGTTCGAGAGATCACCGCTCTGCTCGTCGGTCCTGTCTTCGGTGAGCCCCACAATGTGTTCGCGCTGTATCTGGGGGCTGCGATCGTCGTCGAGATCGTGGCGTTGACCCCATTGGTGAAGCGCCGCCTGCTCTTCGGTGCCGTCGGAGGGCTCGGAGTGGCAACGCTCGGAATCTGGGGTGAATCACTCTGGGTCGACGCCGTTCATCTGTTCCCGTGGACATCGAGCATGTGGCTGGACACGCTGATGATGACGGTTCCGGTCGGTGTCACGACGGGCCTCGCCGCAGGCCTGTTCGCGCAGGCACTGAGCGGCGACGGACTGCCCGGGCCGGCCGTTCGCCGAACCGTCGTATTCGCAATGATTCTTGCTCTCGGTGGCACCGTGGCGAACGGCCTTTCTTTCGAGGTGCCGACGGACGCGACTGCGACAGTGCGGTTGACGGACGCGGAACCTGTCGACGGTTTCCGCATGGTGACCGCCGAGGTCGAGATCGATCCGGTCGATCTCGTCAGCGACGACCCCGAATGGGTGTCGATTCTCGCGTGGCAGGGCGGGGGAGACACGTTGCGCGGCCTGGTGGTCGACCAGCTGGAGGCCACCGGACCCGGCACCTTCCAGTCGACGAAGCCGGTCCCGGTCGACGGCACATGGAAGACAGTCCTCCGCATTCACGACGGTCGCACACTGGCGGCGGCACCGGTGTTCATGGCGGCCGACGAGGGCATCGGAGCGGAGGAGGTATCCGCCGACGCCTCGTTCACTCGTGACTTGGTTTCCGAGATCACCCTGTTGCAGCGCGAACGCAACTTCGACCACCCGACGTGGTTGTTCGCCGCAGCGTCGCTCGTCGTTCTGGTGTGCACACTCCTGTTGGTCTGGGCTCTGTCCTGGGGAACGGTGCGCATCAGCTCGGTGACGCCTCGAAACTCGCTGCGCACCTCGAGTGAACACAGAACGCACAGCCGCACATGACAGTTCATCTTTCGAGCGCAGAAGACGTCGTCTATCTCGCAGATCACTCGGTCGTGCTGGCGTTGCCGGCTCTGATACCGGCATTCATCATCGTCGCGGTCGTTCTGTACATCGTCGCCAAGGACCGACGTGCGGAGAAAAACGAGAACGCCGAGAGCGAATCAGCCGACGTACCCGGCCGAGCCATGGACGACCTGCCCGGTGACCACGACGATGGGAAGAAGAAATGAAGTACGGCCGCTGCGCTGCCGTGACGGGCGCTGCGATGTTGTTCCTCGCTGTCGGATGCTCGTCCTCTTCGGACACCGGCAACACCACCGCGGGTAGCGGTGTCGCCGACAGCAGTACCGCCGCGACGTCCTCGGCGGCCGAGGACTCCTCGGCGGCCGAGGCAAGGCCTGTCGGCACGGTCATCGACGTCGCCATCACCGGCGGTGACATCACACCTACGAACGAGCGGCTGGACGCAGTCGTAGGTGAGCCCATCACCCTGCGGGTGGACAGCGACACCACGGACGAGCTGCACATTCACTCCGTGCCGGACCACACGTTCGAGGTGGAGGCGAAAGCCGATCAGACGTTCGAGTTCACGGTGGACGTGCCGGGTTCGGTTGCGATCGAGCTGCATCACGCCGATCGCACGGTCGCGACGCTCGCTGTCAGGCCGTGATCCTCGCCCACGGATTGGGTGGCTCCACCGATCTTCCCTTACCGGTCACGTTCGTCCTGATCGGTGGAGCCTGGGCATTGTCCATTTCGTTCGCCGTTGTGATCTTCGCGTGGCGCTCTCCACGACTGGATCCGCGCAGACGGTGGGCTACCGTCCCTCGTGCGGCGCAGCGCGCCGTCGATGCACCCGCATCTCGGTGGGCGCTACGTATTGTGACGCTTGCCTTCTCGGTATACGCCGGGTGGGCGGCGTACGCAGGGCCGGACGATGCGACGAACGCGCTTCCCGGGGTGTTCTACGTTCTACTGTGGGTCGGCCTGCCGATCGCGTCGGCGCTTCTCGGCCCGGTGTGGCGCATCGTCTCGCCGGTTCGGACGATTCACGCGGTCACGTGCAGAGTGCTACGCCGTCCCACGGGCACCGCGTTGATCGAGTATCCCGCCAGGTTGGGTGCATGGCCGAGTGTCGTAGGGCTGTTCGCATTCGTCTGGCTCGAGCTCGCGTACTCCGATCCTGGTTCCGTCGACGCCATCCGGACGTGGTGTACGGCGTACGTAATTCTGATGCTCGCCGGCGCGCTGCTGTTCGGAGACGCGTGGTTCGAGAACGGTGATCCGTTCGAGAAGTACAGCGACACGATCGCGCGCCTGGCCCCGCTCGCCAGATCACCCGAAGGCTCGCTCGTGCTGCGAAGTCCGCTCGACGGCCTGCCGACGTTTCCGATTCTTCCGGGTTCGGTAGGGGCGGTTGCCGTTCTTCTCGGATCGACTGCGTTCGACAGCGCCTCGCAATTGCCGGCCTGGCGCAATTTCGTCGACGACGTGTCGGGATCGAGCGACGGGGCGGTCGCGCTCCGCACAGCCGGGTTGTTCGCGCTGGTGTCGATCGTGGGGGTCGCCTTCTGGCTCTGTTGCCAGGCGACCGGCGGAGTGTCCCGAACCGAACGGCGAGCTCTCCCTGGTGCGTTGGCGCATTCGTTGATCCCGATCGCGTTCGGCTACGTGCTGGCTCACTACCTGACCTACTTCGTCGAGAAGGGCCAGAGCACCGTTCTGCTGTTGACCGATCCGCTCGGTGACGGGTGGGATCTGCTCGGGCAGCAGGGGTGGGAAGTGTCCTACGTGTTGTCCGAGCATCCCGGCGTCGTGTCCTCGATCAAAGTTCTGTGTGTTCTGCTCGGCCACATCCTCGGAGTCGCCGCTGCCCACGACGCATCGTTGCGAATACTGCCGCGCGCGCACCGATTGACCGGTCAGTTGGCGCTGATGGTCCTGATGGTCTTCTTCACCTTCGGCGGCCTGTTTCTGCTCTTCGGCGGCTGAATTACGAGCCGGTTCGTCTTACTCGGGCAACGAGTTAAATGAGTGAACTTTCTAATGTCAGGACAAATGCTTGACATTGGCGTGTGATGCGGATTACATATTGAACGCAACATCGATTGGTTCACCCGTTCCATGGCGGAACGGCGTCGAGAAAGAGAATTGATGAAACTTCACACGAGTCACGGCACAGGCCGATCAGGTTCACTCCGCGTGCTCCGCTCCGGCGCCGTTCTCGGGTTGGCGCTGTGCGCCACAGTGGCGGGATGCTCCAGCACCGGCGGTGCTCCCGAGAGCTCCGGCGGAGGCTCCAATGCAGGCACGGCCGACACACCCCGCGCGACCATCGCGATGATCACGCACGAGGTTCCCGGCGACACGTTCTGGGATCTGATCCGCAAGGGCGCAGAAGCCGCAGCTGCGAAGGACAACATCGAGCTGCGCTACTCCGCGGACCCGGAAGCTCCCAACCAGGCCAACCTCGTGCAGAGCGCCATCGACTCCGACGTCGACGGTATCGCCGTCACGTTGGCCAAGCCCGACGCCATGGCGCCCGCCGTCGAAGCAGCCACCGCAGCAGGCATCCCCGTCGTCGCCTTCAATTCCGGCTACGACACCTGGAAGGACCAGGGAGTCCAGCAGTACTTCGGCCAGGACGAGACCATCGCTGGTGAAGCCGCAGGCGCCCGTCTGACCGCAGACGGCGCCAAGAAGACGCTGTGCATCATTCAGGAGCAAGGGCAGGTCGCGCTCGAGTCCCGCTGTGCGGGCGTCACCCAGGGATTCACCGGAGGCAGCACCGAGATCCTGAACGTCAACAGTAAGGACATGCCTTCGGTCGAGGCGACGATCACGGCGAAGCTGCAGCAGGATCCCAGCATCGATCACATCGTCGCCCTCGGTGCACCGATTGCGCTGACCGCCGTGCAGTCGAAGGCAAACGCCGGGAGCGACGCAACCATCGTCACGTTCGACACGAACTCCGCGCTCGTCGACGCCATCAAGGCCGGCGACGTGGCGTGGGCCATCGACCAGCAGCCGTACCTGCAGGGATACCTCGCAGTCGACTCGCTGTGGCTGTACCTGAACAACGGCAACACCATCGGTGGCGGCACCCCGGTTCTCACCGGTCCCGCGTTCATCGACTCGTCCAACATCGACGCCATAGCCGAGTACGCCAAGAACGGAACTCGCTAGGCGCGCGCCCGACGCGGCCACCCCTCGGCCGCGTCGGGCGCCACCAGCACGGAAGGATTTGTCATGAGCACACAGGCCGATTTGGATCTGTCGAAGCATACTGTTGTCACCGATGAGCGGGTGAAGAAGCAGAAGCCGTTGCAGCGGTTGCTGGTTCGTCCGGAGATCGGGGCGTTGTTCGGCGCGATCGTGATCTTCGTTTTCTTCTGCATCGTCGCTCCACCGTTCCGGTCTCCGGAAGCTCTCGCCACCGTTCTTTATGCCTCGTCGACGATCGGGATCATGGCGATCGGCGTGTCGTTGTTGATGATCGGTGGGGAGTTCGACCTTTCCACCGGTGTCGCGGTGACGTTCTCCTCGATCATGGCCTCGATGATCGCCTACAACCTGCACCTGAACGTCTGGCTGGGATCGCTGCTGGCGCTCGTCCTCGCCCTCGGGGTTGGATTCCTCAACGGCTATCTGGTGATGAAGACGAAGATTCCCTCGTTCCTGATCACCCTGTCGAGCTTTCTGATGTTGACCGGTATCAACCTCGCGGTCACCAAGCTCGTCACCGGGCAGGTCGCGACCCCGTCGATCTCGGACATGGCCGGCTTCGACTCGGCGAAGAAGGTCTTCGCCTCGTCCTTCCAGATCGGGGACATCTCGATTCGCATCACCGTGATCTGGTGGCTGCTGTTCACCGCCATCTCCACCTACGTGCTGATGAAGACCCGGATCGGCAACTGGATCTTCGCCGTCGGCGGCAACCAGGACTCGGCTCGCGCCATCGGTGTTCCGGTGACGAAGGTCAAGATCGGGCTGTTCATGTTCGTCGGATTCTGCGCCTGGTTCGTCGGCATGCACCTGCTGTTCGCGTTCAACACCGTCCAGTCCGGTCAGGGCGTGGGCAACGAATTTCTCTACATCATCGCCGCCGTCATCGGGGGCTGCCTGTTGACCGGTGGTTTCGGTACGACCATCGGCGCGATGATCGGCGCGTTCATCTTCGGCATGGCCAACCAGGGCATCGTCTACGCCGGATGGAACCCGGACTGGTTCAAGTTCTTCCTCGGCGCGATGCTGCTGTTCGCGGTCATCGCGAACAACTCCTTCCGCAACTACGCAGCAAAAAGGTGACCGGTCATGACCACACACGCACAAACCCCGATCGAGAACGCCCCCTCGGGCGGCAAGACACCGCTCATCGAGCTCAAAGGCGTCGGTAAGTCCTACGGCAACATCATCGCCCTCAAAGACATCAACCTGCGCGTCGGCGCCGGCGAGGTCACCGGTGTGCTCGGTGACAACGGCGCCGGCAAGTCCACCTTGATCAAGATCATGGCCGGTTTGCATCAGCAGAGCGAAGGTGAACTGCTCGTCGACGGTGTCGACACCACGTTCAGTTCCCCGAAGGACGCACTGGGCAAGGGCATCGCGACGGTCTACCAGGACCTCGCGGTGGTGTCCCTGATGCCGGTGTGGCGCAACTTCTTCCTCGGCCAGGAACTACGCAAAGGCCCGTTCCGGACACTCGACGCCACCGCGATGCGCGCGACGACCATCGAAGAACTGCACAAGATGGGTATCGATCTGCCCGACGTGGACGCACCCATCGGATCGCTGTCCGGCGGCCAGCGTCAGTGTGTGGCGATCGCCCGAGCTATCTTCTTCGGCGCACGCGTACTCATCCTCGACGAGCCGACCGCCGCGTTGGGTGTCAAGCAGTCCGGCATGGTTCTGCGATACATCTCCGCTGCCAAGGAACAAGGCTTCGGGGTTGTGTTCATCACCCACAATCCGCATCACGCGTACATGGTCGGGGATCACTTCGTGCTCCTCAACCGTGGACGCCAGAAACTCGACTGCACCTACGACGAGATCAGCCTCGACGATCTCACCAAGGAAATGGCAGGCGGCGACGAACTCGAAACCCTCACCCACGAGCTGAGGCGCTGAGTCACGTCGCAATTGGGCGACATCGCCGCGCTCGACCGGGTCGGCCCGCTTGTCTCTCACCGGAGACAAGCGGGCCGACCCATTTCTCGTACGCAATACGTACGCGCATCCGCCGTGTACGCGTCGGTGTCGCGCGATAGGTTCCCTGACACGAGGCCGACGAACACTGGCGGTGAGGCGAGCATGAGCGACTATCCCGATGTGCCGGAAAGCATTCTGAATGTCATCAGAACGGTGTGTTCGACGTTGCCGGAAACCGTCGAGGAACGTGCGTGGACGGGGGTGCGCTGGCGAGTGCGTACCCGGACGTTCGCGCACGTGTTGGTGGTGGAACCGGGCAGGCCGGCGTCCTACGCCGACGCTGCGGGACTCGTGGAACCAGCCACGGTGTTGACGTTCCGATCCGAGGCGCCCGAACTGGACGTGCTGCTGCGGTCCGGGCCGCCGTTCTTCGCGACGCCGTGGGGTCAGGACACGGTGGGGATGCTCGTCGACGACGCCGACGAGGACGAACTGTCCGAGCTGCTCACCGACAGTTACTGCCTGCTCGCTCCCCGGAAGTTGGCGGAATCGGTGGATCGTCCGAGCACCTGAGTCGTGCCGGTGACACACTCGAAGACATGACATCGTTCCCCGTACTCGACCTGACCCCGGACGAACTGCTGACCACGACCCGCACCGTGCGGAAAAGATTGGACCTCACCCGTGAGGTCGACCCGAATCTCGTTCGCGAATGCCTGGAGATCGCGTTGCAAGCACCGTCGGGTTCCAACCGGCAAGGGTGGCAATGGATGGTCGTGACCGACCCATCGCTGCGCGCGCAAATCGGGGAGATCTACCGCCAGGAAGTCGAGAAGTACCTGGCGTCGCGAGCGTCGGCGGCAAAACTGTTCGCCGACGATCCCCAACGAGCACCGGTGCAGAAGCGAGTCGGAGACAGCGTGGCCTGGCTGGGCGACCACATGGGGGAGGTACCGGTTCTGCTCATCCCGTGTATTCGCGGTGCCGTCGAGCTTCCGGCAGGTAACCAGGCCGGCCTGTGGGGATCGCTGCTGCCGGCTGCGTGGAGCTACGCGCTGGCGGCCCGCGCGCGTGGACTCGGCACGGCGTGGACGACGCTGCATCTGTCCCGTGAAGCAGAGGTCGCAGAATTGCTGGGTATCCCGCAGGGCTTCCACCAGGCCGCGCTGATCCCCACCGCGTACTTCACCGGTGAGACGTTCAAGCCCGCCCCGCGCGAACCGATCGATTCGGTTCTGCACATGGACAGGTGGTAGACGCCGGTGGTGAGGAGGGCTCAGCTACGTGCTCGGCGCGCGAGCTCGACAGTGGCTGCGCGAAGGTCGTCGATCTTGTCTATCGGTGACGCGTAACCGACTCTCGTGGTGGCGTTTCCACGAGGTGTGGTGACGCTGAGATCGAGGCCGTACCGATCGGCTGTCGTGCATGTCGCGACGGTTGCGTCCGGATATCCGCCGAGGTTCTGCGCCATCGCCAGCAGTGAATCGGCATGGTCCTCGTTGAGGTGAGAGATCGCGTTCGCCGCTCCGGGAGTCACCGGATCCGCAGTGGCTGCTTCGTAGTCGTCGGCTGTGGCCGAGTCCATGCGTCCGTAACCTCCCACCCAGCGGGCTCGTTCGACTCGAAGCACCCACAGTGAGAAGTCGCTGTAATCGATGTAGTACTTCGCCGCGGGCACAGCATCCATGTGTGCGGCGCGGGCAGCGTCGAGTTCGGATCCGATGGGAGCGTCCACCCGGCCCGCAAGCGTGACCCGAGAGATCGCCAGCGGGTCACTCGCAGTTTCCGGCGCGACGATCGAGACACTTGCGCGTCGATCACCGTGTAGGTTGCGCCCGTGTTCGGCCATCCGAGAAACACACAACACGGGCGAGCCACCCAGAAGTCCGTAGGTGACGTACGACGCCCACGGATCACCGTCGGCGGTCAGGCTGGCGAGCGTCGCGATGTTGGTCGATGCAGCGACGGTGCGAGCTTCCTCTGCGGGCGTCGGTCGGCGGACGTCCTCCACGTCGACGAGCGGGGGAGGAGTGGACGGTGCATCGCCTGGGTCGCCATGATCGAGTGCCATGTCGGGCAGTCTACGGAGTCGCCGTGTGGCGCGGGCAACTCCGTGACGCCGTTTGGAGACCGGCCCGTCTGGGCATGTCAACGCCGTGATGAGGGTGTTACGCACCAACCGGACGGTGCGAGCGGTAATGGCGGCGATGGGGTTGTTCGTGGTGGTCGCTGCGATCTGGGCCGGCGTGGGGTATGTCTACGCCGACGACAGGAAAGCGGCGTCGGCGACGACGGTCGGTTTGTGCGTGCTGGGTGTGGGGTGGCTTCTGGTGGCGCTGGCCGTGACGATCAAACTGGTTCGGCTCAAGCTGAGGCGCAAGGCCAGCACCGACGAGTAGTCCGGGGTCACCCCGGATCAGGTCGTCGATTCCGCGCTGAGTCGAAGTCCCGAAGTCCCGAAGTCCCGAAGTTACCGACACTCGAACTCACGTACGTCGGCGGAGAGAATTGCTGCCTGCTGACCGGCATCGGGACCCGAGCCACGAAACGCGTGAAGATGCTCGACGTCGTCCCACCTCTCGTAGATGTCGATACGCCCGCTGTCGAGCAGGTCAGCCGCAATGGAGAAGTCCAAGCACCCTTCCGATTCCCTGGCCAGCCGCACTACATCCACACACCCGGCCAGGTAGGAATCTCTGGAGTTCGCTTCCACGGTGAGGTGCCCAGCAACGATGATCATGTGGGTACCGACATCGCGGTAGCCGAAAACTCATCGCCGAGGAGCAGCCGTGCGGGCACGAAAGATCGTCACCAACCTCACCGTCGCCGACATCGATGCAGCGAAGGGTTTCTACGAGCAGTTCCTGGGCCTGGAGACCCAGGAATTCAGTCTCGGATGGGTGGCACGGTTCACCGCACCCGACGGCGACGCCAGCGTCCAGCTCGTCACCCGTGACCGGACCTCGCCTGTCGACTCCGTGATGTCGGTGATGACCGACGACGTCGACGCCGCGTACGACGAAGCGGTCGGCGCCGGGTACGAGATCGTTCATCCGGTGACGGACGAGCCCTGGGGCGTGCGGAGGTTTCTCGTCCGCGCGCCGGACGGAAACGTCGTGAACATCGTCCGTCACCACGGCGACTAGGCCTTCACCCGGCGACTAGGCCTTGACCCGGCGAGTAGGGCTTCACTCCTGTACAGACTCCAGTACCGCCAACGTGCGGGTCGCTCTGGTCATCGCGACGTAGCGATCGACTGCGCCCTCGATGCCGCTGCCGAACGCCGCCGGTTCGACGAGGACGACCAGATCGAACTCGAGCCCTTTGGACAACGACGGAGTCAACGACCGGATGCGATCGGTCTCACGGAACGTCGCGGCTCCGATGACGCATCCGATGCCGTCCGGGTTGTCGGCGAGCCAACGCTCGGTGATCGACGCGAGTTCCGACGGGTCCCCGTACGTCACCGGGACACCGCCGGCCCGAATGGATGTGGGTACGTTCGCGTCGGGGAGCACTCGTCGAATCTCGGGTTCGGCGACGGCCATCACCTCCTCCGGGGTGCGGTAGTTGATGGTCAGTTCCTGGATGGTCACGCCTTTCGTGTCGGTGTCGGTGACGCGTCCGATGCCCACTCGTTCGAGTCGGTCCATCCACGTCTCGGTGAATCCGCGGCGCGCCTGCGCCCGGTCGCCGACGATGGTGAAGCTTCCGGACGGGCAGCGCTGCACCAGCATCTGCCATTCCGCGTCGGTCAATTCCTGTGCCTCGTCGACGACGATGTGCGCGAACGGCCCGGCCATTCGGTCCGGCTCGGTGTGCGGAAGCACGGAATCGTCGACCAAGGCATCGCGAATTTCGTCCTGCCGGAGTTGGGCGTACAGGCCGTCCTCGTCGTCGAGCTGCAGGAGTTCCTCGACGACCCGGTCCATCCGCCGTCTCTCGGCGGCTGCCGCGGCCGCGCGTCGGCGCAGGATTCGCCCTGATTCGGGGTCGCCGAGGCGGCGACGGGCCGCATCCAGGATCGGAAGATCCGCCGTGGTCCATCGAGAAGGGTCGCTTCGCTGCAGAAGCGCGACTTCGGCCGGGGTCAGCCACGGCGCGCACAGACGCAGGTAGGCGGGTACGGACCATAGGTCGGCCACCAGGTCGGCCGCCTCGACCGACGTCCACGAATTGTCCAGGGCTGCACGCAGTTCGTCGTTGGCCTGAAGCGACGCACGGACCTCGGACTCCGGGGCCTCACCGACGAACTTGTCGACGAGGATGCTCACCAAAACGTCCCACACGAGCTCCCGAGCGTCGTTGTGCGGCGTCGTCGAATCGGCGGCGTCGAACGCTTCTTTCCAATCACCAGCAGAGAGGTGAAGATCGGCCCACTCCGTCTCCACCGTCATCGGCTTCGTGGGGGGCTGCTCGTAGAACCGAACAGCTCGTTCGACGGCCCCGACCATGTCCACCGATGATTTAAGCGCGGCGACGGCCTGGGTCTCCTCGGCTCCCGCGGTGTCGCCCTCGGCCACGAGGTCGGGCAGCGTGCACGTGAGCACGCCCTCCTCACCGAGGCTGGGGAGGACATCGGAAACGTAGTTCAGGTACGGCTTGTGTGGTCCGACGAAGAGCACCCCGCCCCGATTGTGGCCGAGCCGCGGATCCGAATACAGCAGGTATGCGGTGCGATGCAGCGCCACAACGGTTTTGCCGGTACCAGGACCGCCGTCGACCACGAGCGCACCGTCCGATCCTGCTCTGATGATCGCGTCCTGGTCCGCCTGGATGGTGCCGAGAACGTCACGCATCCTCGGAGACCGGGTGGTTCCGAGGCTTGCGATGAACGCGGACTGGTCGTCGAGGGCCGCCGATTCGGTGCCGTCGCCATCGGCGAACACCTCGTCCCAGTAGTCGGCGACGCGCCCGTTCGTCCATCGGTACCGGCGGCGTCTGACCAAGCCCATCGGGTTTCCGTGAGTGGCCCCGAAGAACGGTTCGGCAGCGGGGGAGCGCCAGTCGATCACCAGCTGCTCGCCCGCGTCGTCGAGCAGGCCGACGCGACCGACGTAGATCGGACCGGAACCGTCGGCGGGTTGCATGTGCCCGAGACACACATCGAGGCCGAACCGCCGTAGAGAGCGAAGGCGTTGGGTCAAACGGTGGACTTCGAAGTCTCGTTCCATTGCTTCCTGACCCATCCGCCCGCTGGACCTCCGCGTGGCATCGAGCCGTGCCGTGGCGTCGGCGATCGACGACGTCAGGCTGGATTCAATTGTTGCGAAGTGCTTTTCGTCTTCCCGGATCAGGTCAGCTGCTGCCTTCCGAGCCCGGTTACCGGTCAGGTCGAAGGCCGAGGTCGACGTGTGGTCGCTGGTCGAGGGTGGCATGCGCGCACGCCTTTCGTTCCGGTGAGTGTCAGGTTCGATGCGCTATTCTGCGGCACTACCGGGGTCTTGCCACAAGCCCATGGGTGCGCTATATCTTGATAGTGGAAGAGACAGGTCGTCTTGATTCCGTTCCAGCTTCGATCGGCAACCTGATCACACTGGGGTAACACTGCTTACGGTGGTCGACACCACGGAGCCATGCCTCGACACCAAGGAGCCGTGCCTCGACACCAAGAGCCGTGCCTCGAAACCACCGGCAAGCGTGGGTGCCGCAGTAGTTTCAGGCGTTCTTGGGGGTACGCATCCGCGAAATCACGAAGACCACTACGGCGAGCGACACCGACACGACGACGACCTTCTGCAGGATCCCGGCGTATCCCTCCACGAGATGCCAGTTCTGACCGAGTTGATAGCCGGCGGTGACGAAGACGGTGTTCCAGATCAGACTGCCGACCGTGGTGAGCAGAACGAATTTCACCGGCCCCATCCGCTCGATTCCGGCCGGTAGCGAGATGAAGCTGCGAAACAGCGGGATCATGCGGCCGAGCAAGACTGCCTTCGAGCCGTGCTGTGCGAACCATTTCTCCGAACGATCGAAGTCACGGGCTTGGATCAGTGGGATTCGCACGACCAGCGCGCGAGTACGTTCCCGCCCGACGATCGCGCCGACGGCGTAGACGACGATCGCACCCAGAACCGACCCGAGCGTCGTCCAGAAGAGCGCGGCGCCGAAGGAGAACACTCCGTTGCTGGCGGAGAAACCGGCGAGAGGCAGGACCAGTTCACTCGGGATCGGCGGGAACAGGTTGTCTGCTCCGACGACGAGGGCTGCCCCGGGGCCACCGAGAGTATCCATCAGGTCCACCGCCCAACCGGCGAGCCCGCTTGGAGGTTCCGCTTCGCTGGCGGCTGCAATCGACAAGTGGGACATGATATTTCTCCTCGTTCGTAGGTGACGTGGCCCTTCCAGGAAGTTCTTCCTGGAGGGACACCGAGAACGCTAGGAGTGCCGGGCCTGCAGGACATCGGGGTCAGCCGTCGATCGTCGCGGCGGTACACCCCGTGCACATAGTGCGGTTTTCCGCAGTGTCGAGACCGGATCTGCTCGGTTACTCTGCATGCGTGCCGGGGAACCACGTCGAGTACCCACCCGAGCATGCGGATCGTATCTCCGTCAGCTCGATCATCGGGCGATGGCTGCTGGCTCTGGCGGGAGTACTGCTCGGTGGTTTCACGTCGGTTGCGGGCTTGCTCTACATCGCGGTGGCGTCGGTTGCCCTCGTCTCAGTGCACGTGCTCGGAAGGCGTGGGGAGCTCGTTCGTGCCGCCGTTGCGGAGGGTGCGCTGACGTTGACCGCGCTCGAGATTCGGAGGATCATCCGCTTTCACGGTCGGTTACGGACAGACGCACTCACTTCACGACGATGCCGAACTTATCTTGGAATGCGTTGGGCGATAGGACTACTCGGAATCGGTGTAGTTCTCTTGCTTGTGCTGTGCCTCGCTGTGGCCGGGTCCATGCTGTCTGCATGGCTTCTCAACGGCGGTTGGGGCTTGATCGAGAGTTCGAACCGAGTCGACGCACTACTCGTGGCAAGCGCGGCCCTGCCTGGAATCCTGTTGACCTTCGTCGCTGCCGTCGGGGTGGTAGGGGTGGGGTCGCTGGACCGATGGTTCGGCACTCGAGTCCTGGGACCGCAGTCCGACAGGTTGTTGCGCCACCGCGTCGCAGAATTGACGAGCAGTCGGGATCGTGTGGTCGATGCCATCAACGACGAACGGCGCCGAATCGAGAGGGACCTGCACGACGGTGTGCAGCAGCAACTGGTCGCACTCGGAATGCTCATCGGCCAGGCACGTCGCGCCGACGAACCCGGCGAGCTACTCGATCGCGCTCGGGCGACGGCGCAGGAAGCGATCGGTGAACTGCGCGAAGTCGCCAATCGGGTGTACCCGATTGCCCTCGATCACTCCGGTTTGCACCAGGCGCTGGAAACGATGGCCGAGCGGGCCACTGTTCCAGTCCGAATGACGTACGAACTGAAGGAGAGGGTGCGGCCCGCGGTGGAAACGGCACTGTACTTCGTGGTCGCGGAAGCGGTGACCAATGCAGCCAAGCACGCATCCGCTCAGGTGGTGAACGTGGCTGTCACTCGCCAGAAAGTCGAACGCGTACGTGTCGTCGTCACCGACGACGGTGCCGGAGGAGCGGATCCTTCGGGCACCGGTCTGTCCGGGTTGGCTCGGCGCGTCGCGGCGTTGGACGGCACCTTGACCGTGGACAGCCCCGTGGGCGGACCAACCGTCGTGACTGCGAGCGTCCCATGCGGGTGATGGTCGCCGAAGATTCGGCCTTGCTGCGCGAGGGATTGGTGCGCATGCTCGCCGTCGAAGGCCACGATGTGATCGCGTCCGTTGCCGATGCGAACGCACTCCTGGATGCCGTCGAGAAGAATCGCCCGGACATTGTCGTCACCGACGTGCGCATGCCCCCGGATCACACCGACGAGGGTCTGCGGGCTGCACTGACCATCCGCGCACGATGGCCCGATGTCGCGGTTCTCGTCCTGTCCCAGTATGTAGAGACTCGCTACGCGGGGGAGCTGATCAGCGGTTCCGACGGGAAGGTCGGGTATCTGCTCAAGGACCGCGTGGTCGAGATAGACGAATTTTTGGACGCCCTGAATATAGTTGCCGACGGCGGAACCGTGTTCGACCCCGAGGTCGTGCGACAACTGTTGTCGCGCACCAGTAAATCGAACCCCGTGGATCGACTCACTCCGCGCGAACGCGACGTGCTCGAACTGATGGCTCGGGGCTTCACCAACGCGCGGATCTCTGCCGATCTGTTCATCTCCGTCAGTTCGGCCGAGAAGCACATCAACTCGATCTTCGAGAAACTCGGACTGTCGAACTCCGAAGGCCTCAGCCGTCGCGTCGTGGCCGTCGTGACCTACCTCCGCAGCTGACGATCGGTATCGGGGCCTCCGATGGTTCACCGAGGCATGCGCTACCCAGTGTGCCCATCGAGTGGTATCCATGAAGTGTGCGCAAGCTGGTCATCACACAGAACATCACCATCGACGGCGTCATCGAAGCAACCGACGATTGGTTCACCCAGGCCGGCAGCGACCCGGAGCTCGACGCGGCATTGGCGGCTCAACGCGACGCCTCGGACGGCTTCCTGGTAGGCCGAGTGACCTTCGAAGGTATGCGTGACTACTGGGGGCCGAAGACCGACGACACAACCGGGGTGACCGATCATCTGAACCAGGTCGCCAAGTACGTCGTGTCCACGACGCTGAAGGAACCCGGGTGGGCGAACTCGACCGTATTGTCGGGTCCGCTGGTCGACGAGGTGACACGCATCAAGGAGACGATCGGTTCCGACATCGTGTGCACCGGAAGCATCACGTTGTGTCGCAGTCTGATTGCGTCGAGTCTCGTCGACGAGTACCGATTGTTCGTGTATCCGTATGTTCGTGGTCACGGCGAACGGTTGTTCGACGGTGCACCATCGATCGGATTGCGCTTGTTGGAGTGCCGGGCGTTTCCATCCGGCGCATCGTTGATGCGTTATGCGTCCCCGTCGTGACGTAGAGGTACGGTGTACGGTCTGCCGAACTGCGTGGAGACACCTGGTGCATACAACACCGAGTCCGGTGGACTGTCGGACACGTTCGGAAGTCCCGCTGCACCGAGGAGTTGGTCGTCGCAGTGGGTGACGGCGGCGTCGTAGAGTTGCCAGCGGCGATGGACATTCGGCACGTACAGAAGCCGTCCTGCCAAGGAAGTGTGCAGACCCCAACGCGCGGTGAGGAATTGAGCAAATGGGTCGTCGGACATGTCGCAGGAGCCACGATGCACTCCGAAACTCGTGGTGCTTCCGCGCTGCGGCGGCGCGAGACGATCGCTTCGATAGGCGATCGACGTCTCGTCGTCCTCGATGGTGATCGACGCCCAGCGATACGGAACACCGACGAGGTTGGTCCCGGCAACCACCGCGAGACGGCTGGCTTCGAGCGATCGGAACACCACACCGCGCCTGCCGTTCGTGTCCACCGAGTACAGCCGAACGTTGATCTCGGGAAACGTACCGAAATAGGGGACAGGACGCTTGTATCCGAATCCGGCGCCCACCATCCGAAACCCGATCAGTCCGACCCACGACGTGCCGTCGAACTCGTCAGGGACAGTGCCTGCAGGTAAGAGCGGCGCAACACGCTCACTCGGAACGCGCCAGTGCAAGAACACCAGGCGTTCCCAGCGCTGGTCCATGAGAATCGGGCGTGGTAACAGCGGGGGCCTCGGCCACAGTCGTCGTCCATCGTCGGGATTCATTTGATCAACAGTAGGCGGGTACATCCGCGCTCAACCGAAAACTTGCTCGGCGCCTCGGTTCGACGCTCCAGCCGATTCGGACTCGGTCGTCATGCGTCGATCCACGAACCTGTGGGTCGATCGGGGTACTGCCGGTCGCCTCCGCCGTGCTGTAGTCGGCGGATCGGAATAGATGCGTGCACTATTCGTCGACCCGGTCGCCCTCTTGGATGTTCCCGAACCATCCAGCGCTGCGATCGAAGAGACATTCGGTCCGATTATCATTTGGAACCGTGCCCTCGAACCTCACCAGGGGTGGTTGTCGAGCAGGTTGGCGTAAGGGGGAGTAGTCTCCGCATTCGTCGAGCTTGCGGTGCACTCGCTGGCGCTTCGAATCGCGTGCGGCGAAGATTCCACGACAGGCCTGCACCGCCAACGAGCCGGAGGCGCGCCGCATCGTCCGTCACGGCAGGTCGCGTGTCGTTGTGGTGAGCACCCATTCGATAGCGGTGGTCACTGCATCGCGTGATGCCGGCGAATCGTCGAACATGTCGAATCCGTGAGTGCCCTTGGGTAGGTCGATGATGTCGAGTTCCGCTTCGGCTTCAGCTGCGGCCGTGATGAAAGCGTCGACGCCGGCGATGAATTCCGGTCGCTCTCGCCCCACCTTGGTGAGCAAGATCGGGAGCTGGCCGACGCTTCGGACCGCATCGACAGGGTCGACGTGCGGATCGACGCCCCATTCCGGGACGGTGTCCAGCACCGGGTAGGTGAGAGCGATGCACGTCAGCCACGATGGCGGGTTCCTCAGCCAATCGGTAGTGAGCAGTCCGCCTCCGGAGAAGAACCAGAGGGCGACCCGGTCGCGGTCCACTCCGGGTAGCGTCCGGGCGAGTTCGACGCCAGCCGCGACTTCTTCCGCAGCTGTTCTGCAGTGCGCCAGGGTGTCCATGTGATGTTGAACGGTGACTCCGATGGCACCTCGCTCGGCGACGATCGACCCGTAGCCCACAAACATGGGGTGGTCCCGTGGTCGCCAGTCGTCAACGTCGGGAGGGCGTGGCCCGCCGTGTACGAAGACAACTATCGGCTGTTTCACACGCGCTGGTTCGGGTGATTCAGCCGACCGATAGACGTCGATGGTGTCGTGGCGTTCTCGGTGCGCCTTGGGTGTGGGAAGTATGAACGGGTGTTGGCTCATTCAGTTCCTTTCATCGGATTGCGGTTCGATTGCAACCGCAAGTTTCGAGATCGCAGCACTGCGGACGGATGTGGACGTGACTTCATGGTGCAGGTGGATGAGACAAGGCGGCGTTATCAGAGTGTGAATCCCAGAACTCGGCCGAGCAAGCGCTTCTTCAACGCACGGGTGCATGTTGAGTCGTACGTGAACGGTGGCGGCGGTCGAAAGATTGGTCCGATGCAACATGCAGCACTTGAAATGACATAATGTAGATTATCGGCAAAACGACGACCACTGGGTAAGCCGGTATAGCCGCTCACTGATCGACCAACCGCTCACTGATCGACCAACCGCTCACTGATCGACCAACCACTCAGTGATCGACCAACCCGTTCAGGTGGACACTGTGCCGCGCCTTGGCTCGGATCGACGATCGACACGACGATGCCGTGCCCCGGCTGATACCTTCATCGTCCGCGTGCAGCCATGCGAAATGTCTCCTCGTGGCAGCGCGACCTCCGAGTCGGAACCCTTGGCCGCTTCCCTGTAACACTGCCACTCTCCGTTATTTCGTCACAGTGACGAAACGTACGGGTTGTCGCGGTCGCCGCCACGCGTCGAGTCATGTCGTCCGGTATGCGCGAGGCAGAACGAACCAGAATCCGATCATGATCACCGCGACTATGACGGCTGCCGGTAATGCCGCACTCAGGCCGAGGACTATCTCGAATGTCAAGGCAACAGCTCCGATCAACGTGATACCCAGCATTACGATGCCGCTGATCGCGAGCGTGTTGCCCACTCGCACCAGCACACCGATTGCACGCTGACGAAACAGCAATCGATGCATGCCCACCGGCGCAACCAGCAGTATTGTCGCGAGAATCGACGCCGATACGGTCACGAGATACACGATGTGGCCCGCTGAGGAGAGATCGTCGAACCGACCCTGGAACGGCAAGGTGAGCAGAAATCCCGTCAGCAGCTGGACGCCGGTCTGGACGACTCGTAGCTCCTGCAACAGTGCGAGCCAGTTTCTGTCGAGCTGCTGGGTGGGAGTTTCGTTGCGCGCCTTGCCGTTCCATTCGAGGTGATCCGGATCCTCGTCAGTGCTCATTGCATCAGACTAGCTGCGGAGACTACTCAGAGTTCGAATTCGCTGGGGTCGATTCCTACGGCGAAGCACGCGTTCTTGACAGCGGCTTTCTCGTGATCGTCGAAGTGTCCATCGGCACCGCCGATGATGATCCCGATCTGGATCACCGCACGAGCTTGATCCGGTTTGCCCTTCAACTTGGCGATGGTCGCTGTCGCCTCCACCTTGCCGAAGTCGAAATCACCGGCAAGTTTGTCGCAGTACCAGTCGAACTTCTGGCGAAGCTCCTCGGCGGGGAAAACTTTGAGAGCTTCGTTACCGGAGATCAGTGCCGCAGTCTTCTGCCGCTCGGCCGGATCGATGCTGCCATCGGCCGCAGCGATCAGCGCGCACATCGCCATACTGCCGTTCGCGAATTCCTTGTTCTTGAACTGGACGGTCTTGGTCTGCAACTGCCCGTTCAGTTCGGTGGCCTTCGCCTTCAACTGGTCCCAGAAAGCCATGACATTCCTTCGCTCGCGTTGCCTGGACCGCACTCTCCGTGCGGTCGCCACCATTGTGCCCGTCGGTCGACCGGTTTGCCGGAATCGCCTCCGCGATCTCGGCGAGCGATCCGTGATCTCTGTGCACGACTTCGGCCCCGACAGAATTCGCCGGCAGTAGGATCGGCGCGTGAACCTCGAGGAGTACGTGTCCAAGGACGCAACCGAACTCGCATCCCTGGTGGCGGCCGGCGAGGTCACCGCGTCAGAGTTGTTGGAACTGGCTCGCCGACGCGCCTACGACGTCGACGGCAAGCTCAACTCGATCGTGGCTCGAACCGATTCCGCAGCAGACGACGCGGCGCAGACGCTCGGCCGCGGACCCTTCGCGGGTGTTCCGTTTCTGCTGAAGGACCTGGCACAGGAATACAAGGGGTACCCGACGTCCTACGGGTCGCGTTCGCTTGCCGATGACATCGCGACCGAGAATTCGTTGATCACTCAGCGATTCCTGGACGCAGGTCTTGTCGTCTTCGGTAAGACCAACACACCGGAACTCGGTGCCAAGGGCGTCACGGAATCGGACTACTGGGGTCCGGCACGCAATCCGTGGAACCTGCACCGAACACCCGGGGGTTCGTCGGGTGGTTCGGGTGCGGCCGTTGCCGCCGGGATCGTTCCAGCGGCCGGCGCGAACGATGGCGGCGGTTCCATACGAATACCGGCCGCATGCAACGGTCTCGTCGGACTGAAGTTGAGTCGGGGGTTGTCGCCGTACGGACCGCAGACCGGCGAAATCATGTTCGGGATGGTCAGTCAGGGCGTCGTCAGCCGAACGGTCCGCGACAGTGCGGCGCTCTACGATGCCATCGTCGGCCCGGACCCGAATGCCGGCTATCTTGCCCAGTTCCCGACCGAGCGATTCGTCGACGCCATACGCAGCCGCCCGACCGGTCTTCGAATCGGGTGGTCCACGTCGTCGACCGTGAATCCGTCACCGCACCCGGAGGCTGTGGCGGCCGTGGAACACACGGCCGCGCTGCTGGAAGAACTCGGCCACCATGTCGAAGAAGTTCCTCAGCCGTACGACGACTGGGCACTGTCACGTGACTTTCTGACGATCTGGTTCGCGCAGGTGTACGCGCAGGTAGCCGAGATCAAGGCCAGGACCGGCGCAAAGAATTCCGATTTCGAGGCGGACACGCTCGCCGTGGCCGAGTACGGCCGCCACACCGGATTCGTGGCCCCGGTAGCAGCGCTCGAGAACACGAAGGTCTACACGCAGTCGCTCGCAGCGTTCCATCGAGAGTTCGATTTTCTCCTCACTCCGACCTTGGCTACTCCCCCGCTTCGCATCGGTGCTGCCTCGACTCCGCCGCTGATGCAGCGAGCGGCGCGAGCGGCGGGTGTTCTTCGCGCCGGAAGGATCATGGATCTGACAGGGATTCTCGACGATGTCGTCCAGAACAACCTCGGGTGGGTTCCATACACCCAGCTCGCCAACGTCACCGGCCGACCTGCAATCAGTGTCCCGGTCCACTGGACCTCGGACGGCTTACCGCTCGGCGTCCAATTCGTCGGACACCTCGGCTCCGACGGCGCTCTCCTTCGGCTTGCTGCGCAGATCGAAGAGGCCGCTCCGTGGATTCACCGCTTTCCTGCAACTGACACGCCCGTCTGAGGAACGCGCCCGTTTGACGGGTGCGGGCTCCGGTTATCTCGTGTCCGACAGCGATGCACACAGCCGGACACGAGACAAGGAGAAGACATGGCGGCCGACGAGTCCAGTAGCTCTCAGCCTCAGCTGAAGGACGAGGATCTCTACGAGAAACTGCGCGAGGAGGGCAACTCCAAGGAGAAGGCGGCGCGGATCTCCAATGCCGCTGCCAACGAGGGTCGTTCCACGATCGGCGCGAAGGGCGGCGAATCGGGCTCGTACGAGGACTGGACCGTCGACGAGCTGAAGTCACGCGCCAAGGAACTGGGTATCGAGGGGTACTCCGACCTCAGGAAAGCAGAGCTGATCGACACGCTCAGGGAGCACTGACCTCGGACATCGGCCCGGTGGCGGCCTCAACTCCGGAGATACGCCAAGATATTCGGTGTAACCGCATCGGTGATGTCCTGGTACGCATCGTGCTTGGTCAGGAACTTGGCCACCAGCGGGCACACCGGAACGATGCGACGTCCTTGCGCACGGACATCGTCGAGGGCAGCAGTCACCAGAACCGAACTCAGACCATGGCCGGCGTAGGCGTCGTCGATCTCGGTGTGGAAGAAGATTTTTTGCTCGCCATGGTCACGAAACTCGGTGAACCCGATGACTTGTCCGTCGAGTACGAGCGTGTAACGCCGCCCGTCCGTATCTTCCGAGACGACCACCCGATCGCGGATATCGTGCTGCTCGTTGCTCATCATTTCCCTTTCGGCGAGGTCGTATCGGCGTGCGGACGAACCTGATGCCGACTCACGATGGAGATTCGATTGAACGCATTCATCGCTATCGCAACCCAGCTGACGGCGGCTACCTCGACCTCGGTCAGAATACTGCTTGCTGCTGCGTAATCGCGGTCCTGATCGACGGAACCAGGAAGCCGAGTCACGGACTCGACCAAGGTGAGCGCAGCGCGCTCCTTGTCGCTGAACAGTGTCGTCTCGCGCCACGCAGGCAGCACCGCGAGCCGCTGAGTGCTCTCGCCGGCCTCCAGCGCAGCGGTCGAGTGAACGTCGAGGCAGTAGGCGCACCCGTTGATCTGAGACACGCGGACGTTCAGCAACTCGACGAACCGTCGATCCATCCCCGCGGTGCCGGTCGCAGTACGAACAGCTTTGGCGACTGCCAGTTGAGCTTTGAACACGTCTGGATTCGCTTTGTCCAGCAGGACCCGGCGAGGATTGGCTTCGGACAACGGATCCCTTTCGACGATGCGGTGGACGTGCGCGGTCAACGATAACCCATGTAGTTGACGTTGCAACTACATGGTGGAGATCTGAAGTCGACGTCGGTCAGCGCAGCCGCTCGGCATCCCGAGCGAGAGAGACGAGATCTCCGCACAACCGCGCGAGCTCGTCCATGCCGGCCCCTTCGGCCACAGCCGTCGCGACGTCCTCGGCTGCGCATCGAACCTCGAAGTTGCGGTCGATCAGCGCTGATGCCTCGTCCGCACTCAGCACCACGGCGTCCTCGGGGATCGACGTTCCCTTGACCGCCGACCTGTGTTCGTAGGCCCGCTGCCGACACGACTGCCTGCAGTACCGCCTGCGCCGCCCCATGCCGCCGTCGGCGACGTCCCGCCCACACCAGGCACAAGCGTGCACGCGACGCGACTTCACCGACATGCCGACGAGCCTACGACGGTGTGGCGGTAGAATGGCGCAAACGTGTCTGCGGGTCGGCTCGTGTCGTGCGAACGTCGGTCCCGTGGCCGGGAACGATTCGCCGCGCCGGCGCGTTGTACATCCGTGAGTCGAATGCAGTGCGCGCTGCGGACGAGCACGCACTATCGAGGGAGAGGACGCCACAATGGCAGATCGAGTACTACGAGGTAGCCGACTCGGCGCCGTGAGCTACGAGACCGACCGCGACCACGACCTTGCGCCACGCCGCGTTGCGCGTTACCGCTGCGACAACGGTGAGGAGTTCGATGTCCCGTTCGCGGACGACGCCGAAATCCCCGGAACGTGGCAGTGCCGTAACGGTTTGGAAGGTTCACTCATCGAGGGCACCGCTCCCGAGGCCAAGAAGGTCAAGCCGCCCCGTACCCATTGGGACATGCTTCTCGAGCGTCGGTCGGTCGAGGAACTGGAAGAATTGCTCAAGGAGCGTATGGACCTGTTGAAGGTCAAGCGCCGCGGCGCCTGATCCAGGGAAAGTTCCCGAGAAACCGCACTTGCCGAATTCAAAACATTCGGCAAGTGCGGTTTTTTGCGTTTGTACGGAACGAAAGTCCGTTTGCTTCACTCGCTGACTGCAATAGAGCAACATTCGTCACCTCGGAAGTGAATTCAGGCGGACGAGATGCGATTATTGTTGACACGATTCGCTCGATCTTTCGCAGGTAACGGTCCCTCGGGACGATGCGATCAACAATCGAGCGAATACACTAAACAGTCGCAGTTCCGGACTGCTGAACGAGGGGGCAACTACACGTGACCGACGAGCCCGGCAGTCAACTCGAATCGCTACGCGGTGAGCTCGATGCTCTCGACGCTCGTATTCTCGAGTCCATTCGGCACCGCATCGAAATCTGCTCGAAAGTTGCGTTGGTCAAGCGCGAGTTCGACATTCCGATGATGCAGCCCGGCCGTGTCGGGGTGGTACAGGACCGCGCACGCGCATTCGCCCGCGAGCACGGGTTGTCGGAAGATTTCCTGACCTCCGTCTACGACCTCCTGATCGGCGAAGCATGCCGGGTGGAGGACCTCATCATCGACGACCTCGAGAGCACCAGTGCGGACGTGTCCGTCGGCGAACGTGGCCGGTGATGACACCATGCCCGTGCGAACCCTCCTGATCGACAATTACGATTCGTTCACCTACAACCTCTACAGCTTGCTCTGCGAGGTCAACGGGATCGAACCTGTCGTCGTACGCAACGACGTCGACTGGAATTCCCTGCCGCTCGGCGATTTCGACAACGTCGTCGTCTCCCCCGGACCCGGCCGTCCGAGCACACCCCACGACCTCGGCATCAGCGCGCGAGCGATCACCGAACTCGACCTACCGATTCTGGGCGTGTGTCTCGGTCACCAGGCGTTGTGTCATCTTCTCGGCGGCGAGGTCGACCTGGCGCCGACACCGATGCACGGCAGGCTCTCCGACATCACCCACGACGGAAGCGGTCTGTTCGCCGGTATACCGTCGCCGTACTCGGTCGTGCGTTATCACTCCTTGACGGCCACAGCCCTGCCCGACGAGCTCGAGGCGTGCGCGTGGACCGACGACGGCCTGGTCATGGCCGTCCGTCACACGTCCCGTCCCATGTGGGGCGTTCAGTTCCATCCGGAGTCGATCAGCACCGAGTACGGACGCGAACTACTGTCCAACTTCCGCGACCTCACTCGCGAGACCATGCACGCTCCCCCCGCTCCCCCGCGGTCTCGATACTCGATCGAAAGCCGTTGCATCGAGGGAACTTTCGACACGCAGAGAGTGTTCGAACTTCTGTATGCGACCGGCCCCAACGCGTTCTGGCTCGACGGAAGCTCGGCAGTGGAGCCGGATTCACGGTTCACCATCATGGGTGACTGCTCGGGACCTCTCGCGGAGTACCTCACCTATCGCGTGGCCGAGCGTCGTGTCGACGTACACCGGCCCGACGGTTCGATGGAGTCGTTCGACTCGACGTTCTTCGACTACTTGAACGGCCAGTTGCAGCAACGTGCCGTGCCTGCTTTGCACGACCTGCCTTTCGCATTCGGGCTGGGGTATATCGGCTATCTCGGGTACGAGTTGAAAGCCGACGTCGGCGGTCAACTGGTACATACCTCCGCGACACCGGACGCATCGATGGTCTTCGCCGACCGTGCACTTGTGTTCGACCACGAGGCCGGGAACTGTTACGCACTTGCACTGGTGACCGAATACGGCGACGCGACGACGTCGGCCTGGTTCCAGACCGTGGCCGACGCCTTGGCCTCGATCGGCGAGGAGGTCGAGAGCGCCGAGCCCGAGCCTGTTCCTTTGCTTGCGCCGGAATTCGAGACCGCCCTCCACCTTCGGCACGATCGGGAGAGGTACCTCGGGCTCATCGAGCAGTGTCTTGCGGACATCACGAGCGGTGAGACCTACGAGGTGTGCCTGACGAACGTCGCGACTCTCCCCGGTCCCATCGATGCCTTGGAAACGTACACGTATCTGCGAGAGATCAATCCGACTCCATACAGCGCGTTTCTCGGTTTCGACGATCTGTCGGTCGCGAGTGCCTCTCCCGAGCGGTTCCTGCGAATCGACGCCGACCGAGTGGTCGAGTCCAAGCCCATCAAGGGAACCCGTCCGCGGGGCAGCACTCCCGAACAGGACGAGCGTCTTCGGTCCGATCTGGTCGGAAACGAGAAGGACAAGGCCGAGAACCTGATGATCGTCGACCTGGTTCGTAACGACCTGGCGCAGGTCTGCGTGCCGGGTTCGGTCCACGTGCCGAAGCTGTTCGATGTCGAGACCTACGCCCCGGTACATCAACTGGTCTCGACCGTGCGTGGACGGCTACGCGACGACGCATCCGCGGTGGACTGCATCAGCGCCGCTTTCCCGGGTGGCTCGATGACGGGTGCACCCAAGATTCGGACCATGGCGATCATCGACAAGCTCGAAGACGGGCCACGTGGTGTCTATTCCGGTGCGATCGGCTATTTCTCGTTGACCGGTTCGGCCGACTTCTCGATTGTCATCAGGACGATCGTCTCCACCGAACACGAGGTGACGTTCGGTGTCGGCGGCGCGATAGTCGCCCTGTCGGACCCGGAAGAGGAATTCCAGGAGACGATGGTCAAGGCGGTGTCGATGCGTCGCGCGCTCGCGCACGGCACGAAAAGGGAGGACCGTTCCGGCGAGTGACGCCGGCCCGGTCCTCCCGTGGAGATTCGATGCCTGGCCGAATACGTCGGCCCGAGGAATCTGCCGAATACGTCGGCCCGAGGAACCTACGGTGTCGTGAAGTACTCGAACACCGCGGGCTGCACATTCGGGTTTGCGTTGACGGTGCCGATGATGGTTCCGGCCACGACACCGATGGCGGTGCCGATGATGCACCCGGCAATGAAGTTCGGGAAGATCGACACACAACCGATTGCGAAGCCGAGGCCGGCGCCGACTGCGGTTCCGACTGCTCCGCCGCCGGTGTATCCGATCACGATCTGATTGATCATGTTGTCGAACGCGGCTTGCTTGCTGACCGGTCCCGCTGCGTCGTTGATCAACGACGCGGGTTGCGGGGTCAGGAGCAATTGCCTGTCCCCCACCACTGCTGGGGCGATCGAATATGTCGCGCCGTTCACGGAGTACGTCAGAGGCAGGCTTGCAAGAACCGTCCCGGAGTTTCCCACGACGTCCACCGAATTGTCACTGCTGTCGATACGGAACGCACCCGCGTCGAGGACGGTGCTGACGGATCCATCCGTCGTGACAGAGGTTTCGTAACCCACGGATTCGGTAGGGTCTGCATTCGCGGTGCCCCCGCCGACAGCGATTGCCACCGACGCGACCGCGAGAACGGTCGCTGCCGTCGTCGCAACTGATTTCCTTCGTTTCACAGGTATCCCCAGACCGTTGTCGAACCACTGTTACCGGACGCCCAATGGTATTCCTCGGTCGTCCCTTTCAGAAGAGAAAAGCACTCTATTTCGTCAGATAATTCTCCAGAACATTGCCGACTTCGGAAAGAACTTCGGGTTCGATCATTTGATTGTGGGCACAATCGATCGTCCTGATTTCAAGTTCTCCTTCGATGAATGCATTCCACACCGCTGGATCACGGTCGACCCCGTCACCCGACCCGCGACCTGCCGCGAAGAACAAGACATTCCCGTCGAAGACGTCGGGCACGAATCGACTCATGATCGACGTCGAATTGGCAAAACCGTCGTTGATGCGCTCGAGGTGCTCCGGTGTCAGACCGGTGTCCTGTCCGAACGACACCGACAACAACTCGACGGCGCCCTCGTAGGTCAGCGGCCCATCCGACGTGACGGTCGGCAGGTCGAGTCCGAGCCCCTCGAGTAGTTCCTCGACGCTGAGCTTGCCCTGCGGAGTGTCGTCACCGGACTCGACGTAGCTGTCCATGATGGTCAGCGAATCGACATCCGCTCCGCCCCGCCGGAGTTCGACCGCTACCGCATGGGCGACAGCACCGCCGAGAGACCAGCCGAGCAGGTTGTACGGACCGGTGGGACGGACCCGACGGATCTCGTGCGCGTACCGAGCTGCCAGCGCCTGGATCGAATCGAACGACCCTCCCTCGGTGATACTCGGCAGCTGCAGGCCGTACACCGGTCGATCGTCGGCGAGGTGCCGGACGATTCCCGAGTACCCCCACGACAACCCGATTCCGGGATGGATGCAGAACAACGGGTCTCCGCTTCCTTCTGCACGCAGAGGTATGACAACACCGAATGCGCTGTCCAAGCCCGTCGGCGCCGTGTCCTCGCGGCTGTCCACCCGCGCCGCAAGCCCGGCGGGCGTCGGGTCGAGGAACAGCGCCTGCAGCGGTACCCGCACACCGGTCGCCGATTCCAACGCCGGTACCACTCGGGTTGCGACGAGTGACGTACCGCCGAGGTCGAAGAAGTTGTCGTCGACACCGACACGCTCGACACCGAGGACGTCGGTGAACACATTCACCACCGCCTGTTCGGTTGCCGTCGAGGGCGCGCGGTACGGCACGGTGGACGCCGTCAGCTCCGGCATCGGCAATGCGCGCCGGTCGAGCTTGCCGACGGGCGTCAGCGGAATCGAGTCGAGGAAAACGATTGCCGTCGGAACCATGTGTCGGGGAAGAACCGTCGCCACGTGTTCGGTGACCTCGGCGGACCCGACGTCGACTCCGGCGACCGTTCTGACGTACGACACGAGCACCGTGTCGCCCGACGGGGCGGTGTGCCCGATCGTCGCGGCGAAGTTCAGCGCAGGGTGGTCGGTGAGCACCGAGTCGATCTCGCCGAGTTCGATGCGGAAGCCGCGGACCTTGACCTGGAAGTCACTGCGACCGACGAACTCGATTTTCAGTTCACCCGATTCGTCTCCGTGCGCCGAGCTCACCCACCGCACGACATCGCCGGTCCGGTACATGCGTTCGCCCGCTTCGCCGTACGGGTCGGCAACGAACCGTTCCGCCGTCAGGGCGAACCTCTCGACGTAACCGCGGGCCGTTCCCGGTCCGGCGATGTACAACTCACCCGCGATGCCTGCCGGCACCGGCCGAAGTCTGGCGTCGAGCACGAGGAAGCGGAACCCGATCGCCGGGCTGCCCACGTCGATCGTCCGTCCCGGTACGAGGGGGCCGCCGACGCTGGCCTGGATCGTCGTTTCCGTCGGTCCGTAGCCGTTGAACATCATTCGACCCGGTGCCCACCGTGCCACCAGTTCCGGAGTGCACGCTTCGCCGCCAACCGCCAGGACGCCGACGTCGCCGAGACGCGTGGGGTCGATCGACGCGAGCGCAGCCGGCGTGAGGAAGGCGTGCGTCACCCGCGAGCGCTCCAGCAGATCGGCCAGATCGTCACCGCCGAAGACACCGGGAGGAACGATCACCATGGTGGCGCCCACGCCGAACGCCATCGTCAACTCGTAGATCGACGCGTCGAAACTCGGGGACGCGATGTGCGAGATCCTGGAGTGCTGCGTCGGGTGAAAACGCAACGTGACCTCGTCCTCGAGGTTCGCCAGGCCTCGGTGCCGCACCGCGACGCCCTTCGGTCGACCGGTCGATCCCGACGTGTAGATCAGGTATGCCGGGTTGTCGAGGTGAAGTGGAGTGACCCTGTCCGCGTCGGTCACCGGCGAGGTCGGGTACCGCTTGATGTCGGCGGTGAAATCCTCGTCGTCCACCACGAGCCAGGTGATGCTGTTCGGCAGGGAATCTCGGTGGTCTCGAACCGTCAGTCCGATCGGCGCGCGGGAATCGTCGAGCATGTGCGCGATGCGGTCCGACGGGTAGTTCGGGTCCACGGGAAGGAACGCAGCACCCGTTTTCGCGACGGACCAGATGGAGAGAATGGACTCGATCGACCTCGGCAGAGCCAGCGCAACGAACGTCTCCGGCCCGACGCCGAAATCGATGAGCATCCGCGCGATACGTGTCGACCACTCGTCCAGCTGGCGGTAGGACAACCCGATGTCGCCGTACTCGACGGCGATCCCGTCCGGGTTCGCGGCGGCAGCGTCGGCGAGAATCATCGGCCACGTCCGGAACGGACCGCCTGCCTCGCCCCTGGCCGGCGCGAGGGCCGGGTGCTCGTGTTCGCCGAGCACGTCGGCATCCCCGATCGGCGCGGATGGTGCCGACACAGCAGCGCGGAGGATACGAACGAACCTGTCCGCGAACGTCTGCACCGTCGCAGCATCGAACAGCGACGTCGCGAAGTCGAATGCACCGTCGATACCGGTGGGTTCGCCTGCGTCGTCGAACGTCTCCGCCAGCAGCAACTGAAGGTCCTGCTTGGCAACCGGCACATCGAAATCGACGCCTTCGACAGTCAGATCCGGTAGGTCCAACCGTGCAGCTGTGTTGTTCTGGAACGACAGCGCAACCTGCGAGAGCGGAGCGTACGACGTGGACCGCGTCGGGTTGAGAACCTCCACGACACGTTCGAACGGAATCTCGGTGTGGCCGAACGCTTCGAGGTCCGACTCGACTACGCGGCCGAGCAACGACTCGAAGGGCTCCGCACCGTCGACGACGGTGCGCAGAACCAGAGTGTTCACGAACATGCCGACGAGGTCGTCCAGCGCTGCCTCGCCGCGACCGGCGACCGGTGTGGTGATCGCGATGTCGTCGATTCCGCTGAGCCGGGCCAATGTCGCCGCGAAGGCACTGTGCACGACCATGAACATCGTCGCACTGCGATCACGGGAGAACTCCACCACCCGACGATGCAGATCAGCATCGATGTCGAACTTGACTCGCCCGCCTCGGAAGTCCTGGTTGGTCGGACGTGGACGGTCGGTGGGCAGGGGCAGTAGGTCGGGAGTACCGCGCAGGGCGGTTTGCCAGAATCCGAGTTGCTGTGCGGCGACACTGTTCTCGTCGTCCTCGGAGCCGAGAAGTTCTCGCTGCCACAGCGTGTAGTCGGCGTACTGCACTTCGAGTGGACTCCACGCCGGAGCCACACCCGCCGTTCTCGACGAGTACGCGACCATGACGTCGCGAGCGAGCGGCGCCATCGAAGCTCCGTCCGCCGCGATGTGGTGCACGACCACGGCGAGCACATGGGAGTCCTCGCCGGTTCGATAGAGCGCCAGACGAATCGGGATTTCCGTCGTGACGTCGAACCCGCGGCCGGCGAAGCGACCGAGCGCGTCGACAAGTTCGTTGTCACGCACCGATTCGACCGTCACCTCGGGGATGACCTCCGCGGCGGAGTGAATCACCTGTGCGGGCGACTGCCCGACGTTCGGGAACGTCGTACGCAGCGATTCGTGCCGCTCGAGTACGTCTGCGACAGCTGCTCGCAGCGCGGACTCGTCCAACGAACCGGTGAGTTTCACGACGAGAGGAACGTTGTACGCGGGCGAGGCCGGATCGAACCGGTTGATGAACCACATACGCTGCTGGGCCAGCGACAGCGGTACCGCCTCGGGGCGCTCGACGGGCCGCAACACCGGCCGTCCGCCGGAATCTCCGGCCGATCCGGCAACGAGGACGGCGAGTCCCGCCACGGTCGGAGCCTCGAAAATACTGCGCACGCCGATCCGAGTCCCGAATTCAGCGTTGACACGAGCAATCACTCGAGTCGCGGACAACGAGTCACCACCGCGATCGAAGAAGTTGTCCAGCGCACCCACGCGGTCGGCTCCGAGGATCTCGGCGAACACCTCGGCCACCGATGCCTCGGCGTCCGTTCGAGGTGCGACGAAATCGACACCCTCGGAATCGAACTCGGGCGTCGGCAGCGCGCGCCGATCCAGCTTGCCGACCGGAGTCAGCGGGATGTCGTCGAGCTGAACGAACGCAGACGGCACCATGTGCCCCGGTAGACGCTCGGACGCATGGGCGTTCAGCTCACCGTGATCGAGCGTCGAACCCGACGTCGTCGCACGGACGTACGCAACCAGAACGGTGGCACCCGAGGGTGATTCGGCACCGACCGTGGCAACGAAATCGACCGCCGGATGGGTGGCGAGTACCGCGTCGATCTCACCGAGCTCGATGCGGAAGCCGCGCACCTTGACCTGGAAGTCACTCCGCCCGACATACTCGATGGTGTAACTCCCGCCGGCGCCACTGTCCCCGATGGTCGTCCCGCCGGCTCCACTCGAGTCCATGGTCGTTCCGCCGGCTCCACTGTCCCCGATGGTCGTTCCGCCGGCTCCACTCCTCCAGCGGACGAGGTCGCCCGTTCGGTACATCCGCTCACCGGGAGCACCGAACGGATCGGCCACGAAACGCTCCGCACTCAGAGCCGGGCGGTCGTGGTAGCCCCGAGCCAGGCCGACGCCCGCCAGGTAGAGCTCGCCGGTCACGCCCACGGGTACCGGTTGGAGCCTGCTGTCGAGCACGACCTCGTGGACGCCTCGGATCGGACCACCGATCGTCAGAGCAGCGGACGCGTCCAGTGGATCACTGATGTTGGACATGATGGTGGCTTCGGTCGGGCCGTACCCGTTGTAGAGCTTGCGTCCCGGCGCCCACTTGGACACCAGTTCTGCCGGTACGGCCTCACCGCCGACGACCACGTGAGCGAACGTCTCCAGGCCACCCGGATCGACCGACGCCAGCGCCGACGGAGTGATGAACGCGTGCGTCACGGCTTCGTCGGACAGGATTCGGTGCAGTTCCTCGCCGCCGTAGACCGTCGGAGGGACGATGACCATCGTCGCTCCGGCACCGAAGGCAAGCAGGTATTCGAGCACCGATGCGTCGAAGCTCGGCGACGACACGTGCAGAGTCTTCGACTCGGGAGTGACCGAGTATCGCTCGGCCTGTTCGTGCGCGAAGTTCTCCAGACCGGAATGCGTCACCACGACGCCCTTGGGCAGACCCGTCGAGCCCGAGGTGTAGATGGCGTAGGCCGTGCTGTCGATTCCGAGGCCGGCAACACGTTCGTGTTCCGCCAGTGGCTCGGTGGACAATGTCTGCAGCTCGGCTTCGGTTGCGGGATCGTCGAGCACGATCCAGGGCATGCCGTCGGCGACGGTCGTCGGGAGGTCTTCGAGTCTGCCGGCGATCGTCAGTCCGAACTGGGCGCCGGAGTCGGTCACCATGTGTTCGATGCGATCCCGCGGATATCCCGGGTCGACCGGAACGAACGCTGCACCTGTCTTGGCGACGGCCCAGACAGCGACGACCGATTCGATCGAGCGCGGAAGACCGAGCGCGACGAAGGACTCGACGGATACGCCGCGCTGCAGCAGCAGCCGAGCGAGGCGAGTGGAACGGCTGTCCAGTTCGTCGTAGTCGAGCGATTCGGTACCGAACCGCAACGCGACCCGGCCGGCGGAGTTCTTCGCTGCGTTCTCGAAGATGTGACCGAGGAGGACGGTGGAACGTCCCCGAGGTCCGTGGACCGGTGCGAGGGCAGCGCGCTCGGACTCGGCCAGCAGGTCGATACGGGCCAGCGGCGTTCTGTCGTTCTCGACGACGGCGTGGAGAACCCGAGAAATACGCGCGATGATCCGCTCGACGTCGTCGGCGGTGAAGAGCTCGGGCAGGTACTTGACCTTCAGGTGCAACCTGTCGTCCACGGACGCGACGAGTGTCAACGGGTAGTGCGCCGCGTCCGTGCCGAGAACATCGGCAACCTTCAGCCCGGCGATGTCGGTGTCCTCCGAAAGCCCGGCTCTGTCCACCGGGTACGACTCGAAGACCGTCAGGGTGTCGAACGAGACACCGTTTCCGGCGGCCCTCTGAATATCGGTCAAGCCGAGGTAGTGGTGATCGAGCAGGCTCGCTTGTTCCACCTGTACCCGGTCGACGAGATCTCCGACGGCTTCGGCCGGATCGAGCGTGATGCGCACCGGCAGTGTGTTGATGAACAAACCGATCATCGATTCGATACCGGGGATCTCCGGTGGTCGACCCGAGACCGTCGCCCCGAAGACGACATCGTCACGACCGGTCAGTGCCGCCAGTACGACGCCCCATGCGCTCTGCACGATGGTGTTGAGCGTCGCGCCGCGGTGCGCTGCCAGATCCCGCAGGGCAGCGGTGATCTCCTTCGACAGCGATTGCGTCGATTCGACGGACACGGCCTCGAGCTTCCGCCCGCGATCCGCGTCGGCCAGCAAGGTCGGTTCCTCGACACCGGACAATGCCCGAACCCACTCCGCCTTGGATGCGGCTGCATCCCGGCGCCGCATCCAGCTCAGGTAATCGCGGTATGCGGGAACGCGAGGCAACATCGAATCGTCGCCGGCCGTCGCGTACAACGTCAGCAGTTCCTTGATCAGCAGCGGCGTGGACCAGCCGTCGAGCAGGATGTGGTGGTTGGTGAGCAGCAAGCGCCACTCCCCCGTGCCGTCCGTACCGACGGATTTCGTGATCAGGGTGAACCGAAGCAGCGGAGCGTGATCCAGTGCGAACCTGCGTGCGCGGTCCTGCCGGAGCACCGAGTCGAGCGCTGCGTCGGGATCCGGCGTACCCGACAGGTCCACGTGCGACCACGGCACGTCGATCCCCGTCTGTACGACCTGCACCGAATCACCGTTCGAGTTGTGCACGAACGCTGTCCGCAGGTTCGCATGCCGGTCGAGCAACGTCTGTGCCGCGGCTTTCATACGATCCGCATCCACGACGCCGCGAAGCTCGAGTCCGAGCTGCACCATGTAGGCGTCGACGCCCGTATCGACCTCCAGTGCGACATCTGCGGCGACTTCACCTGCGAGTCGCGCGTGGAACAGGAGCCCGGACTGCAGCGGCGACATAGACCAGACGTCGTCGAGATCCGGGAATCGATTTTCCAGAGCGCTGATCGTCGGCTGATCGATGTCGACGAGCTCGAGGTCGGATGGTGTGTACCCGCCGGCGTCGGGCGCGTCGGCATGAGTGGTCAGTGCTGTCAGTGCCTCCACCCACAGTTCCACCAGGCGATCGACCTCGGGTGGTGTGAGGACGCCGGACGGGAACGCGAACGTCGCGTCCAGTACCGGACCTTGGTCGGTGGTGTTGGTGACCGCGTTGATGTCCAGCAGTGCCGGCACCGGCATGTCGGGATTCTGTGCATCGCCGAGCGTGGTGTCGGACACCGGGATCCAGCCGACGTCGTCCATTCCCTCGGAACTGCCCGTGGCGAATCGACCCAGGTAGTTGAAGCTGACCTGAGGCTTCGGGAATCCGGCCAGCGCGGCCCGGCCTTCGTCGGTGAGGTACCGCGCCATACCGAACCCGATGCCGTGGTCCGGGATGGCCAACAACTGTTCCTTGACGGCCTTGATCGCCTCGCCCGCAGCCGACCCTCCGGCAAAGGCGTCGGCGACGTCGATTCCGTTCAGGTCGAGGCGGACCGGGAAGATCGTGGTGAACCATCCCATCGTGCGGCCGAGATCGGCACCGGGTACGACGCCGTCCTCGCGTCCGTGCCCTTCCAGGCTCAACAACGCATCGCTCAACAACGCATCGCTCAGCGGCGTGTCGCCGTCGGCACCGCGTTCGTTGCGCCAGGCGATCAACGCCAGTGCGAGGCCTGCGAGCAGGCCGTCGCCGACGCTTCCGTGGAACTTCTCCGGAACTGTCGTGAGCAAGCGCTCGGTCACCGTGACCGGCAACGACGCCCGGATGCGTTCGACCGTCGCGTCGACGTCGACCGCGGGGTCGAGGGCACGAGATCCGATCAGCGGATCGGGTCCGTCCAGGATCGACGTCCACAACGCCAGTTCGTCGGTGCGCTCGGCGGCGACGTCGACCAATCCGGTTGCCCAGCGACGCATCGACGTGCCGGTGGGAGCAAGTGCCGGTTCGTCCCCTGCCACTACCTGAGACCATGCGGACGCGAGATCCGGAACCAGAATTCTCCACGAGACACCGTCGATCACCAGGTGGTGTGCAACGACGAGCAAACGGCCCGCACCGCTGGGAGATTCGAACCAGACCATCTGGATCATGCGGCCGGTCGCCGGATCGAGTCGGTCCGCTGCCTGATCCAGTTCTGCGGCAGCCCGTGCCGAGAATGCGTCACCGGACACGTCGTCGACCGTCACATGGTGGAGCACCGAGGACGCCGAGACCGAACCTTCGGCCGCGACCGTCTCGGTCCACACACCGTCGTCGTCTCGACACAGCTGTGCCCTGAGCATGTCGTGGGTATCGAGAATTGCCTGGACCGTGCGCTCGAGAGTCGACCGGTCGATGGACTTCGGCAGCTGCAGAAGCGCAGTCTGGGTGTACCGGCCGAACTCCTCGCTCCGCTCGAGCATCCACTGCACGATAGGAGTGAGAGGCAGTTCTCCGACGCCTCCACCGGGCAATTCTTCCAGCACGACGACGTCGGCGTCGCCGACGAGTGCCACCACCTCGGCGAGCCCTGCAACGGTCTTTCGTTCGAACACGTCGCGCGGGGCGATGACGAGTCCCGCTGCTTTGGCGCGGGACACGAGCTGAATCGACATGATGCTGTCTCCGCCGAGCGCGAAGAACGAGTCGTCGACGCCGACGGTGTCCAGACCGAGCACCTCGGCGAACAGCGCCGCCAGGCTGTGTTCGATCTCGGACGCGGGTGCCCGACTCTGAGTGACCCGAGACGAGAAGTCCGGCGCGGGTAGCGCTTTACGGTCGAGCTTTCCGTTCGCGGTGAGCGGGAGCTCTGCCAGCACGACGAGTGCTGCAGGCACCATGTACGACGTCAACGACGAGGCGACGTCGTCGAGAACACCTGCGACGTCGAGCGTGCGCCCGGCTTCCGGAACGACGTATCCGACCAGTCGATCACCGGCCCCGTCGTCGCGTACCGAGACCACGGACTGCGCAACTCCGTCGACTCCGAGCAGAGCGGATTCGATCTCGCCGAGCTCGATACGGAACCCGTGCAGTTGGACCTGCATGTCGCTACGACCGAGGTATTCGAGCCGACCTTCGCGGTTCCATCGAGCGGTGTCGCCCGTTCGGTACATCCGTGCGCCGTCGGTGTCGTCCGGGTCGGCGACGAAACGCGTTGCCGACAGTCCGGCGCGTCCGAGGTATCCCCGGGACAGCTGGCCACCCGAGACGTACATCTCGCCGGTCACTCCAGGCGGAACGAGCCGCAACCTGTTGTCGCGGACCGACACCGAGAGCCCGGGAATCGCCTGGCCGATGACGCTCGCCGATGCCGAGGCAGCGAACTGCTCGGTCAGTGCAAGGTGGCTCACGTGCACGGTGGTCTCGGTGATTCCGTACATGTTCACCAACGTCGGAGAGTTCTCCGGGTGGCGTGCGTACCACCGGCCGAGCTGACCGAGATCGAGCGCTTCACCACCGAAGACGATGTACCGCAACGCAAGTCGTGCGGAATCTGCAGGCGCGACACGATCGGCCTCGGCGAACTGGTAGAACGCCGTCGGGGTCTGATTGAGAACCGTGACCTGTTCGGCAACGAGCAACTCTCGGAACAACTCCGGCGAGCGAGCGGTGTAGTAGTCGACGACCACGAGGGTGCCGCCGTAGAGCAGTGGCCCCCACAGCTCCCACACCGAGAAGTCGAAGGCGTAGGAGTGGAACATCGTCCACACATCGGTCTCGTCGAACTCGAACAAGTCGACGGTGTTCTCGAACAGCGTGGCCACCGTGGAGTGCGCAACCTGCACACCCTTGGGACGGCCCGTACTGCCCGAGGTGTAGATGACGTAGGCGATCGACTCCGCGTCGACGATCCCACCGACTTCCTCAGGCGTCAGCGGATTCGAGTCGAGACTGTCGAGCACCTCGACGACGGACGGATCGTCGAGCAGCACGGTCGTCAGGTCGTCGGTCGGCACTGCCGTGACATCGGCGATCGTGGACACCACACAGACCGGCCGAGCATCCTCGAGCATGAACGCCAACCGGTCGGCCGGGTAGGTCACGTCCACCGGCAAGTAACCGCCGCCTGCCTTGAGCACCGCGAGTAGGACGACGACCAGTTCGGCGTTGCGAGGCATCGCCACTGCAACCAGGGTTTCCGGGCCGACACCCCGCGACACGAGGTGTCGTGCAAGTTGATTGGATCGATTGTCCAGCTCGGAATAGGTGTACCGACGGCTGCCGAACACCACCGCGGTGTGATCCGGGAACCGTGCAGCGGACGCTTCGAAGCGCTGCGCGAGAGTCTCGGTCGACGGAGTGGTTCCCTCGTGGTTCCAGTCGACGGTGAGCGCGTGGACTTCGTCGGCCGTCAGAATCTCGACGTCGCCGATGGCGCGGTCAGGGGCAACCGTCACACCGTCGACGAGCATGGAGAATCGTCGGACGAACTCGTGGACGGTCGATTCCTCGAACAGATCGGTGGCATAGGTGAATGCCATGTCGATCCCCGCAGGGACGCCGTCGTCGTCGAAGTTCTCGGACACGGTCAACTGCAGATCGAACTTCGCGATGCCTGCATCGATGTCGACTCCGTCGACGACGAGATCGGGCAGCTCGAGGTGCGCCCGCTGATTGTTCTGGAACTCCAACAACACCTGGAACAACGGAGAATGATCCGTCGACCGCGACGGCGCGAACTCATCCACCAACCGCTCGAACGGCACATCGGTGTTGTCGAACGCAGCCAGATCCGCAGCCCGAGTCGCCGCCAACAACTGCACGAACGACAGGTGCGCCGACACCTCCGTCCGCAACACCAACGTCCCCACGAACATACCGACCAACGCATCCAACCCGGCCTCACCCCGACCCGCGATCGGCGTACCCACCACGATGTCCTCGGTACCACTCAACCTGGCCAGCAACGCGGACCAGACCGCATGGACGGTCATGAACATCGTTGCCCCACCGCGTCGGCTGATGTCGGTCAGCGCGGCATGGGTGTCGGACGAGAGGTGGAACGGCACCGAGGCGCCGCGAAGCGACTGCTGATTCGGCCGCGCCTTGTCGATCGGCAACGGCAGAACCTCGGGGACATCCGCCAGAGTGCGCGCCCAGAAGGCCAGTTGGCGTGCGAGGAGCGACTCCGAATCGGACTCGTCACCCAGAAGGATCTGCTGCCACAGTGCGTAATCGGCGTACTGCACCGCGAGAGGCTCACGGACGGGTGCAGCGCCTGCTACCCGTGCGGAGTACGCGATCATCACATCGGAGGCGAGCGGAGCCATGGAAGCACCGTCGGCCGCGATGTGATGGACGACGATCGCTAGTACATGCCGGTCCTCGCGACCGTCGAGGCGGTAGACCGAGGCACGGAACGGCATGTCGGTCGTGACGTCGAACCCGCGAGATGCATCGGCCATGATCCGTGCCGTCAGATCGCCGGCGTCCACGTTCACGACGTCGAAGACGAGACGGTCGTCGGGGATCGAGTGGATCTGCTGTCTCGGCCGCTCTCCCGCCATCGGGAACGTCGTACGCAGACTCTCGTGCCGCGCAACCACATCCGAGACCGCTGCCCCGAGCGCTTCGATGTCGAGATGTCCGGTCAAGCGCACCGCGAGTGGGATGTTGTAGGCAGCCGACTGCGTGTCGAACTGGTTGATGAACCACATCCGCTGCTGTGCTTGCGACAACGGCACGATCTCCGGGCGCACCGCGGGCACCAACGGGGGTCGATCCGCGGCGGATTCGTCGGACTGTGCTCGCAGCGACAGCGTTGCGACGGTGGGTGATTCGAAGAGCGCACGCACCGTCACCGAACTGCCCAGGGCAGAGTTCACCCGCGAGGTGACTCTGGTGGCGCTGAGCGAGTCACCACCGAGATCGAAGAAGTTGTCGTCGACACCGACGGAGTCCATCCCGAGAACCTCGGCGAACACGTCCGCTATCGCGCGCTCGGTGTCCGTCGTCGGATCGCGATGCTCGGCCCCACTCGACAAGTCGGGGACCGGTAGTGCGCGTCGGTCCAACTTGCCCGCAGGAGTCAACGGAATCGACTCCAACACAACGAACGCCGACGGAACCATGTGCGACGGCAACACACCCGC
>NZ_NPFY01000073.1 GCF_002259415.1 Rhodococcus sp. 14-2470-1b
GTGGGAGATCATGACGCCTTTGGGGCGTCCGGTGGTGCCGGAGGTGAAGATGACGTAGGCGGTGTCGGCGGGGGTCAGTGGGCGATCGAGTGCCGGTGCGGTGGTGTGTCCGGTGTCGAGGCGTGCGGCGATGTCGGGGTTGTCGAGGTGTAGCTCGTTCGTTGCGCGTGTGTTCGTTCGGATTTCGGTGGTGGTGATCAGGAGTGAGGGTGTGGAGTCGTCGAGGATGTGCCCGATCCGCTCACTCGGGTAGTCGGGGTCGATGGGGACGTAGGCGGCGCCGACCCGGATCACGGCCAGGAGTGCGGTGACCAGGTCGACGCTGCGGGGGAGCATGACTGCGACGCGGTCGCCGACGTGTACGCCGTGTTCGAACAGCATGTGCGCCAATGCGTTTGCGCGGGAATCGAGTGTTGTGTACGTCCATTGCTGTCTCGAGTCGTCGGTGACTGCGATGGCGTTCGGGGTGTGGGTGGTTTGGGTGCGGATGAGTGTGTCGAGGGTGGTGCCGGCTGCGGGTTCACTGGCTCCGGTGGACCATCGTGCGAGGTGTTCGCCTTCGTGGTCGGTGAGTAGGGGTATGGCGGCGATTCGGGTGTGGGGTGCGGTGGCGAGGGTGTGTAGGGCGGTGTCGAGGAGTGTGGTGAGGGTGGTGATGGTGTGGTGGGTGATGCGGTGTGGTTGGTAGGAGAGTTCGATGGTGATG